>CAVRCR010000051.1:0-181116 GCA_963719615.1 uncultured Acidobacteriaceae bacterium | reverse complement strand
GCAGATCGCTGCATTTTTCCGGCGACACGAACCACCGCACAATCCGCCCAAAGCCCTTTGGCTTGGCGAGTGGGTAGCCCAGCCATGCAAGAAGGGGGATTGAGTTCGTGATTGCCACCGCTCCTATCTGGCAGGCGAGGCCAATGCGCGATTGATGGCCTCCAATAGTGATCTTTCCTGGCGCTCCCAGCAAAATGTTCGTTCTGCGGCGGCGAGAGCGGCGCGCTTGGCCTGCCTCAGGGCTTCGGTGGACCTAAGAAGTACGTCTAGGCACGCCGCCAAAGCAGAAGGGTTGCCCGACGGATAAAGGAATACGCCACCTGGTGATTGCATCGCCACCTCCCGCTGACCGGCAGTCTCGCTTGCCACAACGGCGAGTCCCGCAAGCAAATAGTGCAGAATCTTATTTGTAATAGTCAGGTCGCGGCTGCGAATCAGAGGAGTCTCCCCGGCGAAACCGATATCGTGCTCAGCGATCCGTGACAAGAGTTCCCCGTTCGACACGAGCGGGTGAATTTTAATGCGTCTGCGCCAAGTTTCCGGCACGCGGTGCTTGAGCCAACTCTCAAATCCAATCATCGGCTCCCCTCGTATATGGATCTGAGCCTCGTGGTTGAGGAAAGCGAGAGCGGCGATAAGATCTTCCAATCCACGGCCGTGGCCAAGGGTCTGAGAGAACCAATGGATGGATGGCAAACCGCAATCACCTCGGTCTTTGGACAAACCGTCAATGAATTGTCGGTCAGACCAAGGAAATGCATTGTAGATGACGGTAGGCTTCTGGCATCCGAACTCCCTTGCTAGGGCTTCGCTCATGGCGCGGGAGGGACAAGTAGCATGTGCGCCTCCGGTCAGAAGTTCCCTTTCCAACTCGCGCAATAACCGCAGAGGACGAGATTTGCGTGCTTCGGGCAGAAGGTCCTCGGAATACCAATCCTCCATATCAATACCCACCCTGCATCCGGAACGATGAAGTCGTGCTCCCACCCAAGCCCCTTGCTCAAGATGCGCAATATAGTAGTCCGCCTTAGCTTTTCCTGCTTGTTTCGCCAGCTCGACAACGGCAGGGCCCAATTGCCATGCGTTTTCGATATGGAAATATCGGCTCAAATCGATTCCAGCACGTGTACGAATGCGCCTCGAGATTGATAGAAGCGTCGGCATGGCTCCGCCTCTTCCTACGGGCGGTACAGATCTGAAAGAGAAACTGTGACGATCAGCAAGCTTCTCGTCAGTCCGTAGTTGACCAGCCTCAAAGGAGGCTCCGTACACAACCACCTCGAACCCAGTGCGGACGAGACTTTCGGCCTCCTTAAATGCGCGCGGATTTCGAGATAGCGGTGCGGCTGTCAGAATTGCGACGCGCCGTTTTTGCGGGTAACTTGGGCCTCCAGCTCGGCTCGTCATGGCAGACAAACAAGATGCCGCGCTGACGCTTCAGCGAGCATATCGCGTTCAATGCGACGGATCTTGTAGCCGAATCGCAAAAGTTGTTGCGAGCAAGCCACCTCTAGTGCAGCGCCGTGAGCTTCCAAGAAGATTGTAGGCCGTGACATGTTCAACGTCTCAAGAGCTCCGCTGAGCACGTCGAGCTCAGCACCCTCGACGTCAATCTTCACCACATTGGGCCGCGGAATTTCGCGACCTTGAAGTAGAGAGTCAATTCGACGAACCGTTACCGGTATTTTGTCCACGGCCGGGGCCTCCGCTTGGAATGAGCTGTTAGCAAGCTTTCCCATGCTCGAGTCGGGCATCATCTTGAAAAACGCTTGCCCGTCTATACTACCCAGCGCGATTGCAATGAGGTTAATCGGGAGTTGAGGATTGAGCTCACAAAGACGAGCCACAGCCCTTTGGTTGTCTGGCAGAGGCTCGAATACGAAGATCTTCGATGCTCCTGCCAAAGCCATCACTCCCGAAATATAGCCCCGATAACCGCCAATGTCATAACAAATGTCGCCCGGCTTGATGTGTTCAACTAGCGCGGTTATGAATTCTGGCTCGTAAATCCCGGTCCATATTCCCTTATCGAGAGGAAGGCTGACCTCAAACCGAAGCCCACTTGCAGGACCGACATTGATTGTGTGCACAAAAGGCCGATCGGACAAAAATCTGGTGATTAGCCACCGCTGCAGCCTAGCGACGCCTGGGACGCTCTTTATCCAAGGCCGCAGTGAATACGGAATATAGTTGACGCACTGGCCCATGACGCTCTTGAACATCATGGCTCCTGATATCCAGCAGAGGGTTGGCCGCGAGCGTTCTTCGTGAAACTAAGGCCAGTTACAGCAACGTTTGGTCGCAGTCGCTTTCGCAGATTGTTCAGAGGTTGTTCTAGGATGATGTATGATGTCGCGGCACAGCAGAACGTAGCGACCATGTTCATCGGGAATGTCTCCAGTAGTGCCGTCCCATACTTATTCAGAAACAACTGCTGCCATAAATACGTTGAGTAGCTGATTCGGCCGACTGAGGCCACAACACGGCTGTTGAGAAAACGTGCACCAATCGTCTCTGGGAATTCCGTATAACGTCCGATGCAATAACAGATGCATAGGTTAAGCACCGTCTCAGTCACCAGTAAGTGAATCCTTGGATGATTCCGGTGATCGATAAGCGGAATAATCAGTACGACGAGACATCCCGCCCGCGCTGAAAGAACCGCCCAGAATAATTTTTGGCGACGTAGCCAAGGCATAGCCCCTGCGAGCACACAACCACACGCAATAGAATCAGGGATGACTCCCAAAAAACGGAAGCCCAGATTATGGTTCGTTTGGTACACGGCAAGGGCCACCCAAGGGGAACAGATCGCCAAGATTGCCGCAAACGCCAGCGCGTGCGCTCTGCCCGCGAACTTTATCGCTGCTGGCCACGCTAGGTAGAACTGCTCCTCCGCTGAAAGAGACCAGAGATGGCCCGTAACCCACGTTCCACTCCAACTCGGAACAAAGTTCATCACGTAAGTAGCAGCAAACACCAGGTTGTATTTAGGAAGTACGAGAATGCCCGTCCACACGCCAATCGTCAGGCACAGCAGGAAGAGGTAGAGTGGAGGAAAGATGCGAATCGTTCGCCTGGCGTAAAACAGCTTCAGCGAGATTTTTCCTGTGTTTCGCTCCTCATCGAGAATGAGTGTTGTGATGAGGTACCCCGAGATAACAAAGAAGATCTGCACACCCAGTGACGCGTGTGAAGTAACAAAAGATGGGATCCAAGAAGGAAAACCTCGCGTTCCCTGCGCATGGCCCAGCATGACGAGGAGTATCGAGACTCCTCGCAGCCCATCGAGGGATGGGATCTTCTTGGTATCTTTTGGAGCCGACGCCGCAATCATTTGATGCTATTCGAAGAATGAGAGATACTCGGCAGCAGAGCCTTTAAGTGTCAGGTTCTCTAAAACAAAGTCTCGTGGACTATATGCCGACGCGTCTATCTTCTCCATGAACATTGAGAGCTTCTCATTGAGGTCCTCAAGTCCCTTAAACCGTTCGCCGCACCGATCGTCAAAGTAAGGCACGCTGGTCGCGGCGATATTCGGCTGTCCCCACGCGAATCGACTGGGGTCGAGATAACATCCCTGGTCCCATGCGAGTATTGGTACGCCGCTGGATAGGCACTCCTGATACGCAAGCCCTTGGCTTTCGTGCTCACAGAGGAAGATCATCCCCTTACACCGACCAAGAAGACTGCGATAGTCCCGTTCCGTGTAGTTTCCATAAGCCACGGTCTCCACGATCAAATTCTTTCGCGATGCAAAGTCGCTAATCACCGCAGACAGAGCCGGTTTGACCAGTTCGCGATTCCACATCACTTTGTCATATATGAGGAGGTCGATGTCCTTTTGATTGTTAGCGTTAGGCAGCCACGTGTCGGTGTCAATGCCGACCGGCCAGATCCCGCACCGATCGCCGAAGTATGGCCGGTAGACTTCGTTCGCCCATGCTGAATGCTGCAAATAGCGCGTTACCGGATAATCCTCACACAAGGTAGGCCATTCGCTCGGATGGCCCATGAGCGCAATTCCCGCCACAATTGGATTCGGCTTGTCGTAGCCGTGAAGTGAATAGCGGCCGCGACCCAAAACACCAACCCGATCATTCGCCTTCAATTCTTTGAAAGGAAGATTGACAAAATATTCAACATCCAGACGATCCAGCCCAAGACAAAGGTTGTGGAGCACCTTATCTATTCCGCCCATCCTGGCCTTGCCCCGGATGATCCTGCGAGCCAGTGGCCGAAGCCAGTGATCGCCCAGTATCCAACGATCAACCTCTGGCTTCTTCCGGTAATAAAGGCAGAGTCTACTCACGGATAACATTTGTGAAACGGTGCGATTTTTGAGTTGTGAATGAATGCAACATTGGCGTGACCTTCGACGAGGAGTCCCGAGCGGCGCCAGTCTCAGCTTGCCATCATAATCAAACGACAAACACCTGGTATCCGATGGGGACGAGTAGCTCTGCAAACTCGCTCACCCGCGGACGGAACTTGCCGATGGCTCGGCATTTCGGCCTCTAATACGTAGAAAAGGCTTATCCTCACTAAGAATATTCTATGGCACCATGAAGAACTAGCCATTTCCGCTCCTTCCGCATCACATTTAATAAGGTCAACAGGACGCTCGTCCTCCACAAGGGCTTTGCCGATCGTAGTGACTTCAACTCGTATTGTTTCCGATACGCTCGCTCCGGATCAGTGCCTGGCCGCTGAATGCTGAGTGGACGATGTCGCACTCGGTGAACGCTACTTTTCCTTCCGATTCGCCAGCCGCGGCTCTTACCACTCTTGCTTGAGGAAATTGTTGAAGATTCTTTACAGTCCAACCCGCCATCTGCTCCTGAGGCTCAAAAGAAACGACACGTCCCTTCGCCCAACAATCACGCTAGCCACATAGCCTCGTAACCCAGATGAGCCCCAACGTCGACGACACACATTCCGGGTTCAAGAAATTCAATCATCCAAACTGTCAGGGCAAGCTCGGCATGCCAAATGAAAGTATGCCGCGGGAAACAACCTCCCCCGTCAGCACGTAGATTGGGTCGCCCCAAAAAACATGACCTTTCACCCATCGGTGCCAACCCAATCGCTGCAGCAACAACCAGTGGAGAACACGCCAGCGAGAGGCGCGAGCTCGCAGCCCGCCCTGCTGGTTCAATCGCCACCGACGGCGGAGTTCCTCCTGCATCCAATCCCTCATGTGGAATTCAAACCTTCACCTTGTTCTTTTCCGATCTCGCCCCGCGCATGAACAGAACGTCGGTTTGCCCGACGGGCTTTCCGGTTGGTGTGTTGATTCCGAAAGCCCGCAGGAATAATCCAAACTCGACAAATAAGTGACGATGTCGTGAAAAAGACATTGCCCCTCGTAATAATCGATGAAACTGACTTCGGTGATAACGGCTTTCGCTGAAACGTCAGACACTCTGGCGCACCCCTCAATGCCTCGAGTTCGTAAGCCCTGTATGTCGAGCTTCATCAGATCAGGCCGGGGAAGCTGCCTGTCCCGTCGATAATCGTCCAGCCGAACCACGGGAACTGCGACAACCGCTGCACCTCGCGCACACCGAAATGCGCCCAGCTCGCCTCATTCGGCTGCAAGAGGCTGGAGGCATCTGAAAAATCTGTAATGTGAAACGTTCAGTGGCATTGTCAGATCCGAGTGCAACAGAGTGCAAAGTTACATCGGCGCTGCCTGTGAAGTTTCGAAGAAACTCAGTCTGATGCTTTGGCAAAGGCTCGAACGCCTCAATCCGCACGTCAGGAATAAGTGATTTCGCCAACAGGCTCCAGGTTCCGACATTAGCGCCGATATCGTAGATCACGCTGATTCCCGCTGGGCTCGCGAGTTGCAACAGTTCCAGCGTGTCGATGTGCCCCGAAGATAGTTTCGCTGCCTGCGTGCCCTTGAGAGTGGCGAGCCTTCTTCGTCTCACCGATTCGATCGCCAGACGTTCGCAAAGCAATCGGGGGTTATAAAGGAGTTCAATCTCATGATGCCGCTCAAGCCCAAAATGTTCGCGGATGACGCTGCGATACTTCGGCAACGTATGATCGGCAAGCGCCCTGCGCTGCGCCCGCTCCCGCATGGCGCTACGGCGCAAGGGATCGCCGTCGCAACTCGCTCAGCTTACTGGTTAGCTCCTCGGCCGTACGATAAGCCTCGATTTCCTTGCCCAATTCGTACATTGCTCGAGTCCCTCGGTCCATTCGGTCAAATAGCACGCACCCAGCATTGGCGCCTCGATGTCACGTAAACGGGAATAAACTAACGGCCGATGGGGAGATCGAATGGCGGTGGGCACCCGGTTTACTCCGATGGTAACCATCGCCTCTCGACTGATGCGAATGTAATCGGCATCGAATGCAGACTGCCCCGACTTGTGACTCACGGATCGACGGCGGACGAAGAGGTCGTGCGCGGGCCTCTAGCTTCGTCAGAAGACCGCAAAATCCCGTGCTGCCTCACGAGATCGATTTGATTCTTTGCTATGCTTTATCGAATGGGTCTCGCGGTGATCCGTTCGCTCGTGTCCCCACTGCTGAGCCATCCGGGTCCCCTTATGATGAAATCTGAACCAAGCTCTAGGGCGCGACCAAGTAGATCTCGACGCAGAATGTCTGCCGAGCCGAGGAAACGTTGGCGGCTCAGTTTCAAGGAATGCCAGATTTCTTAACTCCTCTGAAATCCAACAGGGCATCGGAGCGTGTATAAACGGGAGACTGGCCTTTCGGTACATCCGCAGGGCTTCAAATTCCGGTACCCAGTGCAAGGCAAAGGGCGCGTACTCCGCGGGCGGTTTGACATATTGCCGCACGTTGTCGCAAAAGAAATTGACGCAAGGAATTCCCCTCTGCTGGAAATCCCGAATCGCCGATACTTCTACCTGCTTAGGATATAAATAGCCGACAAACAAATGGAGCGGCCTCTTCGTGAGCTCCCGCTGCACGAACGTGTTGACGATCTCCCAGGTCCGGGAACGCCAGGAATCAAGTTCGTTGCCATTAGGATACGTGATCCCTTCTACCCAATCGACATTCGGAACCTCGACGACTTCGTGCCCCGCCTCCAGCAGTCCATGAACGAAGTAGCTACGCCAAAAGCCATAGGCGGGAAGCCGATGCCGTTTCAGACTTTGTAGACAGCTAAGAAGAATGCGCATCTATAGAAATCGGAAGCCCCTAAACTATTAACTTCTGAATACTCGCTGCGTAAATCTCGGCAAAAATGTGATCGAGACTCTTCGTAATGTTCCACTCTGGATAGTGGGTGCGCATCTTTCTGAGATCGCTAATGTAGCAGATGTGGTCACCCTCGCGATGCTTATCCAAATACTCGTATTGCATCCTGCGTCCGGTCAAAGCAGTGATTCGCTCGAAAGCTTCAAGTATGGAAAGGCTATTCGCGCGCCCGCCACCGATGTTGTAGACCTCGCCGCAACGCGGTGCTTGCGAAAAAGTGTGAATGAATCGTGCGACATCCAGTGAATGGATATTGTCCCGCACTTGTTTTCCCTTATATCCGAAAATCCTGTACGGACGTCCCTCCAGATGGCAACGGATCAGGTAGCTAAGGAATCCATGGAGCTCCACCCCGCTATGATTCGGTCCTGTCAGGCATCCACCCCGGAGGACGCAGGATCTTAAACCAAAATAGCGACCATATTCCTGCACCATAATGTCGGCTCCTACTTTAGAAGCGCCGAATACGCTGTGCTTGCTCTGGTCGATCGAAAAACTTTCAGGAATTCCATCAGCGTACTCAGGGTCATCGTAGTCCCAGCGATTCGGTAATTCTTTGAGCCGAATCGTATTAGGGCGATCCCCATAAACCTTGTTGGTGCTCATGTGCACAAAAGTGCAATCCGGAGCATGATTGCGAACACTTTCCAGCAGGTTCAGAGTTCCGACTGCATTGACATCGAAATCATCAAATGGTCGCGAAGCTGCCAAATCGTGACTAGGTTGAGCTGCGGTGTGAACCAGAAGGGTCGGCCGAAGGTCTTCAACCAGTCTTGCCACTTCCGGTCGATCCCGAACGTCAAGTTCATGGTGTCGGAATTGCGGAAAGAGCGAGATGAGTCTTGCTTGATTCCAACGAGTGTCGCCTTCTGGGCCGAAGAAATTAGCCCGCATGTTGTTGTCGAGGCCGTGCACTTCCCAGCCGATACGAGAAAAATACTCCACCACTTCGGAGCCGATCAGCCCGGAGGATCCCGTGACTAAAAGCCTACTCACTACTGACTTTCGTGATCTCGATGCCCTGTTATAGAGTGAGTTACGGATGCAGTAAAGACCATTTCCCGGCCGATAAAGCCTACATAATCCTTCTATCTAGCTTGCCATAGTCCGAGTCTGAGTCCACGAAACCCTTCGTTTCCGCAGTCTACTTAAGTTCCAAGCTTTGCGGGTGTTGCTTAGTTCTAAAGAGAGCCAAGAACCTTCGGCGAACACGCAGCAAGAACTCGGTATTTCGGAATCCGATGCGGCGATAAAGCACCCCGAGCACGCCTGCCTCAGGCACGCAAAACTCAGGATCAAGATCGAATATCCATTCAGCTATCTCGCACGCTTCATAAAGGTGAGAGTAGGCCACCCAGTGGGCCAGCGGCCAGAGACTTTTGCTAGCGGCCCTACGACGACGGGGTGTCAACTCATCGCTTTGAGCGAGGAGACGTAGGATCTGGCGATAAATGTACAGATGCTGAATGTTGGTTCCTATTCCTCGCAGCGCGCCCTGGAACTGAAGCCGATCCTTCATGTGGTGGCGGTGACATAGGGTAGGCATCGAACAAACCGCAATGCGGGGATTCCGCAGCGCCACCTCCAGGATGAAACAACGATCATCTCTTGACGCGAAGTCCGATGAGGGAAATAATGTTCGATGCGGAATGTCTTCGATAAAGGCTTTGCGAAAAAGAAAAGCTGAATAATGCGAACCGAATGACTCACCGAGTTGTTGGGCAATAAAGTCGTCAGTGTCACACCAGGAGTCAGTTTTAACAAGTGCATCGTCCTGATAGATGTCGAGACCGGCAACGATAACATCCGCCTGAGTACTCTCGGCGATTTCAAATTGTCTCTCGTTAGCTCCAGGATTCAGCCAGTCATCGGAATCCAAGTAACGCAGATAGGTTCCTCTGGCTAGGCTGAGCGCCTTATTGACTCCCCATGGTTTGCCCCAGCCTTCCTCTTGCAATATTTCCAAGTCTTCTTGGGTTTTCAACCATTGGGCAGTTCCATCCGCACTACCGTCGTCAATCACAATTATTTGCACTCCCAGAGTTGAACTTCGGCACGATTCAATCGCCCTAGGTAGAGACCACAAGCGGTTGCGTGATGGAATGATTATTGAAACGTCCGGTTGCATAGTGGATTTGGGTCCAACAAGACAGGAGTAAAATCGTATTGCCTTCAGTCCCTGTCAGCTGGGCGAATACTCAGCACATACGATTACAGCTGTAGAATGACTGAAGGGCATACTTACACATCGACAGCTCCGAGTCCTTGGGCCAATTACACCTTTTGACAATAGAAGATAGGCTCTTCGCAGGTTTCGATGCCCCAGTGAATCATTTGATTTGACGTCAGAATATCTCCCGCACGAAAGACTGTTACGTTGAAACCAACTTGCCGCAAGCGGTCGGGATAATCGGAACCGTAGGCTCGAACGTGGTCCCACTGACCATACAACCTTGCTCGCTCGTTTGGATCAACAATCGCTTTATCTTCCGCAGTGACCTCCAACCCAGGTATAATCGGGACCTGCAAGAGCGCCCACCGGCCCGGCCGTAAAATACGCCAAAACTCGCGAATCGCTCTTCTGTCCTCTGTGACGTGTTCCAAAACGTGCGAGCAATAAATCGCGTCGAATTGATCATCCGGAAACCACATATTTGTGATGTCGATCTTAGCGCGAGTATCTTTGCCATCGAGGGATGAAGTCCAGTAGTCCAAAAAACCAACTCTCCTCAGGCGATTCGATATCTCATACTCTGGAGCAACGTGAAGCAAAGATTTTTGTTTTCCATTGAGCAGGTCAGTGTGGTTTTTCATGAAATACCAATCTAAACGGTGACGTTCGGCCGAACCACAGATTGGGCAGAGGGCATTTGGACGCGGCACCACCCCTCCAGGAAGAAATTTCTTCACGTTGCCTTCGCACACCGGACAATAGCGCCGCAATCCAAACCAGCGAATCCGTGCAAGCGACCGCCTCATCAGTCGTCTACGATCGGGGGAAATATATCTCTTCAAGAAAGTTTTCATATCTTTATGGGTCGCGGGGGGGCATAAATAGATTTTTAGAAGCTGGAAAGTGGCGCACGTTTAATCTTGTTAGGCCCCGCACACACATACACAAAGTTTGTGTCAGCCCAAATCTGTCCTGCAGTACAACTGGCGGATGATGAACTGGGTGTTTGCAGCGAGAGCAACGTCTGGAATGAGGTGGTGCCCTCCACAGATTTACTGAAACTTAGCGTACCTTGCGCAAACGGTGGACTGTATGTGTTGAGTATGCCGCCCGCGTCGTGTAACACTTCATTTCCGAGCTCGACAAGACTACCCAGAGGCCCGGTTGGTTTGCGCCGATCACTGCCGATAATAGGTCTGGATGTGGTCCCTGCCGCGTTAAAACTATTGCCAATTACTACTTGGTTATCGGCACCTCCGGAGTTTAGATTTACCGGATAGACATTCGGGTCGATGCTGCCGCCACCGGCCAAGGTCCACTGATTACCTAAGATGAGCATCTGGCAGCCAGAACCACCTCGATCGTTGTTTGAATTGATGAACTGACCTGAACCTTCCGCCGCTTCATTGCCCAGAATAAGCAACGGAGGAGCACAGCCACTCACCCAAATCGTGCTTCCGCCAGATCCAAATTGAGCAAAATTCCCTCCTCCTCCGAATTTGTTATTTACTATGCGTGCTCCACCAGCAAATACGCGTACATTCTGAAAACAATCCGTTATGAGGTCGTGATACACCTCATCGTCGTCAGAATTCCCGCCTTCTATATCCACACCATAGCTATTTTTGCTGTTGCCGCACGTTATGCGCGAATCGCTAACGCGCAGGTCCTCTGCGTTCTGCTCACCGTTAATTCCGAATTCAATTCCGATATAGTTAGGGATAGCCACTCCTCCTGAACTGGGATGAATGTCCATGTTCACGAATTTAAGATCGGTGGCTGTTACTCCGCCTGGCATGGTATTGCTGACTAGGACGGACTGTGTAAAGCTAGAACTACAATGCACTCCCTTTGGATATACTTCCAGCCCCCGAATTTCAGCATGTCCGGACCGCCTGATCAACAGCATGGCGCCGACTGAACCATTGCAGCCAAAAAGGCTCCCTCCGGGACGCCCTTCTCCGTCCAACACGAAATTTGACTGACCAAAAACAATCACCTGATGATCCACGCGTAGCTGGCACAAGGCTGGAATGATCACATGTTTCCCGCTAATGTTTCCGCCGAGCCGTGCATCAAAAAGGCGATTGAGGGCGGCAGAACTGTCCTTGGTTCCTGTGCAATCCACCCCTGGAGCATGAGAGACAATGACCATGGACCTTGTCTCACTGGCTGTATTCACCGACGTTTCATTAGGTGGGTTCACCGAGGAAACTTCGTCCAAATTGTTCTGAGCCGCGGCCCGTAGGCAAAGGGCGACAATGATGAACCAGGCTTTCATCTATGAATGCACCACGAACAACCGGGCGACCCTATACTCAAGATACGAACGAGAGGTCAAGCGGCCTCGCCAGTAAATGATCCGTAAATTTGTCCCAGTTTCTGCAATTGGGTCGTTAAGGAAAAATGAGTCTCGATGTGTTTACGACCTTGCGTCACTAAGCCTATTGCATTGTCGCGTCTCTCGGCCAAAGCGCAAAGAACTTCTGTCATTCCCAAAATATCACCTTCTTCGCACAAATAACCAGTTTCACCGTTGACGATGACTTCCGGAATGTCGCAATGCTGCGTGCCAATACAAATCAACCCCTGTGCCATCGCTTCCGTAAGAACAACCGGTGAGCCCCCTTCTGCGTCTCCATTTGTGGCATGTTTGCTCGGGCATAATACGATCTGGTGCTCCCGAATCGTCTCCCTCGTTTTTCCTATCGACAAAAATCCAGTAAATGCAACCCGGCCAGACAATCCAGCCTCGCTGGCCAGCTTGAATAAACTCTCTTTAATCTGGCGGCCAGCACGATCGTTGACTCCATGGTCTCCAATGACTGTGACTTTCAGATCGACGCCGCGCAACCGCGCCTCAAGACAGGCACGCAAGCCATCAACAAAACCTTTCTTTTCTACAAATCGTCCAACCATTACGATCTGCAGTTGATGGGAAATGGCGCTCGGCCTAAACGGAAGTGTCTCAAGATCAACCCCTATTCTATGAGTCCGGATCTTCTCCCGCGGACATCCCAGGTCCATAAGGCGTTTGCACATGGCGGGGCCTTCAACCAGAAATGCGTCGCCGTCCGCAAACAATCGTTCGTACCGTGACAACCAAACCGGATCGGCTTGCGGTAACATCCAAGCATCGTACCCGTAAAACGAGGTTACCAAGGGGATATCGAGAGATTGTTTTAAGCCCAAACACTCAAAACCTCGCGTGCCAAAATGAGCATGAATCATCTTTGGACGCCATCCTCGGATTCGCATCCGTAATGCGCATCCACCGAAACCAAGACGCCTACTCAATGCATTCACTATTCGAGGGATCCCGAACCATGCCTCCCACGGAGGAGGATTCACAATAGGTCGTCCTGCTATGGGGAACTCGTTGAGGTTTGTTAAAGAACTGCAGATCACACGACTGTGAACAGCCGGAACCCGAGTAATCTGAGGATAAATCCAATTCTCGGAGAGATTGAGGTATGTAGAGACCGAATGCAAAACTCGCATGGGGGTGCCCGGCATGTCTACCGAACAGCGTTCAGGACGTGGCGGACGGCGTCAATAACATCTTCCACATCTTCGTCACTTAATTTCGCCGACAATGGTAGCGACGCCGTCGATTGTCCGATGGCTTGAGCATTTCGGTAGTCCTCTGGGCGCCAGCCGAAACGGCGTTGATAGACAGGATAAATTGGGATAGATCGGTAATGCACACCGGTCCCGATGTTGCAGCCATGCAGCCGCGTGATGAATTCATCCCGCGTTATTCCTGCTTCATCTTCATTAATCAATACGGTATAAAGGTGGAGTGCGTGCCGGGATTCGTTGTCGAACGGGGCTGGAATGGTAACTGGCAAATCGGCAAATGCTGAATTGTAGCGATTCCATATTTCCAACCGCCTCTGCCAATATCGTTCGACACGTTTGATTTGATGCATGCCGATGGCCGCCTGCAAGTCCATCATGTTGTATTTGAATCCCACCTCAACTACATCATAATGCTTGTAGCCATCGTCGGAAAATCGCTTCCAGGCATCCTGCGACATACCGTGCAAGGCCAATATCTTGGCTCGCGCCGCGATTTCCTTGTCATTCGTCAGCAACATGCCACCTTCGCCAGTGACAATATTCTTTGTCGAATAGAAACTAAGTACACCACAATCCCCCATCGCGCCAGCCTTCTGGCCGCAATATTCCGTTTCAATGGCATGGGCACAATCCTCAATTATTTTTAGATCGTATTGGCGAGCGAGCGACTTCAGCGCACCCATATTGCAAACACGACCGGCAAAATGCACTGGCATGATTGCTTTGGTTCGTCGAGAAATCTTGCGTCGCACTTCTTCAGGATCCACATTAAACGTATGCCGCTCGACGTCTACTAACACGGGCGTCGCGCCGGCGTGAATAATCGCATTGATCGTCGCGCAAAAAGTCATCGCCGGAACAATAACTTCGTCACCGGGCTGTAGACCAAGGGCGAGACAGCTTAAATGCAAACCTGCTGTGCATGAGTTAACGGCGACCGCGTGCTTCACTCCCTTGTACTCAGCCACTAGTTTTTCGAAGGTCGCAACTTTGGGACCGGTCCCCAGCCACGCTGTTCGCAAACTCTTGACTACCTCTTCGATTTCAGCCTCTTCAATTAGTGGCTGGCCAAATACAAGGTAGTGTGATCTGTTTCTCATCTGCGAGGCTCACTTGAGTAATCAGACCTGTGTCTTCACGCCCAATCCGATGGCACCCTCTGACGAACAGGGCAATAAGACGCGACTGTGGCTACGCAGCAACACAAAAGCTTTCTTGTCCAGGGCAGCGCCTTATCAACTTATTTAATTGGTTTTCCTGCGATCAAGAAGTATCCGAAAGGAAAATTATGACGCGTTGCCATTGACACCTTTTTTCCAGCCCCAGTCTTGATAAACGACGAAGTGAGCCACTGAGCTAATATTGCGAGAGCAGTGCCGACCTTCGGCAGACTTATAATATTTTTCGCAAAGATATCTGCCATAATCTCTGGCGCCCCTCCTATCGAATCAAGTTGAATCACTCTTAAGCCCGAGGTTTCGACAAAGCGTCTCAACGCAGACTCGGTATATCTATAGTAGTCGTGAGGAAGTTCATGCAGCCAATAATAGAACGGTACATTCACCATTATGTTTCCATCCTTTGCAAGAATCCTAGACATTTCTCTCCACAAGTAGTCCGGTTGAGGGATATGCTCAAGAACATCCGAAAGAATGATTGTGTCGAATTCCTCATCCTTAAAAGGAAGGGCTTTTGTGAGATCACACTCAATATCCAGGAATTCATTCTTGTGCGGTGTATTTTCCCAATCTGAACAAGTGATGTCCGTCACATAGTCTTTGTAGGCGATGAGCAGAGGAACATTACCACAACCTAAGTCCAATAGCTTACCTTTAGCATGCAAGGGAAGGTGTTCATTATAGTACCCAGCAACCAAATCGGCTATTAATCTCGATCCCAGGCCGACCTCCTTTCGGTCTCTCGATGCAATCAGCTTTCCCTTTCTGTAGATATATTTACTGGGCTTCCATTTATCGCGATTCTTCACTTCCTTGTGTCCTCCGCCTCGACTTGATCTCAGAATCTCCGGAACGTTGACGGAAGTGACGACGTCGGCGATCGGCCACAATCCGAGCGCAGGCCGCTTAATGGCGATGCAGAAGAATGGTTGCCGAACCGGACTGCCGGCCGCCTGGCTCGTATCGTTGTGCTGGGCGATGGCAGTTGTAGATGCGACAACTCGTTCCTCCACTGAGCGACGCGCCGAGCGTGCGCCAATTGTGTGGCACAGGCAATAGTAAGCCAATCACTCCGGCTGTGCCCGAATCAGCTTTAAAGGCGAGCTACGGTCTGCCCCTAACGTTGTCACATGACGCTTAATCACAGTGCGAGCGTGCCATGTGAAGAGCGCGTTCTGCCACAATCCTGGCAAAGGTAATCGCGGAACCATCCGACGGATGCGAACAAGGGGACTTCGACTGTAACTGGTGTAGCCAAGTGATGGGCTTATAAGCGGATGGGGCATTGGTGTAACAGCCTGTACTCGAAATAAGCTCCTGCCCAATAAGTGCAGCCACTCCGCGAGCGAGCGGAAAGATTCGTAGTTGTTCTTAAGTCCGAACTTTTCCCGGTCGCTGGCTGAATCGAGAGCGTAATCGAGAATATAAAACCAAGCAGCGGGTTTAAGATAGTTGCGAACCCTCGACAAGACGTCAATCAGTTCACGCTCCTCAAGGATGTGATCCAGCGTGGTAACTGCCAAGACGAAATCCGCTGAGTGGTTTGGTAGTTTGATTGCGGCAAGTGAATCCGCATAAGCAAAGTTAGTGGACGTAATAACAGGATGGACGTAGGGGTCGTACCCACATACGTTAAATCCCATTGAAAGCAGCAGTTGTGAAAAATCTCCGGTCCCACAACCAAAATCTATTGCGCTGCCGCGCTGAATCGGCGACTCGTTTATGGCTGCCTCGATTAGAGCCAACCGCTCTTGCTGATCAAAAGTATAAATGACCCGATCGGCCCAACCGGTGTGACCATAATTGCGCAGTCTTTGTGCCCAAAAGTCAGCTGAATCATTCATCGATGCGGAGGGATTGTGTTGTATTCCAATCGACGGCAACACTATGCAACACTCCCCATGGGCGGTCCAGCCACTGCGTGACCTGCCCATTGTTCACGACGTTGAAAAGGGGAAAATCAACGATGACGTCGTATGCGATAGCTTGCGTTGATTGATTAACGCCCACGTCTACGAAGTAATTGCCAGGAGCTAGGGGCAGGTTGCCAGCTCGAATGCTGACGGTATACCGTCCTGGGTCGAGAAACAACGCACACCCCTGATCCCCAGAAAAGAGCACTATCACACGCTCGCCCTGGGATGTCTTTAGCATCATGTCCAACGTTGCACCTTGGAGAGGTTTTTTAATATCAAGTTTGACTTCGATAGTTATAGCTGCACCTATCTCCACTGTCGGCAGATCATTTGTATCACCGCAGCCATTGACTACTAGGCCGGTGATTCTCACAGGTGTATCATTCTCGGCCTTGCGTCTAAAGAATGCGAGGTCATTTGCACGTTTACCTCGAGTTGTTATTGACTTTGTCAAATACATCTCCACGACATGGCGCGAATTACCCATTGCGATGATTTGTCCATCTTGCAGATAAACGCAGCGCTCGGTGAGTGTGCTCACGACACCCATGTTGTGGCTGACAAAAAGTACGGTTCTCCCTCCTCGGCTTACATCTTGCATTTTGCCCAGACATTTCTTTTGAAACTCGGCATCGCCAACCGCCAGCACTTCATCGACGATCAGAATCTCCGGTTCCAGGTGCGCCGCAACTGCGAAGGCAAGTCGCACGTACATCCCAGATGAATACCATTTCACTGGAGTGTCGAGAAATCTTTCCACTTCAGCAAAAGCGACAATCTCGTCGAATTTCTTCTTGATCTCTGCCCCAGTCATTCCTAGAATCGCACCATTCAAGAAGACGTTCTCGCGTCCCGTCAGTTCGGGATGAAAGCCCGTTCCCACCTCAAGCAGACTGGATACCCGGCCCTCCAGCTGCACTCGGCCCGCTGTCGGCTCAGTTATCCGACTCAATATCTTCAGCAGCGTGCTCTTGCCGGCGCCATTGCGCCCGATGATCCCCACTACCTCACCTTGCTTGACTTCAAATGAAACGTCTTTGAGAGCCCAAAAGTCCTCGCGCGAAGTAGGAATGGGGATCTGGGGCAAGGGCTCGGGAGACTGACTCCCGTTTCCTGACCTCCAGTTGTCTCGAACCCAGCGGATAGGCGTCGCGAATTTATCTACGACGACATCGCGCAAGGCGACATACTTGGGGGAACCCTGGTGCCTGATTCGGTATTTCTTCCCGAGACTTTCGATACTTATGACAACGTCGCTCATTCTCAAATCACGTCTGCAAATGTCCGCTCCATTCTACGAAAATACCAAATTCCACCCAGGCAGAGGCCAGAAGTCACGAGGATGCAGGTCAGGATCCCCGGCCACCAGAGCGGCGATTGGCCCCGCAGCAACGCCCAGCGGAAGCCATCAATAACTCCCACCATGGGATTCAGCGAATAGATCATCCGCCATCTTGTCGGCACGATGGAACTGCTGAAACCAACCGGAGAAACGTAGAGTCCGAGTTGAACGATGAATGGAATTATGTATCGAAAATCGCGGTATTCCACATTTAGTGCGCTCAGCCAGAGCCCAGCTCCGAACGAGGCGGCGAACGACAACCCCACGAATAAAGGCAGCGTCAGAACCCGCCAGTCCGGTGCGAATCGATACCACAACATCATCAGAGCCATCAGCCCTAGGGTGATTAGAAAGTCCACAAAACTGGTAATGACTGAGCCAGCGGGAACAACGAGGCGTGGAAAATACACTTTGGAGATCAAATTGGCATTTCCGATAAGACTGTTGCTCGATCCGCTCAGTGAACTAGAAAAAAATTGCCACGGAAGTTGGGCGGCCATAACGAGCAGTGCATAAGGGACGCCAATGGGATGCGGCAGTTTGGCAAGGCGGCTGAAAATAATGGTGAACACTACGGTCGTTAGAAAAGGCTGTATGACCGCCCACGCTACGCCCACGACCGTCTGTTTGTAACGAACCAGAATGTCACGCCACGCGAGAAAGTAAAACAACTCGCGGTATCGCCACAAATCGCGCCAGTAGTTTTTCTCGGCGCGCCCGGGCTCAATGATCAGTTTTTGCATCTCGAAATCGTTGGCGACATTTCCAACGAGCTCCTCGATCCTCAGGTGCAGAAAACTTCGGCAGGCGGACAGGCTACCGCCCTCTCGCGCACAATCGCGGTTTTGAAAAATTCGTTCCCATTGCCCTCTTAATCGGGCAGGTAAAAACTCTAAAACAAACCGGCGTGACGCTCGCCTGAGAACACGGGTGAAACAGAATCTTTTTCGATGACGACCGAGACGGCACGTTGCAGCAAAGTAACGGAAACGATCAGATGGTTCTCATCCTGGACGCGCAAGAAGATGCCTTCTATCCCAGTTAAGGGACCGGATTGCATCCGGATCCGCTGTCCCAATCTCAAGAAAGGCCATGGTTGAACGGAACGTCCGGCCAAGGCAACGGTGCGTATGGAATCGATTTCAGTGTCGTCCACAGGCTCCGGCCTATTTCCCCGCCCCACAACGCCGACCACACCTGGAGTCATTAAGATTGGCAGGCGTTTGCTCGGATCAAACTGGCAAAAAACATAGCCGGGAAAGAGCGCCACTTCAATTTCGGCGATCCGATCAACGCGCTTCCGCTTGGTTCGATAAGAGGGTGAGAACACGTTGTAGCGCTTGCTTTTCAAACTGTTTTCGACCGTCTTTTCATGTCGCGATCGAACGAATAAGGCGTACCATTGGTCAGCCGCGGCCGTTTCGACTCCGAAAGGATGACGGGCCGCACTTTCTAGATCGACCCGCCCGGGAGGACAAGCTTTCTCCGACCACGCTTCCACATGCCCTCCTATGCCCACTAGTGAATCCTTTTATACCCCTTATACCCGCTAATGAATGCTAGACCGGCACCGATGCTCGATTCAAATCGTCAAGGCATTCTATATCGCCGAAACGCTCCTATTCATTCCGTCGGGCAAGGCTCCTGCGCCCTCTTAATCGGGCGCCGGCGCGATCTGAGACTTAGGTTTGTTTGGTTGAATGCAACCCAAGGCGTTCGGCACAGTCGGAGACAGATTCGTTACAACGAATATAATCGGAGTCCTTCGCACCGTCAAAGCCTGGCGTGAAATCTGCCGCTAGCCAAGAATCCGGGGCGAGGTCGGAATTCAGAACCGAACGTGGGCCCCGGGAATGTGTGCCTTTCTATGGCAAGCGGCGCAGAGTGTGATTAGATTTCCTTCGGAATCATCTCCGGAGTAGCTGCGAAATTGCTGATGATGGACTCCCAAGTTCGACATCGTTCCGCAACATTGACACCGCCAACCGTCGCGGCGGAGGACCTGCTGCCGCAGATCCTCATATGATGCGGGATCCAACCGAAAGCGAAAAGAGTCGGAGTCGACCATGCTCACGATGCCCGCTCGTTCAGACTTTCGAGAAAAACCTGCCTCTGCTCGTTTGGGAGGAATTTGAAGAATCTGGTAGCGGAGAACAGCAGTGTCGCCGGGTCACCGTTGTCCAAGTTAGCTCCCGCCAGGAAGTCTGCACAAATCATTTCCAAGCAGTAGCCGCGGGAATCGGTCAGTTCCCAGCATCAAAGCCGCCGTTTCGATCGCCTTCTCAATGACCGGCATCTGGCTCTGGTACACCTTGAAATAAATAATTTCCCAGGGTTCTGTCTCCCGTCCCGTCAGTTCTTTCTCGACCTCCTTCTTGAAGTCGTCCGTCGGCATCTGACGGGCTTTGTGCAACCAGATTGCACAATCGAAGTGCTGCCCGTCCCTCCTCGCCAGTTTGGCCAACTCAACCCCTTGGTCCAGCCCACGTCCTTCGGTTGCTTTCTGGCCTGCGGTGGAAGGTGCTCGTCGATCGACATCAGGTAGTACGCCTTCCTCCTCGATTCCGGGAAATGCCTCTCCAGAAATTCGTCGAAACACTTCGACTTCGGCAGCGAACAAGCTACCGCCCGCACCTCACAGAGGTAACGCCCGAGTTCGACCCACCGGGGATCCCGCTCCCCCTCTTTGCGCCCCTCCCATGCCGGAATCTCGTCTATCTTCGTGAGCACGAACATGGCTCGCCGGCGATTGAGCTTGGGCAAGATGGGCGGATTCTTAGTAATTAAGCTCGTCAAGCCAACCAAAATCTTCAGCCCCCGGGCGCCGCACCAGGTTTGCTTTAGCCATTTCTTGCCTTCCCAAACAAACTCCCACATAGGGACAGCTGCTACACGGGTTCTGCGGGAAACGAATCCCACTGTGGGGAAGGAACTGTCCGGACTCGATTCTCCGGATCGTGTCCTGCACCAATCGACCGAATTCCTCGCGCCGCGCGTCGGTATTGAACCTCAACCTGCCCCTTCCGAACGAACACTACCTCAGCGACTTTGGAGATTCTGGTCATCCACGAATAGCAGACAAGCTGCGGATCCAGTGCTAGCAGTCCCTCTGGCTCCTCCGGATAACAGCTTGACGATGTTTTCCATTCCAGCAGGCAGCGAACGCCATCGAGCTTCCCGAAACCGTCAATGTAGGCGACGAATTCATTCTTTCCGATTCGCCGAGTGAACTGCAGGTTGCGGTGTGGTAGGTGAATCTGAATGCGGTTGTCCTGGCAGAAGCGGATCAGGAGCATGATTCCTCGCTCGAGCGTGCGATCCCAGGTGTCGGTGTTCGAAAACTGCAGACTCCGATCTCTGCAAGCGGACCTCGCGAAACGGGACGGCCCCGGATCCTCACGGCGAAAGTAGGACCCACGGCCAGTTCGAAAGCACGCCCGTGGAGCATTGCCGCGCGCGTGTCCTTCTGCTTCCAGCCATCGAGGTAGCGGTGTCGATACCGGCGGGGACAGGTCAGGTATTGGCTGATCTGAGTGTAGCTGTAGATCATCAGGCCACCTGTGGGTTGTCCAGATTTGCTGGTGAGAGTTCTTCCCAGCGGTCGGCAGGAGCGAAGCCGTCGAACCGGAGCCAGGAAGTACCATTGAAAATGATGTGACTGATGATGTGACTGATCTTGACCACCCCCTGTAGGCCCTCGAGTTGACGTTCATCCACTTCGTCGCGTCCGAGCAGTTCGATGTCACAGCCGAAGTCGCGTAGAAACCAGATCAGCTTCCACAGGGTTCTTGGGTTGCAATAGAGCCGGCTCGAGAGGGTACGGCCGGAGAATCGACTGGGCTCGAGAATCGCCAGAGCTAGTGTGTAGTAGGGCTTTGAGGCCTGCCGACGAAACTGGACTCGTTGCACCCGAACCAGGAACACTCCGTCGGGGATCTGGTCAGTGGCGCAGCGATCGGCGGCTTGCAAACCTGTGATCTGGCGTTTCATGCCGCACCTTCTTTCTGACCGAGACAGCTGTTGAGTTGACAGAGCAGCGCATTGCGGTCCTTCTCGTCCCAGTCGGCGATCTCGACCTTGTTCCTGCGTCGCCTCCCGAAGCGTCTTTACGGCGCAGAAGAGAAAAGAGCTGAAGCCTCCTCGCCAGTTTGGCCAGCTCCAACCCTTTGTCAGGAGTGGGCGGCCATGTTCTGCGCGTGCTCTAGCGCACCCTCGTTCTTCAGGTAATCGGTGATGCCGGTTGGCCGACTAACGGTCTGGGCGCGGTCATCAGACAATAGCCGGGCACCTAGCGCCAGCGTTGCTGACTGTGCGCCAGAAAGACCGCTCGCTGGTGTAACGGAAAGACTTCGAGGTTGCAGTGCAGAAGCGCGCGTTGATCCCCCGAGAACGGCCCTACCTGACTATTTCGCCAGGCCTAGTTGCTTCTCTACCAGAGGCAACAACTGGGAGGGAATACGATCAAGAGCTTGTGACAAATTGAACAGAGCGCTCAGGGAAGGACTCTTTTCGCCTCGCTCCAGTTGGCCAATGTAGTTGCGGTGGTATCCAGTGGCGTGAGCGAAGGAATCCTGGGAATGACCTGCCTTCTCTCGCAGCTGCCGAAGGACGATCCCGAAAGCAATCTGCGGTGTTCGAGCCCTCCGGTTGCGCCGCGCCTTTTGGGGCATGTAGGCAACATTCTTCTGTTGACCACAATTGTGCGACCCACCTATAGTGTGTATTAGTAAACGACGGAGGTCGATCGCTCCGCCCCTGGGGACACGGTGAGTTCGTCTCTTACAACCCGATTGCCCTCTCTCGTAGGTTCCAAACAGAACAGCCGTCAAGTTGTGAGTTCAAATCACCCTTCGAACCTAGAGGCGGAAGCTTCCGACGAAGCCTTAATTTCTTGCATTTGCGACGGGAATCAAGAAGCTCTGGCGTGCCTGTTTCGCCGTTATGCCTGCATCGTCCGTGGGATTGCCTACCGGGTTCTGCGAGATCGCATCCGAAGCCGACGACCTTCTCCAGGATATCTTCTTATTAGTTCATCGCCTCTGCAGAACCTTCGACAATTCCAAAGGCCCAGCGCGGTTTTGGATATCTCCAAATGACCTATCGCCGCGCCATCTCACGGCGGCGTTACCTCAGTTCCCGCCATTTCTATACGCAAGTGGAACTCGATGACAAATCAGTCCAGGTAGCGGAACCCGGATCTAGGTGTTTCGACGATCCAAATGACAAAATCATGGCTGAATTGGACCTGCAGAAGATATTCGGAACCCTGTCGGAAGACCAGCGGAAGACTCTTCGGCTGCACTTCATCGAAGGCTATACGCTGGACGAGATCGCCAAAATGCTCGGCCAGACCAAGGGCAATGTCCGTCACCATTCATTCCGTGGCTTAGAGCGGTTGCGAAAACAGATTTTTGGTGGCAAATTGCCGGGCGCGAGAGCAGTATGATACAAGGTTCGTTCAAGCCAGCAGGGGCGTTGTCTCAAAGCGGACTCCATAACGAATTCTTAGAGCTCTGCGCCGCGTCAACCTCCGGCGAGCTAAGCGACGACGAGCAGAAACGCTTGCAGGAGCATCTTGCCGCCTGTGCGGCCTGCCGGGAAGCCCTTGGACAATACGAATCGATAGTCAGCGACGTAATTCCCGCCATCGCGGCCGGCGAAGAACCCGAACATGTACCCTTGAGACTTGGTCCCAGGAACAGCAAGAACAAGCTGAAAAGGCGTTGTTCGACCGCTTGGCGGATGAAAAGAAGCATCCACCCGGAGAAACCGAAAAAAGGAACGGTTCATCGGTCTTCCCCCATTGCATCCTTCCATTTTCAAGCGAGTCCACCTGGCGTAATGTCTGGATGCTCTACGCTGCCGGAATTCTTCTCTTCTGCGCCCTGAGTTTCTTCGCATACCGCGTTGGCATGCATCGAGCACGTGACATCGCCAAACTTCCCCAGCCGCAACCAACCAAGCAGGAGGCTGCCCCCACCCAGGCCTCGCTTGAGGAGCAACTGAGCGATGCCGGCCATGACCGCGCCGTTGCCAATGCAGAGATCACTCAACGCGACAAGATGATCGCGGATCTTCGCCACCAACTGGCCCGACAGTCCGCGGAAATAGACGAAATGAAGGCGGCACAGAACAGACTTGAGAGTAGTCTGCGCGCGGGCGATGCGAGCCGAAAAGGTCTCAGGCAGGAAAAGAACGAACTGACCGAAAAGCTGGAATCTGCGCAGAGCAACTCCAGCTCTCTGCAGGAAAAGCTGGACTCCCTAGCCCAGCAGTCCGCCCAGGAAGCTGCCAGTGCCAAGGCATCGGAGGCCAAGGTCAGCGATCTCACCCGCGAGCTTCAAGAGCAGCAGGGAGCACTCGAGCAGCGAGACGAACTCCTGGCCCACGATCGCGATATCCGCGATGTGATTGGCGCCCGCGACCTGTACATTGCGGAAATCTATGACGTGGCCGGTACCGGCGAAACCAAGAAGCCCTACGGTCGCGTTTTCTATACCCGAGGCAAGTCTCTGATTTTCTATGCCTACGATCTCGACCAACAGACAGAACTGAAACGGGCGAGCACGTTCCAGGCCTGGGGTCGACGAGGCCCAGATCGTCAGCAAGCGATCAACTTGGGCGTTTTCTTTGAGGACAATGCCACGAAGAAGCGCTGGATTCTAAAATGTGATGACCCGAAAACATTGGCGCAGATCTATGAGGTATTCGTGACGGTCGAGCCCAAAGGCGGCAGTCACAAACCGACCAGCAAGACTCTCTTGTTCGCCTCTCTGAAAATCGATCCCAACCATCTCTAGCCCCATACCGTCCGGTATCAGGAACACCGGGACCAACTCGACATCCATGTCGCCGGCATCATCGAGGCCAGGCAGCAGGCACGCGGAGATGATGGTCAGTTTCTTTCAGCACGGGGACTCGCCCCTCTGGCTCCTCGAGATAACAGCTTGAGGATGTTTTCCATTCCAGCAGGCTACGAACGACATCGAGCTTCCCGATACCGTCAACGTAGGCGACAAACTCGTTTTTTCCGATCGGACGCGTGACCTTGATCTGCAGGTTGCGGCGTGGTTGGTGAATCTGGATGCGGTTGTCCTGGCAGAAGCGGGTGAGGAGCATGATGCCTCGCTCGAGCATCCGCTCCTGGGTGTCATGGTTCGAAGACTGCAGACCCTGGTCTTTGTATGCGGAGCGTTCGCGAAACAGTACGGCCCTGGGTCCTCCCGGCGAAAGTAGGCGCCCAAAGCCAGTTCGAACGCGCGGCCGAAGAGCATCGCCGCGCCGGTATCCTTCTGCTTCCAGCCATCGTGGTGGCGGTGCCGATACCAGCGGGGACAGGTCCCTGAACTGGTGCAGGAACACGAGTGCCGTTTCGCTCGCCACCGCCAACGAATGCTGGAGAAGATGACCCTGAAGATTTCTAATTCGCCCTGCAGGGCCCTGACCAACAAGGGCAAGCCGTGCCGCGCCGCTGCCACCGGGGGCGGATTGTGCTTCTTTCACGCCAATCCCAATAAGGCCGTGGAGCTAAGGCCGGATTGGCGGGAAGAAGAATGGCCATATTCGGGTCGGCTTGGATCCGCTGCCCAACCTGGACAACGCAATGGCTATCCGAGACTCCGTCGCCCGACTGATCTCCGAGTCTACGCCGGCAGGCTTCACCCCCGGATCACCGCAGGCCTGGCCCCGCTGATGCGCCTACAGCTCCGAGTTCACGAGAAAACCGAGCTCGAGAAGCGCCTGGCGAGGGTGGAAGGGCTACCTGCGAGACTCACTGGCAGGGGATTGAAAGGCCTCTGGTCGCAAATCGGGCGCGAACAAAGGGCTGGCAGGCAAGCCATCAAAGGCATGCGGCAAAATAGATGGCTTTATCCTGCTCGAATCATGGCTTGATAAGGCTTAAGCCATAAGCCATCCGTCGCTGTCCCGGGAAACGCCTCTTCAGGAAAAAGTCGAATTTCGACGAACCGAGTGTCCTCTCCGCTGCCTTCCACTGCTCCCAGGCCACGGGGACTTAGCACCGCAGGGGCACGATTCACGGATGAAGAACATAACGAGCTTGCTGACAAGGTGTTTAAAGTTGCGGCAAGAAAGTGGAGGAAAAGTGTTAAAATTCGCCTATTCCTAAGACAACGTCGGTTCGCAGAGGCGCGATAATGCCACTAGCGGGATTCTTGGGGTTTAATTGATGGATTTGCAGTCAAAACGCAACGGCGCCGGGGAACCGGAAGCGTTAGAGCCGATCGAGCTTCCAGTCTTTGAAAATAGTCACCACCTTCCGCACCCCTTTCTTGCTGAAGAACTAAACCCTCTGCTGCACTACTGGCGGATTCTCAAGAAGCGGCGATGGACAGTCCTGGCCGCTGCCAGCATCATTTTTGCCCTCGCCGTAATTGCCACGCTTAGGACGACTCCGCTGTACCAAGCAACCTCGAAAGTGGCGATCTTTCCAGAAAATCCGAATGCCTTGGGATTCAAGGGCCTCGAGGACAGTTCGCCTGACTACCAATACGACGTAACTCTGGAGACCCAAGCCGCGATTCTTCGCAGCGATGCTCTGGCCATGAAAGTGATCGAGGCTATGCGTCTGGACCAGAACCCCAAGTTTACGACTGTAACACCCCAGCGAACTGGAGACTCACTTCAAGTTTCGAGCATGCAGCCCGATCCGGCGGCAGTGCTGGCCTTGCTCGGCAGATTTCGCGGCGGACTAAGCGTCCAATTGATTCCCAACTCCCGGCTCGTACAAATCAGCTACACGGACCCAGACCCGCGACTGGCCACCGAGATCGTCAATGCATTGGTAAGAACGTTCACCGAGGAAAACTTCAAGACAAAATACGAGGCCGTCACCCAAACCTCGGATTGGCTTTCGACGGAGCTTGCGGATCTGCAGATGAAAGTCCAGACGTCCGAGGAGAAGCTTGTCCGCTACCAGAAAGATCACAGCATTCTGGGAGTGGATGAGAAGCAAAACATTGTAACGGCCAAGCTGGACGAACTGAACAGGGAGCTTACAGCGGCCCAGACGGATCGCATTCAGAAGGAATCTAATTACAAACTCTCTGCGGATGGGGATCCTGCCGCATTCTCGAAGCCTTCCCGGGAAGGCTCAAGCAGCATGCTGGATAGGTTGCGTGAGAAGGAGGCTGAACTCGATACCCAACGCGCACAGGTTACAACCCAATTCGGTACCGGATACCCTAAGGTCGCCGAACTGAGCAATCAGGTCAAACAGGTGCGGGCAGAAATCGCAGCCGAAGAAACGAGAATGCAGGAGGGGATCCGGGATGAGTATTTGGCGGCAGTTCAACGGGAGAGTTTGCTGGTAACCGCATTCAATCAGCAGAAGCAGGAGGCTAACCAACTCAACGAAAGTGCGATTGAGTACTCTGTTCTTAAGCGCGATGCGGAGGCGAACCGACAGCTTTACCAAAATCTTCTTGAGCGACTCAAGGAAGCGGGGGTTAGCGCCGGCCTGAGATCGAGCAATATCCGTGTCGTAGACGTCGCACGGACGCCGACAAGTCCCATCAAACCGAACGTGCCCCGGAACATCGAGCTCGGCCTTCTCCTTGGCTTGGCCTGCGGTATTGGACTTGCATTTGTGCTGGAGAGTCTGGACACCAGCATCAGGACTCTGGAAGAGATTAGCGCGATTTCGTCCTTGCCGGCGCTGGGGACGATACCGCTTCAGTTTTCGAGTAACGGCTCCTTGCGTAAACGCCTGAAGGCCACGTCAATCCAATCCGAAACTTCTGAATCGCCTACTCTCATCACGTATGCACGGCCAAAGTCAGAAGCAGCCGAGGCGTTCCGATCCCTGCGCACTTCGATTCTGCTCTCTTCGTTTGGTGCCCCACCCAAAGTGATCCTCGTCACTAGTGCTTTGCCGCAAGAGGGAAAAACTACGATTAGCGCAAATTCAGCGCTGGTCTTGGCGCAGCGCGGGGGTCGCGTATTGCTGATCGATGCGGACCTGCGTCGCCCCGGGATTAGTAAACTGTTTGGTTTTCGATCTCGCGGAGGTCTGAGCACGCTCATCAGCGGAGTCGACAAAGTCGAAGACGTCATGATTCCGTTTACGGACGTGCCAAACTTGTGGATTTTGCCGGCGGGCCCAATTCCACCACAGCCTGCCGAGTTGCTAAGCTCGACGGTCATGAAGGATCACATCGCGCGCTGGCGGACTGAGTTTGACCACGTCATCATTGACACGCCTCCATGCTTATCCGTGACCGACGCGGTGATCTTGTCTCCTGAGGCGGACCGAGTCATCTTAGTTGCGAGGGCGGGAAAGACCACAAAACTAGCACTTCGGCCGCTCATGTGAGCTGCTGTTGCAGGTCAACGCCAGGGTTATGGGTATCGTCCTAAACGCGCTCAATTTGGATTCCGCCGAGTCGTACTACTACTACGGCGGTCGTTACTCCAAACGCTACTACCATGATGAGTCGCGAGAAGATAACCCAACGGAGACCGTCAGCAAGGTCTCTTGACGTGATGCCCTGATATTGCCCGGGCGGAGTCGCGAGTTCGCAAGAGACCATCGCCTCTACTGGTACAGATTCAGATGCAGATTGAATTGCAGTCCCCACTTCGGAGGTTTGGTTTTGCCGGGGCCTGCTTGATTCTCGTCGGATTGTATCTGCCATTCGCCGGCCGAGCGTACCTCGCCGCCCATCTGGCAGCAAAAGCTGACTTGGCGGATATCCAAAGAGCTACTCGGCTGGAGCCATCCAACGCGGAGTATCGCGCACTGCTCGGTCGATATCTTGCTCTATCCGGCGCGAGTCTAGACGGGGCTATTTCAGATTTTCGGACAGCTGTGCATCTGAATCCTTACGAGTCGCGGTACTGGCTGGATTTGGCGAGCGCTTATCACGTGGCAGGGCGCATCGACGAGCAGGCACAAAGCGTTGAACAAGCAGTGGAAGCGGACCCCACAACACCAAATGTCGCGTGGGCGGCAGCCAACATCTTCTTGGTCCAGGGGAATGTCGGCAAGGCGCTTCCCTATTTCCGCACGGTCCTGGGGAATGATCCGGATGCGGTTGACTTGACGCTTCAGATCTGCTGGCGTGCAACGGGAGACGCGAATCAAATTTTTGACCAAGCCCTGCCGCGCAGAACGGATCTCTACTTGTCATTCTTACGTTTGCTAGTCTCCAAACAGGAAGTTGTGCCCGCAGAAATCGCTTGGGATCATTTGATCGGGTTGCGGCAACCTTTTCCCCCGAAGCTCGCGTTTCCCTATTTTCAGCTATTGATCGCCAAGCAAGAGGTCGCGGCAGCGAAGACGGCCTGGCAGCAACTGGCTCAAGTCGACCAAGAGATCCAGCCCTATCTCCCTTCCCCTGAAAACCTGATCGTAAACGGGGGATTCGAGGAAAACCTGCTGAACGGCGGATTTGACTGGTGGTACGAATCGAACCCGCATGCTGCGTTGGCCATCGACACGGATCTGTTTTATGGCGGAACACGATCTCTTTCCGTAACCTTCGATGGACGAAACGCACCGGAGGCAGGAATCGCTCAGTTCATCCCCGTGAAGCCCGACACTGGCTACGAGTTCAGTGCCGAATCTCGGACCCAGGATATCGACAGTGCCAGCGGCCCACGCTTCGCAATTGCGGACGCGTACACTGACTCTTCTTACGTCCTCACCGATGATTTGCTGGGGACCAATCCTTGGCATAAGCAACATGCACGATTTCATACCGGGCCGACCACGAATCTGCTCTTTCTGAAAGTTATTCGCCAGCCTGCCGCGCCCCTGATCCGAGGCAAGCTTTGGATCGATGATGTCAGTCTGGTGGAGGCAAGCGATCAAGGATTGGGACGTTGAAGATCTCGTCACATTTGACTGTCGATACGAGGGATTCCATTGATCTGGAGGTTCGGCCTGATCGCGAACCACGAAACCTGCAATGGGTACTGGTTCTCGCCCTGTGCGCTGTCTTAGCTTTCGCGGTCTTAGCGTTCGGTGCCGTCGAGGAATGGTCGACTTTTGCGTTCGAGGCCGGTGCGACCGTCCTTTTCCTTGCTTGGGCGGGAAAACAGGTGGTTTCCAGGCAGGTGAAGTTGTCGAAAAACCCTCTGTACCTGCCGGCCTTGCTCTTTTTTGTGCTCCTCGTCGCGCAGGTCGGGCTGCGCACCTCCGCCTACGGTTACGTTACCAAATACGAAGTACTTCAATACGTCTCGTACGGGATTGTCCTGCTCATTGCAGCAGAATGCGCGCGAGAAGAAGATGCTCGGCAGAAATTTGCTCTGGCACTGATTATTTTCGGAGCGCTTTATGCTTTTTTCGCACTAGCTCAGGAGTTGACGTCGAGCGGCAAGTTCTTCTGGATCTACGCTCCACGATTCAATGGCTCAATCTACGGAAGTTACGTCAACCACGACCACTATGCTGGCCTGATGGAGATGCTGGTACCGTTTCCCTTGGTCGTTAGTATGGGCCATCTGCTGAGAGGGGGAAAGCGAGCCTTGGTCGCCTTCTGCGCTGTATTAATGGCTAGCACGATCGCTCTTTCCGGCTCGCGCGGCGGAATGCTTTCTTTCGTCCTCGAAATTGTCGTGTTTGCCACCTTGACTCTCGTGCAGAGGAGAAATCCTCGTGTTGCACTCGGCGTGGCGGCAGTGTGCGTGTTGGTTCTCGTTTTCCTAGTTTTTCTAGGCAAAGTGCAAGTGCTGGGGCGACTTGGGAATCTGGGCCCGGACATGCGTTTGAAAATCACCAAAGACTGCTTGAGAATGTTCGCCCACCGGCCAGTGTTGGGGTGGGGCCTGGGAACTTTCCCAACCGTCTACCCCACTTACCGCAGCTTCTATACAAATCTGTTCGTGAATGAAGCCCATAACGACTATGCACAGCTGTTGGTGGAAACCGGCTTGCTCGGCTTCGGGCTGATGCTGTGGTTTCTGGTTCGCCTGTACCGATCCGGATGGCCGACCTCGCGCCGCTGGGAATTCAAATGGGATGGGGCGGTTTCTCTCGCCGCTTTGCTTGGCTGTACGGGACTTCTGCTGCATAGTTTCGTGGATTTCAATTTGCAGATTCCGGCGAACGCCGCAGTGTTCTATTCGCTCTGCGGATTGGCCGCTTCGCCCCTGGCGAGCTCATCCAAGCGCGGGCGGTATCGAATATCTAGGGATGCAGAACATGAAGGCCGTCGCTCTTCGTCTGACGATGACAAGTAGCTGGCGCGGTCGATATAATCGGTCCCGCATCCACTAGCTGAAAACTAGTTACGCTGAGCGTATTCGATACGTCAGCGACGGAAAAACCAGGGCGCGCCAGCCTCGGACCGAAACTTGCTTCGGAACGAACAGAGGGCAGGAGGAGAAATGTCGCTGACGAACCTCACCATCGCCACTGTTGTCATGGTTTGCATCATTGGGGCACCGGCTGCAGCGCAAAAGAACGAATTGTCGGGGATGGTTGGGCGCACCTTCATCAGCGATAAGGGCGTCCAGGGTGCACCCTCTTACGATCCGGACCTGCGCTTCGGCAAAGGATTAACCTTCGAAGTAAATTATGCTCGGGGCCTTATGGGTGGAGCCCTCGCCTCCATTTCCGTGGAAGTCCCCTTTGTCGTGAACCCGGACGAGGATCTGCACGCCGCACAGAATTTGATCCCCGAAAATTACTCATCGTACTTCGTGACCCCGGCAGCACGGCTGAACCTGTTTCCCCAAACAGCCGTTTCTCCATGGGTCAGTTTTGGTGGCGGGTTTGGCCATTTCAGCGAAGGTTCCACGCTTGAATTTGGAGGAAAGAATCCGGGCAAAATCGGGACGACCACCGGCGTAGTCCAAGCAGGTCTTGGACTCGACGTCAAGCTCGCCGGTCGATTTAGCCTGCGCGGTGAAGCGCGAGACTTCTGGTCGGGTGTGCCGCAACTCAATGTGAACACGGGCAATAGTCGCCAACACAATGTATTGGTCGGCGTCGGAATTGTCTGGCATTTCTGAACGGGACGTTTGCCCGCAGCACCGCATCTTCATCTTCTGGCCGAAATGTCTACCCCGCCACGATCCCATGAGGTAGAAGGGCAGACGGAGAAGTCTCCCCCCAAACTAGGAGTGATTTTTCTGATTGGACAAAAGGTATCGTGGGATCGGACGAATGCGCAGGCCCACTCTGGAGTTCACGGCTTGGCTGGACTTACCGGCTCGTCGTTCCGGGTGAGTACCCAGGCCGCTCCCCCGATAATGATGGCTGCGCCAACTCCGACTGCCACAGGAGAGTTCAAAATCCCTTTTTGTGCTCCCGGAACGTTACCTTCCCCTGCCCCTCTTTTCTTCTTTTTCTTATTGTCGTCCGTCTGCGACTGCGATTCGTCTCGAGTGGTGTCTTGACCTTGTGCCAGAGTAGTCGTCCCACTGTCATCCCTAATGGTTAGATCGCCCTTTCGTGCCGCGATCTTGACCTTACCATCCACGTCTCTGACTTCAAATTCGGTCCAAACACTAGCGGTCGGTGACACGGTAACGTCGCCGGCGTGAGCTCCCAGCAATTTCGAGGTCGATACGGTTAGGCCCCCGTGTTCCAACTTGAGACCGCCCTCTTCATATTGAACCAGCGAGTCATTCAGGACCAGGACGCTTGAGCCGACAGCATTGATGTTGGCAACGGAATCCGCATTTGTCTGAACCAGGTCCCCCGTAAAGATAGCCGATGATCTTGCTATGCTGTTGCCATTGAGCAAGGCGGTTCCATGACTGTAGAGCATGGCTGCAGGCTGTTCCGCCGCAAACAATGCAGCCGGAAAAATCATGACCATCATGCAGCTCAGGATCTTCAGGTATAAGGGCCTAATCATTTTCCGTTCCTCGAGCAGAACCTTTTGGACGATTGCGAGCCGGGACCCCGCCTGCCGGTGATCGTGCGGAGGGCAGACGCGTATCCCCGATAGTTAATAGTAAGCTTGGTTACCGTTTCACCCGAATCGTACCCTCCTCGTTGTTGTCAGTCAATGCCTTTCGTGATGGGGACGCCGTTTTCGGTGGAAAACTCTTCTGTCGTTCTGTGGCAGTTTCCGCTGTGGGCGGGCGATCCTGCTCAACGCCATTGGTCCACGGCGTTCCACCACAAGAGTCTCAGCCACTCATCCAGGCAGGTCTTGGCCCACTGCCGGTGCCTCCACCAGCGTGTTCCGAACTGTCGGTCATCATGCGCGGCGGCGATGGAGAAAGTCTTGCTATGAACTTCGTGACGGAAGATGCTAAGAGCGCGGCGGGTGTGGAAGTCGGAAGTAACGATCAAAATCCGGGTGCCCTCCACCTCCGCCAGACACTTGGCCGCGTCGTGCGATTCGTCGCGGGTCGAGAGTCCGAAAATAGGACAGACCCGCACCGATGCCGCCTCGGGACGATCCTGCGCGTACTTCGCCGCCAATTGCTGTTCTTCGAATCCGAAGATCTCGACTCCCGCTGGAACATCCAGCAAGACGCGCCGTCCGTATCCTTGATCAAGAAGTTGGAGTCCGCGCGCCGGACGGTGATCCGTCTCTCCGGCCAGGACCACGATCACGTCCGACCGCTCGGGAGCGTCCACCACGAGGATGCGGCCCGCACAGGCTGTGAACACTAGTGCTAGCGCGGCCAGCAGCACGCAGGCAAATATCCAAAGACTCCGTTTCCCTCTCGACGCGCTTGTCAATCAGCCCCGCTCTCCGCGGCTCAACGTTCCGCGATCCGGGCGCTGTATTTGGCCCTGGGGTCCCTGCCGAGGTGTAAAATTGAGGGTATTTTGAACTTCATATCTCCGCCTCATACTGGACGCCTTCATGACGACACACCTCGAAGCAGACACGCTTGTTGACCAATTCAAGAGCAAGATCCAGCAACGCCAGGCCCGAGTCGGCATCATCGGCATGGGATACGTTGGACTCCCTCTAGCCCTGTTGTACAGCGAGCAGAAATTTCAGGTCACCGGTTTCGACATCGACGCTCGTAAGGTCGACACGCTCTCCAAGGGCGGTTCGTATATCTACCGGATTCCAGCGGAAGAGATTCAAGCCGCGAAGGCACAGGGCTTTTCCGCTACCGCCGACTACTCGCAACTCGAGGCCATGGACGCCATTATCATTTGCGTCCCCACGCCGCTCGACGAATATCACGAACCCGACATGAGCTACATCACCGGCACCACGCACGCCATCGCTCCCCATTTGCGTGCCGGCCAGTTAGTCGTCCTCGAGAGTACGACATACCCGGGCACGACGGAAGAGGTCATGGTCCCAATTCTCGAAAAGGAGAACCAGGCTGGACTCAAAGCGGCGCGGGCCGAGGCTTCCGCCTCGAACGAATTTTTCGTCGCCTTCTCGCCGGAGCGCGAAGATCCCGGCAACACCACGGTCGCTCGCTGCGACATCCCGAAGGTGGTTGGCGGACTGAATTCGCAGGCGGCGGAACTTGCCTGTGCCTTGTATGGATCAATTTTCCATCGCACGGTTCCGGTCTCGTCGCCCGCGGCCGCGGAGATGACCAAGTTGCTCGAGAACATCTACCGCTGCGTAAACATCGCATTGGTGAATGAACTCAAGCTGCTGTGTCTCCGCATGGGCATCGACATCTGGGAAGTGATCGGGGCCGCCTCAACCAAGCCCTTTGGCTTTCATCCGTTTTATCCCGGCCCGGGACTGGGTGGACACTGCATTCCGGTCGATCCGTTCTATCTGTCTTGGAAAGCCAAGGAAGTGGATTTCCGGACACGTTTCATCGAACTGGCCGGTGAGATCAACACCAACATGCCGTACCACGTTCTGGCCTCGGTGAGTGGCGCGCTCAACCGCCAAAAGAAGGCCCTCAACGGGGCACGCGTGCTGGTGCTGGGCGTTGCGTACAAAAAGGACATCGATGATCTGCGCGAGTCGCCCTCGCTTACCATCATTGAACTGTTGCAGAAGGACGGAGCTCAGGTCAGTTATCACGATCCCTACTTCCCTTTTATCGGAAAAGGGCGGAAATACGACCTGCAACTCAAATGCGCAGAACTGAGTGACTTGGGCCAATACGATTGCGTGGTGATCGTCACCGACCACTCCGACTACGACTACGCCAGGATCGTCAAGGAGGCGCAACTGGTGGTCGATACCCGCAATGCCACGCGCGGCATTACGAGCAGCAAGATTGTGCACTGCTAAAAGGCCGTCGCGCTGAGGTAAAAGGTCTGACAGTAGAGGGAGGCTGGAAATCTATCTACAGCGAATGTAGATTTTTGCACCGGGAAAGGCCTGAAAACCCTAGCCCGGACCTGAATTCTCGTAACGTATTGATCGCGTGAGGTTTGCAACCAGGGTCCAAGCCGGCGGAATGGCCTCCGTCGTGCATTAGTAGCTTGGATTAGTAGACTCGTGCGTAGAACTGGCGTTCTTGAGTCCCAAGTTAGGTAACACAGAACGGAACTTGTACACTAGAAATGGTGTTTGGGACAGTGAACGATTCCAATTCTGATTGTGGGGCCATTGGTGTCTGAACCAGTCTTGTTTTCCTCGCTGCCGAAGTGGAAAAAGCCGTGGTACGAGTTCATCCTCAGCTACGGTGCGCAATCAATTGCGATCGCCATTTTTGTTTGGGTGCCGATTCTTCATCCCGAGATTATTGAACCGCCGAAACGCGATTATCACGCCATCGAACTAGTGCCTACGCCCGTCCCGGAGAATCACGAACCGCAGCGGCAACTCCCGAAGCGGATTCTCGTGGCTGAACTCGATCCTCCACCGGCCGCATTGCGTCTGGCCGCCCCTCAGCCTCTGCCAAAACCAAAAACGGAAGATGCGCCGGCCCCGGAAGTAAAGATAGCCAACCGGAAACCGGATCCCTTGCCTGTTTCCACGGCTCCTGTCCTGCCCAAGCAAGCGGTCCGGACGAATCTGTTTTCGACCGGAAGTTCGGCGCCACAAACCATTGATCGCCCGCCGCAACAAGTACAGACGGGGGGCTTTGGCGATCCGAACGGCGTCCCTGCAAGGACGACGCAGACTAGAGCTGTAAACATCGCTCAGGCCGGTGGCTTTGATCTGCCGACCGGACCCGGTTATGGCAACGGTACAGGCGGAGCTAAGGGCGTGCGCGGCGTGGTAGCCAGCACGGGCTTCGGCGGCGGCGTGGCCGTTCCCGACACCCGCAACTCGGCTTCGCGCGGCACCGTCCGCCAGGCTGGTTTCGGCGATGCTGATGTTCCCGCACCTCCTACGGTTCAGGCGCGCGCAGCCGCTCCGGCGCCGGAGAAAGTTGTTCCGGCGGAGATCCTTTCCAAGCCTGTTCCCATCTACACTGACGAGGCCCGTGCCAAACGCATCGAAGGTGAGGTGCTTCTGGAAGTTGTTTTTGAAGCGACAGGCAAAATTCACGTGTTGCGAGTCGTTCGTGGTTTGGGGCACGGTCTCGATGACGCCGCCGTTCGTGCGGCCGAACAGATCCACTTCAAACCTGCACTCAAGGACGGACAGCCCTCGGACTCAACCGCCCTGGTGCATATCATTTTTCAGTTAGCTTGATCCACTCCCTGAAGGTTCTTATGCGAAATGTTGGTAGGGTCTCAGTAGTTGCTTTTGTAGTTTTGAGTTGCGTCTCTCAGATTCTTGCGCAAGATTCTCCAGCTTCCGCGACTCCACCCGCCGCCGATCCGGCCGCGCCCGCAGCGACGGTGCCCGCTCAAAGCGCGGCCCCTACGCCTCCGCCTGCGACCACGTTTAATGATGTTCTAGATCATGTCGTGCAGCGGGAACACCTGTTCACCGCCCAGATGCGCCACATGCATCCGATGGTCGAGACCTATGTGCAGGATCTCAAGACCGACAAGGCAGAGAACATTTTCCCCGTGAACGACCGCTATTTCCTCGGCCGCCTCGACATGTCCGACGGGCCGGAAGATACTTCCTTCATCGGCCAGCCCGGATTCGGTCGCAAGGTGGTCGCCAAGCTAACCGGCGTTTACTCCCTCCACTTCCTGCCGCTGGGCTTCGCCCAGATGGTGGTTCTCGACAGCGATTTCCAGAAGAAGTATTACAACTTCACGTTTGTGCGCCGCGAATTTCTCGGCGAAGTTCGCTGCCTTGTCATCGACGTTCAACCGAAGGAAGGCCAGAAGACGGCGCGTTTCTTGGGCAGGATCTGGGTCGACGACCAGGATTACAACATCGTCCGCTTCAACGGAACCTACTATCCTCAGCCCAAGATCAGTTTCTTTTTCCATTTCGATAGTTGGCGTTTGAACATGCGCCCGGGAATGTGGCTGCCGGCCTACATCTACACCGAAGAAGCCAATCTCAAAACCGGCCTCACCAAGTCCCTGCATTTCAAGGCCCAGACCCGGCTCTGGGGTTATGACCTAAAAGCTCTGAACAAGAATGAGGAGTTTACCCAGATCCTGGTCGATTCCGAGCAGTCGGTTAAGGACCGGAGCGACGCTGCGGCGGACGCCTCTCCGGTCGTCGCTGAACGCATGTGGGAACGGCAGGCGGAAGAGAATGCGGTGGAGCGAATTCAGAAAGTCGGGCTCTTCGCGCCTCCGGGAGAAGTCGACAAGATCCTGTGCACGGTGGTCAACAATTTGCTGGTCACCAACAACATTGACCTGCAGGGAGACGTGCATTGCCGCGTGCTCCTGACCGCTCCTTTGGAATCCTTCACCATCGGCCACACGATCGTAATCAGTCGTGGATTGCTCGATGTTCTTCCCGACGAAGCCTCGTTGGCCATGGTCCTGGCGCATGAGCTCGGTCACATCGTGCTGGGACATCGTATGGACACCCAGCTTGCCTTTAGCGACAAATTACTCTTCCCCGATGAAGACTCGTTCCAGCGCCTGGATTTCAAACGCAACCCCGCGTTCGAGGAAGCAGCCGACACCAAGGCTCTGGAACTGCTGAAGAACTCGCCTTACAAAGACAAACTCGGCAATGCTGGATTGTTCTTGAAGGCCCTGCAGCAGAAGGCTCCCGACCTGCCCAACTTGATTCGGCCTCACCTGGGGAACAGCCTGGCGGCAGGCAAGAGTATCCGCATGTCGACGCTGCTCGCGTCGGCACCGGAACTGGACCAGAAACGCCTCGATCAGATCGCGGCGCTGCCTCTGGGCGGTCGCATTAAGGTTGATCCCTGGAGCGATCAGGTCGAACTCTCCAAGGCGAAACCGGTAGCTTTGACCTCAGTGCACGAGAAGATGGAGTTTGAGATCACTCCGGTCTTCCCGTACCTGACGCGTTTGTCTGGAGGCGAAAAGGTCGCGTTTACGACGTCCGCGCCTTCTGCAACGCAACAGGCGTCGACGCCTGAGCAGAAATAGCTTTCCGAAACTGATGGGGGTTGGTGGGACTAAGAAGACGAAGCGCGGATTATGCGGTGGCGGGCCTGCGGCGGTAACCCGATCGAATCTGTACTTGCTTACTGAATCGAACTGCCAACTTGCGAGAATACGTTGTTGGCGTTGGACCCGATGAGCCGGATGGTACCCACGACGATCACCAGAATCACAGCCAGCATGACTGCGTATTCTGCAATGTCCTGACCACGGTCATCGTTCCAGAGGTGCAGTAGAAGATTTGCCACGGGCTCCTCTTTCCTATTTTTGGTTAACCCTAACGTCGTTAGGGGGATTACCTGAAAACGAAGCGGTGTCCTTAAACGGGTCCTTTCACAAATCATAGCCCAGCGGGCTCTGCCCGGCCAATAGCACGAAAGTGCCACCGATTCGACCCCAAAGAGCCAGTATTCGCTGGGTTTTTCAGGCAATACTCCGGAGTGGCAGAGCCTGATTTACCGCAAACAAAGCAAGTTCCAAGCGAGTGGACACACCAAGCTTGTCAAAGATGTTGCTCAGGTGGTGTTTGACCGTGTCTTCGCTGATCTTGAAATACTCGGCGATTTCCTTGTTTGAGTATCCCGCTACCACAGCTGATACAATTTCTAACTCGCGGGGCGTGAGGCCGAATTTTTTCTGGCGGGCTTCATCGTTGGAGGATTGCATCAGCGTGCGCAGGTACTGCACCAGGTTGGAAACGCTCTCCCGTCCTACCCAGTATTCGCCGGACATCACCGTATGAATGGCCTTCAGAAGAAGCTGGGTGGCGGAATCTTTGAGCACGACTCCGCGGGCGCCCAGTTGCAGAGCCTCGACAATCTGGCTCTTCTCCGCCGCTGCTGTCAGCAAAATGACCCGCACCGGAGTAGCGTTCGCGGGAGCACTGAGGTCCCGCAAAGCCTCCAACCCTGGATGCTTGGGCATGGCCAGATCGAGCAGCAGAATATCGGGTTTCAACTGTCGCGCTAATTTCACGGCCTCGGCCCCGTCCGAAGCTTCTCCAATCACCTTGAGATCCGGCTCGGCCTCGAGCAGCCTCCGCAAGCCATCACGAAAGATCGGGTGATCGTCGGCGATCACAATGCGAATCGTCTGCGGTTTCCTAAAATTCATGATGTGCATCCCCGGCCCGTGGAACTACGACTTCCAGGCGCGTTCCCTGCCCGGGATTTGATTCTACAGTGAGTTCGCCCGCAAGCAAACGCACTCGTTCCTTTATTATCATTGGCCCTTTCCCCATCTCTTCCATCTCCTCCTGCTTGAAGCGCCCGGCAAAAGGAAAACCCTTGCCGTCATCCTCGACTACCAGATTCCATCGGTCCGGGTTCGAACCTAGACGAACCAGCACATGGCGCGCACCGCTGTGCTTCCTTACGTTGACTAACCCTTCCTGCACGATGCGGAGCAGTTCGCGGCATACCCGCTGCGGCATGTCCAGATCTTCGACGTCGGTCACAAACCTGGCGCTGATGCCGGTCTCCCGCTGGAAGCGTTCCACCGTGTCGTTCAATACCCCGAGCAAACGTTCGGCGTCCACGTCGATGGCCTTCATCTGCTGCATCAGTTCCCGCAGTTTGAGGACTTCCTCGCGCAACAGGCTCTGGATCCGGCCCAATTCGCTGCCGATCGGTCGGTCTGCCTCGGCCTGCCGCCGTATCACGTCCACCTGCATTTCCACCGCAATGAGCGACTGCACCGCACCGTCATGCAGTTCCCGGGCAAAACGAGCGCGCTCGACCGCGCTGGCCCGCCTCCTCAGCCGGTGCAGGAGGTAGACGTTGTAGATCGCCGGCCCTATCTGCCGCACCAGACTCAGCAGAAATCGCAGTTCCTCCTGCCGCTCTCCGCGCCAGTTCGGGTTGAACAGGAAGACCCGGCCTCTCCATTCGCCTCCAAAAAGGAAGGCCAAGGTAATCAGCGAGCGGAAGGTTTGCTGTTCGCGCAGATGCTGAATCGGGGCAGTGCTCGCCGGAGACACCGGTTTCCCGTCCTGCTCCAGGGCAACGATCTTCCATTGGTCTGCTTCACCGACGGCGTAACAAACCTCTCCGGGAAAGTCATCGAGGTACATTTTGGCTTGGCGCGGCGCCGAGTCCAGCCAGCGGAACTCCGAGACCGCGCCGTTGCCGGGATTCTTCAACTCTCCGACAAAAATGCGGTGGCTGTGCGCCTCCTGCGACGCGACCAGCAACTCGGACGCACCGTACATAGAAATGAGTTCGCTGAAGATCTGCTCCAGGGTGCCGTTGAGCCCCGCTTCGACTCGAACTCTCGACAGGATGCGATTCACCATCGCCTTTTCTGCCCGGAGACGCTTTTGCTGCTCGGCCAAGTAGCCCAGCAAGAGTCCCATCACAATCAAATACACCGAGAGCATGAACAGACGGTAGGGATCGAAGGCAGGCACGTTCACTCGCAACCCGAAGAACGCGTTCCACGCCGATGATCCCTGTAGGGACAACCGGAAGTGCAGCAGGATCGGCCGCTCGATCCATAGCAACGCCACTTCAGCCAGTGCGGTGCCCAAGGTCTCCCACAGCCCCCAACGGTAAGCCGCCGCCGCCAACACAAAAAAGAAGAACAGAAAGAAAGGAGTTCTTGGCCCTTCGGCAAAGATGGAAATCAGCGCCGGCCACGCGATGTCGCCCGCGTGCACTAATAAGCGAAACGCCGAGGTGGACTGCTGCCGCCGTCGCAGCAGCATCAGGATCAGAATCGCGTTCGCCAAGTAGAATACGAAGAGACCGTAGGCGGCCCAGGAATGGCCGAGCTCGGTGGGATCCAGCCAAATCGCCAGCAGCGTAGAGGCGGCCAGGCCTACCCGAGCAGTCGCAAGCCAGCGCTCGATCCGGCGGGTCTCCTCCGGGTCGGGTGGGATGCGAAGTCTCCAGGAATCTCGATACCGCTCAGCGCGAGGATGCAATTCAGTCAGTCTCCGCAGGGGTGGCGACTCTGCTGCATATTATTGAATAGAAAAAGTTTAGGGACAAGCCAGCGTACCCTGCCCGCCAATGCCGTCGCCCGCAAGCTAATAGGGCTAGGTTACTACAGTAATCAGTCTCGTTCCGTTTTATCAGGCTAGAATGTCGCCTGAGAGTGTGTCTTGAACATCCGTTCCAAAGTGTGGCTGGCGGCGGTCATGGGTGCGTTGGCGGCTTTCATTGTGGCGGCCCTCGTGCTGCCGCAATCGTTCCGTCTCACCGTTTTCACCGACGTGATCGAGACCGTGCTGCTGCTATCTGGGCTTGCCTCGTTTATCCCCCTGGTGCTGCGCTCGCGCGGCCGGATGCGCGTGTTCTGGTCGTTGATCGTTCTCGGCCTGGTCCTGTGGTTCACCTATCAATTGTTCTGGGTTTACTACGAATTGATTCTGCGGCGCGACGTCCCGGACTTGTTTAACGGCGACGTGATCCTGTTCTTGAATCTCGTCCCGCCCATGGCTGCGCTGGCGCTGCGACCCGATGTCCGCCGCGACGAATACGCCGCCCGCCTGGGGCGTCTTGATTTTGCGCTGCTGCTGGTGTGGTGGTTTTATCTCTACGTTCTGATCGTTATTCCCTGGCAATATGTCGTGGCCAATGTGAGTGCGTATAACCGCAATCTGAACGCGGTATACCTGGCCGAAAAGCTCGCCTTGCTGGTTGGCCTGGCGGCTTGCTGGATCGGCAGCAAAGGCCGCTGGAGGAATCTCTACGCCAGCCTGTTCGGCATGAGCTTCAGCTATGCCGCCAGTTCCGCTCTGGCCAACTGGGCGATCGACCACAATGTTTATTACAGCGGCAGCTTTTACGACATCCCGCTGGCCTGCGCCATGGCGTGGCCCACCTGGGTCGGCCTGCGGACCAGGGTGGAGGAGCCCGAGGCCGACGCCCGCGAGGTCTCCACCGTTTTTGGTGTGTGGGTTACGAGGCTCAGCATGATTGCAGCGTTCTCCCTGCCTCTATTCGCCGCGTGGGCCATATCGGAGGTGGCTGTTCCTCCCCGCATCCGCTTGTTCCGGCTCACGCTGACTCTGGGCGCGGCGTTGCTGATGGGACTTATGGTATTCGTGCGCCAGCAATTACTCGATCGCGAATTAATGCATCTGCTGGACCATTCGCGGGATTCGGTCGACAATCTGAATCGGCTGCAGGCACAGATCCTTCAGTCCGAAAAACTGGCTTCGATCGGGCAATTGGTCGGAGGCGCGGCCCACGAACTCAACAATCCGATCACTGCTATGCTGGGGTATTCGGACTTGCTTCTCAGCACCAGACTCACTCCCGAACAGCAGCCCCTTGCGGTCACCATTGGCCAGTATGTCCGGCGCACCAGATCGCTGGTCGCCAGCCTCATCAGCTTTGCCAGGCAGGCCCCGAGCCCGAAAACACTGATCGACCTCAACACTTTGGCTCGCACTGCGTTAAAGCTCACGCAGCCGCAGTGGGAGGCCGCCAAGGTCGAGGTCCGCACCCAGTTCGATGCCCAGCTCCCCAGAGTCCTGGGCGACTCCAATCAATTAATTCAAGTTTGTTTACAGTTGGTGGGAAATTGTGTACACGTTATGGCCACTCGCGGCGGTAGAGTGCTCACCGTCACCACCAAGCGGCAGGCCGGTGTTTCCGTGTTGAGGATTGCTACGGAACCGATGCCTCTACAGCCAGCAGTTGGCTCGGACACAGTTTCAACTCTCGACCCTGAGGACAGCCTCGGCCTGAGTGCCTGCCAAGGAATCCTGCAGGAGCACTGCGGCAAGATTTTACGGCAACGCCGCGAAGATGGAGCACTGCTGCTGAGCGTGGAACTTCCGGCAATAGAACCCACTCCGGCAGCGAAGACCAAAGAACCTACGGTACCGGTACTGTGGCAATCTCAACCGTCCGCTTGAGTTGGCCGCAGGCCGCGTAAATATCCCGGCCCCGCGGACGCCGCACAAATGCTGGAATCCCCGCTTTGATCAACACCTGCTGGAACGCCGCCACACGCTCTTGCTCAGGCGTCGAAAAACTGATCCCCGGGCCAGGATTTAGCGCGATCAGATTCACTTTTGCTCGCATGCCGCGAAGTAACTCGACTACTTCTTCTGCGCTGCCGATTGCATCGTTGACGCCGCTCAAGAGCACGTACTCAAACGTGATTCGCTCCCGGTTGCGTAGCGGGAACTCCCGCGCCGCGGCCATCAGGCTCGGCAGATTCCACTTGCGATTCAGGGGCATTAACTGGGTGCGCAGCACGTCATTCGGCGCGTTCAGGGAGATGGCCAGCTTCGGCCGGATCGACTCCTGTCCAAAATCGTGAATTCGCGGCACAATCCCCGCCGTCGAAACTGTCATGCGCGATTCCGCCACTCCGACTTCTTCGACGAGCAACCGCACCGCCTTCATGAAATTCTCGTAGTTGAGGAACGGTTCTCCCATGCCCATGAAGACGAGATTGATGCGGTCCTCTGGTGGAGACACGCCATGATCCTTGAGTACGGCACACACTTGCCCTACAATCTCGCCCGCAGTCAAGTTCCGCTTCACTCCCAACAGTGCGGTGAGGCAAAACTGGCAGTCCACGGCGCAGCCCACCTGGCTCGAAATGCAGATCGTGGCGCGATCCCAGTTGCGAACCGCCCCCGCCCCAGCGGAAGAGGTGGCCAAATCCCCGGCCTGCGTACCGTCTCCCGCCTCGCCGCCGTCACCCTCGGGCATCCACACCGTCTCAACGCTCTGGCCATCGGCCAACTCGATCAGGTAGCGCACCGTTCCATCCTGCGAAACGAAGCTTTTCTCTATCCGCGGCATCCCGATGGAAAACCCCTTCTCCGCAAGCCTAAGACGAAGTTGCTGCGGCAGGGTCGAGATTTGCTCGACTGACTCCACCCGCTGTCGGTACACCGCCTCCAGCAGTTGGTGCGTGCGGTAGGCAGGCTCAGCCTCCAACTCCACCAATGCCGCGAGGTCGGCCCGATCTAGACCAAGAAGCGCGTTTTGTGACGTTTCAGCCATCAATTCTGTAGTCCGTCTTACATGGCATTGCTGAATCGCGGAATGAACTCAACCACTGATTCTAAACAGCTAAACTATTCTCGCACACCCGTCGGCCCTATGTCAGAATAGTAAAGGTCCCTCCACAGAGAGTTTACTGGGCTTGAGCTAGTCTTTCACAGCAGGACGAATTTATGGCGCAGGAAGTCCGCAATATTCGCCGTCAGGTGCTGCCCAACGGCCTAACCATCATCACCGAGCAGATGTCGCACATCCGCTCCGCCTCGATCGGTGTCTGGCTCCAGACCGGTTCGCGCGACGAAGACCCGGAGTGGAATGGCATCTCCCACTTCATCGAGCACATGGTTTTCAAGGGAACCAAGCATCGCACGGCGGAGGAGATCGCGCGCCAGGTCGACTCCATCGGCGGCAACATGGACGCCTTCACCGCCAAAGAATGCATCTGCTTCAACGTGAAGGTGCTCGACGAGCACATCCCAATGGCGATCGATATTCTCAGCGACCTGGTGCTGAATCCGGTCTTTGATATCGCCGACATCGCGCGCGAGCGCGGCGTGATTCTGGAAGAAATCAAGATGGACGAAGACAACCCGGATTACCTTGTCCACGAAATCTTCACCCAGAATTTCTGGAAAGATCATCCGCTGGGCAAGCCCATCCTAGGCACGAAGGAAACGGTCAAGCGATTCGAGCGCCAGCCTGTGCTGGACGCGTATACACACCGTTTTGCGCCAGGCAACATCATCGTTTCGGCTGCCGGCAATCTCGATCATGACCGCTTCGTCGATCTGGCCACCCGCCACTTCGAACACATGAAGCCGCTGAAAAACGGCTTCCATTCCTCGGCACCGAAGATCGTGTCCCGCATTATTCTGCGCAACAAGAAAGCGCTCGAGCAGGTGCAATTGTGCGTCGGAGTGCCGGCGCATCCAATCGCGCATGAGAAGCGGCATGCCGGCTACGTCCTCAACACGCTGTTGGGCGGCGGCATGAGTTCGCGTCTCTTTCAGAATATTCGCGAGCGCCAGGGACTGGCTTACTCCATCTATAGCGATCTCAACCCTTACCGCGACACCGGATGCCTCGCCGTCTACGTCGGCACTTCCCTGGCCTCAGCTTCCAAGGTAGTGCAGTCGGTGGTCAGCGAATTCCGCAAGCTAAAAACCGAACCCGTGCCAGAAGAAGAACTACGCCGCTCCAAAGCCCAGCTCAAGGGCAGCCTGATGCTGTCGCTCGAATCGAGCACCGCCCGCATGTCGAACCTGGCTCGCCAGGAAATGTATTTCGACCGCTACTACGACCTGGATGAACTGATCCAGAAGATCGAGAGCGTGACGACTGAAGATCTGACCAGCCTCGCTAACGAGTTCTTCAAGACCGAATCCGTAGCCGTGACAGCCCTGGGAAACCTGAACGGGCTGAAGGTCACACGCGACCAATTGGCCTGCTAGCTCCTTAGGTTCGGATCGCTTTTCCTTTTGTGCACCTTCGTGTCCTTGGTGGTAATGCTTTTTCGGTCCGCTTCGTAACTTCCCGCCGCGTGCCTCATCCCATCTCTGCCCGCACGTGAGAATCAACTTTCAAGGAGAGATTCATGAAAAAGACTTTCAGCAGTTTGACGCTAGCCTGCGTTTTAGCGATTTCCCTCGCCGCCTTCGCTCAGGACACGATGAAACAAGACGACATGAAAAAGGACGACATGCAACACGACACCATGAAAAACGACCAGATGAAGAAAGACAAGAAATCCAAGAAGGCCGGCAAGAAAGATGCGATGAAAAAGGACAGCATGAAGAAAGACACTATGAAAGACGACAACATGAAGAAGGACGACAACATGAAGCACGATGAGATGAAGAACAACTAGCCTGTCGTCCGAATTTGGGCGCGGGCCCTGTTGCTCGCGCCGCGATTTTCCCGTTCAGCCACAATGAGAGTCCGTTGACTGCTACTGCTCAGCTCCCCGGACGTGCTCTTCATCTCTTTCCAAATCCAACTCCGCATTGGCTTCGTCGCCTAGAGCGACGTGCCCTGCGGTCGCCGTCTCCAGGTATTTCCGCATGCAGCGCAGGCACGGGACGTAACCCTCCCGCATCGCCTCTTTCGCGGTCAAGGTCCGCTCTTTCTCCTTGTTGTGAATGACGCCGCATCCCGGCGCATGAAACAACTTGGCGCCCGCCGAAACCACCACCAGCATGTCGGGAGGAATGTCACGTCCGGTCTGCGCGTGTTCGGACTGCAGAGGCCGCTGCCCGCCCGTCAGCGAATTCGCGACCCGCAATCCGCCCACAAACAACGCCAGCGCCGCCACCGGAACCAGCCAGGTGGACCACGTCGACCAAGGCTGGCTGCTCACGCGCAGGCTCTGCGTCAATCTCTTCTCTAGACGCCGGCTGAATCCCGCCGGCACTTCGATCATTCGTTCGTCGCCATACAGTCGGACCACGTTGCGCGTTCCTTCCAGTACTGAGGCGCACCGCTTGCAGGTGCGGAAATGCTCGTCCATGGCCGTGCGCAGCGCGGCATCTACGTCGCTTTCGAGGTAATTCGAAATCTCGTGCCAAACTTGCTCGCAATTGACTACCATGGCTTGCTTCCCTTCTCGAACGGCAAACGGCTGAACCAGCCCTGCTCCCAGCCTCCGGCGAGCAGATCGCGCAACATCAGCCGTGCTCGCAGCAAACGCGTCTTCACCGACGCCACAGAAATTCCCAGCGCCTCCGCCGTTTCCTGGATGTTCAACTGCTCCATGTCACGCAGGACAAAAACTTCGCGATACTTGCGATCGAGCCTCCCCAGGGCTTCGGCCAGCTTTTGCCGCACCTCCTTGCGCTCCAGCGCCTCAGAAGGAATCTCGCGCCAGTCGGCGAACTCGCGGGGCGCATAGTCGCTCTTCTCGTCGTGGCGGTCGTCGATGCCTTCCATGACTACGGTTCGCTCCCTTCTGCGCCGCATCAGCGCTTCGTTCACTGTGATCTGAATGAGCCAGGTGCTGAAGCGGGCCTCAGCGCGAAACTGCCGGATGTTGGCGAACGCCTTCAGCATCGCTTCCTGCGCCACATCTTCCGCGTCGGTCTGGTTGCGCAGAATCGCTAACGCCGCGGCGTAGACCCTGCGCTCATAGGGCTGAACTAATTCGTAGAACAACTCGGTCTGCCCACGCTGGACGCGCGCGATCAGATCCTGCTCGCGCGTTGTGCCCGCCGGCCCCGGCTTGTTCAAGACCATGTCTGCTTCGGCCATCTCGTCCCGCCCCGCTCGTCAGTATTCGGGATCTTTCTTCCAACCTGTGAGCATGGAAAGGAAGTTGTTCCAGCCATGCAGCACCACCATCACCAGATGGCCGAGTACGAAACCCAAAATCGCCCACATCACCAGAAAATGCCAAAGCCTCGCCAGATGAAACCCACCCATCAGCCACGCCAGCCACGAGAACTGCACCGGCTTCCACACCGCGATTCCAGTCAGCACCGAGAGTACGCCCAGCGCGACCGCACTGGTGTAAGCATGCTTCTGCAGCGGGTTGTAAGCCTCATGCGGCGGAGGCTTCGGCCCGAAAAAAAAGTAATGCTTCACCATCGGCCACACGCCCGGCAGGTCGCGGTGGGTGAACAAGACTTGCCGGTAGTTGCCGCTGAAAAGCTGGTAGCCCAGGTAGATCAGGCCCGTAGCGATGTAAATCCACGCGAATGTGAGGTGCCATTGCAGCGCGCCGCCCAGCCATCCGCCGATAGCAAACGCCTTCGGCCAGTTCAACAGATCTTTCTGCGGAATCTTCGCCCCAAAACTGGGGAAGGCACGGAAAATCTGCAGCCCGCTGCCTACCATGACGAACAGCGCGATCGCATTGACCCAGTGGCACAGACGCACGACCAGTGGATGCTCATACACCGCACGCGCGACGGTTTCGGTTTCCTCGTCCTTTGTCCGAATGATTTCGACGATAGCGCCGCTCATGCATTTCCTCCGACCATGATCCCTCAGCCCGCGATTTTCGATGTTAATTAATGCGTCACAGCCCGTAGAACTCCGAATATCCCTGGTCTTCCCAGTAGCCGACCTTTTGCACAACATTGGTGACTTTTAAGTCAGTCAAATACTTGGCCTGCTTGTATCCCACCTTGGTGGGAATGCTTAAGCGCAGTGGAGCGCCGTGCTCACGAGTGAGCGGTTGGTCATACATCTCATAACAGAGCAAGGTCTGGGGATGCAGCGCTGTTGCCATGTCCAGCGTTTCGTAATAATCGTCGGCGCAAGCCACAGTAATGTATCGCGCGGAGGTGTCCGCGCCGACCATCGTTAGGAAATCGGACAGCTTTGCCCCGCCGAACCGGCCGATTACGTCCCAGCCCTCAACGCACACGTGCCGGGTGTTCTGCCGAGTGCGCGGCAAGGCTTGAACCTGCGCCAGCGTGTACTCTCCGGGCTTCTGCACGGCGCCGCCGACGGTGAGCGTCCAATTCTCGAAGATCACCCCGGGATCGTCGACGTCATAGCCGTTAATCGGGAATTTTTGAAATGGGGTAAGCTCCGAGTCCGCAAACGTGGGCGCAAGATGCCCGCGGCGGAACAGGAGCGCCGAAGCCCAGTCGCTGACGGCCAACCCTTTCTTGAGCAGGGGTTCCTGCAGGCCAGGTATGGCAAACGCCCCCAAGACGACGACTGGCGCCAATTTCAGCAGTTCGCGGCGGGACATGCGGGCAAAATTGCCCTCGGACATTCTGCCTTCGGGCTTCCAACGGGTCCTCGGGGGTTTGACAATTTTTGGCACCATCCGGCCTCCCATTTTCCACTACATACCCACCTATGGGATTCAAAAGGCCCCACAAAGTTACGGAGGAAGATAGCACGAACGGGCCATAGAGACGGCTCAAAACCGCTGGCCTTTCACACGCTTTCGAGGCATACTTATGCGGAGAGACCTCCCCAGGAGCGGCCCAGGTTGAGCATTCTCCACACCATGTTCCATAGCAAGACGCTGTCTACCAGAGCCGATCAGGATTTCTTGCCCGCTCCCGCTTTGCCGGAGGCGACGAAGGCTCGCCGCGAGCCCAGGCAGCGCCTGGCAATGCTCGTCGCGTTAGCATTGCTCATTGTCGCGCTGGGAGTGGTGATCTACCGCGATCGCGATTTCTGGTTCCCCGATACACAGGAATCTGAGGACCAGCTTGAGCCGGTTCCCGCAAACGCGACCTCACCGGAGCAGCAGGTCGCCAAGGCTCTCGTAGAACAGCCAGCCGCGAAGCAACCGTCGGCGCCGACCACCAAGACCACGACCCCTAGGACGAAGCCGCACGTCGCCAAACCTATGGTGAAACGGTCAGCTGCGGCATCTGCAACGAAGGTAGCGTCTGCAGGCACGGCGGGTTCCACTCCCGCACCATCGGCCAAAGTATCTTCCTCCGCCCTCGCATCTTCGACTCCGCCATCTGCTCCTGCAGCTGCTTCCACTGCGGCATCTGCCAGCGCTCCGTCATCTACTCCGTTGACGCCTTCCGGCCAGCCCGCCAACGCAACGGCTACCAGAACGGTGCTGCCCCCGCTCGAGGTGGAGGTGGTTGCCGGCGACAACCACAGCACGGTCCGCCCCGGCACTAATTCGGTGCGCGTGGACCTGAAACCAGGGTCTCCGCCGAAACCGGTTACCGACGCCTCCATGGCGGGCAACGCGCCCGCAACCGCGGCGAGTGTTACCACCAATGCCACCGAACGAGTGCAGATGTCGTCCGGTGCCGCCGAAGTTGTGAGCCAGCCCGTCCAGCCCGGCTACCCGATGCTGGCGCGCCAGATGAAAGTCCAGGGCTCGGTCATTCTGCAAGCTCTGATCGGCCGCGACGGATCAATTCAAGACCTTCATGTGCTCAGCGGGCCGGCAATTCTGGCAAACGCGGCGCAGGAAGCCGTGCGCCAGTGGCGCTTCAAGCCCCACTACCTCGGCAGTGAAGCGGTCGAAACGCAGGCTAAGATCACCGTCAACTTCACCATCTCCACCAACTAGATCGTTCGCAGAGTTGCCGTGATATCGCCGCAACAAGCCGGCAAATCCCATCCTTTCCAGAAGGCGGCACGGCAGTGGCTGTCTGCTCTATCTGCCGTATTCCTCGGCACGATCGCGGCAGGCCCGCGGGACGCATTCGCCGGGCCGCAGTTGTTCTTGTCGTCCGTCTCCTACACCCGGCTTTTTTCGCGCGACGGAGAAAAAGCTATGTCTCTGACCCTCTCAAGCCCGAGCTTCTCCAACGGCGGCGACATCGCGAAGAAGTTCACCTGTGAAGGCGCCGATCTCTCTCCCCAAATGTCGTGGACCGATCCGCCTGCTGGAACCAAATCGTTCGCACTTCTGGTGGATGATCCGGATGCTCCCGTGGGCAACTGGAATCACTGGGCGTTGTGGAATCTCCCGCCCAGCGCCCGCGGCCTGTCCGAGGGCATGAGCAAGGAAGCCCGCCTACCCGATGGCTCGCAGCAAGGCCTCAACGACTTCCGCAAGACGGGCTACAACGGCCCGTGCCCCCCAGCTGGCAAGCCGCACCGCTACTACTTCAAACTCTTTGCTCTTGATGCGAAGCTCGACCTCAAAGCCGGATCCGGCAAGCCCGAACTCGAAGCTGCAATCAAGGGTCACATCCTGGCCCAGGCGGAATCGATGGGACGGTTCGGCCGTTAGTGGCCGCCGCTCGACCCTGCGTGAGCCGCCCCTGAAGCCATCCCATCTTCGAAAAATTCACCATCTCCTGTCGATATCGCAACCCCTCGTTCGACGAGTCAGTAGAGCAGAGAAAACGGCTCAGAGGAGGCGGGTATGGCGGGGCGGCAGACGACCTTTCAGAGTTCCAAATCAACTGCAGGAGCGGCTCTCACGGGAATCGGCATGTTCGTTCTGTACCTGCACCTGACTGCCGCGGTTACCAGCCTGGGCCACATGCTGAGCGCGGGTGGCTCGGCAGCGCTAGCTTTGTTGGTCACGGTGATCCCGTCGCTGTCGCAGGCGTTTGAGACCTATGACGTCGATCACCACCGATTTCTGCAGCACGTATTGGTATCATGCTGGCCGCTTCTGCTCGTTGTGGTAGGGACGGTATTGGCCCGGGATTCGTCCGGCTGTGCCACGGCACTTCTTCAAAAAAATGCCTCGTCAGAGGAATCTGTGGGTCACTGATACGGTCGAATGGTACCGGGAAGCTCGGCTCGCGCATCCGACAGGACCCGCTATGTGGGCGCCACTCAGCCGCTACATCCCAGGTATCGCACGGCCGTTTGAAACCGCGGCCCGCACATCCTGAACTTCAGGACGGCCTCTCTCCACGATTGGATGTCGATCATGGGACCGGATAGAATCAACGAAGAGATGAACAAACTTGCCTGCTTCGTCCTTTTCTGGTTGCTGCCTTTGCCATTTCTGTCAGCGGCCGACGACGTCACGTTTCCGAGTGGCGACATCACCCTTCACGGAGTAGTGTACAGACCGGAAGGGAAAGGGCCGTTTCCCGCTGTCGTTTATAACCACGGGAGTGCCGCTGGCATGATCAGCAAAACCGGATTCGAGGCACTCGGTCCAGTGTTCGCGAGCCATGGATGGGTGTTCTTTGGTCCCTACCGGCGTGGCCAAGGTTTGAGCGCGTCCGCGGGCCCATATATTGGTGACCAGATCGCGGCGGCCGAAAAGAATGGTGGCATCGCGGCAGGCGCCGAAACCATGGTGCGGTTGCTGGCGACGGATCACCTGAACGACCAGTTCGCCGCGCTTGCGTGGCTGCGAAAGCAGAGTTTCGTTCAAGCGAATCGTATCGCCGTAGCCGGAACTTCCTTCGGCGGCATCGAGGTCGTGCTGGGTGCGGAACGCGGATCTTATTGTGCAGCCATCGATTCAGCGGGGGGCGCTCAAAGCTGGGCGGACGCGCCGGCGCTGCAATCGTTGATGACGGCTTCAGTTCGAAATGCGCAATGCGCCGATATTTTTTTTCCAGGCCGAGAACGATTATGACCTGTCGCCGAGCAAGGTCCTCTCCGCAGTGATGAAGGACGCGAGGAAACCGTTCGAGGTGAAGATCTATCCCCCCTATGGGAACTCCCCGCAAGACGGCCACGCGTTCGGTTACTTTGGATCCGCCGTCTGGGCCGACGATGTCTTCCGATTTCTCGACCAGCATTGTGGTAAGAAGTAGTAGATCCTCCCTGGTCGCCCAGTTGTTTACCCGTCCCGCGGCCCCCGCCGTGGTTCAATGTGGTGCTCCCAGAACCCTCATTAAGATCCTTAACGATCTCCCCGAAGGGGCACAGCTTATCGGGGCGGAAACGCGAACTGGGCCTCGGAGCGGTTTATGGTAGAGGTTTCGCCGCCGCTCGCCTCCGCGCCATGGAACTGATCACGATCTTAAACCGCTGCCATCGTTTCCGGGGTTTTGTCTACCAGCACGCCCACTTCAGTGCCGACAAGAAAGAGCATTGAAGTCGCCGTACGACCGCGCAAGGGTTCGACGACAGTCTGCTCGCGCTGCCATTTGCCGGCGCCCGGCTACGACCAACTCGCCGAACGCCGCTTTGAGTTCATTCCCCTGTGGGGGTTTCTCGTCTTCCTTCTGTACACCATGCGGCGCGTCGACTGTCGCGGTTGCGGCGTTGTGGCTGTTGAAGAAGTTCCTTGGGGCGACGGCAAACGCACACTGACCAAAGCCTACATGCTCTTCCTAGCCCGTTGGGCGAGGCGACTGTCATGGAAAGCGACGGCGGAGGCCTTTCGCACCTCCTGGGACAAGGTCTTCGACGCGGTCGAACATGTTGTCACCTGGGGTCTGGAACACCGAACGCTCGGCCAGACCATGCGATCCCGCATCGAACCCATGAAGAAGATCGTCCGTTCGCTACGCAATCATCGCGAACTCATCCTGAACTATTTCCGGGCTCAAAAGATGCTGTCCAGCGGCGTCGTTGAGGGCCTGAACAACAAGGCCAAAGTCACGATGAGAAAATCGTACGGTTTTCGTACCTACCGCGTTCTCGAACTCGCCCTATATCACTCACTTGGCAAGCTGCCCGAACCGGAGTCCACCCACGATTTCTTCTGACGAACCAAAAAAATAAGGTTGGGCGTGTCGATCTGAGATCCGATCATTCGACGTCAAAGTAGAGGTCATGCGATCCAAACTCTAAGTCGGAGTAGGGATCACGATTACTCATGACCCCCTCCACGGATCCGGACGAGCGGGTTTCCCGCATCCGGCTCTTGCCTTAGGTAATGACGCCCATGCGGCGCAGGGGATAGGGATGACAGACGGTAGGCATAGGCAGCCAGCGAGTGATGAGACGCCGCATGCGACCCCAAAGAACGCGGCCGTTCTGGCTCCGCCGCGACAGCGAGCGATGCCAATACCAGCCAACTCGGAATCGAAACAGCGCCAGCGCCGGTTGGTTCATGGGCACTCCGTAGTAGCGAAAGTGTCCACCCACAACCGCCCGCAGCCACTTACCTTGATCGGGGATGGGTTCGTGCATTCGTCGCTTGAGCTCGGTTTTGACCTCATTCAGCTTCGTCTGCACCCTTTTCCGAATCGTCTGCCTCAGCACTGTGAACCGTCCATTGCTCTTTTTCTTCACGCAGATATGCGTAAAGCCGAGAAAGTTGAACGTTTCCGGCTTCCCTTCTCCCCGCCACTGCCGTTGGTCGATCGCATACGGACCGAACTCCAGCAGGCGCGTTTTCTCGGGATGCAGCTCCAGGTGGAACTTCTTCATGAGTTCCGTGAGTTCCGCCCGGAACTGATCGGCCTCCGCTTGGCTGTTAAATCCAACCACGATGTCGTCCGCAAAACGCACCACGATGACATCGCCGTGCGCCCTCTTCTGACGCCACGCTTGGACCCACAGGTCGAACACGTAATGGAGATAAACGTTGGCCAACAGCGGCGAAGCACTGCCGCCCTGGGGCGTCCCTTCTGCCACCCGTATCCGTTTCCCATCCTCCAGCACGCCGGCGTTGAGCCATTTCTGGATCAATCGCACGACGCGCCGGTCCGCAATCCGGTGCTCGACGAACTTCACCAGCCATTCGTGCGAAAGCGCATCGAAAAAGCCGCGAATGTCCAAATCCAGCACCCAGTTCACCTTCTTCGTCAGCAGTCCGGTGTAGAGCGCATCCAGCGCGTTATGCTGGCTTCGCCCCGGTCGGAATCCGTACGAAAAGTCGAGGAAATCCGTTTCGTAGATGGCGTTCAACACTTCGACGGTTGCGCGCTGGACGATTTTGTCTTCCAGCACCGGAACTCCGAGCGGTCTTTTCCGCCCGTCGTTCTTGTCGATATACGCCCGACGCACCGGTTTCGCTCGATACGCTCCTCGCTTCAGCCTATGGGAAAGATCCTGGAGATTGTCCTCGAGGGTCTCGCCGTAGTGCCGCCACGTCTCTCCATCCACACCGGGCGCAGATTCCTTCTTCAAGCTGAAGTAAGCCTTGCGCAGTGTTTCCAGGTTGTAGATGTGGTGCAGGAGCGCGGTAAACCGCAACTTCTATCCTTACTTGCTGCTTGGCGTACCCGCTCCAACGCGCTGAGCGCGTCTTCCCGGCTCGGTGTCCGGGACGCGTTTTGTTGGGGCAGGTTCCCTTTGGCCAGGCCTTTTCCCTCCATCCCCTCCGCTGCCGGTTGCCCGGCGTTGTTCGAGGACTTCTCCAGTACAGTAGGTCTGTCCGACTTCCCAGCTCCGTTCGTCATCGGCGTGCGTCCTTAGACTTCCCGATGCGTCCCAAGGCAACTGCGGCCCTGGGCGAACCTGGGATCTCCCGGTTCCCGTTCGAGGTGATTCCGTACGTGCACGGGGTCTGTGACCGCGCGGGACTCCGTTGCACCTCGCGATATCGGTGCACCGGATGGGGCCTTCCGCATCTCCTTACAGCGTCGGCGTCCCGGAGTGATGGTCTTACGCGGCTGGATACCCGGCCCGCACGTTCCCTTGTCAACGCTTCGACGCCGCCCTCGCGAGCGGCTCCGCATGACTCAGGGCCGATGTGGGTCGCTACTACACATTCGTATGACTCTTTCATTCACTACACCTCGCCGGTTTAACCGGCGCACAAGGAGACTTAACAATGCGTGTCATGGTGATGGTCAAGGCGAGCAAAGACTCCGAGGCAGGTGTGATGCCGAAGCAAAAACTGCTTGCCGATATGGGGAAGTTCAACGAAGAACTGGTCAAAGCCGGCGTGATGCTCGCTGGCGATGGCCTGCAGCCGAGTTCGAAGGGAAAGCGAGTCCGCTTCACTGGTGAAAAGCGAGTCGTAATCGACGGGCCGTTCGCCGAGAGCAAAGAGCTGATCGCGGGCTATTGGCTTTGGCAGGTGCGGTCCATGGAAGAAGCCATCGAGTGGGTGAAGCGCTGCCCCAACCCCCACGAAGCCGACTGCGAGCTTGAGATTCGCCAGGTGTTTGAGGCGGAGGACTTCGGCACAGAACTTACTCCCGAACTCAGGAAGCGGGAAGAAGGTATGCGGGCCCAGTTGGGTAGTAAAAAACGGTAGTTGCGGTCTGCGTAAAAAAAGTTTCGAGTGATGTCGATTTTGCAACCCTTCGTTCGACGCATCAATAGAGGCCCAGAACCGGCGGGTCGAGACCTTCCGGAAACTTGGCCATAACCAACCTAGTTCAAGGAGATCTGACGATGAAATTCATGATGATAGTTAAGCACGCTGAGAACCAGGGCCCTCCCCCGAAGTCGCTGATGGATGCAATTGCGAAACTCGCTGAAGAGGACACCAAAGCTGGCACGATGCTCGGCAGCGGGGGACTCACCGGCACCGCGCAGGGAGCCCGCGTCCGGCTTTCCGGGGGCAAAGTGACTGTGACCGACGGGCCTTTTGCCGAGGCCAAGGAAGTGATCGGAGGATACGCGCAGTTTGAACTGAAATCGAAGGAAGAAGCCGTCGAGGGGGCGGTGCGGTTCATGGAACTGCACAAGCAGCACTGGCCCGGCTGGGAGGGCGAGACCGAAGTTCGTCAGATGTACGGGCCGAACGACTTCCCCTGCAAGCCATAAGATCGGTCACAGCCGGCTGATGGAGCCAATCTCGCGAATTTAGATCAACCACAAAGAGGAGAAAAAAACATGCGATTCCTGAGCATCTACAAGACAGCGGAACGGAGCACACCTCCGACACCGCAGGAAATGGATACCATGGGCAAGTCAATCGAAGAAGGGATGGAGGCGGGCTGGCTGCTGGCGACAGAAGGCTGCTTGCCGACAAAGCTGGGTGCGCGGGTTCGGCGAGCAAGCGGCAAGCTGACCGTAGTCGACGGACCCTTCACTGAGGCCAAAGAGGTCGTCGGGGGGTTCGCGATATTGAAGGCGAACTCCAAAGAGGAGGCTATCGAGCTGGCCAGACAATTCCTGCAGGTCGCTGGACCAGGCGAGTGCGAGTTACGCCAGCTCTACGACCCGAGCGTGGATGCTACCTGCGCGGGACAAGCGGACCGTGAGGTTGCGCTGGAGGCATGAACATGATGTGATCGGTAGCTGTGACGGCTCCCGATATTCATCGCACCATCGACGCGGTCTGGAGAATCGAATCCCCGAGGCTCATTGCCGGCCTCACGCGGATCGTACGTGATGTGGGCCTTGCCGAGGACCTCGCGCAAGATGCTCTGGTCGCCGCACTCGAGCGATGGCCCGAATCAGGCGTCCCGGATAACCCGGGCGCCTGGCTCATGGCCACCGCCAAGCATCGTGCCATGGATCACTTCCGGAGAAACACGCGACTTGAGCGCAAACATGAGGAACTCGGTCGCGAGCTTGGCGCGAAAGAGATGGCGGTGCCCGATCTGGATTCAGCTCTCGACGACAACGTTGGCGACGACCTGCTGCGCCTGCTCTTCATCTCCTGTCATCCCGTGCTCTCAACCGAGGCTCAGGTTGCGCTTACCTTGCGTTTGCTCGGAGGCCTGACCACCGAAGAAATTGCGCGTGCCTTTCTTGTCCCCGAGCCGACCGTCGCTCAACGCATCGTACGGTCCAAGCGTACGCTCGCCGAAAAGCAGGTACCCTTCGAGGTGCCGCGAGGCGACGAGCTTGTTGCCCGTTTGTCATCGGTGCTGGCGGTGATCTATCTCATCTTCAATGAAGGCTATTCGGCCACTAGCGGTGACGACTGGATGCGGCCCGCTCTCTGTGAAGAGGCGCTGCGGCTCGGGCGCATCCTGGCCGAACTGGCGCCGCAGGAGTCTGAGGTTCACGGGCTCGTCGCGCTCATGGAAATCCAGGCTTCGCGTTCCAGGGCGCGCGTGGGTCCGTCGGGAGAGCCCATCTTGCTCTTGGATCAAAACCGGGCGCAATGGGATCACCTCCTCGTCCGTCGTGGTCTCGCGGCGCTCGATCGCGCAGAAAGGCTCCGCGCTGGAAAGCTAGAGGCCGCCCGAGGCTGGTACGTACTACAAGCTGAGATCGCGGCCTGTCATGCGCGCGCGCGCGCCCCGGAGGAAACCGACTGGTCTCGCATTGCCACGCTCTACGCGGAGCTTGCCCAGGTCGCGCCGTCTCCGGTCGTTGAATTGAATCGCGCAGTCGCGGTCGCTATGGCATTCGGTCCGGCGGCTGGCCTTGAACTGGTAGACGCCCTGACCGCGGAACGCTCGCTGGAGAAATATCACCTGCTGCCGAGCGTCCGTGGTGATCTCCTCAAGAAGCTAGGCCGTTTGGATGAGGCGCGCACTGAATTCGAGCGTGCTGCCGCGCTAACCCGCAACGCTCGAGAGCGTGATTTGCTTATGGAACGCGCCCGGGCATGCTTGATCTGATACCCGCCCAAGCCGCTGGACTAAGAGTAACAAGCACTGAATACTAACGCGCCCAGAAAAAATAACGGGCATCCCGAGACTCTTTCAAGTCCAGGACGCCCGGGCAGCCCTCCCCCAGAACTGCTCACTGAACAAATTAAAACGGGTGTGTGATTCTGGACATAGCACTTCTGTGCCATAATCTCCCGCTCCAGTGACAGCCATCTATATTGGTGAAAAAATATACACTTAGCGGAATTTAGTGGGGAATCATCGGGATGCTCCGGGTGAAGTCCTCAGAAATTCCTGCCGATGAGCAAATTAGTCCGGGCGCACTCACCGCCGGTTTCTATGCCAGAATTTTTCGATTCTGAGATCTATCGCAGCCTTCTCGAGAGCTTACCCACGGGCCTGTGCGTCGTTGACCTGCAAAAGAAAATCGTGATGTGGAGCGACGGAGAAGAGCGCATCACCGGCCATCTACGGCATGAAGTAATCGGCCGACGCTGTAGTGACGGTCATCTCGATGTGGCTCTTCAGTTTCTCGAAATCGCTCATCTGCCGCCACCGGGACGTTTTTCGACAGCGGCAGCGCCAAGCTCAACGGCGATGGCCGCGAACTACTAGTCACTCTGGCGCAGGAAATGGGAAACTTCCCAACAAGCTCTCGATCGAAGGCCACACCGATTCTCAGGCTTACTCCGCGTCGGCGAACTACGGCAACTGGGAGCTCTCCACCGACCGCGCCAACGCCGCCCGGCGCCTGATGCAGGGTAACGGAATCCGTGCCGACCAGGTCACACAAGTCCGTGGCTTTGCCGACCAGCACCTGCGCAAGCCCGAAGCCCCGCTTGATCCCGCCAACCGCCGCATTTCGCTCATTGTGCAGTACATCGTTAAGAACAGAGACGATGATGAAGACACGAAATCACCGTCCGAACGCAACAAGACTAACCAGGGCAACAAACCGTCCGCTCCCGCTGAAAAGCCATCTGCAAAAGAGTAAGAGTCCCTCTCATCACGCTCTCATCACGCTCAGTCGGGATTTCCAAGCGGGGTGGGAAAGTCGGCTTTTTGACTTTTCCACCCCGCGTCTTTTCCACGGCCTTGCCGGCCGCCAGTTTCGGGTTGAGCAGCGAACCGCCACGCTCGTCATAGCGACCGAGAGAATGCGGTCCATAGCTGAGACTCAGGGTTCGATTCAGGTGTTGGTGCAAGGTGACGGTGCAACCGGCCAGCGTTCCCCGCCAACGCACCGGTTCGATCTGCAGAATCAGGTTAAGAAATCTCACCGTGTTGTCCGAGTTCACGGTGCGCTCGAACTGAAGCGAAAAGATGCGCTCCAGGTTCTTACCCCGATAGGGCACAAAGGCGCTGCCCGCCTGCGCGGCTTCGACTTGGAAGTGACGGTTGAACTCGCCAATGTAATGCTCGCGCAAAAAGGCATTCGCCGCCTCTACCGTCCGGCATCCCGCCAGCCGCAGTTCCTGCGGCAACCGGCCCTGCCAGGTGCCAAAGCTACGTTCGCTCCGCCCACGCGCTTGCGGCGAGTAGGCGGGAATCATCCGCACTCCCAACTCCCCCATCGCCCGTCCCACTTGCGTCAGGCGATGGCGATCCACCGCTGCTCCCGCCTTTGGCGTCAGCCAGAAATGACTGCCGCGATCGCTGTACAGGGCGCAGAACACTCCTTTTTGTTCCACCACTTCTCTCAGTCCCGCCAGTACCGTCGCCGTCCCTTCTTCTTCCACCAACTGCGCGTAATAGATCTCGCTGTTGGCGTCGTCCAGTATCACCAGCAAGTCGTACCACCGCTCATCCTGAAACCAGCGATGCTCGCTGCCGTCGATGTGCAGCAACATCCCGGGCAACGGACGTCGCGGACGCAACTTGCGATGCACCCCGCGCTTCCGCCCCTTGGCCACTATCCCTGCCCCTTGCAGCAGCCCTTTCACCCAGCTGTAACTGATCTCCACCTGGTGCTCCGCCTGCAGCTTCTCGTGAAAGTGCCGCACGTTCAGATCGAAATACTTCTCCCGATACAGCCCCAACACTTTCTCCACCACCGCTAACGGCACTTTCTTGGGCGACGGCTTTCCCCGCCGCCGGTCAAACAATCCCCGGAACCCGAACTCTTCATAGCGTTCATGCCAGCGCCGCATCTGCCGATCGCTGATCCCTATGATCTCGGCCGCCTGCCACCACCTGATCTTCTTCGCCATGGCACGTAATATCACTTCCTGTACCTTCATTGCCCGCTCCACTGCGGCCTGCGTGTAAGACACCATGCCTTCCATGGTCTCCTACCCTCGCCGCCTGCAAAGCGGACATATCACTTGCTATCTCAACCGGACATATCATCTGCTAACGACACTCTCATCACGCTCAGTTGACCCCCAGAAAAACTTGTGACAGACTGACGCCGGAACGCAGCTATGCCTCGTGGCGCCACCAGTCTTTACGGTCCTCCTCAGCGCTACATGGCTGCCGCGCTTTTTCTTGTTTGTCTGCTTCCCGCGACCGCTGCGGGTCAAGCGCAGGGCAGCTTTGGCCATCCCGACGAGTCGAGAGTTGTCCTCAGGACCGCGCCCAACACCGGCATCGTTACCTTCAAAGTTTTCGCAGAGCGCAATGGCGCTCACCTTGATCGACAGGCGCTCGTGAAGCTCGTGAACCTGTCGAATGAAACTGCCACATGGCAGCCGACCAGCGACAACTCCGAAAGTGTGTTTACCAACATCCCCTACGGCGACTACGACGCCCAGGTGAGCGCTGTCGGCTACCTGAGCTCGCATCAGGATCTGAAAATCATCTCGATTCGGAGCATGCTGCAATTCGATATTGTCCTTCGGCGCGATCCTGCCGCCATCAACCTGGACTTGGCTGACGCCGTCATCTCGCCGAAAGCGCGGAAGGGGACGAAGCGCGCCGTTTCGGCCCTCAAGTCGGGAAACCTCAAACAGGCGCAGAAGCAACTGGACGAAGCTTACAAATCGGCGCCCTCGAGCCCGGAACTGAATTTTCTGCTGGGATATTTGTACTTCCAAAAGAAGGACTTCTCTCAGGCAGGGACTTACCTCAGCACGGCCACGAATCTTAATCCCCGCAATGCCCAGGCCCTCACGCTTTTGGGCAGGGCCGGTTTGGAACGGCAGGACTATCCGACCGCGAGATCGGCCCTAGAGCAGGCGGTGCTCACCGATGCAGAAAACTGGATACCGCATAACTTGCTCGCCGATACCTATCTCCATCAGAAAGACTACGGCAAGGCACGGGACGAGGCCCAGGTCGCGATTGCGAAAGGCAAGAACGCTGCCGGTCCGGCGCAGCTGGTTCTAGGAGAGGCACTGCTGAATCTCGGGCAGAAGCAGGAAGGTGTGCAGGCGCTGAATGCTTTCCTGCAAGAGTCGCCGCAACACCCGATCGCGGGGCAGGTTCGCAACCTGATTGCTGAGATCAACGAGCACGGCTCCAATCCCGCGAACGCGGAAGATGCCGCCCAAACCAGCGCCCGACTTTCGGGCGTCGATCCTCTACTGGCTCTTCCCGCGCCACGTCTTTCCGTGAAGGCCTGGCAGCCGCCGGGCGTTGACGAAATCAAACTGTCACTGGCGCCGGGTGTCGCCTGTCCATCGGAGAAGGTAGTCGAGGAATCAGGAAAGCGTGTGCAGGAGTTGGTGGAAGACGTAACCCGTTTTGCCGCGGTTGAGGATTTATTTCATCAGGCTCTCGATGAGTACGGCACTCCCGTGCGGACCGAGACCCGCAAGTTCAACTATGTCGCTTCGATCTCGGAGCCCCAGCCAGGATTTCTTGCGGTTGACGAGTTTCGCGCCGAGAAGCTTTCCCTGTCGGGCTATCCCGACAAGATTGCCAGCACCGGATTTGCCGCACTGGCGCTTGTCTTCCACCCTCACATGCGCGATAGCTTTGAAATGTTGTGCGAGGGCCTCGGCGACTGGCATGGACAAGCGAGTTGGCTCGTCCACTTCCGGCAGCGAGATGACCGCCCTAACCACATGCACAGCTACAAGGTCGGAAACCAGATCCACGCCGTGAAACTCAAAGGAAGAGCCTGGATTACCGCCGACAAGTTCCAGATCGTCCGCATCGAGGCGGAGATGATCAATCCCATGCCGGAAATCCAGCTTCTGAGCGAACACCAGGTGGTCGACTACGGACCGATCCCATTCCAGAAGAAGAACACGACGCTCTGGCTGCCTAAGAGTGCGGAGATTTACTTCGATTTCCGCAAGCATCGCTACTATCGCCGGCACAGCTTCGATCACTACATGCTGTATTCGGTGGACTCCGACGAGAAGCGGAAAGAACCCGCAACAAAGCCTGTAAGCCAGACAACGGTCGACAACAAATCGTAAGCCAAGTCTTGAAATAACTTTACAAATCGTCGGCGCTCCAGGCCCTTCGCGCGCCTGTATAATCGCCGCTTTGATTTCTTCAGGAGCGCCTCTCATGCAGAAATTCCCGCGAGTCTTCCCTGTTTCGGTGGTGATTCTATTGCTGGCTTCAGCCAGTTGGTCTCAGGAGAAAGTCGATCTCGAAGCCATCTCGCATATTCGCTATGAGGGATTCCACAATTCCAAAGTCATGGACTTCGCTTCGGGATTAATGGACTCGATCGGCGAGCGTCTCACCGGGTCGCCGAACATGAAGCGCGCCAACGAGTGGACCCGCGACCAGTTCACCGCCATGGGCCTGAGCAACGCTCACCTTGAAGCATGGGGACCGTTCGGTCGCGGATGGGCGAATCAGTACGTGAATGCCCGTATGACCTCGCCCGACATTGTTCCGCTCATCGTCTACGCGAAAGCGTGGACTCCCGGCACCAACGGCGTCGTCACCGGCAAGTGCATTCGCGCGACGATTGAAGACAAGAAAGACTTCGATAAATATCGTGGCAAGCTCGCGGGCATGATCGTGATCTTCGGTCCCGATGCCGAGGTGAAGCCCATCGCCGAGGCCCCCTACAAACGTTACACCGATGATGACCTCGCCAAGACCGGCGAGTATCAGATTCCCGGGGAACGTCTGCCGTTTCGCCTGGCCGACCTCATGCGGCGCCAGCAGTTCATCAAAGACTTAAACCAGTTCTTCGCCGATGAAAAAGTCCTGGCCGTGGTCGACCACAGCCGCGGTACGTCGGGCGGCGGCACAGTGTTTGTCCAGTCTGGCGGCTCCTACAAGGTTGGCGAAACCACCACAGTGCCGCAACTGACCATGGCATCGGAACACTGGAGCCGCATTGCCCGTCTCCTCCAGCAGAAAAAAGACGTCACACTGGAATTGAATGCCGTCAACTCTTTCTACGACGACGACCCGATGCAATACGACACGATCGCCGAAATTCCGGGCACCGACAAGAAAGACGAACTCGTCATGATGGGCGCGCACCTCGACTCCTGGCATGCCGGCACCGGCGCCACCGACAACGGCGCGGGCACCATCGTCATGATGGAGGCTGTGCGCATCCTGAAGGCTCTTGACATCAAGCCCCGCCGCACGATTCGCATCGGCCTGTGGAGCGGCGAGGAGCAGGGATTGCTCGGTTCCCAGCACTACGTCGAGCAGCACTTCGGCTCGCGACCTCCGATCGACGATCCCAGCATGAAGGGCATGCCCACACTCACACGGCGCGAGGCTGGCCCGGTCACCGTCAAACCCGAGCAGGCGAAAGTGTCGGCCTACTTCAATGTGGATAACGGCACCGGCAAAATCCGCGGCGTCTACCTTCAGGAAAACGAATCCGTTGCCCCCATCTTCGAGGCCTGGATGCAACCCTTCAAGGACCTCGGCATGACGACGCTGACCATGCGTAACACCGGCGGCACCGACCATCTCTCCTTCGACGCCGTCGGCATCCCGGGATTTCAATTTATTCAGGATCCGATTGAGTACGAGACACGCACCCACCACTCCAATATGGACGTATACGACCGGTTGCAACCCGACGATCTGAAACAAATCTCAGTCATCGTAGCCAGCTTCGTCTATCAAGCGGCGATGCGCGACCAGATGCTTCCCCGCAAGCCGATCGAAAAGCCGCTTCCCCGGGAACCAGAGAAGAAGGAGGATCAGTAGCGGTAAAGATCGCGAGATCAATTGCGCAGCGCCAGTGTTTCCTATCGGACGATCTGCCGCAGCGCGTGTCTTCATGTTAGTTCTTAGAACCGAAACGCCAGGCCCACCGAGGGCTGAGCGGTGTGGGTAATGGAATTCGTAGTCAGGGCGCCGAACCCGAAGTCGGGCGTTTTGTAGACAAGGCCCCGATACTCGGCCCGCAGAGAGACCCGCCTAAGAATGGCGTAGCTCACGCCTCCACCGTAGACAAATACCCCTTTCGCTTGCGTTTGAGATGTAGTTCCGATATCCACCTGATTGCTGGTCGGATCAAACACCAGCGCCCCACCCTCAGCCAGAACGTACGGACTGAGCCTCCGCTTGGCAAAAGGCGGAAGGCTGATGACGAAGCCTCCAGTCGCCTGGTGAACATTAGACTGAATCCTGAAGTCCCCTGAATTCAACAGGTACTTCTGAGTGTTCCGATCCATGCCATACACAGCTTCGGCCGACAGCCAGCGATTCAGGCGATATCGATACCCAGCGAGAAAGCCTCCGGCCTCAGTGGCGCTATAAGACGTGCCATTCCCGCTAGTGGCTTTGGTGAAGAAACCGGTTCCCTGCAGACTGATCTCCGACCGGCTTTCCTGGGCTGCGGCGGACATCGCCAGTAACAGGACGGTGCTCGCGACGAAAACAAGGGCTCGACACATGGCGCATACTCTCCTTCAGTTTGTTTGCTTGCACTGCGATGGAATAATTAGAGTGAGGCGAATCGGGCGGGGCTTGTGAGCGGCGCACGCTTCGACACTAAATAGACGATTAGGTTCATTGCTTGTGATGCGTGACTTTTTCGCAACAGTTGCATTTCGTAATCGGGATTTTTGTCATGCATGGGTAAAGATTTTTAAAAGTTTGTAATGAATCTGTTCATGCAGATGTGCGATCGTATGAAGCAGGATTTGTTAATCCTGGATATGCGAGCTCGCTCAAAGTTAAGAAAGACTGATGCAAGGAATCTCTGAACTATGTTCTCGCCGCAACCGATCGGATACGTACGAAGTCCTTACAAGAGATCACAAGAAATACCGAAGGGATTTGGCGCCAAGCACGAGGCCGAGGGAGTGCTTGACATACTGCCCGAATTCGAAACCGGGCTCACTGACATTGAGGGCTTTTCTCACCTGTTCGTTCTGTGGGTCTTCGATCGCTCGGAGGGATTCGAGTTGCTCGGCATTCCTCCCATCGACGACCGGCCGCACGGAGTTTTTGCGACGCGGTCGCCAAGACGTCCGAACCCGATCGGGCTCACCGTTGTCGAACTGCTCGGTCGCGAAGGAAAGCAATTGCGTGTCCGTGGCGTCGACATGCTGGATGGGACCCCAATTCTGGATATCAAGCCCTACCTGTCGAGCATTCCGCCGGAGAAGTTGCTGCGCGGATGGATGGCGGACGCCGAAACCCGGCGAGCAAAATAGTCGAGGCGAAACCACTTTGACTACGAGTCACTTTCTCCAAACTGGAATTAAGGTCTTCAGCACGGGATGAGTTGCGGCGGGTGTTTTCCCTGTTTTCCCCTGTTTTCCCTTTTTCCCTGACACTCTGAAGCTCACCAGCGAGAATTGCCGGCGGACGGGCTTTGTGGGGCCGTTCCCTCCAACTAGTTTCACAGTTCTCGGCCAACTTTGTTGACCATCGAACATTCGCTCCTCCCCTAAGGACGCGGTGCAACGGCCTGGGCGGCACGCGTGTGTGTTTAGGGAAAATTCAAGGAGAGAGCGTTATGCATGGCAGGAATCTTACTTTTTTTGCGCTCGCAGTTTTATTGGCCGGCTTTCAGTTTGTGGTGCAAGCTTCCGCCCAGTCTTTCAACATTCCGGCGGGCGGATTTACCACTTCAAACGTGTGCGCGAACAGCAGCACTCCAGCCGCCGCATGCCAAGTGTTGATCAACGGCTCGCCGAATCAACCACAGGTCGCGAGCGGCGGCGTTTTGCGCTTGACCAAGGCTACCCAGAACCAGCACGGCGCCGCATGGTTCAAGCTCCAACAGCCGCTTTCAACCGGATTCACCACGGCATTTCAGTTCCAGGTCTCCAATACCAACTCTTGCTTTTCCTGCAGTTTTCCGGCGGACGGAATGGCTCTGGTCATCCAGAACGATCCCGCTGGCAGCGGAGCCATCGGTTACACCGGGAACGGCCAGAACATGGCGTACGGCAATAACGACGTCTCCACCGCCAGCGGCCCAGGGGCAGCGATCCGGAACAGCCTCGCGATCGAACTGGATACCTTCCACAACACAAATTACAGCGATCCCAATGGCAACCACATCGCGGTGCAAAGCTGCGGACCCAACAACGCCAGCACGCTCACACCGAATAGCGCAGATCACAACTACGCCTGCCCGGATGGCAACCTGGCGAAACTAGCTCTGCAAAGCCTGCCCGCCGGGATGTCGCTGTCCGACGGGCTGGCCCACACTATCACCGTGAACTACCTTCCGCCGGGAACCTGCACGAACGCCTGCAACAACCTGAGCGTTTACTTTGACAGCACCCTGATCCTGCAGATGACTCTGGACATCGCCAAGCAACTTAATCTGACCGGCGGCAGCAGCGCCTACCTCGGCTTTACCGCGGCGACCGGCGTTTTCGTAGAGAACAACGACATTGTGAGCTGGTCGTTCAGCCAATGGCCGCTCGCCCCGATAACGATCACCCAACCGGTGCAGCCCACGGTGACGAACTTCAATTACACCACCAATCTGAGCGCAGTCACGGACTACTCGCAGAGTGGGTTGCCGGCCAGTTCGTTTCAAGGATTGTTCATGCAGGGTACAGTCACCGCCATTACCGACCAGCAGTTTGCCGAGCTGGTGGCCAATACCCCTTTTCAAGGCAGCACATGTCAGCATCAGGACACGGGCAATGGAAGCTTCTCCTGCGTGACGACGACCGATCTGTGCACTACTCCGACAAATTCCGTGCCGGCGGGCGCAAACTGTTTGAGCACGGGGACGACTCCACTTATCGTCGTCTCGAATACGTACGACTTGGATCCTGCCCAGAAGCCAGTCCTTGCGCCGGGCTACATCATGGGCAAGGATACCGCCCTGAGTTGTGGTCCCAACGCAAACAACACGTGCAAAGGGCTGGTCAGTATTTTCACCGCGATCAATGGCGACAGGATGACCAGCAGCGGGGGCACGAACAACTTCAATTCTGTCCTCATCCCGATTCTTGGCGGGGTTCAGCCCAGTACGAGCATCACTACGAATCCGACACTGAACGCCGGCTGGACCAACGGGAATGTAAGCGTTAATTTCAGTGGCACAGAGATTGTCCCCGACAACAACATGGGCGCCCCGTCGACGTTGCCGACGGTGACTTCGATCAAGTACGCGGTCACCGGAGCGAATGTACCGTCCCCGGCCTCGGGGACAATCGCGGGTGCGACCGGATCAATCAATGTGCCTGTGACCAGGGAAGGCACAACCACGATTACCTATTCGGCGACGGACAGCTCAAACGTCGTGGAGACCGTGGTCACAAACAACGGCAATAACGTAAGCACTTCAGGGCCAAGCTTCACCATCAAAGTGGACCTGACGCCTCCCACCCTCACATGCACTCCTCCAGCACCCGCCTGGCAGGCCACCGACGTCATCGTGCCCTGCACGGCGAGCGACAGCGGTTCAGGAGTAGCGGGCGGTACGTCGTTCAATGTTCAAACGAATGTTCCTTCCGGCACGGAAACGAGCAGTGCGACAATTCCGCCGGTCACGGTGAAAGATATCGCGGGGAACACCTCGGCCCCTCAGCCGGCGCAGGGTTCGTTCGGTCCCTTCGAAGTCGACAAGGCTGCGCCGGTTGTCAGCACGCCAGTGATCTCGCCGGCGTCACCCATGTTTGGCCAGGCCGTGACCGCGACCTACAGCTGCAGGGACGGAGGATCCGGCGTCGTACTGTGCGGTCCGGCCGGTTCCCAGCGGATTGCGCCGACCATGAATACCGGTTCCATCATCACTGCCGTCGACAGCACCGTCGGGACGCACCCCTTCACCGTCAACGCGCAAGACCTGGTCGGTAATGTCAGCCCTGCGAGTACCGTGACTTACGCGGTAGGCAAGGCGTCCACAACCACGACCATCACTTCTATATCTCCCAACCCGGTCCTGGCGGGCAAGCCGGCTGCAATCAGCGTAAGCGTGACCGGATCGACAAACGTTACCGCCCCGACCGGGACGATGACCGTTACGGCAAACACTGGCGAAACCTGCACAGCTGCGGTCTCAGCCGGCGGTTGCTCGCTGACCTTTGCGACGGCGGGAATGCGAACCGTATCTGCCAGCTACAGCGGGGATGCGAACTTCCTGGCGAGTTCGACTACCGCGGCAGTGCAGGTAAACGTCGCCGATTTCTCGATTACTGCCTCACCCACGTCGCAGACCATCTCCTCAGGGCACAAAGCTGTGTACAAGATCACTCTGACGCCAATCGGTGGCCTGACCGGATTGGTGAACCTGACCTGCTCGGGCGGCCCGCCGAACTCACTCTGCTCGATCTCCCCTTCCACGGACAACCTGCAGGGGGCGGCGGTAACGTCCACAGTCACGCTGTCACCCAACAAGAATGTGAACCATGGCACCTTCACATTGACCTTCACAGGTTCATACGGCAGCGGCGCACTGGTGCACAGCGTGTCGGTCAGCTTGACCGTGAAAGGCGACGAGTAAGGCTTCAGACCAACGCAAGAAAATGGGGTGAGATCGATTTGATCTCACCCACTTTTTCTTAGGGGCCAGATTATTGGGAAAGCTGCGCGGCCGCCGTGTAGACAGGTTTCAGATCGTAACGTTCGGCAAGGTGTTCGGCTCCTTGTTCCTTGCGGATCTCATCGAGCCCCCGTCCAGCCTCGCGATACTGCGAGGCAGACTCCGAAGCGTTGCCGGACAGCCGAAGAGCCTCGCCCAACAAGTAGTGGACCCGTGCGATGTCGAGGCGGAGCCCAAGCCTTTCCGCTCTTCCCAAACCTCTCTGCAATTCCTGACGCGCGGCTGCGTACTCCTTGTTCCTGATCATGGCCTCGCCCAGCAAAACCGACGACACCACGGAAATATATTTCCTGCCCTGAGAATCAGCTTGCTGGGCAAGGGTGCGTAAATCGTTGACTGCGGTCCGAGAACGTCCGTCCGCTACCGCAACCTTGGCCAGATTCAGCTTCGCGGCAAACAGCACATCCCTATCGGCTACGCGCGACGCCAACCGCGATGCCTGCTCGTAGGAACCCGCCGCCGACTTCAAGTCGCCGTGATAAAAGTAGGCGTCACCCCGTTCGTTCAGAACGGCGGCGAGCAGCGCATCATTTTTCAAGCCGCGAGCCAGTCCCTCGGCCTCGTCCAGCAGCGTTGCCGCTTCATTTCCTCGTCCCGCTCTAGCCAACGCTCCAGCAAGATCACTGAGCGCCTGTGCCATCGTACTGCTCCGGTCCCCGAGATCCCGAAAGGCCTTCACCGAATCCTGTAGTGCGCCGATCGCAGGCCCTAACCGGCCTTGATATTCGAAGACCAAACCCATGCTGTGCGACGTCTTGGCCGCACCCGCGTTGTTCCCGGATTTGCGGTAAAGCTCCAAGCCACGCATATCCGACGTCATCGCCTGATCGAATTGACCCAACGCCGCGTAGGCCCCTCCCAGATTCTGCAGTGTCTCGGCGATATCGTCCGGTACGTTCAACTTCTCGCGGATTTGCAGGGCTTGTTGCGAGTAGGTGAGTGCATCCTGGTTCTCACCCTTCTGCGCGTAAGCATCGGCAATATTGTTCAGGCACAAGCCCTGGTAATGCTCATCCCCGGCGTCCCGCTGAATCTGCAACGATTCCTTGAACACCTGCAGCGCCTTGTCCGGTTGACCGCGATCCAGGTAAAAAACGCCAAGATCGATCAAAGTGTCGCCCGCTTCTTTCTTGGCGCCGATCTCCTGCCGGATCTTCAGAGCCTCGTTATACGCGGCCAAAGCGGCGTCCGATTTTCCGAGCTTCAGTTGCACCTGAGCAATTTCCACCAGGCTGGCAGCGACCCCGCGCTTCTGCCCCAGACGTTGGTTGATGGCCATCGAATCCTGATAATTGCGCAGCGCCTCGGCCGGCTTATTCATCAGTTTGTAGGCGATGCCCGTAGCCTGCAGAATGAGCGCCTGCTGCTCCTGATTGTCTAAGTCGATGGCGATATGCCGCGCGCGATCAAGCGGATCGAGACCCTGCTGCGGATTGCCAGACTTGATTTCCACACGTCCCATGGCCAGCAGCGCATCCAGGTTTTTGCCGTCGGCCTGCAGCACCTTGCCGTAGTAGGTACGCGCCTTGTCCAGATCGTCCGCGTCCTCGTAGAGGCTGCCCAGCGCAAACAACACGTCCAAATTGTCGGGGAAACTTTTCGCCAGATTCTCGTAGGCCGTGATCGCTTGCTGGTTGTTCTTGGTCACGCGCGCCAGGCTGGCTTCAATGAAATATTTTTGCGCCAGCGGAAGGCCCTGGCTGAGCTCCGCCGCGCGCCGCGCCGCTTGCTCCGCATCGGCATCGTAACCCAGAGCGGAGTAGGCCTCGCCGAGTCTCGAATATGCAACAGCAAATTGCGGATCTTCGTTGGTGGCGGCCAGCAGGCGTTTCTGGGCCTCCAGGTTGTTGCCCTGGCGCAGAAATTGGATGCCCTCGTTGTAATCGCGGAGTGCGTCCACCGAACTCGAAGTCGGCTTAAACGACTGCGCCTGCAGCTCCTTCACCAGGTCCCGCGAAAGCGAAAGATTCTGCCGGATCTGTTCGGCCAGGCGATCGACGGCCGCCGACAAATCCTTTTGATTGGCCGCGTCCGACTTCACCTGGATGGTGCGATTGTGCTTGCGGTCCTGCAGCGTGGCGTCGATCCGAATCTGGTCTCCCAGTCGCGTGTATTGTCCCCAAACCAAGGTGTCGGCGTTGGTAAATTCGGCCACTCGTCCCAGAGTCGCGGAGTCCACCGCGGAGTTCGGAGCGATCCTCAGGTCGTGGAAGACCTGTTGCACTCGATCCGGGGAGACGGTTCGCAAGCGCGAAGATTGCCCCACGTCGGTGCTCAGCATGTCGGCGAGGCTAGGCCCGAGCCAGTCCCACGACGGGTCGCCCGATTCGTTTTGAAACGGCATCACGGCCAGCGAGAGAACCGGACCGGCTTTTTCCGGCGCTGGCGAGAAAAGCGCAGCGCGATAGACATAGCCGACAATAGCCAGCACCAGCACGCTGACAATGCCGGCCAGCAGCGGCCACGGAATCGTCTGGCCCCAGGGTTTCACATCGGCGTGAAACCCCAAAGTGGCCGCCGCGCGCTTGCCCTGCCACGCGTCAAGATCGCGCAGCATTTCAGGGGCGCTTTGATAGCGCAACTGAGGATCCCGCTCTAAACACTTGCTCACGATCCCAGTCAGCGCGCCAGGAAGGGTCGCGTCGTGATCAGAAATCGGGATGGCGCGTTCCTGCGTCCGCTTGATCAGGCTGGCCAGCGCACTCTCCGCCCTGTACGGCATCTTGCCGGTGAGCATTTCGTACAGAATCAAACCCGCGGTGAACAGATCGGAACGCTGGTCCAGATCCCTGGCCAGCGCCTGCTCCGGCGACATATATTCCATCGTGCCGACCAGGGCTCCAACCTGGGTCATCCCGTCCCCTTCCATGGTGCGCGCCAGGCCGAAGTCCATGACCAGAATCCGGCCGCTCTCCTCGCGCATGATGTTTTGCGGCTTCAGGTCGCGGTGAATCACGCCCACGTTGTGCGCGGCTTCCAGCGCCTGGCACACCTGCTGCATGATCTCCACCGCCTCTTCCGGAGAAAACTTTTTCTTTTCCTGGATGAGGGAGCGCAGGTCGCGGCCTTCGACGAACTCCATGGTGATGAACTTCACGCCATCGGCATCGCCCAGATCGTAGATCCGGATGACATTCTTGTGCGTCACCTGACGGGAAAGTAAGAGTTCTTGTTTGAAGCGGGCAAGAATCGAAGGATTGGAGGCCAGCTCCGGCCGGATGAGCTTGAGGGCTACAGGCCGGTCCAGTTCGCGGTCCCTGGCCTTGTACACCGCGCCCATCCCGCCTTCGCCCAGTAGTTGCAGAATTTCGTAGCGGCCGCCGAGTACGTCGCCGGCCTGCAGCAGAGGGCCGCTACCCGGCGCGCGAACGGGCTTGCGCACGGGAGCGGGAGACGACGGCGGAAGTCCGCCGATAGGCCCGGCATCAACAAAGGTCGCTTCGGGATCGACCCACGTGGCTCCCGGATCGGTTGACGCTTTGGGAAGATCGAAGACGGTGGGAGTGTCGGAGTCAGACGGAGGTGCGGAACTATCCCCCTTGATAGGTACGCTCACCCCACCCTGCTTGCTGGTGTCCTTCCGATCTCGAGGATCGACCCTTGGGTCTCGTTTCTCCATGTGTGGCGTATCAGAGGGCAGCCAGAGCCGCTCCGCCGCGCCTCCAGACAGATTGGGGAGAAGTATATACCAACGACTGGTGACCAATTTGGACGAACGGCCATTTCTACCGGGGCGTCATCCTGAGCGTAGCCGTTTTTCAGGCGGAGCGAAGGATCTCGCGCGCAAATCGGATAGGTGGTCGACTCTCCCTCCCCTGGTCGTGATTCAGGCGTGCACGGTGGCGAGGCGCTTGGGCCCCGCCTCCAGGATATGCTCCGGGCATTCCGCCATCATCAGCTTGAAGTTCTCGATGAAGCGGGCGGCGAGAGCGTCGTACTTGCGGAAATACTCGTCGCGGCTGGGCCAGGTATTGGCCGGGTCCAGAATCTGCGAAGGCACTCCGTCGCACTGAACCGGCACCTCGAAGCCGAACACCGGATCTTTTTTATACTTCACCGAAACCAGCGACCCGCTGAGCGCCGCATTGAGCAATGCGCGCGTGTGATGGATGCTGATGCGCTTGCCCACGCCAAAGGGCCCACCGGTCCAACCCGTGTTTACCAGCCATACGTGTGCGCCGTGCTTCTGGATTTTTTTCTTCAGCAACTCCGCATAAGCCAGAGGATGGTGCACCATGAACGGCCCGCCAAAACAAGTGCTGAAAGTCATCTCCGGCTCCACGCCAAGCCCAATCTCCGTACCGGCAATCTTGCTCGTATAGCCGGAAATAAAGTGGTAGATCGCCTGGTCCGGACTCAGCTTTGAAATAGGCGGCATCACACCCGAAGCGTCGCAGGTCAGGAAAATGACGTTCTGCGGATGCCCCGCGCGCTTCTCCGGCATGCAGTTCTCGATGTAGGAAAGCGGATAAGCCGCCCGAGTGTTCTCGGTCACCGTGTAGTCATTCAGATCGAGATGTCGTGACACGGGATCGAAAGTGACGTTCTCCAGTACGGTCCCAAATCTCCGCGTGCAAGCGTAGATCTGCGGCTCCGCCTCCGGCGAGAGACGGATCACCTTCGCATAGCAGCCATCTTCGAAGTTGAATACTCCGTTGTCGCTCCATCCGTGTTCGTCGTCTCCAATCAGGCGACGTTTCGGGTCGGCCGAAAGCGTAGTCTTGCCGGTTCCCGAAAGCCCGAAGAAGATCGCAACATCACCTTCGTTGCCCACGTTGGCCGAGCAGTGCATCGACAGCACGCCCTCGAGCGGCAAAAGAAAATTCAGCACGGTAAAGATAGTCTTCTTGATCTCGCCCGCGTAGCTCGTGCCTCCAATAATCGCCAGCCGTTCTCGAAAATTAATGATGATGAAAGTCTCGGAGCGAGTGCCATCCACCATCGGCGATGCCTGAAACCCAGGGGCAGCGATCACTGTGAATTCCGGTATGTGGTGTTGCAGCGCGTCGTGATTGCGGATTTTCAGGAACATGGTGCGCGCAAACAAGCTGTGCCATGCCTTCTGCGTGATGATCCGCACCGGCAGGCTGTGTTCCGGATCTGCACCCGCGAAGCAGTCCTGCACGAACACGTCGCGCCCCTGCAAGTAGCCCTGCAGGCGCGCCAGCAGCGAACTGAAGCTCTCGCCCGTGAACGGCCGGTTGTACGGCCCCCACCAGATCTTCTCTTCGGTGGATTGCTCGCGTACCACGAACTTGTCGGCCGCCGCTCGCGCCGTGTGTTTGCCGGTATCGACCACCAGCGGCCCCAGATGCGACAGTCTTCCCTCCGACCGGAAAATGCTCTCCTCGTAGAGTGCGGGGGTCGGCAGATTCCAATAGACCCGCCGCAGATTGACCAGCCCGTGATTCTGCAGCCCGTAATTCGAGGCCAGCTTCCCCGCCTCTTTCACCGCCGGAGATTGGACGTCGAGGTAGATATTCATAACCACTCCCTCACCAGCTTGCGGTCGCCGAGGTACAGTTCGTTTGCCGAATTCGGGTCCAGCGCCCACTTGATACGGTCCAACCCCTCGGTGATATCGCGGATCGTCCCGCAGTAGCTGAGCCGCAGGTGGCCTTCAAAGCCGAATTCCTTGCCGGGAACCGTCACCACGCGCACTTTGTCGAGCAGGAACGTGGAGAGCTTTTGCGAATCCTTCATGTAGGCACTGAAGTCGGGGAAACAGTAGAAAGTCCCATCCGGCTTGTGCACCTTCACACCGTCAAAAGCCTTGAGATGGTCCAGCATTACATTGCGGTTGTTCTCCAGTGTGACTCTCAGGCTCTCCACCGACGACTGCACTCCGTTAAGCGCGCCCACCGCCGCCCACTGCGACGGCGAAGCCGGACCGGAGGTCTGCTGCGACTGGATGGTGGTCATCGCCTCGATCAGCGGCTTACTGGCGATCGCCCAGCCGATGCGGAACCCCGTCATCGCGTACATCTTCGATACGCCGTTGATCACCACCAGCTTCGATTCCTCGAGCGGCACCTTGGCGAAGTCGTAACAAATCGGCGCGCACTTGCCGTCGAAGACCAGCCGGTTGTAAATGTCGTCCATGATGAGATAGAGGCTCTTCTTCTCGCAGAACTCAACCATCTCCTGCACGAAATCCTTCGCCAGCATCGCTCCCGAGGGATTATTGGGACTGTTCAGAATGATGGCCTTCGTATTCGAGCCAACCGCATCCGCAATCTCTTGGACCGTCGGACAAAATGATCCATCCTCGGCGGTTACCGGCACGGGAACGCCGCCCGCCAGCTTCACCATTTCCGGATAGCTCACCCAGTAGGGCGCAGGGAAAATCACTTCTTCCTTGGGATCGAGGATGGCATGCAGCAACACCATGAGCGCCTGCTTGGCCCCGCCCGAAATGATCAGGTTGTCCGCGGAGACGATCTTCCGATAGTGGTCTTCGGTGTATCGAATCACCGCCTTCTTCAACGCAGGAATTCCGTCAGGCGCCGTGTACCGGATTTCTCCCGTATTCAGCAACGCGGCGCAGTTGATCACCGCATCGCTTGGCGCCTTGCTCTTTGGTTCGCCGCCTCCCAAATGAATGATCGGCTCTCCTTTGTCGCGGAGCCGGGCAGCCGTTTCGTTCAGCTTGAGAGTCGCGGACTCTCGGATGGACCGAGCAAGCTGACTAAGACTCATATTGTTTCCCTTCCCTCTTTGCGTACCTTCGAATTTCTCACAAACTGTAGGCATTGTCCTCGGCTCCAAAGACGGGAACTCGATTCCCTTTTTCTGGCCCGCTCGCTACCCGAAGCAATCATTCTCGCCGGGAATGCTGTGGAAGGGGTGTGATTACGATCACTCGTGTTTTATCCCGATCGTTTCGCCGCCCTCGACCTAAATGTATGCGTGTGAGACCTAAATTCTGGAGAGAACGGTGAGCCAGAGCCTTCCAAGGTCCAGCCGCGCAGCGGCGGCACGGGAAAGCCCGGCACGTCAGTGCCGGGAGGGGGCTGGAAAGGTACGTGAGTCCCGCAGGGACGGCATGGGCTCTCGGGCGGTCTCTCAGTCCCGTCGGCAGTTGATGGAGTAGCCAAAACTCCTATAGGGTTGTGGAGGAGCCCTCCTTGGATATCCACCTGATCGACGGCACCTACGAACTCTTCCGCCACTACTACGCCCTGCCGTCCGCCAAGGATGAGGAGGGTCGGGAGGTAGCCGCGGTCCGAGGCGTTCTCGCGTCGGTGCTCGGGATGATCAAAGGAGGCGCCACGCACCTCGCGGTTGCGACCGATCACGTCATCGAGTCGTTTCGCAACGGATTGTGGCCCGGCTACAAGACCGGCGAGGGCATCGAACCCGACCTGTGGGCGCAATTCCCTCTACTCGAAGAAGTGCTCTCGGCGGCCGGCGTTGTCGTGTGGCCGATGGTGGAATTCGAGGCAGACGATGCACTGGCCGCCGCTGCGGTCGCGGCCGCTCGAGACAAGCAGGTCGAGCACGTCATCATCTGCACGCCCGACAAAGACCTCGGCCAATGTGTGCAGGGTACACGCATTGTCCAACTGAATCGCCGCACGGGCGTAACTCTCGATGAGGCCGGCGTCATCAAGAAGTTCGGCATCTCGCCCACATCGATCCCCGATTACCTGGCACTGGTTGGCGATGCGGCAGACGGTTATCCGGGTCTGCCAGGCTGGGGTGCGAAGTCATCCGCTGCCGTCTTAGCAAAATTCCTCCATCTCGAATCGATACCCATGGACAGTCGCGAGTGGCACGTGAATGTTGCCAATGCGACCACCCTTGCAGGCACGCTTTCCCGCGAACGGGAACGCGCTCTGCTCTTTCGCACACTCGCCACGCTCCGGACCGATATTGCCTTGTTTGAGAACGTGGATCAGTTGCGCTGGAAGGGCCCGACCCCTGCTTTCCCTGCGATCGCTGCACGATTGGATGCAGCTCACACCGAACCGCGGCGATCCGTGCCAGGTCGCTCCCGAAGCGCACCGAAACTCCGAGCCGCACCCGGGCAATAATCAGAAATCTGCTACCTCGAGTTCCAGGAGAGTACCAAATGTCATCCTCGTCTTCCCCCAGAAAGCATGCTGGCCCGGGGCCAGCCAGTGACCAGCCTCCAATCCCCGAGCCATCGTTCGCCGAGCGCGCCCGCACCCTGATGCACCTGAGCCGTATTGGTAGCCTCTCAACCCTCTCGCGGAAACAACCGGGATTCCCCTTCGGATCTGTCATGCCCTACGGCTTAGACAATAACGGGCGCCCCATCTTCCTAATCAGCACCATGGCCATGCACACGCAAAACCTGCAAGCAGACCCACGTGCCAGTTTGCTGGTGACCCAGGACGACGTCAGCGGCGACCCGCTCGGCGCATCCAGGGTCACGTTAGTAGGAAATGTGCGGACCATACCGAAAGCCGAGCTGCCGGAGTCACGTGATCTCTACTTGGCGCGTTATGCCAACAGCAAGTATTGGGTGGACTTTGAAGACTTTTCCTTCTACCGAATGGATGTAGTGGATGTTTACTACGTGGGCGGCTTCGGGGTGATGGGCTGGGTATCGGCATCGGACTACGAACACGCACGGCCTGACCCCCTCGCTGACTCAATGACAGAAATCATCGAGCACATGAATGCCGACCACAAGGATGCTCTCGTTCTGCTCGCTCGTAAATTTGCCCGGATTGAATCCCAGGAAGCGACCATGACCACGGTCGACCGCCTTGGTTTTCACGTGCGAATGAAGACCCAGGAAGGCATGCGAGGCGCCCGCATCGCATTTTTGCGGGAAGTGACCAACGCGGCAGAGACTCGAAAAGTCTTGGTCGAAATGGTGCAGCAGGCGCGCTCACAAGCGACGTGAGTGGTTTTGCGAAAGACCGATTTAGACTACTAACCTAAACTTTTTTCTTGGAGGCCTCTTGGCCAGCTTTCCCAAAATTTCTCCCACACTGAAGAAGCGCGCTGCGCAAATCAAACTACTCCTTATGGACGTAGACGGAACCATGACGGACGGCAGTGTCACTCTGCTGTCGCAGCCCGACGGCACCGCTCTCGAAATCAAGACCTTTGACGCCCACGACGGACAGGGCCTTACCCTGGCGCATACCGCCGGCCTGCGCACCGGCTGCATCACGGGCCGCGAGAGTGCGGCACTCCTGCGCCGCGCTCACGAAATGAAGATGGAGTTCATTTATATGAAACAGCCGGTGAAGATGCCGGCCTACGAAGACATCCTGAGAAAAGCCGCGGTCCCCGACTCCGCTGTCGCATACATCGGTGATGACCTTCCGGATATTCCGCTCATGCTCCGCGCCGGCCTCGCCGTGGCCGTGGGCAATGCGGTCCCCGAAGTTAAACGTGCGGCAGACTACACCACGAAAGCCGTCGCCGGACACGGCGCAATCCGCGAAGCCGTAGAACTCGTTCTCAAGTCCAAAGGCATCTGGGAATCGATGATCGACAAAGCCCGCGCCTGACGCGCTTCCGTAGAGACGCTGCTTGTAGCGTCTCGCTCGCCAACACGGCGGTGGATTTCTCGAAACGTTTATGACCGCGACGGCAGATAAGGCTCCCGCGGCTTCAGTATGAGCAGGCCCAGGTTCAGAACGCCGACGATGACAATCGTCATGATGGTACGATCCATGCCGATGCCGAATGCCGTCTTCAATTCGCCAGCGAAAATCAGCCGCTCTGCGATGCGCAGTACCGCAACCACCACGGCTGGATAGACCAGTCCAGAGTAGCGCACCGGGTCCTTGAAGATGAACAGCATCATCACACCGAATGCGACCACGTAGGCGCCGAGAAACTTCGCCAGATAGCTGAACTGCGGATCCACTATCACGGTCGCGTGCCACAAGACGCGGGCGCCCCAGGCCGCGGTCGAGCCCGACACGATCCCCAGAATCCCCATCAGAATGTGGTAAATCCCCATGAAACCAGCGAGTAGTCTGATCCCGGTGTGGCGATTCATAGTGAACTCCTGAGATTCTAGAATGCTGCTGCAAAATTCCTGCGAATGCCAGCCTCCAATTCAAGTGGTGCCCTAAGAGTTACTCCGCCGCCGGGCGGGTCCCCTCCTCAAGATGACAGACTCGCCCGACTTGATAGCGTAATCGCGATCGGGGAGACAGCTTGAACCGGCCAGCACTAATGGCACCGAGAAAGTCCTGGTCGTAATCAAGCCCAAGAGGAAACTCACCTCCTGTCGGTGGGACATAAGTCCCGAAGGCGCGATCCCATACCGCGGTGAAGTTGCCATAGTTCCCCTGGATCGTCGCCGCGTGATGCAGCAGGTGCTCCCGAGGACTGATCAGCAACAGACTCCGGAACACGGTCTCGGCCCAATCAAACCGCCGCAAAAAGATCGAATGACTGGCGCTGGCCACAAATGCGAAGGTCAGCAGGAGTCCCGGCACAACGTGGATAAACGTCCCAATCAGTTGCGGCCGCCCGATCGCGCGGACCATGCCAAAGATCGCCGCGCAGGAACCAGCGTTAATAAGAAAGTTGGGCACCACAACGAAAGGACGGGCCGCGATCCCAGGCATCACGTTCGAGACGACAGAAGGCAAGTGGTGATTCTCGTGCAGTCTCCAGAGGACTCCGTGCAACAGGAAGCGGTGGACGAGATAATCGAAGAAAGTGCCGGTGAAGAAAGCGCCAAGGAAAACCGGCACAGTCCACCTCGCATCCACCTGGGTAATGCTCACGTGCGAAGCTCGAATCACGTAGTCGATAAGCTTGCCAATCGTGGGAAGGACCGAAGCCAGCGCAATCTGGATCACGAAATAAAGGACACAGGCCGCGGTAACCGCAACAATAAGCACGCGGTATCGCCCCACGATTTGCCGGGTGCCCGTTCTACGAGCTAACCGCCAATGTTCGCAGAGGTCCAAGGTAATGAACCCGATCTGCACGTAGGCGAATAGCCAAAGGAATGTTCGTGCGTTCGACATGGAGATCCTAGCCCGCAGGTCCCAAAGCTTCAGCCCCGACCACATTCTCCGGAATCGTGTCCGCCTTCGCACGCAACTCGCCGCTCAGGAACCACAAGTTGGTAAATGCCTGAACCCAAATCGATCCCGCCGAGATGAGCCAGATGTGATGCAAGGTCAGTCCGTGCCACCGTAAAAGCAAAAGCACCGGCACGGCGAACACGAATAATCGAATGATCGAACTCAAAAATGGCGGACGTGTGTTGCCCAGCCCTTGAAAGACACTCGCCGAAGCGAAGATCAACCCAGTTGCGAGAAAGGTCCAAGAAATCACTCTCAAATACTCAGCGGCGATGGCCACAACGTCGCTCTGCTGTGAGAAAAGACCGACGATCGCGCCAGACTTAAACTGGCAGAGAACAGTCAGCAGCAGCATTACGACCGAACCGACGCAACACGCCGCCCGGAAGCTCTGGCGCACGCGCATCAGCCTGCTAGCGGAAAAGTTCTGACCGACAATCGGAACATTCGCCATCCCTACCGCCACCGCCGGCAGAATGAGAGACTGCATCACGCGGGCTCCGATGGCAAATCCGCCCTGCGCTTCAGCGCCGAAGTGCCGGATCACCGCATAAACAACGATCAGGTAGATTCCAAGGATTCCCAGTTCCGCGCCCGCCGGCAGGCCGATGCGGAACACTTCCCGCCACAGCGCGAAATCGGGCCGAAAGACGGAAGCGTCAAATGCCAGATATTTTTCTTTCGTGGCGAAATAGGCGAACATGACGGCCACCCCGATCGCCAGCGCAAAAAACGTAGCCATGGCTGCACCCTTAACTCCGAACACGCGTCCCGTGCCCCATCCAAAAATCAAGATTGGCGCCAACCCCAAGTTGAGCATAACGGTTACGACCAGCACGGCGACCGTGGGCTTGACCACTCCCGCGCCGCGCAGGGCAGCGCCCATGGCAATGAGAGGAAATTGAAGAAAAAGAGCGGGAACGAACCAGGCCAGGTACGAGGTACCCAGCCGCACCGTCTCGGGGCTCGCCGCGAGCGCCGCACAATAAGAGTGGCGTAGCAGAAACGCCACAAAGCAAAGCCCACTCCCTCCAACGATCGACATCAGGAACGACTGATTGAACACGAACCGGGCACGATCCTGATTCTTCACCCCGGCCGCATGGGAGACGAGCGTCGTTGTCCCCACTCCCATCATCTGCGTCAGAGCCAGGGTCAACGCCATCAGATTGGCGGCCAAACCGACGGCCGCCACAGACTCCTTGCCCAAACGCCCGACCCAGTACATGTCGGCTAGCAAGTAGAGCGCCTGCACCAGCATGCTCGCCATGAGGAAGGCGGACATCCGCACCAGATTTCCCCACACCGAGCCTTGGGTCAGGTCTTTCAAATAGAATCCTCCATACAGTCAGCTGACGCTAAAGCATGAAGCTCTGGCACGCTATCGCGAACTTGAATCTGCTCGTTCTTGCAGCCGACCATCTCACCACCGGTCTGGCTGGCGTCTTTTTACCAAGGCGTTCGGCCGGCCTTTACCAGCGCTTGTTTGGAGCTCGCTTCCCGGCCGATTCTCCCATGGTCGCCGTGCTGCGCCCGTGGGGCGCTCTCGGAGTCTTCGCCGGTATCGCAGGTTTGCTTCCCCTCTATGATCCAGTCCGCCACCGCGCGATTCTCTACGCGTTATTGATATTGGTAGTGCTCCGGGTTTTTATCCGCCTGAACTACGATTCCGCCACCCTCCAGTTCTTTGGTCTGTCGTCCAAGCGTAACTACTTCCACATTTACCTCGTGTTGCAATGTGCGGCGATCATTGGCTTGCAGCTAATCTGGTGGTAGGAGTGCATTCCCGCACCGATCCGGCCGCACTGTTCTCCGACGCGGCCCTGACAGTGACCAGCACCGGGAACTTCGGGCGCAGCGTGATTTTTGGGTCGAGCACAAGTTTTGTCTCCGGAAGCAGTTCGATTTCCCATTGCCGCAGGATCGTGCCCAGCGCCAGTGCCCCCTCTATGAGTGCGAAGCCCTCTCCGATGCAGCGTCGCGGCCCGATTCCGAATGGAAAATAAGCGAACTGGTGCATTTTGTTCCCTGCTAGAAAGCGGTCAGGATTGAAATGGTCCGGCTCCGGGAAAAAGCGACCATCCCGGTGCAGCAGGTACTGACTGGCAAACAGAATCGCTCCAGCAGGCGCTATATACTCCCCAATCGAGCATGGCTCGGTGATGGCACGGCCTAGCACCCAGACCGGCGGATACAGACGCATCGACTCAGCCAGCGCGCGGCGGGTGAAGGCAATGTGCTCGTATTCCTCGGCTCCCAGTTGTTTCGGTCCAGCGATCCCATTCACTTCACTGCGAATTTCGGCGACGTGCTCGGGATGCCGCGCCAAAAGGAATAGCGCATAGGTCAATGCATTCGCGATGGTTTCATGCCCCGCAAGAAGAATAGTGAGGCACTCGTCGCGCACTTGGCGCACCGCCTGCGCCCGGTTCCCTTCCGCCAATTGATGACGGAGCAGCATCGAAAGAAGGTCATCGCCCTTTGCGCCAGAATTCAACCGTTCGTCAATAAGGCCATAGATCAGGCGATCCAGCCGCTGGCGCACTCCTTTCAGACGGCGCATGCCCGGCAACGGCAGGTTCATCAGATGTTCGGAGAAAGGCACAAATACCAGGTCCACTAGAGACATCAACTCGGTAACCGCCTCCCCAATATCGCTGGCGTCTTCCGCAATCTCCCGATCAAAGAGAGTCTTGCCCAGGATAGCCAGTGTGAGCCGCATCATTTCTTTGTGCAGGTCGATGGTTTCGCCCGGGCGCCATCGATTGCAGGCGCGGCGCGTGTAATCGGACATGACCTGGGCATGGCGCGCAATTCGCTCCCGATGAAATGCCGGCTGAATCAGCCGTCGCTGAGCGGCGTGGAGTGGATCTTCGCTGGTCAGCAGGCCATCGCCCATCACGGCCCGCCCGCGCTGCATAATCGGACCGCGCACATGTTTGGGAGCATGGACGACGAGGAATTCCTGAACCAGGTTGGGATGGTTCAGAAGAAAGGCGTGCCTCCAGCCCAGGCGAAAGTGCACGATGTCGCCGTAGCCCTGGGCAAGATCCTGCAAGTAAGTGAGCGGCGCGGCGCGGAAGGCCAGTGCCTCGCGAATCCCCAGGTACGAGCGCGGCCCGGGCGGACTGGGTATCGACTTCACGCTCCCGCCCCTTGCCATCCCTTGCCCAGCACAAAGCGCCGCCAAACGCAGAGCCAGAGCGACCTCTCTTCGAGAGCCGGGTCGGTGCGCGTTGCGACTACACGATGGTGAATGGCGGGCAGCTTACTCCAATGCGCCGAGGGAAACATGTGGTGAGCCGTGTGGTAACCGTTGTTCAGCAGCAGCCAATTCAGAAGGCGCCCAGTGAGATTGCGGGAATGATTGTACTCCGAGCTGAAATCGCAATCCTGGTGTTGCAGAAGATTGATCGTTACCAGAACCCATTGTGCGAAGAACCACGGCCCGGCGCAGTATTTCAGCATAGAACGCCAGTCGACGAGCACCAGCAGCAGAAGAAACCCATAAGTAAAGATACGTTCGGCGATGGCTTGCCGGTAGAGTTCCGGCCGCGACTGCCGCCATGCCTCAAGATCGTTGGGCTTGTTGCGATACATCGTCCTGACCGAAGCAAAAAAGAACGCCATCAGGTTGAGAAAGTTCGAGCGATGGCGCACCAGCGAGCATCGAACAAAGTCCGCGTCAGTATTGTTGCTGCCGTGGTGCAGAACGTTGTGCGAGGTGATGATCCCTGAGGTGGGATGAGCCGTAAGAACGCTCAGCCACACTTCGAAAGCGCTATTCCAAGCCGCACTCCGAAAAGTGGGCGAGTGCACATGGTTGTGCTTCACCACGAGCGCCACAACCGCCAGAGTGTAGGTGGGCAGAAGCAGATATGCTCCGCGGGCAATCCCCAGCCACTGCACCGCGAGTAGAACGTTGAACGAAACTAGAAATGCGAGTGTCCTCAGATCGGCACCGTAGCGTAAAGGACCAAGATATGTGGTCGTATTCCTCATCAGAAGGTTGCCGCCTCGAGGTAGGGGACACGGCCGTCGAGACTCCGGAACAAGTCTTCGCCGTTTTCAAAAGTCACGCAGAAAAGCCGGCCCGAGAACGGGGTCAGAGAATAGTCGCGCAGAGCAGGCAAAAGAGAATCGCGCTCGTGCAAAGCGAGGATGGCATACAGGTATCGACTGCCCACGGCATCGTTGTAAGCCCCGCGAAGCAGCGCCCGCAAGATCTGCACATCGTCTTCGTCCACGGCAATGAAGCTGATGTAGAAATAAGAGACTTCCTGCCCTGGCTTGGGAAACAGGGGCGCCTTCGTGACCGGGCGCAGGGTGTTTGCTAAAGGAACCAGCCATCGCAGCCGTGGCCCGTAGCCGGCGACGCGTGTTTGTTTGAAAGAGCTCTGATCCCAACATCCAAGGACGCCAATCACACGACTCCCTCGCACCGCAACGTAGAAATCCGCGACGCGGAAGTCGCGCCACTGACTCTTGAACATCGCAATAGTATGGACAGGCGCGAATTGGCGCCGCGAATTGTTTCGGTTCAGGCACTCCACGATCTCTGGCAGCAGGTCTTCTGATCCTCGCAAAACGTCACAACCGGCATTGATCGGAGGTTTAGTGCGGCGAATGTTGATGCCCGGCGAGTGCACCACTCCCATGTCGTGGTATTGCGGCAGACCTGCGCGTCCACTTGCAATGGTCGCGAGCGCGGCATGATTTCCACTGAAGATCACGGTCGTGTACAGGCCGACGCGGTGATCTTCATGAAGATGCCGGAGGAAGCGATAACCCCGTGCGATGAGAGTGCCGCCGCGGTACTGTTCGTCGAGACGCAAGTCGGCAAGGTAGCCCAACGGCATGGGTCGACCGTTCACGAATGCAGGAGAAACAGAGCGCGTGCCCACACCGATGACGTTTCCTGTGCGGCGATCGCGGCCGATGCCAACCTGAAAAAAATCTCCGCGCACACGGCAGGAGTCGAGGAAACTCGGCGCACGCTCGAAGGTCACGCTGATAGAGCCGGGAATCGGACTGCGCCGCAGCAATCCGCGGAGTTCGGCGTCATCGACTTCATTTGCCAACCCGATCTCAAAGTAGGATTTCGGCGGCACCGCCTTCGGTCCAAGTATTGGCCAAGAAACGACCGGGGCAGTCATGCGCAGACCTCTTCGCTCTCAGCGCTCACGAAGCCACCTAGGAAGACCTCTTCCCAGCCGCCCCGTTTGCTCAGTGCAGTCAGTTTGACGTTTCCCGCGCGCAGTCCGAGTGCTTCGCAATGCTTCAGGTACGCTTCTCGTGCTCCGCTCTGGATCAGAAACAGTCGAGGCTCGGCGAGTTGTCCTAGTCTGCGGCAGTATGCGTATTGCGGATTTGCCTGCAGCTTTTCATCGAGACGCACGGCCAGATCGGTCTCACCATGTCCGCTTTCGAGAAAGAGAATGTAACCCGGAATCCCCCGATCGCAGCAGGAGGGTGCCAGCATTGCGAAGGTGGCAGACCGGCAACGCTCGAACTCTTCCAGAGCCTTCGCCACAAAGATGGCGTTGAGCTTTTCCCCGCGCAGGTCGCTCACGCAATCCTCTTTGCCGATGAATTCCAGAATCGGCGTCCGTTCGGCGAATCCTGTCACTCGAACCCGGTCTGCGAGTCGGTAGCGCCAAAAACCTCCGCCCGTAGTGAGAACCACGGAGTATTCGGCTCCTTGCTCCAGTTCTGAGACGAGACGGCAGGCCCCAGACTCAGGATCGAGGAATTCCATAAAATGCGAGGTCACAGCCGCTACGCAGCCTTTGTATCTCTCGACCGGGATGGAAACCACGCCTTCCGTGGCCAACAGTCCTTTGCCCTGAATGGCGACTCCGGGAAAAGCTCGCTGGATTTCACTTTTCATGCCAGCTGAGTCTGCAGAAGTCCAGCAACTGATGAGCTTAAGCCTCGGCCAGAGCGCCTCGGCCTCGATTCGACCTCGGCCCAGCATGGCTCGCAAGTTTCCAGCTTGGGTGGCGTCGCGCCTCAGGGAGTCCGTGATTCCCCGGGGTAACGGGGCGCACACACTAGCTTCTCCATCGAGTAAATCCCGCACCAGGCGCTCGCCGTGCAACTCGAGTTGCTTCAGAAGAATCTGAAGAAAGCTCGGATTCCAGACGGAGATGAAAGTCAACGGCCGGGCCTGCAGCAGAAAACGCAGAGTCAGGTACACGCAGTTGTCCAGCCCTGGCACACACGCCAGTTCCGCAGGAACCGCCATCGTCTTTTGTAGAAGCCACCGATGCAGAGGCCCGAAGTACTCAGCGTCGCTCTCGAACCCAACGGGAATGCCGCCTGGCGTAAGCTCCTGCTCTCGCGAAAGGGGAGTCACCAGCCAATACGCAGAACCGCTTGCTAATCCCGGAAACGAGTGGTAGAGGTCAGTGATCCAAGGACCTAAGGCGGCGTGAAACTGCGCTCGCAAGGTGCGCGTATACGGGATGTACTTGGCCGCGCTAACCGAGCCGCTGCTTTTTTCGAACATGAGCAAAGGTTCGCTGGTGAGGACTCCGCCTTCGCCCGCCTTCATGCGCTCCACCCAGCCCGAGATATCGTCGTAAGAGACGATGGGGACACGTTCCTGGTACTCGCGAACGCTTCGGATCGTGGCAAACCTGTGCTGCATTCCGTACACGCAACCTTGATTCTGCCGCAACAGCTCAAACAAAAGGCCGCTCTGCACTGCTTCCGGATTGTGCAACGCCGCGTCGAATTGGCGGCCCGCACGCCAGAATCCGGCCAAGGGCAGCATATTCAGCGCGCGATACACCTGTGGCTGCAGCATCAGTCTGCTCCTTGCCACAACACTCCGGAAGCTTGCCCTTGCTGCATGATTCGCCCGGCGAACAGCTTCATGTTTAAAGGCGAGATCTCGGCGAGACAAGCGAGTTCCGAACCTTCCGCAAAAGCCGGATTGTGGCGAAGAAAGAATTGCACGTGCGGATTTCTCAACCGCCGCGCCGGTATCTCAGCCAAATGCGGCTTTAGTTGGCCTTGTGACTGGGGAAACTCGATCACTCCGCTTTCAGACCGATAACAGCCGGGGAATTTTCCCATCGCCAGGGTATCGAGCACGCTTTGTTCGAATTCCGGCGTAGGCGTCTGGCAATTGGGATAGAAGTTTTCAAAAAAGAGCGGTAGATATAAATAGGTCCGGTATCCCTTCGAAATCAGGAACCAGTAAAGCGGAACGTCCGGCTCTTCCGTATACAGCGAACTGACATACCGGCACCAGCAACGACCCAGTTCCTGCTCACCCCAGTGCGCGCGGTCCACAATCGTGTCGCCGGAAAATACCGCGCGGATGGGAACACCCGCGACCGACACGCGCAGTAATTTCTGGGTGGAGAATCCACAGATAGCACCATTCCCCTCTCGAAGCATGAGCACGCAATCCTTTTCGGCCAGGTCTGACAGGAATCTGTCAGAGGAAACGCAGTCGTAGTGGCGAGCAAAAATCTGGAACATGGCGTGCGCATCAAGTTCCGTGATCTCCGCCACGGGAACAATGCGACTCTGCAGAACCTGATCTCTCATGGTCTCTTAAGAACGTGCACCTAGAAACAGATCGTGATCTCGCGTTCCTGCGAGGCTTGCGCCGCTGGGGCCTCAGACTGCTCCGCACGTTTGCGCATCGATTGAATCTTCAGCCCCAGCAGATCGGTATCTACATGGCAAAACTGTGGCCCACCGAAGCTGCGAATCTGTTCAGTCTGCGCTGCCAGAATGTCCACATCCTGCCGGATAATCTTGCGACAGACTGGTTCCAGCAGAAGCCGCACCAGAGCCCCGATCCGCCCAAAGCTGTAGCTAATGACTGTGTGCACTTCGGTCTCATACTCCGCCACCGGAGTGCATTGCGAGGTGATTATGAAATGGCGGCCCGGACCGAAGTCGTAGTCTACGCGGCTGATATTGGGCATCAGAAAACGATCGGTGTGACGGAGTTCCTTCCCCTTCGGAAAGAAGAGCCTCGACACCAGGCTTTTCGTAATCGGCTCACCCCGAAACTCTACTTCCACTGATCCCGCCGTCGAGCGCACGGTAGCAGACAATTCGCGCGTGTCGTGACTCCGAAACCAGCCCTGGTGAACGTACACGGTGTGGGGACAATCGAGGAAGTTCTCCAGGCACGCTTCTACCGATGCCTGAAAGCGCGTTCTCATTCGAAAACTAGTCCAGCCTTGAGCGTCGTAGTTTGGGAAGCGGAACGGAGACGACTCCGGAATCGATTCGCCCGGATAGACCCACACATAGCCATCGTGCTCACGAACCGGATAAGCTCGGACTCCGTGGTTCGGCAGGCGATCGCGAGAACCGAGAGACGGAATCTGCACACACCGTCCGGCAGCGTCGAACTTCCAGCCATGGTAAGGACACGTGACGCAACCCGAGGAAACCTTGCCGAGTGAAAGCGCCATGTTGCGATGCGAGCAACGATTTTCAAGCGCCGCCAACAGCCCATCATCCGTCCGAAACAGCACCATGCGTTCGCCTAATGTCGCAACCGCGACCGGCTTCTTCTTTACTTCGCGGGATTCAGCCGCGATATACCAATAGTCTTTAAGACTCATGCTCACTTCCTTGCCAGTTGCAGCGGCGACCGATACCGAATGGCATGGTATTGGTCGAGCCCCAGCCCGCTATAAGTCTTCGCCTCCGCTCCGTACCAGTGAACTTCAATTTCGACCGGGCCATCGTAGTCTCCGAGGCCAATCAGCAGGCGCCGGTCATTTTGGGCCGAGAAACCATTCGCGATCTGCACTTCTCGCATCTGCCGAACCCGCCTGCCATTCTGCGAGTAGCTCACGAACACCTGAGTACCGATCGCTTCGCGGCTGATCTTCTGTCCGTCCCCTTGCACGGCCAAGCCGATCCAGTGATGGACTCTCCCGCGAGTGAGATCTTCCTCGTGCAACGTGTTGCGATAGAGAGTCAGCCGGCCAAACTGATGGGTGATGGCCACATCCAGAACGCCCTGATTGTTGAAGTCGGCCAAGGCGACGCCGCGCGAATTCCCCAACTGCGTCAACCCCACCTGCGGCGCCACATCGACAAATTGCATGCTGGTCTCGTCCCCACGCGATAGATAGACACGGTTTGCCTGGTGGCCAAAGATCTCATAGCCACGCAAGTCCGGCCAGAGGTCAACATAGGAATGCACATTCGGCGGCGCCAGCATCACCTTCTCGGCCGCATACCAATAGTTGCGCGGCTTGGCAAACCGGCGATCGATGCTGTCATCGACCATGCCGTTCACCTGCACAACGTCTTGCCAGCCGTCAAGATTGAGATCACCGAAAGCCGCGCCCCATCCGAAACCACCCTCGTTCAAAAGCCCGCGGCCCGTCGCCTCGTCCCGAAACTCCGGAACAAACGAATGTGTTGGATACGTCTTCCAAAGCAAACTGCCTTCGGCCTGCAGAGGAACATGGACGTTCGAGACGTAGATGTCGAGTTGGCCGCGATTATCCAGGTCGCCGATAGAAGCGTTCATCCCTTTGTAGGTATCTCTGCCAATGCTGCCAAACATCTTTCCTTGCACGTGGACGAATCGCCGGCCGTGGTCGTTCAGATAAAGATCGTCAGGCCCGAAGTCGTTGGCGCAGTAAAGGTCGGTATAGCCATCCCCATTCAGGTCACCCGTAGCCACGGCCAACGTGAAATGCGTTTCCGGCATGCCCATGGCGGCCATGTCCATTTTTCCGAAGCGGCCACCGCCGGAGTTGTGAAACAGCACGTTGGGCCCGCCGTTTTGCGCGTTGCTCCAGCTCTCGTGCATGAAGTGGAACATGCGGCGGTCGCCGGCATACTCGGGCTGAGGCAGGGCAAAAATGTTCAGCGGTGTAGGAGCGCGATAGTCCTTCAAATAAGGAGCGAAGCTGTTGCCGACCAGCAGATCGAGTTTCCCATCGCGATCGTAATCGAAGAAGGTGGTGGCAACCGAGGTGCTGTAGTCGCCAACGCCCGCCTCGTCGGTAACGTCCTTAAATTCCGCCTTACCCGTGACCGGCAGCATGTTCTTCAACAAGCGGTTTTTGCCATAAGCAAAAGTCAGAAACAGCGACTGGGCGCCGCTGTTGTCGTAGTCGACGAAGGTCGCCCCGGCCGCAAAGCCATACCTTTCGGGATGCAGGTTGATCTCGCGCAGCGCGGGGATCTCGACCCGCTCAAACCGAAAATTCCCCAGGTTGCGATATAGAACATTTCGATCCTCGGGACGCTTTAGCGGATTGGTCAGAAAAATGTCCGGCAGGCCGTCGTTGTCGAAGTCGCCAATCGCAATTGCGTCGCCGATCGACATCATCCACTTGGCGAAGTGTTGGACGCGCGGGTCGACTTGACTCATCACGTCGCTCATCTGGGAGTCGATCCCGGAAATTGACGGAGGAACGTCAATCAGTTCAAATCCAGGATCGTTAATGGCCAGACGCGGATGAATAACTTCCGCATAAGCGAAAAACCCAGCGGCGCCCAGTGCCCCACAGACCGCGACCCGAGTCGCAAGTTGCAGATCAAACGCCCGCTTCAGGTGCATCCAGCGTTCATTCCACAAGGCCCTCGAATGCAGCCAAAGAAAGCGCACCGCAGCCACCAGGAATAGTGCGTAAAACAAGGTGCTGAGCGACTCCATCGTGTGGAACCACAGGTCAACCACAACCACCACGAAGCTCCAACCCACCTGCTGCCATTTCCCCGGCGGCGAGGTCTTAGGGTCGGTCATCATGTAAAACGTGAACAGGTAGAAGCGAGCGGAAGTCAACGTTCCCAGGATCAGCGTCTCCATCGGCAAGTGATCGCGGAGGATGTACGCACGCAGCAAAGTCTGCAGCGCGTAAAAGAAAAGAAATGAAATGATCAGCGGCGTCCGTCCAATGCGAAAAACAAAGAGGGCACACGCGGCCGTGATCATGAAAGCCCCGATCGCCCAAGACCCCCCCCACTGGTAGGCCGGAGCTGACGAATACAGCCCTTGCCCCAGGAGCAGAGCGCAGACCAACCCAAACAGCGAAGGATTGAAAACGTGCCGCCCGCGGAATGTCACCACATATTTGGAGACAATCGTAAAAAATACCGGGAGAAACAAGAGGTAATAGTTGTGCGAATAGTTCAGCAGCAGACCAATCGACATCATGCTGATGTACGCACTCAGAGGCACCAGTCGCTCTCGCCTGGAGAAGAGCCAGTGGAGCCCCATATCCAGCGCGCAACCCACCGCAACGGTAAGCAGAATCTGCAAAGGTGTCCGGTTGAATCCAAGCACCGTGCATCCCAAAACCGCATAGGTCGTCAGGATGCAAGCAAAGGGAATGCGGGGATCGTTCTTTCGAGGAACCACCCAGACCGCAGCACTCGACGGGGCGGCGACTACGGGGGGGACTTCTGTAATCCCTGCTACAACGCTCATATTCTTGGAGTTACCCCGAAGGTTAACGTCAAGCTAGCAACTTCCCCGGCAGCCGATAAGTGGCATTCTTGGCTCCACCAGAGCCTAGAAAGCGGAAGTGTCGCGTTCATAGAAGTATCGTACGGTCGGGGTTGCGGAAATGGCCACTGGTTTAGGACAGTTTCTCAAGTGTCACAGCGGACTGGTCGCGGTGAAAAATCAAAGCATACTGCGCTAATGTCGAGGCTTCCGATTCGAACCGTGAAGAATCCGTGCGATCGATCCGGATGGTGCCCACCATAGCGGGAAGATGGCGGAATATACGTGCCAACGACTCATCCCCCCTCCTGCGCCAGCAGTCGACGCGCAAGGCGCTCAAGGTTGAGAGCTAAAGGGGAGAAGCAAACGAGGTGACATCGATGCACACTTCCGGTAGATCAACTCCGGCTCCCGGAAGCGGGTTCCCTCTCTAAAAGCTAAGCCGATCGTAATCCTCAATGCCCCTGGTCGTGCGGCACCGTGACGATCGTCGCCGCCGAACCGACATTGCCGGCAAGATCCTTAGCACTCACGGTGATCTTGTAGTGTCGTCCGTCCTGGTCGTTTCCATTACGCGACGCCGGAAGCATAACGGTGAACGAGTAGCTTCCCCCGATCCCACGCTCACGGGCCCATTGGGTTGAACGGTTCCATACTCATCCACCGCAGCGAATGCGCCGGAATTGGGATCAACTCCCGATAAGGCATCGGTAACACTGCCCGACACTGTAACCGGTACCCTCCTGCCATTGGGCGGCCAGAGGATCGAGGGGCTGGCTGAAATCGCTCACGAGCGGAGGCGTCAGGTCAACATTCACCGCCAGGCTCGCCAGCGCGCTGATGTTGCCCGCGTTGTCGAGCGCACGCAGACCCACGGAGTTCGTACCCTGCACCACTGATTTGCGTCGAGGCACTGCTCCCTGCAGCTACCGTCACCGGACCATTGTTGACCCAGTAGCGGAGCTGTTCGACGCCGCTGCCGGAGTCCGTGGCGCTCAGATTCACGGTGACGGGGCTGGCATTGATCCATCCATTTCCGTTGGCCGGAGGAGTGCTGGTAATGGATGCGACCGGAGGCACCAAATCCACATTCACGGGAGCGGGCAGTAGCATTACTCCAGTGAGAGCTGCGAGCGTGACGGCAACATTGCCGCCACTCACCGAGTAGGTCGCTCCACTGAGCGCATCTTGCAGCTGGGTCCCATCGCTAAACAAGCTGGCCACGGGGATCGAGGCAGCGTTACTGGACGAGCCGTTGTTCATCGCAATCACCGCTGCCGTGCCATTCAGCACCCGCGCATAAGAGTAGGTGTTGGGGGCAGTGCTGCTTTCCTGGGTGTCGCCAGTCAACAAAGTGACGAACGATCCACCGCGCAGTACGGGATATTGTTTTCGCAAGTGCGCCAAGGTCGTGTAGTACGACTCAACGCTGGTGTCAGGCGGGCCATAGATGGTTGGATCGCCCGGCTGATCGAGCCACGGATAAGGCGGCCGCGTGTAAGGATCGCCGATGGGCCCGTTCCCGCTGCTGGCCAGTGACGGCGAATTCACCGCCACTTCATCGCCGTAATACACCATGGGCGCGCCGACGTAGGTGAACTGAAACAGTGCCGCCAGCTCCAGACGCTGCTTGGCTTGCACCAGGCCCGTGTCGCCCAACTCAGTCATCACATAGAGCGCGCGATTAACATCATGCGAGTCGAGCAGGTTCAGCATCGCTGCCGCCGCCTGCGGCGGATAGTCGTCGCGTACCGCGCGTATGGCGTTGTCGAACTGGCTCGGGCGTGAGACCCGGAATGTCATTCGTGCCGTTGTTGTTGTCGTCATGCCATTCGGCATTGCGGACAAATCCGGTGATGTTCTTGCGGAAGCGGTAGTTCATGACCGCATCCATCTGGTCTCCGGCCAGCCACTGGCTGGCGTTGGGCCAGATTTCACCGATCAGCGGACCATTGCTGTTATAGGTCTTGGCATGGGCGCGGTAGTCGACCCACCAGGAGTGCGGGAAGTTGCCATCGTCGGCTACATCGAAACGCCACCCCGAAGCTCCTTGGCTATACCAGTATCTGGGTTACGTTCCCAGGCGCACGATAAAAGAAGTCCTTCACCGCATCGATCCGTGGTTAAAGGTCGGCAGGCTGTCGAGTCCGAACCAGCCAACGTAGTCGCTCGTCTTGGCACGGCACGTTGTTGTCCGTAAAATTGAACCATGTGCGCCACTGCGACTGCAGCGACAGGCAGGCGCCGATGTTCGGCACGCGTGCCGCTCCGATACGGTCGTAGCGATCGAAGTACATGCCATCCGAAGACGCATGATTGAATACGCCATCGAGAATCACCTGCATCCCGCGTCGGCTCAACTCGGTGGACAGCGACGCAAACGCCGCATCTCCGCCGAGTGCCGGATCAATGTGCAGATAGTTATCGGTGTCGTAGCGGTGATAGGAGCGCGCCGAAAAGATCGGGTTCATGTAGATCGTGTCCAGCCCGAGCGACTGGATGTAGTCCAGTTCGTTCTGCACTCCCTTCAGATCGCCGCCATAGAACTGATTGCTGTACTGGCCGTGCATCCGAGGCGGCACTGCGCGGATCGCAAATTTGCGTGTTCCACAAGTTGTAGGTAAACGCCTGCTGGCCTCCTGGTTGACGGTCCGTAGTAAATCGGGCAGCCGGTCGTCGCCCCCGGCGCGGCAGTAGTCGTTGGTCTGGTCCCCGTTGCGGAAGCGGTCGGGCATGATGTGATAAACATTCGCGCTCTGCAGCCAAGCCGGTGTCTGGAAGTTGGGATCGTAAACCGTGATCTGGAATGACGGGAACGGCTCGCCGTCGCTGGCTGCACCGGTGCCGTCCTTGTGGACGTTGTCGTTGTCGTCCAGGTAATCATCGCTGTACCAGCCATTCGTCGGTCGCGGTTGATCTTGAACTTGTAGTAGTAAACCGTGGGGTGCGACGGCATGGTCAGAGTCGTCTTCCACACGTCGTACTCGTCGCCGTTGATGGTGATGTTCTGATCAAATGGCATTCGCGGTATCAACCGGACCCGTGGTCGTGCCCGAGCCGGTATCGAACAAGTAGGCGCGCGCGGTCAAGCCCCAGATGCCGCTGGAATGGAACGTGCGGAAGCGCAACGTGACCGCCGTATTCTCCGGCAACCGCACCTTCCTGGTCGCGATAGAACGGGTCGAAGGTATTATGGTAAAATCCGGCTTTATCGGCGCCGCTGAAGCCCGCGGGCTGTTCGTTGGAGAACGGCGGCGTGCTTGATGCCGTTCCCAGTATTCAGTAATCGAGTAATACTGTGTCGCCGATGGCGCTGGTGCCCGCGAAGGCGCCAATATTGTTGTCGGTTGGGACCTGGCCGTAGATGTAACCCCCGCTCGAGGTCAGATAGCCAAAGAACACGAAGGACGAAGGAATTCCGGCGCCGCCGGTGATGGCGCTCCAGGGAATCGCGACCTCGCGTGTGTTTCCGTTGCTGGCGTTGTCGCGTATGACCGTAGTTCGATGTCTGCGCAGTCCAGCCGCCGTTGCCATCAGAGTTGCGATACTCTCGGTAGCCAGTCTTTGACATAGGTCACGAATTTCGCACGAAAAGGCAACGCGGCGAAATCGGTTTGTCGTAGTTGAAGCCGGTGAGATTGCCGTCGGATTGCTGCAACACGTGGGCGGATTCTGCGGATTGCCGGCGACGTAAATTACCGCGCCTTCGGCAAGATTGGCATTCACGATGCCAACATAGAGATTGTTTGCGTCCCACGTCATGTACCAGGTCTGACTGGTATTTCCGGCATTGGCGAGCGAGTTATTGGTTCCGTATTCGCCCGGAGCGATATTCCCATCGATGGTCGGTGTGGCCCACTGCGCTCGAACCGGCGCTGCGGCCACAACCAGTACTGTCAGGACAAAGGCGACTTTCAACACGAGAGCACGGCACATGGCAAATTCCTCGCAAATTCTCTGGCCGTGGAACGGCCAGTTAGCAGCGACAAGATGTTCTGGTTTGACGAACCGAGCAAGTTACACCGACGCGCGGCCCAAAAACGGAAAGTGGTGCGCTTCCCTTCTCGCACATTTTTCCCGCAATTGCAACTTCGAACTATGCGAATGTCGAACTATGCGAATCAAATCTCGGGCGATCAGAATCGCTGTGACTCGCCTCGACCTTACGGTTCGCCAAGAAATGCATGCCGAGCAGGCTTGCCCGAAGCTTGCCAGACTTTCAAGATCTCAAAAACGATTGTGGTCCCATAGGTGACGGCAATCCACACGGTGACGGCCTCGATCGGCAGTCCCGCCCAGGCTCCTATGAACAGTCCCATCATCTGCTTTTGCTGGTAGCCCCACCAGCCGTAGGGCACGGCCAGCGTCGCCTCCCAGAACATGCTGATAAGCAGCATCATGAAGATAGTCAGACTAAAGGCTCGCCAATTGATGAACCTTCGGGCGGTAGGGAAAAAACTCACCGAAGGTATCACTCCCCCGATCACCAGCACGGTGAAGTAACCCGGGAATCCTTCTGGAAATTGAGAATGTTTCTTATAGAGAATCGCCGCCGCGATCAAGACGACTCCGACAATCAAAGAAGAAAGGTGGAACTTGAGCAGACGCGAAATGTGCTTTGCTTCAACTGAATAGTCGGATACGTTGTAAGCAGCCAGCCAGTATTCGTCGAGCCAAACGTAGATCAGAAGGACGGCAACGAACCCGGTGAAATAGAAAATGTACTCCTCGACGGGAACATTTCCGCCCAGCGCCGGTGCCCCGATCCCCAGCGTGGCCTTGGCATTGGGATAGAGGAAGAATCGGTTGGCAAAGAAGAAATCAAGCCCAAACCCTAGCGGCACCAGAATCCAAATCGTCCGCCAGAAAGCACGCTGGGGAATCCGCAGCCCTTCGCTGGGCAGAAACCACCATCCGATCACAACAATTGGGACAACAAACAACAGCAAACTCCAGCTATAGCCATACGGTGTGGGGTTCGTCCCGGTAGTCTGGAGGACCGCGGGATCATGAACCGTGTGCAGCGTAATCCCCGCTGGAACCGCGATCATGGCGAGCATAGCCAAGACAAGCCATGCACTCAGCCGCGGGCTAGGAGGACTTCCCTGCATAAATCAAGGACGGGCAGCCGCCCGTCGCAATTGCACAGATTCTACTCCCAGTTCTCGTGATGCAGCCGAGCGGCCGTGCCCCTCGCCCCATTCCACAATCTCACCCAACCGACCGTTCGGAATTTTTCTCGTCCAGAGACTTGTTCGCGTTTCATAACACCAAAAAAATCTTGAAACAAAACAATCAAGCTCGGTTATTATGCCAACTATTTTGACACTCGTAGTCATGCTGCAAAGCGCCACCAGAAGCGGACACACTTGCGTGAAACGCGCCCCCCGGGGTCGAGAAGAAACGAGAAACACCATGTAACTGATCCCAAGCCCAGGAGAGAAAATATGTTGACGCCCTGCTGTGCAACCGCCCGGCGCTTCGTGCTGGCGGCAATGGTCTTGTCCTTCACCGTTTCTCTAGCTGCTCAATCGGGCCCCACCACGGTTCGCCACGATGTTCACCACGATGTTTCCCCGACACTCCTGGAAATGATGAAGCACGCTCCTCCAGCGTCGCTCGTACGCCGGAGGGTCGAACCCTTGCGGCGCATCCCTCTGCCACCTGAACTTATGCAACAGCAGGAAGATCCCGTAATGCAAGTCGCCACGGTGCTTCCGCCAACGCCTCCGGTCACGCAGAGTTTTCAAGGCCTGGGCAATGGACAATACGGTTTCACCATCACCAGCGCTCCACCCGACACAGAAGGTACGGTCGGCGCCACCCAATACGTGCAGTGGGTGAACACTTCGTTTGCGGTCTTCAACAAATCAACCGGCGCTCTGATTGCCGGACCAACCGCCGGCAACACTCTCTGGTCCGGATTCGGCGGCGGCTGCCAGACAAACAACGATGGCGACCCGATCGTGCTCTACGACAAGATTGCCCAGCGCTGGATCTTCAGCCAGTTCTCGGTCTCGACCACTCCTTACCTGCAGTGCATCGCCGTATCGACCACGTCTGACGCAACCGGGACTTACCACCGCTATTCGTTCCAGTACACGAACTTCGACGACTATCCCAAGATGGGCGTGTGGCCGGACGCCTACTACGAGACGTTCAACATGTTCGCCGGCGGCACCACATTTGTCGGCGCGGATGCGTGCGCCTACGACCGCAATGCCATGCTCGCGGGCAGCGCCGCCACCCAGGTTTGCTTCCAGCAAGGAACTGCCGTCGGCGGCCTGCTGCCTTCCGATCTTGATGGCACCACCCCTCCTCCCGCTGGTTCGCCGAATTACATGCTGTATTTCGGCACAAACAACCTGAACCTTTTCAAATTCCATGTTGACTTCACGACTCCCGCGAACTCGACCTTCACCGGGCCAACTGTCATCAATGTGGCCGCGTTCAGTCCGTTATGCGGAGGCGGCACGTGCGTGCCGCAGCCGAGCGTGACGCAGCAGCTCGACTCGCTCGCCGACCGGCTCATGTACCGTTTGGCATACCGCAACTTCGGCACCCATGAATCGCTGGTAGTCAACCACTCGGTCGTCGCCGGGTCCGGCGGCGGTGTGCGCTGGTATGAACTCCAGAATCCGTCGGGTACGCCCGCAGTGGCGCAACAGAGCACGTTTGCTCCCGACTCCAACTATCGATGGATGGGCTCCGTTGCCATGGACCACGTCGGTGATATGGCACTCGGCTACAGCGTTTCGAGCACCTCGCTCTCCCCATCAGTGCGCTTTACAGGACGGTTGTCCACGGATCCGGCCAGCACGATGGAAACCGAGGTCAACATCATCAGCGGCAGTGGCTCCCAGAACGGAAACCTCTCGCGCTGGGGCGACTACAGCGCCATGCAGGTTGATCCGGTGGATGACTGTACCTTCTGGTTCACCGAAGAGTACATGGCGACAACCGGCAGCTTTAACTGGAACACCAGCATCGCCAACTTCAAGTTCCCGGGCTGCTCCACCACGCAGACGCCGGACTTCACGGTCGCGGCTTCGCCATCATCGCTGACGATTCCTCAAGGCTCGGCCGGGACCAGCACGATCACTGTGAGCAGCCTCAACGGATTCAACGCTGCGACGACCCTGACCGCTTCCGGCTTGCCCACCGGGGTGACGGCAGCGTTCTCCACCAACCCGGTCACTCCACCCGCGAACGGCAACGCCACTTCAACCCTGACGCTTACCGCTTCTTCCACGGCAACCACGGGCACAGCCACAGTCACCATCACCGGCACGTCGGGCTCGACCACGCACACCGCCACCATCACGCTGACGGTGAATCCTCCGCCGAATTTCGCCATCGCCGCGTCACCGTCGTCTCTGACGATCAATCAAGGCTCCAATGGAACCAGCACCATCACCATCACCAGTCAGAACGGCTTCAACGCGGCAACCACGCTGAGCGCTTCTGGCTTGCCCAGTGGTGTAACTGCTGCGTTCTCTCCAAATCCGGTAACGCCACCCGCGAACAGCAGCGCGACGTCCACCTTGACCCTGACTGCTTCTTCGACCGCCACCACGGGGACCACGACGGTCACCATCACCGGTACGTCGGGCTCGCTGGTTCACACCACGACCATCTCGCTGACCGTCAACACAGCGGCGCAGCCGAACTTCACGATTGGCGCTTCACCCACATCGCTCACCATCGCTCAAGGCGGAAACGGAACGAGCACCGTCACCATCACCAGTCAAAACAGTTTCAACTCGGCGACGACGCTCAGCGCAACCGGCTTGCCCAGTGGCGTGACCGCGGCCTTTTCCACCAACCCGGTGACTCCGCCCGCCAACGGCAGCGCGACGTCCACCCTCACGCTGACCGCCTCGGCAACAGCAGCTACCGGAAGTGCGACGGTGACCATCACCGGAACCTCCGGAACACTCACTCACAGCACAACCATCGCGCTCACTGTGAATTCGTCAGTCGGACTGCAAACCGCCGTTTTCGACTCCACGCTCAAGGCACCGAAGTGCGTGAACGTCGGGTCGGGATGCGACTCAGGACCATCGCTGCTACTCGGCCGCGACACCATGTCCGGAGGCGCCGAGCCCAATCAACCCAACACCATCAACAGCTCCTGCGCCGATGGCACATCCGGAACCTTCCACTCCGATGAATCCAACGATCGCCTTGTCATATCCACCACCGATGGCAGCGCTCTCGCCGGCGGCAAGACGGTAAAGGTAAGTGCAACCGTCTGGGCTTATAGCGGGTTCACCTCCGACCATCTGGATCTCTACTACACCGCGAACGCGAACAGTCCGTCGTGGACGCTGATTGGGACCATCACTCCCACGGCGGCCGGCGCGCAAACTCTCTCGGCCAACTACACACTGCCCAGCGGAAGTCTGCAGGCGGTACGAGCGCAATTCCGCTACCTCGGCAGCGCCTCTTCCTGCACATCGGGTTCCTACAACGACCACGACGACCTGATCTTCGCCGTGGGTGCTGGAACTCCAGGTTTCGCGGTCTCGGCTTCGCCGAGCACAGTCAGCGTGCAGCAGGGCACCAACGCCAACAGCACGATCACGGTCACCAGCCAGAACGGATTCAACTCAGCGACCACCCTGAGCGTGTCCGGTCTTCCCACCGGCGTGACGGCAGCGTTCTCGACCAACCCCGTCACTCCTCCGGCTAATGGCAGCGCGACCTCAACCCTAACTTTCACCGCTTCCTCCACCGCCGCTACCGGCACCAGCACCGTGACTGTGACCGGCACGTCGGGTTCGATCACGCAACACGCCACGATCACCTTGACGGTCACCGCACCTTCCACTCAGTTGATCCAGAACGGTACTTTCGAAACCGGCACTCTGGCCAACTGGACCACGGGCGGCGTATTTTCGCCGTTCGTCGAGACGGTCCAAAGGCACAGCGGAACGTACGCCGCGCAATTGAGCGCCAGCTCAGGCACCGAACCTAATGGCGATTCATCGCTCTACCAGACCATTACCATTCCCAGCACCGCCACCAAGGCGACGCTGACTTTCTGGTATTGGCCGTCCACCACCGACACCATCACCTACGACTGGCAGGAAGCCCAGGTGCAAAACGCCTCTGGCACAATGCTGGCGCAGATCATGAAGGTGTGCTCCAACGCGCAGGTCTGGACCCAAGTCACCTACGACTTGACTTCATACAAGGGCCAGTCCATCCGCGTCTACTTCAACGACCATGGAGATGGCTTTGGAGACTTGACGTACATGTACCTGGATGATGTCACCGTGACCGTGCAGTAGAGACGTAACCTCGCAGGAAACAGGGCGGCGCCGCAGTTCAATGCGGCGCCGCTTTTGGTGTCCGTCAGAAACTAGTTTCCGTTTGGCGCGATCGTCAAGGCCAACGCTCTCTGCAAATTCAGACTACCGCGATGGAGCCGGAAACCTTTCAGACCCTTTTGGCTCCGACCTGGCCACTGAACCTGCGGTCATGTTCCGGTTTTGTAACTTAAGGATCTACCGCGCCAACATCCTTTGCTTGTGGGATATAATGTCGCCACGTAAAAGCGCCGGGCGAATCGGCTAAAGAGCGCTTGAACTCCCCAAGCAAGAGCACTTGGCGAAGTGTCCGGTCCGCTTCCACGAAACCTTCCAAGTAGCAAGAGTAGACAAAATGGATGTGTCTCCGGATCGTCAGGCAGTGACCCAGTTGCTCCACCAATGGAGCAACGGCAACAAGCAAGCCTTGGACGAACTGATGCCTGTCGTCTACGACCAACTCCGCAAGCTGGCATCCCATTGTCTGCGGGCAGAGCGTCCCGACCATACGTTGCGCGCAACCGCTCTAGTTCACGAAGCCTACGTGCGCCTGGTGGATTCCGATGTGGCGTGGCAAGATCGGGTACATTTCTTCGCCGTCTCGGCCCGCATGTTGCGGCGCATCCTCGTGGATCACGCCAAGTCCAACAACCGGAAGAAACGCGGTGGGGAATTCCAGAAGGTCCCTCTTGATGAAGCCGTGCTGGTCGGACCGCAGGGCGGCAAAGGTCTTGTGGAACTGGATGAGGCATTGCATCGCCTGGCCGCTCAGGACCAGAGGAAGAGTGAACTGATTGAGCTCCTTTTTTTTGGCGGACTGACGTATGACGAGGCCGCCGCCGCGCTGAACATTTCTCCCGCCACCGTCCACCGCGAACTCACGCTGGCCAAGGCCTGGCTCTACCGCGAACTCGGACAAGGCTCGGCGTAGGAGCGATAACGTGGCTCCCACCCCTGACAAATCTGATTTCGAGGATCGCCCGGTAATGGCTTCCTCTTCCGATCGGTGGAGGCGAATCGAAGCCTTGTTTTACGAGGCTCTCGATCTGAAACCGGAAGAACACTCGAAGTTTCTGGCCAAGAACTGCCCTGACGACGCGGACCTGCGCAAGGAAATAGAAACACTGCTTGCTTCCGCCACCAAGCCTCTAGACCTTCTGCAAAGGCCCGTAAACGACGCGGCCCATCAGATCATGGCGACAAAACGTCGCGAAATGATCGGCCCCGGAACCCGCTTGGCTCACTATGAAATCACTTCCCTGCTGGGAGCCGGCGGGATGGGTGAGGTTTACCTGGCTGAAGACACACGCCTCCGACGCAAGGTCGCGCTCAAACTTCTGCGACCGGAATTGACTCGGGATGAGCGGGATTTCCGGCGTTTTGAGCACGAAGCACTCGCGGCTTCCGCATTGAATCATCCCAATATTCTTACGATTTACGAATTCGGCCAGGCGGACGGATTGCACTTTATTGCTTCCGAATTTATTGACGGCGCAACCCTGCGCCAGAGGATGGCGAACGGCAGATTGGAGTTGAATCCCTCGATTGAGATCGCGATCCAGATCGCCAGCGCTCTCGCTGCCGCTCATGCCAGCGGAATTGTTCATCGCGACATCAAGCCCGATAACGTGATCGTGCGAACCGACGGAATTGTTAAAGTCCTGGATTTCGGAATCGCCAAGCTGAGCGAGAGGCGGGTCGAACAGACGATCCGGCGAACGGCGTCGGCGCTGGCATCTTCGGCCAGCGAACCCGGAACGATCGTGGGCACAGTCAAGTACATGTCCCCGGAGCAGGCGCGGGGAATTGCAGTGGATGCGCGCAGCGACATTTTCACCCTGGGATCGGTCATCTACGAAATGGTCACTGGAAGGGCGCCGTTTCAGGGCGATACTGCGAGTGATGTGATTGCTGAAATCCTTAAGGTAGAGCCTCCCCCGCCGGCTGACTTCTCTCCCGATGTACCGCGGGAACTAGAGCGCATTATCACCAAGGCGCTGCGCAAGGACCGCGAAGCCCGGTACCAGACGGTCAGAGACTTGCTGATCGACCTCCAGGACTTCAAGAAGGAGGCTGAGTTTCATGCCGAGTTTCAGGCTAAGGTCCATGGTTCCCTTCTTCCGGGCCCGCTGAAGATAAGTTCGGGCACGAACACGCCCGTCCGAACAATCCGCCCGGCTGACTCTGTGCCCCAGACCTCCTCTTCCAGAACGTGGCTGGGGGCACTGGCGTTTTTGGTGCTCGCAGTCGTCGTCATCGGCTACCTCGCTATCAGCAGGTCTAATAAGGCTGCCACATCGCCGCGGCCCCGCAGCCTGGCCATTCTCCCCTTCCGCAACCTCAAGCAGGACCCTGAGACCGACTTCCTCGGATTCTCCTTGGCCGACGCCGTCATCACGAAGCTCGGCTACGTCAACGCGCTGACCGTCCGCCCCTCATCTTCCATCGACAAATATCGCAATCAGATCATCGATCCGAAGCTCGTTGCAGCGGAGTTGAACGTTGACACCCTACTCACCGGCACCTTCATTAAAGAGGGAGATGACCTGCGAATTACGACTCAACTGATTGATGTAAAGCCAGACAGGATCCTGTGGCGCGATGCCATCGACCTGAAGTACGAGAAACTCCTGACCGTGCAAGACCGGGTATCGCAACAAATCATCAAAGGCTTGGAGTTAAACCTGTCGCCCGCTGAGACTGCAAATCTCCAACCTGATAAACCGATCAATGCCGCTGCATACGAATATTACCTGCGAGGAGTTGATCTCTATTCGCTCAATCGTTTCGCGGCGGCCATCGAGGTGCTGGAAAAATCCATCGCGATCACGCCCAACTACGCTCCCGCGTGGGCGCATCTGGGCCGGGCCTACACGACGAACGCATCGCTTCAGTTCGGCGGAGGAGAGGATTACGGCAAGGCGCAGGCTGCATACGAGAAAGCCATCGCGCTCAATCCTGCATTGATTGAGCCACGAATCTACGAGGCTAACCTTTTCACCGACACGGGAAGAGTCGAGCAGGCGGTGCCCTTGCTCCGATCAGTCTTGCATGATAGTCCCAATAGCGCTGAGGCGCACTGGGAACTCGGATATGCCTACCGCTTTGGAGGGATGTTAAAGGAATCGGCTTCGGAGAGCGAAGAAGCGCGCCAGAACAACCCCCAGGTCAAAATAAACAGCTCCGCCATGAACACCTATCTTTACCTCGGGGAGTATGAGAAATTCTTGCAGAGCTTGCCGGCGAACGACTCCGTTTACATTCTCTTCTATCGCGGCTTTGGCGAGTACTACATGAACAATCGCGAACAGGCAGCCGAAGACTTTGATCGCGCTTTTGAAAGGGAGCCCTCTCTTCTTCCTGCGGACGTGGGCAAGGCCCTAAGTTATTCAATCCGGAATAACAACGCCGCCGGCTTGAAGCTCCTGCGGCAAACCGAAGGCAAGATTGAAGAGCGTGGCGTGAGTGACGCGGAGGGCATTTACAAAGTTGCTCAAGCCTATGCGGTCTTAGGGGACAAGGTTTCCGCCCTGCACATGCTGCGGCATAGCATCGGGGGCGGCTTTTTCCCCTATCCCTACTTCGAGCGCGATCCTTTGCTGCAAAGTCTCCGCGATGAACCTGAATTCCAGACCCTTATGCAGCAAGCCCTCCGTCGACACGAGCAGTTCAAGGCCAGTTTCTTCTGACAGGAAAAGCCACGACCAAGACTTCTCCGTCAGCGACAGCGAGCGCGAACCTATACCGGCTGCAGATCCGTATCAGGGGCTGGATATCCCAGAATTCGCAGCATCGCGACAACTTGACCCTTGTGGTGAAATGCGTGGGTTATGACGTGCAACAAGATAAAAGCCGGACTCCGGAGTTCGCCGCCCCAGTCCACCGGACGCTTTGCCAGCGTAGTGTTAAGTTGCTCTTCACTGAGATGGTTCAAATAGGTTCGCGTTGCGTCGCTTATTCGGCCCTTCGCAGCTAGCAGTGCTGTCATCGTCGGGCAATCTTCTTCGTACCAGCCGGCGAACGTCTTGTCCTGCAAATCGTGTACCCAGCCTTCCTCACAGGTCAGGATGTGCACAAGTTGCTTCCAGATCGACGCGTGCCCGAATCCTGGAATCGGCTTGTGCTGCAGGTTATCCGGCACGGTCGCGACATGGCGCAGCAAAAGGTCGAGTCGCTCGTGCATCACACCGTGCAATTCCGTGATTCCGGCTTTGGTGAACATGGCTCTATACTCCGGCGCGCCGCATTCGGCAACAAACCAATTGTGCGCCAGCTTTTGATTCTCTACAGCTTGGCGCGCACACGCAAGCCGCATCAACCGTTGGACCATTACGGTTTCAATCGGCGCGCGGGCAGCGCAGGGGAGTCTCGCCGACAGAGTAGTCAGTCGGCGGGCTAGAACGGTAATTGATGCGCCCGAATTTCAGAACGTTTTTCCGGCCAAGCAGCAACGCTTGTAACCTTCAATTAACAAGGGGGTTCGGTCACTTCCAACTCGTTGACTTGGGATCGAGTTCGGAATATCGTTCGCAGAACACCTCCGCCGGGGGAGCGGGGATTACATGCCCGAAGTTCAACCGAAGCAAATCACTGAACTCTTGGATCAATGGAAAGCAGGGGATCAGGCGGCGCTCAATGTTCTGCTGCCTCTCGTCTATGACGAACTCCGCCGGTTGGCTCACCAGCAACTGCGCAAGGAACGCTCGGACCACACCATCCAGAGTACCGCCCTGGTTCACGAGGCCTATCTTCGCCTGAAAAAGAGGGGCAACGTGCAATTTGAGAACCGCTCCCACTTTCTTGCGATTTGCTCCCAGTTGATGCGACAGATCCTCGTCGAATATGCGCGCGGGCGGCGGGCGGCGAAGCGGGAGGGGGGCTTCAAGGTCACGCTGGATGAAGCCTTGGTGCCCGCGAACACCAGAAACGTGGATCTGGTTTTGTTAGACGATGCGCTGAATGAGCTTGAGAAGTTGGACCAACAGCAGAGCCGTATCGTGGAACTGAGATACTTCGGCGGCCTCTCCATTGAGGAGACTTCGGAGGTGCTGAAAGTCTCCCCCGCGACGGTCAAAAGGGATTGGGCCACCGCGCGGGCTTGGCTCCTACACCAAATTAAGCGGACGGGGAGGCATGACTCTGGGGAGAAGGCTCGCGAAACTGGCGGCGCGCGACGCATAGGATAATCCTAAGCAGTTTGTGATCCGATGGATCGAGAATTGACGCCTGCTTCAAAGCGGGTTACCTTATTGCACTGGCCCTCTTCCCCCCAGAATGAGAGGCGCCGTGCTTTCGGCTTCTTCAATCCAGGTAGCCCGACTCCTGACCCCCAGGACTAGCGGAGACTTCAAGGCCCACGAGGGGCTTACCCCTATTTTTGCGTCGCGCCGCTTGGCAGGTCGCCTCCTTGTTCGCCAATGCACCGATTACGACCGGAACCTTCGACCAAATGACGCGCAAGGCTTTTTGACATCATGACCCCCGAACGCTGGCAGCAGATCAAGGAAGTACTCGGGAACGTCCTCGAGTTGGATCGTTCGCGACGCACCGCGTACTTGGCCGCGGTGTGTGCGGGCGATCCTACTCTTCGTGCTGAGGTCGAGCCCTTGTTGGCTGCAGAGCAGCACGCTGGAACGGACCTGCTCAGCGCAACACTCGAGGCGGATGGCGCCACTTCTCGCGCTGACATCGACCCGAGGATCGGCCACCGCATCGGTCCCTACGAAATTGTCGAACCTATCGGCGAAGGCGGGATGGGCACCGTGTACCGGGCGGTGCGGGCCGACGATCAGTATCAGAAACAGGTCGCAGTCAAGCTTGTTCATGTCGGGCACGATTCAGCGTTCATTGTCAGCCGCTTCAAGAATGAACGCCAGATTCTGGCCAGCTTGGACCACGCGAACATCGCGCGTTTGCTGGACGGCGGCACTACCCGGGACGGCGCTCCTTACTTCGTAATGGAGTTGATCGAAGGAAAGCCGATCGACGAGTACTGCGACCATCACCAGTTGGGCACCGAGGACCGGCTGAACCTGTTCCTGCAGGTGTGTCAGGCGGTTCAGTATGCGCACCAGCGCCTGATCATCCATCGTGACATCAAGCCGGGCAATATCCTGGTCGGCGCCGATGGAATGCCAAAGCTGCTCGATTTCGGAATTGCCAAGCTGCTTGACCCCGCCAGTGGCGGCGCCGCAGCAACGATGACGGTGTTCCGGGCGCTCACTCCCGGGTATGCCAGCCCCGAACAAGTCAAGGGAGAGCCGATCACCACCGCCTCCGACGTTTACTCACTCGGGGTGGTCCTGTACGAGTTACTAACCGGTCGCAGTCCTTATCGGGTAGCCAGCCGTACTCCGCATGAACTTGCTCGGGCGGTCTGTGAGGTCGAACCGGAGCGGCCGAGCAGCGCGGTGAGCAGGAGGATCGCCGGCGACCGGAAAACTGGAGAAGATGCCGGGACGCCGGGAACAATGACCCCAGTGCTGAGTGCCCTATCGCAGGGGCATAACAAGCACCTGCGCGGCGACTTGGACAATATCGTTCTGATGGCGTTGCGCAAGGAAGCCCGGAACCGGTACAGCTCGGTAGAACAATTTGCCGGGGACATTCGCCGGCACCTTCAGAACCTGCCGGTAATTGCCCGCAAGGATACTGCGCGCTACCGGGCGTCGAAGTTTTTTGCTCGTCATCGAGCAAGCGTTATAGCAGCAGCGGTAGTAGCGGTCGTGTTGGTGGCCGCGCTCATCGTAACCTTTCGCGAAGCTCGCGCCGCGCAGCGGCAGGCGGAATTGGCTCGTCAGGAAAAAGCTCGCGCGGAGCGGCGTTTCAACGATGTCCGAGCGATGGCTAATTCGCTGATGTTTGAAATCCACGACAGCATTCGCGACCTTCCCGGATCAACGTCGGCGCGTAAGCTTCTCGTCGATCGTGCACGGCAATACCTCGACAGCTTATCAACGGAGGGTGGCAATGATCCTTCCCTGATGCGGGAATTAGCGTCGGCGTATGAGAGAGTGGGTGACGTCCAAGGAAACCCCCGCTTCGCGAATCTCGGCGACACTGCCGGAGCCATTGCAAGCTATCGCAATGCCCTCCGCCTCCGGCTTAAGCTGGCGGATGAAGACCGTGGTGCCTCCGACGACCGTGTGGCCTTGGCCACCATCTACGCGAAACTGGGGTCCAGCCTCGAAGCCACAAATGATTTTCCAGCCGCAATGCAAGCTCTCCAACGCGCATACCCCATTGCGGAGCGGCTGGCGGTGGAGCAAAAGGACAACCCGGAAACGCAGGAAGCGGTGGCCGGGACATACTTTGCGATGGCTCAGTCTCTCGCTGAGATGGGTGATCTGGCCACAGCGCTGGACTATTTTCGTAAGTCGGTTACGATCCGCGAAGCCATTAAGGGAGGTTCTGCGGCCTTCCAGGAACAAGTGCAATCCAACCTTGCGGGGGCGCACGACTACATGTCGGAGGTTGTGTACTTGCAAGGCGATTTTAACTCCGCGTTTTCCCTTCAGGAAAAGGCGCGCGACATCATGGCTCGATTGGTAAAGTCCGACGCGCAGAATGCCACGCTGCGACAATTCCTCTTGCAAGCCGAGTACGGGGTTGGATATTACCTCGCAGAGAAGGGCCTTCCCGGCCAGGCTTTAGTTCACTATCAACTAGCGCTAGCGGGATATCAGGAACTGACTTCGTCTGACACCCACGACGTGGTGGCGATGCGCTATCTCGCCAAGTGCTATATGAGGATCGGCCTGGCTCTTGCCGCTGAGGGCAAGCCGGCTGAGGGCATTCAATCCGCTCGCAAGGCCCTTCGGATCATGGAGAGTTTGGCTAGTGCCGACCAGGCCGACACCTACTACAAGGCCCCAGACCTTGCCTACGCCTACGCCGCGTTGGGGGAAACCTATTCGGGTTTAGCTCTGCAACCCGGCATCCTGGAAACCTCGAGGATCGCGAGTTGGCGCGAAGCCCGGTCCTGGTACCGAAAGAGCCTTGATATTTGGCTGATCCTGAAGCAAAAAGCGCCGCTCGCTCGCTGGGATGCCTCACAACCGGACAAGATTACAAACGAAATTTCACGGTGCGATAACGCACTCGAAAAGATAAACGCCGACCATCGATAGCGTACCTGCACTGCCCCTCGCACGAAACAAACTAAGGATTTCGTATCGAACCAGGCCACCATGGTTCGACGCTGCTAAGCGGCCTCAAAGCACTTCAACCCGGATACTCTGCGCGGAAGCACCCAACTGCCGGGGGCAAGAGCTAACCCGTCTCGCGGGAAGGTAAATGGGCTATCGATTCGGCCAGAACCGTCCGACAGGCCCTGGGGCGGCGCCGCGCGAAAAAATATTTTCAACTCGTGAGCCACTTTCGCGGCGTTTTTCGCTTTTACGGGTGCAGGGAAGTGGGGGCGGCAAAGCAGACGGCTCGCAGCCAACTCGAACGGGAACCGTGGGAGTCGTTTGTAAGGTTCGAATAAGTCTTTCTTCTCCGTAAGAAAGATCTTTCTCCTTTTCCGATTTGTGTAAGCGGAGCACGAGTTGCGCGGTTTGTGGAAGGCACTGGCCTGAACGGTGGGGTCACCTTCTCCTTATATAAGGATTCACGGGGAGGATCTCCGCTGTGGCTGGAAACCCAGAACGGAGAGACCGACAAGAACGGACACTACATCGTGATGTTGGGTTCGACGACCAGTCACGGATTGCTCGCCGACTTATTCGATTCGGGGGAGGCGCGCTGGTTAGGCGTTCCAACCGGAGGGGCAAGCTGAGCAGCCTCGCGTGATGCTGTTCAGCGTGCCCTATGCATTGAAGGCCGGAGATGCGGCTACCGTGGGGGGACTGCCGCCTTCGGCCTTTGTGCTCGCTGCGCCCACCGGGAGCAGCGCCACAGCGGGATCAACCACCGGAAACTCTGCGGCCGCTTCTGCCGCGCCACCACTGGCGGGGATGGCTTCGTTAATGTGAAGTACGTGATGCAGTAGTGGCTTCACTAACAAGGGGAACACGTCCCGGCTTCGATTGGCCGGTAGCCGGGCCAAATACTATTCGGCAGGGATGTTTTGGGAGAGATCCGCCTTCTCCACAAAGCTGTCGGCCGCGGGGTTTTGATCAGATCGTCCTTGAGCACGACCCGTTCGTTTTGGTTTACCAGAAGTAGGAAGTGTCAAATACTTTGGGAGGTGGGGCACACGGCTGTTCCCCGCGAAGAAGCAAGCGCTCTTCAGGCACGACCTGCAGCCGCTTTGCGGGCGATTAGAGAAAAGCCTGCCGTTGCAGCATCTTTCTCCAGTTGGGCCAAATGCCGGCGTCCCTCGTCGGCATGGCCGGATTTCATCTCGATCTCTCCCAACGCCAGACGCGCCTCGAATGCGTAGACGGCAAACCTAAGTTTCTCGGCTTGGGCGAGCGTCTTCTTGAGACCTTCGACACCTTTAACGGCATCCCCAACAGCGGCCTCCACTCGGGCGTTGACAATCGCGAAAGCGATACGGACGCCGCGGTCACGACTTTGTGCGACGATGGGCGTGCCTCTTGCCACAGCTTTGCTGGCTTCCGATGATTTGCCAGATGACAGAAGAGCCCGCGTAAGCACGACATAGGCCTGCGCTTCATCGTCAATCGCTTTCAGTTGCTCCAGCTCGGCCAGCGCAGCCTGGAGGAGCGATTCGGCCTCTCCTGGATGTCCTTCTTCGATAGCCAAATCGGCGAGCGCTATTCGAGCATCGGCCGCATCGCTCTTGTCACCAAGTTCCTCGCGAAGCTTTAGGGCTTCGTGCTTGACCTGGTGTGCATCCTCCAACTTCCCTTCCGCCTGGAAGACGTCCCCGAAGCCCGCCAGGTCGTAGCCAAGCTGCCTTTTCAGCCCCGCTGCGGAATCGAGCCCTCGCGCCTCACCGAGTGCCTTTTCCGCTCCCCATAGGTCGCCCTGGAAGTAAAGCGTCTCGCCAAGATTCGAAAGCTGGAGCGCGAGCCGATCATTGGTGCCCATTTCACGGCAAGTGGCCACCAGTTCCGCAAACATTTCTTCGGCGTGACGCAGGTCGCCTTCGTAAAAGACCAGGTCTGCCAGATTTCCCAGAGCCAAAACCATATCCTCTTTGTCGCCAACCTTGCGTGATACAGCGATGGAATCCGCGTAAGCTTTCTTTGCTGCAGCATAGTCCCCGGTGACGCGGTACACGATGGCTAGGTTATTGAGGGCCGAAGCGGCGCCGCCTTCGTCCCCCAACTTCCGGTAGATCGCAAGCGCTTCGTCGTATCGGGATTTCGCGGCAGCGGGCGCGCCGTGCTCCTCCAGCAACGCGCCGCTTGTCACCAGAAGACTGGCTACCGAATCTTGGTCGCCGGCTTCGCTGAACAGCCGCCTGGATTCCTCACAGGAAGCAATCGCGGCTTCGGCCTGGCCAAGTTTGTGCAGAGCCCAGCATTGACGGTGCCTGGCTGTAGCGACAAGCAGCCTCGCGCCCAGGGCCCTTCCCTTTTCGGCCGCTTTCGCAGCGGCAGCTTCTTGCCGCTTGAAGTCACCAAGAGCATTCGCCGCCTCCGCCTCCCCCTCATCGATTCTCGGATCGTCAGGCGCAGGAGACGGCAGTTTGCGCAACGCGTCCAGAGTAGTCAGAGCTTCCTGCCCGCGCATGGCCGCGGTTTGGGCCCTCGCCAGCCCCAGGCCGTGTTCGATGTTGTCGGGGAAAAACTTGAAGAGGGCGCGGTAGGTGTCGATCGCCTTGTTCCAATCGTGGGCAATTTCTTGAGAATGTCCCTCCACGATCAGGCGGTCTTCCCGAGAAAGGTCCGTGGCGAGTTGGGCAGCCTTCGCCGCTTCCTCGCGCGCCTTCGGGTCGTAACCCAGAGCGGACCAGGCATTGGCAAGGGCGGAATGTGCCAGCGGGTATTTCGGGTCGATGCCGATTGCCCGCAATAACAGGTCGCGGGCAGCTAGGGCGTCAAAAACACGCAGCTTGGCGAGACCCTCGGAATAGAGCCGTGCCGCTTCTGGATTCGTCGGCAACGACGCGCGCACTGTGGCCGCTTCAGAACTGGAGACTGCTCCAACTCCCAGCTTGGCGCGAAGCTCTGCTCCGGCCTGCGAAACCAGGTCGAACAGATCAGCCTCGGTTCCGGTAGCAGCAACTTCTGCAATGGTTTCTCCCGCGGCCGCATCCTGGAGTCGAAGGTCGAGCCGGATACGGCTCCCCGACTTTTCCGCCAGGGCTGTATAGGAACCCAGCACAACGAAGTCGCTGCCTAGGTTCTTGTGCAACCTGGCCAGCGTATCTTTGGAAAGACTGTCCGCATCAGCAAGTGGAAGGTTGATTTTGGCGCGCGCGACGTCTTCGCCCGAGACCAGACGGAGTTCCTCACCGGCAGCCAGTTCGGTGCTCAACATTTCCGACAAGGCGGTCGACAGCCATCTCTCTTCTGCCCTCCCAGAAAGATTTCGCAAGTCCAGAACTGCAACGGAACGCCGGGCCACTGTCGTGGTCACGCCTCCACCGTCAGGCCCCTCCCTCACTGAGCGGTACCAGTACCACGAAAGGCATCCAGCCAGCAGAATCGATGCGACAACCACCCAGAGGAAACGTCGGGAGGGCTGCGTTTTCTCCTCTATTCTTACGGTTTGGATGGAGTGATGTTGGACGACCAGGTCGCCGTCCTCCAACCATGGCGCCGTTACCTTCTCGGCGAAGCGGTATCCCCTTCCCGGCACTGTAACGATATACCGCGGGGTCTGGGCGTTCTCTCCGAGCGCCTTCCTCAATACGAATACATTTTGGCTGAGGTTTGCCTCCTCGACGAAGGTGTCGGGCCACAACGTCTTCATCAAATCATCTTTAAGGACCACACGCTCGGAATGCTGCACAAGGATCAGCAGGGTCTCAAACACTTTGGGCGGTAACGGAATCGGCTCCTGATCTCTTAGCAACAGGCGCTCGTCGGGATCAACCCGGTAGGGGCCGAACTCATAGAAGCGCTGTTTGTCCTTCGACATACCCGATCCTGAGGACTTTTTGAGCCATTCTTGAGGACTTTGAAGCCCTTTTCGAAGCAGTATGCGCCGCGTGGGGCAGCGTGAGATCCAGATTGGCAAGCACTTTAACACGTTGGAAGGCCGGGGCAAAGTAGGCCCAGCAGAGTCGAACCCCAACAAATTCACGAATGAGGGGAAGCCATGAAGTCCATCCGAGTCTCTACCTGTCTTCTACCGGTACTGCTGCTGTGCGCTTTCGGAGCCCACGGACAACAGGCGTCGTCGCAAACCTCGTCCCAACCCGCCGCGGTGCCACATCTGGTGAAATTTGGCGGCAATGTGAAAGACGCCAGTGGCAAACCGCTCACCGGCAGCGCCGGCCTGACCTTTGCTCTGTACAAGGATGATCAGGGGGGAGCTGCGCTCTGGATCGAGACGCAAAGCGTGCCCCTCGATTCCAGTGGGCATTACTCCGTCATGCTGGGCGCAACCAAGCCCGACGGCCTGCCAACCGATCTATTCACTTCGGGGGAAGCCCGCTGGCTGGGCGTGCAACCCGAAGGACAAGCAGAACAATCCCGCGTTTTGCTTCTGAGTGTGCCGTACGCACTAAAGGCCGGGGATGCGGCAACCCTGGGGGGACTGCCGCCCTCGGCTTTTATTCAAGCGAACCATCCTGGGGGCCAGACCAGGCCACCTGCAAGTGCCACTGCAAGCCTCCCGGCCGCGTCTACGGTGCAGGGCAGCGGCACGCTGAACTTCCTGCCCATATGGACAGGCACGACAACGATCGGCAATTCCACGCTGTTCGAGAAGAGCGGCAAGCTAGGCTTAGGCACCACCACTCCCGCCACCACGCTCGACGTGAAGGGAGCCGCGACCATCCGCGGCAATGCAACCGTTACCGGAACGTTGTCGTCTTCCACTTCCCTGAGTGCGCCCAGCGCCGGCTTCACCGGCAGCAACGCTTCGCAGATCCTGAGCGTTACGCAGAAAGGGACGGGAGCCGCTCTTTCAGCCACGACTGCCGCGACAGCGAGTTCCGCGAGCGCCATCAGCGGCACGGCGACCTCGACCACTGGCCAGTCCAGAGGCGTGGCCGGATACTCCGACAGTAATTTCGGCGTGGGCGTGCAAGGGTTCGCGGGAGACCTTGGAGTAGGAGCGAGCACCGGAGTCTACGGCGCGTCCCTCAGTTCGGGCGGCACCGGCGTTTACGGAAGCGGCTCAATCGGAGTGGCCGGCTCCGGATTTGTGGTCGGCGGGCTGTTTCAGGCCAACAGTACCGGCGTCATTCTGAAGGGATTGAATTCATCCGGAACGAGCGTCTTCAGCGTGGACGGACGTGGCACACTCTCCACCGCCGGCAATAGCCTGGAAACCTTCATCGGCGACCCGGGCTGCGGAGGCGGTACGGCTGCCATCGGCTTCGGCAGCGCCGGATTCCTTCCTTGCTCGAACTACGCCCTGCGCGGCGATAGCGGCGGCAACCTCTATATCAACAGCAGCTCAACCGGTTGGATGTTCTTCGACCACAACAACACCGGCTCGATGGCGCTCGACCCTTCTGGCAACTTGAGTGTCAACGGCAGCATAGGTGTCCACGGCAACATCCACATCAGCGGTGGACTGGGTGTTCCGAACATAGTCGCGACCTTCAACCAGTCCATCTCCGGCTCACCGGGACAAAACTTCACGCTCTACACCCCGCCCGCTGGCGGTCTGTTCCGCGTGTCCCTCTACTGGGTGTGCTCGCAGGGCGGTAACAGCCAGGTCTTCCCCTCGCTAAGCATTTACTACACGTCGTACATCAATACCCAGCAGTACGAAAGCGTCACATCCGGCGGACCGTGTGCATCCGCGGGCGGAGACGTGAACAGCACGATCACGTTCTGGGCTGCGGCGAACAACCCCATTCAGGCGGTAGTGTACAACCCCCCCGAATCGACCCAACTGATTATTTCCATCGAGCAGCTGATGTAACGGGACAGGTCCCAAGGCTGACTCAGCCAAACAAAAAGCTAAGCACGACCAAACCAAAAGAGAGGCGAGCTATGAAAAACATCCGACTCCATCTGATCCAGTTGTCAGTTCTCCTGGTCTGCGTTCTCAGTATGCAGGCACAGCAGTCGCCACAGGCCTCCAATCAAACCGCCACGGTGCCGCATCTGGTGAAGTTTAGCGGCACTGTAAAAGATCTGGATGGCAAATCACTCACCGGCACTGCCGGCCTCACCTTTGCTCTCTACAAGGATGATCAAGGTGGAGCTCCGCTCTGGATCGAGACGCAAAACGTGGAACTGGATTCCAGCGGCCGCTATTCGACCACGCTTGGCGCGACCAAAGCGGAGGGCCTGCCCGCCGACCTGTTCACTTCGGGGGAAGCCCGCTGGCTGGGCGTGCAACCTATGGGACGGGCAGAACAACCGCGCGTTCTGCTGGTGGCAGTGCCTTATGCGATGAAGGCTGTCGATGCGGAAACTCTCGGAGGCCTACCAGCGGCGGCTTTTGTGCTCGCCACTCCCCCGATCGGCAGTGGCCCGGGCGCGAAGATTGACAGCTCGCCTCTATCGACTTCGGCCTCGGCTCCCCCAGCATCTTCGAGCGTGACCACGACCGGTGGGACGGTGAACACGATCCCGTTATTCACTAGTGCGACGAATATTCAAAACTCGGCGCTCACGCAGACAGGAAGCGGAGCGACCGCCAGGATCGGCATCGGCACGACCACTCCGGGAGCAACGTTGGACGTTTTGGGAGCCGCCACCGTGCGCGGCACACTGAGCCTGCCCTCCTCGGGAGCAGCCACCTCCGCTGCAGGAAAGAACTCGCAGGCAAACTTGATGGTCGCATCCGCATTCAACAGTGGTGTTGCTGCTCCCGTGGCTCAGAAGTTCGAACTGCTGGCCGAACCTGCGGGCAACAACACAGCCTCGGCTTCCGGGACGCTAAACCTGCTGTATGGATCGGGCACAGCAACTCCGAAGGAAACCGGGCTAAAGATCAACAACCTGGGCGAGATCATCTTTTCCGCAGGACAGACATTTCCCGGGACTGGGACCGTGAAGAGCGTCGGGCTGAGCGCGCCTTCCACTGACTTCACAGTAAGCGGGTCCCCGCTGACTAGCACGGGCACGCTGCGTATCGCTTGGACGGCCACACCCACCAGCACAGACACCGCGAACACCATCGTCAAGCGCGACGCCTCGGGCAACTTCGCCGGGAACACGATTACTGCAGGCGACTTTTTCGGTGGCGCAGTTAACACCACCACCGCTAACTTCACCAACCTGACTGCCGCTTCCGTTACCGCCACAAACGCCTCGATCTCGAACTCGCTTTATATGAATACGGCGATCAACTCGCCGCTCTTCGTTACCAGCAACACCGGGGGCGCCACAGTGATCGAGGGTTCCGCTTCCTCAACCACAGGACCCGCATGGGGCGTTGAGGGCATTACGGCGAGCAATAGCTCCAACGCTTTTGGCCTCTATGGATTTGCCACCTCCTCGACCGGGAGCCCAAAAGGTGTTTACGGTGCGGCTGCAGGCATCAATGCCATTGGCGTCTTCGGACAAAACGGCTCCCTAAGCTCGACCGGTGCGACCGTTTCAGCGATTGGCCTCGGCGCCTGGGGTGACGGAGGCTCTGGGGGTGGGTGGGGCGTGATCGGCACCGCCGACGACGGCTATGCGGGTACATTCACGAACAACACTCAATACTATGTGTCGTTAGTGGCCGAAAACAACAATGCATTGGGAGCCCCGTTCCTCGCGGGCAACAATGCCAACGGGAGCTATTGCTTGGTGGATCACAGCGGCAACCTCAGCTGCACCGGGACTAAGAACGCCGTGGTTCCGATTGATGGCGGCAAGCGCAGAGTGGCTATGTCAGCCATCGAATCTCCCAACAACTGGTTCGAGGATGCCGGCGCCGGAGATCTAGTGAATGGCTCGGCGGTCGTCGCGCTCGATCCCGATTTCATCCAGACCGTCAACACCGAACAGGAATACATGGTGTTCCCGGTTCCGAACGGAGACTGCAAGGGACTCTACGTAAGTCACCAAACGTCGGCCTCATTCGAAGTACACGAACTCGCCGGCGGCACTTCCAGCATCCATTTCTACTATCGCATCATGGCGCTGCGGAAAAACTATGAGAGAGTCCGCTTCGCCGACCACACCAACGACCCCGACCCGAAAAAGATGGCCCTAAATCCGAGGCGGCCAGCCAACCTGGAGGCGAACCCGGCGCCGGCCAACGCAGTGCGGACCATGCCACCGGCCAAGCTCGGCTTGGGTACGGCGAATGGCATCGCTCCTGAGCCGCGGATTGAACATTAAGAGTCTGTTCACGGTGTTATTGGCGGGAAGCGCGGGAGCCGAGAGTCCGCAGCACCCTGTCTTCACGTGCGTCGCAACGGACAGATCAGGAGCAACGCCAGGGGGCAATAGGGATGAACCTCACCATGCGCAGCACCATGTGGTTGTCGGCCAGAAGTCGAAACGCCCAAGCATTGAACCTCACTATTCACTCAGGCCACGAACACTCCCGATGGCGGGTTGCCTTCGAAGGGCCCAATCCACACGGAGGTGATGAGATGTTCCGAGATATGAATCTTGCCAGAATCTTCCCATTAAATCGCCACCTTGTAGCAGTCGCAGTCATTCTGACGCTACTCGTCCCGGCCCACAGCCAACAAGAGGTGGCCCCTACCTGGTATGACCCATGGAAGGCTCCGAGCAACACACCCGTTTACCGCCCCCAACAGACGCGAATCGCCTATCGCGAGAACCGAACAAGAATCAGTTCCGGAGCTGAGGCGCGCAAAGACAAGACCGAGCAAATTGAGCACGCAGCTCGAGGGCGCAAGCGCCCCAGGCAGATTGCCGCAGCAAAATGAGCGGTCGCTACAAAGGGAACATATCCAATAACAATGACGTCGTCTCGTAAACCAGTTGTCGCTACGCGTAGGGCAATGCGTCGCGCGGTTCGGCATCGAATATTTTGGAATGCCGGATGCGCGACCCAGACCTGGAATTGCAGTTAATCAACAATAGTGCGCACAGCATCACCGCTCACGCGCCGTTAATATCCAGCTGAACGTCACGACTAGGATAGCGGCAATAAATCACTCGAAGACGATGCATCGATCACTCGAATGACTTGTTGGAACCGAACACTCGGGCAGGCCGCGCAATTCAAGGAAGGACGAGCCGTTCCCCTGGATGGCTACAGTTCAGAGCGCGTGGCGTGCAGAAACTCGCGCGTGGCCGCCCACCAGCCTTTTGGGCAACGGCAACTTGGCTGAATGGCACGACTGCCAAGCTAACAGCGGTGAGTAGACGCAGGGTGGCTCGTGATTTCATCGCATATCCTTCGGAGTTCCTGAAGCTGAACTCATAATTCATGAACGAGTGCGCGAACCTATTCCGACGCCTCAGGGCCAGATTTGCAAGTTATTGCGTAGTTGGGATGGACTCCAACGTATTCTCCGACCTTGAGATCAAGTTCAAGCCGGGCATTGTCGGAGCGAATGCCTACGGGGCCTTCGAGGCTGGCCGCGTCTGCTCCGACGCTTCCTTCCCAGACCTCGCGGTCGTCGGCAAATACACGCAACTCTGCTCCGGCCATTTCCGCACGGAGAGTGTGGCTCTCGCCGGGGCGCAAGAGAGGCACCGGCGAGAAATGACGCGGTTTGATGTTCTGGTAGCCACCGTTTCGGCATTCCCCACTTGTGTGTTCGTTGGGATTTCTCTTCACCGAAACAACCAGCTTCGACTCGGGCTCGATCCGCCACATAGCGTAGACCAGGTTGCAGGGATCCTGAGCGCGCAGTTTCAGACCAAATTGGCGGCGAGTCTGGCCCGAGCCAAGGCGTGATTCCTGGGCCGTTGGACCTAGGTACACAAAATGCGCTTTGACGGCCGGCGACGTCCAGGTGTTCACATAGGCGCGCATCTTGGGCACACTAATCGCTAGCCGACCGTCTGCCGCCCTGTCGACTACCCCTTCCGTAACACAAAGGTTGTCACGACCGACGAAGAACTTCTTCCCTATACCCTGAGGGTAGGCGTTGCTAAACACGAGGAACAACAACAGCCCGTGCGTGAGGAAGCGTCTGGCAAGATTTTTCATGATCATCTTCTCCTGGTATGTGCGCAAACCCCGCGTCGTTTTTGATGCCCGACGCGGTCACTGACGGATTAATTCCACACGCCGGTTGCGCGCGCGGCCTTCGAGCGTATCGTTGCTCTCCTTAGGCCGCGATGCGCCGAAACCTGCGGTCGTCAGCCGGGAAGCATTTATTTGATGCCGTTCGACAAGGGCAGCTTTGACGGCCGCTGCTCGCCGCTCCGAGAGCGCCTGATTATATTGATCTCCACCGATGTTGTCGGTATGGCCTTCGATTTTCAGGCTCCACGCCGGGTTTGCAGTCATCGCTTCCGCGATCTCCTTCAGCACCGGTTCCGACTCGCTGCGAATCTGATCGCTGCCAAAATCAAAATAGATTCCATGGACTTCTGCAGTTCCCTTTTGTTTCAGAGATTGTTCAATCTTGGGCGCTTCACCGGCAAGAAATGAGAGTTTGACTACCTGCAGCGAAAATTTGCTGTTCAGCTGAGCAAAACGCAGCGTTACCGGATTGAGCGGGTCGTCCACCACCCAGAGCTCGGTCATTTCTTTCCCAAGCATGCCCCTCGCGTGGACTGCGGGCAACTGGACGCGCTGGTCGTTCACGATTACATCCACTGGCTGGTCGTCCGGTTCGACGCGAATGAGTTCACCGCTCCATTCATCCCACATAAATCCGTCGTGCTCCAAGCGACGCGAGGCAGTCTTCCCTGCCGCATCGTCGCCTTCGTCGACTGTCTGCGTGTAGGTAAAGGCCGTTCTGCCTTTCATCTTCAGATCATTGAGCACAGTAGAGGAAACGCTGAACAGGGTTGTGCCCCGGAATATCTCCGGGTCCCCGTCCCCGAACCCCGTCTTGTAGACATGGGCGTTTTGAAGATCTTCGCGGCAGATCGTGCGATAGACCTCGTTGTGATTCGCGCCGTCCGACATGAAGAACCGCACGGAATCAGTGGCAACCGAATCAGCGTTTTCGATTAGTTCGTAGTCTCCATAGGAGACGTGCCACGCGTCGACGATCGTCAGGCCCGGGCCCAGCGGAACGAGTGCTGCCTTATTGCCGGCGCTCACCGCAGTAGCGGCGGGACAATGCACGTCTTGCGCTGACGCACCGCCGTCTGCGGTCTGCTCGCTAGATGTCGGATCAAGTGGAACCTTGAGGGCCTGTTGTCCTTCCTGAACGACTGAGTCAGCCACTTGCATGGCCTTGTTCTTGATTCGATACGCCACGTAAACGCAACCGCCCAGTCCGATCAACCCAAGAAAAAGCAGAATGCTGGCCACCATGACGATGACACGGAGCAGGCTACCGCCAGTGTTCCCGCTAACCAGTGGACCTGAGCCCGCAGCACTTCCCGGCCCTCCGGAAGCAGCCTTGTTGATGGAAGGTCCTTCCACGACGCCGGGGATTGTGTTCTGTGCGGCTCTTGGCGCGCCGCATCCAGAACAGAACTTGGCGGACTCTTCGAGCCGGACGCCGCAGTGTGTGCAAGAAGAATTCATGGTTCTTGCCTCTAATGCTTGGGTGCAACAACCGGGGATTTCTTCCCGTTCCCCGAGATGATTCGTGGCGATGGATTGTTCGAGAGACAGCCGGGATTGCACGCCTTCACACTCAGTTTGTAAGTAGCCGTCGCCGAACTCTGGGTTCCGAGCGGTCCGCCGTGCGGCTTGGGTGCGAAATCCTTGGAGATCTCCATCGAGTTTGGATTGATCTTGAGCGGGAACTCGACGCGCTCTCCCTCGAAGGCGCGCATCAGCATAAAGTGCGCGTCTTTATAAGGAGGGAAGTCGATCTCCTGAAAGACCGGAACCAACGCCATGGGAGAAACGACGAGGTACTTCGCCCTCATCTTCATGACGTCTTCCTCGAAATCGTGTTCCGATGGCTGGAGCTCGAAGATGACGGAATTCTTGTCCAGCGTTCCTTTAACGGGGATGACGAAGTCGGCTGGACCAAAGGTGTCCGTAGCATGACGGGGAAAGTCCGCCGACGAGGTGGCTTCCAGGGAATTGGCTCCGAAGCCGAGTTTCACTGGCGACAAGCCGCCGGGTAGAACCGCGGCCGATACCTTGTGGACGTACCCGGCTCCGAGACCGTTGAGCAGCTTCGGAAACAGAACGGCGTAGGAGTTTTCCCACACGTCGATGTGGGTAGCGGTGCCGCGGAACTCGCCGGACAATTGAACCACGCCTGTGGCTTTCTTGGGATAGCGCAGAACCAGCGAACCAGCGAGTTGGATGACATAGCGCCACCAGCGCGTCCCGGCAGTGGTGACCAAGGCATCCATGCTGCCGGTGACCGGGCCTTCAAATTTTTGACAGTACGAGTCAAAAACGGCCTCGGAGTTTTTCGCGATCACGGACTGCGTTTCTTGCAGTGCCGTATCGAAATACTGGATGGGCTTTTCACCGGGATCGAGACCTTTGAGAGCGTTCGTGAACCGCAGACGGTCAGGCGCGTTCGCAGGCGTCGGGCCACCAGCATTGGGCAATCCCTGGCAGTAGTGGGTGGTGTCTTCCGGGCCGGCTCCTTTCAAGGTGCTGTCTTCCCACGCGGCAAGTTCTTTCATAGGTTTCTCGATATCAGAGATTAAATCCGCCACCGCATTCAGTTCTTCGACAATCAGAGAGACGTCGTCACATTGCACGGCTCCAGGCTTGCTGCGTTGAATGAGAGCTGTAATCTTCGCTTCTTCCTGCCACGCGATATCTTGAAAGTCGTAAAGCTTCTGAATCAGGTCGGCGACAAACGGCCTCCCAGCGGGATAGTCCGTGCGGAGCTTGAGAATGACATGCAGCGTTTTGTCGAAGACCGCAATCTGTTTCAGGCCGTCCAGCAGGCGAACCTCCAGGTCGGTCAGCTCTTTGTTGAGGTTCTCGGTGGCAGAAGAGTAAGGAAGAGTGCGGTTGAGTAATTCGATCCGGCTGACGAGTTCGACTGCCATTTGTCCCAGCACCGGCGTCGCGTCGGGCGGGCTCAGGCCCGGATCCAGATGGAACCGAAGTTCGCGCGTGTACTTTCCTCCCGGAGATTGAGCGCAGACTTTGTAGTTCCCGGCGGTACCGGTGTTGCTGGTGCAGAACAGGAAGCTTCCATCGGCTTGCAGTGGCACGTTCACAGTAACTGGCGAACCGGCGGGCGCGGTCACGGTGGCTTTGAGCGGTCCCGAACCGTCCAACGGAGTCGTGCCCTTGATGACGACATCGTCGCCCTGTCCAGGATTAGCGGAAACGATGCTCAATTCCAGAGGGCTTTGACTCGAGGACTCGGGTTTTTCGACCTGGAAGGAAGTTTCCGCAACAGTGTGGTTGTCAGGTGCGACTGCGCGCACGCGATAAGTGCCGGCAGAGGGCGGAGCGTCGTAGCTGGCGGAGAAATCGCCGCCGGAGCCCGCTCTTACGGAAAGGTACTGCGCCCGCTCCGGGGTCGGAGGCGTGATGATAATGCTCACTGTTGTCAGGTTGCATGGAAGATCGGTGTGTCCGCTGATCCTGATGATCCTGTGACTATCGGGTGGTGCCGAGGAACAACTCTGCGGCTCCGCCGGGACGGACGCGGGTAAGACGCTGACCTTAATTGTTGGAATTGAAACAACCTGGAAGGAAACTTTGGCGTCGGCGCTTCCGTCCGGCGTCAATGCATCCACCAGGTAATCGCCGGTGTCCGCCGGAGTGTAGCTCGTCACAAACGTACCATTGTTGTCAGTCTGGGCTGTGAGTTTGACCGGCGTCCCGTTGGGCGGGTTCGGTTGCACAGTGACCGGGACAGTCCCCTGATTTCCTGCGAGTTTGATCGTGCCGTCGATGAGCACCCCCGTACCTTGCACCGCGCACGAAGGCTGCGCGCTCACGGTGATGGCCTTGCCGGACTGTGCCTGGGCCGTTGCAATCAATGTGATTGCCGCCGCTAAGACCACCTTTAAGCGATTCGTCCAATGCCATACGCAGTCCATAGAAGCTTCCTTTGCTTGTTTGTTCCTTCGCTTACTTCACGCTGAATGACCAGACCGAATTGAAGAGCAAACCTGGCCCCTGGTTTTGGACGACTTCGGCTCCGGAGAATTTCTTGCCTTTCGAGACGGGGCGCAACACGACTGCATACTCACCGGGAGCTAGCGCGGACGTAGTGGAGATTTGCGAGTGTCCGGTGGTGATCCTGTTTACAGAAGCGGGCATGCGATCCTCAATAAACGCCGAGTAAATCTCCCATTGCGGAACGACATTGAGCACCGTATCGGACTTCGCGTTGGTCGCGCCTACCAGTCTCCACGCATTGTTGGAAGGCTCTAACTTGACGATGGCTGGTTCGAATTCATCCGCGTTGATGCCCGTCAGCCCCGCATAATTCAAGTCGAAGGACGGCTTGTTCGAGGCAGCGACTACCGGCGAATTCAGACCAGATAATGCCCAGACATATTTCTCAGAAGGCCTGAAGTGATGGGCCAGGAATGCCGACGATACGTCGCTTGAACTTTGCGTCATCGTGTCGGAGGCCACCTGACCGGCGATGCCCGTGCCCAAATGGGTGATGGTCGAATACCAAACCTGATTCACGCCAGCCTGGAACGCCGACTTGGCCGCGCTATCCACGGCGATGGTCTTGAGCGAATTCGCCTTGGATTTTGTCTGGGCAACAAAAGTGTGTTCCACAGTCAGTTCCTTCCGCGAGCTGCCATCCACGAAGGCCACGACGGGCATCGCTCCAGCCGGCAGCGGCGCGGTGGTGGTGCCGCCGGCAACACCGGGGCCGCCGCCCAGCGCAGATGCCCCGGGCAGACCTCCTCCCATCATGGCTTTCAGCGCCGCGCCGAACTGTGCCAACCCTGCGGTTGTTGGAACCGCAGAAGAATTCCCGCTTCCAACGACTCCTGCCCCATTCCCCGCGACGTTGGGCTGTGCGATGGGCTGATTCTTCTTGCCTGCAGCAGCCAGCATGGCATTCATCACCTTGGAATCGACACTTGCTTTCTGCAAGGCAATCAGCGCATTGGCGGAGGTGTCGAAGTTCGTTTCGTTCGCCTGGATCGCATTGAGAATTACGTCCTCCGGCAACGAGCTCTTCACCATGGAGACCACATCGTCGTTGGTCAGCGCTTTGTTGGCTTGCTGCGCGAAGCTCAGCGACGTTAGCAGCAACGCGTGTACGAGAAACCATCGCTTCAGAGATTGCATAACCTGTCTCCTTGGGAGTTGCGTCTTCTTACGTGACCGACCCGAAAATCGTTGCAGTTCGCGCGCACCGCTGGTCCTCTATGCCTCCGGTAATAGGCCCTTGACTGACGTTGCGTTTGTTGACTTGCCTTCCCTTCTCAACATTCGCAGTAAAGAAGGAAGACAAATCCGCAATGAGCCGTCCGGAGACTGAGATATATGCCAGACCGCCGAAGCCAACCCACAGTTCAGCAGCTTCGCAATGGAGTCGGCTAGCGACGACGACGCTTCCAGCGTGACCATCTCCTGCTCGGCATTGCACTGCGGGCACCATGCCCGGCTTCGGCACCCTCCCCGAATGGTCAGGACTTGGCTCGTTTGAATGGTGATTTCGAGCTTTCTATTCAAGGCTTTCTGTCCTTTGCCGGCCGCTTGGTCTCGTGATAAATTTCTGGATTCAAACGGGGGGTGCAATCCCCAATCGCCCCGCAGGCAGCACATTGCTCGGATAGGGGGATCAAAGTCCTCAAGACCGGCTCAAAACGTTCTCAAAAACCCCTCAGCATAGCTATGACCACGGAAAATAAGCGCTTCTACGAGTTTGGACCCTTCCGGATTGACTCCGACGAGCGCCAACTGCTCCGTGGAGAGGAGCCAATACCGCTGACTCCAAAGGCTTTTGAGACTCTTCTGATCCTGGTCCGCAGCAGTGAACGCATCGTCCTCAAGGACGACCTGATGAAAAGCCTGTGGCCCGATAGCTTCGTGGAAGAAGCCAATCTCTCGCAGAACATCTTTATTCTGCGCAAGGCGCTGGGAGAGACGGCGCAGAACGCGCGTTACATCACGACGGTGCCAGGCCGGGGGTATCGCTTTGCCCAAAAGGTTCGCGAGGTCTCCGACGGCGAGACCGGCCTGGTCGTCCAGAGTCAGTCTGTCCAACGGGTGACAATAAAGGAAGAGAGGACTCGGACCGGTCGCCGTTTTCTGGGGACTGGTTTGGCCGTCTTGTTAGTGGTGTGCTGGCTGGGATTGGGATACCGCTTCTACCTGCGGCCGCGGATCAACCGGGCGACCACAACTCCAGCAGCAGGGCCCGCCGCCCGCCGATCCATTGCGGTTCTTGGCTTTCGCAACCTTTCCGGCCGTCCGGAAGAGGCTTGGCTGTCAACGGCCTTAGCGGAAATGCTGAGCACCGAACTGGTGGCCGGAGAAAAGCTGCGACTCGTTTCCGGGGAAGACATCGCGCGCACGAAACTCGATCTTCCTCTAGCCGATGCCGACAGCCTCTCCCGAGACACCCTCGCACATTTGCACAAGAATCTGGGTAGCGATTTAATCGTCCTCGGCTCCTACACTGCCCTCGGCGAAAAGTCCGACGGCCGCCTCCGCCTCGACTTGCGCCTTCAGGATACAGTCGCCGGGGAAACGATCGCTGACGTAGCGGTGCTGGGAAAAGAGGCGGAATTATTCGACCTTGTGTCACAGGCTGGTTCCCGGCTGCGCGAAAAACTCGGTGTGCAAGCGGTCTCTCCGGTGGAGGCGGTGAGTGTGCGCGCCTCGTTGCCTTCCAATCGGGAGGCTGCCCGCCTGTATGCCGAGGGACTTGCCCGGCTACATGTGTTCGATGCCCTGGAAGCTCGCGACCTTCTGCAGCAAGCTGTGGTCGCTGACCCGAAGTATCCCCTTGCTCACTCTGCTTTGGCGGAGGCCTGGTCCCGCTTAGGCTACGAAAAGAAGGCTCAGCAGGAAGCTCGGCAGGGGTACGAATTGTCCACCGATCTCTCTCGCGAGGAGAAACTGGTGGTGGAGGGGCGCTATCGTCAAATCGCGAGTGAAAATGAGAAAGCGATCGATGTCTATCGCGCGCTCTATACGTTGTTCCCCGACAATCTCGACTACGGGCTCAAGCTGGCAGCGGCGCAGAGCCGTGGCAGTAAAGCGCGAGATGCGCTCGCCACGATCGAGTCGCTTCGCAAACTTGCGGCCCCCGCTTCGGAAGATCCCCGTATTGATTTGCAGGAGAAAACAGCGTGGAGTGCGCTGGGGGATTTTAAACATCAAGAGCAGCCGTTGGCACAAGCCGTCGAGAAAGCTCGGGCGCAGGGAGCACGGCTGATCCTGGGAGAGGCGCGGAGAGAACAATGTTGGCTCTACAACTATTTCGGCCAACTCCAGAACGCGATTGCCGATTGCCGCGAGGCGCGAGACATTTTCGCTGCCGCCGGAGACCGCGAGGGCGAAGCCGATACGTTGCGCACCTGGGCCGATGCGATCTCTCAGTCCGACACACCCGAATCAATCCGTCTGTACCAGCAAGCAGAAGCCATCTTCCGCAGCCATGGATCCGAAAGTGGAGTAGCCGCGGTTCTGAACAACCTCGGGTTGGTATACGAAACCCAAGGGGACATCACTACCGCCGAAAAGATGCAGCGTGAAGCACTGGTCATCTTTCGACGCCTCGATGACAAGCAGCGCCAGGCTGCGGGCCTCGGGAATATCGCCAACCAGAGGCTGGAGCAGGGAGACCTACGCGGCGCCGTGAAGCTCTATGAGGACGCGATCGAATTGGACCGGGAAACAGAGAATACCGGGGACGCCGCCATCGCCGGTTACAACATCGCGAATCTTCACGAATTGCAGGGTGACTTGGCGGGTGCCAAACAGGGATTCGAACAATCCCTTGCCACCTGGCAGAAGAACGGCGATCAGTATTCTTCTACTTACGCAACCTATAGCCTGGGAGAGTTATTGGTCCAGGAGGCTGACTTTCCGGGCGCTCGTAAGATGTACGAGCAGACGCTGGCCACCAGAACATCCGCTGGCGACAAGCTCGGTATTGCGGAGACTCAGCTCGGGCTCGCAGAGTTGGGGCTAGAGGAAGCTCGTTCTCTTGACGAGCAGGAAGCAACGATAAGGCAGGTCATCGAGGTCTTTCAGAAAGAAGCTGCCCGCGACGATGAAGCTCAAGCCTGGAGCCTTTTGGTCCGCACGATGCTAGCCAAAGGGAAAGGGCCGGCGGCGAAAGAAGCTGCACAACATGCGCGCACCTTGGCAGCCAAAAGCCAGAATCCCGACATTCGCTGGGTAGCGGCTATCGCTGCCGACCGCGTCGAGATCGCCGAAAAAGACGTTGCCCATTCCCTCTCTGGATCTGCGGTGCGGAAAGAGTTGGGCCTTATTATCTCGAAGTCACATGAATTGGGCTATGAAGGGATTGAACTCGATGCTCGGCTGGTGCTGGGCGAAATGGAAATCAAGACCGGCCATGTCGAGGGGGGACGTCAGCGTCTGGCCGTTTTGGAAAAAGAAGCCAAAGCCGCAGGCTTTGCTTTAATCGCCCGCAAAGCTGCGGCTGGCCGTATTTGAAATCTCCACCCTTGCGGCAAGAAGCGCCTTACCACTGCGCTACCTTCCTGCCGCCGTCATTGAAACTCTGCTGGCGGAGGGTGCGACATCAGAACGACAATGAACATCTAAGGCGACGTGCTGACAGACGAGATGGGACTGGCGCACTCGAAAGTTGCTGGGCTGGCACTGAGCCGACCGGCTTAACGGATTGCGGGGCTAGCCAAGCCATTGAAAGAATGGCTCCTCAGGTAGAACTCGAATCAACAGTTAAACGTAGTTTCAACAAGATGGTAGTCGGCCGCGAACCTGTGTCTTCCCATTATTGCGGTACGAGTACGAGTACGAGTCTGTGCTTCACCGGGCGACGCATGTAGCGCAACTTCGACGCGTTTCTTTTCGCTAAAGACCACGAAGTGGTGACAATGCCCACGTCGAGCCGGGAATTGATCGTCTATGTCTGCTACGCGCTCGGCGGGACCGCGCCAGAGCGTCAAGGACGTGGTTGGTCTCTCAACGCAGGTGCGATCTCGTAAGCTTTATCAAACTCGGCGCGTGATTCGCCTTCGTTTCCTTCCTGATGGAGGGTCAACCCCAGATTGAAGTGCGCTTCCGCGTAGCGCGGCTTGAGATGCACCGCACTTACAAACTCTTGCTGTGCTTCCCGAAGCTTGCCAGTTTGCAGCAGCACCAGTCCGAGATTGTTGTGGCCTTCCGCAAAATTTGGATCGCGCCGGACGAGCTCTCGGAAGACGTTAATGGCGCCCGCGGCGTCGTTTTTCTGGTTAAGGGTCAATCCGAGTTGCACCCGAGCATCGGTGTACTTGGGTTTGAGACTGATCGCTTCGCCCAGTTCGTGCACGGCCTCGTCCAAATTTCCTGATTGCGCGAGGGCAAGACCGAGATTGTAGTGGGCCTCCGCCAGATCGGGATCGCACATGACCGCTTGACGGAACTCGTCGAACGCGTGTGAGCGATCATTCTCGCGCCAATAAATCAATCCCAGGCTCGAGTGAGCTTGCGCATAGTCCGGTTTCAGCTCGAGTGCTTTTTGATAGGCGGCCAAGGCGCGCTCAGGATCATTCTTGCGCTCCCAGGTGAGGCCCAGGTAGTAATAGCCGGTCGGCAGTTCTGGACTTTCGTCAATCGATTTTTGAAACAAAGTAAGCGCGTCGTCAAGCTTCTGCTGTTTCAGCGCCTCGACGCCTTGAAGGATCAGCAATTTCGCCTCCGCCAAATGCGCCCGGAACTGCTTAAGCCCGCTGATTTCGTTCAATTCCTTTCGTGCCGCTTCTGTCTGGCCTTGGGTACGCAATGCGATACCGAGGTTGTAATGTGCTTCTTCGAAGTCCGGTTTCAATTCGATGGCGCGCTGGAACGCCGCAATGGCGGCGGACAAGTCTCCCTTCTCTTTCAGTTCCTTTCCAAGATTGAACTGCGCCACGGGATCATTGGGATCCTCAGCCACCGCCTTGCGGAATTCTGCCAGCGCGCCAGCATGGTCCTCTTGGCGGCGCAAGGTCACCCCCAGCAGCATGTGTGCAGTGGCAAGTTTCGGATTTAGTTGGAGGGCCCGGCGAAAATCCGCTGCGGCGCTGGAGAGATTTCCAAGCTGTCCTTCGGCCAGTCCCAACTCGGAGTACAGGTCTGGGGAAGGCCTCAATGCGATTGCCCGCTGCAGTTCGCGCTTCGCGTCGGAAGGGTCATTCTGCTCAAGATGGATTCGCGCGAGTAGGCGATGTGGCGCTGCTTTAGCGGGGTCAATTGCCGTGGCCGTGTGCAATTCCTTAAGCGCTGCAGCTTGGTCATGCAGGTCGTACCAGGTGGCGCCTAATCCGTAGCGAGCATCGGCCCATTTCGGTTTGAGGCGCAGCGCAGCCTCGAACTCTTCAATAGCCGGCTTCGCATCACCTTTATATTTAAGCGCGAGGGCCAAGTTGTAATGGGTAAGGGCATCGTTGGGTTCGAGCTCCAATGCCTTGCGATAGTTCGCGATAGCCTGGTCCCAGGATTTTTGGCGGGCCAGTTCCGTTGCGTCTGCGGCGATAGGTCTCGGCGGTCTGCGCGAAACAGGGAACTGCAATGATGAACAGCAGAACCGGCAGGACCCTCATGATTACAGCCTAGCATGTTGGGTCTGGCAAAAAGACCAACTTGTGTTCATGGACGAGACTGCAAAAATTATGGGCGAGGCTAGTTTAGCCCCGCCCGGATGGTTACTTTCCAGTATCACCAGACAAATTTCGCACTGACCTGCCCGATGCGCGGATCACGGGCATTGGTGATGTTCCCGAAGCTGCCGTTGCTGATGTCCCCGCTCGGATTCAGGAATTGCGCATGATTGAATATGTTGAAGAATTCACCCCGAATCTCGAAAGCATCTTGCTTCGGTGACCTGGATTCTCTTCGTTATCCCGAAATCGGTGTTGTTGATTCCCGGGCCATGGAAGAATCGCCGGTTCGCCGTCCCGAAAGTTCCGCAATCAGGGCTTGGGGTGGTCCCGGTGAAAGAGCAGTTGGTCGCGACAAATGCGCTCTGGTCAAAATATGTGAACTTGCCAGGGGTAGCGCGGGGGTTGTGGATGTGAACTGGTCCCACGAGATTCGGCATATCGGTGGAGGGGCTGCCAGCAAGCGAGGCATCTCCCTCGCACGGCAGCTTGGGTCGCGCCAGCAGTCCCGGACACAGCTGACCGGCGTTCGCTGAGTGGGGTCTACGGGATTCGATTGACCCATCTGGATCGGGAATCCGGTTGCGAATCGGGTGATTCCCTGCAGCTGCCAGCCTTTCTGTCAGCCGTTTGGGCAGGCCGTGGAAAAGCCCGATGGAAGGGAATCGGCCCAGATATAGCTGACCACGAAATTCTGGTGCACGTCCGTCGCTTGATAGGCCACGGCTAAGTTTGGCATTTTGGAAGTTGATCAGTTCGGCGAAGCCTGAGGAATCATCCAAGGCTTTCGCGATCGTATATGCAGCCAGAAAGGTTACATCGCCGGCTTTACGCTCGACCGTCACCTGCCCGGCAGTTGTAGATCGAATTCGCAACCAGCTTGGTGAAGGTATTGCCGTGACTAAAACAGAGTGTCTGGGATTCGGGGCAATAGTTCGGATTTAGAAGCTTATCCCGGGTACCGTAAACGTGTTTGACCCCTTGGTCAACGTGTCCTGCTCAGCGTTCGGCCCGCATCCGGGAGAACCCGTCGAGCTATCGGTATACCCCTGCGCGGTGAGCTGCAGACATAACGCGGCATCGCCGGGATTGGCTTCGCTCTGCGAAATGAGCCGGTGACCTTCCGTGCCAACATAGGCCAGAGTCAAGACCGTGGATCTGCTCAGCTGGCGCTGGATCGAGAAATTGAAGTGCTCGGCGTACGGCAAGCGGTTATGAATGTCGTATCCGGGGAAATAAGGCCATCGGCTCATAAACCGCGAAACTGAGCTTTTGATTTGCCGGGCTGCCCGGAATTGGGGCGGTGAACGGAAACCGCTGTCCCTCGCCGTCGGTGCCTCCGTCCAGCCGATTTCGAAAAGGCTCCTCGAACAAAACGGGAGCCCGGTGCTCCAGTACAAACCAAAAGGAGCGTCAGCCACTTCGTAGAAGAGATTCAGGTCCTCAACCGACGTGTAGTAGATACCATACGAGGCACGGATGCTGGTTTTGCCCGGTCCGCCAAAGACCTTGCCCAACACTCCGTCGCTAAAGCTGGGAGAGTAAGCCAGACCAATGCGCGGCGCGAAATTGTTGTATCTGGTAGGAGCAAGCGTCTTGGGAATGCCTGGATCGCCAGGAAATACGAGCCCTTTGGGGGCTCCCGGAAAGACGACTGACTGCTGTCCCTTAACCCAGGTCTGGATCTTGCCCTGGGTGTCGTACCAGGGCATGCTCACTTCCCAGCGCAGCCCGAGGTTCAGCGTCAAATCAGGATTTACTTTCCAGGAGTCTTGCGCATAGGCGCCGCCATAGCGCGTTCGCGAATCCAGAAGCTGTGGAGCAGCTTGAGTGTAGCCGTTTGAGGTTGTCGGGCGCTCCCAAGAAGGTAATCGGCAAAATCGACGCCGGTAATCGTACCATCGAAGACAAAAGCCCCGTCCTGGCTGGCTAAGTTGCGTTCATTGACTTGCAGGTAGCGGAATTCTCCCCCGAACTTGAGCGTATGTCTGCCCACTACCTTGGAAAACCCTTCCGATGCCGTGTAAGTGTTATTGGGCTGGAATGTGATCAGAGAGGGTGCGCCGATGCGTGAAGTTGTTGAAGTAGAGTTGGGGCACATACTCCGCGAATCCGGGAAACGCATCGGGGATAATCCCCTGTGTACCAGCACCGGTCACGAAACCGAGCGAGGAAAGCGACGCCTGGCCACCCTTCGGGTTGTCCAGGTGGGTAGCTGTGCGGAAGAAGGTCACCCGCGCCTCGTTGACGGCGGTAGGTCCGAGAGTCTTGGTATTACTGATGACGAACTCTTGAGCGCGGGTTGGCGTCTGCGCGGGGAAGCCAGGCACGTTTGCGCCGCCATCGGGCAGCGTACTGAAAACCGTCGAGTCGTCGAAGTGATAATAAAAAGACCAGTTGCCAGTCTTGCGATTGTTGAAATCGACCCGCTCCCCGATTTTGTTATCGGTAATCGTATCCTTGTGGCTGTTGTCGGAATACGTGCCCGCCACCGGATCGATGTTGGGTTGAGGAATGTACTTGATGGTTCCAAGCGCCGCTTTTGACCACGCCTTCTGGGGAATTACGCCGCCTGGAAACACGCAAACGCCGTTCTGAGCATCCTGTGGCGTATTGCAGCCAGCTGGTCCAGTATGGTTCACCATTGTTTACCGTGTAACCCAGCCGTTGTGAAAGCCTTTGCGGCCAGTCGACACAACCAGCACACGCGGTGCTGGGAAAATCGACTGTCCCGGTCAATACTCCCGGTCCAAAGTTGCCTTGAAGCTGGGCAGCCGGCTGGCAGGTTAACGATTCCAGTTTCTGCTCCCGCGACTCGCTTTGTGCCCTGATAATCCGTGAACCAGAACAGCCTGTCCTTCCAGAACGGTCCTCCGGCGGTAAACCCGAACTGATGTTGTCGCAGTTCGGACTTGTTAGCGGTGAAGAAATTCCGAGCATCCATCGCGTCATTGCGCAGGAACTCGAATGCGTCACCATGGAAGCCGTTCGTGCCCGACTTGGTGATGGCATTCATCACCGCGCCGCTGAATTTCCCGTATTCCGCGTCGAAGCTGTTGGTGATGAGCCGAAACTCTTCAACCGAATCAAGATTCGGAACCAGTCCCGCACCGAGGTTTCGCCCCTCGCTGACATCGCCCCCGTTGACCAGAAACGCATTGGCCGTCTCACGCTGACCGTTCACCGAGACATTGCCGGCATTTTGGATGTAACCTGACACCGCCCTTGTGCCCGTTCCGGAGTTGCCCCCGATCGTCTGAGAGCCGTCCGGCGCCACCCCCGCCTGCAAGCCCAGCAGGTCCAGATAACTGCGGCCATTCAGCGGCAAGGCGAGCATCTTCTGTGAATCGATGACGTCGCCCAGTTGCGTGCTTTCCGTCTCCACCCGCACGAGATTGCCGGTGACGTCGACTTCCTCGACCACTGTCCCGACGTCGAACGTAATGTCGAGCTTTAGCTGATCGTTCACCTGGACCGTGATCTCGTTCGTGGAATAAGGGCGGAAGCCGGGGGCCGTCGCAGTGATCTTGTAGGTTCCTGCCGACAACGCAAGAAAGTGGTAGGAGCCATCAGAAGCGGAAGTTGTTTGCTGGCTCAGATTGGTTTGCGAGTTCGTGATGGTGACTTTAGCGCCTGTAACCACCGCCTGGGCACGGTCACGCACAACGCCCGTAAGCGAACCCGTCACGTCCGCATGAGCAGCGCTCGACACCATAACGAGCAGGATTGAAACGATTGAATACGACAGCCTAAACCGTCGATTATTCCCCATACCCCCCCTCGCACCCCAGAAGTGCGAGTACGATGCCACAATGAATGGCGGTCTTCAAGAGGAATATTCGCAAAACGGATTTCGTTTTCATAGCGTAAGAATTCCAGGCGCTGAAAAACGCCACTCCTCCATGTCGATGCGGCCGATCCAGTATGGACTTTCAACCGTGGAGTGCCAATGGCTCACCGCTACTGAAGCGGCCAACAACCTCACAGTCAAACCCTGCACCGTTCTGAAATGGGCCAAGGAAGGCCGCATCCCCGCTCATCCGTTGTCCGGCTCAAAGCGCGTGACATGGCGGTTTCTCAAGCGCTGCCATCAGCCGCTGCAGCCGGTGGCCGCTTGATGGCCGTGGAAAAGACGCTGCGCTTGGAAAGCACAAAACGCTTTCCACTCTTCCACCGCCACGACGACGAAGCTTGAAGTAACTTCTGCCAAAGTCTGCGGAGAACAGAAGGAGACGAAAGAACAGCCCAACGGCGTGCAGATGTTGCGCAGAATCAGGAAAATGGAGAAATTCAGCATGTTGTGTAACACGATCGTCAGGAACGTGCTGGACCCAGACTTCAAATAGAACCAGGTGAAGATCAGGGACAGCGCGAGCGTGTCGATCAGAAACTCGATCCACTCCCCGGTACTGGACATCTTTCCATCCGCAAGATAGAGAGGCACGTGCCAGAGCCACCAGACGCCGCCCACCATCGTGCTTGCCCCCACCGGTCCCAGTCTCCGCAGCAACTGTGGCAATAGAAGTCCACGCCATCCCACTTCTTCGCCAAGCGGCCCGTCGACGACCGCCATCGCAAAGAAAACAAGGATGAAGTGGACGGCCGAAATTGGCTCGGTATTGCGGACTATTCTTCCGGTCTGCACGCCGATCCACGCGACCACACCGGCTGCGGCCACAGGCCCCGCAAGTGAAAGCACGTACAGCCAATACGGGACCCTCGAGCGCGCCACGGTCTGCCACGGCTGCTTTGGACCGGCCCCGCCTTGATAAAACGCGGAGATCAGGACGGCTGCAACGAGCGGCCCGAAATGCCGCAGAATTGCGCTGAGAATCGTACCGGGAATGGAGCCGTCCATCGAGAATGGCAGATACTCCTTACGCGATAGTGAAATGAGAAGCCAGTATGTCCAGGCAAATCCGAGAGACACGGACACAAAAACCACAGCGATTCTGATGGGCTTCGCGTCATCGCGCGTCACGTCGCAGACCTCCCTCGAACATCCTCCCGATGAACATAGATATGGGCGGACCGCGTGAAAGTTCCGACAGGTCCCTGGGGTGGCGAACGGTGATGTAAATCAACTGCGGCGGTATTCTTCCCCTTCAGGCTGTTTTCAGGTTCAACCCATAGCCTTATCCTGGCAAACTGCCGGGCATACTACTGGAGGAATTCATGCGCTCTCGGACTGTAATTGCTGGCTTTCTGATCGTACTCGTCTCGTTCACGCTTAGCGTGCGCGCTGCCGCGCAGGGTACCTGGGCGGTTGAAAACACATTTCACGTTGGCGGCGACGGCGGCATGGACTACATCACCCTGGACGCCCAGAATCACCGGCTCTACGTTCCGCGGAGCACGCACACGATGGTCATCGACGCCGATTCGGGGAAGACGATCGCCGACATCCCCGGGCAGAAGCACAACCATGGAGTTGCTCTGGCGCCGGATGCCGGGCGGGGATTCATTACCGACGGCGAAGGCTCAGTCGTTATCTTCGACCTTAAGACGAATGCGGTCCTGGGAACGCTCAAGGCGCGGCCCGATGCTGACGGCATTATTTACGACAAGGCCACCGGGCTCGTGCTGGTATCTTGCGGCGATGAAGGAGTTCTGGTGACAATCAAGGCCGACGTTGATCCGAAGACGGGATCGATCGATGCGCCGATTGATCTGGGCGGGAAGCCTGAGTTTCTTGCCTCCGATGGAGCCGGCAAGGTCTATGTCAATTTGGAGGACAAGGACCAGATCGCGGTCGTCGACCTGAACGCGAGAAAGGTGCTGGCGCACTGGCCGGTCGCTCCTGGCGGGTCGCCGGTGGGATTGTCGATCGATATCGCGAAGCACAGGCTCTTCGTGGGATGCCGCAAGCCGCAGAAGATGATTGTGATGAGCACGGACGACGGCAAGGTGATCGCCGATCTTCCGATCGGGGCCGGCGTGGATGCCACGAAGTTCGACGGTCAACAGGCATTCGCGAGCTGCCGCGATGGCAAGATGAGCATTGTGGGAGAAAATGCGTCCCGCAAGTTCGAGATAGTACAGACTGTGACCACCGCGGTTGGCGCCAAAACCATGGACGTTGACCCTGCGACTCATAAAGCGTATTTGCCTACGTTCGAATTTGAGGAACAGAAGCCGGGGTCCACCGGTCGTCCGGCGGCCAAGCCGGGGAGCTTTATGATCGTGGTGGTCGGGCGGCACTGAGAGCTGCGACCGGTTTCCCGTTTCATCACGCCAATTTAGGCACGTTTTGGCGCATCAACTTGTGAGACCGGCCGTTCCACTTAAAACTCGGTCGATAAGCGTAATGGCGATAATAAGATGGTCCGCCGTCAAGAGAGCCAACAGGAGTAATGATTAGGTTGGCAGAAACCCAGACGGAGGATCATCACCATGCCGATTAAGTCGATCGGGATCGATCTGGGTAAGACCACCTTCCACCTCGTCGCAGTGGGAACCCGTTCCCAGGTAGTAACCCGCAAGAAGTTCTCACGCTCACAGCTACTGGAGTACGCGGCCAATCTGCCTTCATCGTTGATCGGGATGGAAGCGGGAGCGGGATCGCATTTTCTGGGTCGAGCCCTGCGCGAACAAGGGCACGAGGTGCGCCTGATTCCAGCGCAGTTTGTGAGACCCTTCGTGAAGTCCAACAAGAACGACTACCGCGATGCGGAGGCGATTGCCGAAGCAGTAGAACGGGAGAACATGCGTTTCGTGCCCATCAAGACAGAGGATCAGCTCGACCTGCAAGCACTCCATCGGGTGCGCGACCGGTTAGTGGCACGCCGAACCAGCGTGATCAATCAGATTCGAGCCTTCCTGCTGGAACGTGGAATGAGTTTCTGCAAGGGGCCGGCCAGCCTACGCCGGCAGAGGCCCGAGATACTGGAAAATGCCGACGAGAAACTGAGCACTGCCATGCGTCGTCTGTTGGAGTTCTTGTGGCAGGAGTGGAAAGGTCTGCAGTTGCAGATCGAGAGCCTAAACACCCAGCTCGAACAGATTGCGAGCCGTGATCGCCACGTAAGCTACGCCCTGCTGTGACTGGCATCACAGTCGGTGTGATGAGATGGCGAGATAGCAACTGGAACTGCGAGCTTGTCCGGAGCAGCGCGGACCGCTAGCGCGAATGGCACAACTATTGCTTATCGCAAGGCATTCAACCCACGCGGACCGATGCGGCAATGTCCGTTTCCAAGAATCGGGGCCGTTCAGCCGCTCGATCTCTTTTCTTTGCATCACACTGACGTGGTTGCGCGCTAACTTCTGTCATCAGTTAGTACTTTATCGCAAGGCCCGCCACTGGCCTTGATCTCCGCCTGATTCTGATTCCTGCTCGGCGGGACCTGCGATAAAGTACTAACTGTTCACGGCAGTCATCCGATCCGCAGCGGTAAAATTGTGTGACGGTTTCAGATGCGGCTTCCATTATGAGGAAGTACTTGCTGGTTAGCCGCAAAGCCGCTCTGAGCCGACCCACAGTTGAGCCAGATCTTTGAGATTGTGTTTGTATGTACGTGTTACCAAGTATTTCTTCCCGCCTTTTACACGGAGCCTGTACTCCCCCGTTGGTAAAGGTTGGATCTCCTCTACGGCCGAAATATTCACGACGACCGAGCGGTGAATTCGAATAAAACCGTGGGGTTTGAGCTTTTCCGCCATTGACGAGAGGGACTCGTGCACCAAATAGGGATTAGGTCGGTGTTGCAACGAAACGTAATTGCCTTGGGCTTGCACTGCCAGGATGTCGGCTAGATCCAAGAGTAGGATGCTACCCTTTGCCTTGAACGCGATTCGTGGCGCCTGTCGTTTTGCTATCACCTCCAACTGCCGCAAGACTCGCATGAGGTCTGCAGCATCAACTCGGATTACCGGAATCAATGACGTATCTGCAGCCTCGCAGAACTCGTCCGCTGTCGATTCACGAGTGTAATCCCGCCTACTCTTGGTGGAGCAAATTGTGTCTTCCCGCAGTGGGCTAGCCGAAACATCCGCATTAACGTGAGCTGCTTGTTGAATAAACATCTCCCGTGCAATGGCCTTCTGATCCTGAATGTCGCGGGCGCTCATCGTGGAACCCCTGGCTCTCTCGTTTCGACTTCCTGGTACCCGAAGTGAGATTGACGAGTGCACTGCCTCTATATGAGATCTCCTACATTACTGGCGCAGTTATTCTATCCAACCACACCCCGGTGCCCATCACGAGGACTGGCGGGACCGTACCATCGAAGTATCGGGGCGCAATTTCGGCTTATTTCTGATCAACCTCTGTAAAGAACTTCCGTATATCGTCAAGCAAGAGATTGGGTTGCTCCAGAGCCGCGAAGTGCCCGCCCTTCGGCATCTTCGTATATTGCACAACATCATAAGTCTGCTTAATCCAGCTAAGCGGAGAGGCGTAAACCTGCTTCGGAAAGTCCGCGTACGCGACGGGAGTCTGTAACCTTGGCAGAGTCGATGCCTCTTCGCCCGAAATCCGATTTTCGCGATAGATCCGCATCGCTGAACCCACCGTACCGGTTACCCAGTAGAGGGTGACATCTGTCAAAAATGTGTCGCGGTCTACTGCAGTAAGAAAGTCTCCGTCGTTATCGGTCAGAATTTGAAACTTATCCACCATCCAGGCTAACCACCCGCTAGGAGAGTCAGTCAGAGCATAGGCGAGAGTTTGCGGTTCGCTGGCTTGGAGGTTGAAGAAACTGCTTTCGCCCCTTTGAAAAAATGAAAACCGTCTTCGTTCCATGTCGCTCATCCGTGCGATCGCTTCCTGGCTCGGCGGCTCCGCAAAAAGAAGGTTCAGGTGGAGTCCGATTACATGGGTAGGTGCATCGTGAGCGATATCCCGGGCTATCGTAGAACCCCAGTCACCGCCCTGGATGCCGTATCGGGAATACCCCAGGCGATCCATGAGAACGATCAATGCTTTCGCCATACGTTCCGGGCTCCAACCGCGAGTCGTCGTTGGTCCAGAGAATCCAAACCCAGGGAGCGAAGGAATGATGACGTGGAATGCCGGACTATTTTTGTCTTTGGGATCGGTGAGCGGCTCGATCAGCGCGAGAAATTCAAGGATCGAACCCGGCCAGCCGTGAATCAACATCAGCGGTATCGCGTCAGCGCGGGGCGAGCGCTGATGGACAAAATGAATCTGTTGTCCATCAATTTCGGTAGTGAACTGGTCAAAGCCGTTGATCTTCGCTTCTTGTGCACGCCAGTCGTAACTGTTCCCCCAATAATCCGCCAGTTCTCGGACCTTTTTGATGTCCGCGCCGTACTCCCACGCCGTGCCCGGAAGTTGATCGGGCCACTTGGTCTCGGCCAAACGCCGCCGAAGATCGATGAGAGCGCGGTCGGGAACATGCACTTGGAACGGTTGGATTGTGGTGGGATCCGGCTTTGCCAGCACCTGCGCCTGTCCAAGCGCAGTCGAGGGGAACACAAGCAACGCGCCCAGCAGAAGCCCCCCGCACCGCGAGACTGTCCTTTCTCCTCTCTCGAAGCTCATGCTCATGGGCACTCTCACCTTTCCACCGGCTGACATCAGTTAAGGCAGACCGGCGCAGGTTGACTCTCCGTTCACATTCGTTCGCGTCGCTAATCCCGACTTGACTGGGTCCGGCGTTCCATCCGACCACCAGCCCGCGGGAACCATGAAATTGTCGATCGGTTCAGGAACACCCCTGAACTGCGGATGCAGCATGACGGGGGAACGGGACTGATCCGCACCCCAAGCGGACCCGTCCATGAGTGGCGTGTAGATCATCAGGTGAGCGATCCAGTTGTGCTGCCCGTTATCGCTCAGGTACTGTTCTTTCGACATCATGTAGGCCATGGCTCCAGGTTCCAGGGGTGGCATCCCCTGCTTTACGAATGCCTTCATGCCTTCGAAGATCTGAGCTTTGGATTGACCGGCCAATACCATCTCAGTCCTTCTATGCGTCAATGGCAGGAGGGAGCGGGCAGCCGGCGGGTTGTAGCAGACCGGCCCTCGAACTCTAGGATTCCAAAACATGTCAGCGCCATCCCCCTCGAATGGGCCCATCCACGCTCGCTCCACGGCGCATACGAAACCATTCTTGCCTTTGACTGCGGTTTCGTAGCCATGCCTTCCAAGGACGAGGACGTCGGCATCGCGTGAGATGGCCTCGGGCGCCGCACTCCGCGCCAAGGCGATCTCGGTATCACGATCCGTAATAAGGTACTGCTCGATGGGAGCCATACTCGGATACAACATCTGACGATCCTGCGCCCGCGCCTGCCAGGCCGCGTTTAGGACAAGAATCGGCACGAAGCTTAAACAGGCAATCGCCCGGAATTTCTTTCGACTCATCACTTCCTCCTGTGTAGGCTGATCTCACCGCAGTTGTTATTTCATCAGCACTCGCTCTCGCCTCGATGTGCCCGCGTCGATGCGAACTCATGCCCAGCATACGAACCGGTTGGTATGCGACAGTGCCAACTGCATCCCTGAGACACGATGCGATCAACCTCTCCTGCGGTTGCCCGGCGGGCGGAGGGACTGCAGCCAACCCACAATGTTTCTGATCCCCGCTTTTATCACTTTCGGATCCTGAGCGTTCTTTGCCAGCGAGCCATAGCCTTCGACCATCGCAATCAGTAAGCCAGCGGCGTCAGCGGGCTCCACGTCGCGGCGAACGCTTCCGTGGGTCTGGCCCTCTCGCAAAGTGGAGGCAACCGCCTGGCGCCAGGCATCGAAGATTATCGCCAGCCGTTTCCGGAATCCCGCGTGAAGAGGAGACATTTCCTTCGCCAGATTGTTCAGCTGGCAGCCACCCCGTACATCCTCGGGCCGAACGGGTATGCGTTGAACGGCGCCAATCAACGCGACGATAGGGTCCTCGACGCTCTTTAGAGGCCGGACCCATTTGCCGTGGACGTCGGGGGCGATGACCTCTTCGACAACGGCGTATCCCAAGCCTTTCTTGCTTTTGAAGTGGTAGTACAGTGCGCCCTTAGTGACGCCAGTTGAGGCCAGAATCGCGTCTAGGCTCGCACTCTGGAAACCCGATCTGTAGATCTCGTGGGATGCCGCATGCAGCAAGCGCTCCCGCGTGAGCTCAGAATCGCGCAGGCTGGCCGTCCTACGTTTCGGATTCTTGCCTGCTGCCAACATACCAACCAGTATGTATAGCAAGCATCAGAGCGTCAAGAGAAATTCAACAAGGCGCTCAACAATAAAATCCATCGAATTTGGTAATCTCTCGCCCAATGTGTATGAGAAGTTGGAGAAACAGTCGCTCCAGCCGTCTTGGGATCGTCCCAGGATTTTGTCAGTCCGCCACTCGCTTTCGAACTCTGCGAGGTCGGGCCTGTAGTCTCACGTAATCGTTGTGAACGTGGAACACCACATGCTCGTCAGTTCTCACTCGGCAGGAGTTTGTGAAGTTGTGGGCCAATTCTGCTCTCGATTGCACACTAACTGTTCGAGCGCCGAGTGATAACTGACGTATGTCGTCAGTCATCCCGGCCCTACGACTCTACAGGAGGAAAACAAGATATGAGCGCACTAAGACAGTTGCGGAACTTTTGGATCCCGTGGGTGACGACGATGATCCTCGCGTGCTTCAGCAATACGGTCGCTCAAGCGAGCTACGCAGTTAAAGATTTGGGCACTAACGACAGTAAAGACAACTTTAGCATGGCCATGGGCCTCAATAATCACGGTTGGGCGGAGAACATGGATGGGTTCGTGAACCCTCCCGAGAATAATCTGTTTACGACAGTTGCAAGGGGCCGCGCGGTGATAAACGTCGACGGACTCAACATCGACTTAGGCACGCTTGGAAAACCCGACGGCAACAGTTGGATCAACTGGGGCGGGATCAATGAGCGTGGGGACGCGGTCGGTATGTCCGAAACGGGTGTTCCAGATCCGGACGGCGAAGACGTTTGCGGTTTCGGCACAAAACTTACGTGCGTTCCGTTTCTTTGGCGAAACGGCCACATGAGCGCTCTCCCGACGGTGGGCGGGAATAACGGGCAGGCCAGCGCCATCAATAACCGCGGACAAATCGCAGGATATGCGGAAACGTCTGTCGTTGACTCTGGCTGCCCCCCTTATAAGACTACATTGGGGGTATTGTGGAACAAAGGCAAAGCCCAGCCTCTTCCAACGGTGGATAGCGATCCAGACGGGATCGCGTTCGGCATCAACAACCGGGGCCAAGCCGTAGGCTACTCGGGAACCTGCACCACGGCGCTTCACGCCGTAATGTGGGAAAACGGCGCTGCCTTCGTGCTTCCTGACCTCGGATATCCACGTTCCAATATCGCCTTCGCCATTAACAACCGCGGCCAAATCGCTGGAAAAGTCCGCACCGCTGATGGCACAACCTACGTAGCCGCTCTTTGGCAGCCGGACGGCACACTCACAAACCTCGGCATTCTGCCGGGAGATTTTGCCGCGTTCGCCACCGGCATTAACAATCGGGGCCAAGTGGTGGGAAACAACTTTGACTCCAGCTTCAACTGGTCCCACGGCTTCATTTGGCAGAACGGTGTGATGACCGATCTCAACACGCTAATTCCCGCAGATTCCAACCTCTTCGTAATCTCGGCTAGCAATATCAATGACCGCGGACAAATCTCGGGTATGGCAACGGTGGTCTCCGGGCCCCATACGGGCGACATCCACGCCTATCTTGCAACCCCTGTGGACGAAGACCTAGGCAAGTCGGTTGCAGACGTCGTACGTACGCATCCGAAAATCACTTTGCCCGCGAATGCTGGTAAGCAGCCTTCGTCGAGATCCGGACACTGCCGACTCGAACAATAAAGGGCATTTTCGAAGCTTCCGCACCATGCATTTCAGCCATTCTGCGCGAAGGCGCTAGGCCGGAGATTGTGCGGGACAACATGGGTCACGTGAATATCGACGTGACCCAGATTGTTTACGGCGAGAGCGCTGAATGCGTTGCGAAGTTTAGTTGCAAGGATTAATGAATCAGGCTGCCCGATGATTATGAGGGCCTGCTCACGGAGGCCGCTGTCGTTGAATAGTTGTGTCGGGTGAGCAGCCGTTACATGCAACCAACGGAAAAACTTGCATAGACGAGCAGGCCACGTACGGCGTGTGATCGGTGCAACAAAGCGAACTGCCGCTGAAAAAAACCGAGTGAGTTGGGCACCGCCGCGTGGCTTCCAATTCACTCGCCTCGTCCTGCGGCCGCTACACACCTCGATCCTGCAAGAATTCTGCCGTGCTTCGAGCGGGATTACCGGTTGTCGGAGCCCTGGCCGTTATAGCCCTTTTCATATCCCTGAATGTAGGCCTGACGGTACGACGCTTTGTACTGGTCCTTGGTTGCGCGATCTGCACTACTGCGCCGCCACGATGCCCAGAAGCTGGAACTGTAGCCGCTGTAGCCGCGGTCGCCTTCCTTATAGTTATGACGCTGAGTCGCACGAGAGCTGTGCCCCCCCTGTCGATCCTGCAGGCCGTCGTTGGCGCCGTCCTGAAAGCCGTTCTGGCTCGCCACGTTGTCATTGGGTTCGGATCGGGCGCCGTAATGGGTATTCTGCCCCCTGTAATCGGGATTGGCATCACGACTATTTTGGTAGCCTTGATCGTATCCAGACTCATAGGCACGGCGATCGTCCGAATTGTTGGGTTGTAGGCGGTACTGGTGAGCCTGATTATTCGCGCGGTCGGCCTGCCCGTGGTTGAGGCCTTGCTGGTACATGAGGTTGTTCGCGTTGTCGTTGCGATTGGCCTGGTCTCTGCTCTGATCTTGCTGTGATTGAGCAGCAGCGATCTTCGGCGTGACGAACGCCGTGACCGCGACTGCAAGAGCAAATATCCATATTTCTTTTCGTATATTGAGTTTCATTTGAGACACTCCTGATTCGTGCTGTGAAGAACGTTAGAACGCCCTCGGCATGGCTTGCCGATAAGGACAGTTGGAAGATACAAGGGCAACATCGTCCTTCATACCTAAGACGCGTCACGCCAGCAGCCTGTTAAAACACTAGCGGATTGGGTCGCCCGCCGTCTGAGCTCGATTGCTCACATTTTTGGTCTACGTACTGACCATCGCTGGTGGAATGAAGTCCATCACAGGAATGGCCGATGTCACAGGAGAAGTCGTTCGACGTGATACGTACTACCACCACAGCCTCGCTGCCATTAAAGCTCAAAGACATCGGTTGCCACCGTACGGAATTTCAGCTAACTGATTGATGAATCAGCCAGCCGTGACGGCGTTCAGGGTCGGCAATCGACGATAAATCGCCATAGGACTCATCAACCCGGAATCAAAGCAGTTTTCCTCGCGCTCACTTGTGATTAAGGCCTGGTTGCGTCACTCATCGCAGGACAGGACACGCTACTCGGTCGAACTCAACGATCTTTGTGACGGTTGACCGGTTCCAGTGGTGGGGAGCTGCGACGGAAATTTCATGCTGCCCCCAAGCTCAGGGCTCGTTGTAGACAAATCGCAACAATGAGGATGCCGCCGAGGAGCAATGTGAGATCGCCGACGCTAAACAGACCGAGGCGCGCTTGGTCTGCTAGAAATGGCAACCGAGTGTGCGATGTCGCCGCCCGCCACATCGGGCTCGCGGGATGCAGTGTGGAGGGCATGCCGACAACTGGCATCGTTCCAGCGTTGGCCTCGGTCACGAGGGCATTCAGCATAAGTCCACAGAGCATTAGCAGAACGCCGGCCCGAACCCAAGGCGACCGTACGGCACGGAGCACGAGCCACAGGATTGCGCAGGACTCGCACAGCCAGATCGCCGGATGTTGTGTCCACGCCAACTGGTGTGCCGCTGAGAGAAGATTCACCGTCCACCCCACGAATACAAATTAAAGACAAGTGAACAGCGAGCATGCGCCGTGCCAAACCGAGCTAAATGACAAGTCTCCTGTTTGCAATCGAATGTAAGACGGCGGAATCAACCGGTCGGCACCGCTGTTCCAAGTGACTGCTCACCAAATTCACCCCAAGAGGGAAAATGCCCGCGAAGGTTACCGACGTAACCCGCGTGCAGCGGCCCGCTTGACAAGCTTGGGAGCTGTACGGACAATCACGTCGCTCGGCCAATTGTTAAGTCCCTGCCTACAGGATTATGTCTTCTATTCCTCACCCAACTCGGTGCGAACGATGAAGGCCAAGACATCGCCGAGTACGCTGTCATGCTGGCCGTGATCCTGGTCATTGTGGTCGGAGTTCCATTCAGCGTGGTCAGCGAGATCATGGGGTGGAGTGCTAGCACAGCTGTGCGGATAGCTAGACGATACGGACATATCGGGCACGCAGCTCGCCGCGAGGCAGTGGACAAGCTCTCGACTGCCATGGTTTTTGACGCAGAGGGGGCACAAAAGTGGGCACAATCGCAGAGTGCTGAAACAGGGCCGGTACAGTAAGCCCTTGAAAAAAATGGCTCCTCAGGTAGGACTCGAATCAACAGTTAAACGTAGTTTCAACAACATGCAGGTCAGCGGATGACACCTAAGACCATGGAAAGCAGCGTAAGTCGGACAAACAGAGCGCAAATAGAGCGCGGAATTCCCGGAAAACTTTTGATGCGACTGTTCACAGCAGGCGAAGGCCCGGCGGCGCGATTGATCCACGGCGCTGCCGAATTGTCATTCTGATACGACACCCAAAACAATTAGGGTGATTTGAACGAGTTTGATGGCTCGGTGGCCACACCCGGGCCACAGCAGGCATAAGCGCCGGACAGATGAGCAAAAACATGACGCGCGCCTCGATCGGCTTCTCAAAGTGCCGGACCGGAAAAGCCTATGCCTTGTCGCCCAAGACAAGAACATGACGTGGAAACTGCTGGCCATTCGCGCCGGCTACATTCGACTTGGTCTGATTCGCAAATTACTGACTAAACCGGGGCCCGACCAACAGATGTCATCATTTCCTAAATGGTAATCGGCCACGAACGGCCGGTCCTGGAATGGCATGGGCAGGTGCAACCCGGCAGACTGCAATCACCATGTCTCGTTTCGTAGGTGGCATTTTCTCTGCAAAAGGACGAGATCATCGGAGGGAAGACGCCGAGTGGGTATCCGGGAAAGGAACTCTCGGTTGGTTCTGGCAATGTTTCCGGGTAGTGACGCACTATTGTCATGCAATCACCATAGCAACGCAGGATCAGCGTGGCTGCTCAATATTGCTCAAGAAGAACGGGGGAGACTTGGATTCATGGTGACCAGTCAGTCTCGCTAGCATGATCGCCCTCCCTCCTCACGGTCATGAAATGCTTCTCAAATAAGCGCTTGGACCGCTCCGCCCCTTCCTCGGTCAGCATCACCGACTTCGCCTTCGTCGCTGGCTCGTGAATGTACCCGCTTTCGTGCAAGCGGTCGAGGACATCCCAACTGTGCGTCTTCCACGCCCTCGGCCCGTGCTTGTCCTTGAACGTGGTCAGGTAGAGCAGGGCCAGCGTCATCTCGTCCACTTTCTCGTTGTTGATTGCCATGATGTGCTCCTGCGCCGAGGCGATGTTCTTAATCGCTGCTTGCGCATCAGTGCTTGCGTCGTAACGCCGTCTGCCGTAGTCCCAAAGGGTGCGCGCTACTCAGTCTCGCCTCACGTGTGCTTATTCGATTCTGAGACCCCATCCCACAAACAAAAGACCCAATTTCATGAGTAAGCCAAGAATTTTAATCACCGTCCTTTGCGGAACGGAGCGAGGTGGTTGGCTGAATCCGGATTTGTCGATGGCCCTATTCCAGATGGCCAAAGACTCGCGCTTCCAGGTTCAATACTAGCCCGTGCGGGACAAGCGACCGTGGGACGTGGCTAGAAACGTGGCCATAGACTTGGCGCGGAATGCGGCCGCCGATTGGCTGATTCAAATCGATAACGACAATTTATCAGCCTTTAACCCGCTGGACATGACTGGCGCGGCGGGCAAGGACAAGGACGTCTTGGGTGTGGACTATTGCCGGCTACATTCGACTTGGTCTGATCCGCAAATACTGACTAATCCAGCGCCCGACCAATAGACGTCATTTCCTAAATGGTAATCCGTGCGCTGTCTTCGCGGCACTGGATCCCGACAACCAGCTCATCGAGCGACGCAATTCCAGATATTCCCTTGCCTCCTACTCGACGAGACAAACATCGAGCCGACCCCGGTATCCTCGTTCCCGAAAGCCTGGCGACAGCGAAATATGTGCCGTCTTGTGCTGTAGTCGAGTATCTTACCCTCAGAAAATTGATGACGGGAAGCGTATTCAGTAGACGGGGGCGGAGTGCGCCCCCGGCACAGGATTTGCCTCAAGGCGTCCTGCTTATCAAGAGGGTGATAGCGATCCGTGAGGATTCGGAACTGCTAGCAGGATATCTATCTCGAGCCAGAAGCTCGCTTTGTGGGAGTGTGGGATAAAGCGAGTGTTTGCGGATAAGTCCTCGATAACGGCGCAGTGTTGACCGATTCGAACGAGCGGAGGCGGAATTTCGCATCCGCGGGCCTCATCGGCGGAAGGTGGGGCAATTTGAAGGAATCGCCGTAAGAAACCGAACGCTTTGTCTCCTCGTGCGGTCAGATCTATCCAATCTCACGGATCGAGCCCGTGCTTGCCGATTCCAGTTCTATCGTTTCGGACGCACCGAAAGTACGACGTCAAAATGGTCACCGCTCTTCACGACGTTGAGACCCACGAGCGAGGTTACCTTCTTGCTCGAGAAATATGCAACGTACATATTCAAGCGGTTTCCTTCCCACTCGGGCAAAGTAGCCCGCGTCAACTCAATCAGATCCTCGAATTTGTTCGCGGCCTCAACCTCCGAGTCGGTGCGATAGAGGACGCACTCAATCACTGGTTCCTGGGGGTAGCCTGAACCGCGGCAGCTTACCGCGCCCGGGAGGCTTACGGACGGGGTCCAATCCATCCACTCTTTTGCGCCCAGCGTTTGGAATCCGGACGGAGCTTCGGAAACGTACCGGAGTAGTGTGGTGCGAAACGAGTCCTGGAACGAGCCTTTTGGCGCCGGCTGGGAATTCCCCGTCGCAGGGCTCGTGTTCGATTGAGCAGTCGGGTCTGTCGTGACCCGCTCCGGCTTTTGCGTATCGACGGCGAGCTTGAAATTCTCCGAAACACGCCAATGGCCGAACGTTGTCCAAGTGAGGAGGCCGGCGACTATGGCGGCGACCCCGGCCAAAAGGTACAAACGGCGGGACCTGTCATGGGGCACAGGCACCGGGATGGTCTCAGGGTTCTGTTTCGCGTCTCCAATCGCCACCAAAAGAGACTTTAATGGTTCGTCGTAGGTGGTCCGGAAATCGACATACTGGATCCGATTCAACCGGTACGGTACCTCACAATCCTTATGCAGCACCGGAATAATAGGTTTTTTCTTCGACAGAGCATACCCAATCTCGTCGAGCACGTTCTGTGAAGAGACCGATTTGGGCGAGAGCACGGCCAGCATCCGTCCGCACTCGAAGAGTCCGCGCTCGATCGCCTCGTCCCAGTCCTCACCGGGATGAATGTCGAGTTGGTCCAGCCAAATCGACGCCCCGGCGGTGCGCAAGTCTTGGCACAGCCGCAATACGAAGTCCGTATCCGCGCGCGAGTAGCTGACAAACGCTTTCGCTGGATCTACCATGGTGACTTGTACCGCTACATCTTTTGGCAAACACGCGAGAATAGTGCTGTTTCGCGACCCACCTCTTTGGGGCCAGCGCAAGCCACCCACGATGCCAGCCCCTGCTTGGCTTTTCCTCACCGGGTACGTCCCTTGCGCGCTTCGCGCTTAAAACACCTGGCTACGAAGAACACGGGGTTGACAGGTTTCTAACCTGGAATCTCCTTTTTGGCTTGAAAGACGGCACCGACTATACACCTTTCTTACCCGCTCACGTAGTATTAACGGGCTCCAGGGACGCCAGAGTCCGAAGACGATGCCGCGGCTGGCTGGTCACCGCTTGGAAGGTTCTTCGCGGATGGGGATGGAAATGAAAAATTCGTCGTTCGGTCGGGCGCGGTCAATGGGGTACTATTCGGCTCACGGTGGCAGACCCCGAACATCTCGCAAAGCTAAGGGAAGGTGGCGAGGCGTTCAATCGGTGGAGGAACAAATCCTAACGTCCGACCGGACCTCAGCGGAGCAGATCTCGTCGGGGGCGGATTTCAAATCGGATTGTTCTTGCTCCTCGTATGGGTTCCCATCGTGGCAGCAGGCTCCAAAGTCCCCTTCCAGTGGAGCAAGACCATTCTCAACGCGGCGCTCTTGGCAGCCGCCTGGATGGTCGCCGATTCTTACCAAAACACGCCTTGGCTGGTCGCCGACAGCCAGCAGTGGCTTGGAAGACGCTGAAACGGCCACTTTCGAAATCCGCCGATGGTGAGGTGAAGTCGAGGGGTGGCGCGACGGTTTAGGTGAAGTCTAGCCGAGACCGGCCCTTTCGTTTGCCGGTGCCTCAATAACCGCACCATGCCACGTTTCCACACCCCCGCTTATCGAACTGGACAGGCGCAGTTAACGCATCCAGCTCTCGGAGAAAGGTTCACGGTGTCGCCCATGGAAAACTGGTGGTCCGCGCTGTAAGGCGAACCAAGCCAAACTTCTGGTGCAGGGCTAGTAGGGGAAAACGCGCAGTCCCCCCGGCCCGCTCTTTGTGTTTGACACACAGCCACTGGCGAAGCCGCCGGCGCGTATGTTCCTCCACGGCTCGGTAGGCTTGACTGACCGGCCCCAGACAGAAGTAGTTCGCCCACCCATTAATCTTCCGGTTGAGCGCTGCTACCAGCGTTGTCGCATCCTGCTGGGTTTGACTCCGGCGGGTCATCTCGCTGATCGCCTGACACAGACGTTGCACTCGCTTCTTCGATGGAGTGGTGCCCCAATAGGCCCGCCCCGTCTTCGGCGAGTAGCATCGACCAAACGTATACCCGAGAAAATCGAACTTGCTCTTCCGGCAGTCGACAGACCCGCGTCTTATTTTCGTTCACCGTCAACTTCAGCCGCGACATCATGTTCCGCATCAGGTCCAGTGCCTCATCGGCTCCGGCCCGACAGCAGATCACGAGATCATCGGCATAATTAATGATGTACGCTTTCAGGCGCTTCTCGTGCCCTGACTTCTTCCACCCGAGCACGAACCGACGCATGTATAAATTGCTGAGCAGCGGGCTGATCGGAGCCCCTTGTGGCGTGCCCCGACCTTCGTCCCGATTTCGCGTACTCCGACGTTTGTTCCCGCGCTCGTCGGTTTCTTCCACCGGAGCTTCCAACCACATCTTGATCAGATGCAGCATCGCTCCATCGACCACCCGACGGGCTACCGACTGAAGTAGCTCGGAATGCGGAATACTATCGAAGTAGCTACTGAGATCTGCGTCAACAATTTCTTGATGGCCAGCATAGATCAGCTTGTGGACACGTTTCACGGCGTCCAGCGCGCTGCGGTCTCGCCGATAGGCGTACTGTTCCGGCTGCAGATCGGTCTCGAAAATAGGTTCGAGCACCAAAACTGCCGCCATTTCCGCTACCCGGTCGCGGATAGCGGGTACTCCTAACGGCCGCTGCTTCTTCCCGTCCGGCTTCGGTATATAAACCCGCCGCACGGGCAATGGTTGATAGGTTCGACTCTTCAGCTCTTGCGCCAGTTCGTCCAACCATCGCTCGACTCCGTACGCTTCGATGTCCTCGAACCTCTGTCCATCCACTCCTGCTGCTCCGCCATTGGCTTTGCAGCATTCATAGGCGTAGGCCAGAACGTCCTTCCGGTACACCTTGTCGTACAGAGCATAGAAACGAAAGTTGGGCGATTCCTTCGCTTTCGCGTGCAACGCCGTCTGCAACTTCTGAACACTTGCGGGGGTTACTAGACTCATCGTCAATCCCTCAGTCTTCGTCGCTTCTTGCGTTTCCTTTCAACTGAGGCCCCTTCCCTCCACCGGCATTACCCGGCTTCATCGGTACTGCGGGCCTCTCCGCCACCCCATACGGCCCGGCCTGGCTCTCGCGAGTTGCCAGTTGATCCCGACTACGATCACCGCTGGGGCTTCCCGTGTTGCCTCTGATCCCCTATGTCTGCATGCCGTCGCCACTACCCCGGCAGGATCGATGGAACCGATTCGCTCATTACTGCTCCACCGACTTCGGCCTTCCCCACATTACAGTTGGGTCGGCTCCTGCATTACATTTTTCGAGGCCTGCTCAGCGTTCACTCGCGTTACGGCCTACAGACTCGCCGAGTCGCCTTACGCGACCCTCTACACCGGAGGCTCCGGCGGCTTTGTTACCTCCACCGCCGCTCCGATTGCTACCGGGTGGAGCGATCCAGTTCCCGGGCGGGTTTATCTCCCGCTGTGGTTCAGTGCCTTTCACGGCGCACTGTAAAGGGGATGTTACGCCAATTGTTTTTCAGGGCGCTGTCACGGCTTCTGCCGTTGAGACTTGCATCTCACTGCTATTCTGGGAACTGATTGTGGGGTAGCGCTATGACTCTCGATTTCGCGTTAGCCAGATCCAAACATCTAGACTGGAAACGGAACCTAAGATTCTTCCTCGAAGGGCGCCTCACACTGACCGAAGCACAAGCGATTTCACACAAAGACTGCGAGCTGGGCAAGTGGCTCTATGCGGAGGGCCTGAAGAAATACCGGCACCTCTCCAACATGTCGGAACTGGAGAAGACTCATGTAGAGCTACACGCGATTGTGAGACGAGTGATACAAATGAAGCACGCGGAAGATGAAACCGGGGCCAAGCAGGAGTTCAGCAAGTTAGGGTCTGTCAGTGACAGGATTATCCAGTTGCTGAAGGATGTTGAGCAAAGCTACGAACAATCAGTATCTCCTCAATGAGTGAAATCGCGATGTTACGCCAACTGACCTTTGTGGCATGATTGCTTTTCAAGGAGCGTTCCATCGAGCACGGGTCCAGCGAAACCCTGCGGCATATGAAAGGTCCCTCCATGAAACGGTTCGTTTTTCCGGTTATCCTGCAAATTGCATGCATGATTTTGCAGAACGTGTCTGCGCTCTGTCAGGCCGTGCCAGACAAGGAAATAGCGAGTCGCATTCATGCCTATCTCAAACCATTCAGCGAAACCGGCAACTTCATCGGCACCGTGCTCGTTGCTCGCGGTGGCCGCATTCTGTTTCGACAAAGTTATGGAATGGCGAACTATGAGCTGCGTGTCTCGAACTCGAACGAGACCCGCTACCATATCGCTTCCGTCTCCAAGCCGTTCACGGCCGTGGCGATTCTGCAACTACAGGAACAAGGACGCCTCAGCGTGTCCGATCACGTTTCTCGCTATGTGACAGACTTTCCCAACGGGGATCGGATCACCCTGGACAATTTGCTGACGCATACCTCAGGCATTCCCGATATCAATGGCCTTGAGGGCTACGATACTTTCGCTCGCAGTCCTCACACCATCGAGCAACTCGTCGCTAAGTTTGCCGGTTTGCCCTTGGAGTTCGATCCCGGCTCCAATCAGCGCTATAGCAATTCGAACTACAACCTGCTGGCACTTATTTTGGGAAAAATCACCGGCGAGAGTTACGAAAATTATCTGCGCCACCACATCTTTGAACCGGCAGGAATGCAAGATTCGGGGTCGGACGGCGACGCTTCGCGTCTGGTCCCATCAGCCGCTTCCGGCTACAACCCAGCCGGAATCTCTGGGTTCGAGAAGGCGCCCTATCTAGACTGGTCCAACAAAACGGGGAACGGTTCTTTGTACTCGACCGTCGACGACCTCTATCACTTCGATCGCGCGCTCAACACGGATGCTCTGTTGAAGAGCACCACGCGGCAAAAGTACTTCGTCGAAGGCGAGGACAATCGCTATGGGTGGTACACCTGGAAGCGCCTTGGGCTCCGCCTCATGGCGGCAAAAGGCCATAGTCCCGGTTTCACCGCCGAACTCGATCGTTTTCCAGATGACGACGTTACCATCATTTTGCTCAGCAACAGCTATGGGACGGCGTCTCAGCATCCGATTACAGATGCTCTTACGGCGATTGTTTTCGGCCAGAAAGCTCCATCACCCACACCTCTGCGCGCTGTCGCGATCCCGGAGACGCTCCTAGCATCGTATGCAGGCCAGTACCAATACGGACCAGACTATTTCGACCCCAATGCGAAATTCACTTTAACCGCAAAAGCCGGGTTCCTGCTGATGGAGATCGGAGATCGCCACGCGCCGCTTGTTCCACTTTCTGGAACTGATTTCCTGGAACGCACATTTTTTGGGCACATTGTGATGTCGAAAGATGCCGCAGGCAAGGTGACAGGCTTAACGTGTCGTTACGGCGATAGAAACTTCACTGCGCACCGCTTGTAAAAGGCATAACGGTTGAAATCAGATATTACGCCAAACATCGTCGAGCTAGACTGACGTATATTAAGACACCCATGCTAAACCAGCAGCCGGGCGGAGATGCTTGCGGTGGCCAATGACTTTCCTCGTTTTGACCTAACCGGTGATGTGGCGCTGGTGACTGGCGCTGCTCGCGGCCTCGGCCGCGCCATTTCTCTGGCTCTTGCCCATGCTGGCGCTGATGTAGCGCTCGGTCTGCGAGATGTGAAAACCGGAGGCGAGCTGGCCAGAGAGATTGAAAGCAAAGGCCGGCATGTATTGCCGTTACAGATGGACATGACACGACTCGATCAAATCTCTCGCGCCATCGACGACACAGCCGCGCATTTCGGCCGACTCAACATCCTCGTAAACAATGCGGGGCTGTCTCCGGAGAACCTTGCGGAAAATGTGCGTGAGGAAGATTTCGATTTGACGCTGAGGGTGAATCTTAAAGGGACATTTTTTGCGAGCCAGGCGGCTGCGCACGTGATGATTCGCCAAAAGCGCGGATGCATCATAAACATGAGCTCGCAGGCGGGCATTGTAGCGCTGCCGACGGAATCCGTTTATTGCATGACGAAGGCCGCCATTACGCACTTGACCAAATGTCTGGCCGTCGAGTGGGGTAAATACAACATCAGAGTCAACGCCGTTGCACCAACATTCATTCACACGCCGGGTACTGAATCGGCGCTAGCAGACCCGGCATTCCGCAGCAACGTAATCGAGCGCATCGCGGCGCTACACCGCATTGGTGAGCCAATGGACGTTGCAGGTGCCGTCGTCTTTCTTGCTTCTCCGGCCGCATCATTGATCACGGGTCATACTCTTCTCATTGATGGCGGCTGGACCGCCACGTAAACCTTACGAAAGGACGAAGAATATCTAGTGAGGGTGGTGAGGTCATTCCGCCCTACTACGGAACAATCCCTGCCTGGCTGACATAATACAGATTTAAACTCAAAATCCGTGCCGCCCTGTCGATGAGTGAAATGGCGATTATTCAACAATCATCCCCGGCCTCTTTTTGCGCCGAACTAGGGTCCTAAGTATTCGGCCAACGTTTTTTGGAGGAATTCGCCGCCCAGTTGGTCTCGAATCGCAAGGATGGTTCCGTCTGGTCCGACCAACAGAAGATGCGGCAAGCCTAGCCAACTTACGTCATAATCCACGGCGGTGGGGCTTTTCTGACCCCCTGGGAGAATCAGGTTTGCCCAAGGCATGTCCCAACGGGTATTAAGAAATCGCTCTACGGTTTCCGGCTTTTCGTCCAGAGAAATGCTAACGATCGTAAAGCGCTTCCCTTTAAACCGTTCGTAGGCACGTCTCAACGCAGGCCTCTCTCCCATACAAGGTCCGCACCAGGTAGCCCAAAAATCCAGGAGATAATAACTTCCGGACAGGCTTTGATTCGAAAAAGGTTTCGCATTTTCTACGGAAGGAAGGGTAAAAGTGGCGGCTTTCTTGCCGATAGCAGTTTTGTTGTCTGGGTTGAGAAGACGAATTTCGAAACGGACCTCTTGCAAGTCCTTGTAGTGCGAGGCCAACTGATCGCAGTCCTTGCGGTAGCTGGCCGGGTCATGTTGGCGGGACGCCAGCTTGGCCAGGCTAATTAGCGCACGAGCCTGGATGAGCCGGTCGGGATTTCGACCCACGAGATCATTTAGGAATTTCCGGGCGGCTTCGGGGGACAAGCCTTCCGACGTCAACCGAATCGAATCGGGTGCTCTGTTCCAGAAAACAGATTCTGCAGAAACGACATGAGTGATTTCAGCATAAACGGCTTCGCGGAGGGGCACGTCGTAGTCTTTTAGTGTGGACACGTAAACAGCGGCGAGCTGCCGAACCGCCAGCGTGGCAGCAGTATGCATCTGGGTCTGGAGGTAGTCGGCAAGAGTCAAAAGATCATAGTGGAATGATTGATCGAGGCTGGCTTTCTTTTCGAATTCATCAAAAGCCTTCTCATAGCTCTCGGTGTCCCGTTTGTAGCGTGATTCGACATCACTTTCGGTCTGCGTCCCCGAATCCAGCTGTTGGCCTTGCGGACTTTGGACCGCTCCCGTCGGAGGGGAAAGAATCAGTCCAACGACCAAAATCGTCAGGCACGAACTTATTGGCGACCAGTGAACATGTCGCGTCATGGGGATGTCCACACTTTGTTCAACTCGTTCGTTAGCGAGGCTACGGCTCCCGCAACGCGACCCCAATTATATTCATATCTTGGATGCTGCCGGATCGCTGAATTGTCAATTGGCGTCATCGCATTATAAAAGGGCGCCCCTCTTGGTGTAGGTTGTCATCGTTGCGTATGACCACCTACGAAAGGAGCACCCTCAATGACCGTTGAAAAGTATATTGGGCTCGACGTTCATCAAGCAACCATCTCGGTGGCGGTGATGGATTCCAAGGGCAAGGTTGTCATGGAATCCATCCTGGAAACCAAAGCTACAACCATTCTGGAGTTCTTGGCGGGACTGCGTGGAACTTTGTCCGTGACCTTCGAAGAAGGCACCTGGGCGGCCTGGCTCTATGACCTGCTCAAGCCGCATGTTGCCAACTTAGTAGTGTGCAACCCGCGCAAGAACGCTCTGCTCAAACATGGCAACAAAAGCGACAAGATCGATGCTCGCAAACTTGCCAATCTGTTGCGGCTCAATGATCTCGAGCCGGTCTACCACGGCGAGACCGGGGTGCGCATGCTGCGGGAGCTCGCCCGCAGTTATCTGACTATCGTCAAAGATGTTTCTCGGGTGATGACTCGGTTGAAAGCAATCTATCGTAGCTGGGCGATTCCCTGTGCCGGACGGGACGTCTACTATACCCGCCATCGCAGCGAGTGGCTGGGGAAAATCCCCGAGGCCGGCTCCCGCCACCGCGCCGAGCAACTCTATCAGCAACTGGACCTGCTGCAGCCCTTGCGGCAGCAAGCCCGGCGCGAACTGCTGGCGGAGAGTCGCAAGCATACTATCACTGCCAAACTGCGGCAGATTCCCTCCCTGGGGCCGATTCGCTCTGCTTTGGCGGTGGCTCTGATCCAGACCCCGCATCGGTTTCGCACCAAGCGACAACTCTGGGCCTACAGCGGACTGGGTTTGGAAACCCGCGACAGCGGGGAATACCACTACGTCGAAGGCCAAGTGCGGCGCCGCAAAAAGCAGGTGTTCATTCGCGGTTTGAACAAAGATCACAACCATGATCTGAAAGGTCTGTTCAAAGCTGCCGCCACCCAGGCGAGTGTGAAGCCCGGACCGTTCCAGGATTTCTACCAGCGATCGCTGGCCAAAGGCATCCAGCCGACCATGGCGCGTCTCACGTTGGCGCGCAAGATTGCAGCCATTACGTTGACTCTGTGGAAGAAAGGAGAAAACTTCGACGCTGAGAAACTAAAAGTACAAGCCGCTTGAGCGTCTCGGGTGAAGAACCCTTTCCATCACTGCCCGCTTCTTTCTCTGGTGGTGGTCGGTTGGTTCTTGAGACGCTCGGGTTCGAGGGAGAGCATCCTAATGGCCTGTAGGCGCACAAGTGTCAGTGACACTTAGCCTCCGTGTTATCCCTATGCCCCTTCGGACAACCCGAAAAAGCACTAGGCCACGAGCCTCAGATAGATCCATGGTTGCCACCATACAACCGTACGGCTTGAAGGCGTTTCGAAACTGACCGGCGTCGTCGCTACTAAAGAAGATGCTGCTGCTGCGATGGAACAACCCAGGTGCAAGACACCAGACGAGCGTCTCTCATGGTGAGAGGGGCTGGATGTCGCGAACCAAACCCGCGCATCCGGTGAAGGGAGAAAAATGTTCTTGACAAATCCTTTTATAGATCAGGCCATTTCACGCTTTGAGCGGCAAAGTGGATTTGGTTGGGATAGAACTCAGACGCGTTTGCGTTAGGCGGAGGGTGACCACTCTTACCCTTTCGGTTGCAAGGTGGGTTCGCAATTCCGCCATGGCCACGTTTTCCGAGGCCCCCCTATAATGCCGGACGGCCGAATTTCTCAGGTCCGGTTTGAAGCCTTGGTATCTCGTCCGTAAGCCTTCCCGTTTGCCGCGAGGTTCAAGTGCTGGTACGCATACGCCCCGACGCCAAATGGTTTGCTCACAGCTTAGGTTCATCTCATGCGTACGGCTTCGGTCGGCTCTGTGTCCGACCACCGCGCTGAAAATAGAACCACCAAGTACCCAGAGTCCCTTTGCCGGATGCCGGTGTTACCGCCATCCGGGAGACGTGGATCGTCTCCTGCGAGGACATTACTCCCCGGTCATCGCTCCTACAGACTCATTCGCCGATCCCGTTCGACTCTCCTCTACTTCGGCCTAAGCCTCGTTCGAGGAGTCTCTGCAGGTTGCTACCAGCCCCTGCTGCCGGCGGGACCATCCCGACGTTATCTCTGCGAATCCTTCCCTGGGTGCCTGGGCCCCTGCCACGGCGGTTCCGCGGAGTGCATATGCCTGTTTCTTCCTCCGCGTCATCGGCCTTCCCCCGTACACTATCGAGGTCGGCTTCCCGCTTTTACCCGTCGAAACGATTTCACGACGGATCGCTTTTCCGGGACTGCAGCCATTTCTTTATGTTCAGGCCCCCAAGTTTGCTCGCCTCCCAGATCGTTCCCACCGCTGCGACTTATCGTCGCAGGGCAGCCGAGGCTTTTACGTCCGAGCAGAACATGCTTCGTTGCCTCCGCATGCATCGGACATGCTAACCACCCGCCCAGGCAATTGGTGGTGTGGGGACTTGCACCCCACCAGATTCACAGCCTTGTCGGCTGCTCCAGCGTAATGGCGATTTTTACCAACTACGGTGATGTCACAGCTCACGCGGATGCCGCGATGTAAAACAAGATGAACGTCACCACAGCCACGGAGGGAGGGTCGATATTCCTAAGCGGAAGATCACTTCAGCAAAGTAATGCTAACCTGACGTCCGTCGAGGTATACGTTCCAGTCAGTTCCACGCTGAAACAACAACGTTCTAGGAGCCTCTGTTTCTGGAAGTTCGTGAGCCTCCACCCAATATGCAAAATAGAATTCCACCTCTGGCCCGAGTCCTTCCTCGTTGTTTGACAGTACGCGAGTTACTACCGCCAGCCGCTCTTGCGAAGGGTTGTCCGACAATATATTGAACTTGAAACGTTGCCCTACCTTAATTTCAGATTGCATTTGAACCCCTTGTATAGGCGTTTATACAAGCTTGCGCCGCTGTTCGCCCCGAGTGGTGGATTTGAGTGCCATAGGCGACAATTCCGCAGACAAAATTCTATAGCAGAGTGGCAAAGACTGAGAGACGATGAGCGTAATGGCGATTTGAGACGCCGCTGATGGTTTGGATTACTTCCTGCTTGCCGACGATCCACTCGGTAGCTGAAAGCGGCGGTCTCTCCGACGTCTTCGTATTGCGCTCAGCTGATTTCTTGGGCGAGTCCGATGAGAAGCCCTTCAGGCCCGCGGATGTAGCAGAGCCGATACGCGTCTTTATACTGGACTACTTCGCCTACGAGCTGCGCGCCGCGCTTGCGGAGTCTTTCAAGCGTCTCGTCGATGTCGTCCACGGCGAACATGACGCGGAGGTAGCCTAAAGCGTTCACCGGAGCGTTGCGATGATCCGCGATGGCAGGCGGCGTGAGGAAGCGGGAGAGCTCGAGCCGGCCATGGCTGTCCGGCGTTCGCATCATGGCAATCTCGACGCGCTGATCGCCCAGTCCAGTGACACGTCCGGCCCATTCTCCTTCGATCGTGGCACGCCCTTCGAGCTCGAGGCCGAGCTCGCGAAAGAAATCAATCGTCCCTCCGAGGTCATCGACGACGATTCCTACGTTGTCCATTCGTTTGAGCCCCATGTGTCCAATCTACAAGGTGCCATCTAAGTCTGACAACGGACCCTTTCTGCAACGCCGAAGCACGAGCGGCGTGGAGCCTGAGAGATCGCTCCCGAATAGCGCTTACTCGCGGCGAATCACGAGCAAACCGGAAGTCAACTGATGTAATCAGGCCTTCACACTCAAATTTCAATTTCTTTCGATTGGTAGAAATCTGGAGGGTTTGAAACTGATCGGAAGATGAGCGTAAAGGCGATATTTCAACAGCTACAGGCGATTGCGCTCAAGTTCCCCTCCGGGGGGGATTTTAAGTGCAATCGAGATGTTACGACAGATGCTTGGATGATTGTTGACGGGACGCAATCGCAGCATCCTCGATGAATCCTGTGCGGAGTTTGCACCTACATCCATCAGTTACCACAAGTACCCTGCTATGCCGATGGACGATTCCGGCGATCAGTTGGTCGTTAGACGGATCTTCGGTGAGTCGATTTGCGAGTTGTCGAAACGTGAGCCAGTTGTCGTATTCAACAAAAGTCTCAAGGATCAGATCGAGAATACGATCTGGATCAAACGTCACCTGCATCCAACCCTTCTTTGGGTTCGACATCGTCACCGTGCGGGTCGTTGGGTTAGCAACGCCCCAAAAAGACGAAAATCCCAGACTCATCGAGTCGTGGGACGCTTCGCCTAAACAGCCCTCCCCCAAGTGCTGCTCGATTCCTAGCCTACGGTGAACCTCACTACATTGGAATGGCACTGATGGGTGACATGGTGTGGAAATCAGCTAAATGAGCGCAAGGGGATGTTACAACAGTGATCGGCGCTACAATGCCCACTGTGTGGCGACCCGCCCAATACACAGCCGCTGTGGTCGGACTGACGCTAATGATGGCGGCCCACGCACAGAACGATAGCCCAGCCTTCGCAAAGTTCAAAAGTGCGATGATGCCTAAGGTCGGCCAGAAGATCACGGTGGTGGGGACACTGCACGACGGGAAACAAGGCTTTTGGCTCGCGTTCAACAATTGGGGTGCCTATATCTATGCGGCCAACAAATCAGCCACTGCCAAAGAAAACAGTCTCTATGCTCAATTTCGCAAGGGCCAGACTGTAAAAGTTACTGGCACGCTGAGGCACTTTGCAGAGCCACCTACAACGAAGAAAGAGGAGCAACACCCGCGCTCCGTGCAACGCCCGCCCGAGCACTTCTTCTTTGATGCCGCCGAGGTAGAAATGTCCGTTGATGCCCAAGGCCCTAAAGCATCCGAAAAGGGAACGACGATGATTAACGGGCAATTCGGAGTTAAGTGTTGTAATCAGATTACACGTTTCCTATGAAAAAGGATGTCAAGGAAAAAAACTTCTCCCCGCCCCTCTGAGAGATGCGGGTGTGGTGAGTTACATCCAGCCCCACCTCATTCCTCACCTCATTCTTAGAGGGGTTATTGGTTTGGTCGCTTTGGCTCGCCGCATTGTCCCGTGGCGATGCCAACCCCAGTTGCCTGTCCCAACTCGACGGTTTCATGAAGTCAGTGGCGCACGACGCCGTTCGGTTGCAAAGCTACGCAAGCTAAACGTTGGCTTAAGTGCCAACCATGATCCTATGTGAGGCTCGAGGCCTATAGCTTTTTTCGGTTATCCGAGGGGGCATAGGATTGACCCGGAGACTCGGTGCTGGACTCCAGCACACTGAGTGCCTGAAAAAGTGTATGGATACTCTCCCTCGAACCGGAGCATCGCAAGAACCGATTGGCTACCACCGAGGCATGAAAACCTTGGGAGATCACCTGGGTTCTATTCGGTGCTCAAGCTGCTTGCGTCTTCAGTTGTTCGACGTCGAAACGTTCCTCCTTCTTCCAAAGTGTCAAAGTAATGGCCGCGATCTTGCGTGCCAGGGTCAGACGCGCCATCTCCGGCTTCATGCCCTTGGCCAGCAAAGCCTCGTAGAAATCGTAGAGCGGTCCCCTGCCACAGCTGGCCCGGGTGGCCGCGCTCTTGAAGATCTCTTTCATCTCATGGTTGTGATTTCGATTCAGACCACGGAGCTGCTGAGGTTTCTTGGAGAGTTGCAATTGTCCACGCACGAAACGGTATTGCGCACTGTCGTGGGTCTCAATGCCCAGCCCGCTGTAGTTCCACAGCTGCCGCTTGCTGCGGAACCGGTTCGGGGTTTGCATGAGCGCGATCAATCTCGCCGCTCGAATCGGACCGATGCATGGTATCTGGCGCAGCAGTTTCGCGGCTTTATGTTTCCGGCTCTCGGCCAACAACTCAGGTCGCACCTCTCGCCGCAAGGCCTGCAATCCATCCAGCTGTTGATAGAGCAGCTCCGCTCGGCGCCGCACTCCTGCTTGGGGGAGCTTGTCCAACCATTCCTCTCGACAGCGCGCAGCATAGACTTGGGTGCCGGCACAAGGAATGCCCCAGCCGCGATACAGTGCCTTCAGGCGATTCATCACGCGAGTCAAATCTTTGCCGATGGTCTGATAACTGCGTGCCAACTCGCGCAGCGTCCGTACTCCATTTTCTCCGTGGTAAACCGGTCGCAGCATCCCAGTACGTAACAAGTCGGCCAGCTTCCGCGCATCCACCTTGTCGCTCTTGCAGCCCTCCTTTAATAAGGCATTGCGGCGCGGATTGCACACCACAATGTGCTGCACCTGAGGCTGCAGCAGATCGTACAGCCAGGCGGCCCAGGTGCCTTCTTCCCAGGTCACATGCAGCTCGCCCCGTAGACCCTGGACGAACTGCAGAATGCTGCTGGCTTTGGTTTCGATGATGGACTCCATCACCTGCTTTCCGCCCTCATCCAGGACAGCGATCACAATCGCTTCCTTGTGCACGTCCATTCCGATATATTTGTCGTGACTCATTTGAGTTGCCTCCTTGGGGGAAAGATCATTCGTGCCAACGCCTGTCTTTCCCTCAAGGTTAAAATGCCATTCTCCGGCCGATTTGCCTATGCTCTCCTGTAGTCCTTTCCCACCGGGCACACTACTGCAGTTACTCTCGAGCGCCGCCGTAGCGGAGCGAAGCCCTGCACAGCGCAGCACAGCGGAGGCGGCGCCTCATCCGGCTTCGCCCTTCCGAAGCGGGGCGCTTTTTCATAATGCATTGACCTTTTGACCTGAGGCTGGGATTTTGAGCGCAATCGAGGTTTATCAGAGGTTAACCCTACCAGTCCTGCGAAAGTTGGGGACAAGCGGAATGATCAACTCCGACCTGCCTGTGTTGTTCCAGCCTCAGGTTCAGGCTCTCGATGGTCAGCTATCTTATAGCGACCGCCATATGGTCTTACCGGTTGAGACGAGCGGCAGACTGGGCATGGCGTAGTGTTGCGAACGCTGACGCTCCACTTGCCTACGAACTTGCCACCACCCTTGCATGCAGAGGTCATTTGGACGTCTCCAGCCTACGAAATGAATTCGAACCGTTCGAGAGTCTCTAACCTTTTTGATGTCTGGCAGAGCTTACAGTGGGGAGATGTTGGATGGCCCATAAACGTAGTGGAGAGGCAATTGCACATGTCCCGCTTCACCGGTTCAACAAGAGACCAGCGAGCAGGATTAGGCACAGTGTTGGCAGCAACCAGGAATACCAGTCTCTGCTCGGATCAGCCATCTCTCTTCGCCTGCTTGTTCTCATCGCTCGCTCCCCATTCACCGATCAGTCTGAGACCAAAGCCCACAGCTCGACAATGGCTCCGACGTGGTGTTACTGAGGTCTAACGGACGTAAGGCGGGATCGTAATTCTTCACCGAGGTCGCGGCTAGGATCACGGGGGCCGTGCAGTAGAAACCGGCTCGTATCGGTTGCGGCATCAGCCGGTTTTTCTCAGACCGCGAGTATGCTGCTACCCGAGAGCGTTCGGACCCTTCATTGAGTGAAATGGGATATTTCGCCAATCATTGCGTGACGACTGCGGGCTGTTCTCGTCTTGGTAGTAACAGTGCGAGCAAAACTGCGCCTATGATGCCGAAGAGAACGACATCTCCGAACTGCCGGTGAACGCCGTGCTTCCACGCTTCCGCAGTTTGCACAGCCATTATCGAAGCGTGAACCAAGCACTGGCACGCGGCGAAGGTAATCAGGGAGCGGTGCGACGAGGGCTTTCTGGCGGCCAACAGTAGGAACGGCCCGAGCGCGATAAACCAACTCAGAAACATCGGATCGCATGCGTTGTTCATTTCCAGAAGCCACTTGGAATGTCATAAATCGGTGTACAACGGATAAATCAGCGAGAGATAAACGAGGCCCAAGAGTCCCACAAAGACCTGCAGAATGCGTTCGCGTTTCATGATGACTCCTTAAAAGGCTACTCACTAGCGGGAGCTGACGAGCCTGGCCTTAGGCACAGCAACCATTATGCGCCGGGAGCACCACGTCAGTTGACGAAACCATTACACTCGGAATCCCTGTTCCAGGCATTTTGAGCGTAATTGATATTACGTCAGTTGAGCCTTTTGAACCGGAGGTGCGTGCTTGCCAGTGGCACTCTCGGGAAGTGAACACCTGCCCCTTCCAGCATGGAAGCGTCTTCAGTCGTCAGTTTGGGAGGCACGTATTCTCCCCAGAACTCGTAGTCCCCAGCATCTTCTTGGAAGAAAGTGTTGCTGGCAACTCTGGCTTTGGCGCCGGAAGCTATTCGTACCGCAGAGCCTCAATCGGATCCAGATGGGCAGCGCGGACGGCGGGCACCATGCCGCTCACCAGCCCTACGGCAGCGAGGATCAGCGTAGCCACGATCAGCGTGGTCGCATCAATAACAAGGCGGATGTCACCGGCTTCCGCGTTCTTCGCCATGGCACTGTATAAGGTGAGTCTTCCAACGGAAAACGAGACCCCGTAGGCCAGAATCACTCCAAGCGCGCCGCCGACGAACGTGATGGTCAAAGATTCGGCCAGGAACTGAAGGAGGATGTGACTCCTACGTGCACCCAGAGCCTTTTCCACACCAATCTCACGAGTACGCTGCGTCACCGAGACCAGCATGATGTTCATCAGGCCGACCCCACCGATGCCCAACGTGAGGGTGCCGATGAAGCCGAGCAGAACCTTCAGGCCGAGCGTAATCATCTCGAACTGGTGGACCTGTTGCATGAGGTTAAATACCATCATGGCGCGCCGGTCGGTGGAATTGAACTTGTGTGCTATGGCCATCACGGAGCGCACGGCGTGTTCCAGATCTTCATACGCGGGGGTCTCATAGTTGAACCAGATGGAGTCCAGGTAGTGCGTATCTTTAACGCCGCTCATGGTGGTGAAGGGAATGTAGATCACGCGGTTGATATTGTCATCGCCCGCCTGCATCTTGGGCTGTAGAATCCCGATAACTTCAACGCTAAGCCCATCGATGCGGATGTGTTCTCCCAACGCGTTCCGTCCCGAGAAAAGCTTCTCTTTGGCCTCGGAGCCAATGACGGCGACGCGGGCGTGCTGTATCTCATCTTCCGAGCTATAGAAGCGGCCCAGCGCCAGTTTGAGCGCGCGAATGGAAAAGACGTTGGGATAGTTGCCGGTAACGTTGAAAGGAAACGTCCTCGTCTCGTACTGGATGTTGGCGCGCTTAAAGGCTTCCGGGGTGATCTGAACGATTTGAGGAATATTGGCGGTAAGCGTGTCCACGTCGTCGAGCGTGAAGCGTATGGGCGCGCCCGCTTTCTGGCCGCCAGCCTGCATCGAACTGCGGCCGGGAACCATGATCATCAGCTTGGTGCCGAAATTGGCGAAAATGTTGGCGCAGGCCTGGCCGAAGCCGTTGCCGTAGGACAGCAACATCACGACCGTGGCTATACCCCAAGCCATGCCGAGCATAGTGAGGGTCGTGCGGCGACGGTTATGCCGCATGGCGCCGTAGGCTTCGCTGAGCAAATCGCGGACGATCATCTTAACTCTGGTTAACCTTGTATTGCTATTCCTGACGGAGCGCTTCCACCGGCGTCAACATCGCGGCCTTACGTGCCGGATATAGTCCGGCAACGACGCCCGCCAGCGTCAAGCAGCCGATCGCAAGAAGGGCTGACGTGGGCACTAGCTTGGGAGGATCAAAATTCCCCGGTCCTTGCTGCGTACCCAGCAGTGCCATCAGGGCGCCAGCCAGCCCCATACCGATTAAGCCACTCAGTAATGTAAGCAGGATTCCTTCCAGAAAAAACTGCACCAGGATGCTGCGGTTGGTGGCCCCCAGAGCCTTGCGCAGTCCGATCTCACGCGTGCGTTCGCTGACCGCCACCAGCATGATATTGATGACACCAATGGCGCCCAGGACCAGCGTTACCAGTCCAACAGTGCCCAAGAACATGTTCATGGCATCGAAAATCTTACCCATCATCTCGGATTGCTCAACTGTGTCCAGGTTTTCGAACGCGTCTTCATCGTGGTGGTCGAAGCCGTGATTCCGGGCGATGATCTTGTGCACGTCCTCCCGCGCCAGCATGTGTTCCGCAGGCACGCCCGGCTGGTAGTTGATCAGGGAGATGGAGTTTTGGTGGTTCTCGCCCTTGAGCGGGAAATAGGTGGCCATCACCCGGAACGGAATGTAACCGCGCATGTTGGTGAGGTTTTCGTCACCCCGACCGATGCGCTTTACGGTGCCGATCACTTCAAACCTAATGTCGTTGAGCAGGACGGCCGCGCCCAGCGCTGGTCGTCCAGAGAACAGGTTCCTGGTCAGTTCGTCCCCGAGGACGATCACGTTGCGTCTTTGAGCTTCGTCTTGGTCATTGAGCCAGCGTCCCTGGCGGATAGGAAGATACCGGATCTCATCGTACTGAGGCTCCACGCCGACAATCTGTCCGTTGGCACTGGCGAATTCGCTCACAGCGTGCATGTCATCGCGCGCCAGGACAGGCGAAGCATTGCGGACGTGGAGCGCTTCCGTGCGGATGTCCACATAATCCTGATAGGTAAGCAGGTAGTTGCGGGCGGAGTTCATGCTGCCTGCGATCACGGGGGCGCGACCAGGGAAGATAAACATAATGTTCTCCCCGTATTCGGCCAGCCCGCGCTTGTTTCCCGAGCGGAATCCTTCGCCCAGACCGACGAGCAGCAGCAACGATCCCACCCCCCAGGCTACGCCGAACATAGTAAGGAACGAGCGCAGTTTGTGGGCCCAAAGAGTGCGGAAGATTTGCGCGAAGATGTCCACGATCATCCGCATAATCACGGACATTGTACCTTTACCATTTCGACCGATCTGGAAAATTTACGAAGCCAGGCGTTATCACAACTGTGTCGCCTTTTGTTCGCTAGACAGGCAAAGGGGCAGCCGAGAGGACATTATCTCGTTTGGCTGCTCCGCGCGACATTGGCAACAGATTGAAACCGGGAGGCCCATGACGGTCACAGCCCTCTTAGGATCTGCGAAGTTTCCGTATACTGGTCTCTCGTCTAGTTCAGGGCCTCGACAGAGGCATCTACTGATTCAGGGAGCCCAAAATACTCACTTCACTTGTTTTGGGCAAGCCTGCAACCGCCCTTTGCGCTGTTACCTTGCCGATCCTCAACTCGGCACAGACTTGGCTCCAGGAACATCCCTGCGAGCGAAGAGAGGCAATCCGTGATGCGTCCACAATCATCCGCGGCCTTCCCAGCCGTTTCCCTTTTGGCACGAGCGTTTCGCAGCCCTGCACGGACACGCTCCTGAATTAAGCGCGCGCTCGAACTCCGCCATAGCGCCGATGATCTGAAACATAAGCCGCCCCGAGGGGGTACTCAAGTCAAGGTTGTCACGCAGGCTGACGAACGCCACACCGAGCGCCGCTTGTTCTGCCAGCGCGTTTACCAGATGTTTGAGCGATCGCCCGAAGCGGTCAATCTTCCAGACCAGGATTGCATCAAATCGTCGGCGGCTGGCGTCAGCCATCATCCGGTTGAGCGCAGGCCGCGACTCCTTGCAGCCTGACACTCCCTGATCTGTGAATTCCTCTACGATCTGCCAGCCGCGGCGTCCCGCATATTCGCGCAGTTCGGCAAATTGGAGTTCTGGATCTTGATGGTTGAGGGTGCTGACACGAGCGTAGAGCGCGACCTGAGTGATGGGGCGAGTGGATTCTTGAGCGGTCGGGACGACAATCGCTGTTCGGCAGAAACTGATGCGCCACTCGGACATCAGAACCACCATGAACATTTATGGCGACGTTGTTACGGATGAGATGACTACCGCGAGCGATAGGGTCGCCGAACTTGCATTTCCGGCACATGGAGCGCAAACGGAGCGCAAGGGAAGCTAACCTATTGAAAGAATGGCTCCTCAGGTAGGACTCGAACCTACAACCCTTCGGTTAACAGCCGAATGCTCTGCCATTGAGCTACTGAGGAGTGTGGCTGGGTCGGGCGCTGAGGGCTCGACCTTCCGGCTATCGATGTTCATCATAGCATTTCGGGGCGGATCGTGAAAACAACATCTCTCCCCCGCGACGGCAAAAGGGTCTTCTCCTTTCGTGTTTCTGATACGCTAGCCGGTTGGTCCGGACCATCCGCTCGCCCCGCGCCAACTGCTGTTTCTGAGGTCTTCATGTCCGGAGGTTCCCGTTTGCTCGTATCGTTCTCTTCCCTGTTGTTTGCCGTCGCGGCGGTCTATGCGGGAAGTGATTCCCAATCGTCTCAAACTCAGTCGCCGACTCCTGCCGCGCCCCCCAAGACTGCACTCAAGCCTGTTATCGACGTACTTCACGGCACGAAAATTCTCGACAACTACCGCTGGCTCGAGGACGGCACCTCTCCCGAGACGCAGAAGTGGGTGGAACAAGAACTCGCCTACACGCGCGCGATCCTCGATCCGCTGCCGGGACGCGACTGCATCCATAAGCGCCTTACCGAATTGCTTTCGATCGGGATCGTCACGCCACCCCAGATCGCGGGCAAGTATTACTTCTACACCAAGCGCGAGGGCATGCAGAACCAGCCCATCCTTTATGTACGCGAGGGCGTCAACGGCTCTGACCGCGCCCTGGTCGACGCCAATCAACTCGCCGCCGACGGCACCATCGCGCTCGACTGGTTCCAGCCCAGCGATAACGGCCGCTACGTCGCCTACGGCACCTCGGCTGCCGGCTCGGAGATGAGCACGCTGTACATCGTCGAAACCAAAACCGGGGCTGCGCTCCCGGACAGCATCGAGCGCACACGCGCCGCCTCCATTGCATGGCAGCATGACAATCGCGGCTTCTACTACACGCGCTATCCAAAAAAGGGCGACGTGCCCGCCGGGCAGGAGATGTACAACAGGCACGTTTTCTATCACGAACTTGGAACCGATCCCGCCACCGACGACTTGATCTTCGGCGAAGGCCGCGATCCCGAAGACTGGCCCAGCGTATCCCTTTCCAACGACGGCCGCTGGCTCTTGATCACCGTCTCACAAGGCTGGACCAGATCCGAACTCTTTCTGATGGACCTCAAGGCCGGCACTCCGCCCATCCGCGTCACCACGGGCAAGAACTTCCTGTATGGTGGCGAGGTCTATGAGGGCAAGCTCTACATCACGACCAACGAAGATGCCCCGCGCTACCGCGTCTTCGTGGCCGATGCCGGCAACTATGACCGCGAGGCCTGGAAGGAACTGGTCCCGCAGACCGATGCCGTCCTGCAAGGCGCCTCTGTCTTCGGCGGCAAACTCTTCGCGCAGTACGAGCAGAACGCGTCGTCGCAGTTGAAAGTTTTCGATCTCGATGGCAAAAAACTCAACGACCTTCCCCTGCCTGCGATCGGAACCGTTTTCGGAACGGGCGGCCGCTGGAATCGCGACGAGGTCTTCTACGGATTCCAGTCGTTCACGACGCCACCCAGCATCTATCGCATCGACCTCAAACTAGCGGTAACGAGCCCGCAGATCAATCAAGGGGCAACTTCAACTCGTTCCATAAACGGCGTGGCGCAAGGAAAGAGCGAACCTCAGGGGCTAAAGCCCACATCAATGTCCGACTCTAACGGCGCGGCTGAAAGCCGTGCCCTTACCAAAGCGGATGATCAGGCAAATGAGAGTTCTCGTTCTGGAGGCAGTATTGAGCCGGTTCTGTGGACCAAAGTCGACGCCCCGTCGATTGATCCCTCCGCCTACGAAGTCGCGCAAGAATGGTTCAAATCAAAAGACGGCACAAGCGTCCCGATGTTCGTGGTGCATAAGAAAGGATTGCAGAAGACCGCCAGGAACCCCACTCTGCTCACCGCTTACGGAGGCTTCAACGTCAGCCTCACCCCCGCCTTCAGTCGCACGGCCTACGTGTGGATGGAGCACGGTGGTATCTACGCACTGGCCAACCTGCGCGGCGGCGCCGAGTTCGGCGAAGACTGGCACCGCGCCGGCATGCTCGACAAAAAACAGAATGTCTTCGACGACATGGTCGCCGCCGCCGAGCACCTGATGTCCGAGAAATACACCGACCCCAAGCATCTCGCCATCCAGGGCGGCTCCAACGGAGGCCTCCTCATGGGCGCCATGATCACGCAGCATCCCGACCTGTTCCGCGCGGTAGTCTGCCAGGTGCCGCTGCTCGACATGATCCACTACCAGGATTTCCAGATCGCCAAGCTCTGGATCCCCGAATACGGCACCTCAGAGAACCCCGAGCAGTTCAAGTGGCTCTACGCCTATTCCCCCTATCACCACGTCAAAGCGGGCGCGGAGTACCCCGCAATCCTATTCATGACCGCGGATACCGACACCAGAGTCGACCCCATGCACGCGAAAAAAATGGCGGCGCTGATGCAGGCCGAAGCGAAGAATGGGGCGAGCCACACGCGTCCGATTTTATTGCGAATTGAAACCAAGGCTGGCCACGGCGCGGGCAAGCCGGTGACCAAGCAAATCGAGGAATTTACGGATGTGTATTCGTTCCTGTTCTGGCAGTTGGGAATGAAATGAGTACTCAGTACCCGGCACTCAGTACTCAGAAACGGCACCTAGGGATTCGTTGGACGAACAAGTTCTCGCCGCGCCGAAACGCTTCTAACTGAGTACCGAGTACTCGGTACTGAATACCGCCCTCCTCATGCCGCCGCTTTTGTCGCTGCGATCAGGCCGTTGAGTATTCTTCCCAGCTCTGCGGCTTTGTCGACAAGCAAATCTGTTTCCCTTTGTCCGAGGTGGGCCAAGTCGTGGGCCAGGATGATTTGGGTTTCCACCTCGGCCAGGGAACCACGGGTATTATTCAAGAAGTGGCAGAACTCGCGTCGGGAGTAGCGGGCCTGGCCTTCGGCAATGTTGCTGGGCACGGATACTGCCGCTCTGCGCAGCTGGCTCTTTAAGCCGTACATCTCTTCTCTGGGAAAGTTTTGTGTCGCGAGATAGATTTCCCGAACCAACGTCATCGCTTTTCGCCATGCTATGAGATCGCGATACGATCCGGCCATAACTCACCTCAGAAACATGATCTCATCGCGAAGGTATTTACGAACCGGCAAGACTCGAAAATAGAAGGTTATGCAATTCCAAATCCGGAAATCATATTCGTCGCCTCACTCGGAAGGGCGCAAGGGTGATTCAGTCGGACGGATCGAGACCACGGCGGGCCATGGCGGTGGCACGCCCCGAGGACTGGCCTAGGAGCAGCTTCCGTCACTATGCGACTGGAGCAACAGGCGTAGTAGAAATCGAGTCGCAGTGGACAGCGCGCCGGCGCGAGCGCGCTGGAATTTTCCTCACGCTAAAGGTGAGAGCGTAAGCAGAAAAACTCCGCCCAAGCAAAGCTTGGACGGGGCAGCCTTTGGAGTAGCGAATAGTCTGGGCTACCCGTCCGGCGCATGTGCAGCCGTTGGACGTTTGGTACTTGCTGCCGATCGGGGCGGTGGGGCGGGCTAAGAGTTTGAGGCTCTATCCCGATATTCGGGGCCGGAAACCGTAGTGGGAGCAGTATCGGGAGGCGTGGGAGGTGCTGCGGGATTCGCCCGATCAATCACTTGACCGTGGGCACATCAAAGCCCTACCCGAAACGAAACCGCAAAAAACTCAAAAAGCTGTAAATTCGAATGAAACGTTCCACCCGTTCTCCGCACCATGCTCAGAGTGCACTGCTCACCTGAGAATCGGCGGGCAGCCACACGCCCACCTCGCGGAGTCCATATGAAGAGTATTCAGCTTTCCGTGCAGACCTTCAAAATCGACGACTTCTATTCGCTCGGCGATATCCGCATCTTCTGGAACGATTACGGCACGAAATGGTGGGAGTGGACCTACAGTCCGGACGGAAACTTCCGAGGTACATGGATGTGGGTCAAGTGGTTCGCTCCACCCGTAAGAATGTACGACGGAAAGCTGCCGCAACCTCCCTCGAGTGATGAGTGGTGCATGATCCTGGTCAGAACGTGGTACTCGTCTAATGATGACGCCATTCTCAATCCCATGAACCTGAACAAGCAGCCTTACGCCGTCTTGTACGGCGGCTGGGACTACAAGCCGGGCACGACTGAGCCGGACGGCGGCTGGTTCGATGGCGTGGTTGCGACTCCACCCGACTCCACATCACTGCTAAGTATTGGGATGTCAATGGGCAGCGGGGTCGGGCTCTTTGCCGACAAGACTGTGACCCGGGTTAATCCTATAACTCATCAGAAAGAGCCATGGATTCTACCGCCGTCAGGCCCGCACCATATTAACTGGATGACCACCATGTGGCGCGAACCAAAGGATCCCTACAACGACGTGGATCAAAATTACTATTTGCTCAAGCGCGAGGGGTGGATCGAAGACAAGGATAAGAAGAACCGTGATGCGATTCCACCAGGGTGGAATCCGCCCAAAATAAATTTTGGAGGTCCGCCGCGTCAGACCCCGACCTACAAGCCTCCAACACCACCGCCGTTGAATTTCCGGCGGCGGTAGGCGCAGGCAAAGTTTACTCCACAGGGTGCCCCATCCAAGCTTCGCTTGGGTGGGGCTCTTTCTGGACGCGCGGGCCCGCCCCCTCAACTCCAAGGTACGAAAAAACGGTGATCAATATGCCTCGCCCCGACCCGAAATTGTTGCCCGCCAGGCGAAGAAAGTCCCTAGTGCTGCGCCGACACCTCTCGAGAACTGTTTGATTTCAAACGGCTTTTGCGGTTTGGCAGGCGTTGTGCTCGTCTTCTTATAAGGATACTGACTAACGATCACAAGGAGGCACTATGAAAGTGGCACTCCGAAAGTTGCGCATCTGGTGGTGGATTTTGCCGGTCGTTTTCATTTTGCTGCTTCCTGCAAAGGTCTACGCTGGCAGTAAGGTGATGGGCGAAATCCAGTTTGAAGGAAAATCCAAAATAGAAAAGACGTCGGGAGTCTGGGTCGACGGGCAATACGTCGGTTACCTGAAAGAGCTCAAGGGATCCAAGACGGTTCTGCTGTTGCCGGGGGAACATGTCATCACCGTGCGGCAGAATGGTTATCAGGACTTCACGGAGCGGGTCGCAATTCAGCCCGGCGAGAAGAAACTGGTGATGGTGATAATGTCGAAGGCGCCGACGGGACTGATGCCTGCGGTGCTGTCTCAGGTGAAAATTGCGGTGAACCCGTCACGGGCCGCCGTGTTCCTGGATGATCGCTTCGTCGGACACGTGGGAGAATTCGAGGGCGTCGGCCGCGGGCTGCTCATTGCGCCGGGAGAGCATAGGATTCGAATCGCATTGCCGGGATATCGGAGCTTTGAAACGTCGGTGAATCCGTTGCCCAATCAGAAGGTAGAGGTGAAGACGGACCTGGTGAAAGGTACTGATACCGTCAATGATCCGCTGCTGAAGCCACAGCCATCGGATCTGGCGACGCAAGCGCCAGCCCCGAGCGACACCAGCGGACCGCAACGGCCTTAGTTTGTCGAAGGGAGTGCCCGCTCCACATCTGCGCGGAGCATCGCGCCGCAGGCGGGGCGGGCTATCTTAAAGTCCACCCCGCCGCCAATACGGGCTCTCAGCTCGCGACGTTGGCAAGGTCCGTTTGAAGCTCAGCGACGTCGAAGCCGGGCGCGAATGCCGGGTTCGACGCTTCCGGAGGCAGGATTGCATAGGCCTCGTCAACACACTCATCCCACCAGGCCCAGGTGCCCTTCTGCGTACTGCCCCAGGTCAGCACAGTGACCATGTTCGGATCGTAGCCGACAGCGAAAACGGCGTGGCCATCGTTAGTCAGCGGCCCAGGCGTCCAGGGCTGGCCTGCGTCGAAGTCTTTCTGGCAGTCCTGCTGGCACTGGAAGCCGAGGTAGACGCCGCCGAACAGCTGAATGGCCTGCTGGATATGCGTGTGGTTCTTGGGGTCGATGCTCACGTAGGCAAGAATCTCGTCGCCCGAGACCTTGGTCTGACGCCAGTAGTTGAGGACGTCCAACTCGGCCAGGCCGGAGTCGACGCCGCCGGTCAGCTTGAAATACAGCTTCTCGACCGCGTTCTTCGACATTACCTTGTGCTTGGTAACGAGCCCGTTGTATGTGGTTTCGGCATGGGCAAGGCCGGCAATGGTGCAATCACCGTACACATCGTTGCCGTCCATGGGGAACAGCTTGGCGGGACTGTTCGTCTTGAGCTTTTGGTAGACAGTGGCCAGAACGTCATATGAAGGTGGCGGCGCAGCGATGCCCGCCTTCAGATAGGTCTTGAACCGCAGAGTGCGATAGTCATGCTTCGCGGGATGTTTTCCGAATCGATGGTTGGGCATTGGAAGTGACTCCTCTCGGGGATGATCCCCGCTCGATAGTGTGGTGGAGATGAGATTCGTTTCAGAATGGGAAAGCTCGGATGGTCAACGAAACAGTGGTCCTGCCCTTCCGTTGTTACGAAAAACGAACTAAGTGGGGACGGCCTACCCCGAGTCCATCTTCCCGAGTGCCTCTTAGCAGGTGTAACTTATCCCGTGTTTGTGGGAAGGGCTGCCTAAGTTCTGCGAGCAAGTTCGGCCATGCAGCTGCGAAGTAGGGCGCAAGTATTCATCCCTTCGCGCTTTTTTTTGAGAGTCCCGTGGAATCCAGTCGATCTAACATAAGAAAATGACCCCTAAGAGCACAGTTCTGGTAACCGGCGGGTCGGGCTTTATCGGCAGCCATTCCATCTTGCAGCTTCTGGCCGCAGGCCATCAGGTGCGCACCACGGTACGGAGCCTGAAGCGCGAGGGTGACGTGCGCGCCATGCTGAAGGAGGGCGGCGCCGAGCCGGGCGATCGCCTGTCCTTCATCGCCGCCGATCTCGAAAACGACGCGGGCTGGCCGGAAGCCGTCGCCGGCTGCGACTATGTGCTGCACGTGGCGTCGCCCTTTCCCCCGAACGTCCCCAAGCACGAAGACGAACTGATCGTGCCCGCGCGCGAAGGCGCGCTCCGCGTGCTGCGCGCCGCGCGCGACGCCGGCGTCAAGCGCGTGGTGCTGACCTCCTCGTTCGCGGCGATCGGCTATGGCCACAAGCCGCAGAGCAACGCCGTTCAACGAGACGAATTGGACGGACCTCAATGGCGACGGCGTGGCCGCCTACGCGAAATCGAAAACTCTGGCCGAACGCGCGGCCTGGGATTTCATCGCCCGCGAAGGCGGCAGCCTCGAGCTTTCCGTCGTCAATCCGGTAGGCGTGTTCGGCCCGGTGCTGGGTCCCGATTATTCGACTTCGATCCTCCTGGTGCAGCGCCTGATGGACGGCGCCATGCCCGGCTGTCCCGCGGCTCTATTTCGGCGTCGTCGATGTGCGCGACGTCGCCGACTTGCACATACGCGCCATGACCGCATCCCGCCGCCAAAGGCGAACGCTTCCTTGCCGTCGCCGGCGATTTCATGTCGATGCTGGACATCGCCAAGGTGCTGAAGCGCCGCATGGGCGCGTCGGCCAAAAGAGTGCCGACTCGGCAACTGCCCGACTGGCTGGTGCGTCTAGCGGCGCTGCGTGATCCGGCGGTCAAGCTGATCCTGCCCGAACTCGGCAAGATGAAGAATGCCACCAATGAAAAGGCCAGGCGACTGCTGGGCTGGGCGCCGCGTTCGAGCGAGGAGTCGATTGTTGCCACGGCCGAAAGCCTGGTACGGCTCGGCCTTCTGAAAGACAGCGCGAAAAAGGCCGCATAAATGGAGGGGGAGCCGAATTGCCGGCATTAACTCTTCACCGCTTTTTCGCCCACTAACCCGCAAACCCTCTCTGACTTGAAGAATTCCGTTGGCCGTTTGCGCGCGGGAGTGCATCTGAGCAAAGCGCTTTAGTGTCGATACGGGCGCCTGGAGCCACTCTTGAACAATAGTCCACTAAAGCTTCGCAACCTGCTGCTGCCTGCATTGGGCACGGCTCTGTTCTCCGTCTGCGCTGTCTGTCAAACCGTTACATTTGGTCCCGAACCGTCTCCCCTGGAAACTGACGTCTCGGTTGCGCCAATGCCGAGTTTCGACGTGTCGACTTTGCCCGTAGGAGCCTTTGGCGAAGATACAGTTTCCTCCGGAGTGGCTCAGGATCGGGAGCAGCACAAAGGAGTCGTCTCCCGCGCCGTAAAACGGACGCTCGAAGACCAGAAGGAACTCTATCTCGCGCCGTTCAAACCATCGAACTTCAAGTGGGATGGGCTGGTCCTGGGAGGCACGGCAGGTTTACTGGTGGCCGACCGGCACATTGAAAACGGTCTGCCTGGCGGGCATTATCAGTTCTATCAGGACAGCTCCAACATCGCGATTGCAGGGCTTTCGGCGTCGCTGGCCGGAGTCTGGATTTATGGAATCAAGGGTGACCATCCTCACGCCAAAGAACTCGGATACCTGGAACTGGAAACCCTGGTCAACACATTTCTCATTTACGCGCCCATGCAGTTCATCGCCGGGCGGCAGCGTCCTGGGGAAGGCAACGGACACGGAGATTTCTTGCGTCACAGTGGAATCAATACGTCATTCCCCGGTGGTCACGCCATGTTCACCTGGGCCATGGCCACGGTAGCAGCGCATGAATACCCGAAGCCGTGGGTACAAGCGCTGGCTTATACGGCCGCGTTGACGGTGACCGCAAGCCGATTTCTGGCGCGGGATCACTGGTCGTCCGATATGTTCGTCGGCTCTGCGCTCGGTATCGCCATCGGCACACACATTTTCCACTCCCGCTGTGACCCGGAAATCAGCGATTCCTGCCGGCATCATCTGCGAAGGTTCAAAATGTTGGATTCACCCCAGCCTTCGCGCGGTGCTCTCACTCCGACCGAGGACCTCCCCTTGGTCCGGTAGGTAGAGGAAAAAGCAATCCGATGGAATCAAAAAGACAGACGTAAGTGCCCCTGCCTCCGTGCTACGGTGTCATTTATCAGTGCTTGGCGACGATGAAACTGTGCGCAGATTTCAGGCGAGCGCGCGAAGCACGTAGCACACATGAAAATCTGTCCCAATGCAAAGTGCTCGGTTTTCGGCCGGATCGTGTACACCGTAGCGACCCGGTGTCCGTTGTGCAAGTGGGACTTGAAACCTACGCTGCCCAGCAGCAAGGTCGCACCCAGAGCGCCGGAAACCGTTCCGGTGGCCAGGTAAGTGCTCGGAGTTTTACAGATGTCCGTCCAATCCACTCCGAAAGCCTGATTTGGAAGCTCACTCCTCTTTGAACCGATGCTTTCGAGCGAGCCTGAGGGCCGTTCTCCCCATCCTTGCACCTGCATGCTTGACAGTGCGGTCATCCAGAGTTCATCTTGCTAGGCAAGTGTTCAAATGTACGTACGCGGCGGGATGCAAGAAGCCGCTACAGGACCGCTCTCGATAAGAGTTTCCAAGCTCCGCATTCGCTCTCCACGACAATGCGCCAGGAGGTCCTCATGAATATCGCTGTGCGCGCAGCAATGCCTTTACTATTAGCTTTGGCTGGTAGTGGCCTGGCAGGGGGCCAGATTCCAAACTTCCGTCACATCGTTGTGATGGTGCAGGAAAACCGGACTCCAGACAATTTATTCCAGGGGCTGTGCCTCCCCCCCTACGGTACTCCCAGCGCCTGCGGAACCGGTGCGAATCAGTTCGACATCCAGAGCTATGGCTTCGACGCAACCGGAATGCAGATCCCATTGTCCCCTGTGCCTTTGGGCAACCCTCATGACCCCGGTCATACCCATGCTTCATTCGAAGCCATGTGCAACCCCAACAAAACGACCCACTACCCTTGCAGCCAGAACACGCAGCTTTCAACAACCGGTTGCCCGACCGCCTGTTCCTTTGAATACGTTGATCCCACCGCCACGCCCACCATTCATCCTTACCTGTACCTGGCGCACCACTTCGGTTGGGCGAACCGAATGTTTCAGACGAACCAAGGACCCAGCACCCCAGCTCATCAATTCCTTTTTTCCGGAACATCGGCGCCCAGCGCAGCCGACGATGCCGCGGCCAGATTCATTTCGGAAAACCCCAGCGGCCTGGGCTGTCTGGCGCCACTGAACAGCATTTACAGGGTGATCGATCCCGTCCATGCGCCCGGGGAATACGACTTAATCAACAATCCGCTCGGCACCGTCTGCTTCTCGCATAAGACCCTGCCTACATTGCTCGAGAGTGGCAAGCACACATGGCGGTACTACACGGTGGGAACGACGACGACAGACGTTTCCAATAACATCTGGACCGCGCCGAACTGGATTCAAAGCATCTGCCGGCCCAACAGCTCTTTTACACAATGCACGGGGACAGAATGGATCAATAATGTCGATCTGACTCCAGCCGATGTGTTGACCGATACGCAGAAATGCAAGTTAAAGAATATGGTTTGGGTCATTCCGACAGGGCAGAACTCTGATCATCCCTCCGGAAACGCGGCGGCCCCCAACGATGGCGGCCCCGCCTGGGTAGCGAACGTCATTAACGGGGTGGCAAGTAGTACCTGAACCGATACGATCAATGGCGTTGCCGTACCGTATTGGCAGGACACGGCGATCATCGTGGTCTGGGACGACTGGGGAGGTTTCTACGATCACGTCTTGCCTCCATTCTTGTCCGCGCCCAGCCAGGGTCAAGGCGATTATCAGCTGGGATTCCGCGTGCCCCTGATCTTCGTGTCGGCTTACACGCGTCCAAAGATCGACAGCACAGATCAATATGACTTTGGCAGTATTCTTCGCTTTGCCGAGAGGAACTTCAGCATCCAGGAAGGTGCGCTAGGGTTCGCGGATCGGCGTTCCACAACAGATCTAAGAGCCTTTTTCAATTTGAAGCTGATACCAAAGAAATTCCATATTCCCACGACGGTAAGCGCGCAGTTTTTCCTGAACGACACCCGTCCGCCGGAACCGCCCGACACCGACTAAGTATAGGGATCGAGCAATTCGGGCGCGGAGAATTGCGGGCAATCAGTGCGACTGTGAGAAAATAACACGCTTCACCAGAGCAGAAATTCCACTCTAGTCATCACGGGGAGGGGCACGCATGTTTGGTAAGAGCGCGCAAACACGCGTTTCGGAGATCATCGATTACCTGTGTAATGCAATTCCCGGGCCGGAGAGGCCTGGAGTGCGGGCTTTCCTGAATCAACAGGCTGTGATGGCAACGGCCATGTCGGATCAATATTCCTCGAAGCTGGTTCAAAATCCCGGCACTGCGGATGAGCGAGCTATGCGACGCGCGATTCTGTTTCTTGACTCCCTCAACGGCGCCACTCCGGCAGAGCTTCAGCAACTTCGCAATATAGCGGCCGCACAACTGCGAGCCCAGTTGGATCGGAGGCTTCTGGGCCTGCGGTACGCCGCCGACCAAGAGCAGGGAGGAACCGGGCTGCTCGGGTTCATGTTCAACAACAAGTTCAAACCAGACGCCCTGAATTTCCTGTCCAATAACAATGTATTTGTGTACGGGTCCAACACCTCCGGCGTAGTCGACTGCTTTCTCGAATATGTCTGGAAGTATGCGCAATTCAAGATCATCCCTCCTCCTTCCGGGAAGGCTCACAGCTATGCCCTCAAGGCGGTTAATGTCCCTGCCATTCCCTGGGACTTGGTGCCGAACCGACCTGCGCCGGGATCCAGCTTTGCAGACATCGTGGGGACCGAACTAACCGGGGCCGACTTATTGATTTCCACGCAGTTCACGGGGTGTGCTTTCTGTTTCAAAGAGGTCGGGGGCCGGCTATTCGCGGCTCACATCATGCCCGACAACGGACCGGCCGGGGGCATCCCCGGGTCCGGAATCGAATTGGCTCGCCAACTCGCCGGTCAGACCGCGGGCGTTACAGGCGGGGATTTTTCGAACGCGCGAGGGGCAGGGACCTTCAAGGTGTATGGGCGTGGGTACTCGAACCTCGGGGCGCGTCCCACGGGATACGTATACACGGGGCCGCCTTCGTCGATGACGATCATTGGGGTCCGGCGCGGCAACTGGCAAATCTATTCCCAGGAGGTCAGTGCGACCAAACAATTGTCGGTCTATCAGATTCTGTGACGCGATGTTCAGAAGCGCGGTTGTGGCTCATCCCTGCGGCGCGCTTCAATCCTTCAATTTCGGAATGTCGCCGACGGTTCCTTTGGGCCCCGGTCATCGAACCAAAGGAATCGAGTGATTTTGGGCATGCCTTGCTCTCCTTTCGATGCCGCCGTAGTCAATCCCTAAGATCAGAGCAAATCGGCTCCGGCCTGTACTTGACAGTCGTCGTCAGTCAGAATAAATCTCTTCGTTGACCCAAGTGAGATGCCTCGTAAGGAGTTCCAGATGACACTGCTTCGCCGTAGTCTCGTCCCTAGCGTTCTGTTCCTTGTCTTCGTTTTCGCCAGCACCTTCCTCGCTGCCCAGACCGACGGCGCCCCGCTGGCGTATCCGAAAGCAAAAACGGTCGATCAGGTAGACGACTATCACGGAGTCAAGGTCGCCGACCCCTACCGCTGGCTAGAAGACACGGACTCGCCCGAAACTCACGACTGGGTCGAGGCCGAGAACAAGGTGACGTTCAGCTATCTCGACCAGATTCCGTATCGTGGCGCCATTCGGGAGCGCCTCACCAAGTTGTGGAACTACGAGCGGTTTACCGTGCCCGGACAGAAGGGCGGACGTTACTTCTACGAACATAACAACGGCCTTCAGAACCAGAACGTGCTGCTGGTGGCCGACTCGCTCAACCTCGAACCGCGCGTGCTGCTGGACCCGAACACGCTCTCCAGCGACGGCACGGTCGCGCTTTCCGGGACCGCCATCACCGACGACGGAAAACTGATGGCTTACGGCACGGCTGCCTCGGGCTCCGATTGGCAAGAGTGGCACGTGCGCGACGTGGACACCGGCAAGGATCTTCCTGATCTGATCAAATGGGTAAAGTTCTCGGGCGCCTCCTGGACGAAAGACGGCAAAGGTTTTTTTTACAGCCGCTATGACGAACCGAAGGAGGGCGGCGCGACGCTGCGGGATACGAACTACTTCCAGAAGCTTTACTACCACCGGCTGGGCACACAACAGGCGGACGACAAGCTCATCTACGAGCGGCCCGACAACAAGGAACTGGGCTTCGGCGGCTTTGTCACCGACGACGGGCACTACCTCATGATCCACGTCTGGCAGGGCACGTCGCCGAAAAACCGGCTCTACTACAAGGATCTCACGCAGCCTGAGGCCCAGATCGTCAAACTGCTAGACGATTTCGACGCCGCCTACAATTTCATCGATAACGACGGCCCGGTCTTCTGGATTCAGACGGATCTGGACGCGCCCCGTGGACGCTTGATCGCCATCGACACGCGACATCCCGAACGCAGCAACTGGAAAACCGTAGTCCCGCAAGGCGCGGACAAACTGGAGTCCTCCAACGTCGTGGATGATCTGTTTCTGTTGAGCTACCTGAAAGACGCGCGCACCGAAGTCCGCGTCTATGACTTGAAGGGCAAGTTGGTGCGCAACGTGGACCTGCCGGGAATCGGCACGGCCAGCGGCTTCGGCGGCAAGCGCAAGGACAAAGAAACCTTCTACGCCTTCACCAGCTTCATTTCACCGACGGCGGTCTATCGCTACGATCCGCAGGCCGGGAAGAGTTCGGTCTTCCGCCAGCCCAAGGTCGACTTTGACGCCACTCAGTTCGAGACCAAGCAGGTCTTCTACAACAGTAAAGACGGCACGCGAATCCCTATGTTCCTGACCTACAAGAAAGGACTGAAGCTGGACGGTCAGAATCCCACCCTGCTCTATGCGTACGGCGGATTCGACATTTCCCTGACGCCGTCTTTCTCCGTTCCCACTATCGTGTGGCTCGAAATGGGAGGCGTGTACGCGCTGCCCAACCTGCGCGGCGGCGGCGAATACGGCGAAGACTGGCACCTGGCGGGCACGAAGGCAAAGAAGCAGAATGTGTTCGACGATTTCATCGCCGCGGCCGAGTGGCTGATCGCTAACAAGTACACCTCGACTCCCAAGCTGGCGATTCGCGGCGGCAGCAACGGCGGCCTGCTGATCGGCGCATGCCTGACGCAGCATCCGGAACTGTACGGAGCCACTCTGCCCCTGGTCGGCGTCATGGACATGCTGCGTTTTCAAAAATTCACCATCGGCTGGGCCTGGACCTCGGACTACGGTTCCTCTGATAATCCCGAGGATTTCAAGGCGCTGTATGCGTACTCGCCGCTGCACAATCTGAAGCCGGGAACGAAGTATCCTCCCACGCTCATCGCGACGGCGGACCACGATGACCGTGTCATGCCGGCGCACAGTTTCAAGTTCGCGGCGACCATGCAGGCGGATCAGGCTGGGCCTGCACCCGTGCTGATTCGGATCGAGACCAAGGCTGGCCACGGCGCCGGCAAACCAATCTCGAAAACGATCGATGAGATGACCGATGAGTGGGCCTTTGTCGCGCACAACCTGAATATGAGTGTAGCGCTGCATTAAATGAAACTGACCCGCTCGCTCCTGCGCAGGAGGTACGAGGGATGTATAAGGCCAGGCGAGCGGATTTCTGAAGATAATCCATCGAGAGCAAAGAAATTTTATCGCCGGAGACGTGGTAAAATCCTCGAACTTCAGGCTGGAAGCTGCTCTCGCATTCCTTCCCAGCTGTAAGCCTCTTCCAGGAGGTACGCCCATGGGTTCTCGCTTGCGGTGGTTCACTCGAGTCGCTTCCTTCTCTTTCGGTGTCGCAATCGTCGCTGGATGGGTGCCGAACG
>CAVRCR010000050.1:0-92324 GCA_963719615.1 uncultured Acidobacteriaceae bacterium | reverse complement strand
GGCGGTCGAACTCTTTGTTCCCTTCTCGGCATAGCGCTGCTACGAACATCACGATTGCACCGGGGAGCAGTTGATCGACGCGGGAACGGTTCTCATCAACGGCGAGCGTGTCAGTCTCAACCTGCAGATCGCAGAAGGTGGCGGGAATCGCTGATTTCCGCCCTCGTGTTTTCGATCACGCAAGTGTGTGAGTCTGCTCACGCTGCCCTTTTGGGAACTCGTCCAAGATCCGGGCAAATGCTCCCCTGACTCACCCGAAGGCCTCAGTCGGGTGTGACCACAATCACAATTCCACGTGACCAAATATACGGAGTTTACCCTTCCACTCTGGCATCCTGATTCCCAATTGAGGTGGCCTATGACTCAAGACGATCGCGACATTCTAGAGGTGCTGAAGTTTGAGTTGAGTTTTCTGGAAGACGGAGGTTACGGGCGCTCACCGCAAGCGCCTTGGCGCGCGCCTGCGATCTTTGAGGATTCCCCCATTTGCCCGAACTTCTGCGACCCTACCCGGCCGCATCCCTGTGAGAGTTGCCTGCTGGAGGAGTTTGTTCCGGAAGACCGTCGAGCTGAGAGCGTACCCTGCCGCTTCATTCAGCTCACCAACGAGGGGCAGACAGTGGACGATTTGTACCGCACCGGAAGCCAAGTCGAAATGGAAGAGGCCTTGGCCCGCTGGCTGCGCGCGCAGATCGCGCAGATCGAGAGTGAACGCGGCTTAACTGCCCAAAAAGGGGCGGCCTGATCCCGCCGCGTGAAATTGCAATCCGAACGCACGCCAGCGAGTGTTTATGCCGTGGCGCGATGAGCCCGTAAATATTTCTCCCAAGGAGACGCAAAAAGCCATGAGCGAAGAGCATGCATATCGAGTCGCGGCCTGGTGGACATCCGGACGCACCGGCCTGGCCAAATCGGATTCTGCACCGAACGCGATCCACTTCACGGCCCCAACAGAGTTTGGCGGCCTGGAAGGCAGATGGACGCCCGAAGAGCTTCTGCTTGCCGCGGTCGCCGGGTGCTATACCACCACCTTGCGAGCTATTGCGGGAACCGCGCAATTCAACTTCACGGACTTGCAGGTGGAAGCGAGCGGAACCGTGCGCAAAGCGGAATCGGGCTACACCTTCACCCAGATTGTGCTGCGCCCGAACTTGAAGATTGCCTCTGCCGAAGAGCGTGAACGGGCTCTCGACCTGCTCAAGCGGGCGGAAAAATTGTGTCTGGTATCGCGAGCCCTCGGAACCTCGCTGAAGTTCGAGCCTCAGCTCGAAATCGTCAAGCCGGCGTCGATTGCCTGAACCCGCGCTCGCGCTAGAGTTCCAGCACCGCGGAAACGGACGATGGGTCGTCCATGGCCCGCAAGCGAAATCCGACCTTTTTGAAGATGGCCTGAGTGGGCAGATTATCGCGCAGAATTTCCCCTGACAGCTTCTGAAATTTCTCTGCGCGCGCCACGCGGGCCACGCTGGCGAGCAGTTCCGTTCCGAGTCCGCGACCCTGCCACAGATCGGAGACAAGGACGGCGGCCTCGGCCTCCGTGCTATTGATGGCGCTGAACCGGCCGACTCCCAGTATTTCGTGCTGTCCCGTCTCGGGAACCTTGCGGTCGGCTACCAGGGCAAATCCGCGATCGTAGCTGCCGAAGCAGATGCGCACCAGTCGCTCGTGTTCCACTCTCGTGCTCAGGCTCAGAGAACAGAAGTAACGCAGATATACGCTGCGCTCTGAAAGTGTGGTATGAAACTGCACCATGAGCGGCTCGTCTTCCGGCCGAATCGGCCGGATCGTTACCGGCGTTCCGTCCTTGAAGCGCCATTCGGACACATACCGCGACGGATACGGCCGGATCGCTGGTCGGGGCAGTTGTTTGGCGTCCACTGTCGAATCGTGGACCACCACTCTCGCATCGAGCGCGACGAGTTGATCCGGGCTGGCCAGCAGAGGATTGATATCAATTTCTTTGATCCATGGCTGCTCCACTACGAGCTGGCTGAAGCGCACCAGCAGTCCTTCGAGCTCCGCCAGGTTCACCGGCTTACGTCCGCGTACGCCCTGCAGAGCCGCGTAGATTCGCGTCCGTTCCATCAACCGCTGCGCCAGCGTAGTGTTTAGTGGTGGCAGCGCCAACGACCGATCGCGGTAGACCTCCACCATCACTCCGCCGGACCCAAACAGGATGACTGGTCCAAACTGTGCATCCACCGTGCTGCCCAGAATCAATTCGTAGCCGTCCCGCTTAACCATCGGCTGTACGGTCACTCCGGCAAAGTGCTCCGCTCCAGCCTTGGTTGCAACCGAGGTCTGGATGGCGCGATAGGCGTTCCGAACTTGTTCCGCATTCTGGAGCCGCAGGCGAACGCCATCCACATCTGTCTTATGTGCGATAGTATTGGAAAGAAGCTTCAGGACTACTGGATACCCAATCTCAGTCGCGAGGTTCACCGCCTGCTCTTCGTTTTCCGCCGCGCGCGTGTCCACGACGGGAATTCCGTAACAGGCAAGAAGTGTCTTGGCTTCAAATTCGTTGAGCATCGTCCTGCCTGCGGCACGCACGCGCTCAACGGATTCCCTGACCTTCCCGCGCGCATCGGCCCCACTCTCCGGTCCCTCGATGAACGCCGGAGTTTCATAGAGTCCGCGCAGATTGTCGGTGTATCGCCACATGTAGGTGAAGGCGCGCGCGGCGGTGTCCGGATAGGAGAACGTGGGAATGCCCGAGGTGTTGAGAATAGCCGTTCCTTCCGCAACTCCGTCTCCGCCCATCCAACTCGCCAGGACTGGCTTGCCTGAACCATGAGCATAGCGGCTCATGCGCTCGGCAACTTGCGTGGGATGAGCGTGACCTTGGGGAGCGATGATTACGAGCAATCCATTGCTACCGGGATCCTTCGAGGCGACGTCGACCGCTCTGACAAAGCAATCCGCGTCCGCATCCGCCAGAACATCGATCGGATTCGCGTGACTCCAGTGCGGAGAGAGAAAGCTGTCCAGTTCATGCAGCGATTCCGCGGACAGCGAGCTAAGCTCACCACCGGTTGCGATCAGTGAGTCGGTTGCCAGTACTCCTGGCCCACCAGCGTTGGTCACAATGGTGAGGCGCGGACCGCGCGGGCGCGGCTGCTTGCTCAAGACCTCCGCCATGTAAAAAAGGTCTGCAAGGTTCTGTACCCGCAAGACGCCACAGCGCCGCAACGCCGCTTCCAGTACCTCATCGCTTCCGGTCAACGCTCCGGTGTGGGAAGCAGCGGCCTTCGACGCGGCTTCTGACTTGCCGGCTTTGATCACGATGATTGGCTTGCTGAGCGCGATTTCCCGCGCTGCCGAAAGAAACGAACGCGCGTCTCCGACGGACTCCATGTAGATGAGAATGCTTTTGGTGTGAGGATCGTCTCCAAAGTGATAGATGAGATCACCCCATCCCACGTCAAGCATCGAACCAGTAGAGACGATCGCGCTGAACCCTACGTGTTCGCGCTGGCTCCAGTCCAAGATCGCGGTCTGCAATGCGCCGCTCTGGCTGAGAAAGGCGACGCTGCCTTTCTCGGGTATCACTCTGGCAAAAGTCGCGTTCAGTCCAATGGTCGGATTCATGAACCCCATGCAGTTCGGCCCTATCAAGCGCAGCGATCCTCGCCGCAGGTGTTTCTGAATTTCGTCTTCCAGCACCGCCCCCTCATGTCCCTGTTCGCGAAATCCCGCTGAGATCACTACCGCGGATTTCACACCCGCGTCCACGCACTCCCCGATGACTTCGGGCACAGTCTGCGCAGGGGTGACCACCAGCGCCAGGTCGACACCACCAGCGATGTCTCCGACATGTTTATGAGTCTTGATTCCGAGAATATCTTCGCGGATGGGATTAACAGCGTGCAGCCTAAGGGGAACCTTGCTTTCCAGCAGGTTGGTAAGCACGCTGCGCCCCACGGTTCCTTGCCGATCCGTGGCACCAATGACGGCTACGGAGCGGGGCAGGAACAGCGATTCCAAGGCGGGCCGCCGGGGTGGCGCGCCCATTTTGAAAGGATCGACGAGCGGCGGCACGGAAGTGCTAAATACTTCACTCACGGAAATACCTCCCGCTGCGACGGACGCTCTATTCTTTCACAGCCATGCTCTTTCGCAGTATGAAGGCCGGCGGTGGAACGCGGCTGTAAGCCAAAATTTACACTCCACCCATCGTGACATAGTTTTCTCGATACGTCTGTGTTCCTGATATGTCCGTAATCACGGGGGCTCGTGACGGTGATCACACGCGCAAATGCGATGCTACAATTGATACAAGGGAGGGTGCTTGATGCGCGCCCCTTATGGACTAAATATTCTTGATAACTGCCTCACCTGCGCGGTGAGAGAGGAACATCTATTTTGCAATCTCACCGTGCATGCCGGACAACGCCTCAACGACATTAAATCGACTGCCGTTTATCCCAAGGGTGCGATGCTCTTCATCGAAGGGCAGCAGCCGCGGGGTGTGTTCGTACTCTGTGCCGGGAAGGCAAAACTTTCCACTTCTTCCCGCGAAGGCAAAACCATCATCACGAAGATCTCCGATTCTGGAGACGTTCTCGGCTTGAATGCGGTCGTTTCCAATCGTCCGTACGAAGTCACTGCCGAAATGATGGAGCCTGGCCAGGCCAACTTCATTCCGCGCGACTCCTTGTTGCAATTCCTCAAGGATCACGGAGAAGTGGCCTTGCGAGTCGCCGAACAGCTGAGCCGCAATTACTACACCGCCTACGAGGAGATCCGCACTCTGGGTCTCACCAGCTCGCCGTCGGAAAAATTTGCCAAGCTGCTGCTGTCCTGGTCGGCCAAGATCACACAAAACGACGGCACCACGCAGGTCAAGCTCACGCTGACCCATGAGGAGATTGCCGAGATCATTGGGACTACCCGCGAGACTGTCAGCCGACTGTTTTCCGAGTTCAAGAAGAAACAGTTGCTGCAGCTCAAAGGGTCGACCCTAGTGATCCGCAATCGACCGGCATTGGAAAAGATCGTCCAGTCCTGATTGGTGAGGACATGTTCTTGTCGCCGGGAGAACCTCTCCCCCCGGCGCGCTGACCTTTTCTACCCCGCGACGGTCAGTACCGGACACCTCGCGTGCTCCACAACGTGGTGTACTGCCCCCATCGGCGTATGCGCGGCCGTTCGCGGCGAGGCTGTCCGGTTGGCACCCATGACGATCAAGTCAATCTTGAATCTATCTACCGCTGTCAGGATCGCCTCCGAGACGAACTCGGTTCCCACTATGTACTCTGGTTCTTGCTCCAGACCATGGTTTGCAGGCAGGCATTCTCGCAACTGCTGGAGGGCCCGCTTGCGCGATGCGCTCTCCCACTCCTGCAGTTCGTCGGCCGCAGCCACCGCCGGAGCATAGACCGAAAGGCTTCCGGTTGTTGCGGGCATGGGCGAAATCATATGGAGGAGAATCAGCTTGGCCTGATGCGCTTTCGCCAGGGACAAAGCGAGAGGTAACGCCTTCACCGAGCCTCTGCCGAAGTCGGTTGCGAATAGAATTCGGTGAAATCCTGGCTCGCGAGTGATCGCTTCCAGGTTCGGTCCGGGACCAATAGTCAGGACCGGGCACGGTGCGACGCGCAGGAGTTCCTCCGCCACCGAACCGAGTGCCAGTTTGCTTAGGCCTCCTCGCCCTCGCGTTCCTACGACCAGAAGGTCAATTCCTCCCTCTTTGATTACTGCCGCCACGGCCTCGGCCACCGGGGCCTGTCTTACCGAGCCTGTCTTACCGAGGCCGTCGTTATCTTAGTTGCGGGTGCCGCGTCACTGACAAAAGCTTTGAGCCGCTCTTCTGTGTCGATACGCTGAAGATCGATCTCCGGCGGATTCTCCAAGGAGGCATACCTCCAGTCGGGCCGCATGACGTGGATCACCGACACCTGCGTGTCACGGTCCGTCGCCAACGTTAGCGCGCCACACAGGGCCCGCCGGGAAGCCTCGGAGAAATCTGTCGCCACCAGTATGTGCTTGAAAACCGCGTTGGTGCGGGAGGGATTATGAGCTTTCAGTTCTGCGACTGTCATAGACACCTCCGTTGACGTTTCGAACATGGGGCGCAAAGCCCGAAGCGCTCATGCCGAGACGCATTCAAGGCCGCTGTCGTCGCCTGCGGTGACAAGTAGGCGGCAATTGGAAGATCTTTCCTTGGTGCAGATACCGGAAAACCTCTACGCACTCGGGATTGGCGCACTTCGAGAGCATGGCGCCCTCCTGCCAGCCACCACCAGAATGTTACGGCTGCTCCGTTGGAAATGAGGTGACGGCAGATACGAGCCCAGGTGACTTTCATCACTACCTCCCGATTCCTGAGTTGGGAAGAAGTCACGACAGGGTGTAGTCGGCGTTTTCCGCGGAAAAGCCGCGCTCTGGCGCTGGTTTACAATCGTGCCTGTGAAAGCATTGAGGACCGGAGTTACAGCGAAAATCATGACTCTCTGTCTGACCTGCGCGCTGGCGCACGTCGCGTCATCGCAGACCGGCACGACGTCCGGCAGGCAGGAAACGTCCGCAGTATCTGCAACACGTGTGTCGCCTAGCACCGCGCCGTCTGGCGATGCCGAAATGGCCGACCGCGTGCGCCAGGAATTCCGTCACGCGTGGGAAGGCTACAAACAATACGCCTGGGGACACGACGCGCTCAAACCACTGAGCAAGAGTTATCACGACTGGTACAGCGCGTCCTTGCTGATGTCTCCTGTCGATGCTCTCGATACGATGATTCTCATGGGCATGAATGACGAAGCGGCGGCGACTCGCGAATACATCGTCAAGAACCTGTCATTCGACCGCGATATTTACGTCAAGAACTTCGAAATCACGATCCGTCTGCTGGGCGGCCTGCTCAGCAGTTACCAACTATCCGGCGACAAAGGGTTACTCGTGCTGGCGGACGATTTGGGCACACGCCTGCTACCGGCGTTCAGCTCTCCCACGGGAATGCCCTACGTGTACGTCAACCTCAAAACCGGCGCGGTTCGCGGAGAGCTAACCAACCCGGCGGAGGTAGGCACCTTACTGATCGAGTTCGGCACGCTCAGCAAACTGACCGGCAAGCCGGTGTACTACGAGAAAGCCAAGCGGGCGGTAGTCGAACTTTACAACCGGCGGTCGCCCATCGGCCTGGTGGGCTCAACCATCAACGTGAAGTCAGGCCAGTGGACCAACCCGGTCAGCCACATCGGGGGAGGCATTGACTCGTACTACGAGTACCTGCTGAAGTCCTGGCTGCTGTTTGGCGACAAAGACTGTGAGCGTATGTGGAAGTCGAGCGTCGACGCGATCAACAAATACCTCGCCGATATGACAACGACTGGGTTCTGGTATGGTCAGGCGGACATGAACACCGGAGCCCATGCGGGCACCGAGTTCGGGGCGCTCGACGCCTTCTTTCCGGGCACGCTGGCTCTTTCCGGCGACCTCGATCGCGCGCGCAAACTGGAAGACTCGGCCTACAAGATGTGGACGACCTACGGCATCGAACCCGAAGAAATCGATTACAAAACGATGACCGCCGTCTCGAAGGGTTACGAATTGCGGCCGGAGATCATCGAGTCGGCGTATTACCTCCACTACTTCACCCACGATCCGCGTTATGTCGAAATGGGAAAGACCTTTTTCGACAGCCTTGTGAAGTATTGCCGAACCGATGTGGCATATGCCGCCCTAAACGACGTCGAAAAGAAAACAAAGAAGGACGAAATGGAAAGCTTCGTCTTCGCTGAGACCCTCAAGTACTCCTACCTGCTCTTCGCGTCGCCGGATACGCTCGATCTGAGCAAAGTTGTATTCAACACGGAAGCTCATCCCATCCGCAGGACTTGGTAGGCAATGACCCAACTCCAATGTGCTGCCTTATTCTTCGACCTCGATGGGGTACTGATCAACTCCACTCCCGCAGTCGAGCGGGTGTGGCGCCGCTGGGCGATCGAGCATGGATTCAACCCTGAGGAGGCTGTTGCTCGTGCGCACGGCCGCCCCAGTATTACCACGGTTCGGGAATATCTTCCCAACGCCGACCACGAAGCCGAAAATCGCGAGGTCGAGCGCCGCGAAATCGAAGACCTCGAAGGCGTGGTTCCGCTACCCGGCGCGCTCGAACTGCTCTCCGGTCTTCCCAGCAACCGCTGGACCATCGTGACCTCTTGTACCCGCCCACTCGCCGAAGTCCGCATCAAAGCGGCCGGGCTCCCTGTGCCCAAGAAGCTGATCACTTCCACTGACATCACTAATGGCAAACCGCATCCCGAACCTTATCGAAAGGCCGCCAACCTTCTTGGTTTTGACGCCGCCGACTGCGTTGTCCTGGAAGATGCTCCCGCCGGAATTCGCTCCGGCAGGGCCGCCGGTGCCAGAGTCATCGCTTTCAAGACGACGGCTCCGGACCCAGCGCTGCTCGCCGCAGGTGCTAACTGGATTGTGAATGGTTGCGCGGATGTACGACTGCTGTCCGCGTCGAACGACGGACTGAGCTTAGCCCTTGCTCCTTAGGAGTCAGCAACCCTGGCACCCACCCACATTGGGCCTTCAAATCGCTAAGGTGCGTTTTTTTTGGCCACCGCTGTGGCCGGTTCCCGCATCAAAAATCGGCTATCCGAGAGTAGACTTGATCCTATCCCCGAGCATTACACAATGTAAGGAGAGACCGCGATGAAAGACAGGCTGATCCTTCTTGTCCTCGCCAGCTTGCTAACCATAAACACTCAAGGCACCGCCCAGGATACCCAACGCGAGCCCTCAGCCCGCGCCCAGGAACGAATCACCCGCGAAGTACGCCACGAGCTGTTGATGCTTCCCTACTTCGGCGTCTTCGACTACATTGCATTTAAGGTGGATGGCTACAATGTCACGCTCATCGGCCAGGTGGTGCGGCCCACGCTCAAATCCGATGCCGAGAATGTCGTGAAACACATTGAGGGCGTCGAGAAGGTCGAGAACCAGATCGAGGTTCTTCCTCCATCGCCCAATGATGACCGCCTGCGTTTGCGGCTGTTTCGTGCGATTTATGGCTTCCCGGGGCTTCAAAAATATGAGCTCGGAGTCCAGAAGCCCATCCGTATCATTGTCAAGAACGGTCATGTGACCTTGGAAGGCGTCGTGGACAGCGATGCGGACAAGAATCTCGCCGGTCTTCGAGCCAACGGCGTCTCTGGTACTTTCTCGGTCACCAACAACCTGCAGGTCGTGAAGTCATAGGTCGAGAAACAATAAGTAGAGGGCAGACCTCCGAACAGGCTGTCTGTCGTGGCATCGCCATATTGATGCATGATGGTGATGTTTTTTTGTGGCGAGTCACTGGCCGGCCTTGCATGGCTATTTTTGTCGCTCGCCCGGCGCGTATAATGCTCCCGGAATTCACTTCCATCCCTACATGCGCGATCGGAGGAACAGCATCATGAGTCTTCATGCTATGAACCGCCGCACCTTTCTTGAAACCGCAGGTACCGTCTCCGCCGCCACGCTCCTGACCAGCCGCCTGGGTTGGGCTGCCGCAGATCACAAGGCCGAACATATCGGCGTGCAACTCTACACCGTGCGCGACGCCATGAAAGCGGACTTCGACGGCACCCTCGCCAAGGTTGCGAAAATCGGCTACAAAGAAGTGGAGTTCGCCGGATATTTTGGCCGTACCGGTGAGCAGGTCCGCGCCGCGCTCGACAAGAATGGCCTGACTGCCCCCTCCACGCACGTGCAATATGACGAACTCGACGACAAGTTTTCCTCCGTCATCGAAACGTCCAAGACCATCGGCCTGAAGTACATTGTCTGCCCCTGGATTCCCGAGGAACTCCGTAAGTCCCCCGACATCTGGAAGCAGGCTTCCGAGAAATTCAACCGCTGCGGTGAGCAGACTAAGAAGGCCGGCATGCAGTTTGCCTATCACAATCACTGGTTCGAGTTTCTTCCCGTCGACGGCAAACTGCCCTACGATGAACTGCTCAAACAATGCGACGCGAACTTGGTCAAAATGGAGATGGATCTTTGCTGGATTACGGCGGCAGGTGCCGACCCGATTAAGTACTTCAATCAGTATCCCGGCAGATTCCCCCTGGTTCACGTCAAAGACCTGAAGCAACTTCCGAAAATCACGCCTGGCGGTCCACAGAACTTCGGCGACACTGTCGATCTGACCGAAGTGGGCAGCGGACTTATCAACTGGAAGAACCTCTTCGCGCATGCAGGAAAGGCTGGCATCGACGTCTATGTCGTCGAACATGACCACCCAAAGGCGCCGTTCGACAGCATCGCCACCAGCTACGCATATCTCGAGAAGTTACGTTTCTAGAGTTTGGCCCGACGTTGGCCGCCGCCTCGTCGGCGGCCTTTCTCAGGCAGTCAAGCTCGCGGAGATCCATGCAAGTCAAGCGCACACCCAAAACGTACGACGTCTGCATCATCGGTTCTGGTGCGTCTGGAGGCACCGCCGCCAAGGTGCTCACCGAAGGCGGTCTGAGTGTCGCGTTGCTCGAGGCTGGCCCTCCGCTTGTTCCCGAGCGAGACTACAAAGAGCACGTCTGGCCGTACGACTTGACCCATCGCGGCGCCGGAGTGGGGGGCCGGGCGCGCCGTGGGCTGGAAGACGAATTCCTTGCCCCGAACGGCGCGTGGGAGATCGAAGGCGAACCTTACGTTTCGGCGCCGGGTTCGAAATTCCGCTGGTTCCGCTCCCGCATTGTCGGCGGACGCACCAATCACTGGGGACGCATCGCCTTGCGTATGGCGCCAGTGGACTTCAAGGTCCGCTCGCATGACGGCATGGGCGACGATTGGCCCCTCGGTTACGACGATGTCGCTCGCTACTATGACAAGGTCGAGTCCTACATCGGAGTCTTCGGGACGAAGGAAAACATTCCGAGCGCTCCGGACGGAATCTTCCTGCCCCCGCCCAAGCCGCGCTGCACCGAAACCATCATCAAGAAGGCATGCGACAAACTGAGCATCTTGTGTGTGCCTTCGCGGCTGGCGATCCTGACCCAGCCTCACAATGGCCGCGCCGCCTGCCATTACTGCGCGCAATGCGGCCGCGGCTGCATAACCGCCTCAAACTTCAGTTCGAGCCAGGTCATGATTCCCCCCGCGCAGAAGACCGGCCGCTTGACCCTGATCACCGGTGCCATGGCGAGGGAACTCATCGTGGGCAAAGATGGCAAAGTCGCCGCTGTTTCCTACATCGACAAGGCGACACGCGGCGAGCAACGCATTTACGCGCGGGCTTTCGTGGTTGCGGCCAGCGCTTGCGAATCCGCTCGCCTGTTGCTGAATTCCAGATCCACGCTTTTCCCCGACGGTTTGGCCAATTCCTCCGGAGTGGTGGGGCGCTACCTGATGGACTCCGTCGGCAGCAATGGCGTTGGGTATTTCCCGGCACTGGAAAAAATGCCGGCTCACAACCACGACGGCGTCGGCGGGATGCACATGTATTTGCCATGGTGGAAGTTTGATCGCAAGAACGAATTCCTTCGCGGCTATCACACCGAATTCGGCGGCGGACGCGGCATGCCGGGCGTCGGTGACTACGACGACATTTGCGACGACTTTGAGGCCTACGGTGCCGCTCTCAAGCAGGAGTGCAAGAAAAAGTATGGCACCTACATTGGCTTCTCTGGCCGGGGCGAGATGATCCCTAACGAAAATTGTTATTGCGAAATCGATCCCTCCGCAGTAGACCAGTGGGGTATCCCCGTGCTTCGCTTTCATTGGAAGTGGAGCGATAACGAAATCAAGATGGCTCGCGATATGCAGCAGACCTACCGCGAAATCACCGAAGCTGCAGGCGGAACCTACGTCACCTCAACTCGTCCTGATGGCCCGCATCCCTACGGAATCGCCGATGGCGGCGTCATCATTCACGAAGTCGGCACGGTTCGCATGGGAACGCACCCCGCAACCTCGGCTTTGAACCAGTACTGCCAGGCGCACGATGTAAAAAACCTGTTTGTGACCGACGGGGCCTGTTTTGTCACCAACGCCGACAAGAATCCCACGCTGACCATCATGGCGCTGACCTGGCGGGCTTCGGATTATCTGATCGACCAGGCGAAGAAAGGAAACCTGTAGCCGGAACGCGACCATGCCCATTTCGCGACGAGATATCCTGAGATCACTGACGCTTACCGCGGTGAGTGGTTCGGTGCTGCGGGTGATTCCGCTGGAAGCAGCCGAATACGCTCATCGCATGGTGAATGCGGAAAGAGCCCAGGCCGAAGACCACGGCTATTCCCCCAAGTTTTTCTCCGCTCACGACTACAAGACGCTGCAGACGCTCTGCCAGACCATCATCCCGTCGGACGAAAATTCAAAAGGAGCCATCGAAGCCAGCGCGCCCGAGTTCATCGATCTGATTACCAGCGAAAACAAGGACTATCAAGTCGCTCTCGGCGGAGGACTAATGTGGTTCGACAACACTTGTGTGGATCGATACGGCAAGACTTATCTTGAAAGCACATCCGAGCAACAGAAAGAGATTCTCGATCTCATCGCCTACCGCAAGAATGCCAAGCAAGATCCAAGTCTCGGGCAGGGAATAGAGTTCTTCGGATTCTTGCGCAAGCTCACGGCCGATGGTTACTTCACCAGCGAAATCGGCATCGAGTATCTGGGCTACGTCGGCAACACATTTCTCAAGGAGTTTCCCGGCTGCCCACCCGTCCCGGAGGCTTAAGGCGTCTCTACGAGTCATTAAGACCAGGCGGTCGGCGAGCGGACAAGTCCGCACGTAACAAGCGTACACCGCATGTTTGTGGCAGTGTGGATGCTGTGGCGAAATCGGACCGAGGCGACTATATCGATTGGGACGCAGGGCGCGAGGGTTACGTCCAATCAAAGCCCCAGTACATTCCCGTCGTCCCTATTCGCAAGCCTGCGAAGCCGGTTCGCAGCCAGCGAAACCTGCTGAGTATTCGGGCGGAAGAACGCCTCGGAAGCCTCATCGCGGCTGCTGGGACCATATGGGCGGTGTACGTGGCGACCCACGACTATGACAGCCTGTGGCGCATGCAAATCATGCCGCCGGGTCCGGTCGAAGTCTGTGCGATCGGTATCCTCGCGTGGCTTCACGCGAAATGGCGCCGCTCCACCAAGGTCGACTAAGGCCGCAGCCGCACCAGTTCATCCTTTCCCGAACGGCTCCTCCAGCGACGTACTCTGCGGTGTGAACAACTCGGCGCCGTTTTCTGTAACGTGCATATCATCTTCCAGGCGAATTCCAAATTCCCCGCGAAGGTAAATCCCTGGCTCGTTGCTGGTCGTCATGTTGGCCTGCAGCTTGGCCGCGTTGCCCCGCACAAGATAAGGCCACTCGTGCATGTCCATGCCCATGCCGTGCCCGAGGCGGTGGGTGAAGTATTTGTAGTCGGGACCGTAACCCGCCTCCGTGATTATTTTCCGCGCCGCTGCATCCACGGAGCCGCACTCGCCTCCCGGGCGCGCGGCCGCCAGGGCCGCTGCTTGCGCTCGATGAACAATGTCGAACACTTGCTTCATCTTGTCAGACGCTTTCCCCAGCACGAAGGTCCGGGTGATGTCCGATTCGTATCCCTCGACCGTGCAGCCATCGTCGATCATAACGATCGAGCCCTCGCGGATGACTTGCGGCGTGGTGGATCCGTGAGGGAAGGCCGAGTATTCGCCAACCATCACGCTCGCTTCACCAGGAAAGCCCATCCGGTTATAACCTAAATCGATCAGACCGCTAACGTCGTGCTGGGTCATGCCGTCGCGCATGGACTGATACACGGCTTCATACACTGCGAGTGTCACCTGAGAAGCGAGGCGCATCAGCGCTATTTCGTGGGCGCTCTTGATCATGCGGCAGCCGGCGGTCACCGGTGTAGCGCTCACAAACGTCGCCTGAGGCGCGGCCTTGGCGATGCCGTCGGCGAACAGGAAGCGCACAGTCTCCTCGATCCCAACTTTGCCGCTTGCGATGCCGCGATCCTTCAGCCCCTGTGCGATGAGCCGGTATGGATTGTCGTCCTCTTGCCAGGTGCGCACGTCGGCCTGGGCGGCGTCAGGACCGCTGCCGATCTGCTCCCGCGCGCGTCCTTCCTCGAATCCTGGGCAAACGTAAAACGCGGCGCCCTTCGCCGGCAGCACGAGGGCAAAGGTGCGCTCGCCGCCCCACCACCGCATGCCGGTGAAGTACCGCAGCGATGTACCTTCCATGAGGACGATGGCGTCAAGCCCATTCTCGCTCATCAATTTGCGAGCTCGCTCCTGGCGCTCGCCGCGCTCCTCCCGCGTGATGGGCGTGGCTTCGCTCTTCCGCGATTGGAGCCGTGCCAACGGTGGCGGCAAAGATGAGTCATCCGCGTTGCTTGCAGCTGTTGCGGCCGGGCGGGGCAAAGCCAGGGCCGCGCCCGCGCTTACGCTGCCCACTTCAAGAAATCGGCGCCGAGAAATCATGAGCCCTCCGACGGGGACGTCGGGCCATTATAGAAGGAGTTAAGATTCCCGATTTTCGATTGCAGTTTGAAGTCAGGGAAGCCTGCCCGTTTGGCAGAATTGGGTAGGGAACGATTCCAAGTCGTGCCATCTGAGTTTGGATAAGGCGTCCGGCTTAGCTACTAAGGTATTCTTTCTCGATCCCATGGAATCCGGCTTCCAATGCGCCGCCTGCGGAGAATGGAACTCCACCTCCGTCGACGAGTCCGTCGGACGCCGGCAAAGCTACGTGGAGGACTGCCAGGTCTGCTGCAAGCCCAACCTCCTGCGGATCGAGTACGACACGTCAGCGCTGGAATTCTGTATCACAGCCGAACTTGAATAGTTCGCCCGAACTCAGACCTCGTACTTCGGACCCAAAACCCATACCCCGAATTAGTCACAACACTATGAGAACAGCTTCGGAAGACTCACCTGCCGCTGAGCCTTCGCTTCCGCCTCGAACTCATGGCGGTGGTGCCGGGTCTTGAACCGACCCGAATCCTGCACGTCAGCAAAGTAACGATGCCATTTGAATTCTGCGATGCGCGCGATCCACCGAAAACTGGAATGGGCAGGTTTCTTGGTTGCCGAAACAAAAGTCGGAATTTCCACAAGAAAAACCGCGCCACTGGCGGAGATCAAGAAAAATCTTAGCGAACGAATAGCGAAAGAACCAAGAGCGTAAACGCTACTACTAGTGGTCGCTCAATTGGTTAACCACAAGCCTTCGTACTTTCCGGAATCAGTGCAAGAGTGGGACTACCACCATCAAGTTTCGGCTTGACAATAAAAGACTTAGAGCTAAGATTGTGGTACAAAGTGGTACGAAGTGGTCATAGCAGTATCGGCCGTGGGAGTCCGGAGCTGAAAACGAGGAGCCGGTGGAAAACCGACCCAACAGTACGATAAACAGCCCGATTCGCCCGACTTTGACCGAACTTTGCGCTGCTTTTACCTCCCTTGTGGCTGTCGTAGCGGCAACCAGACAGAACGCCCCGTTAAGGGGAAATGGCCTCCGTAGGGGCCTCTCACATGTTTCGCGGCAATCATCCAACCCGGGTCGACGAGAAGGGACGCCTCAAAATCCCGGCCGAGTTCAAGCGGGTGATCGACGAGAAATACGGTCAACAATTCTACATCACAAGTTTGGACGGGAAGGTTGCTCAAGTGTATCCCTTCGAGGAATGGGAGCGGATCGAGCAGAAGCTGGCCGGGCTTTCCAATTTCAATCCTACGAAGAAGAAGTTTCTGGATCGAACGAACTATTACGGGCAGCAAGTGGAAATGGACGGCCAGGGACGGTTGTTGCTGCCCCAGTTACTGCGCGAATCGGGACAAATCAAGGGCGAGGTAGCGGTTCTGGGGAATTTGACGTACTTGATCGTCAGGAACCTGGAGCTGTTCAAGAAAGAGATCGAAGAAGAAAAGTTCACGCCTGACGATGAGAAGACGCTCGACGAACTGGGCATCTAGTGGGCGAGGGTTCAACAGACACCCCTCAGGGGGTTGGACGTGGTGGAAGGGCAGCGAGCCACGTTCCGGTTCTTTTAAAAGAAGCGATCGACTTTTTAGCCGTGCAGCGCGGTGGGACTTATATCGACGCTACGGTGGGTTTGGGCGGACACAGTTACGAAATCGCAAAACGCCTCGGCGCACCGGGACATTTGATTGGGCTCGATAAAGATCCAGCAGCGCTGGAAATCGCGCGCAAGAAGCTCGCACCGGAAAGCTCGGATTGGCCGACAATCACGTTGCTGCATCGATCCTTCGCAGAGATTGCGAAGGGTGAGCAAGCAGCGGGGGTCGACGGAATCCTCGCCGACGTCGGAGTGAGCAGCCTGCAGTTGGACGATGCGGCGCGCGGATTCAGTTTTCAGGCGGATGGGCCCCTCGACATGCGGATGGACCCGCGGTCCGAGCGCACCGCCGAACAAGTGGTAAACCACCTCGACGAGCGACAGCTTGCCGATGTGATTTACGAATTCGGAGAGGAAAGGAGGTCGCGGAGAATCGCCAGAGCCATTTGCCGGTCGCGGCCGATACGATCCACCGCACATCTTGCGGACGTCATATCAGCCGCGGCCCGGCCAATGAATCGGGGTAAAGACGAGTACGACAGGAAGATTCATCCAGCGACCAGGACTTTTCAGGCTCTTCGAATCTTCGTAAACCGCGAACTGGACGATCTGCGAGCGCTGCTCGATGCAGCGCCACGGATTCTGAAGCCAGGTGGACGCGTGGTGGTGATCAGTTTTCACTCGCTGGAGGACCGCATCGTGAAAGACGCGTTGCGGGATGGCGTGAGGCGGGGTGACTTTCGTGTGCTAACGAAAAAGCCGCTAACGTCATCGGAAGAAGAAAGCGATCGCAACCCGCGAGCACGCAGCGCGAAGTTGCGGGCGGCGGAAAAAGTTTAGCTCCGGAGAACCTGCCGGAGTTCCCGGCATGAGCTGTCATGGCGTGCCGGGCCTACAAGGTTCAGGTTCGTCCAAAGCGGACGCAAGATCCGCTGGATCGTGAAGGAACGGGTTCCGTGGTAGGAATCCATTTTGAGGTTGCGGGAATGTACACGGGCACATTGATTAGAGACTTGATGGCAACGGTGGAGCAAGCCGAGCAACGGGCCGAACAGTACCGGACCGCCAATGACCGAGAACTGCATACGATTTTCGCGATGCAGTTTCCGATAACAGAAGGTGACCAGGTTTTCATGGGAGCAGCATAATGGCGGCAGCGGCAGCAACAATTCGCAGCACGGGTCCGGCAGCGGGGCGCCGCCCATTCTGGTCGGGCACACCGGAGATCTATTTCTCCAAGGCGATCGACAACTCCCGCCTGGTCAAGGTGGAGGATCCCCGCCACAACCGCGAGATGAAGCAGTTCGGCACGGCTCTTGCCTGCCTGTTCCTGCTCGTCTTCACCTACGCCTGGCAACACTTCAAAGCGATTGAATACGGCTATCAAATCGAGTCGGCCAAGCGCGAACTCAGCGCTTTGACCGAGATGAACCACGCTCTGCGCCTCGAAGACGCCTCGCTACGCGATCCAGAACGTATTGATGTGCTGGCGCGCCGTATGGGTCTGGTCCCGCCCGAACCCGGCCAGGTGATGCACATGGACTCCGCCGTAGCTGATACTCAAGCCCCGGTCATGGCCAGCGCAGCCCCAGTCGTGGTCGTAGGGCCGTAGGGCTCGTTTGTGTGGGTCCGGATCTTTGATCCGGACGCGCCGAGCAAAGCTCGGCTGGATTTCCGCGGCCGCCGGTTTGTACGTAGACCGCCATGTTTGTCTGAGGCGGAAGTCTTCTGCGCGAAGTTGAGGTCGTGGCAAGCGACCCTCGACGATTTTCCATGGCGACCAGTCCCAATCCCGGCAGCAGCCCCCGTCTTTACCTGCTGGGCACCATGCTTCTTCTATGGTGCGCCGCCATCGGCGGACGCCTGATTTATCTGCAGGTTTTCTGCTACGGAAACTTCGTGAAGCAGGCCGGACATCAGCAGCAACGCGCAATTCCCCTTGCCCCAAAGCGGGGAGTCATCTACGACCGTGCCGGACGCGAGTTGGCGATGTCTGTGCTTGTCGATTCCGCCTTTGCCGTTCCCACCGAAGTGAAAGATCTTGCCACGGCAGTGTCGCTGATCTCGCGCATCACGGGCGAAGATGCCAACGTGGTGCTGGCCGACTGCCGCGCGCACAAGACGTTCTGCTGGGTGGCGCGAAAAGCGAGTGATGAAACCATCGGGCGCATCAAGTCGCTCAACCTCCAAGGCATCCATTTTCAGAAGGAGCCTAAGCGCTTCTTTCCCGCTCGCGATCTTGCCGCGCAGGTGCTGGGGTCGGTCGGCATGGAGGACTCTGGGCAGAGCGGCATCGAGCATGAATTCGACGAGCAGCTCCGCGGCCGGCCAGGAAAGATGTCGATCTCGGTGGATGCCCGCAAGAAGTGGTTCTCCGATGTCGAAACGCAGCCTGAGCCCGGCGAAAACTTAGTCCTGACCATTGACAAGAATATCCAATACATCGCCGAGAAGGAGCTTGACCAGGCCATTCACGACACCCAGGCCATTGCCGGCACGGTAATTGTCGAAAACCCGCACACCGGAGAAATCCTGGCCCTGGCCAATCGCCCCACCTTCAACCCGAACCTGCGCAAACAGATCACGCCGGCAGCGCTCACCAATCGCGCTGTGAGCTATGTCTACGAACCCGGCTCAACCTTCAAACTGGTGACGATTTCGGCGGCGCTCGAAGAAAAAATCACCAATCCGGATGAAGTCTTCGACTGCCAGATGGGATCGATTGTCTACAACGGCATGCGCATCCGTGACTCGAAACCTCACGGCCTGCTCCCGGTGTGGGGCGTTCTTGCCGAATCGAGCGATGTGGGCGCCATCAAAATCGCGCTGCGCCTGGGCGAAGACCGTTTTTACAAGTACATTCGCGCCTATGGATTCGGGCAACCGACTGGTATTGAACTTCCCGGAGAGACGCGAGGCCTGACCAAGCCTCCCAGCCGCTGGTCGAGGGTCTCGATTGCGGCGATTTCGATGGGCCAGGAGATCGGCATCTCGCCTCTCCAACTCGCTGGCCTCGTCTCCACCTTTGCCAATGATGGCGTATGGGTGGCCCCGCGCATCGTAGCGGGAACGACTCAACCGCAAGCGACCGTCCAGACCGTCGCCTTCCATCCTGCCGAGGGCCGGCGGGTTATTTCCCCTTACACTGCGGCCGAGATGCGCTCGATGATGCAGAAGGTCGTGCTCGAAGGAACCGGCCGCAAGGCGATTCTGGAAGGCTACTCGGCGGCGGGCAAGACCGGCACAGCGCAGAAAGTGGATCCCGCGACAGGCGCGTACTCGAAGACCAAATACATCGGATCATTTGCAGGATTCGCACCCGTCAACAATCCCCAGATTGTTGTCGCAGTGATCCTGGACTCAGCGGTCGGACTCCACCAAGGCGGCCAGGTGTCGGCGCCGGTATTCCGCCGCATCTCGCAGCAGGTGCTCGAATACCTGCACGTGCCGCACGATCTGCCGCTCGCTCCAAAGCATCAGTTGCTGCTGGCCCAGGCGAGGATGAAAGATAAAGATCTGGAAGAAGGGACCCCCGATCATCCTGGCGAACCGCTGGAGACCGCGGAAGTGACCGGAGACTCTGCCGGCGCAGCGAAGCCAACTGTGGCGCGGGCGCCCATGCCCGCGAACGCTCGAGCCCTCAACGGCCCAGTAGTGCAAGCGGCCATGCGTGAGCCGATGGAAAACGGTCAGCAAGCCGCGTCCGCAACTCCGGTAACTCGAGAAAAGCCTGGCGACACTACAGCATCCGTGCAAGAAAAACTGCCCTTAACCGGAACGGTTGTCCTGGACGTCGAACAAGGAGGCATTGAGGTCCCTTCGTTCGTAGGCAAGACCGTGCGCTCCGCACTCGAAGCCGCGCAGGACGCCGGCTTGGAACTTGAGCCTGTCGGCAGCGGGCTGGCGCGCCAGCAGTCTCCCGCCCCCGGAACGCACGTCCCCGCCGGATCGCGCGTGACCGTCCAGTTCGGGCGCTAGTCAAATCTCAACCTCAGAGGACGCAGTTAAGTTCGAGGAAGTCCGCGAATTCCCCTGTGCGCCGCAGTGTCCTCGTGTTGAAACTTCTGCCGTTTGACCCACCGAAAAACCGCGTGTTACGGTTATCAGTCACATCATCCTGGCAGACCAGCCGCTGTTCGCGATTGAGGCTTACTTTGTCTTCCGTTGAGGCTACTCCCGCCATCCGCAAAACTGGACTGAACGCGGTCCATCGCCAGATGGGCGCGAAGATGGTGGAGTTCAATGGCTGGGACATGCCGGTGGAGTATCCCGCATCAATCGGTTGCGGAATTATCAACGAACACATGGCCGTACGAACTGGCGTCGGTATTTTCGACGTCAGCCACATGGGCGACATCCGCTTGGCCGGCCCGGAGGCGCTGGCCGCCGTGCAGCAGATTTCGATGAATGATGCCTCTCGGCTAGCCATCGGCCAGGCTCAGTATTCGGCGATGCTTTATCCCGAAGGCACGTTTGTGGACGACGTAATCGTCCACCGCCTCGCCGCGGACGAGTACCTGGTGGTGATCAACGCTGGCACGCGCGAAAAAGACTTCAACTGGGTGCGCGACAACACCCGACAGTTCGACTGCGCGGTAGAGAATCTCTCAGATGACTTCACGCAGATCGCCATCCAGGGCCCAAAGGCCGTGAATCTGCTGCAGAAATTAACCGACATCGATCTGAGCGCGGTTAAGTTTTACTGGGTGACACGCGGCAATCTGTGCGGCATGGACAATATTCTGATGGGGCGCACCGGTTACACGGCCGAAGACGGATTCGAGATCTATATTCCTGCCGACGAAGCGACCAGCGCCCGTGTGTGGAATGAGATTCTCGCCGCAGGCAAGGAGTTCGGCGTCGTTCCCTGCGGCTTGGGCGCCCGCAACACCCTCCGCCTCGAAGGCAAGCTCCCTCTGTACGGACACGAGATTTCCGATACGATTAACGTTTGGGAGGCCGGGCTTGATCGCTTCTGCAAAATGGAGAAGCCCGACTTCGTGGGACGCGCGGCGCTGGAGAAAGTGAAGGGCGCAGGCGTGAAGCGGTCTCTGGTGGGCCTTGAGATGACCGAGCGCGGCATCGCCCGAGACGGATACAAAGTGCTTGAGGCCGGTGGTCGCGAAATTGGATACGTAACCAGCGGCTCGCCCGCGCCGTTCTTGAAGAAGAACATCGCCCTGGCATACGTGCCGGTGGAGTTCGCCGCAGTTGGCACAACACTGAAAGTGGAAATCCGCGGCCAGGGGACAGGAGCGGTGGTCGTTCCCACGCCGTTCTACAAGCGTCCGAAGAAAAGCGCATGATTCTGAGGACGAAGGTTTTGCTAGAAGCTAGCAGCTAGGAGCTAGAAGCCTTTATGGACTATCCCGCAGATCGCAAATACACCAAAGAGCACGAGTGGATTCAAGTGAACGGCAGTTCCGCCGCCGTAGGCATCACAGATTACGCTCAGCAATCGCTGGGCGACATCGTGTTCGTTGAAGTGCCCAAGGTCGGCGCGGAACTCGCCGCCGGCAAGACGTTTGGCACGGTCGAGTCGGTAAAAGCCGTTTCGGACTTGTTCTCTCCCGCGTCGGGTACCGTGACCGAGGTCAACGGAGAGTTAGCCACCTCTCCCGAGAAAGTGAACAAAGATCCGCACGGCTCTTGGATGATAAAGCTCGCGCTCAAGAATGCGGGCGAATTGGATGGCCTGCTCTCGGCCGGGGACTATGAGAAGTTCGTCGCAGAAGAAGCAGGACATTAGGAATTTTCGAATGGCGATTTCCAGGACCATCGGAATTTCCAATCAGAAACCGAGAATCCCGTGTGCTTTTTGCTCATGAATCAAACCGCCGCACGACGCCCACAATCCGAAGGACTCCCGGGCACATCTATATAACTTCCTATGCGCTATTTACCCAAATCTCCCGCCGACCGCGAGGCCATGCTAAAGGCGATGGGCCTGCACTCGGTCGACGATCTGTTTGCGCCCATTCCCTCCGAATACCGCCTGAGTCGCGATCTCAAGATCCCGCGCCAGATGGCGGAGTCAGAGATTGTCGACTTCTTTCGACAACGCTCGCGTGAGAACGGCGACGGCTACACCAGCTTCCTGGGTGCGGGGGCATACTTTCATTACCGCCCTGTGATCATTGATGCGCTGATTTCGCGCGGCGAATTCCTCACTGCCTACACTCCCTATCAGGCCGAAATTTCTCAAGGCACGCTGCAATCCATCTTCGAATTCCAGACCATGATCTGCGAACTGACCGGCATGGAAGTCGCCAATGCCTCCATGTACGACGGTTCTACGGCCGCGGCCGAGGCCGTGATGATGGCCGTCCGCCTGACAGGTCGGCGCTCCGTGGTCATCGCTCGCAGCCTGCACCCGGAATATCGCGAAGTGCTCGCCACCTATGCCACGCATCAGGGCATGCCCCTGTCTGTCGCCGGGTATGGAGACGATGGCCGTTTGAATTTGAAGGAACTAGAGAGTTCGATCACGCCGGAGACTGCCTGCATCCTCGTCCAGTCTCCTAATTTTTTCGGCACGATTGAAGACGTCGCGGCAATCGGTGAAATCGCCCACAAACACGGGGCGATGCTGGTGGTTTCGATCGCGGAAGCGGTCTCGCTCGGAATCGTCGAACCACCGCGGCAGGCTGACGTCATCGCAATGGAAGCCCAGTCATTCGGCGTACCTTTGGGCTTCGGCGGCCCCTACTGCGGCGTCATTGCAACGCGCGAAAAGTACGTCCGCCAAATGCCGGGCCGCCTGGTCGGCCAGACCGTCGACAAGCAAGGCAAGCGCGGATTCGTGCTTACGCTGGCCACGCGCGAGCAGCACATCCGCCGCGAGAAAGCGACGTCGAATATCTGCACCAATCAGGCTCTGGTTGCACTGATGGTCAACATCTTCATGACGGTCTACGGCAAGGTCGGGCTAATGGAGTTGGCGAAGCAGAATCTGGCCAAGACTGCTTACGCCGCAGGTCAATTCGCGAAACACGGGAAGGTCCTGTTTGCCGCCGCGCCACGCTTCAACGAGTTCGTCGTCCAGACCAGCGAAGATCCGTCCGCCATCAACAGCCGCCTCCTGGGACACAAGATGGTCGGTGGCCTCCCGCTGAAGAAGTTCTATCCCGAGTTGGGGAACTCGGCCTTGTGGTGCTGCACCGAGTTGACCACCCGTAGCGCAATCGATACCGCGGTCGGGCTGGTAGCCGAAAGTGAACGTTCCGTGCGCTCGGCAAAAGAAGAAGTGGAAGAGGTGACGCGATGAAACACATGACCCGCAAAGCCACGCGCCACGTCAACCAGAACGAAGGTTTGATTTTCGAAAAGTCGTCGCCAGGAAAAGCGGCATGGAAGTTGCCGCCGCTCGATGTGCCCGAGGTCGACACGGCGAAGGTCCTCGGCTCCTTCGAAAGAAAGGATCTGGGAAACATGCCGGAAGTGAGCGAGATCGAAATCATCCGCCATTTCACTCGGCTCTCCACCTGGAACTACGCCATCGATCTGGGCATGTACCCTCTGGGCTCCTGCACCATGAAGTACAACCCGCGGGTGAACGAGGCCGTGGCTCGGGTGGAGGGCATCGCGAACGGGCATCCATACCAGCCCGAGAAGATTTCTCAGGGCGCGTTGCACATCCTGAAAACGCTGAGCGAGCAACTGATCGAGATCACCGGCATGGATGCGATCACGCTACAGCCCGCCGCTGGTGCGCATGGCGAGATGACAGGCCTGCTGATAGTTCGTGCTCATCACCAGTCGAAGGGGAACGCCCGCAAGAAAATTCTCATTCCAGACTCAGCCCACGGGACGAATCCGGCGACAGCCGCGATGGTGAACTACGCAGTTGAAAACCTGAAATCCGATGCGCGCGGCATGGTTGACATCGGCGCCCTTGAAGCGCAGATGAATGAAGACATCGCCGCCCTGATGTTGACCAATCCCAACACCCTGGGCGTGTTCGAGCAGGACATCCACAAGATTGCCGACATTCTCCACGCCAAGGGCGGCCTGTTGTATATGGATGGCGCCAACATGAATGCACTCGTCGGAAAAGCCCGCCCCGGAGATTTCGGCGTTGATCTCATGCACTTGAACCTGCACAAGACGTTCTCCACCCCGCACGGCGGTGGCGGACCGGGTTCGGGTCCGGTTGCAATCAAGAAGGCACTCGAGCCGTTCTTGCCGAAACCGGTGATCACCACCCGGCCGGATGGCACGTTGGCGTTCGACTACAACCGCCCGCAGTCGGTTGGTCGTGTGCGCGCCTTCTATGGCAACTTCGGAATGTTCGTACGAGCGCTCGCCTACATCCAGGCGAACGGCCCTGACGGCTTGCGCCAGACCACGGAAGATGCTGTGCTCAATGCCAATTACATTCGCAAGGGACTGGAAGGCACATACGATTTGCCGTACGCCACGCCGACCATGCACGAGGTCGTTTTCAGCGACAAGGTGCAAGCAAGAAAAGGCGTACGCACCATGGACATTGCCAAGCGCCTCATCGACTACGGATTCCACCCCTATACAACGGCCTTCCCGCTGATCGTGCCCGGCGCGTTGATGATCGAACCGACCGAGAGTGAATCAAAAGAAGAGATGGACTTGTTCATCGAAGCTATGAAATCGATTGCGGAAGAAGTGGAAGAAGATCCGCAGACCGTGCTGGACGCACCTCATTCCACGCGCGTCTCGCGACTGGATGAAACCGCCGCAGCCAGGAAGCCCGTTTTACGTTGGACGCCTGCCAACTGATATCGGACTCTGCGCACGCCGAGGCACATTACCACGCCGACGCCATCCCGCAACCGACGCGGTAAGAGCGCACTGGTCTCGCGCTATCCCTGCGTTAGCTCTTCTTCGAAGTCACCGCAAAAAATGCTGCGGCTTCCTGCTCCACGTTCTTACTGTCGCAATGGGGACACTTGGGAGTCCTTTTGTCGTGCTCGTTCAGCGTGAGAACGGTTTCGAAGGGCTTGTGACAATCCAGGCAGACATAGTCGTAAACGGGCATGGTACCCTCCCGTGGAGATGCCGTTGAAAGAATTGTACGCCCGCACGGAATGGCGGATTGTTGATTTTTGATTCGCGAATGAAGATTGTTGAATGAAACCCTGCGCGCCGTCACGTCGAACCCGAAGATTTCATCCAACAATCAGAAAATCGAATTCTTACTTTGCTGCGATATCGACCGACGCTCGCGTCGTATCCCAGTCCAGGTGCATGGTGCAGCCACTGGCAGTTTTGTCGTAGGCAATGGTGAAGTTCTCGAGGGGCGAAGGCAGCTTCGATACTTTCATGTCGACGCGCGCCAATTCATCACTCTCATACTTGTACGGGATCCCCCACTCGCCGGTCTTCTTGTTGATGATCAAGGTCCACTTGTCGGCGTTCGGGACGGTAAAGATTGTATAGCTGCCGGCGGGGACCGTCTTGCCGCCCACCACCACATCACCGCTGCTCACAAACGTCGTGGCTGCATTCGCGCCCGTCCGCCAGACTTCCCCAAGAGGCACGAGGTCACCGTAGATTTTCCGCCCCTTCATCCGCGGGCTGGAGTAGTCGGTCTTGATGGTCTTACCGGCCCCAAGGTCGCATGACGCCGCCGCCGCCGGGCTCGGCTTGCCCTGACACGCGGCGAAGATGGTTAGGGTGAAAATCACGAAGGTCAGGCAAGCAATTTTCTTTTGCATGGTTTCTCCTTTGAGTAAAAGCTAAGAGTGATTGACGTCTCAGAAGGGATTATGTCAGCGGAGCCCATTATGCTCCACCCACTGCTACGGTTACAATCGCTGCATGCCCGTATTCGACGAAAAACAGGATGAACTCGAGCACTACGAGACGATGATGGGCGTGCCCCGCGGCCGACTCGCGGTCACCATGGACATGATCACCGATGCCATGGCCCTGGTCGGTCAGCACGGTGTTTACTGCCAAAGCCAGCGCTGGCCCGGCAAGCCGGTCATGGATATCCAAATCATCATGAAGAGCCTCACCGACGCGAAGGAGCTGATCCAAAGCGTCATGGAAGAGCTGAAGAAGCCCGCCGCGTGACCTCCATGGCGCTCAGTCTCTGTGCGTCAAGGTTTTACCGTCACCATTACCACGCCGTGCAAGGCCACGCGCCCCGAGAATTTGCCGGTGAACTTCCCCAGATCCTTATGCATCCACAGGTCGCGCACAGCCGCGCTGAGATTCCCGGGGTAGCCCAGATCTTCCCACGTCACTGAGATTTCCTGCTCGCTGCCGCTCCGGTTCAGCAGCACGACAGCACGGCTGCCATCGTTGAGTTGCTTAGCCCAGACCTCCAGGTCGCCGTTCTTTGCGACCCGCTCACCCTCTCGGCCCATCACGTCCTGATCGACCGCAATCACTTCCTTGTTGGTGAGAATGTCGTGAATTTCCGGCCGCATGTCGCGCAGGTCGTTGCCCGCGATCAACGGTGCCGCCAGGATTGCCCACAAACTGAAGTGCGTGCGATACTCCGTGTCGGTCATTCCCCCATTGCCGACCTCGAGCATGTCCGGGTCGTTCCAGTGCCCGGGCCCAGCGTAAGATTGCAGCCCAACTTGCTGGTCGAGAATCGCAAGCACCCCATTCGAGCAGCAACTGCCGTCGGGCCATTTTTCTGTGCCTCCCCAGCGGTCCTGGATGTCGCCCGTCGTACGCCAAAGATTTCCCCCAACTTCTCTGCCCCAGAGCCATGGCTTCGCAGTGCCCCATTCACAGATGCTCAGAACAATCGGCTGGCCGGCCGCGTCAAGGGCGGCGCGAATATTGGCGTATGAGGCCTTCGCATCCTGCGACGTCGTATGACACCAGTCGTATTTCAAGTAGTCGACTCCCCAGGCAGCGTACTGCACCGCATCTTGATATTCGTGCCCTAGGCCGCCGGGACGCTTCGCGCAGGTCATCGAGCCCGCGTCAGAATAGACCCCGAACTTCAGCCCCAGCGAGTGAATGTAGTCGCCCACAGCCTTCATGCCGTGCGGAAATCGCTGCGGGTCGGGGACGATGTTGGCGTTGGCATCGCGGCTGACCTGCCAGCAGTCGTCGATGTTGACGTATACGTAGCCCGCGTCTCTCATGCCCGACTTCACAACCGCGTCGGCCATGCTTTTAATCATGTCTTCGCTCACGTTGCAGCCGAACTTGTTCCACGAGTTCCATCCCATGGGCGGCGTCAGAGCGAGATTCGCAGACGGGGATGTTGTCCCTTGGGCAAGAAGACTTGGGGCAAGGAGTGAGACGCAGAATGAAATAACTGGGAAAATATGTCTGGTTCTCATGCCCCCACGTTTTACCAGAACCATCTGTAGATTGATAGATGCTGCGTGAACTCCCGGCCTCGAAAGACCGGGCAGCAGGCCGAGATTCGATCTACAATGCCGCGTTGCCCATTCCAGCGAATCGCGTAGCGCTCAACGGAGGACCTTTCATGCGCACGTTGTCCGCCTTCTCTGTAGTTGCAGTCATAGCTTGCGCTCTGTCTCTCAACGCCGGCCTCGCTCGTGCCCAGGCCGCGCCCGTGCCGGTCGGCATCTTCGAGGACCATGCTGATGTGGGCACGGTTCTGCACCCGGGTTCGGTCGATTACGACCAGGCAAAACGAGCCTACACGATCAGTGGCAGTGGCGAGAATATGTGGTTTGCCACCGACGCGTTTCAGTTTGCCTGGAAGAAAGTGTCCGGAGACGTGACCTTAACTGCCGACATCGCCTTCCTCACCAAAACCGGGAACGAGCACAAGAAGGCGGTTCTAATGCTGCGGCAAAGCCTCGATGCCGATTCCGTTTACGCCGACGTCGCCCTGCACGCCAGCGGGCTGACCTCCTTGCAATTCCGCGACGAGAAGGGCGCGGTGACGCGTGAGATTCAGTCGAACCTCTCCGCTCCAGCTCGCCTGCGAATCGCCAGGCGTGGCGACTATGTCTATATGTCGTTGGGAGTCGACCAGGCGCCGAAGCTGGAAGTCGCCGGCGGATGGCTGCGCATTCCTTTCCATGGACCAATCTACGTTGGGCTCGGCGTGTGCTCGCACGACAAAGATGTCATCGAAAAGGCGGTCTTCTCCGACGTAGAACTGATGCGACCCGCTTCGCCGCCGGCAGGTGAGCCTGTCCTGTACAGCACACTCGAAACCGTCACGGTCGACTCTGCCGATCGCAAAGTCGCTTATCTTGTGCCCGGTCGCTTCGAAGCTCCCAATTGGACTCGCGACGGCAATGCGTTCCTCTTCAACCGCAATGGTCGCATCGAACGGCTTCCTGTGAGCGGCGGCGAGCCAAAAGTTCTCGACACTGGCCTGGCCACTCGCTGCAACAACGATCACGGCATCTCGCCCGACGGCACCCAACTTGCCCTCAGCGACAACTCACAGGAGAACCACGAATCGCTCGTCTACCTCGCCCCCATCGCCGGCGGAGCACCGCGACGCATGACTCAAAGGTCGCCGTCCTACTGGCATGGCTGGTCCCCCGACGGCAAAACACTCGCCTTCGTCGGTCAGCGCAAAGGCGAATTCGACATCTATACGATCCCAGCTGCGGGCGGCTTGGAGACCCAACTCACCACCGCCAAGGGATTGGATGACGGTCCCGAGTATTCGCCCGACGGAAAATATATCTACTTCAACTCCGAACGCACTGGCCACATGCAGATCTGGCGCATGAAGCCCGACGGTAGCGAGCAGGAACAGGTCTTCTCCGACGATCTAAACAACTGGTTCCCCCACATCTCGCCCGACGGCCAGTGGATGGTCTTCCTCACTTACTCCGCCGACGTGACCGGCCATCCTGAAAGCAAAGATGTAATGCTGCGCCTCATGTCGCTTGCGGACAAGAAGATCAGCGTTTTGGCGAAATTGTTCGGCGGACAGGGCACGATCAACGTTCCATCGTGGTCGCCGGACAGCAAACAACTAGCGTTCGTCAGCTACCTGCTGATTCCGCCCGAGAGCCCAGGCAACTAATCGGTGGAATCAAACTTAGGTCGCACCGAATTTCTATGCATTCAAACCATATTTCCGGACCCTGCCGGTTCTTCGTCCGTGTCTGCGTGTTTGTCGTATTTCTGTCGTGCGAGCTCTCTCTCGGACAACAAACGAGTAAAGAAACCCATCCCCTCCCGGACTCCCCGAAGCCGAGCATCGCCGAGCCTAAGGGCTTCTTCGCCCGCTGGGCCGACTTCTACCGCCAAGACTGGTCGGGGACAACACCTGCCTCGCCGTCGCCGCAGCGCCGGGGCCCTCCTTCACCGTTGGACTCCCCTCCGTTCCCCAATTCCGATTGGTCCTATGGTGGTTCCCCAGTAATTGGAGAGCCCGACACGAACAGCTATCCCCTCATGACCGCAATCAACCAGGCGAGGAGTCGCACGAAGATCTATGGATGGATCGATCCAACGCTAAACTTCAGCACTTCCGCCCACAGCAATGCGCCTGAGGCGAACGACAACTACTCCAATCGTTTTGAGATGAACCAGTTCGTCCTCTATGCCGAGCGCCTTCCCGATTCCGTTCAACGCGATCATCTGGACTGGGGCTACCACCTTACGGCTCTCTACGGCACGGACTATCGCTTTACCGTAGGCAAAGGCTACCTGAGCGGCCAACTGCTGAACGACCATCACCAATACGGCTTTGATCCCACCTTGGAGTATGTCGACGTTTACATTCCGCAGGTGGCGCAGGGTATGAACATCAGGGTGGGCCGCTTCATCTCGGTGCCCGGCATCGAGGCGCAACTGGCCCCGAACAACTACATCTTCAGTCACTCGCTGCTCTATGCGATCGATCCGTTCACCGACACGGGCCTGATGGCGACTGTGAAACTGAGCGACCAGTGGTTGGTTCAACTTGGCATTACAAACGGCCACGACGTCGCCCCCTGGACGCCGGATGCGAAGCCTTCCGGCACGGCTTGCCTGGGCTATACGACCAAATCGGTGAATGACAACTTCTACCTCTGCGCGAACGGCCTCAACAATGCCAAGTACGCCTACAACAATCTGCAGCAATATGACGCCACCTGGTATCACAAGTTCTCAAAGACAGTCCATATGGCAACCGAAACCTGGTATATGTACGAGCGCGACGTGCCTGCACTCGGAGGCAATATTCAACCGGAGACGGGCGCCAATGCCGCCTATTGCCGGGCGGGACAACAGCGCTGCACCGCTCCCGAATATGCCTTCGTCAATTTCCTGCAAAAGCAACTTTCTGCGCACGATTTTCTGTCATTTCGTACCGACTTTCTCAACGACAAAAAAGGCCAGCGCACCGGATACCAGACCCGATACTCAGAGAACACCATCACTTGGTGTCATTGGATCGGCACAACCGTCCAGATTCGTCCGGAACTACGCTTTGAACGTGCGTGGGACAGGAATGCGTACGACAACGGCCAACGCCAGAATCAGCTCACGGTGGCGAGCGATTTGATTTTCCACTTTTGACGATTTTCGAGGGTGAATCTAGTCTTTGGTAGCTACTTGCTTAGTCCCGCAGGGTTAGTTCGAAAGTCGCGTTTTCATCGCCTTTATGCCGATATAGAGGGTGTATACTATCGCACTGCGAACGCCTTCCCCCCAGGAGGCTGGTTCATGCAAGGTTTTGCAGACTACGCTCGCTACCTTCAACAACCCCTTACCCTAATTGGTTTTGTGCTCCTTCTTTTTTTTGGGGTGCACAGGGCTTTGCTGCGCTCGGGAATTCTGCCGCCTGTGACCGCACGCAGCGGCTCTCGAATTGTTCAGTCGCTTCTTCGGTATGGGTTCATCATCGGTTTGGCCACCATCGTTCTCGGCTTCGGCCTTGAGTTCTTTAAGACGTACCACAAGGCCGTCACTCCAGAACAGTTGTTGCGGGCGACCGCCCCCCTGACTGATGCTTACGACCGCTCGACTCACCAGCGGGAACTTCACAACAGCTACGAAGTATCGGATAAGGAAAGGCAGGAGGCGGCCAGCTCCACCCGTGAGATTGAGGACTTAATGAGTAAAGCAGGGATAAAGCTATCTCCCCAGCAGTTGACTGGCCTCGGTTACCTCTATCTGGTTACCAACGAACCTGAAAAGGCGAAAATCGCTCTCCTCGATGCGATTAAAGGCGATCCCTCAATGGGCGAGCCTAACGCGCTACTCGCGGTTATCACCCAGCTTCAAGCCAACGAACTGCTTCAAAAGGGAGACTTGAATCTTGCCAGGGAAACGTTGAGCATGGCCGAGCACTATGCAAAGGAAGCCCAATGGGCCTTTCCCGAGGACAGTAGCATCGGCAACCAGCTTGGTTTCATCTACAAGGACATAGCTCAGCAGGAATTTGACCGGCACGACCAAGCCAGCGCCCTCACAGACTTGAAAAAGGCGAAGGAAATCTTCCAACAGCGTCTGAACATCCCAAATGACCCGTCGGCACACAATGGACTGGGCAGCGTCTACTATCTCGAAGGGAACTTCGACAAGGCGATTGAGGAACAGCACGAGGCTCTCAAGATTTATCCACGGTACACCTTCGCCTGGCATGACCTCGCCATAGCGTTAGCGGAGAAGTATGACCGCGATAAGCCCCCTAACACCGCGACCCTCTTCCAGTTGAACGACGCCCTCGATAAGATATTCGACCTGCAGCAAACGGCCGCTGCCGAAAAGCTGCCGCCCGCACACCTTGCAAGAATAGAAGAAATGCGAGCCTCAGTTCGCGCCGAAATCGCGAAACTGCCGAAGGCTGCCTCGTCTCAAGACGCGGCGCGCCACTTCAACGTCTCGGGCGTCGGAAGTCGCGGGCAGACCACAGCGATTGAAGCCGCGCTCGTTCAGTATTACTGGTACCTGCGAAGCGCCGGAATTCCCGTGCCGGGGGGGACGGTCCAAGTCCAGATCACGCCGGCCAGTAGCCAGTATCTCTCCTACTACGATCCTTCCAAGGAAACGATTTTCCTCAACGTCCAGTACGCAGATAGCACGTTCTGGCCGCTACGAGACTATACGTTTCGGGCCCTGGGGTTGGATCCGAGCATCTATCAACGACCGGCGCTGGTGGCGATTCTGTCCGGTTTGGCAACCTACTACCCGAGCAGTTCCAGGAACAATCCCAACTATGGCCCCGCCTATGGTGGTCATTTGGACCAGTTTCGATCCTTGGGAGAACTGCGGCCGGAGCTGCAGAACGCCAGCTCAGATGGGTCTTCAATTTGGGGTAGCATCTGTTGGGAACTGCGCACGTTGCTGGACCGTGATGCGGCCGACGTGTTGTTACTCCAGGCGTGGCGGCAGATGAATTCGACGGATCCGGCACAGGCCGACGCCGTCAGGTTTGCTTCCAAGATCATTGAGGTGCACAAGTCTTCTGGAGGTACAAAGACGGAGGCTATTCGTCAGATGTTCGAAAAGCGCGGGTTGCAACTGTAGCAGATTGGAGCGCGGAGTTAGGCGCTTCGGAATTTCAGCCGTGCGAGTGGAATAGCGACCGTGATCAGTCCGCCCTATCTTCCGACCTTCTCGTCAAAGAACCTCGCCATCAATTCGAGCGCCTCTTTGGTTTCCGGCAGCTGAAAGTGATACCAAAACGCATGCGGCAGTGCCTCAAACACCACCAGTTGTGTATCGTTCCCTGCACCCAGCAGAGCACGATGGAAAATCGTTGTGCCACTCAATAGGATGTCGCGTGTGCTGGTCACCAGCAGGCTCGGCGGCATCCCGTGGAGATCGGCGAATAGAGGAGACAGCACCGGGTCTCGCTGATCGGTTTTGCCGACGTACTGATCGTCGTGCGGGTGATTCGCATCAGTCGGCTGCAATTCGCCGGGCAGGCCGTTGAGCGTAAACAATTGCCACGAGTCGCCGGGGCGGCTGAAGTCCGCGAGTCCGGAAAAAATGCCGAGCGCTGCAGGAAGGGGCAATCCCAACTGCTTCAGCCGTACCGTAACCTCGGCGGTCAGAATCGCCCCCGCCGATGTGCCGAAAATTCCAAGGTTATGCGGCTTGTAGGTCTTGAGAAGTTCCTTGTACACCGCGACAACGTCATCCACCGCGGCTGGAAATGGATTCTCCGGCGCGAGCCGGTAGTACAGCGACACGACTTTCATCTTCGCCAGGTTCGCGATGGGAATCCCTTCAATCAGAGAGCCCGAATCGGAATTGAATCCGCCGCCGTGCAGGTTGATCAACACACGATTGCGATTCGCCTCGCGAGTCTCGATTGGGGTAATGATGTCGGTGCGCACACCGGCAATCGTGGTTTCCTCGACATTCACCGGATAGTACTTGCGCGCTTCCGCTGAGCCAAACTTGCGCCACGCGTCGGTGTGTGCGCGCCGGTCGGCGAGCGACTCCTCTCCGGATGTTTGCTTCGTCAGCGAAGCCAACCACTGCTGCGCCTCCGGACTGAGGGTGGTCGGCATCGGCACGATCCGCGTGACATATGCGGTCCCATCTGCGTTGAAGGTCGCTGAGTCCTTCTGCAACGCCGAATTCGATTGGGCGGCCAAGAAAGCTGTCAACAAGATCACAAAGAGCATGCATCTCTTTATCTTCATGCCGATACTTCTATCAGAAAGCGCATGGAGAGCAAAAAGAAATGGGCACGGAAAAGCGGCGAATTCCTCCGTGCCCTTCGTGTCCTTTGTGGTTATTGCTTTTAAGCCAGCATGTATTTCCCGCGCTCGATCATCCGCTCTGCAATCTGCTGCCGCAATTCAATCGTGTTGAACGGTTCATATTTCGCCAGCCTGCGCAAGATCGCAAGTTGCGTTCGCAGCATGTCGCCATCGGCAACGGCCGCGATCACCCTGCGCGCTGCCGACTCGACTTTCTCGAAGGCCTGCGACAAATAGACGCGCGTCATCGCGATCGCCAGCCCAGCCGCCGCCTCGCCCCTGGTCTCGGAAAGTTTCTGCGCCCGCAACACGGCCGATTCCATGGCGTAAGTTTCAATCGTCAGGTCGGCGATCGCTCCCATGATCTCCTGCTGATCTTGGATCGCCTGCATATATTTCTGCGTCGCCGCACCCGCAACAAACAGCCCCAGTTTCTTGGCTTGCGCCACCAACTTGCGTTCCTCGCCCAGCGCGCCCTCGAGTTCCTCAGCCGCCGAGGGTCCCGACAGCACTTCGTCCATCAGTTTCTTGATGGCTGGCATCAGCGGCAACTGCCCCGACATCGCCCGCTTCAGCAGGAAGCCAGTAATGATGAGCCGGTTGATTTCATTCGTTCCCTCAAAAATACGATTGATGCGCGCGTCGCGGTAAGCGCGTTCGGCCGGATATTCCTCAACAAATCCGTAGCCCGCGTAAATCTGCAGGGTCTCGTCGACAACATAGTTGATCATCTCCGATCCCCAGACTTTGATGATCGAGCACTCGACCGCGAACTCCTCGATCGCCTTCAGCGTCTGCTTGGCGGCGTCCGCGGCGGTTTTGTCGACCTCGCTCAAAGCCGCGTCCATCATCCCGACCGTGCGATAGACCAGCGACTCACCCACGTAAAGCAGCGTCGCCATGTTGGCGATCTTCTCCCGCACCAGTCCGAAATCCGCGATGACCTTGCCAAAAGCCTTGCGCTGCTTGGCATAGCTGATGGCGTTCTCCAGAGAGACGCGCCCGCCGCCCAGGCACATCGCCCCGAGTTTGAAGCGTCCTATGTTCAAAATGTTGAAGGCAATGAGGTGGCCTTTTCCAATTTCGCCGAGCAGGTTTTCCACTGGCACCTTGCAGTCGTTCAGAATGATCGGGCACGTGGACGAACCGCGAATGCCCATCTTGTGCTCCTCGGCACCCACCGAGAAACCCGGAAAGTTTCTTTCCACCAGGAACGCCGAGAACTTTTCCCCATCCACCTTCGCGAACACGGTGTACAGGTCGGCGAACCCGGCGTTGGTAATCCACATCTTCTCGCCGTTCAGGATGTAGTACTTGCCATCCGGAGAGAGTTGGGCTCGGGAGCGGCAATTCAAGGCGTCCGATCCGGAAGTCGACTCCGATAGCGCATACGCACCCACTATCTCGCCCGCCGCCAGTCGCGGCAGATATTTCTTCTTCTGCTCTTCCGTGCCAAAGTAAACCAGGGGTAGCGTGCCAATCCCCGTGTGTCCTCCCCAGGTTGTCGCGAACCCGGCGTACTTGGCGATGTGGTCGGCAATCACCGCGGCCGTGACCTTATCCATCTCCAGTCCGCCATAGGCCTCGGGAATCTCGACCGAACTTAGTCCCAGATCGCCCGCCTTCTTCAACAGGTCCCGCGTCACGGAAAAATCTTTATGCTCGATCTTCTCAATGTTGGGGACGATTTCGTTGACCGCGAATTCCTCCGTAGTTTGCCCACTGAGTTGGTGCTGTTCGGTAAAGTCTTCGGGCGTAAAAACTTCGTCCGGTTGACGCGACTCTAACAAGAAACTGCCGCCGGAAATCCGGGTCTTGGGAACTGCCGTGGTGGTTGCCATGATCCTCCCCGCAAGCAAAAGGCCGGCCCTGAGGCCAGCGCGAATAGCTCAATTCTAATGCGCCAAGGAAGGGAATGATAGGCCGCAAACGCCGGGTTTCGACGGCGTTTTTGCCGCGATTGCCGTATTCAGCGTCACCCTGCCTACTCGAGAGAACCGGGGGCTTCCAGCGTTGCCTGGCACGTTGGCCCAGCTTCGGTCGACAGCATTTGATAGCGCTGCAAAGCCTCCCTTTGCCGCAGCTTCAGATCTTCGCAGTCTTGCCTGGACGGGTTTTGCCCGCAAACATCCTGTACCTGCGCCTTGAGCGCCCGTAACTCACTGACCAGAATCGCAGCCCTGCCATCGATACTCGCGCACTCGTTCGCGGCCGCAACACATCGCACTCCATCCCACACTTCTACCGACGGACAGTTGTTGTTGGAGGGCGTGCACGTTGTCCCATTGGCGAATTCGCCCGCTTGGCACTGGACCAGTGGCTCAGCGACCGGCGGGTTCACAGCGCATCCACCCTTGCTGGCGGTTTGCCCAGGAGGACACGAGCATGGCCCGTTCAGACAGATTCTGCGCCGGAGGTCAGATCTTGGTGGCTTAGCTTTCCACTCGTTCTCCTTGTCTTTGCACGGGCCGTTGTCACAAATCCGGTGCCGCAGTTCGGGTGGTCCGGGTTTCACCTCGGGCCCTTTGTCCGGGGAATCCTGCCCGATACGGGGCGCCGAGACAATCTTGCTCTCCCCTGGAACCTTCGGATCGGGAATCAAGCGCCCGGGATCGGATCTGGGCTCGTGCGTCGGAGCCGTAGCCGTTAGGCCGGAACGAGACTCGGTAGGCGATGAAATCAATCCGCGACTGACCGTTGAACCTGAGCTCGGCGCAACCCGGCTCTCTGGGACGTTCGCGTTTGCTGGAGTGCTAGGCGCACTGGTATGAGACACCCCGATGCTCGGCGCACTGCTCGAAACGCCCGGTGCCGGACTCGGCGCTGGCGCAGCCGGAGCACTTCCGGAATGCTGCGCAAAAACGAGGGATGAGAGCAGCAGAACTGCAGGAAAAGAAAGGCTGGAGAGCCGCATAAAGCACCTCCTACCTACCGAACAGAACCGAGCGAGGGGAGTAGCTCTACTTCATTGGACGCCGCCGAACAGCAAAAGGATAGTTCGAATCGTGTCAACCTGCGTAGCAATCCCGTAAAGAAGTGTTACGCAGGGACCTTCACCGATCTGACGATCCCGGCTCCACCTGCGCATTCTTCACACGGTAATGGCTTGCCGGCAAGCACGTGGAGGAGCCCACGGGGTGGGTCGAATCTGAATCCTTATCATCACGCGCCACGACGTAGCTGCGGATCGCGTAGCAGGTCGCATTCGCGTCTGGCTGCCCTTGCAGCGAAACAGTGTCGACATCCAGTCTCAATACACGAGCGTGGCCATCGCGCGTGAATTGGAACATCTTGTATTCGTCGGCCCGGAGAAGATCCAGAGGATTTCTTCCAGCGCCAGCATCTGCCGGATGGTTCGGAATGATCCTCCAGGGTTCGGAAGGTGTGCCTTGCGCAGACTTGCTCGACTCCGCAGCTTGTATTGAACCAGAGAACAGGTCACTTTGCTTCTGGGCAAAGGCCGATGCCGAAGACACCAGCAGCAAAACAGCAAGAACGCGGACGACAGGCATAACGACCTCCTATCGGACCGGATTATATCGCCGAACCTGGATGATCAGAGGACGTTCTTCGTAAGCCTTCGCGTCCTTAGTGGTTAAAGGTTCTCGAAGATCCCCGCCGCGCCCATGCCGCCGCCGACGCACATCGTCACCATCCCGTATCGCGCCTTGCGTCGTTTCAGTTCGCGAATGACGCTCGCCGTCAATTTGGCCCCAGTGCATCCCAGTGGATGTCCCAGCGCGATCGCGCCACCGTTGGGATTGACTCTCTCCGGATCCAGACCAGCTTCCTTGATCACGCCCAGAGACTGCGCAGCGAAAGCCTCATTCAATTCGATCACGTCGATATCAGAAAGCTTTAGCCCCGCCATCTTCAACGCCTTCGGAATCGCGAACACCGGCCCGAGTCCCATTTCTTCCGGCTTGTATCCCGCCGTCGCGAACGATACGTAACGGGCCAGCGGCGTGATGCCCAGCGCCTTGGCGCGCTCCGCCGACATCACCACAGCCGCCGCCGCGCCGTCCGACATCTGCGACGAATTTCCTGCGGTCACGGTGCCCTTCATGTGGAACGCGGGCTTCAGCCCAAGCAGTGCTTCGAGCGATGTGTCCGCGCGCGGCCCTTCATCGATTTTAAAAACAATCTCCTGGCGCTTCGGCTTCGATCCGTTCGGCGTGCTGAAACTCACCGGCACGGGAACAACTTCGTCATCGAACTTGCCCGCTTGAATCGCCGCCAGAGCCTTTTGATGGCTGCGCAGCGAAAACTCATCCGCCGCCTCGCGCGTGATTCCCACCCGCTGCGCGACTCGTTCCGCCGTCAGTCCCATCGAGAGATACGCGTCGGGGTAGTGATCTACCAGCCACGGATTCGGCGAGATTTTATGCCCGCCCATGGGAATCATCGACATCGACTCCGTGCCCCCAGCGACGATCGCCTCGGCTCCCCCGCTCATGATGCGCTCGGCGGCCATAGCAATCGCCTGCAGTCCCGACGAACAAAATCGGTTGATGGTGAGTGCCGATACTTCGACCGGCAGCCCAGCACGCAGCGACGCGATGCGGGCCACATTCATTCCCTGCTCGGCTTCCGGCATGGCGCAGCCGAGAATCACGTCTTCGATCTCCTTCGGATCAAGTTGTGGCACCCGCTCCAGCGCGCCAGTGATCGCAACGGCAGCCAGTTCATCAGGACGCGTAGCCCGCAACGTGCCCTTGTAGGCGCGTCCCACAGGTGTTCGAACCGATGACGCAATAATGACTTCACGCATAAGATTTCTCCATCCGGCTCTTCATTTGATGCGAGCCAATCCGGTCGGCTTCAACTGCATCACTTCGCTGGCGCGTAGAAGTAGTAGTCGGCTGTGTAACTGCTCTTCGTTTCCGCGTCCTTGTGGGACTCGTCGCAAGGGTCGTTTCCGGGTTTTCCGCCGTGCGTATGTACCCGCTGAATGGTGGTTACACTTGCAAGTTGTCCCTTTCCCGCGTTGGTCACGACATTCACCAGTAACCAGGGAACTGAATCTGAATCGAGCGAGTCGACATGGGCAGCAGCTTTCCCCGTGACCTCGCTGCCATCTTTCAGCTTCCAGGTCGGCCCGGCGGAATGCTGTCCGATCACCTTGTCTTTCCGATCACTTAACTCTGCTTCAGGAGCCTTGAGGGTCCAACTGAACTTGCCGTCCGCACCTGCTTTGCAGGTATAGATCTGCGATCCTTTTGCATGCAGGAACATAACGGGCTCCAGACCAGCGGGCACGGCGATCGCATCCGGCACGTCCGGCGCGGATTCTTTTTGGGGAGCATCCTTCTGCGCGTCGGTTTGAGCGTTAATGAGTGAGGCCGCAGAAATGAGCATGGCGAGTCCAATGACCGCCGCAGGTGCGAGTAGAAGTCTGGGCATGAGTACGATTGTAGCGCAGGAGAAATTTGAAGGGTGAGTTTGCCCTTGACGGCGCCCCTGGGATTTTGTACCATCTTGGAAACAAGTTCGCTCAACAATTTGATTGGGGAGCGGACCTGAATTTCATGCAGAGTGGCTGAGGGACGAGCCCTGAGACGCCACGGCAACCGATCCTGGATCATATATCCCGGATGTCTGGTGCCAACTCTCTCCTGGAAACAGGGAACATGGGATTCGGCTGCGAGCTTTACCAGCATCCGATAGCCTCTTTTCCTTTTCCTGGAAAAAGAGGCCTTTGCTTTTTAGGCCGCTTTTTCCGGCTCGTCTTCAGCTATTCGCAGTACTTGAAAAGAGAGCGAGTAGCGATATGTCTCACTACGAACTGCGGTGCCGGGAATGCGGACGGACCTGGGGAAATCAGCCCCGCTCCATCTGCGACGACTGTTTTTCTCCTCTGGAAGTTACCTACGACTACGACGCACTCCGCGCGCAGGTTGGCCGAGAGAACGGTCAGGGAACTTTCAGCCGAGCGAGCATTGCCCAGCGGCCGCCGAACATGTGGCGCTACTCCGAACTGTTGCCCCTCCCCCCGGGCTATGAACCGCGGCTGCCGGTCGGCTTCACTCCACTGTTTCAGGCTCCACGTCTCGCTGAACAGTTGAGCGGGTCGACCGCCGCCGCGAAGAATCTCTACATCAAGAACGACGCCGTTTGCTTGCCTACGCTCAGCTTCAAGGACCGCGTGGTCGCCGTGGCTCTGTCGCAGGTGAAGGCTTTCGGGTTCGACACCGTGTCATGTTCGTCCACTGGTAACCTGGCCAACGCGGTCGCGGCACACGCGGCGCGCGAGGGACTCAAAGCATGGATCTTCATTCCTTCAGATCTTGAGCCCGCGAAAATTCTTGGCACGAACGTGTTCGGGGCGAAAGTCGTGCGCATCGCCGGCAACTACGATCAGGTCAACCGCCTATGCTCGCAGATCGCCGACGAGCATCGCTGGGGCTTCGTGAATGTGAATTTGCGGCCGTACTACTCGGAAGGATCAAAGACGGTGGGGTTCGAAATCGCCGAGCAACTCGGCTGGTGTTTGCCGGACAACGTAGTCTGCCCGATGGCCGGAGGTTCACTGATCGTCAAAATCAAGAAGGCGTTTGACGAACTGATCAAGCTCGGTCTGGTCGAAGCCAAGGAAGTGAAATTCTTTGGCGCCCAGGCGACGGGCTGTTCTCCCATCTCGACTGCGGTCAAAACTGGTAGCTCCGAGATCGAGCCGCAGAAGCCGCAGACGATTGCGCGGTCGCTGGCCATCGGCAATCCCGCCGACGGACACTATGCGATCAAGACCATCAAAGGCAGCGGCGGATGGAGCGAAGATGTCAGCGATCCGGAAGTCATCGATTCGATCAAGCTGCTGGCGGAAAACGAAGGCATCTTCACCGAGACCGCTGGCGGTGTGACGGTCGGTTGCGCGGGTAAGCTCTATCGTCAGGACCGAATCCTGCCTGAGGAAACGACCGTCCTCTGCATCACCGGCAACGGCCTGAAGACTACCGATGTGCTCGCCGGTGTCTACCAGACCGAGCGGCCGATCGCACCGAAGCTGGCCGAGTTCGAGAGCTATCTGCAGCAGACGCGCGACGTCGCGGAAGAGATTCGCGGCGTCGTCGCCTCAGAAGAAGCAGCCGGAGTGGGAGCGTAACATGCCGATCACCGTACGAATTCCGACTGCGTTGCGCCGCCACACTTCGGGCGTTGGTTCGATTACGTGCGCGGCTTCGAACCTGGGAGAACTGTTCTCGGTGCTCGACGAGAAGTTTCCTGACCTCAAGCCTCACCTGCGCGATGACAAAGGCCAGATCCGCCGCTTTCTCAATATTTATGTGAATGAAGAAGACATCCGCTTCCTGGGCGGGCAAGGGTATTCTTTCCAGGAAGGCGACGAGGTTTTGCTGGTGCCGTCGATCGCGGGTGGAGCAGTCTAGTCCTAGCGTCAACCATCCATCAGCTCGAAAACGCCAGATCGAGACCGTCAGTTCGCAACAGGCAACAATAGTCATCACTGCTGGATTGCTCTCTAGTCTTGATTCCTTCCGGTTAACTCTCGCGGGGACACGTACCTCCTTTCGCAGTGAACCTACAAAACAATCTCAACACCGGCTGTTGTCATGCATGTTTTGTGATGTGATCGTTGCGATCAGATCACAACTCAAGAAAATCATCGGCGACGCGCGATCTATCGCTACCACTTTCTATTTCCATGCGTCTGACGTGGCAAGTTGTCACACGAGCCCTCGCTGCTTCCGGTGACAAGCGACGAACGGTTCCTGACAGCGACTCTGGAGCGTGCCATGAAGAGTCGCGTGTTGGTTGTCTTCGTTCTGCTCGCGGGTTGGGCTGCGGCGCAACTCGATGCGGGCATGACCATCCGCCGAGTACGAGTGCAGGTCGCCTTAGCCAATCGAGGCTGTGACGCAGCCACTCATGTGAAGCTGATGGGCCATGGTGGCCCTGTCGCCGAGGCGACCGCTAACCAGCAGTGCGAGGCGGACTTCTTCAACGTGCCGGCTGGAACTTACCATTTCGTCGTGTCGAGTCAAACCATTGCCGACACCGATACAGGCGCGATTGAAATGAATCCCACAGCGTCGGCGGAGCTCGAAGTGAGGGTGACTGGCGCCGGCGAGCTGGCGCCGACCTATGCTGCGCCAGCTAGCGCATTGGTGTCGGCCTCTGATCTAGGGATTCCGGCTCGCGCGCGAAGAGAAGTGGATCAGGCTTACAAGTTGCTAGGCAAGCAGGACTTGACCCATGCGGAGCAGAAGCTGCGGAGAGCAATCGCGATCTATCCTGACTTCGCCGTGGCATATAACAATCTGGGAGTGATCTACAGCCGTCTCGGTGACCGCGAGCGCGAGCGCGAGTCCCTGCAAAAGGCCATCAGCATCGACGAACGCTTGGCTCCGGCTTATGTCAACCTGGGAAAGATGAGTATTGGTGCCGGCGATTTTGCGAATGCCGAGACGGCGTTGAACAAAGCCTCTCGATTCGATCCCGTCGACCCCGCGACTCTGATTCTCCTGGCGTATACGGAATTGATGGACCGGCGCTTTGATGAGGCGGTCGCCACCAGCAGGAAGGCGCACGCCCTCGACAAGCCTCATGCTTTGGCGCATCGCTTAGCGGCGAACGCGTTGGAGCAGAAGGGACAGGCCGCAGCCGCAATTGCGGAACTCGAGCTCTTCCTGGCAGAAGAGCCGACTGGGCCTAGTGCCGACTCGGCGCGCAAAGAACTGGCGGATGTGCGTGCTGCTTCGCACTGACATACGCACGGAACGATATCCGTCTCAGTATGGCGTCGGAGCAGTTACCTGTCCCGTCGAAAGATGCAACTCCTTCGTGCGGTCGATCACCCACTGCGGCATGGCGGGCTCGCCCTGAGGAATCTTGCCCTCGGTGATCGCCCAGTGTTCGAGCCAGCCGCTGCCTTCTTCGCCGACGTAGGTGTCGGGCAGGCTGTAAGCTGAATCTGACAACGCATCCTCAAGCGTGATGAAGCGATAGCCTCGCTTGCGAAGAACGTCGAGCAATTCGCCGATGTGGTCGGCTTCCAGGTTGCTGGCGTGAAGCAGGAGAATCTGCTTCGGCTCGTAGCCGACAATTTTGGCCGAAAGTTGTTCCGCGTAGGCGAACTCGTCGTCGTGATGGGCAAGATAGTCCTTCACCAGTTGCTGCTGCAGCGCCGTGTCATTGCGTTTCTTGGAGTCCTCGTAGACTCCGGCGAACATCCAGTCCCAGCCGTCGAGCGTGATGGGAGCGATGCGGTAGCCGCGATCGACAAGAAAAGCATCGGCTTGGCGCCGCGTGAGCAGATCGCGTCCGGTGTCGAGATAGGGATGGCGGAAATACCGCAGCTTCATTTTGTGGGCAGCAAGCAGCATGCGGGTGACGCTTTCACCCTGGATCACGTCGTCTTCCCAGGCTTTCAGTCCGACCTGGTTCAGCGAGGCGTGGGAGAAGGTGTGATTGCCTAATTCAAAACCGGAATCGAGCCACATCTGGAGCGCCTTGATGCGCTCATCCACCTCTCCCGGCTTGTAGAGTTTCTTCTCATTGACGAAGCCGACAACCGGGATCTTCTGTTCGCGCAGTGTGCCCAGCAGCTTCGCGGTCATCGCTGTGATCTCGGCCGCGGGTAAGCGATCGGCCATGCCCGCGGGCAGGTCGTCAATGGTGACGGCGACCTGGCGATCCGGTTTTTGTGGCGCTTGCGCTTTCGCGGAAGCCGGGATGAAGCATAGCGTACAAAGAGCCGCCAGCAAGATCGGGTGTGTTTTCATGAAACGATCCTTGTGGTCACGATGAAATGCGGAAGAGGTATTAGATCACGGGGGACCTCCTACCGGTAAAACGGGTAGAGGAACCAGAAACAGGGTTGAGCTTTTGCACCTTGCTAGTTCGATGTATAATCTAACTAACTGGTTAATTAAGACGCCGTGGCCCGGCTCTTTCATCATCGTCACGTCCTGCATCGCCGCATGGGATCGCGCGGCCAGCCCGAGGAGAGCCGCGCCGCCATCCTGAAGGCGGCGGCGCGAGAGTTCGCCGAGCATGGCATTGCCGGGGCGCGCACCGACGCCATCGCCCGCGAGGCTCGCGTCAATAAAGCGCTGCTTTACTACTACTTCAAGGACAAGGAAACGCTCTACGGCGCTGTTCTCGACGACGCTTTTTCTGGGCTGAAGGAGACGGTTTTCCGCGTGCTCGACGGTGACCTGCCGCCCCGCCAGAAAATCCTGGAGTACGCCGGCGCATATTTTGATTTCGTGGCTTCAAATCAGCTTTATCCGCGGCTGATGCAACGCGAAATGATGCAGGCTCGTGGCGGGCAGTCGCCGCACATCGACAAGGTGATAAAGAACTATATTCAGCCGATCTTCGGCCGGGTCAGCGAACTCCTGCGCAAGGGGATCACGGACGGCGAATTTCGTCCTGTGAATCCCGCACATTTTGTGCCTTCCATGGTCGCCATGATCGTCTTCTACTTCAGCAGCGCGCCGATGATGCAAAAGATTGTCGGCTTTAATCCGCTCACAACCGAGCGCATCGCCGAGCGACGAGCGGCGGTGCTGGACTTCATTTCTGCCGCATTGTTTGTTCCCAAACTGAACGCCACGCAAGGAGCACGCCCATGAGTGCGCGTAACCGTTTCCTCATGCTGCTCGGCATTATCTTCGTCATTGCCGCCGTTTACTACTATTTCTCCGCCGATCACTCGCGCGATCTTGTGCTGATCGGTACGGTTGACGCGAACCAGGTCATCGTCAGCGCGCAGGTTGAAGGCCGTATCCAGAAGTTGCTGGTCGATGAAGGCACGCCGGTCAAGGCTGGCGATCTGATCGCGGTGCTCGATTCGTCAGAGTTACAGACGCAGGAAGCCGCGGCCACTGCGACCATCTCCAGTCTGCAGCATAAAGTTGCGGAGATGCAGCACACCGAAGAGTCGACCTCGGGATCAACCACGAGCGACGTAGCAAATGCCCAGGCAAAAATCTCTTCCGCGAAGGCGCAACTTCTGCAGGCCAAGGCCACGCTCGACCGCACGGAAAGCGACAGCCGGCGCATCGTCGAACTGGCCAAGGCAGGGGTCGCGTCCGATCAGGAGCGAGTGCAGGCGGAAACCAATCTGCAAGCGGCCCAGGCGACCGTGCAGGCACAGCAGGAATTGGTCAAGGCGGCGGAGGCTGACTTGAACTCGGCCATTGCGCGCACTCACCAGGCCGGCGCAGCCAAGAGCACCGTGGCTTCGACTGAGGCGGACCTCAAGAACGCGATCGCGCAAAAGAATCAGGCGGCAGTGCGGCTCGGGTATACGAACGTTTATGCGCCGGTGAGTGGGACTGTTTCCGTGCGGGCGGCCCGGCAAGGCGAAGTAGTGAACATCGGCGCCCCGATCGTAACCATCGTTGATTTAAGCGACACCTGGGTGCGGGCCGCGATCCCGGAGACCTACACGGACCACATCGGATATGGCGATGTACTGCGTGTTCGCTTGCCGGGCGGAACAATCGCTAGCGGTAAGGTTTTCTTTAAGGGCGTGGAAAGTGATTTCGCAACGCAGCGCGATGTGAGTCGCCGCAAGCGTGATATCAAGACCATCGTGATGAAGATTCGCCTGGACAATCCCAGAGGGGTGTTCGTGCCGGGAATGACGGCGGAAGTTCTGGTGTCACCCGATCAGATCAAAGGCAGCAGTGCTCCGAGTGCCGCCGCCGCGGAGCAACGATGATGGCCGAGTCGAATCCAAAGACGAACCAGCCGACGGGTTCGCCCGCCAGCGCGCCAAATCACACGCTGGAGAAGCCCGTGTACGACCCAGCGGCGCCGTCTGCGATCGAGGTGGAGCACATCGTCAAGAAGTACGGAGACTTTACCGCAGTGGACGACGTCTCCTTCAACGTGAAGGAGGGCGAGATCTTCGGCCTGCTGGGGCCAAACGGAGCGGGGAAGTCGACTTTGATCCGCATGATGACCACCCTTATCCCGATCACTTCGGGGAAAGCGCGCATCGCCGGGCACGACGTGGCCAAAGAGCCGAATGCTGCGCGAAGAATGATTGGCGTGATTCCGCAGGCGCTGACCAGTGACCTCGACCTGACGATTGAAGAGAACATGAGCATCTATGCCAAGCTCTACGACGTCCCGGCGAAAGAACGGCAGAAATCGATCGACGAACTTCTGGAACTCGTGGACCTGACAAAGTGGCGCGACGCGCAAACCAAAACTCTTTCCGGAGGCATGCGGCGTCGCCTCGAAATTGCGCGTGGGTTGGTCCACCATCCGAAGATTTTCTTTCTGGATGAGCCGACCACCGGACTGGACCCGGTATCGCGTGTCGCGGTGTGGGAGATGTTGGGGAACATCAAGGAACACCGGCAACTGACGATTCTGATTACGACCCACTACATGGACGAAGCCGACCGGCTGTGCGACCGCATTGCCATCGTCGATCATGGCAAGCTGGTCGCGCTGGACGCGCCTGCAGCGCTCAAGGCGAGCGTTCCGGGATCCACCGTGATCGAAGCGCAGTTCGCGAATCCTCCGGCAGATTGGGAGCAGCGGCTGCATACGCTCGATGATGTTACGTCTGTGCAGCATGAAGGGGCGGGAATGTATCGCGTGCTGACCGGCAACGGTTCGCGCACCACGACAGGGCTCGTCGAAATGGCAGTCACCGCCGGAGTTGCGGTGAAGTCGCTCTCGGTGCAGAACACGACGCTCGATGACGTATTCGTGCACTATACCGGGCGGCAACTGCGCGACGAGTTGCAGAAGGCCTACGCGTTTGTCATGCCGCAACGGCCGGGTTTACAGCCGTGAAGAGGTGACGCTGGCGAGGCTTGCGAGAGATTGATCCTATGAATCGCTCGAGGTTGCAGTTATGAATCGGATGATGGCCATTGTCGAACGAGAAATGCGGAAGTTCTTCCGCTCGCCTGCGCTGATGCTGGCGTCGATGATCTTTCCGCTGGTGCAGTTGATCATTCTGGGGAATGCGTTTGGCGGAAAAATCCACGATGCCCGGGTCGCATTCGTCGACCAGGATGGTGGGCCGCAGGCGGTAAGGATTCGCGAGGCGTTTGACTCCGTGAGAGCGAATATTCGCACCTTCCAGCCGATTGACTACGACAGCGACAAACAGGCGATGGAAGACGTGCGCAACGGCAAGCTGCAGGGAGCGGTGATTATTCCTCCGCAGTTTTCTCGGCGCGTGTATGAGGAGAACCACCCTCGCATCGCGCTGGTCGTTGACAACAGTGACAACTTCATGAGTTCGGCGGTCGAAGCAGAACTGACGGATCTCACCAATGCGCTTAACCAGCCCACGGTGTCGCCACGCATTCTGCAGCAGACTGCTCTGGATATCGTCGAACTCTATCCTTACATCGAGTACATGAAGTACCTGCTGCCGGGCTCGCTGGTGCTGGCGATGTTCGTGTCGGTCATGATCGGTGGCGGCATGCTTTATATCGACGACAAGGCGCGCGGGGTTCACGAAGGCTACTTGGTTACGCCGATCACTAAGCTGGAACTCGTGCTGGGTCTGAATCTCGCGGGAGCGATCAAGGCGGTGATGACCGGAGTGATTATCGTGATTATCGGCTCGCTGATGGCGGGTGTGGGGACGATTTTCAATCCAGTGACCATGTTCGGGTTGCTGATTATGATCGTGCTGACCTCTCTGGCTTTCAACACGATGATGTTTCTGTTGATGGTACGCATCGAGGATCCGCTAGTTCCGCGCGCCATGTTCGGCATCCTCAACACGCTGCTGTTCTTCCCCAGCGGCTCGGTTTATCCGATTCAAGCATTTCCGCCGTGGCTGCGAGGGATCGCCCGCGTCGATCCCTTCACCTACGCGGTGGACGGGTTCAAATGCCTGCTGCTCAAAGAGACCACGCTCTCGGCGGTGTGGAGTGACATGCTCTTCCTTACACTCTTCGCCATGATCACACTCGGCATTGCGATTCCACTGTTCAAAAGAACCTTGTAAGGCATTTACCGCCGAGACCGCCGAGGACGCAGAGAAATTCAAGAGCTTGGTTTTTCTCGGCGCTCTCGGCGTGCTCGGCGGTGAATTCAAGTTCCGGGAACTTTTGACTTGCGTGCCGTGTCCGTTATGCTAGAGGAGTATGACCCTTCTGGACGCCAAAGAGTACGACGTGGAAAAAGATCGGAAGCGGAAGAAGCGAATCATTTCCGCAATCGTTCTAGTCGTGATCGTGCTTGCTGTGGGCTGGTGGTTTCGCTATTGGCCGGAAGAACGCATCGTGGGCAAGTTCTTCGATTCTCTACAGAGGCAGGATTACAAGACCGCCTACGCCATCTGGATGCGCGATCCGGAGTGGCAGCAGCATCCGGAGCGGCATCCGAAGTATCCGTTTGGGGACTTCTATCGCGACTGGGGTCCGGGCGGCGAATGGGGAGCCATCAAGACCCAGAAAGTTTACGGAGCAAGCACCTGTCCAGGCGGCGGAAGCGGAGTCGTTGTTGATGTGGTGGTGAACGATCGCGCCGAGCATGCACAGGTCTGGGTGGAAAAATCGGACAAGACTCTGAGTTTTCCTCCGTGCGAACTGATCTTCCGGTGAACTCGCGCTGAACTGTTTTCAGGCGGGGGTTTTATCCAAGGACTTCAGAGTTTTTTCTAGCGTGGCCTCGTCGCTTACGTAGAGGCTCGTTTTTGAGCGGTCGATTTGCCGCATTAATCCCCATAGAACTTTTCCAGGTCCCACTTCGATGAACGTGTCGACCCCGTGAGCGATGAGCAGGTGCACGCATTGCTCCCACCTGACAGCGCCCGTGACCTGGCGGACTAAAGTATCGCGGGCTCTGAGATCCTCGGTCACGAGTTCTGCGTCGACATTGCATGCGACGGGATAGACCGGCTTCTGCATCGTGAGCGTATTCAGATCGGCTTCCAGGCGATCCTGCGCTGGTTTCATGAGCGGACAATGGAATGGGGCGCTGACAGGCAGCAACACCGCCTTCTTGGCGCCACGTTCGGACCCGAGCTTCACGGCACGCTCAACCGCCGCGGTGTTGCCTGAGATTACGATCTGCTCTGGCGAATTGATGTTGGCGGGCTCGCAGACTTCCCCTTGCGCCGCCTCCTGGCAGATGGCGACGACTTTCGTAATCTCCATGCCGAGGATGGCAGCCATCGCGCCCACGCCAACAGGCACGGCCTCCTGCATATACTTGCCCCGTTTGCGGACGGTGCGTACGGCGTCGGCAAAAGAAACCGTCCCGGAAGCAACGTGTGCGGAATATTCGCCGAGGCTGTGGCCGGCAACGTAACAGGGCTTGGGAATTTGCGTCTGTAGCACCCGCAGTGCGCCGACTGAGACCGTGAGAATTGCTGGCTGAGTGATCTCCGTGAGACGGAGCTCGGTTTCTGGTCCCTCGAAGCAGAGTTGCGAGAGTTTGTAGCCGAGGGCCTCGTCGGCTTCCTCGAACGTCTGGCGAGCGATGGGATACTTCTCTGCCAATTCTTTGCCCATGCCGACGGCCTGCGAACCTTGGCCGGGGAATAGCAAAGCAATTGTGTTGTTGGAATCGGTCATGGAGGTCGAAGGTAAAACGGTGATCTAGCTCGGCTGTGCAACTTCCGCTTCGACAGCAGCGGGCCGCAACGCGGCCAGGCCGCGCTCGATCGAGTCGTTAATCCCGCGTTCGGCAAACTCGGCTGCGACGCGCACGGCATTTTTGATGGCGTTGGCGTTCGACGAGCCATGTGTGATGATGCACACCCCTTTCACCCCAAGAAGAGGCGCTCCGCCGTATTCAGTGTGGTCGAGGCGCTTCTTGAAGTCGATGAAGGCGCTGCGAGAGAGCAACGCTCCCACTTGGCGGGTGATGGTGGCCTTCAGCGATTCTTTCAGCGCCGTGCGGACCAGATTGGCCACGCCTTCGGAAATCTTCAACGCGACGTTTCCCACGAAGCCGTCGGCGACGATCACGTCGACATGCCCGTTGTACAGGTCGCGGCCTTCCACGTTCCCGATAAAATTCAGGGGAAGCTGTTTGAGCAACTGAAACGCTTCGCGGGTGAGTTCGTTCCCCTTGGTTTCTTCTTCGCCGATAGAGAGCAATCCGACGCGCGGGCCTGCCGTCCCGGATCGCCTGCCAAACGTGGTTCCGAACGTCCTTCCGAGCGTCTTTCCGAACATGGCCCGAAAATAAATGTCGCCCATGACAGCGAATTGTTCGAGATTCTGCGGTTTGCAATCGACATTGGCGCCGACGTCGAGGAGCATGGCTGCGGTTCCCGGTGCGGTCGGGAATACGGCAGCCAGTGCAGGGCGGTCTACGCCGGGAACCGCGCCCAGCACGACCTTTGCCGTCGCCATGGCGGCGCCGGTATTGCCTGCGGTGGCAAAACCGGCGGCTTGTCCCTCGCGCACCATGCGCAGCCCGACACGCATGGAGGAGTCGCGTTTGGCGCGAATCGCCTCGACCTTATCGTCCATGGTGATGTATTCGCTGGCGTGGACGACCTCAATGGGCAGCGTCGCGGCCGCACGATGACGTTGCAGTTCCGGCCTGACTATGGCTTCGGGACCTACCAGCAGCACGCGCACTCCGTATTGGCGAGCGGCAAGTATGGCACCCTCGATCTCAGGCTTGGGCGCACGGTCCGAACCCATCGCATCCAGCGCGATCACGCTAGGCATGGCTATGAGTTAGCTGGCTTCCTCAACGTCGAGCACTTCCCGTCCCTTATAGTAGCCGCATTTCGGGCAGGCCCGGTGAGGCATTTTCTTCTCGTGACAGTTGGGGCATTCAGATAGTGAATGGCCTTTCAGTGCGTCGTGGGCGCGCCGCGTGGAGGTGCGCTTCTGGGAGTGTCGCCGTTTCGGATTAGGCATGGTTAGAATTCCTCTCGCGGGGGTCTTCGGGCCGACCGCTTAAATTAATCAAAATGCTTTCCGATCTCAGTTCTCGCTTTGAATCGACAGCTAAAAGCTTGTGCCTAGTGCTCCAGCTTGCTGCGAATCTCTCTCAGCGCCGCCCACCGCGGATCTTCCATGGGAACGGCGCAGGAGCACTTTTCCTGGTTCAGATTCTTGCCGCAATGCAGACATAGGCCCCTGCAATCTTCGCTGCAGGTGACCTTCAAGGGCAACGCCAATAAAACCTGCTCGCGCAAAACGTCTTCGAGCAGAATTCCGTCGCCCTGATAATAGCCGATCTCGGCTTCCGCGTCGGTCACCGAAAGCTCGTCGCGTCCCGCGTCGGCACCCAGCGGACGGTACAGCAACTCGAAGTCGCGCGTCACGTCCTGCCGCACTGGCTCCAGGCAGCGGGCGCATTGCAACTCAAGGCCGGCTGACAATTGCCCTCGCAGGCGGATGTCCTTGATTATCTTATGCTTGCCGTGATGCTCCTCGACCAGTTCGGCGCGCCCTGACGTCTTCAGTTGCGTACGCTGGCGGGCATCGTCTCCCAAGTCGATGACATCGGGTTGAAACTCCTCCTCAAAATCGAGAGGATGGCGTTCCAATTCTTTGATGTCGAGGAACATACCGAAACCTCCGCGGCAATCGTGCCGGACCAGCCCGCGGAAGCACGCCAAGAGGCGTAAGTACCGCAAGGAGCAAGACTTAGGATAAAGGCCGAACGCCGGAAGTGTCAAGAATGTCGCGGTCCTGCCAAGTTCGGCGTCATGAGCTCATTCCCCGAGCCGCAGCGCCTCAATCGTCCGTGTGGCAGATTCTTCGAAGATCAGCTTCCTCTCAAGATCGATGGTGTTCTTGTCCAGACGGCGTGGAATGAACCAAGCCACTGCGGCAAAGGGCAAAAGAGCGATCATTCGCAGAGGTTCCGCTAAGGCCGACGACTCGAACTCCGGCATGGAAATGGCATAGAGCAAGTATCCGAAACACACGGATAGAAGCAGCACGATGGAATGTTGTTTAAAGATCGGGAGCGTGCAAGTGAACGGCACTTTGCGGAAACGAATCAGGACAATGTTTGTCAGCAAGACAGACCATATCCCCACCAGCACCGTGTGAAGGAAGGCAACCCGCACGCCTTCCAAGTAAACATAAGCTGGCAATGCGATAGTCAAGACCAAAGGCAGCGCTAAGGCGAGGACCACCTTTCTTGCCAGGCTCTGACACTCCTGCCGATCTGGATCTAGCATCAACTGGAAGATCCAATTGGAGCGCAGCTCAACCGGAATCTCGAAGACAATCCGCAGGCCGATGATGATGAGAAAGGTAAGGATGAAAGGGATCGAGAGCGCGCTAGGCGAAAGGGCTGCTTGATGCAGCGATTTCGCGCCGGCGAAAGCATTCATCAGAGCCTGCGACGCCAGAACTATGCCCAGCCCGCCAATCCCAGTCAGAACGAGGCGATGCATTTCGCTGCGAGCCAAGGTCTTCCACACAAAGGGAAAGCAGCCTTTCTGGAATGGAGTTCGCAGTACGAGTCGCCCCAGGAACACGCCCACCCGCGACCTTCGAGGGATCGGCGCAGTGACCGCTGCCGCGGCGATCTCCGGAATGCGCACGAAATGGCGGTGGTAACCGATCGCATAGCAGCCCAGGGCGACCGCCGTGAGGACCGGAATCCCTGGAAGGGCTAACCGGGCGAGTTCCATCATTGCGGGGCTCGCGCGGCCGCGCAAGGACTGACACAGACTCAGAAACCAACACGAAGGAAACACCAGAGTCCATGGCGGCAGCGGCCCTTTCGTGCGCAGCAACTTGTCCGGGACCGCGAAACTGGTGGCGAGAAGCGTGACCAGATAGACAACCACGACGCCGCGAATGTAACCGGAGACTCGCCGCAAAGCACGAGCGGGTAGAAAGGCCATCAACAGACCCAGCATTGAGAACACCGCGAGGAATGAGAAGACGCTCGCCAGCACAACTCCGACGGCATGGACTGCAGCAAACTTAGCGAAGAACAAAAACTTGGTCTGCGTTGCTCCTACAACCATGGGGAACAGAATGCTCGAGGCCGCATTGACGTCGAGAGCAATCAAGCCAGCCAGAAAAAGAACAGCCACAAGGTTGGCAAAAAAGATGGTCCGTGTGGAAATGGGCAGCGGGACCAGGTTCGTGTAATCGCGCCGGTCGGGGAAGATCGCGTCCCATCGCCAGACGGCGGCCGCGCCGGTTACAGTCATGGAGAGCACGATAAAAAAATACTCGTCGGGAACCGACATCAGGAGCGGATCAACGTTCAGGGTTCCGCGCATCCACTGCAGCAGGGTCCCGTACTTGTCCAGCAACAGAATCGACACGAATCCGCCAGGCAGGGCGAGCAAGGTGAGTACAAGGCCGATGCCGAGATCGATCCCCTCCGTGTCGGAATCGCCGCCGCCGCGGAAGATGCGAGCCACGAAGAGTTCGACCATCCGCCCGAAGGGACGCTGGCGGTAGTATCCCCACCAGTGGCGCATCGGATCGGTCAGCAGGTTGATCATGCGGCCTTCATCACTGCGACGATATCGCGCGCCACATTCATGGTATCGACGTCGTCGACCAGGTGGAGGAAGGTGTTCTCCAGCGATTGCCCGAGAATCTGGCCAATGGCCGTAGCGGAACGCGCCGAATTCGTTGCAGACCAGCGGGACTCCATTGTGCGTCGCCCAGTCCGCGGCCTGATTTATCTCGGCTTCAATGCGCGTCGCATCCCAATGGTCTTCCCCGTAGCGGATCACGTAGAGCCGGTCGACCGCTTCAGGGACCCCGGCGGCGACTTGTGCGGCATTCTCCGGCGACGACGGATAATGCAAACCCTTTAGCCAATGCCAGTAGAACGCGCCCCAAGTCGCGCCCTGATGGGTGAAGATGTGAGGCTCATAAAAGTGAAAGACATAAATCACGTTGGGATCGCGCACGGGCTCGAGGAAGATCATGTCGTCGTCGTCGTCCCAGCGCGCCCCGGCGGCGAGGATTGTATGCACGGGCGCGCCTTGGCGGATGGCCGCAGCCAGCTTTGCTTCTACGCCGTACCACCGGTAGGGATCGCGCATCTCCGGTTCGTTCAGAATCTCAAAGAAGACGCGCTCGGAATCCCACGAAGAATAGTGCTGTGCGACCGTGCGCCAAAAATCGGCAAAGCGCTCCACGAAATCGTCCTCTTTCAGTCGCGCTTTGAAGTCGGAGTCGGGATGCATGTCGATTTCGACGGCTAACCCCGCATCCAGGATCATCTTGACGGCAGCATCGAGGTAACCGAAGTATTCCGCCATGCCATCGTGACGGTGGGCGGCGTTCATCATCGGCTCGGGATTCACGCTCAGCCGGACATGATCGAAGCCGGCGGACTTGATCAGGGCAATGTCGGAGGCCGTGGTCCAGTTCTGGAAGTGTTCCTTCGTGTATCCCTTGGGATCGTAAACTTGCGCGAACCATTCGCTGAGGTTGATGCCGCGGCGAATATTGGCCAGACGAGAGGTGGGAACCGAGGACAGCGGCGCACTTTGCGCCAAAGACAGCGAAGAGAGAAACAGTATGATAGCGAACCGGTTGCGGAAAATGGCATCCTCCTTTGAAAGTAGCGCCGCCGTCCCGGCGGCATGTCGCGGGGGCGTCTCGCCCCGCATGCGAAGCCCAGACGGCTTCGCGCCAGCCGGCAAAGCCTGCCCTGAGCGGAGCCGAAGGGATGCCGGCGCTACGGGCGAGAACGCTAGCTCAAAATCGGCAGCGCTCGAATTCTCTTTTTCGTCGATGCGTAAATGGCGTTGCAGAGCGCGGGGGCCAGCGGTGGTATCGAGGGCTCGCCGATCCCCGTGGGCGCTTCCGAACTGGCAACCGTGTAGACCTCGACCGCTGGCGTTTCATCCATGCGCAGCGGCGCATAATCATCGAAGTTGCCCTGCACCACGCGGCCTTTGTCGATCGTGATCCTGGCGCGCAGTGCGTTGGCCAACCCGAAGACGATTCCTCCTTGGATCTGCTGCTCGAGAATGCCCGGGTTGACGACTTGACCGCAATCGACGGCTGCGACCACCCGATGCACGCGAGGCTGACCGTTTTCCATTGTGATCTCGACTACCTCGGCCATGTACGACGCGAAGCACCCAAAGCACGCTATACCGCGATAGTGGCCTGCGGGCAGGGGTTTGTCCCATCCGGCTTTTTCGGCGGCCAGTTGCAACGCGCTGCGCATGCGGGCCGTGTGCCAGGTCGTGGTGAAGTAGGGGAGATCCTGATCCTTCGCCAGCAGGTGAAGCCGGTACTGCAGCGGATCCCTGCCGGCTCCCACTGCCAGTTCATCGATGAAACTCTCCAGGGCGAACGCCGCCTGCAACGCATAGACCGACCGCATCCAGCCCAGCGGGACGGCAGTTTTGGTCATGACGTACTCAATCGAATAGTTGGAAATGCCGTAGACCGGGCCGGCTTCGTCGGGCAGGTCGGGGTCGACATTGTTCGGCGTGGGTTGCCCCTTTTGCCCGCTGATGGAAGGCGAAATGATCCGGTGCGTCAGCGCGACCGGGAATCCCGAACCGTCAAGTGTAGCCGTCAGTTGATGTAGACTCGCTGGACGGTAGGTGGAGAATCTCATATCGTCTTCCCGCGTCCAGATGACTTTCACGGGGGCGTTGATTGCCTTTGAGACCTGTGCGGCCTCGACGGCGTAATCGTGCTCGAGACGCCGGCCAAATCCGCCGCCCATCAGCGTCAGGTTGACTTTGACTTGATCGGGATCAAGTCCGATCGCCTGCGCCACCGAATCGCGGCAATCCTGCGGAACCTGCGTCGGCGCCCAGAGTTCACATTTCGTTCCCTGAAAATTCGCCGTGCAATTGCCAGGTTCCATGGGCGCGTGAGCCATGAATGGCAACTCGTATTCGGCGGAGATTCTTCGTCCCGCGGCCTTCGCGGGATCACCGGCCGAGTACAGGCTCGCTATTGATGCTTTGTCCCGTTGTGTTAGGGCCGCCTTGAGTGACGCCATCTCCGCGCCGGTATTCAGTTCTTTATTTGGGCCGTCGTCCCAGGTTACGTTGAGTACGCGCCGGCCCTCCATCGCACCCCAAACGCTGTCGGCAACCACAGCCACTGCTGAGTCACCGATCTTGCCCACGTAACTCACTCCAGAAATCTTTTTCGACTCTTTGTCGTCAAAGCCCGAGACCTTGCCTCCGATCGTGGGACAACGGGAGAGCAGCGAGAACTTCATCCCAGGCAAGCGGAAGTCAATTCCAAAGACGGCTTCGCCTTTCACTTTCGCGGGCGAATCCAGGCGCGCCAGGCGTTGTCCGACAAGCTTATAGTCCTTGCTCTGCTTCAGGGTCGCGTCGGTTGGGATCGGCAACATCGCCGCCTTACCCACCAGTTCTCCGTAACTCAGACTTCGGTTGGTAGCGGCGTGCTTGACGTGGCCACTCTCTGCCGTGCACGCGGATCGCGGAACCGCCCAGGTTAACGCTGCCGCGGAAATCAGCATCTCGCGCGCGGCAGCCCCGGCCTTGCGCATGGGATCCCACGTGGTACGAATGCTGGCACTTCCGCCGGTTGTCTGGTCGCCAAACAACGTGCTCGCTCCAGCCTGCTCGATTTCTATCTGCTTCCAGTCAGCCTCAAGCTCCTCGGCAAGAATCATCGGGAGCGCTGTGCGCACGCCCTGGCCCATCTCCGAACGCGCGACTACGATCGTGACTTTGTTGTCGGATGTAATGCGCAGATAGGCATTGGGCGAGAAAGACTCTTTCCCCGAACTGGTTCCGCGCGGGAGGTAGAAGCCGATCACGAGTCCTGCGCCGGCAGCGACTCCGGCGGTGACAAATTCACGGCGGGAGAGTGGGCTCATCGCGTGCCTCCGTTTCCGGCGGCGCGATGGATCGCTTTACGAATCCGCTCATAGGTTCCGCAGCGGCACAGATTGCCGTTCATCGCCTGGGTGATCTGGTCGTCGGTGGGATTCGGAGTTTTTGCCAGCAGCGCTGCGGCCGACATGATCTGTCCCGTCTGGCAGTAGCCGCATTGCGGGACTTCTTCCGCGATCCAGGCCTGCTGCAGCACGTGCAGGCCGTTGGCTCCGAGCCCTTCGATCGTGGTGACGTTTTTGTCGGCGGCCTGCGATACAGGAATGGAGCAGGAGCGTATCGGCGCTCCGTCGAGGTGTACGGTGCAGGCGCCGCACAATCCGGCGCCGCATCCGAACTTTGTTCCCGTGAGTTCGAGAGTGTCGCGGAGAACCCAGAGGAGAGGAGTTTCAGGAGAGACGCTGACTTTCTTTGCACTTCCGTTGACGCGGAGTGAGATATCGGCCATGTTGATCCAGTTGTAGAGTTTGGTAACCGCACAACATGGTACTCAACCGTAGGGAAAAGGGGAAATGGGGAGCGACCTGAGTTCGACCTACTTGAGTTCGGCTAGCTTCTGGGTGGCGATCTGTCCAGCCTCGCCTGTGGGATTCTCTTTCTTGATGGTTTCGTAGGTGCGCTTGGCGTCGAGCGGCTGGTTGGAAGCCTGGTAGAGTTCCGCCATTTGCAATTGCGCCGTCACCTTAGTGACTGAGGTCGTCGGCTTATTGATCAATTCCTGATAGAGAGCGACGGCTTCCTTGGTGCGGTTGGTCTGGCCGTAGAGTGAAGCCAGTGCAAGCTTGGCAACCGACGACAGGTCGCGGCTGCCTGACGAAACTACTTCTTTGAAGTTCTTCTCGGCCGCGGTGTTGTCACTCAAATTCGATGCAGTCACGCCCAGAAAGTAATGCGCCATATCCGCCGTCTGGGTGTGGGCATACTTGTCGACGATCGCCTGAAATTGCTTTCTGGCGGCTTCATTGCGCTCTTTGGCCGAGGTGAAGGTAGGGAAGTCGGGCTGAGCCGGAGTGCCGGCAGGGCGCAACGGGGTTTGCAGTGTGCGCACCGCCTGCGAGAGCTCCGCGCTGGCCTTTTCGTCCTGCGCGCTCAAGTAGAACCAGCCGCCAGCGACCGCGGCGATCACCACGACTGCGGCGACTACGGTAATGGTCAGGGTGGAGCGGTGCTCGACCGTCCAGTGGGCAGTTCGCTCGGCGGCATCGATCGTCGCTCGGCTGAATGCATCCTGTTTAAGTTGATGGCGGGTTTCTGCGCGCACAGACTTCCCTTCTAGTGGTGGTGATGGCTGGACAAACACACAGTTTAACAGGGGCACATGGGGGCGTCAAAAATGAGCCTCAATCCTGTGAAATACGGCTGAAAAAGTATTTGATCATCCGCCTAGACCGGCATCGCGCGAGCGAGTGTCATTTCGGGAAACGGTCGGGTTATTTGCCCGCTTCCGCCTTGACGATGATCTAACGTTTGAAAGTTGAGGTCAAGGTCAGATGTCACATGACCCTGTGAGTTTCCGATAAGTCACAGGCGCGCGGGCTGCTTTCCATGCTCTCCTGGGCAAGCACGCTTTGTCGTAGCTTCCACTTCGCATTGGGTATCTGCTACTCTGCTTTCCGCCTCACAGAGGAACCGAATAATGTCATCGCCCAGATATTCGCTTTCAATTTTTGCGATGCTTGTGTGTCTTAGCCTCTCCACGTTCGCGGCTGATAAGAAGACGAAGGACGCGAAAGCCGACGAAGCCAGCAAGCCTTCTTACGAATTGCCTCAACCCGCGACCGAGAGCCTGGACTACACCATGTACCAGCGCATTCGGGACGAGGGCCTCGGGCATTCGCACGTGATGGAGTACGCTTCGGGGTTGATGGACGGGATCGGGCCGCGGCTGACAGGGTCTCCGAATCTGAAGCACGCCAATGAGTGGACTCGTGACCAGCTGACCGCCATGGGATGCAGCAACGCCCACCTCGAAGATTGGGGAGAATTTGGCATGGGATGGCGGCAGCTGAACACATGGGTGCGTATGTCGGCTCCGGATGCGGCAGTGTTTATCGCGCAAGCGCTGCCCTGGTCGCCGTCGAGCCACGGGCCAATTAATGGGAGCGCGGTCTGGGTCAATGCGAAGGACGAGAAGGAACTCGAAAAGTACAAGGGCCAACTGGCGGGCAAAATCATCTTTTTCGGCGAAATGCGCGACGTAAAGCCGCTCGACAAGGCGCTGTTCGAGCGCCGCGACGATGCCAATCTGAAGAACACTGCCGAGTACCCAGTGCACGTCGGGGAGCATGAGGAAATCCAGGAGTTCGTTCGGCGGCTCAAATTCCGCGAGAAGGCTGGGCAGTTCTTCGCCGCCGAGCACGCTGCAGCAGTCGTAGTCCCGAGCCGCGACGGAAGAAACAACGGAGGCTCAGGCGGAACGATCTTTGACGACAGCAGCGCCATGGGGTGGTCGGCCTACAAGCGCGAGCATGCCGAGGCACTTCCTATGGTCGTGACGGCAATCGAAAACTACGGCCGGGTCTACCGGCTGCTGAAGGCCAATGTGCCGGTCACCGTCGAGATGGACGTCGAGACCGAGTTCACCGGCGATCACGAGCACGGCTTTGACACCATCGCGGAGATTCCCGGCACCGATCCCAAGCTGAAAGACGAAGTCGTGATGGTGGGTGGGCACCTGGATTCGTGGGCATCGGCGACCGGCGCCACCGACAACGGCGCAGGCACGGTTGTGGCTATGGAAGTGATGCGCATCCTGAATGCCTTGCACCTGCAGCCGCGGCGCACCATCCGGGTAGGCTTATGGACTGGCGAAGAGCAGGGCGAATTCGGCTCTTATGGATATGTGAAGCAGCATTTCGGCTACGCGCCGCTCTCGACCGCGCCGGATCAGCTGGAGTTGCCAGACTTTCTGCGCAAGCCCGCCGGACCGGTCGACCTGAAACCAGATCAGCAAAAGATTTCCGGATACTTCAACGTCGACAATGGCACGGGAAAAATTCGCGGCATCTACCTGCAGGAGAATGCAGCCGTGGGGCCAATCTTCCAGCAATGGATGGAACCGTTGAAGGACCTGGGCGTCGGCACCATCACGATGCGGGACACAGGCGGCACCGATCACGAAGCGTTCGATTCGGTGGGAGTGCCGGGATTCCAGTTCATTCAAGACATGCTTGACTACGGATCGCGCACGCATCACTCCAACATGGACACTTACGAACGCCTGCAGCCCGATGATCTCGCCCAGGCTGCCGTGGTGGAAGCCATCTTCGTCTACGACACCGCGATGCGCGACCAGATGTTGCCGCGCAAGCCGCTGCCCCATCCCGAACTTGAGGAGCAACGGAAAGCTCCGCTCAAGAATGTGATGCCTGGGGCTGAGGTGCAGGCGCAGGAAGGCCAGAAAGCCTCGAACTAGGGAGCGCTGTCCGTTGGGCTTCGCTCAGGGAAGGCTCGACGACAGTCTCCGTTCTCCTGTGGCTTGCGTGCCGCCAATAAGCATTGACGGCTATAACATGCGCGCTCGACAGAATGCGCTGGACATACACTTCCGCAAGGCGCGGACTGAAAAGACGGCGAACGCTCCCGCCTAGCTCACGCACCAGTTGCTGGAGACTGGAAGAGTTTGGCTTCGCCACTTTCGGCATTCCTTCTGGAAAGCCAGGAGAAGGTTAGAAGTCCCCCCAAATAACAGCCGCAAGCCAGGAGCAAAACGATACGGAATCCGATTATCATGCCAAGCATCAGAGCCAAGACCGTACCTATCACTGTGAAAAATCCATTAACGCCCCAGGCCCACGATCCCAGAGCAGATGACCGCTGCATTGCCAGGCGAAGCCCTAAAGGGAACGGCATGCCCAGTGCGAATCCTACGGGCGCAACCAGCAAGAGTGCAATTGTGATCCTCCAAGAGATGCCTAGCCCCAAACAAGCGCGCAACACCACAGGAGTAACGACCGCCATTGTTGTCACCAGAAGAATCGCGCAGAGTAGAACCCGCTTGAGGATCCGGTCGGGTTCCGCACTCCATCTTGCGGCTGCCTGAGATCCCAATCCGCTAAATACCAAGAGTCCGGCCAGCACCACGGCGTAGGTATAGATCGGTTGCCCCAGGAACAAGAGGAAGCGTTGTAGCAGCGCGATTTCGACCATTATGAAGCCCAGCCCGAGCGCCGCAAAATAAAATAGCCAACTCCAGCGGCCCTCGATCGGAAGGCCCCGTCGTTCCAGCAAAGCGAGCGGCAAAAGGATGCACAGGCCCGCCACGATAACCGACTGCCCCAGGAGAATCAAAAGCGTGACTTCTGCGATAGGCCGGTCTTCCAGCGCCAGCCTCGCGCCAAAGGGCTGTTTTTGCGAAAACAAATCGACGATTGTGCTCCACCGGATTCTGGACCAGCGGGTATGCTGATTGAAGAACGGCTTGTCGTCGGTCGCCGCTGCCAGTTGCAAATCGTTGTCGCGAAATACTTGTTCCAGGCTTGGCGCGCCGACGATCTGGGCAAAAAGACCGTCCGTCGGCCTCGCGTCCGGGGCATATAGCGTCTTGACGCTGACAGTATCTTTTCCCGGACCAGTTTCTGCATTCAGAATTCCGCGGATCTGGTTCAATTCGGCGGGGAGAAATTCGTTCTTTTTTAGAAGAAAACCTGCCATGAAGGACAAGCGGCCTGGCATTGGCTCCCGCTCCACTTCGCTGAAAGCAAACACATGATTGGCAATCGACCCCATTCCACGGCGCTCGAACACCTCTCGTGCTGTCGACGACAACCGGGGAATCTGAAACTCCGGCCGGGTGAAGAAGATAGTGCCGTCGGGGCTGAGGTGGTCCAGGTAATCCTCGAACGCTTCGCAGGTCAGCACATAGCTTTCCGCGAGGCTTAGCGCACCCGATGCCACCGCTGCGTTGCTGATGGTATGGACTGAGATGATGGCGTCGTACTCGTCAGTCGATCGCCGGACAAAGCTGCGCCCCTCGTCCGTGATCAGGTGCACCTCAGGCTGGTGGTATAGATTTCCCCAGAAGTCGTTCATCCGGTTGGCGACGATGTTGTTGATGACCGAGTTGATCTCAATCGCGGTGATCGAACTGGCATGGGCTTGCAATCCCGCAAGTACTTGATCACCACCGCCTGAGCCAATGATCAGGATCTTTGGATTCGTTTTGCCGGCGTACGCAATCGTCGAAAGCTGCTCGACCTGCTCGGGATGCTGTGACAGAACTTTTCGGCAATCAGGCCGAAGATCGCTGATGCCTGTGGCGGCCGTTCCAGAATCGATAATCATCACTCTTGCTGCGGGGTCTTTACCTTGAGCTGGAAATTCCACAACCTGTACGAACGACAATGTGTTCCACGCGGAATAGATGGAGTGGATGCTTCGTCGGCTCTTGTTCGCGCTCACGTGGATTGGGACGACCTTTTCTCCCCAGAAACTTCCCGCTAGCAGCGCCAGAGAAACGATTGTGCCCGACGTGGCAAGAACACGCCGGGAGTTCCACGCAAAGCACACCGCTGACAAAGCTCCAACGCACGCGGCCAACAATACGGTTCCCGATCCTCCAAATCTTGGAATTAGCAAAGCCACGAGCGCGCATCCGGCGCCCGCGCCCAACAAATCATACCCATACAGTAGGTTAATCGCCCTCGATCCCCGCGTCAGCAACAAGGAAATTGCCAAGCCTGAGCAAAAGAATGGCAGCGCAACCAACAGGAAGTAGATCGGCATGAACAGGAACTGACGGTGATCGACAGCCAATGAAAAGGGGTCGAATGGGATTCGCTGCATAAGCCAGAAGCTGAATACCACGCCCACCGCGAAGACGAGTCCACAAGTTCCCAGCCCGAGATCCAGATCCGTTCTCTCCCGCAGCCCCGTCCACAGCGCCAGAGTTACGCCCGAGGCGCCGAACCCCAGAAGCGCCGTCGATATCACGAGAAATCCGAAGTGATACCAGAGCGACACAGACAGGACTCGGGTCAATGTAAGCTCCAAGAGAAGGGTAGCGAGAGAGAGCAGGAACAACCCTGCAAAATGGCGCGCACGAATCTGGCCGGAGCCTGCCGAAGAAGGATGTGACATACTCCCCCCGCAATTTGGCAGTCATAGTAGCACGGGGAATGAGGGACCCAGGCACGTCGCGCGATCCTGGAGCGCCACAGTTAAGCCGGCGAGGTGCCGTCGCTACCGGTAGTTTCATTTGCTCAGGCAAACCTTACTAGCGTAGTCTCGTCTAACATCACAACCTCCATTTCTGGAGTCTCCCATGGCTGCGATTCATCTGCTCATCAACAACCGCCCGCATGAGGTAGAGATCGCTCCGGATACGCCTCTGTTGTGGGTGTTGCGCGACAACCTGAACCTAACCGGCACCAAGTACGGTTGCGGGATGGGAGTGTGCGGAGCCTGCACCGTCCACCTTGACGGCCAGGCCGTGCGTTCGTGCCAGACCCCGCTGTCTTCGGTAGGCGCGAAGAAAATCACCACCATCGAGGGCCTCTCGGCGGACAACTCGCATCCGGTGCAGCAGGCGTGGGTCGCTGAGCAGGTGCCGCAATGCGGATACTGCCAGCCGGGACAGATCATGTCGGCGGCAGCGCTGTTGGCGAAAACTCCCCATCCCACCGACGATCAGATTGAAGCGGCTATGATCGGCAATCTATGTCGCTGCGGCATGTATCAGCGGATCCGGCGAGCCATCCATCGTGCCAGCACCGCCGCCGGGAAAGGAGCATGACCATGGCTATCAGCCGCCGGGAATTTGTAGTTCGAGGAACCATGGCAGGCGCAGGGCTGATGATCGGCGTGCGTCTTTCCGGGCCGCTCCTCGAAGCGCAGGAAGACGAACGTGGACCGAAGAAGCCGGCTCCGAATCCGTTTGATGCCTGGATTCACGTGAAGCCCAGCGGACAGATTTCGCTGATCGTGGCGAAGTCGGAGATGGGGCAGGGGATCAAGACCGGGCTGGCGATGATTCTAGCCGAGGAGGCCGAAGTCGATTTCAATTCGGTCAGCGTGGAACAGGCCGACACGCGGCCGGATATTTATCCGCACCTGGGCACGGGCGGAAGCGGCAGCACGATGGAAAATTTCATGCCGCTGCGCCGTGCGGGCGCGACGGTGCGCGAATTGATGATCACCGCGGCGGCGGCGAAGTGGAATGTGCCTCGGACGGAGTGCGCGGCGAAGAAGGCCGCCGTGCTGCACCAGAAATCTTCGCGCAAAGCGAGCTACGGGAAACTGGTGGAGGCGGCTGCCAAACTGCCGCGGCCTGATCCGGAAAAAGTGCCCCTGAAAGACGTTTCGACGTTCGAAGTGATCGGCCATGCGGTGCCGCGGGTCGACATTCCGGCGAAGGTGAACGGCAGTGCGCATTTTGGAATTGATGTGCGCGTGCCTGAAATGCTGTTCGCGGTAGTGGCGCGGTGTCCAACGTTCGGCGGGAAACCGGCGCACTTCGAAGCGGCCAGGGCGAAGGCGGTTCCGGGAGTGCGCGATGTCTTCGAGATCCCGGCTATGCCCGCTGACATGTTCACCGCAGGAGGTGTCGTGGTCGTAGCGGACTCGACTTGGACCGCAATGAAGGGTCGAGAGGCTCTCCAGATCAACTGGGAGCACGGCGCGGCGGTCTCCGAGTCGAGCGATGGCACGCGCGCCGCCCTGCGCGAAGCGGCGCAGAAACCTGGCCAGCGCCTGCGCAATGACGGAGACGTCGATGCCATGCTTTCCAACGGCGCGAAGAAGGTCGAAGCCTTGTACGAGCTCCCCCTGCAGGCACACGCCACCATGGAGCCGATGAACATCACCGTTCACGCGCGCGGGGCCGACGCGGAGGTGTGGGCACCGACACAATCGCCGGACTGGGTCCAGCGAACCGTAGCCAAAGTGTTGGGCATCACGAACGAAAAAGTGGTCGTTCACACAACTCTCATGGGCGGGGCGTTCGGACGCCGCTACATGGCGGACTTCCCGGCGGAGGCGGCGCAGATCGCAAAGATCGTCGGCAAGCCGGTGCAGCTAGTGTGGTCGCGCGAAGACGACATGACCCACGACTTCTATCGGCCCGCCGCATGTCATCACATGCAAGGTGCGGTAGACGCCTCTGGACGCCCCGTTGCCTGGTTCCATACGCTGGCCTCCACGTCGATTAAGGGATTCTGGGACCCGAAGACTCCTGCAGGGAACGACGAATCTGGGGGAGCCCGGCAAATGCCGTATGCCATTGCCAATGTGCGGCTCGAATACAATCCCGCCGCGAGTGCTGTGCCGCGCGCGTGGTGGCGCTCGGTCGAGCACTCGTTCAACGGTTTCGCGGTGGAGAGCTTCATTGACGAACTCGCAGCTGCGGCAGGAAAGGATCCGGTCGAGTTCCGAAAGATGCTGTTGGTGAAGCCACCTGACTGGAAAGCGAAGGACGACGAAGACGTGGATCCGGCACGGCTTCGAGCGGTGCTTGAATTGGCCGCCAAGAAATCGGACTGGGGCAAGCCGTTGCCGAAAGGCCGTGGCCGCGGGATCGCTGCCTACAAGTCATTCGGCAGCTACTTTGCCGAGGTGGCCGAGGTCACCGTCAGCGGCAGCAATTTCAAGATCGATCGGATTGTCGCGGCCGTGGATTGCGGGCAGATCGTGAATCCGGAGTCGGTGCGTTCGCAGACGGAGGGAGCGATCATTTACGGACTAAGCGCGGCGCTGAAGAATGAAATCACGATCAAGAATGGCGCGGTCGAGCAGACGAACTTCGACGGCTACGATCCCATACGGATCAACGAGGCTCCGCCGATCGAAGTGCACCTGACGCAGAGCAAGGAAGATCCTGGCGGAATGGGTGAGCCGGCCTTACCGCCGGTTGCGCCGGCGGTTGCGAATGCAATTTTTGCAGCATCTGGACAACGGCTGCGAAGGCTGCCGTTTCAGTTGAAACCTGTGGCTTAAATGCCGCCTTCTCGGCAGAAACACAAACGCCGCCAAAGTTGGCGGCGTTGCTGATCACAGAGGCGTCTTAGCGAGGAGCTTCTTCCAGCAATCCCTGCTCCAGCTTTTCCTGGCATTCGATGCAGTGGCGGGTCCACGGCACTGCCTCCAGCCGCTTCGGGTTGATCTCTTTGCCACAGTGGATGCATTCGCCAAAGCTGCCTTCGCGAATGCGGGCCAAAGCTTTCTCCACCATTTGCAGGAGTTGCCGTTCGTTGTTGCTCTGGCTGAACAGGAACTCTTTGGTGTAGGAACTGGCGGCGCGGTCAGCGATATCCTGCGCCGTGTCCTCGTCGGCGGAGCGGCCGTCGGCCTGCGTGCGATTCACGGTGCGGCGCAATTCCTGCTGCCGCGTTTCCAAACGCTTCTTAAATGCTTCCAGCTTCTTCTTGTCCATAGGTCACTTCAATCGGCCCATTCAAAAGTAGCCATAACAAAAGTCTTGGGACGACTCCTTCTCCGGAGGCGTCCCGATTGGTTAGGGCAAACCATGATGATAAGCGCCAAAATTGAGATGCGTCAACCGCTTCAAAGGGCTGCAGCAAATCACAACCCGTCCCGAATACTATTCGCGAGCGGACGGCGGCGATGTGATTTGTATCACGGAATCTATTGCGGACCTATCGCGGCAGCGGGTTCTTCATGCTGGCGAGCGCGTATCCCATGACGGCCATGGCGGCAGCGTTCTCGCGCAACTCGCTGGGAACGACCTTGTCCAGCGTATCGGCGGCGGTGTGATGGTAGTGAAAGTAGGTGCGGCCATCTTGCATGATACCCAACGCGGGCACGCCCGCCTCCGACATGGCAGCAATGTCGGCTCCCGGAGGGTAAGGGCTCGATTGCAGCACAGTCGCTCCAAAACTTTGCAGTGCTCCTACTACGGGCCGCAGTAGTTCGGCTGCGGGTGCCGTCATCTTGAGATCAAACCCTAGAGGATGGGCAGCCCCGGCGTCACTTTCGATCGCGGCAACATGATTGGCGAATTCGGAGGCATGGTCTTTCGAATATGCCTGGCTCCCCGATCCCCCGGTCTCTTCGTCCATCCAGGCGATGACGCGCAGGGTGCGCTTGGGGCGCAGGTGCAATTTCTGCAGAACCTCAGCCGCCTGCATGGCGGCCACGACCCCGGCGCCGTCGTCTATGGCGCCAGTTCCCAAGTCCCACGAATCGAGATGGCCGGACACCACCACGAGTTGCTCTGGATGTTCGCTACCCTTAAAGTCACCAATCACGTTGTAGCTGATCCCATCGGGAAGTTTTTGCGGCGTCAGGGTTAGGTGCATACGGACCCGGCCTTGCCCGGACAGATGGGCGATCAACTCGGCGTCTTCAGCGGTCACCGCGGCAGCGGGGATACCCGCCGGGGAACTCCAGCCGGTATGCGGCAGGCGGAAATCGGCGTCGCCGACTGAGCGTACCAGAGCAGCTACCGCTCCTAAGTCCGCCGCCGTTTTGGCCCCGGCTCCGCGGTAGCGCACGGCTTCGCCGTAGGCCATAAAGGCCAATCCCGCCGCACTCTTCTGCTTGTCGAAAAGTTCGTTGAATAGCACGATCTTGCCAGCAACGGTGTCGCGACCCAGCGTTTTCAGTTCGTCGAAATTGTTAACCACGACGACATCGGCGACGATTCCTTCCGCTGGCGTCGCCGTGCTTCCGCCCAAGGCCGTGAGCACGATCTTCTGCGATGTGCCTGTAGCCTGGCCAGGGTATTCGACCAGTTCCGCCGTTTCGGCTCCACGCACCCAGTGCGGTACTTTCACTTCTTCGAGTTGCACCTCGAGCCCAATCTTGCGCAGTTCGGAAGCCACGTAATCCACGGCGGCTTTGGCCTGTAGCGATCCGGTGGGCCGCGACCCGATGTTTTCAGTCAGGTGGGCGAGCTGTCGGTAGGCGTAGTCATCTCCCAAGGCGGCGGTCTTGATAGCAGCCAGTTCGTCCAACAACTCCCGCGGGAAGTTCTCCTGCTGAGCCTGCGACATCTGCGGCGCGGCCCCGAACGGGGGCGCCGATGGTTTAGGTTGCTGGCTCTGGGCGTTCACCATGTTCAGCGGAACCAGCGTGAGAAGCACGGCCAGAGCGTTTCTGGCGAAGGCAGTCTTGGTCATGGCAGGCAGCCAGTGTATCTGAGCGCAGGTCTGAATGAAAAACCGCCGCTTCTAAAACATCTTTCTGGGGCAAAAAAATGGCCCCATTCCTGGGGCCAAGTTCAAAGAGGCAAAAGGTGGGTATGTCAGGAAAGGCGATGCAACATGCCATTCCGCCAGGAATGGCAGTTCGGGAAGTGACACGGAGAATCGAAGAGAGTGGTCATGCTTGAGTTAGCGGCCTCTTTAGTACAAAGCAGAGGAGCATTTCCCGCGCCAAAGCACGCGAAATTAGTGATCGTGATCACGCTGAGGGGCAAGTGAATGACCGCCAAGGATTTAACTGGAATCGATTCGAGACTGCTCAATGCATTCCGCCTATCGACAGAAAGGCAGAAGTGCAGAAGAATGCACATTCGATGCACTCCGCTACCAAGAAGCCTAAATGCCAAGCCCGGCGCGGCTTTTGACCGATCCGGGCTATTGAACTGCAAAATTTTCTAGCTGTTTCCCGCCACCGTACGCAACTTCCCGGGCAGGAAGTGGTAAGGCGGCCATGGACCGCTGATCGCCACTTCACAGTTTTTTAACTGCTTGGCGGCGGTTGAGTAGCGGTTCTGGTATTTTTCCACGCTCTTGGAGTCGATCAGGTGGGCGATGTCGATGAGCATGCCCTCCGGAGCCACCTTCTTGCAGCTCACTTCCTCCTCCAGCGGGTTGAAGAGCTTGTGGACCTGTACGGATAAGGCCCGAGCCTTGGTCTGGCGCTCCCGCTCACGCGATGCCTTTACGCGCAGCTTGGAGAGGTAGTCGCCGCCGACGGTGTCCGGCAGTTCGACGTCGATCATGGCTTCGCGCAGGGAGCCGTCCCGGACGACCAGCTTAATATGCATCTCTGACTTGCCCCGCAGCCGGGCGACGCTCTGGCCGAAGGCGCGCCGATTCACCCGCACGGCTTGGCGGAGTGCATCGTCGCTGTCAAAAATGGTTCCAAACTTGAATGGCAATACCGTGGAATTACGGAAGCAGTTGCTGACCACGCGGGCGTGGTCGATTGCGGATTTCTGGTCCAGTTCGCCGGCTGCGTGGTCATATTCGCTGACAATCACCGCGAATTCACCACTGGGATAGCTCAGAACCGCTGCGCCGTTGACCCCTTGAACGCCCTCCAGCAGGAAGGGGCGGCGAGTGCGGGTTCCATTAGGGAGGGTTTGATGCTCGGTAAGACAGTACGCGTACCACGCCATATTTGAACTCTCCGAACCGGGATGGAGGCGGAGCAAGCCGCTTCCAGGTCGAGTTTTTTACCCAAAGCTGTGAGACTGCGAGTTTGGAAGTATGGAAACGGGCGGTACAGGGTCTTGAACGAACCGGGAATGCTTACAGTCACATTCCCTATTTGCATATTACTTTAGGCACATTGAAAAAAGCAACTTTTTCGTTACGAAAGGCATCATTTGGTTTTACTTTCCACTGGAAGCCCGGTTGGCGCGCTCCTGCAAAGCCAGAAGAACCACTCGCAGCATCTCGTCCCAAGGAGCGGGTTTGCCGGTCCAGATCTCAAACTGGCGCGCTGCTTGATGGACGAACATCTCGATGCCGGGAATGACCTGCGCACCTCGTTCTTTGCCCAGTTTCAAAAGGCGCGTTTCGGCCGGATCGTAAACCATGTCAAAGACATAGCGGGCATTGATCTCGTTCTCATGCAGCGGCGACTCGCGCGTGTTTCCCATTCCAACAGGGGTGGCATTGATGATGACATCGAAGGCCACTTTCTTTAGATCGGCGCGCTTCATGATGCGCGCATGGGCCCGGTGTGCCAGTTTCTTGGCGGGGGCAGCACTGCGGTTGAGAATGTAAACCTCTGAGCCCCGCTCCTTCAGTCCGAACACAGCCGCGCGAGCGGCTCCACCGGCTCCGATAACAAGAATGCGCGCACCTTCCAACGTATTCAGCCGGCGTTCCAGAGGCCGGACAATCCCCGAGGCGTCCGTGTTGAAGCCGTAAAGCTTGCCATCCTGCGCACGCACCACCGTATTGCAGGCGCCGATCTTGGTGGTGTGGGAGTCGGTGTTGTCCAGATGCGGCAGGATCGCCTCTTTGTAGGGCATGGTCACGCTGATGCCGTGAATGGGGATCTCGCGCACGCAGGTCAGCAGATCTTTCAGGGTTTTAGCATGCAGGGCGAGGTAGACTGCATTGACGTTTTCGCGTCGAAAGGCGGCATTCATAATGGCCGGCGACAGCGAATGCGCAATCGGATCTCCGACCACCCCGTAAACACGCGTGGCGGCGTCCAGTTGATCGATGCGATACACGTTGCGCAATTCCTGGGCGGTCACCTGCCCAGGAGCAGTAGCTTCCCCGGCCGTAGCCGACGCGAAGGTGAAAACGCTCCCCGCTCTAACGCCTAGCACGCGGCTGATGATTCCTTGCTCTCCCATGCACATGCTAACCAGGGAATGGCGGTCGCCCCGACGGCCAAGGAACTTGATCATGGCGACGTTGTCGGAAAGCGTCGTGGCTGTGCTGACGACCTTGTAGAAATCGGCGGGATAGGCCAGCATTTTCTCCAGAGTCTCGTCGAGCTTCTTGGTTCCCCGAAAATCGTGGAACGAAAGGATTAGCGCCGCGCGGCTCCGCAACTTTTGAAGTTGTTCTGGCTTGCACTTGCCGGCGGTTTGAAGTTCGACGTCGACCAGTTGGCAACCGGCGGCTGAGGCCTTGCCGAGGATATCCAGCTGGGAGGCGATCGAACCCTTGAATTTCCCTCCGCTGCTCACGCGGCGGCAGGTGGCAATGACCACCGTTGCGGGATGAGACTCGGTGAAGCGTTTGATCCTCGGCAGCGCCAACCTGGGTTTGGCGAGGTAGTCCAACCTGAACTCAAGAAAGGAGTTATCCCTGACCAGAGCCTCTGCCTTTTCGACCATCTGGTTGGGATCGGCACCGATCACCGCAACGCAGACTCGTGGCAAACGCAAGGGCAGAAGACGCAGCGGGTAGCCCGGGGTGGAGGTCATTTCCAGGTTCGATCACTCACGTTCATGCGCATTAGTGGAAACGGCGAATTATTACAGGGGAGTAATTCCATATGCAACAACGGATTAGTAGTTCCAGCGAAAAAACTTTCGCCTAGGGTGCCCCTCACCCTCGTAACCTTGACCCACCCTTACCCCCTTGTTACCTTCCGGCTGAAGCCTTTCTTTTCTGGCATTTAACTAGGGACGGGGACGCTCGGTGGTCTCGCCCGGAGGTAACATGAAGAAAACAGGACTGTTATTGTTGTTGCTGGCGACGGCGGGATGGGCTCAATCGGGCCAGGATGCTGCTGCCGACGTACCGCAAGGAACTGCGCCAAGTTCGGCCAGTTTCCCTACTGAGCGGGTACAGACCCCGACCTACGCCGATTTGTATTGCGCTGGCTTCATCAGCAAACAGATCCTGCCCGACGCTAACTATGTCGCCGGTGGCCTGGAAACTCCCAGCACCACGAAGTTTACGCGCGGAGATGTGGTGTATCTGCAGGGGACCGGTTATAGCGCCGGAGCCGAATACGAAATCGTGCGCGCCCTGCGCGATGTCAACGAATACGAGATGTTCCCTGGGCAAAAGAAGCTGCTCAAGGAAACCGGCCAGCCCTATGAGGAAGTCGGCCGCATCAAGATCATCGACACGCGAAGCCGGATTGCCATCGCGCGTATCGAATACGCCTGCGACGGCATCAATCCGGGGGACACCGCGATACCGTTTGCCGAGAAACTGACTGTAGCCTTCCGCACTCCGGCGAAATTCGATCTCTTTTTGCCCTCAAGCAGCAAGCTTTCCGGGCGCATTGTGATGGGTAAAGATTTCGATTCGCAGTTGGGTACCGGTCACAAGGTTTACATCAATCTGGGTGCAAACCAGGGCGTCAAGGTCGGCGACTATTTCCGGGCCGTGCGCTCCTACGATGCGGATCTGAACGACCCCGTGGATTCACTCTCATTCAAGGCGGCCATAGCCGAGGATACCCAGAAGAAGACGCCCTCGGTTGACCCGCGCATGTTTACCAAGGGGAACGGCCCGGTGATTCACGTGCGCGATCTGCCGCGCCGGTCTGTCGGCGAGATCGTCATTATCGGCGTCACGCCGACCACCGCGACGGGCATGATCGTTTTCTCCTTGGAGGATGTGCACGCGGGAGATAAAGTAGAAGTGGATCAAGTGAACTAGTTCAAGATCAATTGACGCGGTCTGAAGCCGGGGACGGGAAACCGTCCCCGGCTTCTTTTGGTCGGAAGCTTACGAAGAGGTCATCCTGTGACCCTCTCTTCCTTACACATAACGATGTGTAATACTTCACCCATGCCACGAACCTGGTAATTGATGACAAGCTCATCGAGGAGGCACGGAAGACCGGTGGTCATCGTACGAAGAAGGAAGCCGTGACCACAGCATTGCAGGAATATATCCAGCGCCATAAGCAGCGGCGGATACTGGACGCTTTCGGGACGTTTGATTTCGACCCCACCTACGATTACAAAGCCGAACGGCGCAGTAAGCGCTTATGAGAATACTGGTAGATACGCCAGTCTGGTCTGTGGCGTTACGCCGCAAAACTGCGAATCTCGCTGTGAGCGAACTCCGAGCCACCCAACTGTTACACCAGATAGTGGACGAAGGAAGAGCGCAACTTCTCGGTTCGGTTCGCCAGGAATTGCTTCGGGCCTGCGGGAAGCGGCCCGGTTTAAGCGACTGCGGGACTACCTGCGGGACCGTCCCGATATCGCCCTAGCTATCGATGACTACGAAGAGGCGGCACGTGCGAGTAACGAATGTCGGAAGGCCGGCATCACTGGCCCGCCAGTGGACATGCTAATCTGTGCGGTCGGTCTCATCCGGGGATGGCAGATTTTTAGCACAGACCGCGACTTTGGCCACTACGCTTCAGTGCTTCCCATCCAACGGTTTTCCCCTCCGCGAGACCCCGCAGCAGCCTAGGCATCTCCGAAAACTTCCGCCGTAAACGACTCGATAGTCGCACCTTGCTGCCAGGCATTCAGCGGCAAACCCGCCTTACGGCAGGTCTGCTCGAGGAACGTCACCCGATCCCAGTGATGTTCTGTCGGCACCTGCGGCAAAAGCAACCCTCGCTGTCCCGCCATGCCGATCAAAAGCCCATGGCGGCCAACTTCGACGGCTTCGGGTTGAATCGGTTGCGGAGGCGAGAGGATGCTGAGTTCGATTTCGAGCGCCGGAGCTTCTTCCCGCGTTACAGGGTAGAAGCGGGTGTCTTCGAAGGCTGCAGCGCGAGCGGTCTCAGCCACCGCACGATAAACCGAGCCCACCGGAAGGACGTAACCCACGCATCCTCGCAGCTGACCGCCCAGGTGCAGCGAAGTGAATACTCCGCGAGGTTGGGCGAGGTGTTCAGTGGGCGGGTCGAGAGGGATTTCCCGCTGTTCCAGGGCCGAGAGAATCGAATCGTGCGCCAGGCGAAGTAGCAGGGTTCGCTCGTCCTGAGAATACTCCGACTCGACTGCTACCGGACTATGTGGAAGTAGCGACATCGCGGTCCGCCTGCGGCGGCACCGGCACGGGCTTTCTGCGCCGGCTCAGAATAAAGGCGCGGCGACGGCGCTTGACCACGCGCCGGTCAATTCTCGACCAGAAGGCGACAAAGTAGTCGATCGCCGACACCAGCGATACACACACCATGAACCAGATCGCCAGGTACGCGATCCAGTGAACGGGGAAAATATAGTGGCTGTAGATGGGCCATTCCTTCCAGCGATGATCGAGAATGACCGCCACAACCGAAACGATTTGTACCACCATTTTGAATTTGCCCAGTTCGCTAGCTTCGATCGTGAAACCTTCCGAAGCAGCGATGGATCGCAGGCCGCTCACCAGGAACTCGCGGCCAATGACGACAATCGCCACCCACGCGGGTACCAGGCTGGGGTTGAGTTGCACCAGCACGACGAAGGCAGCAGCGATCAGAAGTTTATCGGCCAGCGGATCGAGCAGAATTCCCATGGTAGTGATCTGCCCGCGCCGGCGCGCAAGATAACCATCTATCCCATCGGTCATGGCAGCGGCGATGAAGACCAATGATGCCAGCAGTTCCTTTTCGCCGTTGGCACTGCTGAAGCGAGCGCTGGACAGGATCCAGATCAGCAGAGGGATACTGAGGATGCGACTAAGCGTGATGGAGTTGGGTAGATTCACACTTCGGAGACGGTCCCGGAGGCCAGCCGGAAACTGAGTTGATTATGCTCCACCGCAGAGGGGAACGCAATGCACGAGAGTCCTTAACCCGAAATTGCAAGCAGAGCAGCAAGTGAACAGGCACATCCGGACACAGACATCCTGCCTCTGTATTCCGCCGTGCCTGTGAGGTTAACTCGAGCCCGCGCTATTTCGGCGCCGGAGCCATCTTATCCGCCTTGGGCTGCTTGGCGATGATCATGTCCTTGATCTTGTCGTAGGTGGCCTGCGGAATGATTTTCTTTTGTACAAGTTCGTTCTTGGCGCGGTAGGGCCGGCCGTCGATGATCTTCTGCGAGTAGGCGTCCCCGATGCCGGGCAGTGCCTTCAGTTGATCTTTCGTCGCCGTGTTGAGGTCGAGTTTGTCAGCGGCCGCCGGCTTTGCCACAGGAGCCGAGGCGGCCATGGCTTCAGGTTTGGAGCCCGGTTCGGGTCCCTGCCCTGCAGCCACACCGCTGACGAGCGAAAGCGCGAAGATCAGAACTGCGATTTGTGCCAACAGCTTTCTCTCTGCGGTTCTCATGATTTCTCCTTTCAGCCGTTACGCGTAAATGCCCCGCTGGCGGATGGTGTACGCCACGCGGTCGATGGCCAGCATATAGGCCGCGATGCGGTTGTTGACATGGTGAGTTTCAGCGTAGCGCACGACGTCGTCAAACGACGACTTCATGATGGTCTCCAGTTGCTCGTTGACCACCGACTCTTTCCAGAAGTAGCCCTGCCGGTCCTGCACCCACTCGAAGTAAGAAGTGGTGACACCGCCGGCGTTGGCGAGGATGTCGGGAATCACGAAGACGCCCTTATCGTTGAGCACGTCGTCGGCGGCCGAGGTCGTCGGCCCGTTCGCGCCCTCGGCGAGGATGCGGCACTTCACCTGGTCAACGTTGCGGCTGGTGATGACGTTTTCCGTCGCGGCCGGGATCAGAATTTCGCACTCCGTGGTCAGCAGGTCGGCGGCATCGCACTTCTCCGCGCCGGGGAAGCCGTGTACGGTTCCATTCTTCTGGCGAAAGTCCACCAAAGCTTTCAAATCGATCCCGTTCTTGTTGTGCAGGCCGCCACCTACTTCGGCGACGCCAATCACCTTGTATCCGACTTCGTGCATCAATTGCGCCGCATTGGAGCCGACGTTGCCGAATCCCTGCACTATGACGCGAGCGCGTTCACGGTCGATGCCCAGTTTGCGGCAGGCCTCGTCGCACACGACCATCACACCGCGGCCGGTGGCTTCGCGGCGTCCGCGCGATCCGCCGATGTTGATCGGCTTGCCGGTCACGACGGCGGTCACGGTCTGGCGCATGTGCATGGAGTAGGTGTCCATCATCCAGGCCATGATTTGTTCGTTGGTGTTGACGTCGGGGGCGGGGACATCTTTCTCAGGGCCAATGAATTCGATGAGCTCCGAGGTGTAGCGGCGCGTCATGCGCTCGACTTCGCCCATGGACATTTTGTGCGGATCGCAGATCACGCCGCCCTTGGCGCCGCCGAAGGGGATGTTCACCACGGCGCACTTCCAGGTCATCCAACTGGCGAGAGCGCGCACTTCATCGAGCGTGACGTCTGGGGCGTAGCGGATCCCGCCCTTGGCCGGGCCGCGCGCGATGGAATGTTGCACGCGAAATCCGGTAAAGACTTCGAGATGTCCGTCGTCCATCTGGACCGGAATGTGCACGATAATCTCGCGGTTGGGGTAACGCAAAACCCGCCACAGGCCCTCATCGAGGTTGAGTTTCTGTGCAGCCAGGTCGAAGCGGGCGCGCTGCGACTCCCACGGGTTGGTCTCTTTATCCACGTGCGGGGCGGTGGTCACGGTCGTCATAAAATGTTCTCCGGAATGATGGCAGGTCGATGCTTGGCCGGCGCCGGAGGATTCCCGGTCGGAGGCGGGCAAACGCTCCGAGTATATGAGCGGGGATGGCTGAGAAGCAAGCTGACTGGAGAGGTTTGTCGTTAGCACATGATATGTCCGGTTCAGTTAGCACATGATATGTCCGCTTTGCGGGCGGCGAGAATAGGAGACCATGCGAAGCATGGAATCTTACTTGAGGGCCGCGATGGAGCGGGCGATGAAAGTACAGGAAGTGATGTTGCAGGCCATGGCGAAGAAGATTACTTGGTTTCAGGCAGCGGAGATCATGGGCATCAGCGACCGGCACATGCGGCGGTGGCGGGAACGTTACCAGGAGGGCGGCTTTCGCGGGCTGTTTGACCGGAGGCGGGGCAAACCTTCGCCGAAGCGGGTACCCATGGCGGTGTTGGAGCGGGTGTTAGAGCTCTATCGGGAAAAGTATTTCGATTTTAATCTGCGGCATTTTCACGAGAAGCTAGGCAGCGAGCACCAGATCGGGCTCAGCTACAGCTGGGTGAAAGGCGTGCTGCAGGGGGCGGGGCTGGTGGCGCGGGGACGGCAGCGTGGGGTGCATCGCAAACGGCGCCCGCGGCGGCCGTTGCCGGGGATGCTGTTGCACATCGACGGCAGCCGCCACCAGTGGTTTCAGGACGAACGCTGGTACGACTTGATCGTGATTTTGGACGACGCCAGCAGCGAGATCTATTACGCGCAACTGGTGGAGGAGGAATCCACGGTGACGGTGATGGTGGGATTGCGTGAAGTGATCGAGCGAAAGGGCGTGTTCTGTGCCTTATACAGCGATCGCGGCAGCCATTTCTGGCTCACGCCGAAGGTGGGCGGCAAAGTGGATCGGCATCGGCTGACCCAGGTGGGACGGGCGCTGCGCGAGCTGGGGATCGGGATGATCCCGGCCTACTCGCCGCAAGCGCGGGGGCGCAGCGAGCGCAGCTTCGGCACCTGGCAGGGACGATTGCCACAGGAATTAAGGCTGCATAAAATCGCCAGCCTAGAAGCCGCCAATGTATTTCTACGCGAGCACTATATCGCCGAGTTCAACCGGCGTTTCCAAGTCGCGGCGGCGCAGCGGGGGAATGCCTTTTTGGCCTGTCGGAGACGCGATCTCGGTCTAGTGTTCTCTCTCCAGTTCGAGCGGGCAGTGAACCGCGACAATACGGTCAGCTTTCAGAATCTGAGCCTACAAATCGAAGCCGTGCGCTGGCGAGCCACACTGGCGGGCTGCCAGGTCACGGTGCATCAGCACTTGGATGGAACTATCAGCCTCACCCACGGGCCGCACTTGCTGGGACGCTACACGGCCGAAGGGGTGGCGCAAGGTGCGACAAAAATGCCGGCGCGACGGGCTGTGGAAAAGCCGCGGGGTGGAAAAGTCATAAACCCGACTTTCCCACCCCGCTTGGAAATCCCGCAAAGTGCGCGGGATTCCCACTTTCCCCCAGCCCCGACTGCTGCTGGTTAACTATGAAACCGGACATATCGTGTGCTAAGAAAACCGGACATTTTAACTTGCTAAGAACAGCTGACTGGAGAGGTTGCGCCAGTCTTATCAACACCAAGTCATCAGGAGACCCACCTCTTTATTTGGCAGGTGTCGGGCTGTTCAATTACCCTAGCGCCCTATGACCTTCGCCAAACTTCTCTTGCACATCGCTCTAGGTTTGATCCTATTAGTTTTGATCCTAGACTCCGCGGCTGTATTGGCGCAATCTCCATTCACGTTGGAGCAGGTTATGGGCTCGCCTTTTCCGGCCGAACTAGTCGCGGCCACGCACGGTAGCCGCATCGCCTGGGTCTTTGATGCAAAGGGAGTGCGCAACGTGTGGGTAGCTGACGGCCCTGACTTCGTTCGGACGGCGCGCCAGGTGACTCATTACAACGCGGACGACGGCCAGCCCATCGCCAGCCTGCGGCTCACTCCCGACGGCAAGGCTTTGCTCTATGCGCTGGGCAGCGAATTGAATGATGCAAAAGAGAGCGCTAATCCTGAAAGCTGGACGAAGGGTGCCAAGCAGCATGTGTTTGCGCTGGATGTGGATGGTAAGAACGCCGCGCCCCGGTTGCTGGGCGAGATGGGTTGCCCCGACGAAGGCTGTGAGGACATTCAGATTTCACCCGACGGCAAGTGGGCTCTGTGGTCCGCACAGAAAAAGCTATGGCTCGCCAGCGTGGACGGGAAACAGCAGGCAAAGGAACTTGCCTCGGTGCGCGGAGCAGCAGAGCAACCAAAGTGGTCGCCCGAGGGCAAGCACATTGCTTTCGTCAGCCAGCGGGAAGGTCACAGCCTGGTTTCCATTTACGATTTTGACGGCGATTCCATTCGCTACCTCGCGCCTAGCGTGGACAAGGATTCCACGCCGCGCTGGTCGCAGGACGGCAAACGGATTGTCTTTGTACGCACTGCCGGCGATGAGCAGAAGCTGCCGCTCATTCCGGTTCGCCCTAAGCCATGGTCTCTTTGGATTGCCGATGCTGCCACCGGCACGGCGCGCCTGCTCTGGCGCAGCGGGGAGAAGTTAGACGATTCTCTGCCAGATCTCACGGAAGATGCCTCGCTCAACTTTGCGGCTGATGGACGAGTCGTATTTGCATCGGAGCAGGACGGGCGCAATCACTTGTATTCGATTTCCGCAGGCGGTGGCGCGGCCACACTGTTCACTCCCGGCGACTTTGACGTGGAAGACGTCACCCTCAGCGCGGACAAGGCCTGGGTTATCTACTCTTCGAACCAGGACGATGTGGATCGGCGGCACTTGTGGCGTGTGGCGGTAGCCGGCGGTACCGCGCAGGCCCTGACGAGTGGCGAGACCATGGAGTGGTCGCCCGTCGAGACCGGCGACGGCAAGAGCATTGTTTGCCTCGGCTCGACGGCGACGTCACCCGCTATGCCGTATGAGGTGACAGCGAAGGGCCGCGAGATGATCGCGAAGCAGGCACTGCCCAGTGATTTTCCGTCGGCTTCACTGGTGATTCCCAAGCAGGTGATTTTCCGTAGCGACGATGGAGTCACACTACACGGCCAGCTTTTCCTGCCGCGCAACGCCAGTGGAAAGCTTCCCGGGCTGGTCTTCATGCATGGCGGACCTGTCCGCCAGATGATGCTGGGATTCCACTACATGGATTATTACCACAATGCTTACGCCGAAAATCAGTACCTTGCCAGCCGCGGGTACGCGGTGTTGTCCGTGAATTACCGGCTCGGCATTATGTATGGACGCGCCTTTCGCGAAGCACCCAACACGATCTGGCGCGGAGCGGCGGAGTACAAGGACGTTGTGGCCGCCGGGCGATACCTGCAGTCGCTCTCGGAAGTTGATGGAGAAAAGATTGGATTGTGGGGTGGTTCCTACGGCGGTTTTTTGACCGCCATGGGGCTGGCCCGCAATTCGGATCTGTTCAAGGCGGGCGTGGACTTCCACGGCGTGCACGACTGGAGCGTCTTCCTCACCGAGCGTCCGTACTTCGGCAATCTGGCTCTGCGCCCGCCGGACGCGGAAGCTGCGGTCAAGCAGGCGTGGGATTCCTCGCCCGATGCCTACGTCGGCACGTGGAAGTCGCCAGTACTGCTCATCCACGGCGACGACGACCGCAACGTGCCCTTCATCCAGACCGTGGACCTGGTGCAGCGGTTGCGGGCGCAGCACGTGCCTTTCGAACAACTGATTCTGCCCGACGAGATCCACGGATTTCTGAGGTGGCGGGACTGGATACGAGCCTACACCGCGACCGCCGATTTCTTTGACAGGACGTTGAGGCGCGGGGAGAAGATCGGGTCGGGCGACTAATTTCCAGAGCGGCGGTAAAAGCAGAAAGGCACCATGAACCTTGTCGACACTCTGTTCGGTCGTCCTCTCGCCACTGAGGAAGAAAAGGCGGAGCGCATCGGGCCGCTGAAGGGCATTCCGATCTTCGGCCTTGATGCGCTGAGTTCGGCGGCCTACGGTCCCGAAGCTGCTCTCACTTTGCTTATTCCGCTGGGGATGGCGGGGGCGATCTATGTGTGGCCGATCACGATCGGAATCGTGGTCCTGCTCGGCATTGTTTATTTCTCCTACCGGCAGACGATTGCTGCCTATCCGCAGGGTGGAGGCTCGTATACCGTCGCGACGGAAAATCTAGGGGAAGGGGCGGGCCTTTTGTCCGCGGCTGCGCTCATGATCGATTATGTGCTCACTGCGGCCGTTGGAATCTCCGCGGGAGTCGGCGCCCTAGTTTCGGCCGTACCCTCACTACAGCGCCGATACGCTCTCCATATGCCTGGGGATTCTGATCGTCATCACGCTCATCAATTTGCGCGGAGTGCGGGAAAGTGGCGGCGTATTCCTGTTGCCGACGTACGTTTTCATCGCCTGCCTTCTGGGGTTAATCGGGGTTGGTATCTTCAAGACATTGGCTGCGGGAGGGCATCCGGTCCCCGTGGTTGTCCTTCCGAAGTTGGCAGGAGTCACCGGGACCGTGAGCGCATGGCTCCTGCTGCGCACCTTCTCGAGCGGTTGCACCGCGATGACTGGAGTCGAGGCCGTCAGCAACGGGGTCATGGCCTTTCATGAACCTACGGCTCAGACTGCCAAGCGGACCCTGACGATCATCATTGCGATCCTGATCGTGATGTTGCTGGGAATCGCGTATCTAGTCCCAGCCTACGGAATCGCGGCAACGGATCCGGGCATGCCCGGATACCAAAGCGTGCTCTCGCAATTGCTGGCCGCGGTCACGGGCCGCGGGGCGTTCTACTGGGTCAGCATTTGCTCGATCTTGCTGGTGCTGTCGCTTTCGGCCAACACGGCATTTGCGGATTTCCCTCGGCTGGCCCGCGCCATCGCACAAAACGGATACTTGCCGCACGCCTTCGTGATTCGCGGAAGGAGGCTCGTCTTTGCTCAGGGTGTATATGCGCTCGCCCTGCTCACTGGCCTCCTGCTGATTATCTTCCGCGGCGTCACCGACCGCCTGATTCCTCTGTACGCGGTGGGCGCGTTTCTAGCGTTCACGCTTTCGCAAGCTGGCATGGTGATGCACTGGAAGCGAAACGGCGGGCCGGGCGCGGCGCGCAACATGTTCTTGAACGGACTCGGAGCCGTCGCTACCGGGATTACCACCGTGGTGGTGCTGGTCGCCAAGTTTGTCGATGGCGCATGGATCACGGTTCTTCTGATTCCGGCTCTGATTCTGATGATGCGTTCGGTGCGCCGACACTACTCGGTGGTGGCAGAAGAGATCGGAAAAATCACGCCTGTGCAAACGGCAAACCTTACGGAGCCGGTCGTGCTGGTGCCGATCGATCGTTGGAGCCTGGTATCGGAAATGGCTCTACGCTATGCGTGGACACTGGCGAAAGACATCCATGTCCTGCATGTGCGAAGCGAGAACGAAACAGAGAAGCTGCGCGGCCAGTGGAGTGAGATTGTCGAAAAGCCGGCCCGGGCGGCCGGCCTGGCCTTGCCTAAATTGGTTGTGCTCGATTCACCCTATCGCTTCATCGTGAAGCCGATTGTCGACTACGCCATCCAGCAGCAGGTTGCGCATCCGGACCGTAACATCACCATGCTGATTCCGGAGTTGGTGGAGAGCCACTGGTACCACTATTTTCTGCACAACAACCGGCCGGAAGCCATCCGGGCGCTGTTGCTGTTTAACGGGAACCAGAGAATCACGGTCGTTTCCATGCCGTATCACCTACGGGCATGAGTGAGGGGGCATCGCGCGGTGGGACTCGGCTAGTTTCTGGGTCGAAAACACGACAGTCTACAGCTTAATTTCCATTCCTTCGGCGGCGGCGCGGACTTTGGGATAGTAACTGCGCGCATTTTCGACGACCTTGTCGACGATGGCGTCGGTGTGCTCTGGATCGTGATGGTACAGAATCAGTTCTTTGGCGCCGCTTTCCATGACGACGTTGACGGCCTCGCGCCAGTGGCTGTGTCCCCAGCCGCGGCGGCGGGCGGCATATTCTTCAGGAAGGTACTGCGCGTCGTAGATCAGTATGTCGGCGCCTTCGGCCAGCTTGCGCACGGCTTTATCAAAGTCCGCATCACCGGGCTCATTATCTGTGGCGTAAACCAGGATGCCGTCTTTGCTCTCCAGGCGGAATCCCATGCACCCCTGGGGATGATTCAGGTACGCGGTTTTGATCTGAATGCCGTCGCCCATGTTGAGGCAGCCGTTTTCGATGTCGTAAAAGCGCCGGGTCGCCTTCATCTGATCGAGGTTCACGGGGAAGTAAGGCGAAGCCATCTGCTCGGCCATCACCTGCTCCAGGCGGCGCGTGCGCCCGGAGGAGTGGAAGACGAACTGGCTGTTGGGGCTGTCGTAGAGCGGACGGAAAAACGGCATGCCCTGGATGTGATCCCAATGAAAGTGCGAGACGAAAACGTGAGCGGCGAAGGGCCGATCGACGAATTCGCGCTCCAGCGCGTGTCCCAGCATGCGGAAGCCGGTGCCACAGTCGAAGATGAAGATCTGATCTCCCAGGCGGACCTCGACGCAGGAGGTATTGCCCCCGTAGCGCAGGTTCTCGGGCTGTGGAGTGGGGGTGGAGCCGCGCACGCCCCAAAACTTAATTCGCATGAAACTCCGCTGCTACTAGCCAGTAATCTTCTAAAGCGATAATCCCGTCAATTTGATGGCTGGTTCTCATATCGCTATCGATGAGGGAGACGCTGGTAGATCGCGGCTCGGCTCGCCGGTTCCTGCAGTACGAGTAATTTAGCCGCCGCGGGTTACCGGCGCAAAATGCTCATAATACGCAGGATATTCAAGATTCTAGTCGTTACGACGAGACCAGCAAGGTGACCAAAGTTTCGTTGTGCGGCGAAAGCGTGGCATGTGTGGGGCGGACACCCTGCCCGCTTGCCGGGAGCATCGAAAAGCTAGCGGGCAGGAGTGCCCGCTCCACAGGGAGTCCCCTATAATGAAAGCCCGCAAGCTCGCGCCGGCTCTCCCTGCGATTGGGCCCGCCCGCCGCGCGGTTAGGATCCGAAACGATGCTGCAGCCGGACTTTAAACAGTTTTCCCGTCTCGCCCGCGAGGCCACACTGGTGCCGGTGGTGAAATCGGTGAGCGCCGACCTTCTGACGCCCGTTTCAGCCTTTTTTGCCATCGCCGAGAAAGAACCCTTTGCGTTCCTGCTGGAATCAGTCGAGCGCGGCGAGCAGATCGGGCGCTACACCTTCCTCGGTGCACGTCCTTACATGCGCCTGAAGGCCCGTAAGGGTAAGGTCGAGATCGATCACGGCGGCCGTCGCGAGGCATTGCAGGAAAATGTCTTCCAAGCGGTGAAGCGGTTGCTGCGGGAGCATCATCCCGCGAACGTGCCGGGACTGCCTCCGTTCACGGCAGGAGCGGTCGGATATTTTGCCTACGACGTCGTGCGGCAACTGGAAAAGATTGGCGAGCACGCAAAGGATGACCTGGACGTCCCCGATGCCGAGCTCATGTTTTTCGATCGTCTTTTGGCGTTTGATCACCTGCGTCACCAGATTCACATCATGGCTGCGGCCGACGTGAAGCGCGAGAGCCCTCGCCGCGCCTACGACCGCGCGCTGCGTGACATTGCTGCGCTGGAGCGAAGGCTGGCGGCCGGACTGAGGCCGGCGGTTTGGCGCAAATCCGAAAAAGCCAAGGTGGGCAAACTTAAGGTGCATGCTGGTACCCGTCGTGACACTTACCTGCGCAGCGTGGAACGCTGCAAGGAGTACATCGCCGCGGGCGACATCTTCCAGGTCGTGTTCTCGCAGCGGTTTGACTTCACGCCTGAGGTTGCGCCTTTCGATCTGTACCGCGCCCTGCGGCAGGTGAATCCGTCGCCCTATCTTTACTTTCTGCAAATGGACGGGACCCATATTCTCGGGTCTTCTCCGGAAATGCTGGTCCGCGTCACCGGTCGCAAGCTGGAATATCGTCCGATTGCGGGCACACGTCCACGCGGGCAAAACGAAGCGGAAGACGTGCGTCTCGAACAGGAGATGCGCCACGACGAAAAAGAGCGCGCCGAACACGTCATGCTGGTCGACCTCGGACGCAACGATCTGGGACGAGTCAGCGAGTATGGCTCGGTCAAGGTGAAGGACCTGATGTACGTGGAGCGATACTCCCACGTCATGCATCTGGTGTCGGCGCTGGAGGGCACGCTGCGCAAGGATCTCGACGCGCTTGATGCTTTTGCTGCCTGCTTCCCCGCTGGAACGCTGAGCGGGGCGCCAAAGGTGCGTGCCATGCAGATCATCGAAGAATTGGAGCCCACGCGCCGCGGCGTCTACGGCGGATCGGTTCTCTACGCAGACTTCGCGGGGAATCTGGATTCATGCATCGGGATTCGAACGCTGCTGATGCAAGGGAAGAAGGCCTATCTGCAGGCCGGAGGCGGAATCGTTGCGGATTCCGATCCCGCGAAGGAGTTCCAGGAGTCAATGAACAAGGCGCAGGCGCTGCTAAGGGCCGTAGAGAAGGCGCGCGGGCAGTAGTATTCGTTGTGGACCCGCTCCTATTCGCATTTCGGCGCCGCTGAACCTGGAGGTGGAGGCGGGGCAGCGCAGTGCGGGGTGATTTCTCCGGCTCCTGGATCGGTATTCTTAGAGTTGTGAGCGAAGCACCACTGCACCAGGGTGGCAGGGTAATCGCGCCGGATGGCTGTCGGGAGGTCGGAATCACGGATCTCCTGAAAGGCGAACTCGATCGTGCCGTCCGCCGCGACCGTGCCGAGCAGATATCCGTAAACGTCCTTTCTCGAATTTGGCGGCGCCGGCACGGGGAGCTTATAGCGTTCCGCCCCTCCAGTTCCGACAAGCCAGCCGGGCAGCGGGTCGCCTTTCTTCCTGAGGGAATCCGTATCGAAAATGTTTTCCATGTAGAAGTGGGAGTGGCTGGAAAGTAGATAGACTGGCTTATGCGTCTGCTCATGGAACTTTAGCAGAGCATCGTAGGCGGCTTCACCACTCGATCTTGCCGTGTCCACCGGGCTGTCACCCATGCTGTGAGCGTTGGCGATACTGTCGGGTAACGACTCATGCATGCCGACCACAACGCTTTTCACTTTTGAGTCCGCGGCGGCGTCTCGTTTCAGAATGCCCGCAAGCCAGTCCAGTTGCGACGGTAAGAAACAGTCGGAAGCATTGTCGAGATAGATGAAATCCACTCCGTTTTGTACCCAATGGTAGTAGGTCTGCGGGGATAGAGGCTCGACGGGGCCCGAATCTACCCGTTTTTTGTCCTTCTTCTCGCTGCTCTTTTCGGGCGCGCTTTTAGCTTCTTCGTCTTCCGCTCGTTGAGCATGCAGCGTCGGTTGGTCGAGCCAAGCAGCAAACTGGCGACGAAACTGGTATTTGTCTTTGGGCGGGATGGTCTCGTGGTTGCCGATCCCCACATAGAAGGGCAGATTGCCGAAGGGGGCGATCTGATGTTCGATAAAGTCAGGCCAGGCGCGCGGCAGGTAGAGACTGCAGCTCAGGAACTCGCCGTTGTTGGCGGCGGCGAATGCCATGTCTTCATCGATCTTGTAGACCGCTCGCAGGTCGCCGAGATGCCAATAGAAACTCGGCGCGAACCGGGCGCTATGAGCGGCGATGGCGGGCATGATGATGTCTCCGCAGTTGCGCGAGTCGCCGGAGGCGATGAAGCGCCAGGATCCTTCTGGCAATGGGGCGGTGGTGGGTAGCGCAACACCACGGCGCACGATGTGCTCGGGTCCTGCGGGAGCAGACTGAGCCGCAGCAGAGCCAACGAGCAAGGCCATTAAAAGAAGCCTCGTCAGAACGCGAGAAGTCGATGAACCTTCAACTGATGAATCTGTACTTGACGAATCTGGATGCGGAATCTTTCCGTTGCGACGTAGGGGCGCCATGCAGGTTCTCCCTTTCGCGATCGATGGCGAGGAAAGTATAGACGACGGGAGTGTCGCTCAACGCGACAAGAAGTTTTCTACCAGCTTTTTGCCCGCATCCGTCAGCACGCTCTCGGGATGAAACTGGACGCCTTCCACCGCATGCTGCCGGTGGCGCAGGCCCATGATGGTGCGGCTTCCATCCTTCTCCGTGGTCCAGGCGCTGACTTCCAATTCGCGGGGCAGATTTTCTTCCTCCACGATGAGCGAGTGGTAGCGGGTAGCCGTCATCGGCTGGGGAAGACCCTGGAAGATCGTCTTATTGTCGTGCAGGACGGCGCTGGTTTTACCGTGCATAAGGTGAGAGGCACGGACCACCTTGCCTCCAAAGGCTTCGCCGATCGCCTGATGTCCCAGGCAGACGCCGAGAATGGGGATCTTTCCCGAGAAATGGCGGATCAGGTCGATACTGATGCCCGCTTCATGGGGAGTGCAGGGACCCGGGGAGATGACGATCCGTTCCGGGTGCATCTTTTCGACTTCGTCCACCGTTACCTGGTCGTTGCGGCGCACCTCAACCTCGGCACCCAGTTCGCCGATGTACTGGACCAGGTTGTAGGTAAAAGAATCGTAGTTGTCGAGGACAAAAACCACGTCTAAGCCCTGATACAAGCTTACACCGGGTTGCCTGAACGCTGCAGGTCGAGGCGGTAGCCGGGCGCCTCCCCTGAAAGAGCCACTCACTGTACTCAGAGGTGGTATTGACCGCAGCCGTGGTGGGAGGCATGCTGATTGTTGGATTTGCCACTTCGTGGTCGCCACTTCGGAGGGAAGGCATGGCCGAGCCTCAGCAGGAAAAACGGGGTGCACGACGTTTCGCTCTCCGCGTACCTGTTACTGTCACTCACGGTGAAGATCCCAGCAAGAGCGAAATCGCCCAGATTCGCGATGTCAGCGCGCGCGGAATCTGTTTCTACCTGGAAGCTGCCATAGCCCAGGGATCTCCGATCGGCTTCACGCTCACCCTTCCGCCTGAGATCACGCTGACGGAAAGCATTCGGGTGCAATGCAAAGGTCACGTGGTGCGTGTCGACGATGGTCGCCCGGATGGCAAACTCGCCGTCGCAGCGGTGATTGAGGAGTATGAGTTTCTGCCGGAAGCGTAAACATTTCAAGCAGTTAGTGCATAGGGCTCGATAGTCAGCCTCCACATTCCTGACCCCAGACCGCTCGTCTGCTTCTCCCACACCCTCGCAGGTGATATGTTTCTTTCCAGATACTCCTCAGAGGCTCTTGTCTGTGCGACCTTCGATCAGGGCGGTCTGCTTGATGCTGGCTCTACTGGAGGCCGGCGTGGCGGCGCAGACCTTCGGTCCGCCGCCGGTCGTCAGGAGCGTTCGCATCGTGCACGAACGCGGCGTCCCTGCAGTCGAGATTCTCACTCGTGGCGGTCCTGTCATCCCTGAAGTCCAGGTGCTCGACGGCCCTCCACGACTCGTCATCGACCTGCCCAACTCGCTCATGGGGCTGGCTCGCAAGCGGTTTGAGATCAAGCAGGAAAACATCCTGGTCATCCGTGTCGACCAATACCAGCAGAAGCCTCCTGTTACGCGTATCGTCCTCGACCTGCTCGCGCCGTACGGCTACAGCTGGGACGGAGCGGGCAATCGCCTGATGGTTCGTCTCAAGCCTGCGGAGGACGTGAACGCCACCAAGAAGTCGCCAGCGCAGGCGCCGACAGCTTCGAGCTTGTCAACGGATGCTAGTCCGGTTGTGCCGGTAAGCAGCGGGGCGGGCTCGGTCGCAGTCGCCGCAAGCCGGCTCGTGGCAGGTTCTTCGCTGACCGCCGGAACTGAGACGGCTGTGCTGCAGCTTCCTCGAGGTGGGGAAATCCGCATCTGTCCGGGAACCACGGTCTCGGTAACGCCCTCGGAGAGCAAGCGCGACATCATGGTCGGGATGAGTACCGGCGCCGTTGAAACGCACTATTCGCTCGAGGCTTCCGCCGACTCCGTGCTCACTCCGGACTTCCGCATTCTTTTCGCCGGGCCAGGGGAATTTCACTATGCCGTGAGCGTGGACTCGAAAGGCAACACCTGCGTACGCACTCTGAAGGGGAACACCTCCTCAGCCATCGTTTCGGAATTGATGGGGGATCGGGTCTATCAGGTAAAGCCGACGGAGCAGGCTGTGTTTCGATCGGGCCGCATCGACAAAGTAGATGCCGACATTCCGCTGGAGTGTGGATGTTCTCCGCCGCGGCCTTCCCCGGCATTGCAAGCGAAAGCTCATCCGGCGGTGTCGGAGGCCGAGTTGCCCACCAGAGCGCATCTCGGCGAGACATCAACGCCAGCAGCGACTGATATTACTCCGAATGCGGATTCTGCGCCAACCACGCTTTCCAATGGCCCGGAGACTGCTCCGCTGCCCGCTTCTCAGGCCAACGAGGTTCACGTCCAGGTTGATGCTCCATTCGTGTTCACCGCCAAGAATCGCGCTGCCAGTGTACCGCCTGCGCCGGTGCAGGCGGCGAGGGAGTTACCCGTGGAAGATTCCCCGGCCCGGCAAGTGCACCTGGATGCGGTGGTGCAGCCTCCGCCGCAGGAAAAAAAGACCAAGGCCGAACATCGCGGTTTTCTGCATAGGGTCGGGCGATTCTTCGCCGGCATCTTCAGCTAGCCTTCGCGATCTGCCGGAAATCCTTTTCGCCTCCAGCCGCGTCTTACCGCAGGTTGGCCTTGAGATCTCGCATCCTTATCCCAGGAGCGCGCCATGACCGCTGCACCGGCCGGACCGAAGCAACTCTTTTCGACAGTCTCAGGGCAAGCCGACGGGATGTACCGCTCCCGTCACGAAGCATTTCTGTTTTCTCTCCTTGGACAAGCCCTGATCTTGGGACTGCTCACTTACTTCACCTGCTGCTTGATCGGGGGCCCGCCCCGAATCATTGGTCCACTAACGAAATTCCGTGATCTACCGTTGGTGTTCTCTGGGAGCAATGGCGGTGGTGGCGGCAACTTCGACAAGCTTCCGGCTTCACGCGGCAATCCCCCAAGCGCCTCTCTCAACGATCAGATTGTGCCTCCGAACGTGATGATGCCGACAGAGACGCCAAAGCTCCCCGCCGAAGAGACGGTGAGGGTGGCTCCTGACGTAAACCTACCCGAGGGCGGGCAGATCGGCGATCCAATGTCCCAGTTCTCGCGCGTTCTTTCGAACGGACCGGGCGGACCCGGCGGCATTGGACCGGGATGTTGCGATGGTCTGGGAGATTCCACCGGACCCTATCTAGGCTCTGGTCCGCCGGGAATCTTTCCTGCAGGCAGGAAGGGAGTTACCGTGCCTCAGGTCGTCTACAACCCGGAGCCCAGTTTTTCCGACGAAGCCCGCAAGGCCAAGGTGCAGGGCGTCGTACTCCTGTTGCTGGTCGTGGGAAAGGACGGGCGCCCCTATGACGTCCGCGTCGGACAGAGTCTGGGGATGGGCTTGGATGAGAAGGCAATCGAAGCCGTAGGTCGCTGGCGATTCAAACCGGCGACACTCAACGGGCAGCCAGTCGCCACTCAGATTGCCGTGGAAGTGGATTTCCACTTGTACTGATCGCGATCACGGCAAAGACTTCGGGGCCTTTTAGCCCGGCGGGGAGTCGCCGGTTGCTCTTCGTTAGTCTCGGTTGATGGCGCGCCGCAGAGGTTCGACCTTTTCACGGAGGTCAGAAGCCAGATCGGCGCCTCGGCTTGCGACGTCGCGCACCCGGTCGCCAGCTTCTCGAACCCGATCCTTCGCTTCATCGGCCCAATCACCGACCGTGTCCTTGGCGTCTTCGTAACCGCGCTGCAGATCGCGGCGAAGTTGCTTGCCGCTCTTGGGCGCGAGCAGAAGCCCGGCCAATGCTCCGGCGCCCAGCCCGATCAGCAGAAAAGTGATGGCGGTGCCGACATTGCTGCTTTCCGAAGATTCATAACGTCCGATGCGCATAAATGAAGACCTCTTTTTCCGCCCCGGCGGGTGCCTGGGCATGAGCGCGAGGCTCGAGTGCGGTATGGGGCAGGTTTGATTCTAGTCCTATACAAGAGGTTGCTACGAATCCCATTCGATTCGTTATGCTCAGCCGGAACTCGGAGAGTTCAGCTTCGGGAGCCGTTTCAGTTTGGCACGAGTCCGTTCTACAGCTCAAAGTTGAGGCCTGCAAGCGGAATGAAGTTATAATTGCGGCCCACAGATGGCACTCTCTTCGGGAACGATGCTGGGGCCGTATGAGGTTCAATCGCCGCTGGGGGCGGGCGGCATGGGAGAAGTGTATCGTGCCCGCGATACCCGTCTCGACCGCACGGTCGCAATTAAGATTCTCCCTTCCCATCTTTCTTCCAATCCGGAGGCCAAGCAGCGTTTTGACCGCGAGGCGCGCACCATCTCAGGCCTGAGCCATCCCAACGTCTGTCAGCTTTACGACGTCGGTTCGCAGGACGGAACCAGCTACCTGGTTATGGAGTATCTGGAAGGGGAGACTCTGGCGAGTCGTCTCAGCAAGGGCCCGCTACCCCTCGACCAGGTCCTGAAGTGCGGCATCGAAATTTGCGAAGGGCTGGAAAAGGCGCACAAATGTGGAGTAGTCCACCGCGACCTCAAGCCCGGCAACATCATGCTGACCAAATGTGGGGCCAAGCTGATGGATTTCGGTCTGGCCAAGCCGGTGTCGTCCGCGAGTGCATTGAGTTCAGGGCTCACGCAAACCCTGGCTACTCCGCAACATCCGCTGACCGCCGAAGGATCGATCGTAGGGACCTTCCAATACATGGCGCCCGAGCAGGTGGAAGGCAAGGATGCCGATGCTCGCAGCGACATTTTCGCTCTAGGCGCCGTGCTGTATGAAATGGTGACCGGCAGGCGGGCGTTCGAGGGTAAGACGGCAGCCTCGAGCATCGCAGCGATCCTGGCAGCCGAACCACCGCCAATTTCGACCCTGCAGCCACTGGCCCCGTCCGTTCTCGAAGCCACGGTGAGAAGCTGTCTGGCGAAAGATCCCGACGAACGGCTGCAGACCGCGCACGACGTCAAACTGCAGTTGAAGTGGATGCAGGAGAGCGGCTCTTCGTCCCGTCTGCCCGCCGTTCCGGCTGCACGCAAGCCCTTAGACCAAGTGGGCTGGCTCGTCGCCGGAGTGCTGCTGCTCTTGCTGGTTGGTGCTGGCGCGTGGTGGTTGCGCGGTCGCGAAACACCATCGACGATGTACTTCAACAGTTCCGTGCCCTTCCCCACGAATTATGTTGCCTTATCCCCAGGCGGGCGGAGGCTGGCACTGGTCGCCTTTTCCGAGCAGTCCAACAAGAACGTGATTTGGCTGCAGCAGGTCGGAGGCCGCGGCGCGACGGTTCTGCTGGGGACAGAAGGCGCGGCCTACCCATTCTGGGCGCCTAACGGACGCTCCATCGGTTTCTTTGCTGACGGCAAACTGAAGACCATCGACGTTGCCGCCGGAAGATCAGCGCAGGTATTGGCCGATGCGCCTTTCGGCCGGGGAGGCGCTTGGAGCAAGGACGGCGTGATCCTCTTTACGGCGGATGCGTGGACCGGGTTGTACCGCGTGCCCGCTTCCGGCGGAACGCCTGTGCAGGTCACCAAGCCCGAAGTTGCCCAGTTCCAGGTCAGCAACCGCTGGCCTGTGTTTCTGCCCGATGGCCGGCACTTTCTCTACCTGGCCTGCAATTTTTCCGGGCGGCTCGACAAGAACTGGATTTTCGAGGGCTCGCTCGACTCCGACGAAAAGCGGCCAATCGTCAACGCGAGCACCAATGCCGTGTACGTCGATCCGGGCTACCTGCTCTACTGGCGCGACGATGCTCTGGTCGCCCAGCGTTTTGATCCTCACAATTACTCACTCACGGGCGAGCCGCACATTGTGAGCGATGCGGTGCAATATTTTCCCCAAACGAACTTTGCCGTATTCGACGCAACCGCCAGTACGCTGGTGGCACAAACCCGTGCGGGTAAGGGTGCCAACAGGTCGCAGCTGACCTGGTTCGACCGGCATGGAAAACAAATGGGCATCGTTGGCCCGCCGGAACTGGTTTCCAATCCCAAGCTCTCGCCCGATGGGAAACGCGTTGCCGTGGACCAGATCGACACCGACGGCCGTCACGTCAACATCTGGATTCACGATCTGAACAGTGATGTTGCCTCACGTCTGGGATTCGGCCCATGGTTGGAACAGGTCACGGTTTGGAGTCCCGACGGGAAGCAGGTGATTTACACCGCGAACGAGAAGCTGTTCTTCAGTCTCTATCGGAAGAACGCCGACGGATCTGGCTCGGCGGAGGTTTTTTCGGACCTGGGTACTCCGCAGCAAGGACCATGGGATTGGTCTCGGGACGGCAAGTACGTGCTCGCCAGGAAAGACCGCGAACTGTGGTACATCAGCTTGGCGGACCGGCAAACTCGGCCGTTGCTTCAATCGCAATCGCTGGTTCGCAACGCGCAGTTTTCGCCGGACGGGAAATTTGTGGCTTACGCTTCCAGCGAGACCGGGAATTGGGAGGTTTACGTTTCACCTTTTCCGGACTTCGGCAGTAAATGGCAGGTTTCGCGAGGTGGCGGTGAGGAGCCTCGGTGGCGGGGCGATGGCAAGGAATTGTTTTATCTCGCCCCCGACGGCAGGCTTATGGCCGTGGATGTGAAGACAGGTACTGGGTTGGAAGCGGGATCCCCGGTTGCTTTGTTTCAGACCCACCCGCGACAACCGCTCTCCGCCATGGACTTCTTTTCGTACGATGTCACCGCCGACGGTCAGAAATTTCTGGTCAACACAAAGGTGGACACGTCCAATTCCGCGCCCTTGTCCGTCATCCTCAACTGGTCTTCGGAAATGGAGAAGTAGCCTCCATCCGAGGGACAAGGCTGGGAAAGGTTTCTTTTCCCCTGCACGTGAGTGTAAAATAATGCTTTAGCCATTGTAGCGGCGGCACTTGTGG
>CAVRCR010000049.1:0-150633 GCA_963719615.1 uncultured Acidobacteriaceae bacterium | reverse complement strand
GATGCGATAGCCTATTTACTTCTTTGGTTCCCAGAAATTCCATTTAGATCAGGCCGGCCCGGAGGCGACGCAGGAAGTCTTCGCCCTCGGCCTTCGCTTGCGCCAGAATTTTGGGCTGATTGGGATATTCGATCGCGATTTCCTGCAGGAATAGCTCGACTGCATCCTTTGGTTTGAAACCGTGCGCCACCATGCTGCGGATGCGGCCGGTGAAGCTGTCCGTGCTAGGTGAGATGAGACGCGCGAGGTGGTCAGCACAGTTGTGGGCGCGGAACTTGGCCGCGGCCAGGCGGTCGTAAGCAGTTTTGGCTTCAGGATCGCTCAGCAGCGTGGGAATCGGATAGTTCCATTCACACTGCGAGCAGGTCCATCCCTGAAAGGAGCGGTCGACGGTCCAGAGCAGTTCCCTGGCGGTCTTCTTTTCCAAGCCTTGGTGGTCGGCGTTGCGGTCGTCCATGTGCTGCGGTCGCCCCTGCACACAACTTACGGGCCCATGAGCACCTTCCACAAATACTAGCGCGAATCCTGCGCGGTGGGCAGAGGAGCGAGGTGTCGAGAACGGTTCGCGGGTGGGCCAGCCGGCCTTCCCTTCGCTCCGCTATTTTGCGAAGAAGTAGTCGAAGGACTTCACCGCGGTAAATTCGTCTTCCCGGATATCGAAGACGGTGTAGAGCTTCGTAACGTGGAGCACGTCGTGGACTTTTTGAGTGAGGTTTAGCAGCTTCAGTTCACCTCCGGCATTTCGGACCGTGGTGAAGCACCCGACCAGCTCGCCGACGCCGGAGCTGTCGATGTAGTCGACGTTGGCAAGATTGAGAATGATCTTTTTCTTGTCCTGCTTGATGAGGTCGCGCACCGCCTCGCGCAAGTCGTGAATTTCGTCGCCCAGCACGATGCGGCCCTCAATGTCGAGGATGGTAACGTGAGCCACTTCCCGGGTATCGATCTTCAAGGGCATGGTTCGGCCCTCCGCGCAGGAGGCCGCTGGCCGGAATGGTAGTGGGTGCAGGGGAGCCAAGTCAATGGAAAGCCCCCAGGACCGGCAAAATACGAGGTACTCGGAGGACCGCAACGGGAAAGAGGGGCAGCCGAACTCGACCTATCCCGGTCTGAAACCCGGACCCCAGCGTGAGAGTTATTACGAGTGGGCCCCGTGCGGCCGCGAATCCAGTTCGAGCGCAGGCAGTTGGACCCGGTCCCGGATTTCCTGAATCGGCGAGGTCACGATCGGCGTGGGATATTCGGGATGTCGGAATTCCAGGTGCATGCCGCGTCCGACGTACTGAAGCTTGAGCATCGAGCCTCCCCAAGTCGAACCGGCGATCGCAACGTGCACGGGCTCGGGGCAAAATTCCGGATGGCCCGAAAGCATGGCCTCGCTGCCGCCCAGGAGCACCGCAGTGTACCGATGGTGCATGGTCTGGATTTCGAGCACAGTCGACGGGGGTAGATCGCTAAGGAACACGCCGCCCTCAATCTCCGATTGGATGATGCCGCGGTTCACTTCATCCGCCAGGTTGGGATGAGGCTCAAACATAGCGATGTCAGGGAACGATGTTACTGGCTTTTGTCCCGGGCGACAAGGGTACTTTGGGCAGCGGCTTGACACCCGGGAGCATGTCCGTTAGAGGCAGACGGCTCGGTCCAGGTTGCAGATTAAGTTTCTGGTTGGCCAGCGCTCAGGATCCGGTCCGGGCAAAAGCTACCAGGAACAGTACACCCAACAGCAGGTCGATGCCCCCAAAGGCCACGTCGACGCCACGCAAGCGGTGCTGTAAGTAGAGGACTATCAGCGAGATGCCATAGCCGAACTTCTCCAGCACAGCCGGAATCATCATGAGTCGGAAGCGAACTGGGTCTCGGGCAATGACCACGAACCCGACCTGCCAGGCGAGAGCAACGGCGACGAAACCATAGTAAAAGGCGGGATGGGTAATGGGCGGAGGGTCCTGGCGACCGATGCTGTCGAAGATGAAATAGAGTGGCGTGAGGATGACAAAGCCCCAAACGGCGGCGATCCAAAAGATGATCTTGGCGAACTTAATCATTGGTGTTCCAGGTCCACGAGGCTGAATCCTACAAGCTAACTTAAGCCTCCCAGCCTTGAGATTGTAGCGCGCGCCCCGAAGCGCCGACGAGCGGCTTTTTCGGCAGGACTGCAGCCCGGCCCCGAAAACTTCGCCGCCATCAGCCATCGAGACTCACGGAACTTCTCGACGCGCTGTCCGTACTTCTAGGAGATAACTCCCTCAGAATGGGCAAAACAATGAAGACATCCACCATTGCCTTGACCTTACTGTTCTCAGGGCTAGCCTTTGCCGATTCCGAATCGAATCAGAGCCCGAACCGAGTCTGGATCACCGATGTCATCATCGTCTCCCCAGAGAGCCTGGATCACATCGAGAAGGGCAGCGTGCTCATCGAAAATGGACGCATCGCAAGAGTCGACCGAAATCAAAGCGCGAAGAGGCCCGCCGGAGCAAACGTGGTCTCAGGACAGGGACAATATTTAATTCCGGGACTGATCGACTCGCACGTCCATCTGGCTTCTGTTCCGGGGATGACCTTTGATCAGGGCGTAAGCAAGCAGAAAATGGTCGAGGAATACTACAAGCAACTCCCAAGGTCCTACCTTTACTTTGGCTATACGACGCTGGTCGACCTGGCGGTGGCTAGTCGCCAGGTCCTGGAAGATTTCCGGCAGACTCCGCTGCATCCGGATTTATACGACTGTGGCGGCTCACTGCCCTTTGCCAATGGATATCCGATGTCGTTCCTGCCGCCAGCGACCCGATTCAAACCGTTTCCGAATTTTATCTACGACCCGAAACACGCGGACCGCATTCCAGCGGAATATAAGCTCGAAGATCACACACCTGCCGCTGATGTCGCCCGAGTGAAAAGCTCGGGCGCGATTTGTGTGAAAACGTACTTCGAACGCGGCTTTGCCGATGACAAGAATCTGCCGGTAATGGGTCCGGACATTCTGGCCGAGATCCGCAAACTGGCAACCCAGGACGGCCTGGTGCTGATGATGCACGCTAACGGTTTGGAGGCCCAAAAGTTCGCCGCCGATGGAAGTGTTGACGTCATCGCACACGGAATGTGGCATTGGGGAGAGCTCGATAAGAAGACGGAACTGCCCGACGAGATCAAGCGGCTTCTCGATAGGATCGTGGATAAGAGAATCGGCTATCAACCGACAATGCAGGTTCTGTATGGCGAGATGGTGTATTTTGACCCTGAATATTTGAAGATGGACGACGTCGCGAAGGTCACCCCGAAGGAACTGCTGGAGTGGTTCCAGTCTCCGGAAGGAAAATGGTTCGGAAAGGAACTGAATGAAGACGGTGCACCGGACGCCGCGATGCTCAACGGCTACGAGCAAGGCCCCTTGCGCCGCGTGCGGCAGGTGGTGGCGTACCTGGCCAGCCAGGATGCCAACTTCGTTTTTGGCACAGACACGCCGTCGAGCCCAACCTACGGAAATCTACCCGGCCTGAACGGGTATCTGGAAATGAGGCAAATGCAGAAAGCAGGAATGTCTCTCGCACAAATCTTCAGGGCCGCCACAATCAATAATGCACGGGAGTTCAAGCTAGAATCGCTGCTCGGCACAATCGAGCCGGGCAAAATTGCCAACCTCGTGCTGATGAAGAAATCGCCCCTGGAGAGTGTCGAAGCCTACGACAGCATTACCACGGTTTGGCTGCATGGAAAGGCAGTTCCCCGCGACAACTTTGCCGTCAACCCGAATTAGGATGAATCTGTGGGTGCCCCATTTCTCGCACGTTCTTTGCGCGAGAAGTGGGGATTTCCGCCTGTCGCGGTTGCGGTAGTCCCCGCCTATTCGCCGCCGACCGTGAGACCATCGATACGAATCGTCGGGGCGGCGACGGAGCCGCGGAACTCCAGATCGTTGCCGATTTCCGAAATGTTGAAAAACAAGTTCTTCAGATTTCCGGCCACCGTGATTTCTTCCACCGGATAGGCGAATTCTCCACCGGAGATCCACAAACCGGAAGCACCGCGCGAATAATCGCCGGTCACCAGGTTCACCCCCTGGCCGAGAAATTCGGTGACATACAGACCTTCCTTGATTCCTGCGATCAGTTCCTTTGGCGTCTTGGCGCCCGGCTGCAAGAAATAGTTGCCTGGCCCGATGCCGGGCGTGCCGGCTAAGCCCCGGGCGGCGTTCGCGGTGGTCTGCATCCCGAGCTTTTTGGCGGTGTAGGTGTTGAGCAGGTACGACTTGAGCACTCCGTTCTCGATAACGACGGTCCGCCGCGTCGGGATGCCTTCGCCATCGAACGGACTGGTGCCGAAACCGCCGGGCATGGTGCCGTCGTCGATCACGGTCACGTTGTCGCCCGCGATCTTCTGCCCCAGCTTGCCGGCGAGGAACGACGCGCCGCGGTAGACGGAGTCTCCGTTGATGCCCTCGAAGATATGCTCCAGGATCGAGGTCGCGACCATGGGATCGAACACTATCGGAACCTGCGCGGTCTTCGCTTTGCGCGCGCCGAGGCGGCGGAGCGTGCGCTCGGCGGCGATCTTGCCGACCTGCTCGGGCGGATCAAGTTTCTTCAGTGTGCGCGCGACCGAGTACCAGTAATCGCGCTGCATCGCCCCCGCTTCGGTCTGCGCGATCGGAACCGCCGCCACCGAGCAGTACGACCGGCGGTATTCGCCAACGAAGCCGTGCGAGTTGGCCAGCACTCTGTGGCCGGTGGCAGCGTCGAACGATCCGCCTTCAGAATTCTTGATGCGGGGATCGAAATCTAACGCCGCTTTCTCCGCGCGGCGGGCATAGTCGATGCGATCGGCGCCGGGCAGCGAGTAAACATCTTTGTGATAGAGAGCGAGGTCGCCAGATAGCTGGCCGAGTTGCGAGGGTTCGGGGATTCCACCGAACGGATCTTCGGAAGTGATTTTCGCGAGTTCGAGCGCTGACTTCACCATGCGGTCCAGGCCTTCGCGGGAGAAGTCACTCGAATAGGTGCTGGCAGCCCGCTGCCCGAAGAAAACGCGCACACCGATGGATTTCGAGCCGGATTCTTTCAGCGTCTCGACCTGGCCGAGGCGAACCAGCGTGGAGAATTCGTCGCCTTCGCGAACCACGCATTCCGCGGCGGTAGCACCTCCGGCCCTGGCACGGCCGACGATGTCGACGGCGAGGGTTTTGAGGTCGGTCGATGTATGCTTTTCGGTGGCTGTGGTCATTTTAGGACGTCGTGTCGTTGCGGAAATTCCCAGAGAAGCCGCCGATGGCACAGGCTTGCACGGGGTCCTTCGCTTCGCTCAGGATGACAGAACTTGAAATATCCGTAAGATCCGTGTGCATCTGTGGCAATTGAATCTCACTGCATGAAGCCGCCAGGATCTTTTCTGGCGGTGCCGCCCACGGTGAGACGATCGATTTTCAGGGTCGGAATACCGACGCCTACGGGCACGGCTTGTCCGTCTTTGCCGCAGGTGCCGACGCCTTCATCGAGTTTCAGATCATTACCCACCATCGACACCCGCGTCAGTACATCAGGGCCGTTGCCTATGAGTGTGGCGCCTTTGATCGGCGCGGTGATCTGGCCGTCTTCAATCATGTAGGCTTCCGACGCCGAAAACACAAATTTTCCGTTGGTGATGTCGACTTGGCCGCCGCCGAAATTCACCGCGTACACGCCATGCTTGACCGAACGAATAATGTCTTCGGGATTATCCTGGCCGGCGAGCATGTAGGTGTTCGTCATACGCGGCATGGGGATGTGCTCGTAGCTTTCGCGACGTCCGTTGCCAGTGTCAGCGATGCCCATGAGCCGCGAAGAAAGCTTGTCGCTGAGATATCCCTTGAGAATTCCCTTCTCAATCAGCACGGTCTCCTGCGTCGGCTCGCCTTCGTCGTCGACGTTGAGCGATCCGCGGCGCCACGGCATGGTTCCGTTGTCGACCACCGTGCATTTCTCGCTGGCCACGCGCTTGCCGACCAGGCCAGCGAAGGCGGAGGTCTTCTTGCGGTTGAAATCGGCCTCCAGTCCATGGCCAACGGCTTCATGCAGCAGGACGCCGGGCCATCCCGGGCCGAGAACCACTTCCATTTCGCCAGCCGGCGCCTCGCGCGCGTCGAGTTGCAGGAGCGCCTGGCGCGCAGATTCGCGGGCGAAGAATTCAGGATTCTTGTCGCCAAAGAAAAAATCGAGGGCCACCCGGCCTCCCCCGCCAGAACTCCCGCGGGCTGAATTTCCCTCGGTCTTCGCGATGCAGGAAACGTTCATGCGAGCCAGCGGCTGTGAGTCCTCGGCGAAAGTTCCATCGGAGCCGACTACGAGAATGGTGCGTAGTTCGTCGGCATAGCTGGCGCGTACTTCCTGAATGCGCGGATCGTAGGCACGAGCCGCCTTGTCGGCGCGCATCACGAGTTCTACTTTGGCAGTTATTTCCGCGTCGACCGAGGGCAACGTGACTGGATACAAGCTGCGCGCGGCGGCCTTCTGGAATCCGGCGACGGGAGTTTTGGCCGGAGCGCTGGCGATCAGCGCGGCGGTCCGTGCGGCGTGCAGGATTCGGTCGGCGGAGAGATCGTCAGTGTAGGCGTAGCCCGTACGCTCCCCCGACACAACGCGCACACCGCATCCCGCGGATATGCCCTGCGAAGCCGACTTCACCATGGATTCGTCCACCATCAGCGAAGTCGAGGAAAGGTATTCGAAGTAAAGGTCGGCGTAATCACCGCCCGCTGAGAGCGCCGCCGCGAGATAGTGCTCAAGATCGCGCTCGCTCAGCCCGTAGTGTTCGAAGAAAAACCGCTGCCTATCGATAGATTTATTCACGAAAATTAGATGCCGGCGAGTTGTGTCAGGACTCGAAGGCCAGTTGCTCCCTTTGTTTCATTATCCCATACGAGAATCGATCGCGACGGACGATGTCACGTCTTCCGCATCCGTTTTCGATGACAATGGTCACTCGTCACAGACGCCGCGGCCTCAGTTGTGGACAATTCAAGGTATGACCCCAGAAGCGCTCAGCCGCACCGTCCAAGAGTTCCTCAGCGAGGCCTCGGGTGCGGTCGTGCTCGAGGATGGTGCAATGGCTTTTGACCTCGAGCGGGCCAAGTATTCGATCTCCGGGGAGCACAACAAATGTCTGCTGCACCTGTGGTCGGCGGAACGGAACACCGTGCGCCGCGTGCTCGACGCCGAGGTCAAAAACGGGACGTTGCGGCTGGCGGTGCAGCGCCTGGGCCAGACCCGTCCGACCAAGCTGGAAATTTGCCGCGAGCTCGACCGGCGCTCGCCATCGGCCAAGAAGGCAGCGCGGGCGAGCTATGACCAGAAGTTGCGCAGCCCTGGAGGGGCACTTTCCCGGCTTTGCGATCACGCGACTGACCACGGGCGTCGATCTGGAAAAGTCTTTCGGTCCCATCTATGCGCGGGGATTGCTGCGCCGCGGGCAGTCAGCCTGCGCGGTTTCGGGGGTGAATGAGAAAGAGACACAGGCATCGATCGACGCATCGCTGACCTTTGGAATCTTGTGGCTGGATGTTTGCCGGCGGGCCTCGGCGGGCAAGGCACCGGTGGAGGGCCTGCACTTGTTCGTGCCGCAGGGACGCTCGGCCCTGGTCCGGGAGCGGATGGCCAATCTCAACGGGCCGCAGCGAAGTGGAATTTGTTTGAGTTCGACGAGCGCCACGATGCGGTGGTCGAGATCGATTGCACCGACCGCGGCAACGTGGCCACGCGGCTGATGCACGCCACAAATGAGCCGGCCGCTCTCGACCGATTCGCCGAGTCGATCCAGAAGATCCAAGCGATCATGCCGAATTGTGAGCTTGCCGTGCTCTCCGGAGCTGAGCTTGCATTTCGCTGGCGAGGGCCCGAGTTCGCCCGCGCACGCATCGGAGCCGAGGCGGCGACGTTTCGCAGCCGGCAAGAGATCGTCTTCGGCCTGGGCGCCGAAGTGCGAGTGCTCGAGGAGCGCAATTGGACTTTCTTTCTCGAGTTGCTCACGGTGCTGCGCGACACTCGCCACCCCTACGGGCCAAAGCAGCATCCGCTGTTTCGCCTGCATCCGGAGCGTTGGCTGGAGTCGCTGGTGGTGGGTGATGTGAGCATGGTGGATGAGCAGTTGGATCCGCGCCTGCTGTATTCGCAGGTACCGGCGTTTTCTGCCGCGGATCGCGCCATTGACGTGCTGACCACGACGCGCGAAGGACGGCTGGCTGTGGTCGAACTCAAAGCCGACGAGGATATTCACTTGCCCCTGCAGGGCCTCGATTATTGGTCGCGTGTGGAGTGGCACCACAGCCGCGGAGAGTTTCCGCGCTACGGGTATTTTCCTCACCGTGAACCGTCGCCCAAGCGCCATTGCTTTTTCTGGTGGCGCCGGCGTTTCATGTACATCCCGCAACGGATGTGCTGCTGCGCTATATTGCGCCGGAGATTGAATGGGAATTTGTGGGCATTGACGAGCGCTGGCGGGAGGGGGTAAAAGTCGTATTCCGCAAGCGGGCGGCGCACGAGGCGAGGCTTGGAGTCAAACTACCTATCGCGGCAACAGGCTGAACCCCCACGCGCTTTCGCGCATGCGACCGCTATTAACGAAAGTGCGGCTTCTCTACATTCAAGACCTCAGGCGCTGGTTCGCAATCACGGCGCCTACCTCGGTAACTGCTACCTTCGTTTTAGTCATGACAGAACAACGAGCTCAGGCGATCCTTCGAAGCATCCCGCGCGGAATGTTGCAATACCACTCCTCTGGGGGGAAAGCCGCCTTCGGCTGTCGCGCGACCCGAAGCGAGCCGCTTGACCCTTAAATCCCGGGTGCCCCATCCTTTGTCTCACCGATCTTTGGCGAGACAGGGTGGGGCTTTTGACCTTGGTAAGGAGATTCGAACCTCATTTCCCCTTCAACTTCTTGGACTTCTCCTCCACTCCCCGCGCCAGCTTCTCTTTGTGCTCCTGAAGTTTCTTCGCAACAGACGTATCCGCCAGCCCAATCATCTGCGCCGCCAGAATCCCAGCATTCGTCGCTCCCGGCTTCCCAATCGCGACGGTAGCCACCGGAATCCCCGCCGGCATCTGCACGGTCGCTAGCAAAGAATCCATCCCCTGCAGCGAAGTCGAAGGGATCGGCACTCCAATCACCGGCAACGTAGTGTGCGCTGCAATCACCCCTGCCAGATGCGCCGCTCCACCGGCCCCCGCAATGATCACGCGAATCCCCCGCTCCGCCGCCTTCCGCGCGAAGTCCGCCGTCCGATCCGGCGACCGATGCGCTGAAGTCACGTCTATCTCATACGCGATCCCGAACTCGTCCAACGCCTTCTCCGCCTCGCGCATGATCTCCAGATCGGAATCACTCCCCATCACAATCGAAACCAGCGGTTTGCTCATCCAGTCTCCAAGTAAAGTTTTCGACGATGTCATCCTGAGCGGAGGATTTGCTTCGCGCATGGAAGCAAATCCGCAGTCGAAGGATCTCTTTCACTATGGCGCGGTCGGAGGCCTTGAAAGGAATTTCCGTCCTCCCCACTTCTTCAGCGTCTTCCGTTCACCTCTTTAGCGCCCTCCCTGCAATATCCTTCCGATAATGCGCCCCATCAAACCCAATCTTCGCGCAAGCCTCGTAAGCCAGCCCCACGGCGGTCTCCAAATCTCGCGCCCGCGCCGTCACGCCCAACACGCGCCCGCCGGAAGTGTAATAAGCCCCATCGCGTCGTGACGTGCCCGCATGAAAAACCTTCACTCCTGAAGCCGAGCCCGCCTCATCCAGCCCGTCGATCCGTTTCCCCACCTCAAACGTCCCCGGATATCCTCCCGACGACATCACCACGCAAACCGAAGCGTCCTGCGACCACTTAAAGTCGCCCTCACTGACGCGCCCCTGAATTGAGGCTTCCAACGCATCCACCAGATCGCTCTCCAGCCGCATGAGAATCGGCTGCGTCTCCGGATCCCCAAAGCGGCAATTGAACTCCAGCACCATCGGACCGCGCGCCGTCATCATTAGCCCGCAATACAGCACACCTTTCAATTCCGCGCCCTCGGCCTTCATCCCGGCAACCACGGGCCGCGCGATGTGATTCACCAGCCAGTCCCGCATCTGATCGTCGACAATATCGCGGGTCGAGTACGCGCCCATGCCGCCCGTATTCGGACCGGTATCCCCGTCGCCCACGCGCTTATGATCCTGCGCCGCCACCAGCGGAGCCACACGCTCGCCGTCGCTGAAAACAAGAAACGACAGCTCGTCGCCCTTCAAACATTCTTCCAGCACGACCCGCGCCCCGGCTTCGCCGAGCATTTTGCCGCTGAGCATCTCCGCCGCCACGCTGGCCGCCTCTTCCTTGCTCTTGGCGATGACCACACCCTTGCCCGCGGCCAACCCGTCCGCTTTCACCACAATCGGAGCATGGAAGTGGCCGAGTGCCTCCCGCACTTGCTCGATCGAATCACATATGGCAAACGGTGCCGTAGGAATGTGATGGCGCTGCAGAAACTGCTTGGCAAAGCTCTTGCTCGACTCCAGCTGCGCCGCCGCCTGCGTCGGCCCAAAAACAGGCCATCCCCGGCGAGTGAATTCATCCACCACGCCCAAGGTGAGCGGCAATTCCGGTCCCACCACAGTGAGATCGGGCTGCAGCCGCGCCGCCAGTCCTGTAATCGACTCCAAGCTCTGAAGGTCGGCCGGCAAGCACTCCGCCTCATCAGCGATGCCGCCGTTCCCGGGCGCGCAGTAAAGCTGCGAAATGCGCGGCGAGTGCCGCAGCTTCCACACCAGCGCGTGCTCGCGTCCGCCTCCACCTAGAACCAGAACTTTCATAAGCCGGAGAAACTAAGGTTAGGGGTTGAAGAGGAATGCTGTCAAACCGCGAAACCGATCTTCGGTTGCGATTCGAACTTAGAACGTTCCCTTTCTTAACCTCGGCGGCAGCTGACCGGTGCCGTTTTTCAGGCGGAGGGAAGAGCCTGCCCTGAGCGAAGTCGAAGAGATCTCCCGCGCAGACGAGCAACGTGTCCGTTGTGGGCATGGGTGCCCCATTTCTCGCGCGTTCTTTGCGCGAGAAGTGGGGATTTTCGCCGCCAGAAATCAGCATTAACCATGCTTAATCTCCATAGTATAATCCTCCCAGCATGATCACCGTCTCCAAAGAAGACTACCTGAAAGCCATCCTCGAAGCCGAGAGCGAAGGGCGAGATCCGTGATCTCCGCGCGCCTGGCCGACTGGCTGCAAGGTTTCCCCGCCCGCCGTCACGATGGCCTTGCGCCGCCTAAAGAAAGACGGCCTGGTGCGCGTCGAGGGCGACGGCCATGTCGGCCTCACCCCCTCCGGCCGCAAGATCGCCCGCAAACTCACCTTGCGCCACCACCTCATCGAACGCATGCTCTCCGAACTGTTCGGCATGGAGTGGTGGAAGGTTCACGACGAAGCCGAGCGCCTGGAGCACGCCGTCTCCCCTGATTTCGAAGCCAAGCTGCTGGCCAAACTCGGACCCGGAGGCGCCTGTCCGCACGGCAATCTGAGCGAGATGGAGAGTCCCGGCCAGCCGCCGCCAGCCGCGGCCTCGTCCTTGCTGGCCGACGCCGAACCCGGTCAGACTTATACCGTAAGCAGCATCTACGAACGCGACCGCCAGTTGCTGGAATTTCTGGAAGCCCGCGCCATTCGCCCCGGAGCAAGACTCCGCCTACTGGAGCGCAACTACGACAAGACCCTCTCCATCCGCACCGCCCGCCGGCGCCGTCGTCCTTGGCCGCCAGGCCGCGGAAAAGATCTGGGTTTCGGTCGCCCGAACCACAATCCAACGACCTGATTCATCTCCTCGAACCTGATTTGCTTCGCGCCCTCCGCGGCATTTCTTAGCGTACTTTACGGTTCACGCTTCTGGTAACACTCCAGTACCCTTCGACGGTTCCTTAACTGTAGTTAATCAGCATGATATATACTGCCAGGACATGAGAGGCAGCGACGAAATTCATGGGCAGAAACGATGTACCTACTCGACGTGCCAACCACAGCCCGTAGAGCGCCAATCGCCGCCGCGCCGGCAGTCACTTGTCCCTTGAGGGCATCCACGGCTCCGTCGCAGTCCCGCACCACGAGGCCGGATTCTGGGAGCAATGGCGCGCTTTCGTCGGCCCCGCCATTCTCGTCAGCGTCGGCTACATGGACCCCGGCAACTGGGGCACCGACCTGCAAGCCGGCGCCCAGTTCAAATACGGCCTGCTGTGGGTCGTGGGACTGGCCAGCCTCATGGCGATCTTCATGCAGGTGATCTCCGCCCGCTTGGGCGTAGTCACCGGCAAGGATCTCGCCCAATGCTGCCGCGACTGGTATCCCCAGTTGGACCCGCTGGCCCAACTGGCTGATGAGCGAGCTGGCCATCGGCGCCTGCGACCTGGCAGAAGTGCTCGGCAGCGCCGTCGCCATCAACCTGATGTTCCACATCCCGTTGCTGTGGGCCGTCATCATCACCGGCCTCGACGTGCTCCTGCTGCTGGCCCTGCAGGGTCTCGGCGTGCGCGCCATCGAAGCCGTGGTTCTGCTGCTGGTCGCGACCATCGCCGTCTGCTACTTCATCGAGATTTTCGTTCTCCCGCAAACCCAGCCCAGCTTTCTGGAGATGGGCACGCGCTCTGGTCACGCCGCACTTCCGCCAGGCGGGCATGGCTCTACATCGCCATCGGCATCATCGGCGCGACCGTGATGCCCCACAACCTCTACCTGCACTCGGCGCTGGTGCAGAGCCGCAGGCTGCAACAAGGACACGCCCTCCATTCGCCGCGCCATCCACTTCAACACGCATCGACTCCATCGTCGCCCTGACGCGTCGCCTTCTTCGTCAACGCCGCGATTCTCGTGCTCGCCGCAACGGTATTCTTCGGCAAGCAAAGCGTCACCGCCGCCGGGGGCCAGGTCATCCACTTCTCCGCCACCAGCGACTGGATTCGCGTCGCCTACCTGACCCTCGCTCCGCTCTTGGGCACCGCCGCCGCCAGCACGCTCTTTGCCGTCGCCCTGCTGGCCAGCGGCCAAAGCAGCACCATCACCGGCACTCTCGCCGGACAAGTCGTGATGGAAGGCTTCATGCACTGGCGAATCAAACCCTGGGTGCGCCGGCTCATCACGCGGACTCTGGCCATCCTGCCCGCCGTCTTTGTCATCGGCGTGCGCGGCAACAGCAGCGTCACCGACCTGCTGACGCTCAGCCAGGTCGTCCTCGCCCTGCAACTTCCCTTCGCCATGTTCCCCCTGCTGCACTTCACCAGTTCCGCAAAGCGCATGGGCAATTGGAAGAACGGCCGCTTCCTGCTCGCCGCCGGATGGGCAAGTGCTATCCTGATCACCGCCATGGACATCTACGGCCTGCCCGATTCGATGAAAGCCGCATGGCAAGTCATCACCGGCGTGACATTTGAAGGTGGAGTGCCAGGAGAATGCAAGCCGCGAAAACTTGCCCTGAGCGGCGTCGAAGGGCGGCGACATAATAGAGTCTACCGCCCAAGCCGTGAGGTGGCTATCGAGTCCGAGCAAGCCGCGAAGGGGCGGCATATGTTAGCCCAGGACGTGAGCCTGGGAGGAAGCGTTGGGAAGAGCGAGGCCCGTAGGGACGACACAGATTTTGACAGTACTTGCTTGCCCCTGTGCTGTCTCCCGCTTCGCTGCAACCAAACATCCTATGTACGACACCATTCTCGTTACCCTCGACGGCACTCCCACCGACCGCGCCATCATCGAACACGTGAAACACTTGGCCAAGCTAGCCCACAGCCGCCTGGTCCTGCTCCATGTCGCCGACGGATGGGCCGCCCGAACCTACGGTCCCGATGCCGTCAGCCCCGAAATCGCCGAAGACACCGCCTATCTGGAGAAAGTTCGTGCCGAATTCGAATCCGCCGGGATTTCCGCCGAAGCCGAACTGGCCTACGGCGACCCAGCCACCGAAATCGTCAAGTGGGTCGAACAAAAGGGATGCGACCTGGTAGCCATGAGCACCCACGGCCACCGCTTCCTCGCCGACATTTTTCTGGGCACCACCGCCACCAAAGTCCGCCACAGTATCCGCGTCCCTGTCCTGCTCCTTCGTGCACGATGACGGGGTGTCATCCTGCAGCGAGAGGCGAAGGGATCTCGCGCGGAACAAGCACAAACGGCGCGATCTACGCACTGCAGTACGCAATTTCCATCGAAAGCAATTACACTAATAAGTTGCAATTTGTTCGTCGCCGCAGGGCCCCCCGCGCGCGAATTCGTTTCTCAAGGAAGGCCATCATGTCTGTAAACAGCTTCAACTCCCGCTCCGCCCTCAAAGTTGGCAAGAAAGAATACGAAATCTACCGTCTAGACGCTCTCGACAAGCAGGGAATCTCGACCACCCATCTACCCTTCTCGCTCCGCATTTTGCTGGAAAACCTGCTGCGCACCGAAGACGGCCGCAACGTCACAAGAAGAAGTGCGCTCCCTCGCCGCCTGGAACCAGAACTCCAAGCCCGAAAAAGAAATTGCCTTCACCCCCAGCCGCGTCCTCCTCCAGGATTTCACCGGAGTTCCCTGCGTAGTCGATCTCGCCGCCATGCGCGACGCGATGAAGCACCTCGGCGGCGATCCCACGCTAATCAATCCTCTGCAGCCAGTCGAGCTAGTCATCGATCACTCCGTGCAAGTCGACGAATTCGGCACGCCCAACGCCTTCGACATGAACGCCCTGCTCGAATTCCAGCGCAACAAAGAGCGCTACTCGTTCCTGCGCTGGGGCCAGACCGGCTTCCGCAATCTAGCGATCGTCCCCCCCGACACCGGCATCGTGCACCAGGTCAACCTCGAATACCTCGCCCGCGTAGTCTTCGTCCACGAGAGCCCCGGCAAGCGCGTAGCCTACCCCGACACCCTGGTCGGCACCGACAGTCACACGACGATGATCAATGGGTTGGGGGTTTTGGGATGGGGCGTGGGCGGGATTGAGGCCGAGGCGGCGATGCTCGGTCAGCCTGTCTCGATGCTCATCCCGCTGGTAGTGGGCGTGAAACTTACCGGGCGGCTGCGCGAAGGCGCGACTGCCACGGATTTCGTTCTTACCGTCACGGAGATGTTGCGCAAGCACGGCGTCGTCGGAAAATTTGTTGAATACTTCGGGCCCGGCCTGCGCGATCTACCGCTGGCCGATCGCGCGACCATCGCGAATATGTCGCCGGAATACGGCGCGACCTGTGGCATCTTCCCCATCGACAAAGAGACCCTGCGCTACCTGAAGCTCACCGGGCGCAGCGAAGAACAGATCGCGCTGGTTGAGGCCTATTGCCGCGAGCAGGGGCTCTTTCACGATGACAAAACTCCCGAGGCCCAGTACTCCGAATTGCTCACGCTAGATCTTGCCACGGTCGAACCGAGCCTGGCGGGACCGAAGCGTCCTCAAGACCGGGTTGTCCTATCGCAGGCAGGCGAGTCGTTTCAAAAGGCTCTGCCTTCGCTGATCAAGCCGAAGTCGGCGGCGAAGACCGGTCCGCCTGCGGCTGCGAACGGTCCGCGCTGGGAGCAGGAGGGCGGAAGTCCCGCCGCCATCGGCGTGGAGGATCCTAAAGTGCATGAACATGTTCCGGCCTCGGTGAAAGACTCCCTCAAACACGGCAGCGTCGTGATCGCTGCGATTACATCATGCACCAACACCTCGAATCCTTCCGTGCTGATCGGCGCTGGACTACTAGCGAAGAAGGCGGTTGAGAAAGGGCTAACGGTTCCGCCATGGGTCAAGACGTCGCTGGCGCCCGGATCAAAAACCGTGACCGACTATCTGGCGAAGGCCGGGCTGACGCCGTATCTCGAGAAGCTGAAATTTCATCTCGTCGGATATGGATGCACCACGTGTATCGGCAACTCGGGGCCGCTGCCCACCGAAGTGTCGCAGGCGATCGATGAGAAAGAGCTGGTGGTCGCGTCGGTGCTCTCCGGCAATCGCAACTTTGAAGGACGCATCAACTCAGAAGTGCGCGCCAACTACTTGATGTCGCCGCCTCTGGTGGTGGCTTTTGCGCTGGCCGGACGCATCGACATCGATCTCCGCAAAGACCCGCTCGGCAACGGCAAAGATGGCCAGCCCGTGTACATGTCCGATATCTGGCCTTCGCAGCGCGAGATCGAAGAAACCATGCAGCAGTCGATTACGTCAGAGATGTTCTCGAAATCGTACGCGGACGTATTTCAGGGCGACGAGCGCTGGCGCGACCTGGCCGTGCCCAAAGGCGAAACCTACACCTGGGAGAAGGACTCGACCTACATCCGGCGCGCTCCGTACTTCGATGATATGGACGTGAAACCCGCGCCGGTTCAGGAGATCAAGAAGGCGCGCGTGCTGGCCGTTCTCGCCGACAGCGTCACCACCGATCATATTTCGCCCGCAGGTTCGATCAAGAAAGACAGCCCCGCCGGGAAGTATCTGCAGGAACATGGCGTCAAGCCCGCTGATTTCAACTCCTACGGATCGCGCCGCGGTAATCACGAGGTCATGGTGCGCGGCACGTTCGCCAATGTCCGCCTGCGCAACAAGCTGGTCGCAACCGAAGGCGGATTCACCCGCCACCTGCCAACGGGAGCGGAGATGTCGATCTTCGACGCCTCGGAAAAATATCGCGCTGAGGGAATTCCGCTGTTGGTTTTAGCAGGAAAAGAATACGGCTCCGGCTCGTCGCGCGACTGGGCGGCGAAAGGCCCGGCTCTCTTGGGCGTGCGCGCGGTGATCGCGGAAAGCTACGAACGCATTCACCGCTCGAACCTGGTCGGCATGGGCGTTCTGCCGCTGCAGTTCCCGGCGGGCCAGAACGCAGACTCGCTCAAACTGACGGGAGAGGAAGTGTTCGAGATCACCGGCATCCGCGACGTAGTTGAGCACTTCGCCGCCGGACGCACCGTGAAAGTGCATGCCGGGGTCAAAGGGAAAGAGTCGACAGAGTTCAATGCGCTGGTGCGTATCGATACGCCGCAGGAAGCGCTGTACTACGCCAACGGCGGGATCCTGCAGTACGTACTAAGGCAGTTGCTGGCGACGAAGCCACAAGCGGTGGGCGTGTAGCCTGCCATCGAATAGACCACCCTGTCATCCCGACCGGAGCCAGAGCGCCAGCGATGGCGGAGTGGAGGGACCTGCTGTTCCTCGTCCCCTCAAACGCTCGTGCCCTTTGCATCCCCTCGCCCCTCTCGGGTGAAGCGACGACTGGTGCGGGAACCGCAAGATTGGGCGTGGAGCAACTTTCGCCACTACGCCTATGACGAGCCGGGACCGGTCCTGGTGAACGAACCGGAGAAGGCCGAGTTGCGGATCAGGAAAATCTCTTGATGCCGGCAGCAGGAATGCCCACGCTTCGAAAACCACGAAGCGTGGGGCAGCCGGTTTTGGGTAGTGTTTAGGGCGAGGAAACCTGACCCAGCCCCCACATCGTCATTTGTCCGACGAGGCGACTTTCCGGACAAACGAACTCTTCGTCATCGCTAGCGATACCACCGCGAGTCGTGCTTCGCGTTGTTGTATGCGAATACTGCGTGGCTGCACCATCATCAGTCCAAGCGCGAATGAAAAAGCGGATTCGCCGAAAATAATCAGACCCCAAACAGGGTTCTTAACCCAGCTCCACTTCTGATAAACCAGTGCATGACCGGTTAGTCGTGGATGTCAGGGAGTGACAACAAACTGGACGTGCAGGTTATCTGGTCTGCGCTTCCCGCGAATTGACCCTGGTCTGTGCCACCGGTGAACGATCCCGTTGCGGACGCCCGGGTCAATTGGATGTAATCCGATACCGGACTGGTACCGAAGAAGGCCGGGTCGACGCTGGAAACGCTGACTGTCAGCGTCTTACCAGTGGTCGAAAGACATGCGGCGCCGCTCGTCGTCAGGATGACCGTGGAAGCGGTCTTCGTGAATCCCGACCACGGTGTGCAGCTGTTCTTCGCTGGCACAGTAAAGCTTGGCCCGACAAAAGTCGTGCCACCACTGCCGAAGCCGCCGGCCGTCGCGATGCAGAAGGGCGCTGCCCCTGGCAGAGTCTGGCCGGGGGCGAAATGGATGGTTCCGTTGGTGTTCACAAACAGACCGGTTTCAGCGACCGCGCCGGCACCTGACGTCGCCAAAAGGTGCAGTGTTCCATTCGGCGTCGCGGTGTTGTTGCCGGTCGGTTCCACCTGCCACTCGAAGCGGGGTTGCACGACAGTCTTGCTCGCAGAGCTGAAGGCCGAGGCCGACAGCTGGAAGAGGTGCGAATCGAAGGACGTTGACGAGGTGGCGGTACCCGTTGGAGAGAGCAACAGAGAGTTGTTAAAAGTCGAGACTCCATCGACAGTGAAGGTGCCATTGACGGTCAGAGTTGCCGTCGGCGAGGTCGTGCCGACGCCCACATCCGTACCGTTGTCGAAAAGAATCGAGTTCACGATGGTGTTCGTTCCAGAAAACCTGGCTACCCTGTTGGCGGTGCCTCCGGTCGTTGTGACCGTCGTTGCAGCGGGAGTAACGGCGGCCTGATTCTGGGCGAAAGATCGACAACTGGCCACTGATACGAAAACAACAAAGAGCTCCAGGATTAGCTTCGGACGGATAGTCATGGGTTCTCCTCGGGAAAATTTGCGTGCCAATCACTTGCGTACAACTGAGGTTGATATTTTTTGGGCAGAGAAGAGTCGTGCCGCCCACATTTATATGGTGGCTCGAAAGTATGGGTCGTTTCGAGGCAGGAGAAAATTATTCAACTAGCGCAAGCACTTTACCACTATCCAGTGATGGGACTGGCCTAGGGTTTCCTCGTCGCAAGCACTACCCCAAAACCGGCTGCCTCACGCTTCGCGATGTTCGAAGCGTGGGCATTCCTGCTGCCGTCGCCGGGAGATTTTCTCGGCTGCACCCGTTCGCGGTTGCGGTTTTCACCGGGCAGATGGGGAGCCTCGAAGTTTTCCACAGATTTATTTCCTTCAATGTTCACATAACCGTGACTGAGATTTTCATTCCTTCCATCCTGCGCGCGTAACCAGCGAAAACGCATCCTCAGGCCGTACCTAAGTTCCCGGGCCTCAAGATTTTGCCCCTAACTGGTTGCGGCCCAGGGATGAAATCGCAATTTCCCGCCAATCCCAGCATTCCAATAGATCGAGGGGGAGGGGGGAGGAGGCCACGTGGCAAGTTTTCCCAATCGCTGTCAGCACATCAAGGTCAACGGCACGCAGTGCGGATCGCCCGCACTCCGCCGCAACCGTTTTTGTTACTTCCACAAACGTCACCACGAGGAGCGCATCGCGCTCGCCGCAGACCGCGCCAAAAGCGCTGGCCGCAGCCGCCGCAGAGCCGCTATCGACCTGCCTGTCCTCGAGGATGCCAACTCTATCCCAGTCTCGCTGATGCAGATCATGCGCCTCATCATTGCCGGCAACATCGACAGCAAAACCGCCGGGCTTCTTCTCTACGCGCTGCAAACTGCCAGCGGCAATTTGCCGCGCACCAAATTCGAGCCGCACAGGCATGATGTCATTCTCGATCCTCGCTCCGTCGCCGATACCCTGCTCGGCGAAAGCATCTGGGAAGACGAAGACTTCGAGGAATTTGAGGAAGAAGACGACCTCGATTTAGAAGAAAAGGAAGACGCGACCGCGAACGAGTCCAAACTCGCTCGCGTTACCGACACCTCCGTCATCACCGCTTCCGGCGAGGAACTGCTGAAGGGCTTTCCCCTCGACGTCCTACGACAGGCCGCCAAAGAGCTGAATCAGCGGACACGAGCAAACTAGGCGCCGGTGACGAAGAACTTTTCGTCGGGCTTGGTGTCAACCTTTTCGGGGGCGACTTCGGCGGTTACGTCCTGGACGAATTCGCGGCGGCGTTCGGGGCCTTTGCGTTCCACCACTCGGACGCGGCGCGTGGGCATGGTGCTGGGTTCGAGGGCAACGATGCGGCCGTCGCGGACTTGAATCTGCGAGCGGAACCAGTCGGTGCGATACATTCGGCCGGCCGCGTAGAACGTTGCCGAGACGGCGATGGGGCCTTCGAATTCCTGTCCCGTGCAGGCCAGGATGCGGCGGCCCATTTCCTGGGTCCAGGTCATGCCTCCGACGAGAGGATCGTTGAGGCGGCAGCGCTCGAAGGGCATAGCGTGGGAGAGCTTACGCAACTGCAGCAGCTGCAGCAGGACAGAAGTCTTGGCCAGGTTGGTCACGATCACTCGCGCCTCAGTCGAGGAAACCCGTTCCATCTTGATGTGCAGATCGGGAGACCATTCGCGCTCGAATTCTTCGCGGGCGAGGGCCAGGCCTTTGTCGGTGGCCTCGACGTAGCGCAGCGTGGCCCGGGCCAGGATCACACTGAATAACGTGGTCACGATGGTGGCGATGATCGGGATGTAGCTGATCAGAGTCGTGAACGGGATGCGGAGCTGGTTGGCCAACTGCATATGCATAGACGAAAAGCGGCTCCTGCGGACGCGATTTGGGGAGGGCGACCGACCGGGATGAGTCTAGCGAGAGGCGGGCGGGGGCTCCAGATGCGCATGGTGGGGGCTAAATAATGTGGGGAGTGCCGGGACTTTGGTAACTGGTTGGGATGGCAGCTTATCTTATGGACAGAGTTGTCGGACAGAGCCTGCCCTGAGCGCAGCCGAAGAGAGTTCCGACCCACACGAGCTATTCGAGGACGCTGTCGTCTAATTTTTTCTTGCCCCAGTCGGCGGCGGCCTGCACGAAGGCCAGGACCAGCGGGTGCGGTTTTTTCTCCGTGGAGGAGAGCTGGGGCTGGAACAAGGTGGCTACGAAGAACCGGTGAGTGGGGGATTCGATAGCACGAATTTCGCCTTGGGGACCGCGGGCGACTACGGGGAATCCGGCTTCCATGGTGGTCCATTCGAAGTCGGGATTGATTTCGAAGTTGCAGAAGAATTCTTCGGTCACGGTTTCTTTATCTTTGCCGTAGAAGGTCTGCAGGTAAGAGCCGGGGCGGAGGCGAATCTCGGGGACCGCGCCGACCAGTTTGGGCGCGTTGCCGTTGCGATCGGGGACGGCGCAGGCGACGGGATAGATGATGATGTTTTTCGATCCGGAATTGTTTTCGGCGCTGTCGGCGTCGGCGATGTGGAGGACGTTGCGGGCAAATTCGATGAAGGCATATTGGAATCCGGCGCAGGTGCCGAGGTAGGGCCAGTCGCGGCGGCGGGCGAACTCGATTCCCTTGAGCATGCCATCGAAGCTCTTGAAGGGACTGCCGGGTGCTCCCCAGAGGCCGTCGAAGGTCTCAAGCTTCTTTTCGGCGTCGCTGGCGGTGAGCGACGGCGTGGGCAGCCACTCGGCCTCGACTTGCAGCTCGAGCTTGTGGGCGGCGTGCTGCAGGGCGTCGGTGGTCGCGTGATGCGAGCGAAATTCAGAGTTGAAATCGCCCAGGATTCCGATGCGGACTGCGTCGCTCATCGCGTTGATTGTACTAGAGGGGTCGCAGTGGGCCAGCGGGAGCGGGCGGCGACAAGGTTAGCACTGTGGTGCGATGCTCAGAACAGGTGCTCGATGCTCAGGAAAAAGTAGAGGCTGAGGAGGGCGAGGCAAGGACCGCCCCAGATCATCAGAGCGCACTTCCAGCCGAGAGAGCGAGCGACCTCTTTCTGGCTGCGCCAGGAGATCAGGAAGGTCTTGTTGTTCGTTCCTTTCATCAGGGCAACCGGCGGATGAGGGTCGAAGCGTCCGGCTTGAACGGTGGAGCTGGGGCTGGGATGTTGCGGCTGCCGACGGGTCTTCGATTACCGGGACGCCCATCCCCCCTGAAGTTACTCCGGCCGCGGCCCAGGCGGCTGGGTTCGAGATGCCGGCTTGCAGTAAAGCGTCGGCGACTTTCTGCTTGGGTACGGCCTGAGCTTTCGCGGGACCGGAGATTGGAAGGCGCCCGGTAATCTGGGGACGAGATTCGTATGGCGTCGCCAGGGCTGGGGAGCCGGAAAAGAAGTCATCTTCGCTTCCGGTGGTATTAAACGCAAACAAGTTGATCGAAAACGAGAATCCTTGGCGGGTGAAGGAGCTGATCGCCTCGGCATCCTGCACCGGCCGCGGGGCGACTTCAATGCCGGGATTTTCCGCCAGAGTGCCGAGGATGAACAACGAATTCTTGGGCTTGATGCAGTATTCCTCGACCTTGATTCGGTTGCTGGTGACGACGCCGTGGCGAGACAGGAAGCTGTTGACGTTGCCGGGAGCATCGTTGCGGTTGGAGAAGAAGGAACCATTGAATTCCTCCTGGAAATCGCGGTGCAGGTCGAGATCGGCGCCGCGCGGGTCGACCAGCAGACGGCTGGTGTTGTCGTCGACGAAGAACGGCACGTGCATGCACTCGCCGGCAACCTTGACCCATTTTTTATTTCTGCCGTGCTGTTTGTACTCCCAGACCAGCGTGCGGTAGTAGTAGCAGGGACGCGCAGTGATGGGCGCGATCATATTGTAAGGGCCGACGGCGAGGCCGCTGACTTCGACCACGCCCATCGAGGCGCTGCGGATCTTTGAAAAAGGCGTATCGAGGATGAGACGGCGGCGTTGCAGGAGATGAAATCCGTAGAAGAAAAGACCGATGCCGGCGCAAAAGCCGACAGCGCACCAGAACAGCAGTCCGATGGGGTCATGCGAACGAACGATCAGGGCAGAAAGAATCACCGACGCGGTCCACGGAACCGGCTCGACACACTCCGTCCCATGGTCAGGCTAGCGGAGGGCCGCAGGCCGGGGCAGCAGAAAACCGCGGCCCGCGCTTACCTCGGTAATGCCCCGAATCACTGACAGACTTCGCGTAAGTCATAGAATCGCGGCATGCACCGCGCCATTCTCGCGACGTTTGGGTCGATGCTCTTAATGACGGCTTGCGTTCCCAGCGCAGCGCCATCGCTGCGCGTTGAGCCGTCCGAGTCCTCCGACGCATGCTCGGCGATCACGACGGCAACGAGCCTGCAGGTTCTGCTTCCGCCCGGGACGGCACCGGTGGGCAAGGGTGCCTATCGCCTCACTGATCCGGAGACGGTACGAAGGCTCGTCGACTTCGTCAACCTACGAAAGAATGTCTCACCGCCGAGCGCGGACACGCCACCTACTCCAAGATTGAGAGCCACTTTTTACTCTGAGGGCCGTAATGTGGCGATCTTCGGCTCTAGCCCAGGAGTTTTCTATCTTCAGTGCGGGACGGTAAGAGGCACACGCTACGCCTCTGCCGCGGAGACGACAGAATTCGAGATGCTCAGCGCGCGGCCGAGCACCACTCAGTAGTGAACCGGGCAGCGCTTCACCAGACTTCGCAACGCTTGTCGGCCGGGCGCACCATCGGCGCGTCGGCTCTGCAACTCCACGCTTTCTGAAATTCCGGAAGATTTGAGAGCGGGCCGATGACGCGGTATTTCGCGATGGGATGAGGATCGCTTTGGACCATGAGGCGCTGGGTTTCGGGGCGAGTCTCGTCTCCGCGGAACTGGCCCCAGGCAATGAAGAATTGCTGCTCGGGGGTGAAACCGTCGATGTCGGCGGGGCGGGGCTTGCCTTCGAGCGATTTCTGATAAGCGAGATAGGCGATTTTCGCGCCGCCCAGGTCGCCGATGCTTTCGCCCAGCACCAACTTGCCGTTGTGGTGGATGTCTTTCTCGATGAAGTAGTGATCGAACTGGTCGGCGACGCAGGCGCCGCGGGCCTGGAAGTCCTTCAAATCGGCGTCGGTCCACCAGTTGCGCAGACGTCCAAGATAGTCGAACTGCGCGCCCTGATCATCGAAGCCGTGGGAAATTTCGTGGCCGATCACCACTCCAATGGCGCCATAGTTCACCGCGTCCACTGCTTTCATATCGAAGGCGGGAGGTTGCAGGATGCCCGCCGGGAACACGATTTCGTTGAGCAGCGGGTTGTAGTATGCGTCGGAAGTGGGAGGTGTCATGCCCCAGCGACCGCGGTCGACCGGGTGGCCAATCTGGGCCCGGTCGTCCTGTTCCACGAACTTTCTTCCCGCGATTGTGTCTTCGAAGAATGCATCGCGGCGAATCCCGACGTGACTGTAGTCCTTCCACTTGTCGGGATATCCAATCTTGGGATTGAAGGTGGCGATCTTGGCCATCGCCTTTTCTTTGGTGTCATCGCTCATCCAGGGACGGCTGAGGATGTCGTCACGCATGGCGGCGAGCAGATTGCGCACCATCTCCTGCATGCGGGCCTTGGCCTCGGGCGGGAAATATTTCTCGACATACTTCTTTCCCAGGGCCTCGCCCAGCAACTGGTCAGAAGACTCCACGCAACGCTTCCAGCGTGGCTTCATCTCGGTCGCGCCACTCAGGTATTTTCCGTTGAAGGCGAAGTCTTCTTCGACAAACGGCGCCGACAGCGAACTCGCGGTCGAGTTCAGAAGCTGCCATTTCAGATATACCTTCCAATCGGGCAGCGTAGTTTGCTGTAACTGGCGATCGAATTCCTGCATGAACTTGGGTTGGTCGACATTCATATCGACGTCGGTGGGCAGCTGACGGTGCTTGAAGTACACGGTCCAGTCGAAGTGAGGAGCCATCGTCTGGAGCTGAGCAAAAGTTGTGTTGTGATCGGTGGCGGCGGGATCGCGCAGCGCGACGTTGTCGAGAGACGCCTCGGCTAACTTGGTCTCCATGCTCATGACCGTCTGGGCCGCCGCCGCCGCGGACTTCGGGTCCGATCCCGCGAGCTTGAACATGGCGGTGACGTGCTCGAGGTATTTTTCGCGGGCCTCCTTGAAGCGGGGTTCGGGCTTGAGATAGTAGTCGCGATCGGGAAGGCTGAGACCGCTGGCGCCGACATCGGCGAGCACCCAGCAGGGTTTGTGCGGATCCTGCTGGCTGCCCAGCGCGAAGGGAGCGGAGACGAGAATGTCGTGCATTTCGGCGATGATCTGCTGGATCGTGGCGATGTCGCGGGCAGCGTCGATTTTGGCGAACCAGGGCTTGATCGGATCAATGCCGCGGATGTTCACGCGAGATTCGTCCATGCAGGCGCCGTAGTAGTCGCCGATGATCTGCTCGGTGCTGCCCTGGGGGGCGTTCTTGTCGGCCGTAGTGGCTTCCAGGATGTCGTGCAGCTTGTCCTTGGCAAATTCGCCAGCCTGCCAGCGCTTGCTCCAACGGGTCATCGATGCCGGGATGGGATTATTCGCCCGCCACGTGCCGTTGGCGAATTCGAAGAAATCGGTGCAGGGCTCGGATTTGCGGTCGAGATCGGTGGGGTCGATGCCGTGGAGGGAGGATGTCTGCGAGGACAGAAGCGATGAAGAAGCGAACAGCGAAGAGATCAATAGAGTCGACAGCCACACCTTAGGAACGCGCATGAGTTCCTCTTTCGATAATCGTGAAGCCTGCCGAAATTCAATATCAACCATGCTTCCGGGAAGATTACGGCAAGCCATTTTAGACGAATGGCCGAAGGAAGGTCGGCGGGGCTGGGACAGGAACAATCGATTCAGGGATTTTTGGGATTCAAGAAGATGTGGGCCGATACCAATCTTCGCGGAATCTTTATGTCGGCGGGCGACATTCTTTGCTCTGGCTTTACAGTTCGTGGCAACGGAAGGAAGAAGAACCTCCTCGCCCTGGCTGGGGATGTGATTTTGATCGCCAGGCATATCCTGCTTATGGGATTACCCACCCACGGTGAGACGAGAGAGCACGCTCGGTGGAAGAGCCGAGTAAGGGACTGCAGTTGGCGTGCTTGCGAAATCTTTACAACCCTTTGACCGCTCGATGACACATGTGACAGTGCCTTGTGCTCCAGTCATTTCATTCGAAGCGCGCCATAGAGCGATGCAGAGAGCGCCTTCGGGCAGAAACGGAGAAGACTTCTATGCCCGGTTCGAAACTACGCCAATCGAAAAGAATCCTGACATCGATGCCAACAGCATTGTTGGTCGTTGTTGCGGTGTTGATCGCTACCGTTCCGGCCCCAGCTCAAAGTTCTGGAACGTGGGCTCATACCGGGACTCTGAATTTCCCACGAATTGGCCACACGGCCACGCTGCTCGCGAATGGACAGGTCTTGGTTGCTGGCGGCGAAGACTCCCAAGGCAACCACATCGCGGCCGCTGAACTGTACAACCCGGCCACCGGATCGTGGACCGTTACAGGCAGTCTGGCGACACCTCGTATCGATCACACGGCGACCTTGCTGACAAATGGCGAGGTCCTTGTCGCAGGCGGGGCGAGCAGCACTTACACTGCAAGCGCCGAGCTATACAATCCGTTGAGCGGCCAATGGATCGCCACGGGCAGCTTGACGATGCCACGCGCTTTTGCTGGCGCGGCGTTGCTGAATAATGGCCAAGTGCTAATGGCGGGCGGGAGCAACTTGGACGGAACCTCAAACACCACGGCGGAACTCTACAACCCCGCCACGGGCAAATGGACTGCCACTACCAGCATGCCAAGCAATCACACCTCACCGGCGACGCCGTTGCCCAGCGGCAAAGTGCTGGTAGTAGGTGGGGGCGGAGTTCTCTACGATCAGTCCACCGCGCAATGGACAGCGACAGGGCCTCTGTACTATGGCATCACGGGCGGTAGCGCTGCGTTGCTCACCAACGGTAATGTACTGGCCTACGGTAACAAGTTCTCCTGCTACGCGGCCCAGTTCTACAGCCCGTCGACCAATACATGGGCTCGGACGATCGGCCAGTGTGGCAACGACACCAGCTACGGCCCGCTGGTCTTACTGAGGACTGGCAAGGTCCTTCTCGCTGGAGACGAGATCACGTACAGCGGTCATACCTCCCCAACCGCTCGGTGCGCCCTCTACGATCCGTCTACAAATACCTGGACACCCACGGGATCGTTATTACAGGCGACTAGGCGCACGGCGACACTGCTTCCGAATGGCAAAGTATTGTCCGTCGGTAGCAGCGATGCGGAGTTATACGCGCCTTAGTATCGTGCAGCGCGTGCTTACGAATTTTTGCCAATCCCCGTTTTTCGGGGCCATTTCTTTGCACCAACTGGAATGGTGGCGCGCTGAGTGCTGAACCAGGCGTTAGCGCTCAAAACCATTCCTAACCAACGAGACGATTGTTGGTGCGTGTCCGACTCTACGACGTTTAGCCGCCGGCTTTTAGTTCGGTGAGAACTTGCTTGGCGATTTCCTTGAGAGTTTCGAAAACCCCGACGCCCTGGAAGGCTACGGCTTCGACCACGGGTTCGTTCTTGCGGCGCAGTTCGGTGCTCAGCAGATCGACGGGCAGAATGTTGGGCAGGTCGCGCTTGTTGAGCTGGAGGACGTAGGGAATCTTGTTGAAGTCGTAGCCGTGTTCCTTCAGGTTCGACATGAGGTTGTCGAGGGCTTCGACGTTGGCGTCCTGGCGCTGCTCCTGGGAGTCGGCGACGAAGACGATGCCGTCGACGCCGCGCAGGATGAGCTTGCGGCTGGCGTCGTAGAAGACCTGGCCGGGGACGGTGTAGAGGTGGATGCGGGTCTTGAAGCCGCGCACCGAGCCGAGGTCGAGGGGCAGAAAGTCGAAGAACAGGGTACGCTCGGTTTCGGTGGCCAGCGAGATCATTTTGCCCTTCTGCTGGTCCGCAGTTTTCTGGTAGATCAACTGCAGGTTCGTGGTCTTGCCGCCAAGTCCGGCGCCATAGTACACGATCTTGCAATTGATCTCGCGGGCTGCGAAGTTGATGAAACTCAAAGGCTTTCCTCGAACGCGGGCACACCCTCAGGGGGCTACTCCGCTCACAAATGTCCTTATGGAGGCTCGGGGCTTTTATATCATACGGGACGTACCGGGGGCAGGTTACTCAGGTGACCCCTGTCGGGGGAGGACGGCTACCCTCGCCGAGCCATGATCCAATGGACGGGTTAGCGGCTCGTGGCGGAAGCTCTGATTTGGTACTTTCAGCGCCTGAAGGGCGCCGACAACGCTGGCACTGACGGCTTGCCTGAAGGATGTCGTGGAACTTTTACACCTGAAGGCGTGCCCTGATACGAATCCCGCTTCGCGCTGCCTCGCTACTCGCTACCCCATACTTGGTACAGGTTTTGTGAGACCATAAACCGAGCCCATGATCCAGCTTTCTGGCGCCGGCAAACGCTTCGGCCACAAACTTCTTTTCGAAAATGCGGACTGGCTGATCACGTCCAATGACCGTATTGGCCTGGTGGGCGCTAACGGCACCGGCAAGTCCACGCTGATGAAGATTCTCGCGAGCATGGACACGTTTGACTACGGCATGCTTACGGTCGCGAAAGGGACCTCCGCCGGATATTTGCCGCAGGATGGGCTGACGCTGTCCGGCCGCAGCGTTTTTGCTGAGTGCATGTCTGTCTTCGACGACCTGCGCGCGATGGAAGTGGAACTTGAATCTCTGACCCAGAGCATGGCGGAACTGGACCACACCAGCCCGGAATACTCGGCTGTGGCCGACCGTTACCACCGCGTCGAGCACGAGTTCCGCACCCGCGACGGCTACTCGGTCGAGGCGGAAGTCGGCCGGGTCCTGATGGGTTTGGGTTTTACCAAGGACGACTGGCCGCGGCAGATCGGCGAGTTTTCCGGCGGATGGCAGATGCGGCTCGCGCTGGCCAAGCTTCTGCTGCAGAAGCCGAACCTGCTGCTGCTCGACGAGCCGACGAACCATCTTGATCTCGAAGCACGCAACTGGCTCGAGGAGTATCTGCAGAACTATCCCAACGCGTTCGTGCTGATCTCGCACGACCGGTACTTTCTCGACGTGACCGTCAACAAGATCGCCGAAATCTGGAACAAGCGCTTCTGGTTCTACACCGGCAACTATGACAAGTTTCTGGCGCAGAAGACCCAGCGCAACGAGCAACTGCAGGCCGCCTACCGCAACCAACGGGAGCGCATCGAGCAACTGGAAGTGTTCATCAACCGCTTTCGCTACCAGGCGACCAAAGCGAAGCAGGTTCAAAGCCGCATCAAGGAACTCGAGCGGATGGAGCGGATCGAGGTTCCTCCTGAGGAGAAGACGATCCATTTTACGTTTCCGCAGCCGAAGCCGAGTGGGCGCATCGTGGCAGAGTTCGAAGGCGTAGCGAAGAGTTATCCCGGCAAGAATGGCCTAGAAAAAGAAGTCTTCCGCAACGTCGACTTCATGATCGAGCGGGGAGACCGCATCGCGCTGGTGGGCGTGAATGGGGCGGGCAAATCGACTCTAATAAAACTGCTGGCCAGCACCGAAGCTGTCACGCGCGGGGAATACCGCCTGGGCCACAACGTGCAGGCTGACTACTTTGCGCAGGATCAGTACAAGGAACTCGATCCCGAGGCACGCATGCTCGACGACCTGGGTGAGTGTTCCCCGCGCTCGACTGAAACCGAATTGCGCGGTCTTCTCGGCTGTTTTCTCTTCTCCGACGAAGACGTCTTCAAGAAGATCGGCGTTCTTTCGGGCGGCGAACGCGGGCGCTATGCTTTGCTGCGCCTGTTGCTACACCCGGCGAATTTCCTGCTGCTCGATGAGCCGACCAACCACCTCGACCTGCGGGCGAAAGACGTCTTGCTCAACGCGCTGATGGAGTACACCGGCACCGTGGTCTTCGTCTCGCACGACCGGTATTTCATCGACAAGCTGGCCACGCGGGTGTTCGAAATCGGCGGCGGGAAAGTTGAAATCTTCCCCGGAAACTACGAAGACTATCTGTGGCGCAAGGAGGGCGGACAGCACATCGCCCCGACCCTGGAGGACGTTCCAGGCGCCGGAAAGCCACGAACACCATCCGACCTCAAGCCTGTCGCTTTAGCCGAGCCGACGAATGAAAATCGAAGCAGCGAAGCGGCTTCGGCGGAGGCGGCGAAGAAGCGCCTGAATCCGATCAAGCGCAAGCAGATGGAAGACCGAGTCGGCGAGTTGGAAGAGGAAATTGGCGCGCCTGGAAGCTGCCATCGCCCACTGCGAGACCGCGATGCAGAATTACGTCAGCGCCGAAGAGAGCCAGCGGCAGGCACAGGAACTCGACCGGCACAAAGCGGCCCACGCAGCCTTGATCCAGGAATGGGAAGACCTCTCCGAAGCACTGCAGGAGTCTTAGAGCCGTTTCGCGGTGAGCGTATCTGGTTTGAAAGGACACGCTCAGAGTTTCTGCGAAGGACCTATGCACTGCCCGCTCGTTGCATAGGTCCTTCGGCGGGCAAAAGCGCCCGCCTCAGGATGACAATTCGATTATTTCCGCGTATTTCCGAGACAGCACACGAGGCCAGTCAACAACAACTCGGAAACCGCTCTTGGCATCATCAGGCCTCCAATTGCCGCCCCCCGCGCCCGTACAGCGCCTTCCGTAATCTAAGGAAATACTTACCCCTGTGCGATAGTCAGCTTGGCCGAGTGGCCAGCAACTGCCGAAGGCCGCAAATTTAATTTAGACCAACCGCATGGAGCGGACCGCCAGCCCGAGCGCCCCGCGCGGGAAACCCAAGGAAGGTCGCATGCTTCAGTCGTCGGAGAATTCTTTCCTCAAGTCCAACACACCGGCTTCCAACCCCAACGCTTATAACCCTGTCAAAACCGTCACCGCCCCCGTGGATCAGGCCACTATTGGCCGCACGCTCTTTATCAAGGGCGAAATCAGCGGATCGGAAGCGCTCTACATCGATGGCCGCATCGAAGGCAAAATCATCATGCCCGACAGCCGCGTCACCATCGGGCGCAACGGCAAAGTCGATGCCAGCATTCAAGCCCGCGAAGTCGTGATCATGGGCAAGGTGACTGGCAACATCGAGTGCAGTGATCGCGTGGATATTCGCAGCGAAGGCTCGGTCAGCGGAGATATTTCCACGGTGCGAATCAGCGTGGAAGATGGCGCCGCACTCAAGGGCGGCATCCAGGTTCACGCCGAACCGAAGTCGCAATCGCAGCACCAGGCCAAGCCGGTTGAGCCTCCCAAGGCTTTGGCCGCGACGGCTAGCGCGTAGTTCGACGGACAAGTCTCAACGGATGGACAAAGGGCACGCTTGCGCGTGCCCTTGTTTTCGTAGAGACTGGCTCCTCTCTAACCACCCTTCGCAGTGCTGTCGGCAAGACGTAGCAAGCTACGTCGCTACGACCAGAAGAATTACTTCTTCTCTGTCGGCTTGAAATCTAGCGCCGCCGAATTCATGCAATAACGAAGGCCTGTGGGCGCCGGACCGTCTTCGAACACGTGCCCCAGGTGCGCGTCGCAGGTGGCGCAGCGGACCTCGGTCCGCACCATGCCATAGCTCGAATCGCGGTGCTCGACCACTCCGCCGCCTGACGCGGGTTTAGTAAAACTCGGCCAGCCAGTGCCGGAATTGAACTTTGTCGTGGAATCGAACAGGGGTGCGCCGCAGCAGACGCAGTGATACATCCCCGCATCTTTCGTGTTCCAGTACGCGCCCGTGAAGGCGCACTCGGTACCCGCCTCGCGGGTCACGTGATATTGCTCCGGGGTGAGCTTCTGCTTCCACTCGGCTTCCGTCTTCGTAACCTTCTCTGCAGTCTTCTCAGCCATGAATCAGCTCCATTCCTAACGATTTATTTTGCCAATGATTGGATGTTCGGAGGTGGGAAAAGTGGCATAACGCGTCAGCGTGCAATGGTCATCATTTCTCGTCAACATCCTCCCCTACCTTGCGGTACTTTCCTCGAAAGAACAGCAGCGGGTCGCCGTCGCGCACCACCACGTCTTCGACTTCCGCAATGAAGATGGTGTGATCGCCGGCCTCTTCGGAGGAGTGCAGGCGGCATTCAAGATATGCCAGCGAGCCATGCAGCATCGGGGTCCCGTGTTTGGTGCGGTCAAAACGTGCGCCGGCCTCGGTCTCGGCGTGCTCGTGGCTGCGATCGGGGCGCGCGTAGTACTCCGAAATTGTTCGCTGGTCCTCGCCCAGCACGTTGATGCCGAAGCGCTTCTTCGCGTGCAGATGGGCATGAGTGCGGGTGTTATGGTCGACGCAGACCAGCACCAGCAGGGGATCGAGTGAGACCGAGGCAAATGCGTTGGCAGTCATGCCGTGGACTTCGCCTTCGAGGTCGACGGTGATGATGGTTACTCCGGTGGCGAAGCATCCCATGGCTTTGCGAAATTCGGAAGGATTCAGGGTCATCGCATCGTAGAAACGATGTTGTTTGCAACGTCTCTTACCATCGTTCGCGGCGCCGCCGGCAAAGACGTAGCGGCAACCGCCTACATTACCACGCTCTGCCGTTGTATCATTCGATTCAACCGTGGCCTTGACCTCAATTACGGCCGTCGCGCCTTTGCGCCTGGGAGCACCGACCTCACGCGAAGTAGCCCTGCGACTGATTCGGTGCGGCGACGACGACCTGCCCGAACTCCTCGCCGCCGCGCGGGCTGCGAAGGAGCACTTCAAGCCCGGAGCCATTACCTATTCGCGCAAGGTATTCATTCCGCTAACTAATCTTTGCCGCGACTACTGCGGATATTGCACTTTCCGCCGCGATCCCGGCGATCCAGGCGCGCACACCATGACGCCTGACGAAGTGCTGGTTGTCGCGCGGGAGGGGGAAAAACTCGGATGCACAGAGGCGCTGTTCAGTCTCGGAGACAAGCCGGAACTGCTGTTCCCCGAAATGCGCGAGACGTTGCGCCGCCTCGGCTACAAGTCTACCCTGCACTATCTCGAAGCCATGTGCGAGCTCGTGCTGCGCGAGACCAGTCTGCTGCCGCACCCGAATCCCGGCCTGCTCAGTTCCGAGTGGGTCGCTCGCCTAGCGGCTGTTTCCCCCAGCATGGGCCTCATGCTCGAGACCACCAACGCCGCCCTGCTTGCTCCCGGTGCGGCCCACGATAACGCTCCCGACAAAGTTCCCGCCAAGCGCTTGCGCACGATCGAGGCCGCCGGCAAGCAGAGTGTTCCCTTCACGACCGGCCTTCTGATTGGCATCGGGGAATCGCCGGAGGACCGGGTCGACACGCTACTGGCGATCCGCGACTTGTACGAGCGTTATGGCCACATCCAGGAAGTGATCGTGCAGAACTTCCGCGTCAAGTCGGCTATTCCCATGTCTCAGTGGCCCGAGCCGTCGCACGGCGAAATGCTGCGGGCGGTGGCAGTAGCTCGATTGTTACTCCCTAACGTCAATATTCAGGCTCCGCCGAATCTCTCTGCGCCTTACTATGAGGACTTGGTGGATGCTGGCATCAACGATTGGGGAGGAATCTCGCCGCTGACGCCCGACTACATTAACCCCGAGAAGCCCTGGCCGCACCTGGAGCAGCTTCGCCTGCGGACCGAGGCCAAGGGATTGGCATTGCGCCAGCGGCTGCCGGTGTATCCCGAGTTTCTGCCGGCCGTCGCCGCTGGGCCTGGACTTTTGTCCGAGAGATTGCGCACCGCCGCCGATGATGACGGCCTGGCAAGAATGAGGGCGGCATGATCTGCGTTCTCAGCGGGGGCACGGGCGGAGCGAAATTTGTCGACGGGCTGCGGCAGGTCATACCCGCCGAAGAAATCACGATCATCGTCAATACGGGTGACGACCTGCTGTGGTGGGGGCTTTACGTCTCGCCCGATATCGACTCGATCACCTACGTGCTTTCCGGCATGCTGAGCCGCGAGCGCGGATGGGGAGTGAAGGGCGACACATTCCTGTGTCTGCAAGCCATGGGACAACTCGGCGAGCCCACGTGGTTTCACACCGGCGACCGCGACCTTGCCGTGCACCTGCTCCGCTCGCGCCTGCTGGCCGAGGGCAAGACTCTGTCGGAGGCGACGTCGATCGTCTGCGGCAAGCTGGGAGTGCGAGCTCGGATTCTTCCCATGAGCAACTCTCGCGTCGAAACCCGCGTGGATACGCCCATTGGCGAGCTGAGCTTTGAAGAATATTTTGTCCAGCGCTGGTACCAGGACCCGGTCAATTCGGTGCGCTTCGCCGGAGCTTCGGACGCAGAACCTGCGCCCGGTGTGATTGAGGCGATCACTTCCGCCGACGCAGTTCTGATCGCGCCCAGCAATCCGGTGACTAGCATTGGCCCGATTCTGGCCGTTCCCGGAATTCGCGATGCCCTGGTACGGGCTCGCGGCAAGATTGCCGCGGTCAGCCCGATCGTGGGTAATGCTCCGGTCGCGGGGCCAGCGGGAATTCTCATGGCGGCACAGGGGCTCCCTAGCTCGATTGCCGGGGTTGCGCAAGCCTATGAAGATTTTCTCGACGTCCTGATCTGCGATACCCGCGATGCCCGAGCCGCGGATGCGATCCGCAAAGGCGGCTTGCGCGTGCAGTGTAGCCAGACGATCATGCGCAGCACCGACGACAAGGCGGCACTGGCCCGGGAAGCGCTTACTGTCGTCGCCGGCGGTTTGCTCAAGGACGAACCCGCAGCCGATGGTACCGTGCCACGGTTCGGGCAGCCGTGATTCTGGTTCCCGTCAAGAATCTCTCGGGGGCGAAGCAGCGCCTCGCGGCAATTCTGGATCAGCTGTCCCGCACAAAACTGGCGCAGGCCATGCTGCACGACGTCCTGACGACTCTGCACGGATGGAAAAACCGGCCACAGGTTGCGGTGGTCACCAGCGATCCTTACGCTGTGACGCTGGCGACGGAGTACGGATTCGAAATCATCGCGGACCCTGACAATCCGGGAGAAACTGGCGCAATCGAGATGGCCACACGCGTATGCGTGGACCGCGGCGTGGACAGCACGTTAATCATTCCCGCCGACATTCCCCTCATCCAGGCCTGGGAACTGGAAGAAATCATGAAGAACGCGCCGGCCGCGGGCAGCGTGCTGGTCCCGGCGGCCGACGGACGCGGCACCAACGCCGCATTCCGGCGCCCGGCGGATCTGTTCCCGCTGCGCTTCGGTAATGACAGTTTCAAACCGCACTATACCGCGGCTCAGGCGACCGGAAAGCCTTGCGTCGTTCTGAACCTACCGGGCATTGCGGTCGACGTCGACAATCCTGCGGACCTCGAACAGTTGCTGTCGCTGCCCGGCGAAACCCGCGCACAGAAGCTCGCGCGCGAATATCTATCGTAGAGACGTTGCTTGCAACGTCACCTGCTGCACGCTGGACAGGTAACATGTAGTTCATGAGGCAGGTGAAGGGCGCCAAAACGGGACCAGTTGCGAATCGGCGCAAGGAACAGCCGCTGCAGTCGCTTGAGCAACTTCACCTCATCCCCATCCCACTTGCAGATGAGGTCCAGCCGGGCGATTCGCTGGCGGACAGACTGCTCGAGGCCCTCCGCCGGCGGCGACTCAAGCTCCAATCCGGGGACATCCTCGTCGTCAAGCACAAAATCGTCTCCAAATCCGAAGGCAGGGTAGTGGACCTTTCCACCATCGAGCCTTCCGCTGAATCCGTCTCTTGGGCAAGACAGTATGGGCTCGACGCGCGCGTGATCGAACTCGCCCTGCGCGAGAGCCGCTCCGTGATTCGCCGCAAGAATGGAGTTCTAATCACTGAGACGCACCAGGGCTTTCTCTGCGCGAACAGCGGTGTGGACGTTTCCAACGTGAACGGCGGCGGGCATGCGCTACTGCTTCCGGAAGATGCCGATCGCTCGGCTGCCAATCTCCGCCGCGAACTCAAAAAGCGCACTGGCTACGCCATTCCCGTGATCATTACCGACAGCTTTGGGCGCCCGTGGCGGGAGGGGCTGACGGAGTTCGCGATTGGTATCGCGGGGATGAAGGCGCTGCGCGACGACCGCGGCCGCCGCGATCCCCATGGCTACAAGCTGCGCGCGAGCGTTGAAGCCGTGGCCGACGAACTGGCGTGCGCCGCGGGGTTGGTTTGTGGCAAGCTGAATCGCGCACCGGCCTGCATTGTTCGAGGATTTCGCTATGAAGCTGGGGTGGGGCGGGTTTGCGAGTTGCTGCGGCCCGCGTCTACCGACCTATTTCGCTAGATTCCGCTACACTGTACGGATATTGCCCGCGATGGCTTGCAGCGCAGGCAGAGACATAGCAAGCTAGGTCTCTACGGAGTGAATCATGGCTCGCGAATTGGCTTCCTCGGAACTGCAACACTTCCCTTCGCTTGACTGGCTCGAGATTGCTCCCTGTCTGAATCCGGCGGTGCGGGCATCGCTGGAGAAGATCCTCGAAACCCAGAACGGGGTCGAGTTGTCGCTCGAGGAGTCTTACTCGCTCGCGAATACAGAAGGTGACGACCTGCTCGGTTTGCTGGTGGCCGCGAACATGCTCCGCTGCGAGCTTGTTGGCAACCTCGTGACTTACGTGGTCAACCGCAACATCAATTTCACCAACATTTGTTTTGTCGGGTGCAAGTTCTGCGCCTTCAGCCGCGGGCCGCGCGAGTCCGATACCTACTTCCTCAGTCCGGAACAGGTCGGACAGAAAGCGGCGGAAGCCTGGCAACTTGGCGCGACCGAAGTGTGCATCCAGGGAGGGCTCCCGCGCGATCTTCCGAAGTTTTACTACCGCGACATTCTGCGCGCTGTGAAAAACGTCACTCCGCGAATGCACATTCATGCCTTCTCCCCGATGGAAATCGTGTATGGCGTCGAACTGACCGGCATGCGGCTTGCCGACTATCTGAGGATGTTGCGCGACAACGGTCTCGGCACACTGCCCGGAACTGCCGCAGAAATTCTGGACGATGAGATTCGACACATCCTCTCGGCCAACAAGCTTTCGACTGCGCAATGGGTCGAAGTCATCCGCACGGCGCACCGCTGCGGCATTCGCACCACCTCGACGCTTATGTACGGCCACACGGAGACTCCCGCCCATTGGGTGCGACAGATGCTCCTTCTCCGCGACCTGCAATCGGAAACTGGAGGCTTCACCGAGTTCGTCCCACTGGGGTTCGTTCATCAGAACACGTTGCTCTTCCATCAGGGACTGGCGCGCAGCGGCCCGACCTTGGCGGAGCATCTCAAGGTTCACGCGCTGGCACGCGTGCTGCTCGCTGGCTCCATCAATAATATTCAGGTCTCGTGGGTGAAGCTGAATCGGCAACTGTCTCGACTTTGCCTGCATGCCGGCGCCAACGACTACGGCGGCACGTTGATGGAAGAAAACATTTCGCGCGAAGCAGGCGCGACGGCGGGCCAGTACACCAGCCCAGAAGATTTTCAGGCACTCATCCTGGAGATCGGCCGCATCCCCGCCGAGCGCAACACGGCCTATTCGCGCATCCACATCAAGGCTGCCCTGGACGAGTTCACCGCCGAACAGGCGCGGGAGGCCGAGTTCGCATGAGCGCCGGCTCTGCGAGCGGCGCGCCGATCCGCCCCATCGCCATCATTGGCGGCACTGGTCCGGCGGGCATGGGACTGGGGTTGCGCTGGGCACGCGTGGGTGAGACCGTCATTATCGGGTCACGAGATGAGCAGCGTGCTCGGCAGGCGGCCGCGGCCATTCAGCAACGGGCGGGAGGGCGGGCGAACGTCTCCGGCATGGAAAACGGTCACGCCTGCGCCGCCGCCGACATTCTGATGTTGACGGTCCCCTTTGAGAGCCAGGCTTCCGTGCTCCGGCAACTCAAGTCGGCAATCACCGCCGGCAGCATCCTCATCGACGCAACCGTACCGCTCGCAGCCGGAGTTGGCGGGCGAGCCTCCCGCACGTTAGGGGTCTGGCAGGGTTCAGCCGCTCAGCAGGCCGCTGAACTCGTACCTGAGGAAGTCAGCCTCGTGGCGGCTTTTCACAACGTTTCCGCCGAACTGCTAGGCGGAGACGAACCGCTCGACTGCGATGTGATTGTTTGTAGCGACGATCGTGACGCCGCGCAACTAACACGCGACCTGGCCGCAAAAATACCCGGCGTCCGCGCCATCGACGGCGGCAAACTCGAGAACGCCCGCATCGTGGAGCAGATTACCGCCCTGCTGATCGGGCTGAACATTCGTCATAAGGGCCACGCGGGAATTCGCATCACTGGCTTGCCACCGTCGGCGTACCGCTGACGCTGCCTGTTAAACTCGAACTCAGGCATTCCGTCCCAGGACTATAATTGGCGCACACATGGCCCTGACCTCTGGCACGAAGCTTGGGCAATATGAAATCCTCTCGCCCCTTGGAGCCGGCAGCATGGGCGAGGTGTATCGGGCACGCGATCCCCGCCTGGACCGCGAGGTCGCGATCAAGGTCCTGCCGGAACTGGTTTCCCTGGAACCACAGCGCCTGCTCCGCTTCGAGGCTGAAGCGCGAGCCGCCGCGGCGCTGAATCATCCCAACATTCTTGCCGTTTACCAGATGGGAACATATCTGGGTGTCCCTTACATGGTGACAGAACTGCTGGAAGGCAAGACACTGACCGAAACCATCCGGCGCGGTCCGCTGCCGTTGCGCAAAGCGATTGACTACGGAGTACAGATCGCGCAGGGGCTTGCGGCGGCGCATGAAAAGGGGATCGTCCATCGCGACCTGAAGCCGGATAACCTGTTCGTCACCAAAGATGGGCGGATCAAGATTCTGGATTTCGGCCTGGCCAAAGTGGCGCAGCCGAAAGAATCGGTAACGAACCAGGCAGCCACGATCACCCTGCCGGGCGTAGCCATGGGAACGGTGGGCTACATGTCGCCCGAACAGGTGCGGGGACTGACGGTCGACCACCGTTCCGACATTTTCGCGCTCGGCGCCATCATCCACGAGATGGTGATGGGGAAGGCGACATTCCAGAAGCCGACTTCGGCCGACACGATCAGCGCGATCCTGAACGAAGAACCGGCGCCAATTTCTCAGCTTGCGCCCGATACACCTGTGGGTTTGGAGAGAGTGGTGCACCGCTGCCTGGAAAAAAGTGCGGAGCAGCGGTTTCAGTCTGCGTCCGATCTCGCTTTCGCTCTGCAAGCGTTATTGGAACCAGCCATAACAACGGCGACAGGTTCTCATGAGATTCGAAAAGAGGGCCACCGCCTGAGAATTGCGCCAGCCGCAATAGCGCTGCTGTCCGTGATCTGCGCTGCGGTGATCCTCCACTTTTGGATGCAGCCCGCAGCCGTGCCTAAGGTCCCAAGCTATATTCAGCTCACGCACGATGGGCAGCAGAAGTCGCTCGTCGGTACGGACGGCGCAAGGCTCTATCTGGATTTGGGAGGCGGAAGGGCGGGAAGCTTCGCCTCGCATGGCATCGCCGAGATGTCGGTCTCGGGCGGCGAGCCGAGAAAGCTTTCGCTCGCGCCTTCTCCGAACATGGTTCCCGTTGACCTATCCGCGGACGGCTCTGAACTCCTCGTTGTGGACGGCCAGGGAGCGCCTCCGAAGGGGCCGCTGTGGAGTCTGCCAATTCTGGGAGGCTCGCCGCGTCGACTCGCAGACGCGGTCGGAGAATCCGCTGCCTGGTCTCCCGACGGCAAGAGCCTGGTCTACACCAGCTTGGGCGACGTGTTCCTTGCGAAGGCGGATGGGACGCAGTCCCGCAAACTGCTCGGCGTCAAGGGCGACATCCTGAACATTGTGTGGACGCCCGACGGCAGCCACTTGCGATTTGATTCTTCAGAGACCGCCGGCACTGTCGGACGACAACTGGTATGGGAAGCGTCAGCAGACGGCACCGGCCTGCATCGCTTGCTCGAGGGTTGGCACGAGCCGCCAGACGAATGCTGCGGCCGATGGACTCCCGACGGAAAGTATTTCGTATTCCAGTCGGGCGGTCAGATCTGGGCGCTTCCGAAGGCAGGGGGCTTTCTCCATTCCGAATCCAGCCCCATTCCTCTGACCTCGAGCCCGCTGACGTTGTCCTCGCCACGTCCCAGCAAGGACGGCAAGAAACTTTTCATGATAGGCCAAACCTACCGCGGCGAGCTTACACGTTACGATGCGAAGTCCGGCCAGTTCGTACCGTTCCTCGGCGGAATCTCTGCGGAATACATTAACTTTTCAAAAGACGGTCAGTGGGTGAGCTACGTTTCCTATCGCGAGGGAACCCTGTGGCGAAGCAAGGTGGATGGGAGCGAGCGCCAGCAACTTACCTATCCGCCCATGTATCCCCTGCTGCCGCGCTGGTCACCGGACGGAAGGAAGATTATCTTCTTCGAATTCGCGTTAAGCGGAGACAAGCCAGCCAGAATCTATGAAGTCTCGCCCGATGGAGGAAGTCCGCGACAACTGCTCCCGGACGATCACAGTCAGCAACTCGATCCGAACTGGTCGCCGGATGGGAGCAAGATCATCTTCGCCGGCGAATCCAACGATCCGACGTCGGCGATCCACATTCTGGAGCTGGCGAGCCGCCAAATCTCCGACCTGCCCGGCTCGCAAGGGCTTTACTCGCCGCGATGGTCGCCCGACGGGCGATACGTTTCCGCATTTTCAGCGGACTCGAAAACTCTTCTGCTGTTTGATTTCCAGACCCAGAAATGGACTGAGCTTGCCACTGGCTCTTTGAGTTGGCTGAACTGGTCGCATGACGGACATTACATCTACGTCCTGAATTTCAGGGGGAGGAATGGGGTGGTCCGGATTCGCATCACCGACCATAAGATCGAGCAAGTGGTCGACTTGACGAATTTGGTAACTACCGGACGATACGGCGGGTGTCTCGCGCTCACGCCCGATGATTCGCCTCTGCTGCTCCGCGACACCGGCAGCCAGGATGTTTACTCGGTGGATTGGCAGGCTCAGTAAGCGGTCGTCTCGGCTAACCGCCTCTGCTACTCGTCGCCCAACGGAGTATTCGTTTCTTCCGCCGGTTCCCCGCCGGCCATGGCTTGCGCCACGATCAACTGCCTGGCCTCGGCGCGAATCTTCGGCAATTGCAATCCGAACCACCAGGCGCCCGCAAGCGAAGCCAGACCACCGAGGGCCACAGTCAACGGCGCACCCAGTCGGTCCGACAACGCGCCGCCGAGCAGTGCTCCCACCGGAGCCATGCCCATGAACATCATCGAATACAGGGCCATGGTGCGCCCACGCAGGGCATCGGGCACCATGACCTGGATCAGCGTGTTCGACGATGCCATCTGCAGCATGATGAAATATCCCACCGGTAGCAGTAGCAGCACTGAGAGCCAGAATGATTTTGAAAACGCAAAGAGAATCAGGCTCAGGCCAAACCCGCCGCAACAGACCGCAACCCACCTCCCCAGGCCTTTAACGCCAGAGCGCACCGCCAAAGTGAGCGCTCCCAGCAACGCGCCCACGCCGGTGGCGCCCATGAGAATGCCCAGTCGCACCGCGCCCAGGTCGTGCGATCCGATCAGCGAGGCGAATTCCTGACCGCCGTTGTGCAGAATCTTGTCGGCAAAGATCGGCATCAGCACCACGTAGGGCATTCCCGTGACGCTCACCAGCCCCAACAGCAAGAGTAAGGTGCGAATGGGGGCAGTGTGCCGTACAAATTGGAATCCCTCAATGATGTGTTCCCAGGGCGACGTCTGGGCCGAGGCTCTCGCCGGGGCGTGTACATTCATCAGCATCAATCCGGCTATGACGGCGATATAGCTTACCCCGTTTACAAAGAAGCACCAGCCCTCGCCCAATCGTGCCACTAAGACTCCCGCCACGGCCGGCCCAATCACACGTGCGCCGTTGAACATCGAGGAATTCAGCGCAATCGCGTTCATTAAATCTTCTTTGCCCACCATGTCGACGAGGAAGGATTGGCGGCCGGGGATGTCGAAGGCATTCACCACGCCCAACAGAGCCGCCAACACAAAGATGTGCCAGACGCGAACCGTGTGCGAGAGGGTGAGCGCGGCCAGCGCGAACGCCAGAATCATGGACGCTGTCTGCGTGCCTATCACAATGCGCTGGCGGTTCCCGCGGTCGGCGGTAATCCCTCCGATGGGAGCGATGAGAAAGACCGGGATCTGGCTGGCGAATCCGACGGATCCGAGCAGCAGTCCCGATCCGGTCAGGCGGTACACGAGCCAGGATTGCGCGACGGTTTGCATCCAGGTGCCAATCAACGAAATCAGTTGGCCGCTGAAAAAAAGCTGGAAATTGCGATGCCGCAGCGCGCGCCCGGCGGCCTGCCAACGCAATCCGCGACTCTCGGGTTCGGCCGCAGAATTGTCCTGCAGAGTTTTCGAATCAGCCACGCTGGATTTCCTGGATGACGCTGCGCGTCCTTAGACCACTATATCTGAGCCCGCGCAGAGGCTGGAACGGCAGCTAGCGATGCGGGTTTTCCACAGGTCCGTTCCTTGGGAGGCGGCGAGCCTTCGCTCTCCGCGAGTCCGCAAGTGCAAGGCTTTGACTAATTTGGGAAGGATTCTGGCGTCGTAACGAATTTATAACTTTCCCTTCCGCCCGGCGTGCGCTAAAGTAGGCGCTGCGCTCCCCCGGCGACTCCGTACCTAAGGACGTGTAAAACGATGACCACTCCTTCAGTTGGGGTTGAACGCCGCGTTGGACAAAGGTTTCCCTACCTTCTCTCGGTTTCTTTTCGCGAACCCGCGACTGGTGTAGAAGGGCTCGGCTTCACGCAAGACCTGAGCTCGCGTGGCACGTTCTTCCTTACCGACGCTCCGTTGCATGAAGGCGCCGAAATCGAGCTCACATTGAAGATGCCCTCGGAGATCACCTTGGGAGACAGCATGCGCGTGCGCTGCCGTGGCCGAATCCTGCGGATCGTTAGGCCTACCGGCAAGCCCGGCCAGGATTCGTTGAATACGCCTTGTGCCGAGACCAAGATTGGCGTTGCGGTTCGTCTCGAAGGCTACGAATACTTGCCGGAAACTGAACCCGCGTCCGGCTTCGCGAGGGTTTCGACGCTTCACCCAAGCGACGACACGGAAGAACCACTGGCCAGCCGCTGACCGCCTTCCAACTGCTGCGCGGTAGCGGAAAGACGGGCCGTTTCGGGCCTTGCGAGGCATCTTTGCAACCCTTCCGTCTTGGCATACAATGTTCTGTAACCGAAGTGAGAGGCCCAGGTTGTCTCTTCAGTTCGTTGCACTTCCACAACGCGTCTGAAATGCAGTACACGTGTGCTGAGTACACTGGCACATGGCTCCGTTGTGCGGTTGCTGTGGGTTACCTAGGTCACTTGGCGAGAGTCGGGATCTCTTTCTAACATGCAGACACCGAGAGAAATCAGCGAGAACCGCGCTATGCATGGGATCGCCGTCGCCCTCTTGACCGAGGACCGGGAACACTTATCCGCGCTCGAAACCCGCCTGGAGGCTACGCGATTGGGAAGGGCTGTGTTCAGCCATCTCGGATTTCCGGCGGGGCCAACCGATTCGATCCTACGACAGCTTCAAGATTCGCGTGCGGAAGTAGTGATCGTCGACATTCCTGCGCAGGACGCGCACCGCGCCATCCGCACCATCGAACTGATTCGCGCCACCACGCTGCAGATCGCCATTTTCGCCAACGGGGATCTGTCGCAGCCGAACAATATCGTGAACAGCATGCGGGCTGGCGCTGGGGAGTATCTCGATCACGCAGCCGGTCCGGAGGCTTTGCTCGAAGCTCTCACGCGTTTCAGCACGACGCTCACGCGCGCTCCAGGACGGGGCGGGAAAGCCCGAGTGCTTACTTTTCTCAGCGCCAAAGGCGGGGCGGGCTGCACCACCACTGCCGTCAATACGGCCGTGGCGCTGCAGCAGGCGCATGGCGATGTGGTTCTCGTCGACTTCGCCCCCATCGGTCATGCTTCCCTTCATCTCAATTTGAGGCCGCAATTCGGCGTGCTGGACGCGTTGCAGAACTTGCACCGCCTTGACGTCTCCTTGCTCGACGGCTTGATGACACCCACCAAGGATGGCTTGCATCTTCTCGCCGGATCGCAGCAACCTTATCCTACTGAACCGGCGCCGGGTGAATTGGCTCGTCTGTTTGATCTGCTGGTAAACCACTATCGCTTCGTGGTCGTCGATGCGTCCAGCCGGCTGGACGCAACCACGCGGATGCTTTCCGACCTCTCCAATGCCCTGCTGGTCGTGGCCCAGACCGACGTGGTTTCTCTGTGGAGTGCGGGACGCATCCATGCCTTCCTGGAAGAAGGCTCAGGCCGCGACCGTCTGCGCATCATCTTGAATCGCTACAAGAAGATTCCAGGTTTTACCGACGCGGACGTGGAGCACGTGACCAACTGCAAAGTTCTGGGGAAGCTGCCCAACGCGTTCCATTCCGTCTCGCCTGCGATTGATCACGGCACGCCCGTGGTTCTGCAGGAAAGCCTCGAGATCAGTCGTGCCTTCCGTTCCCTGGCCGAGATTCTGGCAGCGGCAGCCTCGAATTCCGAGGGTGGTCCCGATCTCGTCTACGGCCAGGAAAAGACGGCGACTAAGAAGGCCGCTGCCGGACGCCTGAATCTGTCTCCCATCCGAGCCGGGCAGTAACTCAGTACCGAGTTGCGCGTACCGAGAAATTCCTCTATATCTCAATATTTTCTATCGAGGCCCGCTTTGCCGTTGTTTTATCCCAGAGGATTTGTCATCCAGAGCGCAGCCAGGGATCTAGCGTTTGCTGGCAGTGGCAACCTAGGTGGTGCGGGCAAGGACCCAGATCCCTCGCTTGGCTTGGGATGACGCCGAGGTTCAGTGCACGCAAGACATGACAGTGGACTAGTTTCTGTCTAGCTGAGCGCTTCTGAACCGGGGCAGACTCTTTCGGGCTCGGTACCCCGTGCTACTCACTGTCTGGTTGCTGGGGTCGGTGAGGCGTCCTGAGGAAATATCTTGAAGGCCACTTCCTGGGCGTGGGAGCTCACTTTCTTATTCACATCCGTGGAACTCTCGGTCAGCGAGCCTTTGAGGACGTAGTAAGCCTCGTCCCCAGGATTCTTCCCTTCGCCCCGCTCAATCGTTCCTTTGAAGTCGAATGATACGCCGTGCACAATTTCCGTCGTGAAGCTTAACTTGTTACCATCGAGCTTGCCGCTTTTGAAGAACTGATCCAGGAACGCACCCTTGTCACTCTCTCCGTCGCCATAGCGCGAAACGAAGCCGGTAACCCGGCCTTCATCTTCTACGGTCACTTGAACAAATTCGCCTTCCTTCCGGAAGGTGTACATCCCGGAGTAGGCTCGCCCGTCTTTGGCGTCTTTTTGCGGTGCAGCTTGCTCGCTGGATGTGGTGGTCCCGGGCTTAGCGTCTTGTCCTGCGCCGGTCAGAGCGAGACCCGCAGCGCCGGGCGCGATGATCACGAGCGAGACGAAGATAACAACAAGTCTGTGCATTGTTTCACCTGCCCTGCAACAATCGTACTCCAGCAGCGAGCCGAAAGCCTACGCGTTCCCGACGCCGCCAAAAATTGCGGCGGAAAGATGTCCTTCCAGCTACCCCAAAGCTGCTCTGGCCATCTACCATATGGAGATGCCCGAACTCCTGGAGCTCCGCCGCCCGATCGCGCAGACCGTGCCGGGTCCCCAGCTTCTGGTCGAGTTGCCGTCGTGGCCTCGGGTGTTTTTGGGGAACCTGCGCGACCTGGTCTTTCCCCGCCCCTTACCGGAGCTTGAGTTGCGTTCCGCCCCGGCGCCCTTCTGGCCCGACGTCTTCGTGAAGCGCGGACTGCCCTGGTTCAGCTTTCTTGAGTCCTGCGCCTATCACCTTATCGCCAGTGCGCTGGTGGTCGCACTGACCCGCTTTCTGGCGCTGCAGCCTCATGTGGTTCCACAACCGAAATTCGATCACCACCAGGTCATTTATTACGAGCCTTCGGAATACTTGCCTCCGATTGACACGCGAAGTCAGCCGGAGGCCAAGCCTGCGACGGCGGACCCGGAGTTCGCCCGCCAGCCCATCATCTCGCTTCCTCATGAGGCCGACAACCGCTCCCAGACCATCGTGACTCCGCCCAACATCAAACTGAAGCACGATGTTGCCATGCCTAACATTGTGGCGTGGTCCGACAACATGGAGAGGCCGCGTTTGGCGATCCCGCCCGCCCCAATGACTCCGGCGGCTGAACTTACGCGACTCGCGCCGCAGATCGAAAATTCAGTGGTCGCCCCACCGCCCGATGCAGCCCACATTTCGCATCGCTCGAACCAACCGAGTTTGCAGGCGACGGTAGTAGCTCCTCCCCCGGACCTGCGCACCTCGCGGCAAGCCGCCGCTTTTGAGGCGCCACAGGCGGCTGTGGTCGCGCCTCCCCCTACCGTCGTAAGTGCTCCCAGTCGCCAGCTTGGGGAGTTAAATATCCGCCGCAGTAACGTCATCGCGCCCGCTCCCCAGTTGCCCATCGCCGAACAGCGGGCCGTCCCTGGAGGGAGATCTTCCGCGGCTGCGGGCATGGCCCCACAGGTAGTTCCTCCGCCTCCGTCGGTTTCGGCCTCGGGATCGGCCGGACAGTTTGGCTCTACGGGCCGCGTGATCGCATTGAACCTGCGTCCCGCTGTGGGCGCGCCGCCTGTGCCGCCGTCGGGCAACCGCCGGGGCGCGTTTGCCGCCACTCCCGAAGGGCATGCTGGAGCGGCGGGCTCTCCCGGGTCGTCCTCCGGCAATTCGGCAGAAAATGGAAACGGATCGAAGGGGAAGGGGAAAAGTGATCTGCCTGCGGGACTTTACGTAGGGACCCCGGTGGCGTCCGCAAAGACGTCGCCCGTGGCCGGTGATCCGGCCGCTGGCAAGTCCGCAACAGTTGCTTCCCCTCCGAGTCCCGCGAGCGTCCCCGCGCCGCGCGTAACCAGCGTTCCGGCGCCGACCATGTCGCCCGACACCACTTCGAAATTGTCAGAAGCGGAACGCGTCGTCTTTAACGGTCGCAGGTTTTACTCCGTCACCATGAACATGCCGAACCTGAATTCGGCCGGCGGCAGCTGGGTGATCCGTTTCGCCGAGCTCAAACAGGATCCCAAGGCACCGTCCGCAGACCTCACACAGCCCGTAGCGACGCGCAAAGTGGATCCCGGCTACCCGACCCAGTTGATCCGCGAAAACGTCGCAGGCACGATCATTCTCTTTGCGATCATTCGCGCCGACGGCACAGTCGGCAACGTGCTTGTGCTGCGCGGCGTCGACAACCGACTCGACAAGTTCGCCAGCGATGCGGTGGCGCAGTGGAAGTTCCAGCCCGCGACCAAGGATGGCACCCCCATCGACGTCGAGGCTACGTTCCAGATTCCGTTCCGCCCCCCGCGCAACTTCTAGTCCTAGAGACGAAGCTTGCTACGTCTTGCCGACAGCATCACGAATGATGGTGAGAGAGACGTTGCAAGCCAACGTCTCCACGAAAAAGTTGTGGGGGAGTCGATCCACTCCGACTAGCCGCTGGCGCCCTTGCGTTTCTCCAGCGCGGCGTAGATCACAGGATCGGTGCAGACCTCGTAGTACAAACGTTCGGTCCAACCCTTTACGGAGAAGTCGGCGGCATCGATGCGCGGAATGCGGCTCTCGCGCACGACGATTTTGCGGAAGATGTCCCGGTCAATCGGCACAGTCGCAGTAAACAGCTTGTGCTCGCCCTTGTCCGACGACGCCAGTTGTGGCGGCAGGCGCACTTTGAGCGGCTCCAGCGTGATCTCCTGCTGCAGCTTGCGGAAGGCAGTTTCGTTCATGCGAATCCCGCTGAGGTTGAAACTCAGGGTCACATCTTCGGGATTGCCCTCGGCGTCCACATCCGCCGCCTGAAAGGCGTATACGTGGAACGGCCCGGCCTGCGGTTCCATCACTTTGCGGGCCCGCTTGTTACAGGCGGATAGCCGGTCGCTCTCGTTCAGCGCCTCAGAAATCATGATCTGGTGCTCGCCGTCCATCAGATATAGGGGCGCCGACTCCTGCAGCGTGATGCCCACGCCCAGTTCCAGCTGAGGCATGCCCGAGCGTTGCATGAGTTCGTTGTACCCACGCACGATCTCGATGATTTCCCGCGCGAGCACGCACATGCGGCTGACCGCTAGCCCCGGCTCGCCTTCACGCTCGAGAATCGCCAGAATGATGGCGTCGCCCTCGAGAAAAACTTTCTGGGCGCCATACTTCTCAAGCAGCTTGTTGACCGGATCATAGAAATTCAGGCTGAAGTACGAGGCTGGATTCAGCCCCTTCTCCATCATGGTTCTCGTCAACCGGGTCGAATCGCGCACATCCGCCTTGAGCACCACATGGCGAAGCACTCGATCGGAATCGCCCTCCCCTTGTTCTTCAGGAAGCAGGAATTCATAAAGCGTGCCGTTCACCTTCGAGAGTTGCTGCAGGCGTTCGTTGGGCACGAGATTGACGGAATCCAGGGCCCCGTTCAGGACTTCCAGCCGCCGTAAATCGCGGTGATAGTGGAAGAGATCTCCCAGAAACCGCGCTGCCACCTTGGCCCGTTCTGCCCCACGGCAGGCCGCGACTTTCGCGACTGCCGTATACAAACTCGTGGGCGAGAGCTTGCCGTGATCCTGAATCATGCGCTCGACGCGATCACATTCGGTGCGGTCAATCAGGGCATTCTTCAACTGCTGCGGATTGATGCGCGGTGCATACTCGCTGAGCAGTGGCACAACATAGTAAGAGGCGATCACGTTTTCCATGACGTGCTCGTCTTCGAGCCATCGCACCCAGGCGGCCAGCCGCTCCTGCTGCGCCATTCCTTCGTCAGAATCTTCCGGCGTTCCCGTACCTACCAGAATCCGGGCGTTCTCGGGAACGTTCATCCAGGAGTCGAGCGTTTCGGCGCTCACTTCGTCGCCGTAGAGCGAGCGCAGGAATCCGGAGGTCACATCGCGCATCCGGGTGTAACGGTCCGGATCGCGATCCCAGTTGCCCAGCATTACGTAGTGCTCGGCACAGAGGAAGTCATCGCGGCCGTCATCGGAAAACAGCAGGCGGTTCACGAACAGCGGATAGGTGAAGTAGCTTCCGCCGCCGGTTTCTTCGCCGAACAGTGACCGGCGGGTGCGCGCCAGCGTGCTCTTCTCGATCTCGCGCAAGGTCTCAAAAAATTCTTGCCCGGTTTTACGCAGGATGATCTTTTTCCGCACCTGGAACGTCGCCAGCCGCTCGCGATACTCATGGGCCTTTTGCTGGCGCATGTTGTCGTAGCTCTTCAGCAGCACGCGACATCGCTCCAGCACCTGCGCAAACTGCAGGTTCATCTCGCTGCGCAGAAACTTGGTCACCGCCAGACGGGCCAAGACGTCGACCGCCAGCTTGAATTCTTTCTTGGCCCTGTTCAGCGAGCCGACCTGCAAGTCGGTCAGCAGCGACCGCCATTCGGAAGGATCGTTCTTGGGGCGAACCGCCTTTCCGGCGAGGTTCCTCATCCACGAGGGCCCCGCCATCGACGACGGAGCCTCGGCGGCGAGCAATTCTTCTAATTCGCCGTGCCGGGCGATCAGGCGGGCGATCTGTGCCCGCACGACCTCTACAAATCGGGGGCTCAGTAATACATCGTGGCGCAGGTTGTCCACGCCGACCGAGAGGCCTTCCAGCGAGATAAATGGCGTGGAAGCGACCAGAGTCGGCGGCGCCGGCTTGTCTGGCGCTCCGCCTAAGCGAAAGATGGGAATTCTCGGCATCCCAGGCAGGATTCTCTTCGGAAGTTGCTGATTACAAACGTACATGTCGAGGCTAGCATGGGGCAGCGGGCATCCCAAGTTACCTAGGTTACGAGGCATAACTCGTTTGGGGTCAAAGCCGCGGTTTGGCGGATGGGCCGTCTTCAATCTCGAGCTCTCGGCTGTCGGGGGACACCCAGTGATCTCCGAACCATGCATCGGCCTACGGGCGGGATATTCTCCAAGCATGCAATCGTTGAATAATTGGGCCTCGTTCGCCTGCGTTCCTTTTGTTTTCCGGCTGGTAAGGAGGCGCCGCGACGGATCCGCGCCACGCAAAGAATGAGACTTTATTTTGTACCACATATTGTGGCACAATATGGCCATGCCATCGGTCAACATCCGCGAGCTGCGTGATACGCGCCGTCTCAAGGCCTGGCTACGCGCAGGAAAAACAGTGGAATTGCGCGAGCGCCAGCAGGTGATCGGCCGCATCGTCCCGGCTCAGGTGCAGGCGGTTCCCGAGCCTTGGCCTGACTTTTCAGGCCGCCGGCAAAAGATTTTCGGAAAGCGAACTCTGTCGGGAGCGGATCTGCTGATCGAGGAGCGCGGCCGCTTTTGAGCATCTACGCCGATACCAGCTTCTTCGTCTCCCTATATTTACCGGACCGCTACTCGGCTGAAGCCGAGCGGCGCATGGCATCAAAACCACGGGTGTGGCTTACTCCGCTCCACATCACCGAATGGACCCATGTAGTCGCCCAGCATGTTTTCCGCAAGGAGATCTCCGTGCGCGAGGCGGGCGTGGTACACGCCGAACTCGAACTTGATCGCGAGACCGGATTGTGGCTGGAGATTGACTTACCGGATTCAGTCTGGGAGGCTTGCACGCACCTGGCGCGCCAACACGGACCTAAGCTCGGCACTCGAACACTGGACAGCCTGCACGTCGCTGCGGCCCTCGAACTCGGAGCCAAGTCCTTCTGGACCTTCGACGAAAGGCAAGCCAAACTCGCAATTGCCGAGCGCTTCACAACTTCCTGACGATGTATGGTAGCGGCTACTGTTGGGTCTTGGCTCGCGCCGCCTCAAACTCGTCTCCATGCTGCCATCCGATCAGCTTGGGTAAACTCGCTGCTTCCCAGCCCAGAGCGAATCCGAACCGCGCCATCGCTGAGTCACCGACAAAGTCCATTTCTGGGTGGTACTCGTCGCTGGGTTGGTGATAATGCTTCTCGACGTATTCGTGTTCCTGATCAAGTCCCCAGGACTCCGAATGTCCCTTATATTTCATTCCTTCATTGATTGAAAAGGACGGAATTCCCACGCGCGCCAGGCTGAAATGATCCGACCGGTAGAAGTGTCCGGCTTCCGGCCGCGCGTCCGGACGGATCGCCAGCCGGAATTCCTTCGCTGTGGCCTCGACCTCGGCATAAAACGTGGTTCGCTCCGCCCCGGAGACTTCCACTTCCTCGGGCGCACCCAGCGGCTTCACGTCGTCGTAGTTCAGATCCAGAGTAATCTTTCCCGCCGGCGCGGGTGGATGTTTGCCCAGATATTCGGAGCCCAGCAATCCCTGCTCTTCGGCGGTGACGGCGGCGAACAGAATCGAACGGCGTGGCCTAGCCGCCGCCGCTCCGAACGCACGCGCCAGCTCCAGCAGGATGCCGCAGCCGGTGGCGTTGTCGTTGGCGCCGTTGAAAATATTGTCGCCCGGCATATCGGCACGGATGCCAAAATGATCGTAGTGCGCCGTGTACATCACCGCTTCATCAGCCACTTTTCGGTCAGACCCCGGCAGAATTGCCACCACGTTATTCGATTCGAAGTTCCGAACTTTACTCACGACGTGGGCCTGGAGCTTCGCCCCCAAACTTACTGGGCGGAACTCGCGGGACTGCGCGTCCTGCATCATTTTTTCCAGGTTCATCCCCGAGGCCAGCGCCAGGCGGGTGGCGACGTCCAGATGAATCCATGACGCGACTTTCAGGGCCGGGCCCTCCACTTTCAGATACGACTTTTCTCCCGAGTTTGAGTTGCGCACCACTTCCCACGGATAACTCGCCATCTGGGTCTCATGCACCAGAATCACGCCCACCGCACCCTTGCGCGCCGCCTGTTCGTACTTGTAGGTCCAGCGCCCGTAGTAGGTCAGCGCCTTGCCTTTGAAAAACTTGGGATCGTCCGACGGCGGCTCGTTGACCAGCATCAGCAGCACCTTGCCGCGTACATCCACGCCTTTGTAGTCGTCCCAGTTGTATTCGGGCGCTTCGATCCCGTAGCCGACGAAAACGATGTCCGCATCCACATCCGATTGTGCCTGTTGGGTCTGGTCGAAGGCGACGTATTCGTCCAGGGGCTTGAGGTGCATGGTCTCGCCACGCTTCGGCACGAGAGAGAACTGGGTGTCGGGAAGGGTGGTAATGCCCACCAGGGGCACCTTTTGCATGTACGTGCCATGGTCGCCCGCGGGCTTCAGGCCATACTCGGCAAACTGGGTTGCGATGTATTCGGCGGCAATGTCGCCGCCCCGTTGGCCAGTGCCTCGGCCTTCCAGTAAGTCGTGCGATAGATAGCGAACGTGCCAGCGAATGTGATCTGGTGTGATAGTCTCCAACGCCGTAAAGGCAGCGCTCGGCAGCCGGACCGAAGGCGTCTTGGCGCCCTTGGCACCTCCCGCCGCTCCTTCAGCCCAACCCGGCAGGCTCAGGCACACCGCGAGATACGCGGAGATGATTCTCCTCAGGGCTTGCATCGACAGGTTCTCCCCCAACCAAGTGCCAGCGAAAAAAGCTTATTCTGGAAGTCTGGGAGAATTGTAAAGGACGCGAGCCTCCCTCAGTTACAAAGAAGCTACACGGGCGCCTGCACGACAGTGCAACGACCCTAAGACCACTCACCCGGCCGGCCCTGTCCGGAGGTGTACTCAGTCTCCTCAGTCGTTTGCTTCTTGCTGCCAGACTGGCAGCTAGTTCTTGGCCCCTCAACCAGCGCGAAAATCGCGGACATCTTCGCCGGGCTTGAACACCGCAGCTGGCGCGGCTTGCCCGGCTTCCGCCACTTTGAGGTTGATCTGATCGAAATCGGCCTTCACCCATCCGACGCTTGAGATCTCGATCTCGCCATCCGGCGCGACCCAGAACAACGTGGGCACGTTAGTCAGCCCATACGCATTCGAGGCCGGATAAGAGCGGGTGTCGTCGAGCAGCACGGGGAAGGTTACGCCGAATTCCTTGAGGAAGGAGGCCGTGTCTTTGGGGTCGTTCTGCGAAACGCCCACGAGGGCAACGCCCTTTTGGCCGTAGGCTTTGTGTAGCCTCTCGAGGAAAGGGAAGGCGTACTGGCACGTCGGACACGACACTTTGAAAAATGCCAGCACCACCGGCCCGCGAGCCAATTCCTCGTTTAGTGAGAAACGCTTCCCGTCCATCGTCTTCAACTCAAAACCAGGCGCCTTTGTCCCCACGGTCAATGCTGTCATCTTCGGCCCTCCCCTTCGTCCTCCAAACAAATCTCGCAGCCAACATAAAATCCTGCGATGACCTGCTCCATTTTAGATGACGGAAAAGTCACAACGAATCATGCGTAGCAATTGCTTGTTGCACTCTTGTCAAAGCACCCCCGCCTTCCGCAGAGCCTTTCGCGCAAGACCGGTAAGAGCAACCTGCTTCAACCGACCGGATGCAACCCATGCCCCAGACGTCCCGGCTGGCGCGGTCGTTCGCCAAACATGTACGGTGTAGTCCGTCACCGTAATGGAATGCCGCACCGTGAAGAAGAGCTCCTGGGTCCCGTTATTGGCGTTGCCATTCGCTCTTCCATTCGTTTTGTCATTCCGAACGAACTGAGGAATCTGCTTTTTTCCCGTGCGCGCTACGGCTGTTTCTATCTCCGGCAACTCCCACATCCCGCCCATTAACGTGGAATCGTGCGGCCGCTGCACCAGAAATACCCTGCTATTGCGGCCGCCTCCATCTCGAAAATCCAGCGCATAGTGAATCTCACGCTTCTTCTGCTTCGCCGTTTTCGGCGAGACTGCCAGTTCCCCCCGCGTCGCGCACAACTCCACCACCGGACACATCAGGCACGCTGGCGCTCGGGGCGTGCACACCGTGGCCCCCAACTCCATGATCGCCTGGTTGAAGTCTCCGGGCCGCTCGTGGTCGAGCAAGCGCTCGGCTTGCCGCCACAACTCCTCTCCCGTGATCCGCTTGCCGGTGGCGCGCTGCAGCACGCGCTCTACATTTCCATCCACCACAGCGACGGCCTCGCCGAACGCAATGCTGCCAATCGCCGCCGCTGTGTAGCGGCCAATCCCAGGCAGCTCTCGCCATCCCTCGGCAGTCAGGGGAAATTGTCCGCCCAATTCCCGTACTACCACCTTCGCGGCCGCATGCAGCATGCGCGCCCTCCGGTAGTATCCCAGCCCGCTCCAGGCGGCGAGCACCGAGGCCTCCCGCGCCGACGCCAATTTCTCCACCGCCGGAAATCGCCGGAGAAATTCGTGATAGTGCTCAATCACCGCTGCCACTCGCGTCTGCTGAAGCATAATCTCTGACACCCACACGCGATACGGTTCACGGCTCTTTCGCCACGGCAGATCGCGCGCGTGCGCGTCATACCAGGCGAGCAGCCGCGCGCGAAATTGCGGCTCGCGCAGTTGGATGTTCGATTTCTTTTTCACGGCACTCAAGGCTGGAGCCCGCATTCTAGCGCAGCGAACGACTCGGTCGGCAGGAGAAGCTGCGTTCGAGTCTGCTCGAACTAGCGAATTCAGCCGCCTCGCCATTGACCCCGTCCTCCGGGCACGAAATAATGGACGGGCTTGGCATCCCCAACATAGCGTGAGTCGACTCACGCGATCGATCGCGAGGAGTACATGAACGACTTCAACCGCAAGGTGGAAGACGCCTCGGCACGCGTCGGCCAAACCATCAACGAAGCCGCCGAGCGTCTGGAAAAAGAGATTCCGGAACTCATCAAGTACCTGAACGAAGAGGTCGTTCCGGCGGTCCGCACGCACTCGACCAAGGCACTGCGAACGGCTTCGCAAAAGCTAGCCGAGTTTGCCGACTACATGGAGCAGCACCAGCCACCCAAATAGTTCATACCGCAGGTATTTTCGTACCTGCGCGATGTCGTGCGCCCGTTGTCAGTGCCGTCATGATCCTGATCCTGCTGCTCTCGCTCTTGCTGGTTACCGCCTGTGGACATCCCAAACAGGCACACGTGGAGGCCCCCCCACCCCCGCTCCCCGCCACGACGACGGCGCCCGCCGGTCGACCGTCGGGCAACATCCCTGCGACGACCGAAAATCCTGCCCCCGGAGAATCCAACGAAGGCGCCGACTTGGCCGAGCCCACAATCCCTGCCGGCGCCAAGCCGATCGTTACCGAGACCGGACTTGCCAGTTGGTACGGCCCTCCGTATCACAACCGCCGTGGATCGAACGGCGAAGTCTACAACATGCACGCGATGACGGCGGCCCACCGCACCTTTCCGCTGGGCTCGATCGTGCGCGTCACCAATGTGAAGACTGGAGACCGCGCGCTCGTCCGCATCACCGACCGTGGCCCCTTCATTCGCGGGCGCGTTGTTGATTTGTCGCTCGCCGCCGCGCGCAAAGTCGGCGTCTGGCAACCCGGTGTGGCCAAGGTGAAGGTCGAGTTGATGCAGGCCGCAGCCCCGCTCGACTCGGGCGGGAAATGGGCAGTGCAGATCGGAGGATTCCCCGACGAACAGGCCGCCACCAAACTCGCCGACCACCTCACTCGCCGTTACCACACCGCTAAAGTTCTGCGCTTCGCCAGCCCCGCGGGAGACTGGTGGATTCGTATCCGCGTGCTCGACGACGACCACGACCGCGCCCGGAAACTAGCTGCCGAAACCGAGACTCCCGAGGGCGCTGTGTTCCTGGTGAGGCTGGATTAGCACTGCCGCTCGCTTCGATATGGCCCGCTGACAATTCCCAGGCCCAGGTGTTATCGTTTGCGCAAGGTGAGCCAGCGATGACTGATCCTAATTGCCTGTTCTGTCGGATCCTCCGGGGTGAGATTCCCGCCAAAAAAGTTCACGAGGATGACCACGTTTTCGCCTTCGAAGACATTAATCCCAAAGCACCAACGCACGTGCTCATCATTCCCAAGAAACATTTCGCCGGATTAAAGGAAGCCGAAGCAGGGGATGCCGAAATCATCGGCCGCTGCCATCTTGCCGCCGCCCAGATCGCGCGCCAGCGCAACATTGAGCAGGGATACCGCACCGTCCTCAACGTCGGTCCCGGCGCGGGGCAGTCGGTCTTCCACCTGCACGTCCACCTGCTCGGTGGACGCCCCCTGACCTGGCCGCCTGGTTAGGCCAGCAGTTCGTCCCACCCCGCCGACCTTCCGATCCGGATCGTTGCCGGTTGCAGCCTAAAGCATTCTGCGTAAACCCTCCCCCGGGTTGCTGTCGCAAGGAGCCGAATGCCGGGTCTGCAAAGTTTGACGAAGGATCAAGAGAGCGATGAGAGGAAGGTCTGCGAATCGCCGAGCCGCATTTTTCGAGGAAGAGAAAGGAAACAGGCGCACCGCGCGTTCTGGCCGATGTTTATGAGCCTCTCGAGGATTACGCGCTCGCGTGGTATTCGGACAGGCTCCGGGAAAGAATCCTGACTCCGTTGACAGCGTCCAAGACAAAACGCTGACGCGTGTTACTCGCGGCGTGAACAGGCTCGAATAGCGATCGACGCCGGAGACTGTCCAGCCAAAGTGCGAACCGCAGCACGTTCCCTACTGCACCGAAGGTTCCGCATCCTCGGGCGCGCCATGGCGGCGCAGCAACTGCGGCAGATTCTGCGAAAACGCCGAGCGCGGCAGCACCATATCGCAACCCACTTCGTGGGCCTTTTGCTTCAGGTCGCCCTGCACGTGCGACAGAAAACCGATGATCGACGTGCCCTTCTTCAACTTGCTCTTGAGCTTCGGGATCAGCGTCAGGGGCTTGGCGTTGGCGTTGTTGAGATCAAAGATAATCAACGACGGCTTCTCTTCGCCATTCTGCTGCATCCGCTCCATGAGGTCTTTGTCGTTTTTGACGAACTCGACCTTCACGTTGAGCTTGCGCGCTGTTTCCTGGATCTTGGCGAGGAAGAAGAGGTCTTCAATGAAAGCGAAGATGCGTGAATTCGAGTCTTCGCTCGCCGCAGGCAACGGTTCGGGCTCCGGCTGCGGATACTGGGTGGCAAATCCCGGTCGCTGCCGCCCGCCCTTATGGCCATTGTTACCCCCAGACAGCGCGGCCCTGTAACTGTGGTCCATGGGGGCGGTATAGATGCCGTCTTGATTCTGACGGCTTTGGGCTGGGCCCTGTCGTTGATTTTGTGGACGGCGTCCGCGCCGCCGTCTGCCTCGTCCTCCACCACCGGAGGATTTTCCTGGTCCTGCGTTCATAGTCCTCTCAAGCTTGAAACCATTGCAAAGTCTTACATCGTGAAAAACCGCAAAGGATGAGAAGTCGTCACTCCGGGGTCATGCGCCCGATGGCGCACTCCGACCCTTAACGCACACTCAAGTCGCTGCTGGATGCTGGCTGAAAACGAACCCCAACTCCTGAAATAAACAATTCCTTGCAAACGAATTCTACTTTTTAGTATCGGCTTTCCGTTTTCGGATCCGTCGGCGCCGCCTCGGAACGGCTGGCGCGGAAGGCCTGCGCGGGAACGAGGCCAATGAGAACACTTTTATGGTACTCGTCCTTGGCCCGCGACGCAAGGCCCCCGCAATCCGCCTTTTGCACAGGAGGACATGCCTTAAGGGTAGACAGCCCGGCTAGGCTTGTTTCCCAAGAAGCGATATGGATCCGGGCCGTGGGCCCGGTGTTTGTTATGCCCCCGAAGATACTTGGTGCGCCCACTGCTGGGCCCGCCAGTAGAACCCGGCAACCCGCTCGGGGTCCAGGTTCAGGCTTTCGCTCAATTGCGAGGCCGCTTCCCACTCGCCGCTCTCATGGGCGAGCACGAGCTGATAAACCGGACGCAGCAGGCTGGGCTGCCCCAGCAGCACCGCCTTGGTTTCGTGATCCAGCGGAACCCGCTCCAACACATCGGCCATCGGCATCTCTAGCATGGCATCAATCAGGGAGAGAAGGCCGAGCAAAAACAGATCCGATTCGCCATGCCGTACCAATGGCTGCAACAGTTCGCCAAAGCGCCCGCGCACCAGCGCTGCCAGCACCAGATCGCTGGTCTTCTCCTGTCCGGCGCCGACTGCGGCCACCAGGCGCACCCAGCGACGCACCTGGCGCTCCCCCAGCATCGAGAGCGCGTGCCGTACCGAATGAATCTCGCTTTTTTGAGGCCGAACACCGCCGAATTCAGGTAGCGCAGCAGCCGGTAGCAGACGGAGGTTTCCGACTTGATGACCTTCTCTAGTGCTGCCACATCCAGTTCCGGCCGCGAAACCTCCGCCAGCATGCGCAGGTAATTCGAACGATTGGCCGGCATGTCGTGCGTGTTCAGCATCTCCGGCCGGCGGAAGAAATACCCCTGGAAATAGACAAATCTCCGATCGCGAGCCCGGAAGAAATCGGTCTGGGTTTCGACCTTCTCGGCCAGCATGCGGCAACGCCACGGCCCATACTGCTTGACTAGGGCCTCCCGCTGCGCCTCGGTCGTCAAGAGCAGGTCGACTTTAATAATGTCGGCGATCTCGGCCAGCGGCGCCCGGGCATCATTCGCCACATAGTCGTCGAGCGCGATCAGGTACCCCGCCTCTTTTAAACTGCAGCAGGCCGCTATCACCTCCGGATCGGGCGGGACGTTTTCCAGAACCTCCACCGCCGTCGACGCCGAAGGAAGCAGCGTGACCAAACCGTGGATGAGAGTATCGCGGGTACAATTTACGAAGGCCCGGCGCCCGTCACAGAGCACATCAAGGCCCATGAGCAGCGATCGATCCAGGGTTGCGCGCGACGCTTCATCGGTATCGCCGCTGAAAGCATTTACCAGGCCGTCTCGAAACAGCAGTTCGTATCCACAGACCTGTTCTTCGCGATCTAGAATTGGCTGACGCGCCACGTACTCGATCGTCCCGGAATTTTTGGCCCGCGCCGGGGGCCGCGTCCTGCCCTGCCGACATGTTGCTCACCTATGAGTCTATCGGCGCGCAATTCAAAAACTTGGCTTGGGAGTTGGCATCTGTCTCCGCACCGAAGGCGAAAATGGGAAGAATTTAAGGAATCGCCGAAGCTCGCCAGGGGTAGAGATGTAGCTGCTACGTCTCTACCTGGTTTCACACGGCGTTACGGGTTCGCCTTCTCCGGCTCTGCATTCAGGTGTACGTTGCTGCCGCCAGTGACCTTCAGGGTTCGTTCCCAGTCTTTGTATCCTGCCTTCTTAACCGTAACGGTGTGATATCCGTCAGGTAATTGAATGTCGGACGGCGCGTTGCCCACAAAGCTGCCGTCGACTTCGATATCGCAGCCATCGGGAACGGACGTGATCGAAAGTTTGCCGCCTCCAGGTGCCGCTGGAGCGGCTGGCGGCGGATCGGCCGCGGACTGAGAAGGAGCGGTGGCTATTGGCGGAGGCGCTGAGGCGGATTGTCGCGGCGGGTCTTTAGCCGCGGTCGGCGCCGGTGGAGGGTCTGCCGACGCCTGCCGTATCTCAGCACCATGAGTAGCCCAGTCCTTGACGATCGCCTCACAAGCCTCCTGCACCGAGCCGCCCAGGGACAGTGTCGACTTGCTGACCACCGAATCTCCGCTCACCCGCGCAAAGACCGCGACTTTGTTCTTGTGGCGAACGAAACTCTTCCCGCCCTCGTGATCGAGGAGAACGATGTAGTCGGCCCGCTGCTGTAGGTTGTTGGTGACCACCTGCGGACACCGCTCGCCGAACGTCTTGATGATCTCCGCCGTCTGCGGGCGTGCACCGCCTTTGGTCATCGATCCCCCGCCACCGGGCCCTCCGCCGCTGTAGCCGCCGATCTCCCACGACTGGCTGTCAGTGATAAAGACGCGCGGCTTCGAATTGTCTTCCGCCCTCGCCGAGCCCACGGCCAGACTCAGCAGCACGAATGCCAGAGATAAGGCTTTCAACATAACTGCCTCCACTCGACTGCATGTAGTTAGGGGGGACAACCGGAGTCGCTATTATCCACGAGCCGCCGCGAATGTCAAAGCAAATTGGGAAAAGAACGAGGGCCCTCCCAGGCCAAAGGAAAAAGGGGAGCCTCAGGGCTCCCCCCTCGCTAACTCGATAGTAGAGACTGCCTCAGTACTTCGGCACTTTCGGGTCCACGCGATCCGACCAAGCCGTAATGCCGCCCGCCAGATTGTGCACCTTGGTGAATCCTGCCTGCTGCAGAAACGCGACCGCCTTGGCGCTGCGCCCGCCCATTTTGCAGTGCACGACGATTTCGCGGCTCGAGTCAAGTTCGTTTACCCGCTTGGGCAGGTCGTTCAGTGGGATCAGGTATCCGCCGAGGTTGCAGATCTGATATTCGTGGGGCTCGCGCACGTCGAGCACGAAAAGATCGTCTTTCGCATCCAGCCGCCGCTTTAATTCCTCCACCTGGATCTCGGGAACTCCGCTCGCCACCGGTTTCTCCTCTCCTCGAATGCCGCAAAACTCGTTGTAGTCTATCAGCTTCGTGACCGTCGGATGCATGCCGCAGGCTGGGCAGTCGGGGTTCTTGCGCAGTTTGAGTTCGCGGAATTTCATGCCCAGGGCGTCGATCAGCAGCAACCGGCCGATCAACGGATCACCGATGCCGAGAATCAGCTTGATGACTTCGGTGGCCTGCATAACGCCCACCAGTCCGGGCAGAATCCCCAGCACCCCACCCTCGGCGCACGAAGGCACCAAACCCGGCGGTGGCGGCTCGGGATACAGGCAGCGATAGCATGGCCCATCGTCTGTGGCAAAAACGCTAGCCTGTCCCTCGAAACGGAAAATCGACCCGTACACGTTGGGCTTGCCGGTCAGCACGCAGGCATCATTCACCAGGTATCGTGTCGGGAAATTGTCGGTACCATCGGCGATGATGTCGAATTCGCGAAACATTTCCAGCGCGTTAGCACTTGTCAGCCGGGTGTCGAAGGTTCGCAGATTCAGAAACGGGTTGATCCCTTTCAGCTTGTCAGCAGCCGAATCGAGTTTCTTGCGGCCTACATCGGCGGTCGAGTGAATGATCTGCCGCTGCAGGTTGGTGTAATCCACCACGTCGAAGTCGACCAGCCCGAGCGTGCCCACGCCCGCCGCCGCCAGATACAGTGCGAGCGGCGAACCCAGGCCACCGGTGCCGATGCACAGCACCCGCGCCGCTTTCAGCTTCTGCTGCCCCTCCATGCCCACCTCGGGCATGATCAAATGCCGCGAATAGCGCAGGATTTCGTCTTTGTTCAGTGCGAGTGGAATTTCGGTAGTAGTGGCCATAGGTCCTCGTTAGGTCTTCCTTCGTGTGCCTTCGTGCCCTTCGCGGTTCAAGAATCTTGAATCAAACGCCATTTGCTGGGATCGAATCGACGAACTGCGCGAATCCAGAGCTAATATCAGGAAGGGCAACACATACAACAGCGTGTTGTGGCGGCAGGCTTCAATTGGAAATCCCCAGTCAGGCCGCGCCTCCCGCAATCGAAGGCACAATGGAAATGTTATCACCATCCTTCAACGCAGTGGCCTCTTTCTGCAGGTACCGGATGTCTTCGTCGTTGACGTAGAGGTTCACGAAAGCCCGCAGCTTACCCTCTTCCGTGTAAAGGTGCTTGCGCAGATCGGGATGCTGCGCCACCAGCGCGGCCATCGCTTCGCCGACCGTCGCGCCGGCTACCTCAATCGAGGCTTGTTTGCCCACGTACTGCCGTAATGGCGTAGGAATGTGAATCTTGCTCATAGACTTACTGTAAGAGATGCGGCAGCCTGCAGGCAAGATTCAGGAGAGCTGGCTTGAGAAATCCGGAAGATCGAGGGTCAACGAGTGTTATAGAGAGACATTTCAACAACAACTTTTTCGAGTCGGCAATTAACCATAGGGGCGAGTCTTCAGTTCCCGGATTTCAGGCCAAGCTCACCATCGTAGTGTCGGATAACCCCGTAGCACTCGCAGGCGGAGTCTTCCAGTTCCTTGCGGTTCACGACCTTCACTGCACCGCGGGTGTACTCGATGAGTTCCTTCCTCTGCAAGACGCCAGCTGCCAAGCTTACCGTAGATCGATCTGTCCCTAGCATCGTCGCGATAAAATCATGAGTGATGCGCAGCGATCCCGAACCCACCCTATCCTGAGTCATCAGCAACCAGCGCGCAAGGCGCTGCTCAATATCATGCAGGCGATTGCACGCAGCAGTTTGGGCGACTTGCAAACCCCGAATTGCGGCATACCGGCTCAACATCATTCGCAGGTGCGGAGTGGATTCCAATGTCTCTTGCAAAGCCCCGACCTCTACCCGAAACCCATCCCCCGTGATTTGGACTACCGCTTGAAGCGGGCTTCTCTTCAGGCCAACAGCCGCCAGTGTTCCTGTAAAGCCCTCATTCCCAACGATGCCCGCTTCGGCCGTTCTTCCATCTTTCATTACGACTACAAGAGAAATCAACCCCCTATTCGGGAAATACGCAAATTCCAAGTTTCCGCCTGCCTCGTGAATGACTAAATGGTTGGGCAAGCTAACGTATTCGAGGTGAGGACGAAGTGATCTGTAGTCGCTATTGGGAATGGATAGCAGGATTACGTTGTTGACGGGTTTTCCGGCGGCATTTGTCCGCTCGCCGGACTGCACGACTTGGGGATCTTTGCGTGCCACTGATACGGGAGTGGACTAGCCCTCGTGGTCAGCGAAACAGGAACTCTGCTTGTTCGTGCTGGTTGAAATTCAAGCAGTGTTCGCTGTTTGGCACAACCCCAAGGCCTTTGTAGAGTACCCTACATTGCCCTTATCTAAGCCCGAAAATCGGGCGTGCGCACGAAGAAAAATCTTCTACGTACGTTAGATGCCCAACCGACGATCGAAATTGGCTTGTGATAACACCGGACCAGCATAGACCAATGAGTCCGCGTGCGGCGGCTAAGAAGAGACGCGATTTCGATCCCCATGCATTCCTCGCAACCATCGGCGGGGGCAGGAAATTCATGCTTTTCCCGAAGAAACAAGGAATCTTTGTGCAAGGGGATACCGCGGACGCGGTGTTTTATATCCAGACGGGCAAGGTAAAACTCACCGTGGTCGCGAAGCCGGGCAAGGAAGCGACGATCGGCATACTAGGTGAGGGACATTTCTTTGGCGAAGCTTGCCTGGCTGGCCAGCCTCTTCGCATGCTGACTGCGACCGCAATGACCGATTGTTCGGTCCTGCGAATCGACAAGAAAGCCATGATGGAAGCGCTTCATCGGGAACATGAGTTTTCCGACTTGTTCGTGGCCTATTTGTTGGCGCGGAACGTCCGGTACGAAGAAGACTTGGTCGATCAGCTTTTTAATTCGAGCGAAAAGAGGCTGGCCCGGATCCTTCTACTGCTGGCCCATTTCGGCAAGGAAGGCAAACCCGAGAGTGTAGTCCCCAAGATCAGTCAGGAGATGCTGGCGGAAATGATCGGCACAACCCGTTCGCGAGTCAGCTTTTTCATGAACCGGTTCAGAAAATTGGGCTTCATTCACTACAATGGAGGGCTGCAGGTCCACAGCTCACTTCTGAGCGTTGTCCTCCACGACTAGCGCCGCAATCTAGATCCCATCCTCAAAGGTTCATTTTTCTTCGATTGTTGTAACCAGGCGTGTGTGTTGAAAAACTCTGTGTCTGGACTGATCTGTTGGGGCGAATGGGTTTTCCTCATCGCACGGCGCGAAACGGGTGAGCATATCTTTTACGGCCACCGTTTCCGGGCTCATCCGGGCCGCCGTGGCCTGTACTCCCACGATCACACAGCCAAGACTTCACTAGCTTCCCAGCGAGCCAGACAAGCCACTTATCCGCCGCATCGTCCGGACTTACAATCCTCGCGGGGAGAACTGTCATGACAATTTTTGATCCTGCTCGCGGGCGCGTAATCGATGGTGGAGGCGGACACGGCGGTGGCCTGCTGCGACTGATCGGCATTGGAATCGCCGCATTCCTGCTGGTGATCCTCTTCTTCAGCTCTATAACCCGCGTGGGCACCGGCCATGTCGGCGTGCTGACTCTCTTCGGCAGAGTTACCGGCGAGACGCTGGGAGAAGGCATCCACGTCATCAATCCGCTCAAGACGAACAATGAAATGTCGATCCAGACCCAGACCATCAAGGAATCGGCCAGCGTTCCTTCCAGCGAAGGCCTGATGATGAGCTTGGACACGTCGCTGATTTATCACCTCAGCCCCGACCGCGCCGCCGATGTTTTCCAGCATATCGGAGCCGACTACGAGAACGTCGTGGTTGAGCCGACACTGCGCTCTGCGATTCGCGAAGCAACCGCCTCGCACACCGCCAACGCCCTTTACACCGGTGAACGCGAAATGGTAGCCAAACAGATCACCGACCAGATCACCACCGAGCTGAATAAACGCGGCATTTCGGTGGAGAACGTTCTTCTGCGTGACATTCAGTTACCAGCCACGCTGAAGGCGTCTATCGAGTCCAAGCAGCAGGCCGAACAGGAAGCCCTGGCCATGAACTTCCGCCTGCAGAAAGAGACGCAGGAAGCCCAGCGCAAGCGCATCGAAGCCGCTGGCGTCCGCGACTTCCAGCAGATTGTTGCCCAGGGCATCACGCCGTCGCTACTGGAATGGAAAGGAATCGAGGCCACCGAGAATCTGGCAAAGAGTCCCAACTCCAAGGTAGTAGTCATCGGCAACAACAAAAACGGCCTGCCCCTGATCCTGGGACAGTAGAGCAGGCGTCAAGAATAAACATGCAGCGAGAATGAAAATGTGGGGACAGCCGCCTTCGCCTGCCCCGAGCGAAGTCGAAGGGGCTGTCCATCGTTCGAAGGGCGATTGCTTGGCGCCGCTGCTACCATAAATCCGTGCTTCCTCTGCTCGACGTCCGCCACCTGAACATCGAGTTCCCCGCGCCGACATTGAACCCCGCCGCCCTGCGGGCAGGACAGCCGGGGGCGGCTGTCTCGACATATTCTTCTTTTTCTTCTTTTGCGGCGGTTCGCGATCTGAGCTTCGCCATCGCTGCCGGCGAGGTTCTTGGCCTGGTTGGCGAATCCGGTTCCGGGAAATCGATTACGTCCCTGGCCATCATGCGCCTGTTGCCTCCCCAGGCCCGTGTCGGCGGCGAAATCCTCTTCGCGGAGAACGGAACAGCGCGCAATCTGGCCGAGTTTCCTGACGATTCCATGCGCCAGCTACGCGGCTCCCGCCTCGCCATGATATTTCAGGAGCCCATGACCGCGCTCAACCCGGTCATGCGCGTCGGAGATCAGATCGCAGAAGCCGTCCTCGCCCATCAGCCGCTCTCGAGCCGCGAAGCCTGGCTGCGCGCCGTAGATGGCATGACCGATGTTGCCATTCCAGACGCCGCTCGCCGCGCTCGAGACTATCCCCATCAGCTTTCCGGCGGCATGCGCCAGCGCGTCATGATCGCCATGGCCATCGTCAACCGGCCGCAGTTGCTGATCGCTGATGAGCCTACCACTGCACTCGACGTCACCATTCAGGCGCAGATTCTAGACTTGCTTGGCGAACTGCGCGCGAAGTTCGGGCTCGCCATGCTCTTCATCTCACACGATCTCGCCGTCGTCTCGCAGGTTGCCGACCGCGTCGCTGTGATGTACGCCGGCAATCTGGTCGAACTCGGAGCCAAGCACCACATTTTTCAGGAGCCCGCGCATCCTTACACGCAAGGCCTGCTCCATGCCGTGCCCGATCTGAAGACCGACCGCGGTCAGCCGTTGAAAACGATTGAAGGCACGGTACCAGGCCTGCACGCCATGCCTCGCGGATGTGCCTTCGAGCCGCGCTGTGAATTCCGGGTTCCGGAATGCGCTCGTTCCTTGCCGCCGCTCGTCGAGGTCGCGGCGGGCCACTGGGCGCGCTGTCCGGTGATCAATACCTCGTTGTGATTGTGAAGGTATTGTGCTTCAGAGGGCACGCTCCAGCCGGTCACGGTTTAAAAAGAGCAGCACCACCAGTATCACCAGCAATCCAATCCCAATCCACCGCGTGTCCAGGTACTGGCCCAGCCACGACTGGACGAAATAGATGCTGCCATCTCTGAACGGCACTCGATAAGAATGGAGACCGTCGGGTGAGGGTTGCGCCCACGTCGAAACCGTCAGGAGTAGCCCAAAATGCAGAGCAGAATCGACCACCAGGAGTCCTACGACGATCTTGAACCACCACGGCGTTCCGTCTTTGAACCGCCATCCCATCCGTCCGCTTCCGGTCATCGTTGGTCCTTTCGGGTCGGGAAGATTGCACAGTACATCTTAGCGCCGAGGCTTGGTCTATAATCGGCACTTTGTCCGGTGATCCGTGCGCATACTGTTGCTGAGCGACATTCACGCCAATCTTGAAGGTCTCGACGCCTGCCTGGCCGCCGCTCCGGCGCACGATGTGGTGGTAAACCTTGGTGACATTGTAGGCTATGGGGGCAGTCCCAACGAGGTTACAGAGCGCTCCCGGAATCTGGGAACGGTCTTCGTCCGCGGCAACCACGACAAAGCTGCCACTGGTCTAATGGACACAGAGGAGTTCAATGCCATGGCTGCGGCTGCGGCAATGTGGACGCGTGACGAACTGACTTCGGAAAACCTGGAGTGGCTGCGCGCTCTACCGCACGGTCCGGTCTCGTTGCCGGATTTCCCCAGCGTTCAACTGGTCCACGGTTCGCCGAACGACGAGGACGAATACGTGGTCTCGCTTGGCGACGCGCTGGCTCCGCTGATTGCGCTCAACGTGCCTCTGACGTTTTTTGGACACACGCACTTGCAAGGCGGATTCTTCGCCAACGGCTCGTCCGCCGACGGATTCCGTCCCGAGTACCGCACGGTCGGGCAGGCCGAATCGGTGGCTTTGCATCTGAAAGCCGCAACGCGCTACCTGATCAATCCCGGGTCGGTCGGCCAACCACGTGACGGCGACTGGCGCGCAGCGTTCGCGTTGTTTGATACCGATGCGCAGATCGTCCATTTCCACCGCACGCCCTACAACCTGAGATCTGCGCAGGACCGCATCTTGGCGGCGAAGCTCCCGCCGCGCTTGGCCACGCGGCTCGCCGCCGGACGATGAGCGGCGGGATTGTGGAAATCCCCCCCAAATTAAAGTTGCGGTGAGTCGCAGTTACCGGTAGCTGAATGCTTTCGATTTCGGGAAAGTCAGCGGCCTTGGGGGTACCCCTCCCCCCAACCTCTGAAAGGCTTGTTAGGCGCGGGGTTCGCAAAAAAGGGTCTGCAAAATCCTGGTGGCAAAGAGTTTACAGGTCAAAATCTTGATAATAAATAACTTAGGCTCGCCACCGCGGCTCTTGCGTGCACCGCCTCCGCTTTGACGATGATGTGCTCTTTGAATTTTATGGTCAAGGTTGGATGTCACACGGTCGAGGAATATTGCTGTGAATTTCGGATCGCGGCCCCGTTGTAGACTCGGTTATGCCCTCTTACTCTTCCCGCACCGGCGGGACCAAGGCCCTTTTCGAATCCCGCGAGAATCCACCGGAGCATTACCTGATTGCGCATAGCGACGGCGGCGCGCGCGGCAACCCGGGCCCGGCGGGCTATGGCGTGGTGATCGAGGACGAATCGGGACGTAAAGTCGGCACACTCAGCGAGTATCTTGGACACCAGACCAACAACTTCGCCGAATATCAGGGCCTCATCGCCGCCCTCGAATACGCGCTCCGGCACGGTCCCAAGGCGCTCAAGCTGATCAGCGACTCCGAACTTCTGGTGCGGCAGATCAAAGGCATCTACAAGGTGAAGAACGCCACACTGCAGGAGCTACACGGGCGCGCGAAGGAATTGATTGGTCAATTGGAGTGGTTTTCGATCGGGCACGCTCTGCGAGAACATAATCAGGAAGCGGACCGGCTGGCGAACGAGGCAATGGACAAGGGCATGGGGCGGGGCGGGGCGCGGGGAGTGCCCGCGCTGCCCGCGACCCGGCAGCAGACGCCGCAGGAATTCGAAGGCATCGTGCGCAACGGCGCAGTGCAGCTCTCAAACGGGAGTTTGCCGGAAGGCACGCGCGTCCAGGTACGCGTGAAGAAATGAGAGGCAGAGCGAACCTCAGGGGCCAAAGCCGTTGAGAATTGTAGTTCAGCTCCTGGATTCGCGATTCAGGACTCCGGGTTGGGTCCGTGTCTCCCACGTTACCCGACCCACGTGTACCCGAGTACACATGTCAGCCGCCTGTTCAGCATGCGGTCTTGCCGCAAGCACTGCTGGTTACATCGGGAGCTTTTCGAGGGCGTCTGAGGGATAACATTCTCCTCTGGTCATCCGCTCCTTCAGCCGGGTTAATACTGAAAAAGGAAAGAGCCCCGCCTGGTTGAGCGGGGCTCAGAGATTCAAAGAACTTAGTACACGCTGCCGGCAGACTTTACGACCGTGGATTGCACGGCAGTGATCGTCTGGGTTTGAGTGTGAAGGGTGGTTGTGTCCCAAGGACCGTTGATGGAGCAGCCGATGTAGATGAGATTGGTGGGGTTGGCCAAGGTGACCCAACCGTTTACCACCAAAGTCGTACTTGTCGTTGTTTGTCCGTCAGCGGTAAACGGGAGTTCCATCGTTGCGAACGCAGGCTGCCCCATGTTCACAGAGCTGCCGCCGCCATCGGAGGCATAAAGACCGCACCAAGGGTTGACGAAGCGGTGACCTTGCGGATCAACTCCGTACGCGAGAGTGATATTCCCAGTCACCAAATAGGAACCCGCAGGGATGTTGGTGAGTTGGATCACTCCCGGCGACTGGATGCCCGCCGACACGCTTACCTGAGCGTTGGTGTACGTGGTGTTCACGTAAGTATTGGCTGGGGCGTTTGTACCAGCTGGACCCGCAGGTCCGGTAGCTCCAGCAGCTCCCGTGGGACCTGTTGCACCTGTAGCTCCCGGCAGACCGTTGATGCCGGGGGCTCCGTCGATCCCGTTCGTTCCATTGGTGCCGTTGGTGCCTGCCTGCGCCATCATTACCCACGGAAGCGTGCCTGGTACAGTCCCCGCCGCTACCGGCCCTGTTGCAGCATACGTGGACGTGCCACCGTAAGTTGCGACACCGCCAGTGGCGATTGTCTGTGTACCAGACCCGTAAGAGTACACCCAGCTATCGCCTTGGACACCCCAAGAACCGTAAGTATTAGCAGGCCCGAAGCAGTTAGTCTGGCTGGTGATACAAAACTGTCCATGGGCACCAGAAAAGCCTCCGTAGCCGTTGTCCCCAACGTTGTAGTTAAACACTATGTTGGTCGGGGTAGCTGTCCAGTCAGCACCATATATACCTACTGCTGACGTAGTCGGTATCAAAACCACTGTTTTGGAACCGTCGTTCAATGTTAGGTTCCACGAGACGATGTCAGAGTTGTTTAGTACGCCTTGTGTACCGTTGGTCGTAATAGTACCAACCATGGAACCAGCACCGCCGAAGGGCAGGTTGACGTTGTAGGTGATACCCGTGATGGGGGTGAAGGTAACGACGTCGTTGAGGGCGTACGTCGTATTCGTGTTGAAGACGCCACGGAAGTTGAAGCCTGTGCCGTTCGTGCCGTTGATGCCATTCGTTCCGTTGGTACCGTTTGTGCCGGGAATGCCTTGGGCACCCTGAGCGCCAGTTGCGCCGTTGATACCGTTGGTTCCGTTCGTCCCAGCTAAGCCTTGTACGCCAGTCGCACCTGTGGCACCCGGAAGACCCTGCGGACCCTGCAAACCGTTGGTTCCATTCGTGCCAGCCTGCGCCATCATTGCCCACGGAAGCGTGCCCGGTAGAGTCCCCGGCGATATCGGCCCTGTTGCAACATACGTGGACGTGCCACCTGCGGTGCCGCCCGTCCCGATTACCTGTGAACTGCCGCCTCCAGCGCCAGAGTACGAGTACTGGTTGTCACCGTTGATGCTCCACGTTCCGAAAGCAAGGGGGCCGAAGCAGTTGGACCAGTCCGTTATACAGAACTGCCCGGACGCGCCAGCAACAGACCAGAACCCACCATTGTTGTAAGTGAATGTCAGGCCGGTTGGCGTGGCGGTGAAGTCACTGTTAGGCTGACTGCCGGTGTCGTGGTTGCCGGAATCGAACGCGGAGTTACCCGGCGTCAGGGTGGTTGAGTTGGCGCCGTAATCCGTCAGTGTGAGGCTCCAACCAATGATGTTACGCACGCTGAGCACACCTTGCGTGCCATCGGTCGTGATCGTACCGACCATAGAGCCGGAAGCGCCGAATGATACGTTGACGTTGTAGGTAATGGGGGTGAAGGTAACCACGTCGTTGAGGGCGTACGTAGTATTCGGGTTGAAAACGCCACGGAAGTTGAAGCCCGTGCCGTTCGCGCCCGCAGGGCCTTGGGGGCCCGTGGCTCCAGTCGCTCCTTGCGCACCTGTCAACCCGACTGGCCCCTGTGCTCCATTCGCTCCGGTTGCTCCTGTCGCTCCCGTGAGTCCGATCGGACCCTGTGGACCGATTGCGCCGGTTGCGCCTGTTGCACCATTCGTTCCGTTAATCCCGTTGATTCCTGGCGTACCCGGTGCTCCCGCAGTTCCTGGCGCACCGTTCGTACCATTCGTGCCCGCCTGTGCCATCATTACCCACGGAAGCGTGCCCGGTACAGTCCCCGCCGATACCGGCGCTGTTGCAACATACGTGGACGTGCCACCGTGAGTGGTCGCACCGCCAGTGGCAACCACCTGTGATCCTCCGGCACCAGAGTACGTCCACTGGCTGTCACCGTTGATGCTCCACGTTCCATAGGTATTGCTCGGCCCGAAACAGTTCGAGTAGCTGGTGAAACAGAGTTGTCCGGAAGCCCCAGCGATACTCCATGAGCCAGCGTCCCCCATGCCATAATTAAACAGCAAGGTAGTTGATGTGGCGCTGAAATCGTTGTTAGCAACACCCCCCGAGTTGTAAGCACCTTCGCTCACTGCAGAGTTAGCCTGTGTCAAGATGGTGGAGTTGGTGCCGTGATCTGTCACCGTGAGGCTCCACGAGACGATGTTGGAAGGACTCAGCACACCTTGTGTACCATCGGTTGTAATCGTACCTACCGCTGAGCCAGCAGCGCCGAAGGTCAGGTTGACGTTGTAGGTGATCAGAGTGGGGGTGAAGGACACCACATCGTTAACCGCATAGGAAATGTTGGGGTCGAACGTCCCACGAAAGTTGAAGCCAGTGCCGTTGGTGCCATTCGTCCCGGAGATACCTTGAATCCCTTGTGCTCCGTTGATGCCATCTATCCCGTTGGTACCATTCGTTCCATTGGTGCCTGCGGTGCCCTGTGCTCCGGTTGGACCTTGTGGTCCGATATCGCCTTTGGGTCCCTGCGCACCTTGGGGCCCCATCGCTCCAGTAAGACCTTGCGGCCCTGCTGAACCTGTTGCGCCTTGCTGCGCCACAACAACCCACGCGCTTATGTTCGCGTCCGGTGTGAGTGTGTTCGGGCCGTTGGCTACATTCGCCAGGTACGTCGAGCCACTGTAAGTCACAACATCATTGATCGCGTAGGTGGCCGTGGGATCGAATGCGTTGCGGAAGTTGAAGCCCGTGCCGTTCGCGCCCGCAGGTCCTGGGGGCCTTCGGCTCCAGTCGCTCCCTGCGCACCCGTCGACCCGATTGGCCCCGGTGATCCAGTTGCCCCTGTCGCTCCCGTCAATCCGATCAGACCCTGTGGACCGGTTGCGCCCGTCGCACCTTTGGCTCCGGTTGCTCCGGTTGCTCCTGTCGCTCCCGTCAAGCCCTGTGGTCCCTGCGGCCCGACCGCGCCGTAAGTCACATAGAATGTAGCCGAGGCTCCGCCGCTGTTGGCAATTATGAGCCTGTAAGAACCTGCCGCCTGCACGGGCAGACTAGCCACGACCACGGAAGACGAGCACGCAGAGGTCACATTGAGTCGGGTCGTGTTGAAAGTGACTGCGGGCAGAGCGCCAGTGCAAAAGCCTGTCCCAACGGCAGTGACCGTGTGGGTTGTGTAGTTGATGGACGCGCTATTAATGGTGACCGGAGTGAGGGCGAAAGAGAGCGAGGGAACCAACAACAGCAAGGCAAACAAGTAGCGTTTCATCTTAAATCCTCCAGTTGATGCTCGGCTCACACCCCAGCCGGAGGTGATGGCCACGTGCTCGCTTTATGCAGCTTTTCCTTAAGTTCCTCTGCAGAGTGCGGAAGGGTTGCAGAGTTTTCTTGGGTCAGTGTTTCGGGGGAAACCGTAGGAACTGTTTCGCTTTGGTGAAGGTAATGTTAGCTGTTTCGGCGGGCGGGGAAAGACCTCGTCTGGGTCATTACGGTGCCATTACTAATGGTGCCGCGGGACGTTCCACCGAGAACACTGTTCAAGATCCCGAGACAAAATCGGCTATTCCACTCGGTAGGAAGATAACCAGGATATTTTTGCACGGATGTGCGGATGCATAGAATCGGAGGATTATCCTCCAGAGCATCCGTCTCAGCGGGTAAAGCCCTGCGTTAATGCGGTCCCTAGCGGCACGACGGAAAGTCGTGCCCTTCCCACCTCCGCCCTTCGCAGACCATTGCTTCGCAACTCCCGCCTCCCAACGGCAGCCCTTCGCAAACGCCGCCCTCGCGCGCTCCATTTTTTGAATTGGCTCGAACGAGAGGGGATAAAAGGCTATTCACTCGGCGGCCGACGTATGGTCGTGGATAATCTTCCAGCCATCGGAAAATTTGCGGAAGACCAGCGTGAAGCGGCCGTGCGGTGTTTTTCCGTCTGACAAGGTCAACTGCCAGGCGCCGCGGACAAAGGCCGCCTCCGAACCGAGGATCTCGATGCGCAGGCCCGAGAAGTCCAGCGTTCCCATCTCGTGGCCGGGACTGGCATACGTCGCGCGATAGCGGCCGAGGGTTGCTTGCCATCCGGAGGTCTCTTTCGCTCCCGAGAAGAACGTCAGGTCAGGAGAATTCCAATAGCCTGCCATAAATGCTTCGAGGTCGTGACGGTTCCAGGCGTCCTGCTGGATGTGCAGGACTTGTTCGACAGCTGCTTTGGGATCGCTGGGCGTGCTCCTCGACTGTGGCTCTTGCGCTACTAGGCAAATCGCGAACAGTAGCAGCAGGATCAGGATGCGGAGAGTTGGTGTCTTCCTCATGATTCCTTTCGGGAGTGCGACGTCTTGCCGCTACGGACGGCACAACTCGTGGCTGGAAGAGACGTAGCAAAGCTACGTCTCTACGCATGACTTCGCTAGTGCGCTTCTTCTGCAGCGGGCGCGGTGTCCGGCGTGTCGACTTTTTGCGCCACGATGTGCGGTGCAACTGGACTTGGCTGGAAGTCGCCAGCATCTTTGCCAGCCATGGCAGCCGTCATGAAGTTCATCCAGATCGGCAGTGCGGCGTGTGCTCCAGTCTCTTTCGCGCCCAGCGATTTCTTCTCGTCGTAGCCGATCCACACGCCGCAGGTCACGGTCGGAGAGAATCCTACGAACCACGCGTCGGTAAAATCGTTGGTGGTTCCCGTTTTGCCTGCGGCTGGAAACGGCAGCTTCGAGGCCGCGATCGCTGTGCCGTGCAGGACTACTTCGCGCAGCATTGAGGTCATGATCCCAGCCGTGCGCTCGCTGATCACATCCTTCACCTCGGGAAAATCTTCTTCCAGCACGCGGCCTTCGTAGTCGGTCACTCGCGTGATGTAGCGCGGGGTCACGCGCACGCCCTCGTTCGGAAAGACGCTGTACGCCGACGTCTGCTCGATCAGAGTAATCTCCGCCGACCCCAGCGCCACCGGCAAATAGGGTGGCAGCTTGGAAGTAATGCCAAAACGCCCGGCGTATTCGATGACGCTCTTGATGCCTACTTTGTTGGCCAGCTTCAGCGCGGGAATGTTGCGCGACTGCGCCAGCGCGCGCCGCAGCGTGATGATGCCTTCGAACTTCTCGTCGTAGTTGTGCGGCGAGTACGGCCCCGAGGGAGTTTCGAAGCTCACCGGTTCATCCAGAATCGTGTCGTCCGGACTCGCACCGCCGTCGATGACCGTGGTGTAGACATAGGGTTTGAACGACGATCCCACCTGGCGCATCGCCTGCGTGGCGCGGTTGAATTTGGAGGCGTTGAAGTCGCGCCCGCCCACCATGGCCTTAATGCCGCCAGTAGTGTTATCCAGGGCCAGGAGTGCGCCTTGCGCCCCGGAATCCTGCTCCAGACTCACCTTTGCGGCGCCGTTGGTGCCAAGGGAAAGAATCTTCACATAGCAGACATCGCCGGTCTTGAGGATGTCTGGCAGCCTCTGCCGGGCCCAGGCCGCATCCGCCTGCCCCAGGGCCGCGGTGTAGCGGCCAAACTTCAGGGTGGCGATTCCGGTTCCCGAGGCGGTGACCAGCGCGTGAACATAGCCGCCAACTTCGAGTTCGTCATCCCAGTCGGGGTTCGAGTACTTCTCCAGGACCGCTCCCTCGGCCACGACGTTTTCCAGATGGCCCTTCCATCCATGCCGCCTCTCGTACGCCGCCAGTCCATCGAGGACAGCCTGATTCGCCGCTTTCTGCAGGTCGACATCGAGCGAGGTGTAAACCTTCAGGCCGCCCTCGTGCACCTGATCGGTTCCATACTTGCCCTCGAGGTAGCGACGAATCTCCTCCACAAAATAAGGCGCGAGCGAATTGGGATCGTGGGCCAGGTGAAGGACAACCAGCGCCGAGCGGCCATCGGCCGCCTGCGCGGCGGTAATCTTGCCGTCTTCCAGCATGGCATTGATCACCAGGTTGCGGCGCTTCTGCGCACGATCCGGATGGTTGATGGGCGAGTATACTGTCGGCCCTTTGGGCAGGCCCGCCAGCAGCGCGGCTTCTTCGAGCGTCAATTTCTTCGCGGGCTTGCTGAAGTAAAACTCCGATGCCGCCTCAAACCCGTAGACACCGTGTCCGAGAAAAATCTGGTTGGCGTAGAGCGTGAAAATCTGCGGCTTGGTGAAGTGACGTTCGATCTGGATGGCCAGCATCGTTTCCTGGACCTTACGATGGAACGACCGGTCCGGCGACAGGAACAGATTGCGTGCCAGTTGCATGGTCAGGGTGGACGCGCCCTGCACTCTGCCGCCCGATTCGACGTCGCGATAGGCTGCGCCTACGATGCGCCAGAAATTGATTCCGGAGTGACGGTAGAAATCCTTGTCTTCGATGGAGACCAGCGCGTCGCGCAAAACGGGAGGAAAATCGTCATAGCTCGCGACTACCCGCCGTTGCAGAGCGAAGGAACCGATCACCCGCTCGTGATCGTCATAAATCTCGGTGACCGAACTGGGGCGGTAAGCTTCGAGTGCCTCAACTTGCGGCAGGTCGGTGGTGTAGACGAGCAGCAGGCCGGCGGTGGCTCCCACCAGCGCTGCGATGAGCACGAGCAAGCCGAACAGGACGCGCCCGACCAGCTTGCGCCCGCCGATTTCCACCTCAGGAAGATTTTCGTAGAGGGACTTCATGCGCGTTCGAGGTCAGGATAGCACTTCGTCGCTAGTGCTCAGGGCTGGGATATCGGCTGAAAAATAACAGGGCAAAATAAATCGCGCGCCGTGGCGCGCGATTGGAGTCATGTTTATCTGCTGTCTACTTAGCTTGTCCGCTTTTTCAGCACTTCGACCGCCTTGTTCAGCTGATCATCCACGGTGTTCTTGGGTTTTGCTTCCTGGTCGGGCGCGGCGGGAGCGGAGTCCTCATCTTCCGGGGCTATGGCGTCGTCCACATCTGCCACAACCACGTTCGGCGTGATGGCAGCGTCCTGAATTGCCTTTCCGCTGGGAGAATAGTACTTGGCCACCGAGAGAATCAATGCGCCGCCATCGGGCAGGTCAATGGTTTTTTGCACCGAGCCGTCGCCGAAGGTCTTGTCGCCCACAACGTCGCCGCGGGCATTCTCGAGAATCGCCGCCGCGACGATTTCAGCCGCACCCGCTGTGCCCTTGTTCACCAGCACCGCGATCGGCAGGGCTGTGATTGCTTTGGCGGGGTCGGCATTGAATGCCTGTTTCGGGAACTTCTGTCCCTGGAGATACGTGATCGTCCCGTGATTCAGGAACAGGTTCGCGACCGTGACGCCCTCGCTCTCATCTCCCTCGGCGCAATTCCGCAGGTCGAGGACGAGCTTTTTGGCGCCTGATTTCTCGAGCGCTTTGATCTTCGAGGCAATTTCCTGCGACTTACCCTTGGTCAGGGCCTCGGCTTTCACATAGCCCACGCCATCTTCCATCATCTTGTCGGAAGGGGACGGAATGCTGACCACGTCGCGCGTGATGACAACCTTCTGCGGCTCGGCCTTGCGTGCGCGCACTACAGCGACGTTCAAGGTCGATCCCGGCGCACCGACCAGGAGGCTGTGAATTTCGGGCAACGACATCTCCCGCGTGCTGCGGCCTTCAATCGATTCGAAGATATCGGTCGGCTCAATGCCAGCCTTCTCGGCGGGCGATCCCGGCAAAACCGAAACCACTGCGGCATAACCAAAGCGCTTCGACACGACCGCGCCGATGCCGCCCTTCGCCTCGCTCTTGTGAGTCTTGTAGGCCTTGTAGGCTTCCGCCGTCATGTAGCTGGAATTGGAGTCGAGCGATTCCAGCAGGCCGTGCAGGGCGCCGTCGGTCACCTTCGGAATGTTGGGTTCTTCGACGTATTCACTCTGGACCCGCGAAAGCACTTCGCTGTAGACCTGCAGTTGGCGGTAGGAGCCGTCGTTGGAGGAGGCATGCACGCCTCCCATGGAACCGACGACGACAAAGACTAGTACGGCAAAGGAGGTGACAAGGATCGCTGCTTTGGTTTTCATGGACATCAGTTTTGGCCGTCTTCTGGAAGGGACTACTTCCGGAGAAACTCTGGACATTATATCTCGATAGATGCGGATTTCGATGCACCAGGTGCTCGATTTTGTTCCGCCGGTAATGGAGTTCGACGCTCCGGATCCACTGCCGCGCTCACTCAACAGGACCGGCGCGTAGGCACGCAAGTCATACACACAACGCGGCTTTCCTGTTATTGCGGCGGTTTGAAGCTGATGGTCAGCAGGGTCTGAACCGATACCAGGCGCCCATTCATGGTGTAGGGCTTGAACTTCCACTGCTTTACTCCGTCGATGGCGGTCCGGGCAAACGCCAGCGACCCCTGCTGGAACTTCGCGTCCTGCACGCTGCCGTCACGGCCAATCAGGACCTGCAGAACAACCGTCCCATGCTGCGCCTTCGCGGTGGCGGGATACGCCATTGCAGGCTGATCAGTGAGCAGGGCGCGTTCGGTCGCTTCGGGGAGATTCACGGGCTCGATGGATGGAAGCGCCGTTTCCGGCGCCTTGTTGCCGCTGGCTTCGGGAACCATCGAGGCCATCTGCGATTTTAGGCTCGAAGGAATCGAGGGATTCGACGATGCGGACGCAGGCCGGTGTGGCGCATTCTTCGGGGCCACCGGCCGAGCTGGAACCAATACGGGCGGAGGCAGCGTAAATGGATCGGAGTGCGGCGGCGCGGCCGCGGCCGTCGTCGCGGGCGAGGGATTAGGTGGCGGCGGGGATGGCCCTGTAGCAGGCGGTGTGGAGGGTGCAGTCTGCGGCGGCGGATCTCCCTGGGTAGGGTTGACCTGCACGGGATCGCCCTGTGCCGGATTGTTTTGACCCTGCGAGGGTACCTGGCCTGCGGTGGCGTCTGCCGGATTCGCCACGGTCCCCTCGGCGGGTACGGCGTTAGGATCTAGATTCGCCCCACCGGTGTTTGGTTTCTTTGCCGTGGGATCGACTACGGGCACGACGCGAATCTGGGAAGGATCGGTGGTCGCGTCGGGAATGCTCTCGGCCACTGGCAGCTTGTACTCGTCACCGGCACGGCCAAAGTCTTCATGAGCCACCGGTGCTTGCGCCGGCGTGACGGGTTGCGGATTCAACCATACATGCAGGGCGTGCTGACCCTGGGCCCACATCGTCCGAACCTTGGGATGCCAAGGCGCTTGTGGAGCAGCCACCACGGCACAGGCGGCCAGAACCAGCGCCGCCATGATCGGTCCTTTGCCAAGCCGGCCTCGCGGTCGGTCATTCTTCTCCAGTTCGTCCCTCTCCCTAGCCATGTAGGAGAACAGTTCCGCCTCGGCCTGCTGTTCCGCTTGCGGCGCCGAAGGTGGAGGCGGTTGGCGCACAGAATCGGCGGACTTTGCCGGCTCGGTTTGCGAAAACACTGGAGTCTGGTCGAAAGCAAGCAATTCTGGTTTGGCAGGAGCCGCCGGAAGTGCCCCAAGGGGCACCGGAGGTGGCGTCTGTGCTGGGGCAGGCGCTGAAGCCCCGGCACGTTGATTCAAATACCATTGCAGCCCTCGCGGCTCGTTGGGGGCAGGCGGCGGTGGCACCGGCGCTTCCTCGATCACGGAAGCCATCGGCTCCAAGTCCTTCAACTGATTCACTTCCTGGGCTGCCGACTGCTCGATGGATTTCTGCATCTCCGATTCGGTATCGAACTGGGTCGTGGAAGCCGGCGCAGTGGTTTGCAGAAATTCACCCGCGCGCAGGATCGCCTCACCGGGCACGCTGGCCGACGTGGCTGACGAGGATGCCGCGCCCGCCGCGGCGGCCTGCGCAGAGGCCGCCGATTCCCGGGCGCGGAGCAGATCCCGAGCGGTGGTTAGAGTGTCCTTCACTTGGTTCGCGAGCAAGGGACGGCGCAGAATCGAGTTCGCGCCTGCCTGCAGAGCCTTGGGAACGCTTACGTCATTGCTCACAATGGCGAGGGTAAGCGGCCGCTCGCTGGGCTTGCGCTCACGCGCCACGTGCAGGAGATCTGCTGCTTCCGGCTGTTGATCCCAGTCGACGATAACAATGCGAAACGGCTGGCTTGAGACTCTTTGCGCAGCGCCCGCGGCCTCGACGCAGTGCTCTGCCTCGACCTCAAGATCTGCCAGCACGGGGCAGATGGAGGCGGCAGTTTCCAGCTGCGAACAGAACAAGAGGCAACGAAGGGCCATGCATAGTCAGACTAGGTGGGACAGTAACCGCGGACAAGATTACCGAGGTGGACTTCCGGCCGGCGAGAGGGTCGCCCAAGGTGCATGTACTAACGGAGCATGCGCGCGCTAGAATGCTCGGTCCACACGGCGTCGAGACGGGATCTTGCAGACGACGGAGGTGGCGTTAAGGAGAACATGCTCGAACAGAACTACTGGCTGACGACAACTGAGATGCCGACGCCGGACGGTACGTTCCCCCTGCCCGAAGTCGTCGATGTGGCGGTGATCGGAGCGGGCTTTACCGGACTCTCTGCCGCCCGGACGCTCGCCAAAAGGGGCGCGAAGGTCGCCGTGTTTGAATCGGAGAGCATCGGGTGGGGCGCCAGTTCCCGCAACGGAGGCATGGTCCTCACGGGTATGAAGCTAGGGGTCAACCAACTCATCTCCAGGTACGGGCGCGAACGCACGCAGCGCATGTATGCCGCCTCGCTGGGCACCATCGACTGTGTCGAGCAAATCGTGCGCGAAGAAGCCATCGACTGCGACTTCTCCCGCTGCGGACATCTTGAAGTCGCCTGCAAGAAAAAACACTTCGACGATTACGCCCGCCAGGCTGAAGTGATCGACCGCGACTTCGACCACAAGCTGCGGGTGGTGCAGCGACACGAACTGAGCGCCGAGATCGGATCGGCGATTTACTTCGGCGGCATGGTGGACGAAGTCAGCGCCGGCTGCAATCCCGCGCGTTACGTCGCCGGACTCGCCGGTGCGGCGATGAAAGCTGGAGCCCAGATTTTCGAGCACACCCGAGTGGAGAGCATCCAACGCGACTCGCGCCAGGGCGAAATGGGATGGAAGCTTTCGACCTCGCGCGGCCCGCTTTCTGGCGCGGTCTGGGCGCATGAAGTCTTTGTCGCCACCAGCGGCTACACTGGCGCCGCCACTCCAGCACTGCAGAAGAAGATCATCCCGATCGGCTCGTTCATCATCACGACTGAGGTGCTGCCCGCGCCCTTGGCACGAGAACTCAGCCCGCGCAACCGCATGATCTATGACTCGAAAAACTATATCTACTACTACCGCCTCACACCGGATCGCCGCATGCTGTTTGGCGGGCGCGCCGCGTTCTTTCCGGAGAACGACCAGACGGTCCGGCGCAGCGCCGAACTCCTGCGCCGCGGCATGATCGGCGTCTACCCGCAACTGCGCGACGCCAGAATTGAGTACGTCTGGGGAGGCACGCTCGACTTCGCCTTCGACATCATGCCCCATGCCGGGCAACTCGACGGTATGTACTACGCCGTCGGATATGCGGGGCACGGCGTCGCCATGGCGACGTATCAAGGACGGAAGATTGCCGAACTGATGGCGGGAGACCAACCGGAGAATCCGTTTGTCGGCATCCCTTTTCCGGGCGCGCCGCTGGGTCTCTACAACGGCAAGCCGTGGTTTCTGCCCTTCGCGGGCGCGTGGTACAAGGTCCTGGATTGGGTGAGTTAAGCGTAGAGACATTGCTGGCAACGTCTCTGCCTGCACCACCTCGATCGTTGCTTCACCGGTGCTTCCAGCAGAGACGTAGCAAGCTACGTCTCTACGAAATGCGTTTTCACGGCACGGATCGCGCAAACTCTACTACCTCGGTCTCTGCCCAGCGGCCATCATCTCCAGGTTTGCCGTTGCGCTCACCGAGAAATGCGCAGTGGCCGCCGTCCTCGGTCTCGATGTACGTAATATTTGGATTTTTCGCCATGCGCTGGCGCGTTTCCTCCCGCACCCGAATGAAGGGGTCGTTCGCCGCATGAAGAATCAGCGCGGGAACGGCAATGCGTTCCACCACGTTCGAGGCGGCGGCCCGCGCATAGTAGTCATCTGCCCCGGCGAAGCCGCAATAGTGCGCCGTGATGCGGTCATCGAACAAACGCAGGCTCGAGATTCCGCGAAGCCGGGACACATCGAAGTTCCTTGGGAATCGCTTGGCTTTGCTCCGGAACCGGCGAAAAAGCTGCATGAGAAAGTAATACTCGTAGATTCGGTTAGCTGGTTCGTGCAAGGCGTCGGCCGATGCCGCCAGATCCATCGCCGGACACACGGCCGCAACTGCCCGAAACTCCGCTGGCCCCTCAGCTCCCCATTCACCCGCCAGCTTGAGCACCAGGTTGCCGCCCATCGAGAAGCCGACCAGCACGAATCGCGACACACCGTCGTTGTCAACTACATGCCGGGCCACCGCAGCCACATCCGCCGACAAGCTCGAGTTGTAGAGCGTAGGCGCGCAATGATCCATGCCGCCGCAGTTGCGCTGGTTCATGAGCACCACATTCATCCCGGCCACCAGACCGTGCCGGGCCACCCCGACCATGTACTGTGATTCGGTTGACCCCTCCAGCCCATGCACGACGATCAAGGTAAGCGGCTGCTTCCGATCTTCGTTTTGCCAGTAGCACCAGCACCGCACCTGAATCCCTGGCTCGACCTCGACTAGCCGTTCCTCCGGCTGCGGCAAGTAAATTCTTCGCGGCAGCAAAAAGCTGGCGAGCGTTTGCACATGCCCGCCATGTAGCAGTCGACGCGGCTGGAACGGACGTACTGCCCAGCCTGTCATCGTCGGCACCGGGTTCGAAGACCCCGGCCCAGAATTAGTAATCCCAGAATTGGTAATTTGCGAACTCCCCACAGATCGATTCTAATAGAGGTTCGATCCGGAGTGACTCATGCCCATCTTCGAGTACATCTGTAAGGAATGCCATCACCAGTTCGAGGTTCTCGTCTACGGCAAGGAAAAAGCCGAGTGCCCCAAATGCCATACCACTAAGCTCGAGCCGCAACTGTCCGTGTTTGCGGTATCGGCCAAAGGGTCGTCGGCCTCTGCGTCCCCAAGCGGAGCCTGCGGATCCTGCGGCGACCCCCGCGGTCCCGGCGCGTGCTCGCTCGGCGACATGAGCTGAGTTTGTTGGTAGGACGCGGGATCACTCATACGATCCCGCCTTAGTGGCAAGAGCGCGGTTCTCCGTCGCAAAGCTGAGAGATCGAAAATTTATCCCGCCTGCGGAATCGCCTGACAACTAACATTTGCCGGAACTTCCGGCACCTCGGTCCGGTGACGGCGGTTACCTGTATTTCCCCGCCCTTGCCCCTTACCATCCCTGAAATCCTTTGCCAGCGAGGTATCCGCGTCATGGACCGCCGCCGCCAACAGCGCGTTTTTGTCGAGCTTCCGGTCAAGATCTGGGGTGTGGACGCCAACGCCCGTCCCTTCACGCAGCCTGCCAGCCTCCGGACCATCAGCGGACGCGGCGCGACGCTGCAAGGTGTCAGCGCGCAACTGAAACCCGGCTGCGTGGTCGATCTCCAGTACCAGGGCACCAAAGCCCAGTTTCGAGTTGTCTGGCTGGGGAAGGTAGGAACCGAAATGCAGGGAGAAGTCGGGGTAGAGAACGTGTCCGGAGATGCGCAGCTCTGGGGTGTCGACCCGCTCCGCTGTGCCGGCGCCGTAGGCCAAGGCTAATCTGAGAAAAAACCGGGGAGGGTGGGGGAAGGCTAAAAACCCGTGACAGACGGGCCCCACTGAGTATCTTCTTATTGTCCGCTAAACGCAACAAGAAAACACACTTTCGGCCGTCCCTCTCCACGGTTCTGCACAAGCTTCCACGGTTCTGCACAAGCTTCCAGCTTTACTACGGTCCATTGCACAGAGATCGCAATTTTCGTCTTGCCGCCGCAGGCTCGCTTCAGGCGAACGGGTTCTCGTCAGCGCTGCGGCCGTAAATCACCGGGACCGGGACCTCCAGCAGTCGCAGATAGACCGACAACTGCCCACGATGGTGGTACCAGTGATTCAGCATGATCGATCGCACGATGTCGATGCGGGGCTTGTTGAAAATTTCTTTGTCTTTTTTCATCAAACGCCACTTCGCCTGTGCCTGTTGTTCGGTCATCTCCTGCAGACACTTCTCCGCATCGAGGACGCTCTGCTGGTGTGCCGCAAGAACCTCTTCAATGTTCTTCGGCTGAGGCGGATCGAAATTACCCTGCGTGACATCGAAGCCGTCCAACTGCGAGAGGCGTGCCAATTGTCCCGGGATGGTCGCGATGTGCAGGGATAACTGGCCTAACGACATTGACCTGGGATGCGGCTTCCACCCCAGTTTGTCGGTCGGAACTCGTTGCAGAGCGCGCCTGGTGATGCCGGCCTCTTCGCGAAACTCATTTAGCATTGACTCCATCAACGTTGGCTCTATCGTCGTCGTCATTCTTTCGTCTCCTTATCGATCAGAGTGCTTCTTCAACGATTCTTATCCGAGTGCGCTGATCAGCTTATTGACGTCAAATATGTTCCCGTCGCTATAGCGGTCGTGATGGCGGATCCAGGCCATCGGGTAGGGCAACCCGGCTTCATCCCGGCCTTTTGGCGTGAGGTCGAGGAAGTTGTAGGCAATGAGCATCATATCGAGACCCCGGGCATAGGTGGAGTACGTGTGGAAAATCTCGTCGTCTTTCTTGTAGAAAACGCTCGCTCCCGGGAGTTCCTCGGAGGGAAACTCGGTGAGGCTGTAGTTGTAATGCACCTTGCCGTTGGCTTTTTCGTCCTTTGCGGCCGAGGCCTGGTAGTCGTAGTTAAAATCGCTGCCGAACGACGACACCCATTTGAAGCGCCAGCCCATCCGTTTCTTGAAGCCTTCGATCTCTGCCATGGTCGCGCGCGATACGGCAGCCAGCGTTGTGTCCCGCTGCGCCATATGCAGTGCGGCGGCGTCAAATCCGTCGGCCAGGAACGAGCAACTGGGGCATCCTTCTTTCCAACCCGGGCCGAACATGAAGTGATAGACGATCAGCTGGTTTCGTCCAGCGAATAAGTCGGCCAGCGTCTCCTTCCCGGCCGGACCCTCGAACACATAGCGCTTTTCGACTTTCTCCCACGGCATCTCCCGCCTTTGCCGGCTCAGTTCATCGCGCAGGCGGGTGAACTCCTTCTCTTTGGTCAGCAGCTCTTTGCGGGCGGCCAGCCACTCGGCTGGCGGCACTACTTTTGCGGTTGGGTTCACGCTCGTTGGTTTATCGCTCGTCGCCGTCGTCATGATCCTTGCTCCTTATGTTTTCGAATCGTTCTTCTCGCCCTTTTTCTTGCTGAATACTTTTACGAACAGCGCCGTCAAGCCGCCGGTTGACACTACGCTGCCCGCCACCAATCCCGCACTTGCCAAGCAAACTGGACACATGGAACCCTCCCTCACTTCGAACGGGCTTCGGCTCGCGCTTTGATCCGGGAATTCATGTGACCCCAGCCCTGGCTTACACCCCGCCGGTGCTCGTCCTGAATCAATCCGAACGCCTTGTGGTGAAACTTGATCAAGGTGCCGCTATTCTCCTCGCTCAGGCGGTACTGCAAATTCGAGACGACGCCGTACGACATGAACAGCGGACCGGTAATCTCCAGCAGCGTGGGCCGCTTTATCGCCTGCACGTGTCCCCACAGATGGCCGTTGCCCTCGCCCAGGTCGCGGAACCATCGCCCGCCGGGCCACGGCTCGATCGTCATGGGCATCTTTCTTTCTGGCGACTCGTTCTCTGGACCGATCTGTTCCAGCAACGCCTCGAACGTGGTTTCCAGCGAGGCCCGCACGTGAATTTCCTGGGTCACAATTAAGCTCAAACTTTCGATTCCAGGTATCGTCGGACTTATGCTCATGCTTCCTCCTCATTTCTCGTCACTGGTTATCGGTTGTCTAGCTCTTGGGCTTTTTCCTCGGCGCGTTCCTTGATGCGGGTCAGTTGATGGGCCCACATGCGTTCGAAGGTTTTGGTCCACTCATGCAGCGGACGGATCGCCTCGGCATTGGTTCGATACAACATATGCCTCCCGTGGCGTCGCACCCGAACTAGCCCCACGTCCCGGAGCACGCGTAGGTGCTTTGAGACTGATGGCTGTTCCAGTCCGAGCTGAGCTACCAGATCGCCTACGGGACGTTCCGCCAGCGCGAGGTAATTCAGAATCTCGCGCCGTCGTGGTTCCGCCACCGCGTTGAACGCATCGGAAGTGGTCGCTGCTCGTGCCATGACCCAAATATATGCCTATATGGGAATATGTCAAGTCCGTAGTTTCGACCTACCGGCGCCACGACCATGAGCCGCTGCTACACTGCCTCCCATGCGCGTCAAGATTCTCGGCTCGGCGGCGGGCGGCGGATTTCCCCAGTGGAATTGCGCGTGCCCCAACTGCCGAGGGGTGCGCAGTAGCACATTTCGCGGTAAAACCCGCACGCAGGCTCAGGTCGCCATCAGCGCCCGAGACGGCGCCTGGTTCCTTCTAGGAGCCTCTCCCGACCTTCGCGCGCAAGTTGAAGCCACTCCCGAACTTCACCCACAGGAAGGCATCCGCCAGTCGCCGGTCTCCGGGATTGTGCTCGCCAACGCCGATGTGGACCACGTTCTCGGCCTGCTCCTGTTGCGTGAATTGCAGCCGCTGCGTGTTCACGCCACCGAATCCGTCCGCCGAATTCTGTTGGAAGGCAACAGCATGTTCGGCATGCTGCAGCGCGCTCCGGGTCAGTTGAGCTGGACTGATTTAAGCCCCGGAACGAAGTTTCCGCTGCTGAATGCGGCCGGTGAAGATTCCGGTCTGCGCTGCCGCGCCCTTTCGCTTGGCACCCACTACCCGGCATACGTTTCGCCGTCTCGGCGGTCAGATCTGATCGCAGGGGAAGCTTCTCTGGGCCTGATCGTCGAATCTCCGTCGGGAAGGCGCCTGGCCTACCTGCCCGCCGCTCCCCAAGTGGACGACGCGCTGGTCGCGGAATTCGAAGCAGCCGATGTGCTCCTGTTCGATGGCACATTCTGGAGCGACGAGGAACTGATTCGCATTCAAGGGAGTGGAGCAACCGCGCGGCAGATGGGCCATGTGCCGGTGTCGTCGGACGAAGGCAGCCTGCGCAGGTTGGCGCAACTCCGCCGCCCACGTAAAATCTATATACACATCAACAACACCAACCCCATGCTGAATGAGGCCGGCCCCGAGTACGCCCGAGTGCGCGAGTCAGGCTGGGAAATTGCGGAGGATGGATGGCAGTTCGATCTGTAGAAGCCGACACGGCTGGCGCGAACCTGCTCACGTTCGATGAACTGCGCGCCCAGTTCCGCGCCGTGGGCGAGGAACGCTATCACCACAAGCATCCCTTCCACCTGCTGATGCACGAAGGCCGCCTCAGCCGCGGACAGCTGCAGGCTTGGGCGCTGAATCGTTACTACTACCAGAGCATCATCCCGATCAAAGACTCGATCATTCTTTCACGCGGGAGTGATCCCGCATTTCGCCGTGCCTGGCGCAAGCGCGTCATCGATCACGATGGCGATGCGACCAGCGAAGGAGGAATCAAGCGCTGGCTGAAACTTGCCGAGGCGACCGGTCTGGACGTCGATCAGGTGCGTGCCGGAACTGGAATCCTTCCTGCGACTCGCTTCGCAGTGAACGAATATCTGAATCTCGTGCGTAGCCGCACCCTGCTCGAGGCGGTGGCTTCGTCGCTGACCGAACTGTTCTCGCGAGATCTGATCTCGCTGCGCATGGAGAAGCTGCGCCAGCACTACCCGTGGCTGTCGGGCGGCCTTGATTATTTTGAAGCGCGGCTGACGCAGGCAGCGGAAGATGCGAAGTTCGCCGTGAACTACGTGTACGAGGCAGCGAAGACGAGGGCCGAGCAGGAACTGGCGGTGCAGGCTCTGCGCGATAAATGCGACATTCTCTGGGCGCAGCTCGACGCGCTGCATTTCGCGTACGTGCAGCCCGGTTGGCCTCCGCCGGGCGCGTATCGGATCGAGGGAGCGTGATGGCGCCGCCGCTCGATTCAAGCCAGCCGCGGCTTGCGGCGGGATGCCGCTGGGGCGGGACCGAGGCGGATCGCATGATCCTTTTCCCAGAAGGCGCCATCAAACTGCAAGGGACGGGCCGGCAGGTGCTGGAGCGCTGCGACGGCCAACGAACGTTCGGCGAGATCATCGCAGAGTTGCAGAAGGAGTTCGGGAAAACGGATCCGGCGAAAATTCGCGACGACATCGCACAGTTTCTCGAGCAGTTGCAGAAGAAGCGGATCGTCGACTACTAGACGAGCATCGATCGCGAGGTGTGCAAATGGACGTTGCTACTGTTCTGGTCAGTGCGGTAGCGGGGGCGATCACAAGCGCGGTCACGGCTTTTTTCACGTCGAAGATGAAGGTTTCCGAGGAAAGGGAGAAATGGTCCAGAGACTTCACCCTGAAATATGCCGAAGCCCTTCAAACGAATCCAGGGGTTGCCGCCAACATAGCAAAACAGTTTGCAATCGCTCTCTTAATAGTGAATGGGGCCCAGCCCTCAAACCAAGAGGGGCGCCAGAAGGTTTTCGCTCCCCCGAACTCACGGCTGGTTGTGGGCCGGGGTCCTGAGAATGACATCATGGTCGACGATGCAATGGTTTCGGTACGGCACGCCGCGTTCTACACCGATCGGGCGCATATTTTCGTAGAGACCATGGGTGCGACGAATGGCGTTTTGGTAAACGGCAATTACGTCGAAGGTCGGGTTCTCCTGCGGAACAGTGACGTAGTCACGATGGGAGAGACACACTTCGAGGTCATCTTGCTTTCGCAATAAGGAAAGTTGAGCCGTCGTGACGTCGGACCTTGCTTTGAATGATCGCCAGGCTGGCGAAAATATCTGGAGTGGAAATTCACGAGATGATTCACTTTTGCGATTCATGGTACCCAATCCTCTTGCCCTGATTGCCGAAGTCACGCATCGCTGCCCGCTGCATTGCGTCTACTGCTCGAACCCAACGCAGTTGGCGGGAACGCGTTCGGAACTTTCGACGGACGAGTGGGCGAGCGTTTTCCAGCAGTCTGGCCGGCTTGGGATGCTGCACGCGCACTTCACCGGCGGCGAACCGCTGGCACGCAACGATCTGACCGAACTCATCGCCGCCGCGCGCGCTGCGGGACTCTATACCAACCTGATCACGTCGGGAATCGGGCTCAGCGAGGGTCGACTGCAGGCGCTGGTCACGGCGGGACTCGATCACATCCAGGTCAGCTTCCAGGATTCACGGGAAGACTTGGCCAACTGGATTGCTGGAGCGAAGGCGCATGCGCACAAGATCGAACTGTCGCGTGCAATCCGGCGCCACAAGATCGCTTTCACCGTGAACCTGGTGGTGCATCGGCAGAACCTCGATCACCTGGAGGAGATGATCGCCTTTATCGAGCAACTGCAGCCGGAACGGGTTGAGATCGCGCACACGCAATACTACGGATGGGCGCTGGCCAACCGCGCTGCGCTCCTGCCAACTCCCGCGCAGGTGGAGAGGGCTGTCGCGGTTGTGGCGGATGCCGAGAAGCGGCTCTCCGGGCGGATGCGCATCGATTCGGTGGTGCCCGATTACTACGCGAAGTATCCGAAGGCGTGCATGGGAGGATGGGGGCGAAGATTGATGCTCATCAATCCGGCAGGCAAGGTTCTGCCTTGCCATGCTGCGGAAGTGCTGCCCGGCATGTCATTTGAGAACGTTCGGGACAAGACGCTGGAATGGATATGGCAGGAGTCAGCGTCGTTCCGGCGTTTTCGCGGCGAAGAGTGGATGCCGGAACCCTGCCGCAGTTGCAATCGCCGCTCGGAGGACTTCGGTGGCTGCCGTTGCCAGGCGTTCCTGCTGGCTGGAGATGGGGCGCTGACCGATCCGGTGTGCTCGCTGGCGCCGACCCATTCGATCGTGGAGTCAGCCTTACGCGAGGCCAATGCTCAGATCAACCAGCCGGTGGCTGCGACGTCGTTCGTGCAGTTGCAGAAGCTAGCTAGGGATCTTTGGTCCTACCGTATGAATCCCGAATAGTAATAGGCAGAGGGGCGAAGCCCCACAGATTGATTCCGGCTGACGCGGCCCTGAAGGGCCGCTCTTCCACAAACGCTCTTCCCGAATCGACTTTCTGCGGTTGCCCCTCCGCGCATTTTTCCGCCATCGGTGTTCTACAACCGCTCTTGAGGCTTCACCAGCGCAGGCCGAGGGTGATGGGACGAAAGGCGGTCTGAATGCCGCTGTGGGTGCCGCGGACGTAACGAAACTCGGCGTAGAGTTCGAGGTTGGGGCGTATTTTTCTCGTAATTCCGCCGCCGAAATTGAATCCGAATTCGTTCTGGCTTTCGGAAAGAAACTTCCCATTCAGCGGGAGGCTGCCGTTAAAGCATGTCCCCCACCAGACGAAGAAAGCATTGCAGGCCGATCCTGGGAGGGCCGTGGAAGAGTCCAGTTTGCCGGAGCGATACACATAGGACCCTCCGAACACGACATATCCCCCCCAATTTGTCGTGACCGGTAGGTTGATGATGGGATCGACCATCACGGTATAGGCCTGACTGGTAGCGCTGCGTGCTTGCGCCAGTTGCAGCGCGGAATTGCGCAGGGGCAGGTTGTCCCACTGGAAGTCGGCGCGGAGTCCGAAATACTTGCTGTAGTTGCGCGCGACACCGGCGGCCGCGATGACGCCACCACCTCGTACATAGGTTTTGGTTGCGCCATTGTCGACGCTGGCCCCGCCGCCGACATTAAAGGACCAATTCTTGTAATCACGCGGCTTGACCTTGCGCCGGGACGTGGACTCTTCTGGGGAATTTTCCTGGCTGCTGGATTGTTGATTGTCGGGCTGTTGAGCGGCCGGGGGCTGAGCAGGAGCTTGTTGAACTGGAGGCTGAGCTGGGGCCTGCTGCGCAACGACGGTGGCGGTTCCCGACAGAATCATCAAGAAAGATGGGATCGCCGAAACGACCGTCCATCTCCATTTGGAGCATCTCGATTTGCAGCCGGGGACCGCGGCGAACTTTCGAATCATTCATTCTCCTCCCGCTACCGGGCGTGATTGCGCAGCACAGCGCTCGGCTCAAGGCTCAGCAATGAGAGGCGCTTGAGAAAGAGCACGTCCGCATGGCTCCCGCGTCGATTCCGACTCGCAGCAGGCAGGCACCATCTTACCAATTTTGATGCGAATTCCGCCCGTTGAGCCGCCCTGAGGGACGGCCAAGATGCGAGAGGTGGTTCAACTCTTGCGGCCGAGGTGCTCCGATAAACTCTGGAACAAGGCGGGAAGCCCAGCATTCCACTGGTTCCAATTGTGACCTCCCGGGACGGTGTGAAATTCGTAGCGGAAATGACGCAGGGCGAGCATGCCGGCGAATTCGCGGTTGGCGGGCAGCAGGCCCTCCTGTTCGCCGCAGGTTAGGAAGAAATACGGGGTCGCATCGGGGTTTGCGGCGCGAACCAACACGAAAGGATCGTTGTCGCGGCGTGTCTGGCTTCCGGACGGCCCGAAGATCGAGCTGTAGTGGCGTGACTGTTGAATGCGCTTTAGAGAAAATGCACGGCGGGGGACATCGATGGCGGAACTGATTCCGCCTGCGAAAGCGAATTGCCCGGGATGACGAAGCGCGAGCTTGACAGCTCCGAAACCACCCATCGAGACACCAACGATCGCGCGGTTTGACTGGCCCGCCGCCACCGGGAACCGGTTCTCAACATCGGAGATCAGATCATTCACGACGTAGTCTTCGTAGCGGTCCTGCGGCTGGTCGACCGAATTTGTGTAATAGGAAGAACAGCCTTCCGGCATCACCAGAAGCAAGCCGGATTCGGCAAAGGGCGCAACATCGGAATAATTCGTCCAGTCGCGAAATCCTCCTCCACCTCCATGCAACAAGTAGACCACGCTCAACTTCTGTCCTGCTGCGATGCTTACCGGAAGGACCACTCGGTACTGCATGTCGCGGTTGAGAGCGACGCTGCGGAATGTGACGTCCCGCAGAATAACCTGGGGAGTGAGCCTTGGACGATCAGGCGGTTCCGGCGCTCTTCGATTGCAGGCAGCCGACAGTAGCAGACAAACCATGACCAGCGGCAGGCCTAGCCGGCGATGACGATGTATCAGCATGGAGCGACGAGGCACTGATCATAGACCGGAAAAGCTTTTTGGTCTTGACGTTCCGCATGACTGTGCTCCGAACTGGATGCATCCTTTGCTCTTTGCAGTACACCAGAAGAGCACTCGCACGTATGATAAAGAATTCCTTTTTAGTGAGCGAGCAAATCCATTGTCTGAAACGCCCTCCAAATCGGCTGCCAGTGGTAGCAGGCCCGGGGAGAGTTCCTGCCGTGTTGCCCTGATTGGCTTCGGGACCGTCGGCCGCGCCGTGGCGAAGATTCTCTGCGAGAGAGGCGACCGTACTCTTTGGCTGACCCATATCTGCAACCGGAATGTAGAGAGAAAGAAGCAGTCCTGGGTGCCGAGCAGCGTCGTATGGACTGACGACGTAGGAGCGGTGCTGAATTCTGATGTCGACATCGTGATCGAACTGATCGGCGGGTTGAGCCCGGCAGAACAGATCGTTCGAGACGCCCTCAAGAATGGGAAGTCGGTAGTCACGGCCAACAAGCAGCTGATCGCACGCCACGGACCGGATCTGTTGCAGCTGGCGGCGAGCCAGGGATGCCGGCTGGAATTTGGAGCTTCGGTGGCGGGAGGTGTTCCGGTTCTTCCGGCGTTGCGCACGGGCCTCTGCGGGGATCGGCTTCACGGTATCGCGGGAATTCTGAATGGGACGTGCAACTACATTCTGAGCCGCATCGAAAATGCGCGGATCCCATTCAGCGAAGCGCTCGAAGAAGCGCAGGCACGCGGATACGCGGAGGCGGACGCTTCGGAAGACCTGGATGGAGGCGATGCGCGGGCCAAATTGGCCATCCTGGTGCTCGCGGGACTGCATACCCGGGTGGTTCCGGAGTCCGTCCGCGCGCGGACGATTCGGCCGATTGATGCGGTCGACTTCGACTACGCCGCTGAACTCGGCTGTACGATCCGGCAGATCTCGCGTGCGGATTTGAAGGAGGGCACTCTGTTCGCCGATGTCGGCCCGTGTCTGGTTCCGACCGACTCCCCTTTCGGGAGGGTGCAGAGGAACCTCAATCTGGTCCTCACTTCGGGGCAGTACGGGGGGGACATGGCGTTTCTGGGTGCAGGTGCGGGAGGAGATCCGACGGCGGTTGCGGTCGTGTCCGACCTGATGTTCGTCGCCGCGAGCCTGGCTGCCGGGACGGGGCGAGACGTAGCCAGCCATGTCTCTACGGGAGAGATTAGTAGTGACTTCGAGACTCCGTGGTATTTGCGGTTTTTTGTGCGCGATCAGCCGGGGATCGTGGCGCGTTTGGCGGGCATCCTGGCGGAGCACCATTTGAACATCGATTCGGTGCTGCAAAAGCCGGGATGCGACAAGGCGGCACTCCCGTTTGTCATTACGCTCGAGCCCTGCCGCGATTCGCTGCTGCATCCCGCGCTGGAGAAGATGTCAGGGCTGGATTTCGCGGTTCGCCCCTGCCTCTGCCTGCCGATTCTGCGGTAGCACTACGCCTCATATTCCTGCGTTATATGTAGAATAGACAGAATGTCGCAGGCAGCCCCGGCCATTACGCGTAGCCCCGCCGAAGTGGTTCGACTCACCCCGGTTTCGCAGGCGCCCAACGGAATCTGCTATGCCGCCGCGGGCGAGATCGCGGTAAATTCCCTCGATCTGGAACGCATGATTGCCGCCGTGCCCACTCGCGTTGCCGGTGCGCTGGAGCGCAAGGCGTATTACTTCGTCCCGTTAACCGTGAGCCAAGGCGACGAGACGTTGATCGCCGACCGCTACGACATTGCCCTCAGCGATAACGCTGTGTGCCATCGCAATCTGAACCTGGGCGACTCGCAGTGTGTGTTCATTTCCACACGGCTGATGGACGACAAGTTCTCGGTGGCCTTTGAGTTCTATATCAATGTGGGTCACGCGCTGGTGGAGCGCGCCGGGGTCTCGCGCGAGTTCAGCGAAATGGCGTGGAGCCAAGTGGAAGCGGGTGTTCGCGGCGAGACTTCGCTCGATGCCTGGGAGGCGCGCAAACTAGCAACGGCCGGTGGCCCCGAGAGCGAGCGCTTCAAGAACGAATATCTGGAAGCGACGTTCTCTGACACCATTTCCATCTACCTGCTGTCGTTGTATCTTGACGTGGACTATTACGATCTGCGGGAGCGAGACTATCCGCTGCTGGCGCCCTCTGCGCTGGCGGAGCGTCTGCGGAAGGTGGCGGAATTGTTTCCTCCAAATAGTGGTTTTGAGTTCGCCATTCTCTACAAGCGGCGCGGGTAGGGCACTTTTTTCGCATTTGACTGGCTCGGGTTCCGCGGATCTGCCAGGATCAAAATCCGCTTCTGCAGCATTACTTTACAATCATCCATCCATGACCGTCACCGTGCGATCGTTCGCAAAGATCAATCTTGGGCTGCGCATTGGTGCGGCTCGGGACGACGGGTTCCACGAGTTGCTGACCGTGTATCAGACGATCAGGCTGCACGACGTGATTCGGGTGAGCGTGGAGCGCGGTTCAGGGATTGAAATTCGGTGTGCCGATCCGCGCGTCCCGCGGGATGAGTCCAACACTTGTTCCCGCGTCGTAGAGCGGGCTATGCCGGCGCTGCGCGCCAAGGGGCGCGTGCTCATTGAGATCGAGAAGCGGCTGCCGGTGCAGGGCGGGCTGGGCGGAGCTTCGGCGAATGCTGTGGCGACGCTCCTGGGACTGGAGCGGGCGCTGAAGAAATCTCTACCCGCGGTGGACAGACTGCGGATCGCAGCTGAAGTTGGGTCGGACCTGCCGCTGTTTCTTGTAGGCGGAACGGTGCTTGGGGTGGGGCGGGGGGAGCAGGTGTATCCAGTGCCGGATTTGCCGTCGATCGCTTGTGTTGCGGTGACACCGGAGGTGGGGGTGTCGACACCGAAGGCGTTCGCGGCGTGGGATCGGAGGATGGTAAGAAAAGAACAGGGGCTGAAGCCCAATTGTCTAAACGGGACTGAGGCGGCGCTGAAGCGCCGCTCTTCCACGAGCGCGCAGACGGGGTTGCTTCTCAACGGCACGCAGCCAGCCGAACTTCGCTCGGCCTTGCCGGGTCAACAAACAAGACCTTCGCTGAACGACGGGGCGAAATTGACGGTATCGGATGCGTCCGATAGAATGAATGAGCTTGGCCGCGGGTTGTCGGCGTGGCTGAGCGGGCTTTACTCCGGTGCTCCTTTTGGAAGGGGCCGGGCCGAGAATCCGCTTCTCGAGCTTGTCCGGGCCGGGATTGAGAACGACTTCGAACAAGTCGTCTTTCCTGAGTATCCCGAACTGCGTGAAGGCAAAAGCGCGCTCGTGCGCGCCGGCGCCAAGTATGCGTCGCTGTCGGGCTCTGGCTCTTCGCTGTATGGGCTGTTTGTCTCGCGCGAGGCAGCCGTGCGGGCTACGATCAGGCTCCGGAAGCAAGGCTGGGCGGCGCAAGCAACCTCGACGCTGAGTCGGCGGGCGTACTGGCAGCAGGTAATGTAGTGACGGCGAGTTTTGTTCCGGGTAGCGCTCGGCTTCGCCTTCGCTTGGACGGCCGAAGGCGGCCGTCTCCACACGAGCAGGGGTGGTCGGCGGCGAAGAATTTTTGGATTGTTGATTTTTGATTGTTGCATGACAATTGAGTCGGGCCCCGCTGGGGTTTCAAACAACGAAAATCAACAATCAGCAATTGTCCGTACTGGGCCGTCGACTAATGGTAGGTCAAGTGCCTTTGGAGCACTTTGTCTAGGTTCGAATCCTAGCGGCCCAGCCAGAGAAACGCTTTTGGCTGTTAGCTTTTGGCTCTTGGCTCAAACGAGCAAGGAGTCGGGGCTGCAAGCCAAGAGCTAGCAGCCAGGAGCCCAGAGACAAATAACCATGGCTACTTTGTTGACGCCGCCCGACAAGACAGAGAAAGTTGAAAAAAAGAGTTCACCCGTGACGGATGAGAAGGCGGAGCGGAAACAGCGGCCGCGTTCCGACGATAAGTTCAAGATCTTCAGCGGCACAGCGAACGAACCGCTAGCCGATGAAGTCTGTCATTTCCTGGGCATGCAGCGTGGCCAGGCGCAGGTGATTCGCTTCCGGGATGGCGAGTGCTACGTTCAGATCCAGGAGAATGTGCGCGGCGCGGATGTGTTTGTGATGCAGCCGACGTGCCGTCCCGTGGACGAGCACCTGATGGAGTTGCTGCTGCTGATCGATGCACTGAAGCGCGCTTCGGCGCGGCGGATCACGGCGGTGGTTCCCTACTTCGGATATGCCCGGCAGGACCGCAAGGACAAGCCGCGCAGCCCGATTTCCTCGAAGCTGGTGGCCGATTTGCTGACCACGGCGGGAGCGAACCGGGCGCTGATTGTGGATTTGCATACGCCGCAGTTGCAGGGATTTTTCAATATCCCGGTGGATCACCTGTTCGCGTCGCCAGTACTGGTCGATCACTTCAGGAAACTGCAGTTGCCCAACCTGACGGTGGTTTCGCCGGACGCGGGCGGTGTAGAGCGGGCCAGGTTTTTTGCCAAGAAGGTGGATGCGGCGCTGGCCATTGTCGACAAACGCCGCGTCGAGATGAACGTGGCGGAAGTGATGCACGTCATCGGTGAGGTCGGCGGGAGGACTTGTCTGGTGATTGACGACCTGATCGATACCGCTGGCACGCTGGTAAAGACGGCAGCAGCGCTGGTGGAAAATGGCGCGACGTCGGTTTACGCGTGCGCGTCGCACGCGGTGCTTTCGGGGCCGGCGGTCGAGAACGTTATGCATTCGCTCATCAAGGAAGTGGTGGTCACGAACACGATCCCGCTCAGCGCCGAGGCCGATGCTGCGCGTACGGAAAAGGGAGGAAAGATTACCGTGCTCTCGATTGCGGGATTGATTGGCCGCGCGATTCAGGCCAATCACGAAGAGACATCGGTCAGTAAGTTATTCATGTAGGGAAGCGCGCCAAACGCGCGGTTTTGCAATCTCGCAAAGAAAGCGAGATTGATCGCGCGGCGCGCCTAGGTCCCCTCGGCAAGCTCGGGGCAGGCTCTTCGGACGCAAAAGCTGCGTCCTCAGGATGACAACTTTTGAGATAGGAACTGTGAGATAGGAACTGAATTTTATGGCGACTGCATTGGAACAGAACGTATTGGAAGCGCAACCGCGGGAATCGGGCAACAAGAACCAGGCCCGCCGCGTGCGCCGTGAGGGAAAGATTCCGGCCGTGGTCTACGGAGCGGAAAAGGACTCTCTCCCCGTGAGCGTGGATCCGCGGCACGTGCTGCGCATCCTGAACTCGGAGAGCGGTCATAACACCATCTTCGATCTCACGCTCAACGGCGGTGAGCGCACCAAGGCCATGATCGTCGACTGGCAATACGAGCCGATCAAAGGCAAGCTGATGCACATTGACCTGAAGCGTATCGCGATGGACAAGGTGCTGCGGGTCAGCGTGCCCATTTCCTTGATTGGCGAGGCCGCGGGCGTGAAACAGGAAGGCGGCATCCTGGAGCACATGCTGCGCGAAGTTGAGGTCGAATGCTTGCCGGCGGACATTCCGAGCCACATTGATGTCGACGTCAGCCACCTGACTTTTGGCATGGTGCTGCGCGTTTCGGATTTGCCGCACTCGGAAAAGCTGAAGTTCTTGACCGACGCGAATCAGCCCGTGGCGCATGTGACCTCGGTGAAGGAAGAAGTGGTCGCGACGCCTGAAGCTGTGGCGGCGGAAGCGGCAGCGACTCCGGCTGAGCCCGAGGTTATCAAGAAGGGCAAGCAGGAGACCGAGGAAGAGGGCGAGGCTGCGGCCGAGAAGCCGGAGAAGGCCGAGAAGAAGGAGAAGAAATAGCTTCGTGGGGAGGTCAGCCGAGCGTACGCTCGGCGTGGCCGGGTCTAAGACCCGGCCCCACACAGGCTAATCCGCGTGAAACTGATCGTCGGTCTCGGCAATCCCGGTGACGAGTATCAGTGCACGCCGCATAACTTGGGTTTTCTGGCGATCGATCGCATCGCCGAGAATCTGAAAGTGGATGTCAGAAACCGGCAGTGCCGGGCGCTTACGGCCCGGGCGGTAATTGCCGATCAGGCGGTGCTGCTGGCCAAGCCTGAGACGTACATGAACTTGAGTGGCGTCTCGGTGCGAGAGCTGGTGGCGGAGTACGAAGCGAAGCCGGAATCGGACCTGATTGTGATTCAGGACGAGCTGGATTTTCCGCTGGGCACGCTGCGAATTCACACGCGGCGCAGTTCGGCGGGGCACAATGGGATCGAGTCGATCATCGGGGTGCTGGGCACGCAGGATTTTTTGCGGATCCGGATCGGCGTGGCACCCGAGCGGAAAGTTGGCGATGGCGCCGCGTACCTGCTGGCGCCGATGCGCAAAGCCGAGTTAACCGTTGTCGATGGGATGCTCGACACCGCCGAGGAAGCGGTGAAGGTGATTTTGAAAGAGGGTCCGGCGGCGGCGATGAATCGCTTCAACCGTAAAGAGCCGGAGGAATAAGGAAGCGCGCCGAACGCGCATTTTTGCAATTTCGCAAGAAGCGAGAAATTGATTGCGCGGCGCGCCCAGATCCTTCGCGAGACAAAAACCGTCTCGCTCAGGATGACAACGTGAGTTTGGAGACAACGAATGAATCGTACCTATGAGCTGATGTTTATCGTCCGGCCGGATATGACGGAAGAGGATCTGGACAAGCTGATTGCGAACCTGCAGTCGGTGGTGCCGGGATCGGGCGGAACTGTGAAACGCGTCGACAAGATGGGCAAGCGCCGTCTCGCCTATACCGTACGGCGGTTTCACGAGGGCATCTACGTCCTGCTGGTGGTGGAGGGCGGAGGCGCGGTGATTCACGAACTGGAGCGGCGCCTGCGCGTCACCGAGCCGGTGATCAAGTTCCTGACCGTGCGGGTGGATGAGGAACAGAAGCGGCTGGACAAGATCAAGAAGCTCCGCGACGCCCGCAAGAAAGTGAGCGCGCAGCCCGCGGCCCCGGCGCCAGCGGCGGAAGAAGCACCGGCGCCAGTGGCGGAAACTCCAGCAACGGCGTAGCGCCAGACCAGAAGCAGATTCCTCGCTTCGCTCGGAATGACAACTTCAGTGTGTCACGCCGAATTACAAGGACGATTAGGAGTCGCTGAGCGCGGCTCGGATAGAGGAGAATTATGGCTGAAGAGACCAAGGCATCAGAGCAATCGGCACCCAGCGAGAGGCCGCGTTCCAGCGAAGGGCCACGATCGGGAGGAGATCGTCCGCGGTTTGGCGGTGGCGGACGCGGTCCCGGCGGGCCTCCGCGCGAGGGCGGACGCAAGTTTTTCCGGCGCAAGAAAGTCTGCAAGTTCTGCGTCGAAAGAATTGAAGACATCAACTACAAGGACTACCGCCTGCTCGGGCAGTTCGTTGCCGAAAGCGGCAAGATCGTGCCGCGGCGGCTGACCGGCGTGTGCGCGCCGCACCAGCACCGGCTGTCCTCGGCGATTAAACAGGCGCGGAACATCGCGCTGCTGCCGTTTGCGGGACGAGCATCGTAGAAGGGCGGCTTTTGGCAATTGGCCTTCGGCTCTTGGCTCAATCGAGCCGGGTTGAAGGTTTAGCCAAAAGCCAAGAGCTAATAGCCAAAAGCGAGATCGGAGTCATCCCATGGAAGTCATTCTGAAGGAAGATGTAGCGAAACTGGGGTCGCGCGGCGACGTGGTGAAGGTCGCGGAAGGTTACGGACGGAATTTTCTTTTGCCGCGTAAGCTGGCCATTGAGGCCAACGAGGGCAACAAGGCCGTCATCGCGCAGATGAAGGCCGCCTCGGTGCGGCGCTCGGCCAAGGAGAAGACGCAGGCCGAAGAACTGGCCAAGCAATTTGACGAGGTCTCGGTGTCGTTCCAGCGGCGCTCGGGCGAGCACGACCAGCTCTTCGGCTCGGTCACCTCGAGCGATCTGGCCGACGCACTGGCCAAGAAGGGCTTCAACCTCGATCGCCGCAAGATCCAGCTCCACGAGCCCCTGAAGACTGTGGGTGAGTTTGCCGTTCCGGTGAAGCTGCACAAGGATGTGACCGCGCATTTGAAGGTGGTCATTGAGAAAGAAGCGGTCGCAGAGTAGTGTCTTCGTAGAGACGTTGCTTGTAACGACTCTCTCACCAACATTTGGAATGCTGTCGGCAGAGACGTAGCAAGCTACGTCTCTGCGATAGCCTTGCTTGATCTGCCCCATATTCAGGGCACTTGCCGTGCCAAACCTAGGTCCGCACCGGCGGGCGAATGTTCTGTTTTCCCGTAAATCTTTGCCCCAGAATCACCTAGAGCCCCCAAAAAATCCCTGTACGGCCTATAATTTCTGCTCACGGTTCCGTTGATTCTCCGTCTATTCCTGTGCAAGCCCGGGTACGGCATATACACCGGGCGCGTAGAGGACACGACACGAAAATGCCGGCCGATGCATGGGTAGTACCACTTGCGATTGGCGAACAGGCCCACTCGAGAACGAGTGAGAGTAGACAGAGAGTCAGCGGTTGCGTAGTCGGAGAGAACGACCCCACAGCGCGGGGCCGCATGGCTGGGCAAGAACGCCGCATAGATGACACGATGCTGATTCGGGAGGCCCAGCGCGGAAACCGCGCCGCCTTCGAGGAACTCGTCCGTCACTATGACCAAGCGGTGTTACGCCTGGCTCTCCATCTCACCGGCACCGAGCAGGACGCCCAGGACGTCTACCAGGACGCGTTTCTCAAGGCCTATAAGAACATCGGAAATTTTCGGTTCGAGTGTTCCTTCTACACGTGGATTTACCGGATCGTCACCAACCTGTGCCTCGATCACCTGCGCAAGAAAACCGTGCGCAAAGAGGACGCGCCGGTGGCGAAAGACTCCGACGGCGGCGAGTATGACCTGCTGGACCAGGTGGCCGATGGACGCGCCGGAGCGAATCCGGAACGGGATCTGATGCGGCGGCAGCTAGGTGCACGCATTGCCGGTGCGCTCGAGAAGCTGACACCACGCGAGCGCATGGTGTTTGAGCTGAAGCATTATCACGGATTGAAGCTGCGCACGGTGGGTGAGATTTTGCATACGACGGAAGAGACCGCCAAGAATACCCTCTTCCGCGCCACGCAGAAGTTGCGCGGGGCGCTGGCGGATATGAGATGAGTAAGGGCCGAGCTGCGCTCGGCGGCCGGATCAAAGATCCGGCCCCACACGAGTCGATTTAGGGTGCAATGATGAAATGTGAATGGGTTCGAGAAAATATCGTGCTCCAGGTTTATGGCGAATTGGCGGATGACGCCCGCCATGAACTGGAGCAGCACGTGGCCCGCTGCGCCGATTGCGCAGCCGAACTAAAGGCGGAGCAGGAGTTCCACGAACTGCTCTCGCAGGATCGCGCATCTGATCCCACGCCGAATCTGCTGACCGTCTTCGCGCATGCGCCTGCAAGAGGCGCTGGAGACCGCACCGCAAGGCACCTTCTGGAGTCGGGTGCCGTTCGATCCCGTGAACTGGCTGCGGCAGGTGCGGTTCTCGCCCGCGCTCGCATCAGCGATTCTAATTCTTGGCTTTGCTGGCGGAGTGGGAACCGCTTATAAGGTGTTGCCGCACGGGCCGCAGGGTCCGGTAACGGGCCCTAAGCCGCCCGAAGTGGTCAGCGATGCTTCGATCGCCGGAATCAGCTCGATTGTTCAGGACCCGGGCACGAATCAAGTCAGTATCAAGTACAACGCCGTATCGACTCAGGAAGTGCAGGGATCGCTGACCGATCAGAAAATCCAGCAGCTGCTGTTGTATGCGGCTCGCAACAATTACAACTCCGGCGTGCGCGTGGACTCGGTCGATTTGCTGGCGCAGAGGAGCAGCGACATGCAGGTCCGCGAAGCTCTGATCTATGCGCTGCAGAATGATACGAATCCGGGTGTGCGGCTGAAATCGCTAGATGCGCTGGGCAATTACGTGAAAGATGACACGAACGTGCGCGACGCGGTTCTGCGGGCCCTGGTGAACGACTCCAATTCGGGAGTTCGCATCGAGGCCCTGCGGCTGATTGAGCCGGTGAAAGCCGACGGCAGCGTGCGTGGCGTCCTGATGGCGCTGGCTGCGAAAGATCAAAGCACCTACATCAAGTCGCAGGCCCGCACCATGCTGGCCCAGTTGCCTGAGATTGATTAGACGCACTCCGGAACGGGTTTAGAAGTACGAAGAAAGATTGGCAGAGAGAGAGGTGGGAGATTTGAAACGCGCGCTACAAGTCGTTGGGCTAGGGAGTGTGCTGGCCCTGCTTGCGCCGCTGGCCGTGGCGCAAGAATCACACATATCCCGCGAAGGCGGAGCCTGGGGTCAGGAGATCACCGGGTCGCTGGCTGCGGTCAAGAACTTGCGGGTCAAAGTCGACATGGGTTCGGTGGTTGTGCACGGGGGGCAGCAGCAAGGCATCAATTACGTCGTTCATACTCGTTTTGGCACTTCTTCTGAGCAGGACGCCCGCCGCCAGTTCGAGAATTACAAGATTACCGCCTATGTAAAGGGCGATACGGCATGGATCGTAGCGGACTGGCAGGGTGGAAGGCAGCCACGTCATTGTTCCTCGGAATTTGCCGTGATGGTGCCGCGTGAAATGGCGCTGGTGAAGCTTGAGACAGACGGGGGCAATGTGGAGGCCACCGGGCTTACGGGCAAGGTGGAAGCTCAGAGCGGCGGCGGCAGCATGCACCTCGATGACATTGGCGGAGGCGTTTACGCCGAGACCGGGGGCGGTGGCATCGAGGTGGGCACGGTGAGCGGCGAGATCGGGCTGCATACGGGCGGCGGATCGATCGAGGTACACCGGGCCAATGGCAAGGTTGTGGCGGAGACCGGGGGCGGAAGCGTCGAGATTCACTCCGGAGCGCAGGGCGCGACCGTTGAGACCGGCGGTGGCAGCGTCGAAGTGCGCCAGTGTAATGGCAAAGTGAAGGTTTCGACCGGGGGCGGTGGCGTCGACCTGAGCGACATTGGCGGTCCGGCGGAGATTGAAACCGGGGGCGGCAGCATCCGTCTTACTTCGGCTAAGGGACACGTTCATGCCGAGACCGGCGGTGGAGGGATCGAACTTTACGGCGTGCCTTCGGCGAGGGCGGAAACGGGCGCGGGTGGTATTACCGTAAAGCTGGTGAATACCGGCGGCGAGCGCCACGATTCCGATCTGGAAACGGGTGCTGGGGACATTACGGTTTATATCGCTTCCGACGTTGCGATTAACGTATGGGCCAGCGTCGACTTGGCCAACGGGCACCGCATCACGTCCGAGTTCCCGGACATTCACATCCATAGCGAAGGTGGACAGTGGGAGCCAAAGACTTTCACCGCCGAGGGTAAGCTGAATGGCGGAGGCCCGACGCTGAAAGTTCATACTTCGACGGGCGATATTACCTTCAAGCGCGCCGGTCACTGAAGGCTATCTTGATGGTTGAGGTCATGACTATGCGCAGATACGTTTTGACCAGCATCGCGTTGTTGCCGTTACTTCTGAGCTTCTCCCATGCGGCGCAGAATTGGCCGGTAGAGTCTTCCACGCAGTCGTTCGCGTTCTCCAGCGAGGAGGGCGGTACCAGTTCCTATCTAGGAGTCGATATTGCCGACGTGACCACGGAGCGTCTGAGCGCGTTAAAACTGAAAGAGGAAAAGGGCGTCGAGGTGACAATGGTCGACCAGGATGCCCCGGCCGGCAAGGCGGGCATCAAGGAGCACGACGTCATTCTCTCGATGAACGGCACGACCATCGAAAGTGGGGCACAGTTGCGCAGGATGATCCATGAGACCCCGCCCGGGCGCGTCGTGAGCTTCGGCTTGAGCCGTGATGGCCAACCCGTGACGGTGAAGGTGCAACTGGCAGACAAGCACAAAGAGTTCTCCTTTGTCGGTCCCAAGGTGAAAGACTTCCCGATGGTCATGCCGGACGTCCACCTCCCGGATATTGACATTCCCTCCATCAACATGGTGGTGGTGACGCAGTCGGCCCGCAGCGGTTTGACGGTAGAAAATATAACGCCGCAGCTGGGCGAGTTTTTCGGAGTAAAGAACGGCAATGGAGTGCTGGTGCGCGCGGTGGACAAGGGCAGCCGCGCCGACAAGGCAGGTTTCCACGCTGGCGACGTTATTGTGAAAGTGAACGACCAGCCCATTCACGACACCAGCGACTTCACGCACGCCATACGATCGCGCAACGCCAATTCCGTCAGCGTGGGGTTGATCCGAGAGAAAAAAGAACAGAACCTGAATCTGACTCTCCCCCATCTCAAAGAGTCCGGGTTGATGGAAGAAGAGACCTTTGACGCTCCTGCGATCGGAGCTGAGTCAGCGGTTGAACTGGGCCAACTGGAAAACCAGATCGCCAAGCTGCGACCGCAAATAGAACTGGCCGCGCAACAGGCTCGCAAGTCGGCGGAAGAACTGCGGAAGACCTTCTGCGACGAGCAGAAAAAGATCCGCGAGGAAGCGCGCAGGCAGGCCGAAGAGCAACGCCAGAAGCTCAGAAGCGAGGAGCACAAGCTGCGGATAGAAATGGACCGGATGCGGCGGCAGATGCGGTCGTACCGGATGGATATCTAGTCGATTTTCGTGTATCGCAGGGACTAAACCACAGTGTCATCCCGAGCGTAGCGAGGGATCTAGGTTCTTGCCTTCACCACCACTCTTGCCGCTGTCAGGAAACACCAAGATCCCTCGCTGTCTCGGGATGACAGATCGGCCTGGGATACGGCAAAGTGTAAAACTGGGCTGGCGATGGATTGGATCAGCCTACCGGCTTCGTGAGGCGGAGCGGGCTAGCCCGGTGAGGCAAACGAGGTTGCGGCCCGCCTGCTTGGCGGCATAGAGCGCCTTATCTGCGGCGTGGACCAGTTCATCGCGGGTGCTTCCGTGCTCGGGGAAAGCGGCCACTCCGGCGCTGATGGTCACCCTGCGCGGCACTCCCGGGAATGGCCAGCCTTCCACGACCTTGCGCAACTTTTCCGCGACGCCCATTGCATGCTGCGCGTTGGTGTTGGTGAGCAGAATTGCGAACTCCTCTCCCCCGTAGCGGCACACTACATCAATTTTCCGTAATTGCTGGTGAAACAGGGACGAGACCTGGCGGAGCACCTCATCGCCGAGCAGGTGCCCAAATTCGTCGTTCAACTTCTTGAACTGGTCGATGTCGGCGATAACCAGCGCCATTCCGGTTCCGCCACGGCGGGCGCGTTCAATTTCTTCCTGGATGCGCAACTCGAAGTAGCGGCGGTTAAAGATGCCGGTCAATCCGTCGAGATAGGAAAGTTTCCGGATTCGTTCTACGTAATGGGCGTTCTGGATGGAGCTGGCGCAGATATCGGCCACCGCTTCCAGCGATTGCAGTTCATTTTTGCGAAACGCGTTTCTCTCGGAACTATGCAGAGCGAGCACGCCCAGCGTCTGCCCAAACGTGATTAGCGGAATACTCATCTGCGAGGCAGATTCGGCAAACAGCTTGAGGGACCGCGGGGCACCGCTCAGGTCGTTCTCGATCAGCATCTCGCCGCACTCCATGGCTCGCACGCAGGTCCCGCAGTCGCCGGACAGGCGCCCGCCAGCGGGAAGCAGAGGAGTCAGCGTCCCATGCTGGGCTCGCAGAACCAGGTCGCCGTCCTCGCACAACCAGAGAGAGACGTGGGCTACCTGAAACGCGCGCTGAATTTCCGAACACACGCGAGCCAGCAGATCCTCCAGGTCGATGACCGCGGTGCTTTGCTGGGCGATGGCATTGATGGCCTGCAGTTGGCGTGCCCGCTGGCGCTCCAGCGAGTACAGGCGGGCATTCTGCAAAGCAATCGAAGCCTGGGTTGAGAACATGGTCAGCAGGTCAATGGTTTCGCGGTCGAAGTGATCGAGGCGTTCGCTTTGGCAGTCCAGCACTCCGACGACCTCATCGCGGACCATCAGCGGAATCGCCAGTTCGGAGCGCGTGGACTGGGCACAGCAGATGTAGCGCGAGTCTTTGCTCACATCGGGGGCATAGACGGGCTGGTTCTTGAGTACAGCCGCGCCGGTGATGCCTTCGTGCCATCCGATGCATGACTTGTCCTTCCCGTCGTCCCAGCCGATCTGCGAGCGCACACACAACTGCTGGGCCTCCTGGTCGAGCAACAGGATGGCCGCTTTCTGCAAATGAAAAAAGTCACGAGCGATGCCGAGGATCCGGCTCAGTACCTCGTCCAAATCAAAGGTAGAGAGCACGGCCTGGCCCGCATCATACAGGACTGCGATTTTCTGCATGCAAGGCGATTGTAAGTCGGGAACGGGAACCATCGAGGTTCCGAAAGTAACTGGATTTCAACGAGTTGGCTGCTTGTCTACCTCCACTTCCTGGCGGTGCGGATCAACCCGTAAGCCACCAGGCAAAACCAGAAGTCCACCAGCATGCCCAAGTCGGGTTGGAATGGACGATGGCGAGCTGCAGGCGGAAATGAAGGCACCAGAATGAAATAGGCGACATTGCCCAACACGATTGCCGCCAGCGCCTGGATGAAGTTGACCAGCACCGATGCTTTAGGCTCCGGTGATTTAGACACCAGTGCACCTCAGACCGGAATTCAGAAGGGAGGCCGAAACGGGCTCCACAGCGCGCCAACGACTCCTGCTACCATTCTTGCTGTTCCCTAGGCGGACCCATCGTTCTCTCGCGCTCTGTTTCGCGTCTTTTGTGATTGACCCGAACTCCGCAGGAACTGTCGACGCATGCTCGAACTCTCGACTCCGGTGATGTACGTAAAGGGCGTGGGTCCGCGCATCGCGGAAGTGCTTGCGGCGAAGGGGATCCACACGGTCGGCGACCTGCTCCATTATCTGCCTTTCCGCTATGAAGACCGATTGAATCCGCGGGGCATAGCGGAGTTGCGGCCGGGCGAGATGGCGACCGTGATCGCAGAAGTACGCAACTCGGGGCTGTTCCGCACGCGCCGCATGCCGATTTTTCAACTCACCGTGGGCCAGGGGCGCGCCCGCCTGCGCTGTCTGTGGTTTCATGCTACCTACCTGCAGGACAAATTCAAGCCGGGGCAGATGATCGCGTTGTACGGGAAGGTCGAGGAAGACCCGCGCAGCCGCGAGCTGCAGATCATCCAGCCGCAATACGAGATGCTGGGAGAACCCGGCGAGGGCGCCGACAATGGCGCCGAGAAGAAGGCGGCGGAGTCGCTGGAGATCGGCCGCATCGTTCCGATTTACGAGTCGATCGGGCAGGGACGGCTGACTCCGCGCTGGTTTCGGAAGGTGATTCGCACCGCGCTGGACAATCTGACGCCGGACTTGCCCGAGCCGATTCCCGCCGTCGTGCGCAGTCGGATGGGCCTGGTGTCACCGCGGGCGGCGTTGTGGAATGTGCATTGGCCCGAGCCCGGCGAGAGTCTCCAGGACTTGCAGGCATCGCGCACGCCGGCGCATATCCGGTTGATCTTCGATGAATTGTTCTTCGTCGAACTGGGTTTGGAGTTGAAGCGCCGCGATCAGAAGGCGCAGACCGGAATTGCCTTTCAACTCGATGAGCGGGTGCGGGGGGCGATCAAGAAGATACTTCCGTTTCATCCTACGACGGCGCAGAAGCGGGTGCTGAAGGAGATTGCAGCCGACATGGAGAAGCCGTATCCCATGCGGCGTTTGCTGCAGGGGGATGTGGGATCGGGCAAGACGATTGTGGGTTTCGAGGCGGCGATCATCGCTATTGAGAATGGCTGCCAGGTCGCGCTGATGGCGCCCACGGAGATTCTGGCGCAGCAGCATTATTTTTCAGCGCGGAGGATTTTGGAGGATGCCGGGTACCGCATCGTCCTGCTGACCGGCTCGCTCGAGGCGGATCGCAAACGCGAGATTCGGCGGCATATCGCGCAGGGGAATGCGCAGCTGGTGATCGGCACCCATGCGCTACTGGAAGAAAAAGTCGAATTTGCCAGGCTGGGGCTGGTGATTGTGGATGAGCAGCATCGGTTCGGAGTGATGCAGCGGCTTAAGCTGATGAAAAAGTCGGGGGAGGGGGACGGAAGCCGAGCTTCGCTCGGCGGGACGGGCGAGAGCGCCCGGCCCCACACGGGACCTGCCGAACCTGATGTTCTTGTCATGACTGCCACGCCGATCCCTCGGACCCTGGCTCTTACTCTCTACGGCGATCTCGATCTCAGTGTGCTGGACGAACTTCCGCCGGGGCGTACGCCGATCGTCACGCGTTGCGTTGCGGATGACCAGTCCCTTAAGGTGTGGGAGTTTGTGCGCAAGCAAGTGGTGGCGGGGCATCAGGCGTACGTGGTCTATCCCGTGATTTCCGAGAACGAGGAGAGCGAACTCAAGGCTGCGATCAAGATGTATCGCGAACTGAGTGGTCGCGTCTTTGCCGATCTCAAAGTTGGCTTGCTGCACGGGCGTCTCGACACCGAATTGAAAGACCAGGTCATGCGCATGTTCCAGAAGGGCGAATTGCAGATTCTGGTCGCGACCACGGTCATCGAGGTGGGTGTGGACGTCCCTAATGCTACGCTGATGGTCATCGAACATGCCGAGCGCTTTGGACTGGCGCAGTTGCACCAGTTGCGCGGGCGGATCGGACGCGGCGCGGCCAAGTCCTATTGCGTTTTGATGACCGGAGGCAAGGTCACCGAAGAAGGCCAGCGGCGGCTCGATGCCATGGTGCGGACCAACGACGGATTTCAGATTGCGGAACTTGACCTCGAGCTTCGTGGCCCGGGTGAGTTTTTCGGCACGCGGCAGGCAGGGATGCCTAGCTTCCGGGTCGCCAACATCATCCGCGATGCCCAACTGCTCGAAGCCGCCAAGCGCGAAGCTGCGGCTGTGCTCGCCGGGCCGAACGCGGAAATTTCGTCGGAAGAAATCAGCCGCGCTCTGGTGCAGATGCGGGCCCGCTGGCAGCATACCTACGGGCTGGTCGAGGTGGGGTGAACCCTGGTGGGGTGAACCCTGGGACGATCGCGTGTCCTTAAGGAGGATAGTTCTATGGCTAAGAATTTTGGCCTGGTTCTAGTGCGCAGCCGCCATTCCATGGAGGAGACAGTGCAGCGGCTGCAAACGGCATTTATCGGGAAGGGCATGCAGGTTTTTGCAGTCATCGACCACAGTGGGGAGGCGGAAAAGGTGGGGCTGAAAATGAGGCCGACCAAGGTGTTGATTTTCGGTAGCCCGAAGGGGGGAACTCCGCTGATGGTGGCGGCGCCGAGCCTTGCCATTGATTTGCCGATGAAGGCGTTGGTCGCCGAGGATGCAGAGGGCGAAGTTTGGGTCACCTACAACAGCCCCGAGTACTTGCAGGAACGGCATGGCGTGCCCGCGGATTTGATCAAGAATCTGGCAGGTGCGGGAGCGCTGATCGAAAAGGCTGTGGAATAATGAAACCCCCCACTTCTCGCGCACAGAACGCGCGAGAAATGGGCACCCGGAGAGTCAGTGACGGAGAGCGCAAATCCCAACCGGGCGCGCGACCATCTCGCGAATGAGCGGACGTTTCTGGCTTGGGTGCGGACGGGCGCGGCGATCGTGGTGTTTGGATTTGCGATTGGCAGGTTCTCGATTGCTCTGCGGCAGTTAACGGCGCTCCAGGGGCATCCGGTACACCGGAGTGGGCTTTCAGTTTGGATGGGAGCGACTTCGATAGTCTTGGGCGTGGTACTGGTGATCGCCGGGCTAGTGCGGTATCGGAAAACGCGGGCGCGGCTGGATGAGGGGACCTTTGAGCCCGCTGGATTTGTGCTCGATCTGGTCACGGTTTTGACAGTGCTGTTTGGACTGGTGTTGGCGGCTTATTTGATTTACATCGAGAAAAGTGTGGGATGAGCAGGCAGGGCTAAAGCCCTCGTCTTTTTTTGGCGCTAACGCGGCCCTTCAAAGGCCGCTCTTTCGCGGCGTGGGTTCGTGTGGCGGTTCCGAAATAACTATGGCGAACGATCAGGAAAAAGAGGCGGCGGCGCGGGCTAGTTTGCGATTTGTGAAAGACGGGCAGGTGGTGGGCCTGGGCACGGGATCGACGGCGGCCCACTTCATCAAGCTGCTGGGGGAGCAGGTGAAGAATGGCCTGCGGATTCGGGGGATTCCCACTTCGGACCGGTCGCGGGAACTGGCACAGAATCTGGGGATTCCGCTGACCACGCTCGACGAATGCCAGGAGATCGCGGTTACGGTGGATGGTGCGGATGAGGTCGATCCGCAGCTGCGGCTCATCAAAGGTGGCGGCGGGGCGCTGCTGCGAGAGAAGATTGTGGCGTCGGCTACCAGGCAGTTGGTGATTGTGGCGGATGCGTCGAAGCAGGTGCCGGTGCTGGGGAAGTTTCCGCTGCCGGTGGAGGTGATCAAGTTCGCGCAGGCGCTGGTGGCGAAGCGGATCACGGCCCTGGGGGCGGAAGTGCAGCTGAGAACCAGCACTGACCGCAAGCCCTATTTGACCGATGAGAATAACCACATCCTAGACTGCAGGTTTGGGCAGATCCGGGATGCGGATGGACTGGCGCGACAGTTGAGCGAGATGCCGGGAGTGGTAGAGCACGGGTTGTTTATCGGGATGGCGAGCGTTGTGTTGTTGGCGCGCGGGAGCGAGATCGTGGAGTTGCGACGCTAGCGTGGGCAGGGGCGAGATCGGCCAAATGCCAGCCGAGCTTTGCTCGGGCTGTCCGAGTCTGAGACCCGGACCCACACGAGCAGAAGCAGATTCCTCGCGTTGCTCGGAATGACAGATTGAAAGTTTCGGAATGACAGGGTGAAGGGTAGGGGATGGCAGCGGGAACACAGACATCGGGGTGGGAGGGGCCGTCGCGGAGGCGGGTGGAGCGGTTCGAACTGCAGACTCCGCTGGATGTGACGGTGTTGAGATCGGGGGTCCCGGACACGATGCCGGGGCGGGCCGTAGATGTGTGCGAGTGCGGGATCGCGGCCATGCTCGCTGGAGAGCTGCTGCCGGGTGAGGTGGTCGGGATTGAGGTACAGCTGCCCGACACTCCCGATCCGTTGCGAATGCGGGCGACGGTGCGGTATCACGACAAACTGCGCTACGGGTTTGAGTTTGTCGGGTTGTCGGCGGAACAGCAGGCGGCGATTCGAGATTGCGCGCAAGAGACGAAAGCAGAGGTCGGGGCGAGTGCCAAACTCTCAGGGGGCAAGACGGAAAAAAGAAGAGAGACGCAGGACCGACCGGGGGACGCGGAGACGCTAATGGCAACGGTGCGCCGGAGAAATCGTCAAAGAAGCGGCGCATGGTGGCATGGGTCATCGGTATTGTTCTTCTTGTTTTCGCGGCTGCGGGTGCGGGCGTGTTTTGGTGGAAGTGGAACCGGGGATGGGAGGAACTGGAGTCTGGCCTGAAGACCGAGCAGGCGGCAGCAACCGAAAAACCGCAAGCGCAGGTCCCGGCGGAGGTGATGGAAAAGTTGCTGACCCATCGCGTGGAGCCTGTGTATCCGCCGGAGGCCAGGAGGGCGAACCTGCAAGGGGTTATCGCGCTCGATATCGTAGTGGGGCGGGACGGGTCGGTAATGAGCATGCATGCGCTCAATGGGCCGGACGCGCTGGTGCGAGCGGCCATGGACGCGCTGCGGTGGTGGAAGTTCGAGCCTTATCGAGTGAATGGTGAACCAGCGGTAGTGGAAACCACCGTGGCGGTGGAGTTTAAGCGGTAGGGAACGATTTCCGATTAGCTTAGCCGAGAACAGGCGGCTCCTTTAGCCGCGCAGCTTGCGGAGTGCGTGAAGCACGACGATGCCGCTAATGGCGAAACACACCACAGCTCCCAGCGCGGCGACTTGCAGGAGGCCGGCGCGGAGGCGGAGTACGTCGGCGAAAATTGCAGCGACCGCGAAGATGAGTCCCAGTACGTTGAGCCCTAGAGGCGCGCGGACGGGAGCGTCGATGTCCTTGCGCAAACGGAGCTGCAGCAAGAGCGCTGCGAGTCCGATGGCCGCTACGACCACCAGCGCCAATGGACTCAGGAACGCGTTACGGCTGGTGTAGATGACCACCAGGGCGAGTGCGAGGAGCAGGAAGCCAGCAGCGAAAATGGTCGAGCGACGCGGCTTGGGTGCAGAGGCCGAGTTGGAAGTGGCGTCGGACAAGGAGTTCCGTCCCAATTTATACAGGGCGGAGCGGACAGTTTCAAATATCGGCCGGGATCCTGTCCTGGCGGGCACGAGAGAGGCCCGAAGAAAAAGGGGAAGTCAGGTCCCCATATACGGTGGTGATGAGTTATCAATTCGTGAACGGATTGCTGTTCACCATGGCGGGGATGTTAGCAGCGCAACAGCGTAGGGCGGAGGTCCTCTGAAGTGTTAACGATTGCTTACCTCGCGAATCAGTTTCCGTCCCCCGTCGAGCCTTACGTCGGCGAAGAGATTGAGGAGTTGCGCAGCCGGGGAATTCGGGTGATTTCCGGGAGCGTCCGGAAGGTTGCCGATTCCTCTGAAAGCCCGCCAGACGTTGTGTTGCAGTCGCTGGGGCTGCCGGTTCTGATGCAAGCCCTGTGGCTGTGCGTGCGCGAATGGAAGCAGATTTCGTCTTTGATCGCGCGTGGCTCATCGTTGTCTGTCGAGCAGTTCATCATCCATTCGCCCAAGGGACGGGTCAACCCCTTCTTTTTTTATTACAATCAAGAGTCGGTCGCGACAGGTGCGCGGACTGTCCGGAACGACATTCGGCATGAAGAACAATGTTCTCGTAACCGGCGGCGCTGGCTTCATCGGGTCCAACTTCATCCTGCAGCGAATGCGGGAAGATACCTCATCGATCATCAATCTCGACAAGCTTACCTACGCGGGAAACCCGCGTAACCTCGAGTCCGTTGCGGCCGACGCACGGTATGAATTTGCGCAGGGCGACATCGGCGACCGCGGATTCGTGAGGCAAATGCTCGAGAGGCATCAGCCAGCAGCGATCGTCCACTTCGCAGCGGAAAGTCACGTGGACCGTTCGATTCGTGGGCCGGACGACTTCATTCGCACCAACGTCGATGGGACGTTCGCATTGCTGGAGGAAACACGAGCGTACTGGACTGGGATGAACGCCGATGCGAAGGCGGATTTTCGCTTTCTGCACGTGTCCACGGACGAAGTATATGGATCCCTCGGCCCGCACGATCCTCAGTTCCGCGAGACCACGCAGTACGCGCCCAATAGCCCGTATGCCGCGTCCAAAGCCGCATCGGATCACCTGGTGCGTGCGTACCACCACACCTATGGGTTGCCCACGTTGACCACGAACTGCTCGAACAACTATGGGCCGTTTCAGTTTCCTGAAAAATTGATTCCGTTGATGATCCTCAATGCGCGGGAGGGGAAGCCGCTGCCGGTCTATGGCGATGGGCAGAACGTCCGCGACTGGCTTTACGTGGAAGATCATTGCACCGCGATTGCAACCGTGCTGCGGCGCGGGCGTCCCGGTGAGACCTACAACATTGGCGGCTGGAATGAGAAACCGAATATCGAGATCGTGCAGAAGATCTGCGACTTGGTCGATGAGATCACTCCCGGTGCGGAAGGCTCGCGCCGCGACCTGATCACGTTTGTAAAAGATCGTCCGGGCCACGACCGGCGTTACGCGATGGACGCCCGCAAGATCGAACGAGAGCTGGGATGGAAGCCAAAGGAGACGTTTGAGAGTGGCATTCGCAAGACGGTGTGCTGGTATCTTGAAAACGAACAGTGGGTGCGGGACGTGACCAGCGGAAGCTACCGACAGTGGATTACAACCCACTACTCGGTTTAGGCGGACCGAGCACAAAACGCACACCATGCGGAAAGCGGGCGGGACGCAAGACAAGTCAGAACGATGAGCGACAGCACACCATATAAGGGCATCATCCTGGCAGGAGGGTCGGGCACCCGTTTGTATCCCACAACGCAGGTGATGGGGAAGAGCCTGCTTCCGGTCTACAACAAGCCCATGGTCTATTACCCGCTGTGTACCTTGATGCTGGCCGGCATCCGGGACATTCTGGTGATTTCAACTCCCGATGATATTCCCAAGTTCCAGGCCTTGTTGCGAGATGGAAGCCAGTACGGAATTCGCCTTCAGTACCGCGTCCAAGCCAAGCCAGAAGGGATTGCGCAGGCATTTCTACTGGGAAAGGAATTTCTGGACGGCGGTCCGTGTGCGCTGGTGCTGGGAGACAACATTTTCTATGGGCACGATCTCGTGAAAGATCTTCGGGCGGCCTCGGAAAAAGTTGTTGGCGCGCGCGTCTTTGCCTATCCCGTGCACGATCCCGAGAGGTACGGAGTGGTGGAGTTCGACGCGGCTGGGCGCGCGTTGAGCATCGAGGAAAAGCCGCCGCAACCAAAATCGCGATACGCCGTCACTGGGCTGTATTTTTACGACGGGCGGGTGGTGGAGATTGCGAAATCGCTTAAGCCGAGCGCGAGGGGAGAACTCGAGATCACTGATGTGAACAAGGTTTATTTACGAAACGGGCAACTGGAGGTTGTGGTGATGGGCCGCGGTATGGCCTGGCTGGATACGGGCACACATGAGTCGCTCATGGATGCTTCGCTGTACATTCAGGCGATTGAGAGACGGCAGGGATTGATGGTGGCGTGTCCCGAGGAGATCGCGTACCGGTACGGTTACATTACAGCCGAGCAAGTTGAAAAAATCGGAAGTTCGATGAAGAACAGCAGCTACGGCGCGTACCTGCTGCAATTACTGAAGGAAAGGGTATTCTGAAATGAGTGCGCCCCCGGGGACACGGCCAGCGATGGACGCTTTCAAGAAAATTTCGACCTCCCTGCCCGGGGTATTTGTTCTGGAGCCGCGCGTATTTGGAGACGAACGCGGGTTTTTTCTCGAGAGCTACAACGAGCGAGCTTTGGCGGAGATTGGCATTGAGGAGCGCTTCGTTCAGGACAATCATTCGTGCTCGCGGCGCAATGTGCTGCGCGGACTGCATTACCAGATCCAGCAAGCGCAGGGAAAGCTGGTGCGTGCCGTGGAGGGGGAGATTCTCGACGTCGCTGTGGACCTGCGGCGGAGTTCGCCGACATTTGGCGGATGGAGGCCGTGCGCCTGTCGGAAGAGAACAAACGCATGTTGTGGATTCCCGCGGGCTTTGCTCACGGATTCTGCGTTACGTCCGAGAAGGCGCACGTTTTATACAAGGCCACCGACTATTATGCTGTCGAGTACGAGCGGACTCTGGCTTGGAATGATCCGGATTTAAAGATCAACTGGGAACTGGACGGCGAGCCGATTGTGTCCGCGAAAGATCAGCGGGGAATTGCGCTCCGCGCCTCCGAGACCTTCGAGTAGTCGCGGGAAATCACGTACATGAAAGCACTGATTCTGGGCGCCACCGGTCTGCTGGGGCAGGCCCTAATGCGCGAGTGGAGCGGAGACGAGGTGGTGGGCCTCGGCGTCGACGATGTTGACATTCGAGACGCCGCGAAAGTCCGGGAGGTTATTGAAAAGAGCTGCCCGGACTGGATTGTTCTGGCAGCAGCCTACACCGACGTGGATGGCTGCGAGAGCCATCAGGAGCTGGCATTCTCCGTAAACCGCGATGGCGCCGTTCAGGTCGCGCGAGCGGCTAAAGACGCCGGTACGAAGTTGATGTTTTTGAGTTCAGACTACGTGTTCGACGGAAAGAAAACTTCGCCCTACGAGATCGGGGATCCACGAAATCCGCAGAGCATTTACGGTCGATCAAAGGCGGAGGCTGAGATCCAATTACTCGAAGTTATTCCCGCGTGCTGCATCGTGCGCACTGCCTGGCTGTTCGGAATGGGGGGCAAATGCTTCCCCGACACAATCCTGAAGCTCGCGGCCGCCCGGCCCGTGCTCGATGTAGTCAGCGATCAGCGGGGATGCCCGACGTATTCCGTCGATCTGGCGCGGGCGATCGTGCAGTTGTGCCGCAAGAGCGCGAATGGAATTGTGCACGTGACCAATGCGGGCGATTGTTCATGGTGTGAGTTCGCGCGCGAAATCGTCAGGTGCGCAGGGCTTTCCACCGAGGTACGGCCGGTCAGTACGCAGCAGATGGTACGGCCAGCGCCCCGTCCAGCGTATTCGGTCATGTCCGCGAAGAGCCTCACAGACCAAGGAATCGTCATGACCACATGGCGAGATGCGCTCGGGCGGTATCTTCAGGAGCGAAGGGGTTAACGAACTTAGCAGGCAATCTCGGTTCGCGCGGCCAGAAGTAGTCGATTGCCAGCACTCCACTTCCGAATCCCTGCCTTGGTTACTTCAGTAATACAGTGACCGCCTAGGCGCGAACATACAATTCCAGCGTGGGGAGTGCTGCGCTTCAACGAGGGCAGAAATGGACGATCGCGGTTAGCGCGGTCGTGTGCGCCCATGTTCTATTGTCCCTGCTCGTGCCACGCGGCTTTTCACTTACCGCTCTCGGCGACATCCTACAAAATGCCATTCTGTTTTGCGCCACCATCGCCATTCTCGCCAACGTGAGAACCGCTGGCCCGAAGGCACGGTTGTTCTGGGCGCTGACGGGTCTTGGCATGGGGATGTGGCTGACTTCGCAGGTGATGTGGACATACGTGGAAATCTACCTGCGGCATGAGGCGCCCAATCCATTCGTTGGGGACGTCATCCTATTCCTGCACATTGTTCCGATGATGGCCGCGGTAGCGGTTCAGCCTCACGTGAAACACGATAATCGGACCCTGCGCGTCGGCACGCTGGATTTTGCCCTGCTCCTCACCTGGTGGCTCTTTCTGTATCTTTTTGTCGTCATCCCGTGGCAATACGTGCACCCCGCGGAATCGGTGTACGGCAGAAGTTTTGACTTGCTCTACGTGTCGGAAGAACTCGTGCTGGCCGCCGGCCTGATTCTGGTCTGGCGCCGCAGCCACGGCATTTGGCGAAGCATCTACATACACCTGTTCGGAGCCACGTTACTGTACTGCGTCGCTTCACTGGCAGCCAGTGAGGCTATCGATTTGCACCTCTACCATACGGGCAGTCTGTTCGATGTTCCCCTGGTGGGGTCGATGGCGTGGTTTGTTCGGATCGGTTTCCTCGCACGCGAAACGTCGACTCAGAATCCCGCCGCCGACACCGCTGCCGGAGGGTACGGGATCTGGAAAGCGCGTCTGGCGATGGTCGCCTTCTTCATCACGCCGCTGATGGTCGCCTGGGCGCAATACGGTAACGTTCCGGAACGGGTTCGAACCTACCGAACCCTTCTCACCGTTGCGGCCATGATTGTAATGGGCGCACTCGTATTTCTCAGGCAGCATTTACTGGATCAGGAATTGCTGAGGCTGTTGCGCCTGTCGCGAAACAACCTCGAAGAAATGTCGCGATTAAAAGATGAACTGGAGAATAAGGAGCACTCGCTGCGATGGCACAGTCTGGAACTGCAGCGAAAAAATCTGGAACTCCAGGAGATATCGTTCACAGATGTGCTGACGGGAGTGTGGAACCGCCGCTATCTGGAAGAGATCCTCACGGCCGAGGCCGGTCAGGTGCTGCGGAACTATCAGCGTGCGCGAGGTGGAGACATTCGGAAGATGGATCACCGCGACCTCGTGTTCATCATGGTTGACATGGATTTCTTCAAGCAAGTGAACGACATGCATGGTCATCCCGCTGGAGACCGCTTGCTGCAACTAGTGGCCCAAAGGTTGTCGACGGTCGTGCGTAAGTCCGACGTGCTGGTGCGTTGGGGTGGCGAAGAGTTTTTGATTATGAGCCGTTCGACTGATCCGTCGGGAACGCCGGCATTTTGCAGCCGCGTTCTGGAGGTAATGTCGTCGGAACCGTTTGATCTCGGCCACGGAATCACCGTGCGCAAAACTTGCTCCGTGGGATGGGCAGCGTATCCCTGGAGCCGCAGCGCGTTTGAGGCGCTCTGCGCGGAGGAATCGCTTGCTCTGGCGGACGCTGCCCTGTACAAGGCAAAGGCTTTGGGCAGAAATCAAGGAGTTGGAATCGTGCCTGGCGATGCCGCAAACGGTAACCCGGGGAACATTGATTTGCATTCTGTGCGGGACGGAAATCCCCCACTGGCTCGTACCATACAAACTGCATGCCCCATCCAGGATACGGTTTTAGGCGGGGAGTTTGAACCAGCCACGTCCGTCGATAACTCCAGCGCTTAGTATTACCGCGTGAGTAGGGACAACCGTCTGCAAGTGAAACCCGTCGATCCATACAGCCCTTGACCTAAGCGTGCACGTTTACTACATTGAGAAGCCGGCTTCGCGGCTTTCGAGGAATCATTTCCCAATGGACGCAAAAACTCGTTCGCGAAAGACAGGCCTTCGTCAGAAGGCGCAACTGATGTCCGCTTCTGAAATTGAACGCACGCTCGTGCGCCTGGCGTACGAAATCGTCGAGAAGAACGGCGGGGTCGATGGCTTGGGACTGGTGGGGATTCGCCGCCGCGGCGTGCCCCTTTCCGAAAGACTGGGCAAGATCATCGCGCGCATCGAGAATGCCAAGGTCCCGGTGGGAACTCTCGACATCACCTTTTACCGCGACGACTTGTCGACGCTGGGCCCCAAGCCTGTGGTGCAAGAGAAAGAGATTGGATTCGAGATTGAGGATAAGAACATCGTGCTGGTTGACGACGTTCTCTTCACTGGGCGCACCACGCGAGCGGCTCTGGATGCCCTGTTCTCACATGGTCGGCCACGGCGCGTGCAACTTTGCGTGCTGATTGACCGCGGACACAGGGAGATTCCGGTTGAGGCTACCTTCGTCGGCCGCAATGTACAGACCACGATGAACGAGGTGATCGAAGTCAAACTTACGGAGATCGATGAGGCGGAGAAAGTTCTGCTAATGGAGAAGTAGAGGGAACCGTAAACAAATTTCCTGCAAAAAGTAAGGACGGCGGCCGCCCGCCGTCCTCGTTCGTTTGCTACCCGATCCTGGTGCACACTGCCTTGGTCTGAGTGTAGAGATTGAGCACGTCGTGTCCCATCTCGCGACCCCATCCAGATTGCTTGTAGCCGCCGAACGGCAGCCCTGCGTCGAAGATGTTGTAGCAGTTGATCCACACCGTCCCGGCGCGAAGCTGTTCCGCCATGCGATGCGCCTTGCCGATGTCCCGCGTCCAGACAGCCGCAGCGAGTCCGTAGTCGCTGTTGTTGGCGCGGGGAACGATCTCCTCCGGATCCGTGAATGGCATCGCGGCCACGACCGGTCCAAAGATTTCCTCCTGCACAACCTTCATGTTTTCTCGTGTGTTTACCAGTACTGTCGGCTCGACGAAATATCCGCGGTCGCCGGCCTTGTGTCCACCGACAACAGCTTTAGCGCCTTCGGAGAATCCAGCTTCAAGATATCCGCACACACGATTCAGTTGTTCTTGCGAGACCAAAGGCCCCATCATCGTGTCGGGCTCGAGGCCTGGGCCCACTTTGATCTTCTTCGCGTGGTCGGCAACACCTTCCACGACCTGGTCGTACACTGCCTTCTCGACATAGAGCCGAGATCCTGCGCAGCAGCATTGGCCGTGGTTGAAGAAGATTGCGCTAGCTGCGCCGGGAATGGCCGTCTCAAGGTCGGCGTCTTTGAACACAACGTTCGGAGACTTGCCACCTAACTCGAGCGAAACTTTCTTCAGGTTGCCGGCGGCGGCGTGCACAATCAGCTTGCCAACCTCGGTCGATCCGGTGAACGCAATTTTGTCGACATCGGGATGGGCAGCCAGCGCCGCCCCTGCCGTTTCGCCATAGCCCGGAACAATGTTGACTACGCCTTCAGGGAACCCAGCCTCCATGATCAACTCTCCAAGGCGCAGGGCCGACAGCGGAGTTTGCTCAGCCGGTTTCAGCACGACCGTGCAGCCGGTCGCCAGCGCCGGGCCCAACTTCCAAGCGGCCATGAGCAGGGGGAAGTTCCACGGGATGATCTGGCCCACCACCCCTACGGGCTCGCGCAGGGTGTAAGCGAGATATTTCGCGCCGGGTGTGTATGGAACTGAGAGAGGAATCGTATTGCCCTCGATCTTGGTCGCCCATCCCGCCATATAGCGGAACAGGTCAACTGCGAGTGGCACGTCAGCAGCCTTAGCAATGTTAAGAGGCTTACCGTTGTCGAGACTCTCGATGTAGCCGAATTCTTCCGTATGTTGCTCCAGCAGATCGGAGAGTTTCCAGATCAATCGTGCGCGCTCTGCCGCAGTCATCCGGCGCCAAGGGCCGTTTTCAAAGGCGTTGCGGGCGGCTTTTACGGCCTGTTCAATGTCTTCGCGATCACCTTCGGCAACCTGAGCGAGAACATCGCCCGTCGCCGGATTGTAGGTTGGGAAGGTCTTACCGGAGGCGGCGTTGACCCACCTGCCGTTGATCAACATTTTTCGTGGTTTCTCGATGAACTCCGCGACTTGCGGAAGGATTTGCGGGGAAATTGCGATGCCCATACGTCCTCCTTGGTCCAACTACACTTGAAAGAATTTAAAGATGCCGGACGGACGAAAGTGGCCCACACGTATGAACTTAAAGATCCAACCCCCGGTATGCTAGCGCTGGACCGGGGCAATTGCAATCCACGAATGCCTGGAGGATCGGAGTGCGTGCGTCCAGTTTTCGGGAGGCACCAATGGCCGCGAGTTTCTGCCGGTGCGGGCTATGCGAGGAGAGCGGTCGATCGAATTTAAAAATCTGAAATCGCGTCGCCAACGCACCAGAGTCGATGATTGTGGGGCGTTACTCCCCGTAGGGAACCCAGATGTTTTTCACTTGCGTCGCATGTTCCAAAAACCAGCGGCCCTCGGCTTGTTTTGGGTTGAACCAGTCGATGACCCGGCCTTCGTTAGTCCAGACCTGCTTCAGGTTCCCGGTGGACATCGCTTTTGCCTCTGCGACCGTGGTTTCGTCCCCGTAACACCAGACGGCGTCGACATCATCGTGTTCGGCGAGCGTTTTCAGCAGTTGCGAAACGTAGCCAGTCACGATGTTCACCGCACCGCCGGGCAGATCACTTGTGTCGAAAAGCTGGTATAGATCGGCGGTGATGAGCGGGTATCTCTCGGAAGGGATCGCAATCACCATGTTCCCCACAGCGAGAAGGGGCATTACGAGCGACAGGAAACCAAGGAGCGGAACATCCGCCGGACAGATGACTCCGGCCGTCCCGATCGGTTCGTTCATCGCGATTGCGATATTGCGGAACGGCGGGTTGTGTACCGCACCGTCGAACTTATCGGCCCAGGCGGCATACGAGAAGATGCGCTCGATACCGATGGCGACTTCCGCGGCAGCTTGCTTTTCTCCAACTACAGCGGCGAGACGGCGGCTGATCTCGTCACCGCGTTGCGCAAGGTTTTCCGCGACGTAGTAGAGAACTTGCGCGCGATTGTGCCCCGTAGCCTTGGACCAGGCCTCGGCTTTACGCGCGGCCTCTACAGCGTTGCGAATGTCCTTGCGGTTGCCGAGGGAAGCCTCACCCAACAATTGGTCTTCGGGCGAGCGCACCTCCATGCTGTAGCCGGAGTCGGGACGTGCCTGCTTGCCGCCGATGTAGAGCTTGACGGTGCGGTCGATGGCGGGCGTGCTGGTTGCGGTCCGCTTTTCGGATTGCGCAGATCTAGCTGCGTCAGTTGCGGGCAACTTCGGGGCATGCTTGAACCATGAGGGCTCCATGTATTCGAGCAGGCCTTCGCGCCCACCTTCGCGCCCATATCCGCTCTCACGGTAGCCACCGAAGCCGCAGGCGGCGTCGAACAGGTTGGTGCAGTTCACCCACACCACGCCGGCTTTCAGTTGCGCCGCTGCATGCAGCGCCACGTTGATGTTCTCGCTCCACACGCAAGAAGCCAGTCCATAGACGGTGTTGTTCGCCAATTCAACAGCTTCTCGCGGAGTGCGGAAGGTCATGGCTGCAAGCACCGGCCCGAAGATCTCCTGCTGGGCCACGATCGAAGTGGGATGCACATTGCTCAAAAGCGTTGGCGGGTAATAAAAGCCGCGCGCGGGCAAAGCGATCTGGGGTTGCCAGCACGTCGCACCCTCGGCAACACCTTGCGCCACCATTCGCTGGATGCGGTCCAGTTGCACCTGGGCGACGATGGCGCCGATATCAATCGCTTTGTCGAGCGGCGACCCAATGCGCAGGGTGGTCATGCGATCGCGAATTTTCGACATCAGCGTTTCGGCAATGCTCTCCTGCATCAGCAGGCGCGAGCCCGCGCAGCAAACCTGTCCCTGGTTGAACCAGATTCCATCGACCAGGCCCTCGACCGCGCTATCGAGGTCGGCATCGTCGAAAATGATGAAGGGAGATTTGCCTCCGAGTTCGAGCGACAAGCGTTTGTGGCTGCCCGCGGTGGTGCTGCGGATAGCGCGCCCAACTTCGGTCGAACCAGTAAACGCGATCTTATCCACATCCGGATGCTTCACCAGTGCCTCGCCGGTTGAGCCATCTCCAGTCACGATGTTGACGACTCCAGCGGGCAGCCCAGCCTCCTGGCAGAGTTCCGCAAATACAAGCGCAGTCAACGGCGTGAACTCGGCAGGCTTCAGTACGACTGTATTTCCTGTAGCTAAAGCAGGAGCGATCTTCCAGGCCAGCATCAGCAGCGGAAAGTTCCAGGGAATGATCTGGCCAACTACGCCGCAGGGCTCGTAGTCGGGAAACTCCTGCTCGAGCAGTTGCGCCCAGCCGGCGTGATGGTAGAAGTGTCGTGCTACCAGGGGGATATCGATATCTCGGCTCTCGCGGATGGGCTTGCCGTTGTCCATGGTTTCGAGAACCGCCAGCAGCCGCGAATGCTTTTGCACAAGCCGTGCCAAGGCATAGAGATATCGAGCTCGCGCGTGTGGAGAGAGAGCGCGCCATTTTGCAGAAGCCGCGCGCGCCGCGTGAACCGCTGCGTCGATGTCAGTGGCACTGCCTTGCGCAATGGATGCTAGTTGTTCTCCGTTGGAAGGATCGAGGGTCGCGAAATACTCGCCACCTGCCGGAGGCTGCCATGCTCCGTTGATGAAGTGAGCAAAGCGCCGGCCGTGGCGGTCCAACCATGCCCCGGCTTCTTTCGGGTCCTCCGGAGCGGGTCCGTACTCCATCGTGACGAACTTTTCGGCAATGCTCATGAGACGCGGCTCGATTCCTCGCTTGCTTCGTTGTGCCCGGTTCCGCTACGCAATTGGATGACGATACTCCGCTGAGTAGCGTCCCGTAGCATAGTGCTCCAACTGACGCTCGATATCCCCCAACAAACCGCTCGCACCGAAGCGGAATAAATGCGCGCTCAGCCACGACCGGCTGAGTTCCTCTTTCATCATCGCGAGCCAGTCAATGGACTGCTTCGCGGTGCGAATTCCGCCAGCCGGCTTGAAGCCGACCGCCATCGCGGTTTGTTGGGCGTACTCGCGGATCGCGCGCACCATTACGAGACTCACCGGCAGCGTGGCATTCGTCGGTTCTTTACCTGTAGACGTCTTGATGAAGTCGGCGCCCGCCATCATCGCAACGAAGCTGGCACGAGCTATATTGCGCAGTGTCAGCAGGTCCCCGGAGCCGAGGATGACCTTCATGTGAGAGGAGCCACAGGCCTGCTTGAATGCTGCGATTTCGTCGTACAAGGCCTGCCAGCGTCCGCCAAAAACATGAGCGCGGGTGATGACAACATCAATTTCATGGGCGCCCGCTTCGACGGATCGGCGAATCTCTGCCACACGTTCAGCAAGCGGCGACAGTCCTGCCGGAAATCCCGTGGAAACGGCGGCCACGTGTACGCCGCTTCCCTCCAGAGCCGTCAGCGCGGTCTCGATGAACGTGTGATAAACGCATACTGCCGCCACCTTTACTCCGAGTTGCTCGATGCCAAGTTTCTGCACCAGATCCGGCTGGACCGGCTGCCGCGCCTTCGCGCACAAACGCCGCACGCGCTCGTCCGTGTCATCGCCGGAGAGGGTCGTCAAGTCCATGCACGAAATCGCCCGCAGAAGCCACGCTGCTTGCCATTCTTTCTTTACCGTTCGCCGTGCCACCTGCGTCTGCGTCCGGCGCTCCACGGCGCTGGTGTTCACGCGCACTTCCTGGACCCAGTTCAAATCGAGTGGAATCCCGGAGTTCGGCAGCAGCGGCCGCTCTCCAAACATGGCAATCGCGTTCGCGGATTGTGCTTCCCGCGTCACGACTCCGCTTCCGCTTCGCCTTTCGTGACCAGCAGACATTTGGCTAAACCAGAGGTGTAATTGTACGGCAGCGAATCCCACAACGCGAAATTCAGGTGCACGAGATAAGGATCAAAATGTGGGGCAGCACCATGGCCTGTCCGGTAGCGTGAAGCTCGACTGGTTGTTTGGCCCAACAAAAACCCGGAACCCACGGGCCCAGGGTTTACAATGGCGCACGGTTTGGCCGTCGAACCTGTTTCTCCTATGCGCAACACAAAGCTGTCCCCCGCTACAAGAAGGCGACTGGAGCAAGCCGCGACAAAGGTCATGAAGAACGCCCACGCGCCCTACTCGAAGTTCCATGTTGGCGCGGCAATCCTGCTCACGAACGGAAAGATTTTTTCCGGCTGCAACGTCGAGAACGCTTCTTACGGTATGACCAACTGCGCGGAGCGCACCGCGATCTTCTCCGCCGTCGCGCAATTGGGTCCAAAGATTGAGATTCGCGCCGTTGCCGTTGCCAACGACCACGGTGTCGCCTGCTCACCCTGCGGCGCATGCCGGCAGGTCATCTACGAATTCGGCCCGGACGCCACAATTTTTTTCCAAGGGGCACACGGGCCGAAGGAGGCGCACATCACCGAGCTTCTCCCGGAAGGATTCCGCCTCCAGTGATCCAAACCACGACTGCCTCGCAAACGTTCCGTGCCATTGACGTCATCCGCAAGAAACGGGACGGAGGTGAACTTTCACGCGCCGAAATCGAAGGCCTGGTCAACTCCTACACGAATGGCGAAACGCCGGACTACCAGGTTTCGGCGTGGCTGATGGCTGTAGTGCTGCGCGGCATGACTCGCCCCGAAACCGCCGCGCTCACCGACGCAATGCTGCGCTCGGGTGAGGTTCTGGACCTTTCCACCTTGCCCGCGAGAAAAGTCGACAAGCACTCCACGGGCGGAGTCGGAGACAAGACTTCTCTCGTGCTTGCTCCGCTGGCAGCCGCGGCCGGCGTTGCGGTTCCTATGATCAGCGGCCGTGGGCTGGGCCACACCGGAGGTACTCTCGATAAACTCGAGGCCATCCCCGGCTTCAAGGTAAATCTGCCGGTGGCTGAATTTCGGCGCGTGCTCGAGATCTGCGGTTGCGCGATGATCGGGCAGACGGCAGAAATTGCTCCTGCCGATCGCAAGCTCTATGCGTTGCGCGACGTGACTGGCACCGTCGAGAGCCCATACCTGATTTGCGCCTCGATCATGAGCAAGAAGTTGGCGGAAGGAATTGACGCTCTCGTTCTCGACGTAAAGACCGGCTCGGGCGCATTCATGAAGAGTGAGAAAGACGCGGCCTTCCTTGCCGAGCTTATGGTCGAAACCGGAGAGCGCATGGGAAAGCAAGTGGTCGCGTTGATCACGGATATGGACCAGCCATTAGGCAACATGATCGGCAACGGGCTGGAAGTGGTCGAAGTGGTGGAAGTATTGCGCGGAGGCGGGCCGGACGATCTGCGCGAACTCTGCCTCGAACTCGCAGGATGGATGTTGTGTCTCGGCGGCGTCGCTAAAACGGTTGCGGAAGGTAAACAGCAGAGTGCGCGCCTGATTTCATCCGGCCAGGCGCTGGGAAAATTCCGCCAGATGGTCGAGATGCAGGGCGGCGATCCGCGAGTGATTGACGACGTCAAGCGCCTGCCACAAGCGCAAAGCACGGTCCAGGTCGCGAGCCCTAAGCCGGGATACGTCGGCTCCCTGCAGTGCGAGCAGATCGGCACTGCATGCGTGATTCTGGGCGGCGGCCGCGAGCGCAAGGAAGATTCAGTGGATCCCGCTGTGGGAATTGTCCTGCACAAGAAAGTCGGTGCCCGAGTCGCCGTCGGAGAGCCCCTCGCGACGATCTACTACAATGCCGAAGCGCGCGCCGCCCGTGCTCGGCAATTGATTGAAGAGAGTTTCCAGATCACAGATGCAGCGCCTGCAGCGAAAAGACCGCTCATCCATAGAATCATCGGGAAGTCTGGAGAGGCATACTGAATGGGACGATTCACCGGGATTCTCGGCCTGTTGACGATGCTCGGCCTGGCCTACATTTTCTCCACCAACCGCCGCGCCATTCGGGTAAAGACCGTGGCGTGGGGTCTGGGCCTGCAGATCGCCTTCGCTGTTTTCGTTTTGCGCGTGGACTATGGCCGTCGGATCTTCCAGATCGCCGGCGACGGCGCCAATCGCGTCCTTAGCTATGCCTTCGTCGGTTCGGAATTCGTCTTCGGCCCTCTGGGTAAGCAGGGCTCGAGCATCGGTTTTATCTTCGCCTTTCAGGTGCTGCCCACCGTCATCTTTATTTGCGCCCTCTTCGCAATTCTCTATCACTACGGCATTATGCAGTTCATCATCCGGATCGCGGCCTGGGCGATGACGCGCATCATGGGCGCCAGCGGCGCCGAGTCGCTTAACGTTGCGGCCAGCATCTTCATGGGCCAGACGGAAGCGCCGGTGACTATTCGCCCATTCCTGCCCGATCTTACGCGCTCCGAACTCATGACCGTGATGACCAGCGGCATGGCGCACGTCTCCGGCTCGATCATGGCGGCCTACTTCGCCTTCGGCGCTGAGCCGCGGCACGTGCTCAGCGCCGTCATCATGACGGCTCCCGGCACCATCCTCGTTTCGAAAATGCTCGTGCCCGAGACAGAAGAACCGAAAACCGCCGGGCGCGTTGTGATGAGCGAAGAAGAAACGGAAAAAGAGAGCCACGAAAATCTGCTCGGCGCCATCGCCCGCGGCACCGGAGATGGCCTGCATATGGCCCTCAACATTGGCGCCATGCTGATCGCATTTCTGGCGCTGGTCGCTCTGCTCGATGGCATTCTCGGCGGCATACACAGGCAGATCGCATGGTTCCCCGTGAGCCTGGAGAGCGTTCTTGGCGTGCTGTTTTCGCCGGTGGCGTGGGTCATCGGAATTCCCTGGCGCGATTGTCCAGCGATCGGCAACCTGCTGGGCACGCGCATGGTGCTGAACGAACTGGTGGCGTTCTCGATGCTGGGGCCGCAGAGGGCCGTGCTCGATCCCCGCTCATTCACCATTGCAACGTTCGCCCTGTGCGGTTTTGCCAACCTCAGTTCGATTGGAATTCAGATCGGCGGCATCGGTGCGCTCGCTCCGAACAAACGAGGCGAACTCGCCCGACTGGGCGTTCGCGCCATGCTGGCTGGTACTATGGCCAACTTGATGTCGGCCTCGATTGCGGGCATGCTGCTTTAAACTTCGTTTGCATGATCACTTCCCCGACAAGGACTTCTCCCGTGAAACGATTCTTCGCTGCCTCTACCGTGTTAGCGTTCGTTCTTTCTTGCCTCGTCGGCGCAAGCGCGCAAACGCCGAGGCGCGTGATTATCGACACCGATCCCGGCGTGGATGACGCAATGGCCATCCTCCTGGCCCTAAACTCCCCCGAACTGAAAGTCGAGGCCCTGACGGTTGTGCCCGGAAATGTCGATGGACGGCAAGGTCTGGAGAACGCTCTCAAAATCGTTTCGCTAGCCGGGCGTTGCGACATTGCGGTGGCGGGTGGAGCGAAGCATCCGCTGAATCAGAAGCTGATCACGGCGCAGTTCTGGCACGGTCCGAACGGGCTGGCTGGGGTGGAGTTGCCGGCGTCGAAGTGCAGCGCTGACTCACGCTTTGGCCCGGATCTCATCATCGAAACTGTTCACAAATATCCGCATGAGGTAACGCTGATTCCCGTCGGGCCCTTGACGAACATCGCGCTGGCAGTTTCGAAGGATCCGTCAATCGCAGGTTTAGTCAAAGACATCGTGATCATGGGTGGCTCGATTTCCGGTGGAAACGTGGACGGCGCTGCCGAAGCGAATATCTATAACGATCCCGAGGCCGCGTCCATCGTGTTCAATGCAGGCTGGACCGTTACCATGGTCGGCTCCGATGTGGGCGAGCGCACCATCATGACGCGCAAGCATCTTGCCGAACTGCAGGCGCAACACGGCCCCGAGAGCGAATTCATCGCCAAGTTGGCTGATTTCTATATCACGCGCTCGGAGAAGAGCGGATATTCTGGTGCCGCCATGTACGACCCACTAGCAGTGGCCACTGTGATTGATCTATCGCTGGTCACGCTCAAAGACATGCATGTCGATGTGGAAACCAAGGGCGAGTTCACTCGTGGCGAGACTGTCGCCAATCGCATGGGATCGAACGAGAACAACATGTTGCACGGCGATCACTATGAGATCGAGGGCGTGATTGAACTTAAGCCCAATGCGCGAGTCTGCTTGGCCTCCGATGCAAATCGTTTCCTGCAGTTGTTCACCAGCCGCATCAAAGGGAAATAAGCAGGGCAGCCGTCTCAGCCATTAGCGCGCGCGACCAGCAGAATCGCCAGTGCATAGAAGATGAACATGAACGTCAGATAAGACTTGGCACGGGAATCGGAGCCGGCAAATTCCTTCCACGCCAAAATCCCCCACAACGCCGCCACCATAGGCGCAGACTGTCCGATCGCATAAGAAATCGCCTGGCCCGTCAGCTTACCTGCCGTGAGATTGAACACTGTCCCCAATCCCCAAACGAAACCGCCGACTAGGCCGAGCAAATGTGCCGACGGTGGTCCGGTGAAAAATCCGCTGAAACTTACCGGTTCGCCTACCAGGGGCTTTTTCATGAAATACACATTCCACACAAAACACGATAGCAGCGCTCCCAGCGTAAGAAACGTGGCCGCGCTATAAGGGGTGAGTGAATGCCCGCGTGTCATGGCATAGGTCATGAACGGGCTCCACAGCCCCATCAGGGTTCCGGAGACCACACACAAAATGATGCTCTTGCGCGAAGCCCCACTTCCGGCGCGGGTGAGGCTACCGTAGGCTTTGCCGTCGAGGATCACCGCAATCAGCGCACAAACGACCCCCCCCGCCAAGAGCAGGCCGCTGCCTTTGGGTTGCAGGATGAAGTTCAGCACGACTCCGACCACGAGCGCAATTCCAATCGAGACAGGAAACGCAACCGCGAGCCCGGCCATGTCAATAGCAGCCACAAGCAAAAGATTCGCCAGATTGAAAATTGCCCCGCCCACGAGGGTGGAAACAATATTCGAAGCGTCGGCGGACTGAACATTATTCAGAAAACTGGATGCGTCGTGCCCGCTGCTTCCCATCGTGAAAGCGAGCATTAGAGAAATCAGGAAGATGCCGATCGCGTAGTCCCAATAAAAGAGTTCGAAGCGATAATTCTTGACCCCCTTGTATGTGTTGGCCCAAGACCCCCAGCAAATGGCGCTGGTGATCATCATCAAGAGGGCGATGGTCAAACTCGGTGGCGTGAACATTGGTTCTCCCCGGAAAGGGTGTAACTCTACTCTTGTTCGCCACAGCCCACAAGGTCTAGATCGAATGCCACTGGTGGTCTGCTATTCTTACGCGCGTGACGCGCACTTTTCTGATCGACACCGATACAGCTTCGGATGACGCTGTCGCGCTCATCATGGCTCTGCGCGCACCCGATGTTCGGGTGGCCGCCATCACGGTGGTTGCTGGTAACGTGGATGTGAGGCAGGCAACGCGCAACGCGCTATATACGGCAGAGCTATGCAAAGCGAGTGCGCCGGTATACTCGGGCGCGGAGAAACCGCTTCTTCGCGTCTATCAGAACGCGACTTGGTTCCACGGACGCGACGGACTGGGCGATCACAACTATCCAGCGCCCCTGCGATCTGCGGAACGGAAGCATGCCGTCGATGCCATCATCGAAACCATTGAAACCAATCCCGGGCTTGTTCTGGTTACTTTGGGGCCGCTGACCAACATCGCTCTGGCGCTGTCGAAGGCGCCAGCTATCGCGGCGAAAGTCAGCCGCTGCGTGGTCATGGGAGGCGCGCCTTGCTGCGAAGGCAACGTGACTCCTGCGGCGGAATACAACATCTGGGTGGATCCGGAAGCGGCGAGCATAGTCATGCGCAGCGGCCTTCCGATCGAACTGATCGGCTGGCACCTTTGCCGCGGTCCAGCCGTGCTCAGTTCGTCCGACATCGCTCTCGTGGAGGGATTCAACACGGCTCTCGCGCACTTCGCCATCGAGTCCAACCGCCATGCTCGCGTCGCATTAAAGGTTCAGACCGGCGAGGATGGCATCTGCTTACCTGACCCGGTTGCGATGTGCGTCGCGCTCGAACCCACGGTGGGAATCGACTGGAGCGAGCACTATGTGGACGTTGAAACGCAAAGCGAACTTACGCGCGGCATGACCGTGGTGGATCGTCTGAACGTCGCCGACGATGAGCGGAACCAGGCTACGTGGGAACCCGCACTGCATGGAAGGAAAGCGAAAGTCTGTTGGAGGATCGACAACCAGCGATGGAAGAAAGCGCTCTACACCGCACTAAAATAGAACTCCCTTCTGTCGCCGGATTGTAAAACCGCCTAGCCGTTCACCTGCGCGTACGTGGCCCGCCGAAGAAATTCTCCCTGCCCGGCGCGGCCCACGAACTTGTCGCCTTCCACCACGACTTTTCCGCGCGAAAGAACGACGTCGGGCATGCCAGTGACTTGTATCCCTTCGAACATCGAGTAGTCCACGCGCATGTGATGCGTCGCGGCGCTGATGATGTGCTTGCGCTTGGGATCGAAAATCACGAGGTCGGCGTCACTGCCGACGGCGATCGTTCCCTTGCGCGGATAAAGGCCGAACAATTTCGCTGGAGTCGTCGAAACCAGCTCTACGAAACGGTTTGCGCTGAAGCGGCCGCCGGCGACGCCACCGGAGTAAATCAAGCTCATGCGATGCTCTACGCCCGGACCTCCGTTGGGAATTTTCGTGAAGTCGTCGCGGCCCAGTTCTTTCTGCTCCTTGAAACAAAAGGGGCAATGATCGGTGGAGACAACTTGCAAGTGGTCGCGCTTAAGGCCGTTCCAGAGTTTCTCCTGGTGCCACTTCTCGCGCAGCGGCGGTGTAAAAACGTACTTCGCTCCCTCGAAACCAGGCGCATCAAAGTTCTCGAGCGAAAGATATAAATACTGCGGGCAGGTTTCGGCATACACGGGCAGTCCGCGGTCGCGCGCCTCACGCACTTTTTCAAGCGCATCGTTGCAGCTCAAGTGGACGATGTAGATGGGCGCTCCGGCCATTTCTGCCAGCGCGATGGCGCGCGATGTGGCCTCAGCCTCGGCAGTAGTGGGGCGTGTGAGTGCGTGATATTTCGGCGCTTTCTTCCCCTCCGCCAGCGCCTGCTGCACGATCACATCGATCGCGCTGCCGTTTTCGGCGTGCATGCAGACCAGGCCGCCGTTCTTCGACGTCGTTTGCAGTGCCTTGAAGATGCTGCCGTCGTCGAGCATGAACACGCCCGGATACGCCATAAAAAGCTTGAAGCTGGTCACGCCTTCGCGGACCAGATCATTCATCTCGCCGAGTTGCCCACCGGACACATCCGTCACGATGCAGTGAAATGCGTAATCGCAGACCGCCTTGCTCGTGGCTTTGCCCATCCACGTATCGAACGCCTGTCGCAAAGGCTGGCCCTTGTATTGGATCGCGAAGTCGATGAGAGTGGTCGTCCCGCCGAACGCCGCTGCACGCGTACCTGTTTCAAAGTCGTCGGCGCTGGTGGTGCCGCCGAAGGGCATATCGAGGTGAGTATGAACGTCAATACCGCCGGGCAGCAGGAGTTTGCCCGCCGCATCAAGAATCTTCGTTGCGTTCTGGGACGGAAGATCTGTTCCGATCGCCGCTACCTTGCCGTCCAAGATGGCCACGTCGGCGGTGTAAGTGTCGGTTGCCGTTACTACCGAGCCGTTCTTGATGATCGTGTCGAAGCCCATCGCGTTCTCCCTCGTCGAATCAGGCATCACCAGCACGATGCCAAAGGAATTCTATGCTACACTGCCGCTCTTTAATTCTTCACGGGAGTTGTTGCGGAACGGTATTTCTTGGGGTAAAGGGGACCAGCCATGAAATTCGGCATCACGTTGAAACCGGATATTTCCATCGATCGCATCGTTGGTCTCACGCGGCGGGCCGAAGCTGCGGGATTTGAATACGGCTGGATCTTCGACTCTCATGTTTTGTGGATGGAGCCCTATCCCCTGCTCACATTGATGGCCGCGAATACGCAACGCATGAGGCTGGGCACGTGTGTGACGAATCCCGCGACGCGCGACCTCACGGTCACAGCAAGCCTGTTCGCAACATTAAATCTGATCTCGGGCGGCCGCATGGAACTGGGCATTGGACGCGGTGACAGTTCGCGCCGCGTGATGGGCAAGAAGCCCGTGAGCTGGTCGCAACTGGAAGCGGCAGTGAAGGAGTTCCGGGATCTCACAAGTGGCAAGGAAGCTCACCACGACGGTCAGCCGACCCGGCTGACCTGGGCTAAACATTCTCCGCGGGTGTGGATTGCTGGATACGGCCCCAAGGTGCTGCACATGGCCGGTCGCGTGGCCGACGGCATCATTCTGCAGTTTGCCGATCCGGCACTGATTGAATGGTGTATGAGTTTCGTAAAAGAGGGCGCGCGCGCAGCCGGACGAGACCCGAGCCAGATCGAAGTGATGGCGGCCGCGCCCGTGTGGGTTGCCGACGATCTCAGCGTTGCCCGCGAACGTGTGCGCTGGTTCCCCGCGTTGGTCTCGAACCACGTGATGGATCTGATTCGCCAGTACAAACCGGAAGATCTTCCGCCCGCACTCACTTCGTATGTCCAGGATCGCGGACACTACGATTACCAGCACCATTGCAAAGTGGAGAGTGAGAACGCGGATTTTGTTTCCGACGAAGTTGTGGACCGCTTCTGCCTGGTCGGCCCGGTTGCGGCCCATCACAAGAAGTTGCGCGAACTGGTGGCCGCGGGTGTCACGCAATTCAACATTTACCTGATGTGCGGAGATGAAGAACAAACGCTGGATGTTTACCAGCGCGATGTGCTGCCCGCATTCCTGAAAGCGAAGTAATCTGCGACGGAAGCTATACGGCTTCCTGGGCGGAAAATGCAGTTTGGCGCTGAAACTTCATCATCGCGTAATAGGCCGCAAACGAGACTGTGAACCCGACAAACCACGAATAGTCATAGAGACCGCGGACCGACGGAATCGCCAAGCCAGCGAGCGCAGTTCCGGCCCCGAGAGCCAGTGCGATCACCGCGCGCCAGTTGAATCCCCGCGAATATTCGTAGAGACCATTCCGCAAGTAGAGATCTTCGACCTTCAACACTCGCCGCCGAATGACGAAGTAGTCGCAGATCATGATTCCGGCTACGGGCCCAAGAAAAGCCGCATAGCCGCCGAGCCAACCGAGGATAAAAGTCCTGTAGTTGGAAAGCAGCTTCCACGGCATCAGCGCGATGCCCATGAAGCAAGTGATCACGCCGCCAGTGCGAAAGCTGATTCCGCGCGGCCACAAGTTAGAAAAATCATTGGCCGGCGACACGACGTTCGCTCCGATGTTGACGTTCAACGTCGCCAGCAGGATCGCGATCAATGAGATCACTACCGCCACCGGAGAGTGAAATCGGCTCAGCAGTTGAACCGGATCCCAAATCGCTGTGCCATAGATGACTACAGTGGCGGAGGTCACCACGATCCCGACAAAGGCATAGAGTGTCATCGTGGTGGGCAAGGCCAGTGCCTGCCCAATGATCTGCTCGCGCTGGTTGCGCGCGAAACGCGTGAAGTCGGGAATGTTCAACGACACGGTTGCCCAGAAGCCCACGGTGCCATTCAGCGCAGGGATCAGAAACTTCAAGAAATCAGGAAAGCTGGTGAACCGCGACGGCACCGATAGCATCGGGCCCACTCCGCCTGCGGCGTGATAGGCCCAAGCTAACAACAATAGCCCAACCCCCAGCAACACTGGTGCGCTGATCCCCTGCAGCATTCGAATGTATTCGATTCCTTTGAGGACGACAGCGAGGTTGATCAGCCAGAACAGAAAAAAGCAGATCGCGGTCCCGTGCTCAACGTTCTTCCACCCGGGGGCGAGGGTCGCCAGCAGGGTGCTGATGGCTTCGCCGCCAATCCAGGCTTGAATCCCGAACCATCCGCACGCGACGAGAGCGCGTAGCACCGCGGCCACGTTCGCGCCCAGCACACCGAACGACGCGCGCGCCAGCACCGGAAAAGGAATTCCGTATTTGGCGCCAGGGTGCGAATTCAGCAGCATCGGAACCAGTACGATTACATTGCCGATAAAGATCGTGGCGACGGCCTGCTTCCAGTTCATTCCTCCCTGAATCAAGCTGGCGGCCAGCATGTAGGTGAGAATGTTCACCGACATCGAAATCCACAACGCAGCGAAGTTGTAGGTCCCCCAATGCCGCCGCTCGGCAGTGGCTGGCGCGAGGTCTTTGTTGTAAAGAGGGCTCGACTCGATGCCGGAGGGTGAAGTCATAGAGTGTATGTTCAATCCGCGGCGGCGGACGCACGGCTCTGCGTCGTCAATGGCCCGTAGCTCTCAGGGCGGCGGTCTCGGAAAAACTGCCACACCTGGCGAACTTCGGTGATCATGTCGAGGTCGAGATCGGCGACCACGACTTCATCCTTGTCGCGGCTGGCCTGCGCGATGATCTTGCCGCGGGGATCGCAGAAGTAGCTCTTGCCGTAAAACTCCCCGATGCTCCACGGCTTCTCGGTGCCCACGCGATTGATCGCCGCGATGAAATACCCGTTCGCTACCGCGTGCGCCGGTTGCTCAAGTTCCCAGAGATATTCTGAGAGTCCGGCAACTGTCGCCGATGGATTGAACACGATCTCCGCGCCGTTCAGTCCCAAAATGCGCGCTCCTTCCGGAAAATGGCGGTCGTAGCAGATGTAAATGCCCACGCGCGCATGCTTGGTTTCAAACACGGGATACCCAAGATCGCCCGGCGTGAAATAAAACTTTTCCCAGAAACCGGGATGGCAGTGCGGGATGTGGTGCTTGCGGTACTTTCCCAGATAGCGGCCGTCCGCGTCGATGACTGCCGCCGTATTGAAATAGACGCCCGCCATCTGCTCCTCATACACCGGGACAACCATCGCCATCCCATGTTTCGCTGCGACTTTCTGCATCATCCGCGTCGTGGGTCCGTCGGGGACTCGCTCGGTCAGTTCATACCAGCGTGCATTCTGTTCCGCGCAAAAATACGGACCATAGAAGAGCTCCTGCAAGCACAGAATCTGCGCCTTCTTTCGCGCCGCTTGCTCGATCAGCTTCATGTGCTTGTCGATCATCGCCTTTCTGATCTGTGCGAGTGGGCGGTCGGTACTCAGCGCGTTGCTGGCTTGAATCAGAGCGCAACGGACAATGCGGGGCATGGGGATCCTCCCAGAATTAATCGTTGAGGAACGAAACTATAGCAGAAATCGCCGCCCTCGCCGTTGACACGGCCTGGCTGGGTCAATAGACTCGCCCTTCTCCGAGTTTATAGGTTCTATAAGCATGGAAAAGCGGCGCCCGCGAATTGCGGTGGTTGGCAGCGCGAACATTGACATGACCACGTTCACCAGCCAGTTTCCGAAGCCCGGAGAAACGATCTTCGCCGAGAAATTCGACCTCGGTTTTGGCGGCAAGGGCGCGAACCAGGCTGTGGCCGCGCGTCTATGCGGCGCCGAAGTGTTCATGGTGGCGCGCGTGGGCAGCGACCTGTTCGGGCCGGCGACGATCGAAAATTTCCGCAAGCAGGGAATCGATCCGACGCACGTGAAATCAGTCGAGGGCTTATCGAGCGGCGTGGCGCCTATTTTTGTCGAACCCAGCGGGCAGAATCGCATCCTCGTGGTAAAGGGTGCCAATGACGCGTTAAAGGCCGCTGATGTCGACGCCGCGGCTGAAACTCTGAAAACCGCCGATTGCATCGTGCTGCAGTTTGAGATACCGCTGGAAACGGTTTACTACACGATTGCGTTCGCCCGAAAACACGGCATCCGCTGCATTCTCAACCCGGCGCCGGCGCAGCCGGTTGACCTGGATGCGCTCAGGGATCTCGACTATTTTGTCCCCAACGAGCATGAGGCGGAAGCGATTACCGGAACCGCGGTCAAGAATCTCGAGGACGCAAAGAGGTGCGCCGAGAAGCTTGTCGGTCGCGGCATTCGGCGTGTGATTATCACTCTCGGGGCAAATGGATCCTTCCTCGCAAGTCGCGATGGCAGCGAGCACGTTGCACCGTTCGCGGTGAAAAGTGTCGACAGCACCGGCGCGGGCGATGCCTTCATCGGCAGCTTCGCTGTATTCCTCGCCGAGGGCGTGCCGGAACAAGAAGCTGTGCGCCGCGCCAACCTCTACGCCGGGCTCTCGACTACGGGCGTCGGAACGCAAAAATCTTTCTACGACCGCGCACGTTTCGACGCCGAATGGGCCGCCCGCTCCTGATTGGGCAACAATCAACAACCCGGATCAGTTTCTTCGATGAAGACGATCGCAAAAATAAAACTGCCTAATGTGTTTCTACTACGAAAATTCTTGACTAAGCGGATACGGGCCATTTATAAGCCGTGTCTGCGGTCCGAGGAACCTCCCAACTTCACGGGGAAAGGGGAGGGTATTTTTCTTTTTGGGGGCAGTTGGAACCGCCGAAAGGGGTTGTGAAGAAAATGTCGAGCACCAAGAGGCTCTTCGCGCTGTGTTTCTGTTCGCTGGTTTGTCTGGTTAGCCCACTCCTGTACGGTCAAGCCACTGGGAGCTTTTCGGGTACGGTCTCAGACAACTCCGGAGCCGTCGTTGCCGGCGCGAAAGTCACGGTCACAGCCCAGGCCACGAACGTTTCCCGCGAGAGCGAAGACGGACGATACTGGACACTCCTTGTGCCTCTTCTTGGTGTCGGCATGCTCACTATTCGAGTCGACGCGGCCGGGTTTAAAGCTGCCGAATCTAAAGATGTCGTCTGCAGGTCGACGAGCAGCGCGAACTCGACTTCAAAATGGTGCCCGCCGCCGTCACCACAAACGTGGAAGTGAACGCCACGGAAGTAGCGGTGGAGACGACAATCCGACGCTGGGTCAGGTCATCACCTCGGCAACAGGTTGCCGAACTTCCGCTCAATGGCCGCGATTTTGTCCAGTTGGCGACGCTGACCCCGGGCACAACACAGGAAACCAACCCCAACAGTTTCTTCAATGCCGGACCCAGCAGCGAAGTGTCGGCGCGGGGAACGTTTCTCACTCTCAGTGGGTGGCTCACGCGCACAGAGTACCGACTGGCTGCTCGACAATATCGATAACAACGAACTCACGGCAGGCGGTACTGGGAACTATCCCTTCCATTGACGCCATTCAGGAATTCAAAGTTCTTACCTACAACTACTCGGCAGAGTATGGGACGCGCGCTGGTCCGACCGTCCTCGTCACGACGAAATCAGGCTCCAACCAATGGCACGGATCGCTGTTTGAATTCTTGCGTAATACGAAGCTCGATGCCCGCAGCTACGATTTCGCGTCCGTCCCGGAGCAACAATTCAACTTGAATCAGTTCGGTGGGGCGCTGGGTGGACCAATCCGGAAGGACAAGACTTTCTTCTTCATTGACTATCAGGGGAAGAATCAACGGCACGGAATTCCTTTTACGGGCCTGGTTCCGACCGCTCAAATGCAGCTGGGTAATTTCAACAACGACCAATTCGGAAATCCGCGAACCGTTCCATTAAACAACCCTTATTCAGGCCAGCCTTTTCAGTGTGCAGCTGACGGCGTGACTCCGCTGACACCGGATTCAGTTACTGGGGTTCAACCGGCGGGTACCAATTGCAGTGTGATTCCATCAGAATTGCGGGATCCGGTGGGCAAGGTGCTTATTAACCTCTATCCGACCGCCACTACCAGCAACGTTCTCGGTGGTTATAACTACACCAACGTGCCAGTTCGCAAGCTTGACGAGAAGACTTTTGATGTGCGCGTCGATCACAACTTTTCGAACAAAGACTCGGTGTTTGCGCGTTTCAGCTACGATCAGGCAGTATCGTTCGTACCCGGTGGCTCTCCCTCTTTTGCAGAGCAGACTGGTTTTGGAAGTACCCAGAACATCAATAACCACGCGCGAAACGGTGCGATTTCGGAGACTCACATATTCTCCGACCGCAACATCAACCAGTTCACTTTCGGGTATAACCGAATCTTCAACTTCATTCATTCATACGCGAGCGGTACATGCGAGGCCTCGAAAGTGGGGCCTGGCATTCCGAATGCGAATCTTGATCCCGCCTGCGGCGGCCAGGGGGTGCCCCAGGCTCCGGGTCTTTGTCTGAGCTGCGGACTGACCGACATCGGCTTGAATCAGGGCTACTGGGCGATTGGCGATCGCGGCTTTGCGCCCTTCACCGGCGGCACAAATGTGTTCTCCGTTGCCGACTCGTTCGACATGATTCGAGGCAAGCACAATGTCCGATTCGGTGTGGGAATTCGCGCGAACCAATTAAACGTCCTCACCAATGCCTTTCAGGACGGAACTTTCAGCGTCATTAACCAGACCGGCGACGCGATGGCCGACTTGATGATGGGCTTGTACACGAGTGGTTTTCATGATCAGACGTTCAAGGGAGCGACAACAGGCCGCCGGTGGAAAATGTATCGACCTTATGTCCAAGACGACTGGCGCGTATCTTCGGATCTCACGCTGAATCTGGGTTTCGCTTGGGCCTTGGTCACGCCCGAAACCGAGGTCCAGAACCGGCAAGCGAATTTCAACTTTTACGGGAAACCGTGTGCGCCATCACCTGATTGTCTCCAGCTCATTCCTGGTGTGAACTCTGGCTCTAGAGCTGGCATTCCCTTTGACAAGACTGCAGTTGAGCCACGCATCGGGTTGGCCTGGAAAGTGCTCGGAAGGAAAAACACGGCCCTGAGAGCCGGTTATGGCATCGTCCACGATTCATCGTGGAACCAAGGCGGACAAGGACTGTGGGAGAGTCCGCCGTTCTTCTTCGAGTCCGGGCAATTCCAGTTCCCAGGAGGTTGCGGCGCGCCGGTATTTCCCCAGAATTCCCAGACGGGGAACTTCACCGCTTGCGTCATCTCTGCCGGATTTCCTCTTGTGACCACGCCTCAGCCGGTCAGCAACTTCGCCGGCACTGTGCAGTCACAGGACCTGAACTTCAAACAGGGCATGATCCAGCAGTACAACCTCAATATTGAACAGCAACTTCCTGGTAATGTTGTCCTGACAGCCGGATACGCAGGTTCCCGTGGTACGCACTTCCTGTTGCAAGGGCTGAACCAGAACGTGTCGACGCCTTCAGCGTGCGGCGCGGTAGCAGGATACACTTTTGGCTGTGGCCCGGGAGGGGCATTTGTCCCTCCGCCTTACTCGTTCTTCTATGTCTCCAACATAAGCAGTCGGGGTACCACACACTACGATTCTCTCCAGATCAAGGCCGAAACCAAGAGTGCGCGGCACGGTCTGTACGCGCTGATTGGCTATACCTGGTCGCACACTTTCGACAACGGATTGCCGGATGGCCTTGGTAGTCCGGTTGGGGCTACTTATTGGCCTTTGCCTGGGACCGCACACGCGGACTGGGCCTTGTCGCAAATCAACGTGGGGAACCAGCTAACGGCGAGCGTGATTTACGATCTGCCTTTTGGCAAGGGCAAGGCGTATGGGAGCGGCTGGAGCGGACCGGTCAATGCGGTCTTCGGAAACTGGCAGGTCACACTGATCGAGCGAGCAATTTCCGGCTTCCCCGTGTTCGTGACGAATAGCGTCAACGAGTCCGGGGTGAATTTCGAGTATAACTTCGTTCCCGTAAACCGCCCGGATCAGACATGCAACGCCAAAAGTGGCTTCTCCCAGAAATTGAGCCAGTTTTTCAACACGAGTTGCTTCACACCGGCGCCGACGTATGTTATCAATCAAGGGACCCCCCAGCAAACTACAGTGGGAACACTGGGAACGGCAAATCGAAGTCCGTTGTCCGGGCCAGACTTCGTGAATACCGACCTTTCTTTCATTAAACGGTTCGTGCTGACCGAAAGGGTCGGGCTGGATTTTCGCGCCGAGTTCTTCAATCTCTTTAACCATGCACAATTTGGGCTGCCGGGCTCGGATATGGCCGAATCATCGAAACTTGGGTCGGCACCAAGCTCACAATTTGGTGTCATCAACTCAACGGTCGGTAATCCGCGCGTGATTCAGTTTGCCCTCAAGTTGAATTTCTAGGACAACTGAGTCGGTTCCGTATTATGGGCAGACTGATCGGTCACTCAGTCTGCCTTAAATTTTGTGCTGATTATCTGAAGGAAGGCACGGGATGCCGGGGAAGAAGTAGAACGTCCGAACGGGCTTTACACAGCTGACCAATCAGGTGGCCATGCGGAATAGAACAATCCTTCTCGCAACGGGTCTTTTGGTAACGACCGCCCTTTCGTTCGCTCAGCCGCGCCGCAAAGTCATTATCAATCAAGATTGTTCTGGCCCTGGCGGCAGTAACTTGCAGACGGTGGCGGTGATGATCCAGTCTCCGCAGGTTGAGGTCCTGGGCATCACGGTGGTGAGCGGAGATCAGTGGCGCGAGGAAGAAGTGGCGCACACGCTTAGGCTCCTCGAAATCAAGGACGTTGGGGTGTTGCTCGAACCTTTCACCGTTGCTGAAAAGGGCATCCACCAGGCTTATGAGATCCAGCGTCGGCTGAAGGTGTGGCGCGCCTCGCCGCGCCGCTGTAATGGGCGCCGGCACCATTGGCCTGCTCGCAACGCTGGCCCTGCGCCTGCGCGGAATTGAGGTCACGACGTTTGCTCGTAATCCTAAGCCCGATTTGAACGCCGACTCATTGAAGCAATCGGCGCGCGTTATCTGATCACGCAGGAAATGCCCATTATCGAGGGCGGAAAGAAGTTCGGTCCCTTCGATCTGATTTTCGAAGCGAACGGCAACTCGGGAGTGGTTTTCGACAGCATGCAAGCGCGCGGGAAGAACGGCGTTCTTGTTTTATCCAGCGTGACCGGCGATGATCGCACGGTTCAGGTTCCGGCCGACCGCATCAACCTGGAATTCGTCCTCGGAAACAAAGTGATGGTGGGTACCGTAAACGCCAATCGCGAATATTTTGAGATGGGCGTTCGCGACATGTCGCAGGCCGAAGCAGAATGTCCGGGATGGCGGAGCCGACTTCTTACCGATCCGGTTCGCGGACTTGAGAACTACACCGAACTGTTCAACAAGCTCACGAACCCGAACGGCTCGATCAAAGTGTTCTGCGAAGTGGCTGAGCTGTAGGTTGCGCTCGGAGGAGTACTCTGTGGCTGAGACAAAGAAAACTCGGATTGTTATTCTCGGCGGCGGCTTTGCCGGGCTGCACGCGGCCATCCACCTGGATGACACCTTAGCCTGCGATCCCGACGTCGAGATCACGCTGGTGAACCGGGACAATTTCTTTCTGTTCACCCCCATGTTGCACGAAGTTGCCGCCAGCGACCTCGATCTTACGAATATCGTCAATCCCGGTACGCAAGCTGCTGAAGCGGATCAGCTTCTTTGCAGGAGAAGTTGAATCGATCAATCTGGAGCGGAAGCGGATGACTGTATCTCACGGATTCGACCATCACCATCATGATCTTCCCTACGATCACCTTGTTATCGGATTGGGCTCGATCACGAACTTTTTCAATCTTCCGGGCCTGGAACAGAAGGCGTTGACGATGAAGTCGCTGGGGGATGCGATCCACCTACGAAATTGGTTGATCGCGCATCTCGAAGAAGCCGACACCGAGTGTTCCGCGAATCTGCGACGGCCATTGCTCACGTTCGTGGTCGCAGGCGGGGGTTTTGCCGGTGTCGAGACCGTAGCGGGAATAAACGATTTCATTTGCGAGGCATTTCACTTTTACACAAATCTTCGCGAAGACATGCTGCGGGTTGTGCTCGTGCATCCCGGCAATGTAATCCTGCCCGAGCTCGGGGAAAAGCTGGGCTGGTATACCGAGAAGAAGCTTGCCGAACGCGGAGTTGAGATTCGCGTAAACACACGTGTGATTGGTGTAACTGAGAGCGGCGTTCAGCTGAGCACCGGTGAACAGATCGAAAGTAAAGCTCTGATCTGGACCGCCGGCACGTCGCCGAATCCGGTGCTCGATTGCCTTCCTTGTGTTAAAGAACGCGGATGTCTGAAGGTGGATGAAATGTTGCGGGTGCCGGATTGGCCCGGGGTCTGGGCGCTAGGCGATTGTGCGCTCGTGCCGGACAACAAGACCGGCCAATTTCATCCCCCGACCGCTCAGCATGCCTTGCGCGAAGGAAAAACCCTTGCCAAGAACCTGATTGCGAGTGTGCGCGGTGGAACTCTTAAACCATTCTCCTTTTCCACTATCGGACAACTGGCGGCAATCGGACGCCGCACTGGCAGTCGCCAATATTTTCGGAATCAATTTTTCCGGATTCATCGCGTGGTGGATGTGGCGGACGATTTATCTGAGCAAACTCCCGCGGTTCGAGAAAAAACTTCGTGTCGCCTTGGACTGGACTCTTGATCTCCTGTTCACAAAAGATCTCGTGCAGTTCCAGACTTTCCGCGCTCCGACTATCTCGCACGCAGATGAGGGTGAAACCAGCTTGCCGTTGTCAACTTCTCGCATGACAGCGGCGCGTGCGCTGGAGGGCGTGTCATGATCCGATTCGGAGAAGAGATTTGTGCTGACCTCGATGCCGCGCTTCGTCGTGAATGGCTTGAAACCAATGGCCTTGGCGGATTTGCCTCTGGGACGGTCAACGGATGTAACACACGCAGATACCATGGCCTTCTGGTCGCGGCGACAAAGCCACCAGTCGGCCGATTTGTTCTGTTGTCGAAGCTGGAAGAGACTCTGATCATCGACGGGCGAAGGTATGAGCTCGGCACGAACCGTTACCCGGGTGTTGTGCATCCGCAGGGTTTCAGTTTCTCAAGCAATTTCGGCTTGATCCATTTCCAATTTTCACGTTCATCGTAGACGGATTGAAATCGAGAAAACGGTGTTCATGGTGCAAGGCGAGAACACCACTGTCATCCAATATCGGGTTAAGGGCGAAGCAGCCAGAGTACAGCTCGAAATTCGGCCCCTGATCGCCTTTCGCGACTATCACAGCCTGACCCACGAAAACGGGGCGCTCAACGGCACAATCGAGCAGCAACCGGAGCAGATCAATGTTTCTCCATATCGCCGGCCTTCCTGCGCTCTATCTCGCAAACAATGCCGATGAAATCGAGAGCACTGGGCATTGGTATCGTAATTTCGAATATGAAGCCGAGCGCGAACGGGGGCTCGATTTCTCAGAAGATTTGTTCAATCCATGTGTCCTGGTTTTTGATCTGAACTCAAAGCCAAAGGCCACCATTATCGCCTCTACCGAAACGCACGATGTGAATGCGGCTGAACAATACCGAAAGCGTGAGATCTCGCGGCGGAAAGACAATGCGCTGCACTCGCCAGTCGGCGATGACTTCGTAACCTCGTTAGCAGCTGCAGCCGACCAGTACATTGTCTCCCGCGGTGAACAGAAGAGCGTAATCGCCGGATATCACTGGTTTAGCGATTGGGGCCGCGACACCATGATCGCGCTTCCCGGGACTCACTCTTCCCACCGGGCGCTACGACGTGGCTCGAAGTATTTTGCGCACGTTTGCACAACACGTTGATCGCGGCATGCTTCCAAACCGCTTTCCCGATGCTGGCGAGACACCCGAGTACAACACGGTCGATGCCACCCTCTGGTTCTTTGAAGCGGTACGGGCCTATCTCGCATATACGGGCGATCTAGATTTCGTTCAGCAGGAGCTATACAGCGTTCTGAGTGACATCATTGCCTGGCATGTGCGCGGAACCAGGTTCGGTATCAAGCTCGACTCGACGGGTCTGCTCAACTCGGGCGAGTCAGGCGTGCAACTGACCTGGATGGACGCGAAGGTCGGCGACTGGGTGGTTACACCGCGACGCGGGAAGCCGGTGGAGATTCAGGCGCTCTGGTACAACGCGGTTTGCATCATGGAAGACATGGCGGGACGCCTCGGTGATGAAACCCCGCGGAAGCGATACAACAACATGGCTACTCTCACGAAATGGAGCTTCAATCGACTGTTCTGGAATGAGAAGGGCGCTATCTCTACGACGTCGTCAATGGCGGACCAGCCTGACGCGAGTATCCGCCCAAATCAGATATTCGCGGTGAGCTTGCCGCACTCCATGCTCAGTTCCGAGAGGGCGAAACAAGTTGTAAGCATTGTGCAACAACATTTACTCACGCCATACGGCTTACGCAGTCTTGCTCCGAGCGATCCACAGTACCGAGGCCGTTACACTGGAGATGGCGGCAGTCGCGATGGCGCATACCACCAAGGCACCGTGTGGCCCTGGCTGATGGGGCCTTTCATCACTGCATATATAAAGGTGAACGGCCGGAAGCGAGTCGGCACGCCGCCAAGCCGAAGCATGGTTGGCACCTTTGAAGGACCATCTAACCGACGCTGGCCTTGGCCACATTTCGGAGATCTTCGAAGGAGATGCACCGCATCGACCGGTTGGCTGCATTGCTCAGGCGTGGAGCGTGGCAGAGATACTGCGGACCACGGTCGAGGAAATCTGCGGAATTCGACCTCAAGACGGCGGTATTCTCGCGAGAAACGAACTTGAATCGAGCGGCAAGAGAAGCGATCTGCCAAGTGCAGCTACTTGAGGGGAATCGGTGGAGCCGCGTCCTCTTTACATCCCGGTAATTCTCGGCACCACGCGCATGGGCCGAATGAGTGCTCACGTGGCGCGATTGCTTGCGGAAGAAGTCTCGAAGCAGGCGGGAATCGAGACCGATCTTATCGACATTGCCGGCCTTCCATTGCCCACAAACGACGCTGGGGAGGCAATCAAAGAAGGCGCCTTTTCGTCCAAGATGGATCGTGCCGACGGGCTCGTAATCGTCACACCCGAGTACAACCACGGCTACAGTGGATTGCTAAAACATGTTCTGGACAGCTGCCTGAAGGAGTACGTACATAAAGCCGTAGGGATCGTTGGAGTTTCGGCGGGACCTTTTGGCGGCACTCGGGTTATCCAAAACCTTCTGCCAGTTATGCGAGAACTTGGATTGGTCACGATCTTTTGGGATGTAAACTTTTCTACCGTGCAGAGTTCGTTCGGTGGCAATGGAAAGCTACTCGATCCCTCTTACATTCGGCACATTGACAAGTTCCTGAAGGAAATGATTTGGATGTCACGAACTCTGCGATACGGGCGCGAGAATGTTCCGGTGTAGCCGATGACAGACAATATGAGCATCAGCGAAAAAATGAAATGCCCTCGATGCGGGGCTGACATGAACCACCACGCTGATAAGGTTCTGCCATCAGAGTCAGCAGAAGCAGTTCCTGACCCTGAATTTGTAGCCACTGTTGTCGAGCTACACAGTTGCCCGGCGGCGGGGCGGCAGCATCGCGGCTTTGTTCGTAAGTCGCTTGGGACGGCAGATTGGGGGGAGATCCCCTCGGAAGCATTGGAGCGGAGCGGCTTAACAAGCTCTCACCAAACTAATGTGTCTCTTTCCGAAAAATACCACACGGTCATGATTTTGCGAGATGTCACACCTTAGTACGAAGGAAACCGCGAAAATCCTTACCTGACATCGAGCTGTCAAGACCAGACTGAACCGCGCACGACTGATGATGCGCGATGCCTGCTACCGGCTTTGACGGGTCCTGGAATCGGAGAACGGCTGATTACGGACGATCATTTTGACTCTCAGCTATTCTCTAGCGATAAATGAAACTGTTTTTGAGTTGGCTAATCTTACAAATGTGAAAGGGAGTCGCATTCCATGCCCCTGGTGGCACGCCGTAAGCCTATCAGCCCCAGTTTTTCAAAAGGAGACCGATATGAGTAAGTATCTGTACGTCACTAAAGAAGGGGAGATGCGCCATGACTGACCATTCACAGTTCAACACCGACCGCACCCGTCCGGGCCGGTGGACGATCACCTTCAGCAACCCGCCGATCAACATGTTTCTACCCACAACGATCGTGGAATTGGGAGCGCTAATCACCGAGATCGAGACGGACCCGTCCGTGAAGGTCGTAGAGTTCCAGTCGGCGAATCCCGATTTTTTCATCGCCCATCTCGACGTGGCCAAGGCAGCTAAGCAGCCGCAGAGACGTTGAGCCTTTGGCGCGACTTTGTGTTGCGCCTCTCGTCCACGCCGAGTCGTGAGCATAGCCAAGATTCGCGGTCGCACGCGCGGCATCGGTAACGAGTTCGTGCTGGCCTGCGACATGCGTTTCGCCAGCCGGCAGAGCGCGGTATTCGGCCAACCCGAGATCGGCGTCGGACTGGTCCCGGGCGGCGGAGCGCTGGAGTGGCTTCCGCGCCTGGTCGGCCGCTCTCGTGCACTTGAGATCGTGCTTAGCGGCGACGATTTCGATGCTGATATAGCCGAGCGCTATGGCTGGGTGAACCGCACGCTCGACGATGGCGAACTCGACTCGTTTGTCGATACTCTCGTCGGGCGCCTGGCCTCGTTCGACCGTGAAACGCTGGCCGCGGCGAAGGCCCAGGTCAATCAGTTCGGGACGCCGACAGCTACCGAGCTTCGAGTTGAGCAACGACTTGCTCTTCCCACTGCTGGCCCTGCCCAGGTGCGCAGGCGCGCCGTGCCAAGCTCCGTAATATCGGTTACGGTGTTCGGAGCGACTCAAATTGAACTTCAGCAGTTGCCTGCCCTCGTTCGGGCGGGCGGACGACGATGAGACCAAGCACGACCCGTGCGAAGGCTAGCTCGACCTGATTGGTGAGACTACATAAATCGCTTCATGTTCATTTTCTTTAATTTTTTTTTTTTTTTTTTTTTTTTTTTTTTTTTTTTTTTTTTTTTTTTTTTTTTTTTTTTTTTTTTTTTTTTTTTTTTTTTTTTTTTTTTTTTTTTTTTTTTTTTTTTTTTTTTTTTTTTTTTTTTTTTTTTTTTTTTTTTTTTTTTTTTTTTTTTTTTTTTTTTTTTTTTTTTTTTTTTTTTTTTTTTTTTTTTTTTTTTTTTTTTTTTTTTTTTTTTTTTTTTTTATAAAGGAGACCGAAATGACTAAGTATCTGTACGCCACGGTTGAAAGAGGCAACAAGATTTTTTCGCGAGGCCGGCTCGAAGACCCTGCCCTGCCATTCTTCTTCTTGCACCGGATTCCCCACTTCGTCCCACATGTTTCGCAATCTGATCCCCGCGCTGGCCGACCGCTAACATCTAGTGGCACCCCGACCTGCCGGGTTTTGGTTTCTCAGAATGCACCGGATCGACAAGATTCCGCCTATACATTCGACAATCTGGCAAAGGTCACTAGCGGGCTTCACGCGGGCGATCGGTCTGGACCAGTACGCAATCTACGTTTTCGACTACGGTGCACCGGTCGGGTTTCGCCTGGCCTTAGCTCACCCTGAACGCGTGACTGCCATCATCTCGCAAAATGGAAATGCGTATGAGGAGGGACTCAGCCAAGGTTGGAATCCGATCCAGAAATATTGGAAGGAACCTACGGCTGAGAATCGTGCGGCGCTGCGCCAGTTCCTTACGCTTGAAACCACCAAGTGGCAATATCTCCAGGGCGTGCAAGACGTATCGCTGGTAGCTCCGGAGTCGTAAGAACTGGATTCGGCGCTACTGGCCCGGCCCGGCAATGACGAGATTCAGTTGGATTTGTTCCTCGACTATGCCAGGAACGTCGCTTTATATCCGAAGTTTCAGGAGTATTTCCGGCGAAACGTCCGCCGTTGCTGGCAGTGTGGGGTAATGGCGATCCCTGCTTCCTTCCCTCCGGGTGCCGAAGCCTTCAAGCGCGACAATCCGAGTGCGGAAGTGCATTTTTACAACACCGGTCACTTCGCGCTTGAGACACATGCTCAGTTAATTGCGACCGCGATTCGCGACTTTCTGGGGCGCAAACTCAGCCAGCAAGTTTCGGCTGCGTGAGGATGCTGCCTTCATCGGTTTCACTGCTGAGTGGGATCCCGATTTCTAAATTAGCAGCTGTGCTAAATGGGGCGACCGCCCCCTCTTTGAACTTGTGGAAAGGAGTCAAGAGTGAACCGTCCGGGAAAGATCACCGTCGTTGCAGTTCACGGAGCGTGGGCTGATGGTGTCGAGTTGGAAGGACACAATTCTCGCGTCTGGACGAGAAGGGTTTCGAGTAGTCGCGGCCCCCATTCCCCCTGACCTCACTCAGCGACGACAGCGCCGCATTGAAGCGTGCAATCGCCCGTACGGAAGGACCGGTGATTCTTGCGGGGCACGCTTATGCAGGTGCTGTTATCGCTTCGGCGAACGACGAGCGCGTTAAAGCGCTGGTGTATATCGCGGCGCTGGCTCCGGACGAAGGAGAGCGGTTACTTATGAGTTTTATCAAAGATGAAAGAACCCGCAATCGCCTAAACTCGCGCCTGATGGGGACGGTTTCATCTGGATGCCGGATGACGGCTTCAGAAATGCTTTTTCACAGCATGCGACCGCAGAACAAATCGCATTATCGACCGCTGTCCAGCGGCCGATTTCAGTGAAGTGTATTCAAGAGCCGGTTGCCAAGCCAGCGTGGAGATCCAGGCCTTCCTGGTTCCTGATTGCGGAAGAGGACCGCATGATCAATCCCAAGACCCCAACATTTCATGGCCGAACGAATGGGAGCAACGATAAGGTCGCTCGCCGTCGATCACACACCATTGCTAAGTGCGCCACAGAAGGTCGTCGACATCATCCTGGAAGCAAGACAGGCAGTGTCTTCTTAAGGGGATGAGATTCGACGAAGGAGACCTTATGAATTCTGTCGCGATCGTTACCGGAGCGAGCCAGGGAATCGGTCGATCCACCGCGATTCGATTGGCACGTGATTTCTCGGCAATCGTCATGGCGGCGCGAAACGCAGATGCGCTCAAAGAAGTGGCGAATAGTGTAAAAACTGCGGGCGCGGAACCTCTGGTTTGCGATCTCGACTTGAGCAAAATTGAATCTGCCCGATCACTGGTGAAGGTCACGCTTGATCGCTTCGGAAGAATCGATGGTCTCCTGAATATCGCCGGCGCAGTGCCACAAATCGATTTATTTGAGATGACAGACGAACAGTGGCGAACCGGTGCGGAACTGAAACTACACGGTGCACGACGCCTGACAATCCTCGCATGGGAAGCCCTTAAGAAGTCGAAAGGCTCAGTCGTGTTTATGTCGGGAAGTGCGGCTCTCGACCCGAAGCCTGCCTTCGCAGCGGTTGCAGCGATTAATGCCGCCATCACTGCGCTCGCGAAGGCGTTCGCTGAACAAGGCATTAAGGACGGAGTGCAGGTCAACAGCATTGTTCCAGGACCGGTGATGACGGGAAGGCGGCGTTCCTTTATGGAGAAGTGGGCTCCCGCGCACCACATGAGTGTTGAAGAGGCGACGAAACAATTTCCAGAACAAGTGGGGATCAGTCGATACGGAGCCCCCGAAGAGATCGCAGACCTGCTCGCATTCATGGTGTCGCCGGCGGCGAGATGGATGACGGGTACATCTGTGCGCATGGACGGCGGCGAGATCAAAGGCATTTAGGGAAACAAAGTACGAAGCACTGGAGCGCCGGTTTCTTGACGGCCTCGCAGCCGCACCTCTTGATGTTCCGCAAGCGCTATGCATATGAGGAAATGTTGTATGTCCGATTCCGGGGAGGCACGCCACACGCTGATGTGCAGTGAGGTATGGGGTGGAAATCGCAAGATTTTCGCGCGGTGCAACTGCCAAGCATAACCGCCTGGGTGGCTTCGGTTCCATTAAACGAAGGTGAGGGAGGCGGAGATCTTTACTACATGTCGGTCTGCGACCATGATGTGATTTCGCGGGTGGCCTTGGCGGATGTAGCGGCCATGGGCGCATGGTGAGCACGGTGCTGAGACTCTGCAGAGGCTTATACGCGAAAACATCAACGTATGGGATCAATCTGATTTCATGCGGGGCCTCAACAACACTTGGTACTCGGCGGCCAAAATAAGTACGCAACCGCAATCGTCCTCGCTTTGATCGCATTACAGGCCGATTGGCGTTCAGCAACGCCGGACACCTACCGCCGCTTTGGTATCACGCTCGCACAAGACGTGGGGATGGCTTAAAGAAGACGATGATCCTCTGGCTAAGAAAGGCTCGGGTTTACCCATCGGGCTGATTCCAGGTACCGACTATCGTCAACGGTCGTTAACTTGGAGCCATCGACGTTCTTGTTCTGTACACGGACGGTGTTACCGAAGCCGAAAACGGAGCTGGTGAAAGTCTGGATCGAAACAACTTCTGAGATGGGCCCGGGAGATTTCAACGATTCGCCCGAAACCTTGGGACGGGCCCTACTAGAACGGCTGGAGTCGTTTCAGGGCCGATGTCGCAACGACGATGAGACATTGGTCGTGCTTCAACGCGAAAGTGCCTCTCTTGTTGCCTCTCTGGGTGAGGTTGCCGTAAATCATTCGTTGCCGCCGCAAGATGACCGAGAGGTTGGCGATGCTGCAGGTGGACTATGTAGATGTCCGAATCCGGTGTAGCGCAAACAACTTCGCGCGTTCGTTTACGAGAACTTTTCTCGAACAGGCAACACGAAATCGTGTTGACGTCGACTCAACTGGAGAGCATTGGATATGTCGAATCTCAAGGACCGATTGGAAGGGTTTAAAAAGACTTTTGAGTCTGGAGGCCCTCCGTACAATGTAACGCCCAGACAGAGTTGCCACAATGCACCGTGCGACGGCCGAGCTCAAGGCATCAGGAATCGAAAGTCGTGCACTCAAAATCGACGACCGCGCCCCAGACTTCGCTCTATTCAATCAGGACCATGCTCGAGGTGTCGCTCGAAAGACCTGCTACGGAGAGGGTCCAATGGTCGTAAGTTTCTTTCGGGGACACTGGTGACCCTACTGCAATATGGAGCTGGAGGCTCTAAAAGAAATCGATTCTGAAGTGCAAGAACTGGGAGCGCGAATTGTGGTTCTGGACTCCGGAGCTGGAGCGGTACACGCGTGCGCTCCACGAAAAGCTAAATCTACCCCTCGATATTCTGACGGATCTTCATCTCAAGATCGCTGAGCAGTTTGGGCTCGTCTTCACTTTTCCGGATTACTTGAGGGACCTCTACGGTCTTGGGGGACCACCCTCAGACCGGTTTCATGACGAATCGGAATACCGCCTGCCAATTCCCGCGCGTTACATCGTTGATTCGAACAATTCGATCCGGGCAGCGGATGTCAACGCCGATTACACGATTCGCCCTGAGCCTTCGGAAACGCTGAGGCGTCTCGAAAGAGATTGCCCGAACTAAGCCCGGGCTATGAGTCGCAACGGAGAGAGGCCTTTGGCAGGATCAAAGTCAATGAACAAGCTCCCGCCTGGCCGGGATTCCGGCAGATAAGGCGTCGAACATCAACGCCCCCTCTAAAGTTACTTGCCGGTGTAAAGGTCCGGAAACTGCTGGCGAAGATGAGCAATCTTCGGTGCATCGTTGTAGACGATGTACGGGTTGTCTGGATGACGAGCAGCGTAGTCCTGGTGGTAGGCTTCCGCGAATAAAGAAGCCTTGAACGGAACTACTTGCGTGACGATCGGACGCGAGAAACTTGGGCTTGTTCAAGTTGCGCGATGTACGTCTCTGCAATCCGTTTCTGCTCATCGTTGTCATAAAAAATGACGGAACGATATTGGCTGCCGGTGTCTGGGCCCTGCCGGTTCAACTGAGTAGGATCGTGTGCCACCGAGAAAAACACCCGAAGCAGCTGGCCGTAAGTTATCTGTGAAGGATCGTAGACGATCTTTACCGATTCCGCATGGCCCGTCTCGCTGGTGCTGACCAGTTCGTATTGCGCGGTATTGGCGGCACCACCAGAGTACCCCGATGTCGCGCTAACCACCCCCGTCACGTGCTGGAAAACGGCTTTAATTCCCCAGAAGCAGCCGCCAGCGACAACAGCTGTTTCCGCGGCTTTGGCTGTGGTGAGCGGAGCGTCTACTGTGGGGCCTTGGGAAAACCGCGTTGGAACGTTCGCCAGCGGCGCAAGCAGTGACGCCGGCGAGTGTCACGGTCAAGAATAGAGCCGATAAACGCAGAAGAAAGTTAGACATCACAGTCCCCCCCTCCAGGTTTGATAAGGCGGCTTGGCTAGCCTAGCCCGCTCAATGAGAGTCCACAGAAAGAGAAAAGTTTCGTTTGGCGCGCAGCAATCTCGTCGTCTCGTAACTTTTGTCGAGCATGGACATCATGGAAGATGGAATCAAGCGAGGCAAGCACCGTGAAGTTTTCACTCATTTCCGCAATCACCCTAATTTCCATAGCCGTCTGGCTGTTCACGCAGGGATCGAAACCTGCACGCGCTGCGAATAACCGCATTCCAGTATTGGTTGAACTGTTTACCTCGGAGGGATGTTCTAGTTGCCCTCCAGCCGACAAATTCCTGGAAAAGCTCGATCAGCAACCCATATCGGGAGCAGAAATGATCGTTCTCAGTGAGCACGTGGACTACTGGAACCATATCGGGTGGAGAGACCCCTATTCG
>CAVRCR010000048.1:0-55596 GCA_963719615.1 uncultured Acidobacteriaceae bacterium | reverse complement strand
GACGAGCGTGGCCAAGCCCGCCCTCAGGGACCGGATCGAACAGGCCATCGACCCGCTCAGCAGGGCCATCCCACTCTCCACTGCCGATGTTTCCCGGACCCGTGCCTGGCTGATCCAGGCTGGGCTTCGTGATCCCATGCACGTCAACTACTATTTCGGGGCACGCGTTCTGGCGGCGACTGCGGGCTTTGCGGCTGTGGCGCTGTTCTCCGGGTTTGACAATCCTTTTCTGCTGGTCGGTGTTCCCGGCCTCGGGTTCTTCCTCCCGCGCTTCATCCTGAAGCGCATGATCCGGGATCGCCAACAACGTATCCGTCTGGCCCTGCCCGATGCTCTGGACCTCACCGTGATTTGCGTTGAGGCTGGCCTTGCCCTCGACCAAGCCCTTATGCGGGTAGGCCAGGATCTGCACCACGCTCATCCTGATCTGAGTGATGAATTCCACCTGGTCAACCTCGAGATGCGTGCCGGAAAGCCGCGCGCCGATGCTCTGCGCAATCTGGTCGAACGCACCGGCGTTGACGACATCCGTTCTCTTGTTGGTACACTGATTCAGACTGATCGCTTCGGCACCAGCGTCGCCCAGGCCTTGCGCGTGCATTCCGACTCCCTCCGCACGGAACGCCGGCAACGCGCCGAAGAACAGGCAGCCAAAACCACGATCAAGATGGTTCCCCCATTGGTGATCTTTGTTCTGCCTTCGATCATTTTTGTGACCATCGGTCCAGCCGTCATTTCGCTGATCCGTCAACTCGGACCGGTTTCTGGGAAATAGCAAGCAGCAATGCAGTTCCATGGGGGCAGTTGAGGTTGATAACAGTTTTCTCCTCTCTAGGGCAAGCCTTTAATCAGAGCCGGCAGGCGTACCTGGCTACGGCCTTGGCTGTGGCCGACACGCACTGGACTCGACTGCGCGGCTTGCTCGGGCTCGCCCCAGGTGACTTCCGTAATGGAGATGGCCTCTGGATTGTCCCCTGCCACGGCGTTCATACTCTGGGTATGGGGTTCCCAATCGACGTCGTGTACCTCGATCATGAGATGACCGTAGTCCACGTCCAGCGCCAGTTGCAGCCTTGGCGGTTCGCCCCCGTCCGCGCCCAGGCCGCATCTGTACTGGAACTACCGTGCCATACCGCCGCCGAAACAGGGACTGTTGTGGGCGATAGAATTGAGATTACGATCAATAAGAAAATGCGAGCGCACGCTTAGCGTGAGTGCGTCGGTACAACTCGAAGAGGTCGTGGAGCAGAGGCACGATACCCCTGTTCTGCTGGTGGAGTGGTCCTCGCCCTGGCGCGAGTTCGTGACCGCCGTACGCCCGGCTCTGGCCCGTTCCGACGCCCGACTCGCGGGCGAAGCGCCTTACGGGATGTTCCCGTATCGCGGCATGATTCCGTGCTTGCTACTCGAAGCTTTTCTGATCTTCGCCGCGATTGTCGTCCGCGTGAAGCTCGAGCAAATGCGGCCGTACGTCGCCCCTCGCCTATCGAGCCGGGACGTGATCTACTACAGCGGCGATGAACTTCCCCGCACCGAGGATCTGGGAGGCGCGCAAGCCGGAACCGTTGGCCGCGCGGGCGGAGGAGAAGCCCACCACCGCACGCAGACCATCAGGATTACGCGCGGCGGCTCTCTCGCTCAGAGCGTGGTGGACGCGCCCAACCTTAAACTTCCGTCGTCACGCGATGCGGTGGCGAATCTGCTGGCGGTCAACCCCAATCCGGGTCCACCTCCGTCGGAGGGGTTGCGCTCGACCCGAACCGCTCTCACTTACTCGACTCCGATCGTCGCCCCTGCGCCCCAGGTGATCCCCGACTACACTCGCAACGGGGTGCGGCTCGACACCGTGATTGCTCCAACTCCGTCGCTGCCGCGCGATCCCTTCCGCGCGGCGCCGAATCTCAGCGCCACCGTGATTCCTCCAGCCCCCAGCGCTTCCAGCGATCGCACCCTGGTTGCTCCAGCTCTGGGTCCGGCCGTGATCCCACCCGCGCCGAGCGTCTCGCGTGATCGCACTTCAGCAGCGCCGTCGTTGAACCCGACGGTCGTGGCGCCGCCTCCAACCGTTTCCGGCAATAGGACTCGCTCTGCACCGGAGCGCGCCGCGATGGTGATTCCTCCGGCCCCCGGCGCCGTGAGCCGGGAGATTTCCAGCGCTCCCGTCCAGATGACCAACGTTGCAATCGTGGCTCCTCCGGTATCTACGCCCGAACGGGCAACGAATCGCAATCCCAGGCTGGCTATGCCATCGCCGTCGGTCATCGCGCCGCCTCCTTCGGCTGACATTTCCGAGGACATGCGACGACTCGCCAGTGGCAATGCTCCCGACCCGTCGAAGGTGGTTGTGCCTCCGCCGCCTTCGCAAACAGGCAGTGGATCGTACGTCAGCAGTTTGATCGGCAAGATTTTTGGCGCCACAGAAGTCGTCCCGCCACCGCCCACTGTCAATGCCAACACCAACAGTGGATCAAAAAATACTTCGCTCAACGCCGATGTTGTGCCCCCACCACCAGCCGTCTCGACCAACGCTACCAATGCCAACCCGCGAGGCAACCGCAACGGGATGGGCGCGTCACTGGGTTCCAACGTAATTGCACCGCCGCCTTCCTCCGGAGTCCTCGGTGGCAGCGGCACTCGCCAGGTTTCGGCCTCCACGGCTCCCGCACTTGGCATGCCCAGCGTTGTTCCTCCGCCGCCCTCGGTGTCCGGGCCCGGAGGCGGCACCGGCGACACGGGTGGAGGTAAGGGTGCTCCCGGAGGCACGCTGCTCGCCAACAATGTCGTTCCGCCTCCTCCCTCGGTCGGAGGCGGCGCCAATTCGACTGGGTCCGGACTCGGTCGCAAAGGTCCCGGACTCGGCTCGGCCATGGAAGCTGGTGCTCCCTCCGCCCCATCGGGGAACGGCGGCAGCGGGACGGGCGCAGGCGCCGTGATTTCCAACCAGCCCGGATCGAAGGTGGGATTGCCCGCTGTCGGCGGGAAAGGCTCGCTCGCGATGTCACCCACCGGGGGAGATAAGCCCGGACTGGGCGGGACGGGCGGAGGCACCAGCATCGCGCGCGGCAACGGCCCGGGCAGTGGCATGAACGGCGAAGGTCCCGGCGCGGGCAAGAGTGGGCCGGGCCATGGTTCCGACCCGAACGCCCGCGCTGGCATCTCTCCGAATCCAGGCCCGGGAGGAACCGGCAACGCGACTAACGGAACGCCACCCGTACCAGGCGTTTCGGTGCAGGGGGGCAGCAGCATCGTTACCCTGCCAAGTTTCGGATCGGACCCGTCTGGCGGCGAACCTGCCACCCCCGGGCGTTCCAGCACGAAGCAACAACGGCAGGCCCTCGGAGTAACTATCGTTGCTACAGCGACTTCTGGCGGAGCCTTCGAGCCTTACAAGAATCAGTTGCATGGCGAGAAGTACACCACGTATCTCGAAACGTCGCTGGGTACGGTCGTCGTAGAGTTCGCAAACGGCGGTTCTGGCGGGGCCATCGCCGCGCCGACCGGTTTCCGCACCGATCTCCCCGAGGGCCTGCCGCACGCCCGTATGGTGGTCGCGTGCACGATCGATGCGTCCGGAAATCTGAAGAACGTGCGGGTGCTTGAACCCGGTCCTGCCGAGATGACCGCCAAAGTTGTGGCTTCGTTGCGCGGCTGGAAGCTTCAACCTGCCATGCGGGGCGACCAACCGATCGAAGTCACAGCCATCCTCGGGTTCGGTATCGATACCAACGACCGCTTCTAAGGACTCTGTCGACGCAAAAAATAGAAATGCCAGCGATTCCGTATCAGCGGCGGTCCTGTTCAGGCTCGTAATTACTTTCTTGTGCTTCGCTTAGCTTGGTGCCACCGCGACGGCGGTATCACGCCCTTCTCAGGATGCTCGCGCTCGATCTTGTCCGACATCTTGTGCAGCGGGCGGTCCCCTGCCGAAGACAATTGCCGACCTGCCGTCTTGACCGTCAGACCCTGCTCGGTATAGATCGCCTCGTCGTAAGTCATCCCAGAGTTCGCCGCGGCCACGGCGAACACACCGTGCGGAATGCCGTTGGTGAATGCGGTTGCAATGTAGTCTGCCACCATGAGCCCGTTCTGCGAGTTCGGCAGCCAGCTGAGCTGCATCGGCCCGGCGATAGTGACCGGAGTATTCCAGGTCGATCCTCCGTTCGCAGAAGAAATAAAACCGACGATCAGTTGGCAGGTCGACAGCGTGCAGCTACTCTGCGGAAAGTAGTAGTAGTGAATCGCGACGTGCGCAGCTGCGCCTGACGTCGCCGGATCAATGCCAATCCCCGGGATGAAATGATCAACCGTGCTCGAAACGTCGTCCACCGGGATGCGCGTCACTGCACTCCAGGTCACACCATCGGTCGAAGTGCTGTAGACCAGATCATTCGTGGAGCAGCTGGCGCGAAACCGGCAATCCTCCCATACCATCCAGATGTTCCCCGCGCCATCTTCGGCAGCGGAAGGCAGAGGCCCGCTTCGAAAACCGGCCAGATCGGTATGCACCTGAAGATCTGAGATGGTCACCAGAGCACTCCAATTTGCGCCACCGTCAGTCGAAGTGAAAGCTTCCATTCCAGTCGACCAAATCGGCACGACGACGTTTCCATTCGGCTGGACCAGTGGCTGACCGCCGATCCCGAACGCCGCGTCTGCCGTCGGTAAAGGGGCGCTCCATGTCAGGCCGCCGTCAGTGGAAGTGCTCATGAGGATTTCTTCCGGGTTCGCAGTGTTACCCGGGTCGTCCCATTCCACATAACAATTGCCGAAGTGGGGACTCGACGCCCAGCTGTCGCATACTATCCAATTCTTGTCGGAACTCGCGACCGGCGCACCAACGGGCACAGGGTTCTGCCAGGTTCGACCGTCCGGTGACCGGCTGACCACCACTGCCGGAACCTGCGCACTGCCTGCCGGGATCGGCAGCGACGCGATCATCCATACTCCATGCTTCGCGTCATACGCCACTGCGGGATCGCTGGTCGCGCCGTACGGACCGGTCCCTTCCCCCGTGGTCAGTCCCGGCAAAAAACCGTGGGTCCAGGTCGTGCCGCCGTCGGTCGAAGTAGCCCATCCGATGTCGGTTGAGCCACCGGGAGCGATTCGCCCAGTCTGAAACGCCGTCACCAACGTGTTCCCGTTCGCCAGAACGTGCGGCTCCACCTCCGTCGCATGCTGTCCCGGAGCGACGGTGAAAGAATCTGAGCTGATCTGCGTAAGGTTCAGGCCGATCGGGTTCTCCGGCTGAACTGTCTGGGGGGTTCGGGACGAACCGGAACACCCGACCAGAGCCAGCGCCCACACGGCGAGCAGGGGGGCGACAAGTGTTCGGGCGTCGATTGCCCTTCCGTGGAAACACACGCGGAGCATTGCCTTCATGCGCAACAGTCTTTCACACGACAGGGCCGCGGCGCAGGGAAAAATTGAGGCGGCATCGTTACCATCGGTGGCGCACGCTGGAATTTCAATCGAACCACTTGGCCTCCGCCTGCCGCACGGCTGCTGGCGTCAGTGTGGTTCTCTTTTCCGCGCTAGAAGAAGAACGCACGAACGCAACCGCCAGTTGATCGGTATAAATCAGTTTCCAGTCCCGGGTTTCGAGCAAAATGTTGGTGAGAGCCGCATTCCGGGGCAGGACCAGACACGAAACTTCGTGCTCGCGCAGGAATTCCTGCCACCCGGGTTCCGCGTGCACCATCTTCAAGTAAGACTTTAAGAACGCCTCGCCGTAAAAATCGTGGCGGTCGTCCACAACCACCCGCTGCTTCGGGTAAAGCCGGTAAATCAAATACCCGCCCCAATAGTCGGGGCTCAGCATCGGTCCCGGCACCTCATGCTTTTCAAGGTAGGTCACCGCATCGACCGGCATCCGCTGCGGATCAAAATGAGCATCCATAATTTTAGTCGACCCGAATCGGCCTCCAATTGCCGCGATCCAGAGGGCGATGACAATTGCGGCTACGGGCCAAAGGTGCCCCCGCAACTTGCCCTGGACACTCGCCACGTTCTGAGAAAATCTTCCGGCCAGCCCGGTGAACGGGACAAGCGGCCCCATCACCATCACCAGGAGTAGCGATGAAGCCGGAATGTTTCGCGAAGCATAGAGGCCGGCGTACACGGCGAACAATAGAGTCAAAGCGTGGCTCGTGGGCAACTGGCGTCCCCGTCCCGCCAGAACCGTCAGCGTGATCAGCAGAAGCACCACAAAGCACCGCTGCGCCACACCGTGAAAATTGGGGGACTGAAATTCCTCAATGTGATCCATTAAGAATCCATTGGAAAGATAGGAGGTTATGTGGGAATGCAACTTCCACCCATAAGGATTAACCAGACTAGCTGTCGCTGAGAGCAGCCCTACCCAAATCAAGTCCCACGATCGCTTCCCTGCCGTTATTTTCCCGAAGGCTTGTTCGATCCTGCCATCTCTTGCGCGAAGCCAGTTCCAGACCGCTCCCATCCAGAAGATTCCTAGTAGTGCGAATCCCAACAAAAACCCGCCATGGACATTCACCCAAACCAGCATGAGCAGGGGCAAGGCCCATAAGCATTTCCGGCCTTGGCCGCCGCGCCCGCTATTCGAGTCCCGCTCCGAGGCGTCGAGAATCCAGAACCAAATCAGCGTAAACAGCCAACTCAGCACGTGAGGCCGCGCCAGAAAATGAATCATCGACGACGCCAACGCCAGCAGCACGAGCACGAGCGCGACGAGGACATTCGTTCCGCCCTTCGTCAGCAGCCGAAACAGAAGTGCGAACACCGCTGCGATCACGACCGATGTGAACCACACCACCCCATTGAGTCCCAGAGCGGTTTCCAGTTCACCCACAACCACGTCATAGAGCCATTCCCAGGCAAACCAGGGTTTCGCTCCCATGGAGGCAGAAAACGGATCGACGTGCGGGATGGAGTGCGTGGCCAGAATTTGCTGTCCGGTCCGGATGTGCCATCCGATCCCCGCGTCGCCCAGCAGGCGCACGGACAGCGGCGTGAACACCAAGCTGCCCAGCAGCGCAACAAAAATCAAGTCGGCCAGCGAAGGCAGGGCCCAACGAGCCCATACCGGGGTTGCCACTTTCGAAGAACTTCCCGAAACCTCTGCCATCGCGCCGAATCTTATAGATGTACGGCGATGAACAGCAAGGTAAAACCTCGGGTCGTGATTGTCGGCTCCGGCTTCGGAGGCCTGAACGCGGCGCAATCGCTGGCGAAAGCGCCGGTCCAGATTACCGTCATCGACCGCAGGAATTACCACACCTTTCAGCCGCTTCTCTACCAGGTAGCGACCGCCGGTCTTTCCCCTGGAGAAATCGCCGCGCCGATTCGCTCGATTCTTCGCTCTCACGAGAACGTCGAAGTTCTCATGGCGGAGGTCACAGGGTTCGATCTAGAAAGCCGGGTCGTCGAGACTGCCGACTCCGCTGTCCCGTACGATTACCTCATCGTGGCCGCGGGCGCGAGCCACGCCTATTTCGGCCACGAGGGATGGGAGCCTTTCGCACCCGGCCTCAAGACGATTGAAGACGCGCTCGAAATCCGCCGCCGCGTGCTGCTCGCCTTTGAACTGGCCGAGCGGCAGGCCCTGGCGGGAGAGTCAGCGCTTCCTCTCAATTTTGTAATCGTAGGCGGAGGCCCCACGGGAGTTGAACTAGCGGGAACGCTGGCGGAAATCTGCCATCATGCGCTCACCCACGAATTCCGTGCAATCGATCCTGCCCGCGCGCACATCCTGCTGATCGAGGGCGGCCCGCGCGTCCTTCCTGCTTATCCGGACGACCTTTCCCACAGCGCTCAGGAGCAGCTCCAGCGCCTGGGAGTGGAAGTCCGCACTTCGACCATGGTGACCCAGGTCGAAGCGGGAGCAGTTTGTTTTGAGAACACTCGACACGAGGCGGCAGTCATATTGTGGGCGGCGGGCGTAGCGGCTTCTCCTCTCGGGAAAAAACTCGGTGTCCCGGTCGATCGTGCTGGCCGCGTAGTGGTGCAGCCCGATCTCAGCATTCCCAAACATCGCGAAGTTTTCGTGATCGGCGACCTCGCCGCAGCCAAAGGCACAGATGGCAAGATGCTCCCCGGCGTGGCCCCTGTCGCCATCCAGGAAGGCCGCTTTGTCGCCAAAATGATTCGCCGGGAAGTGGAAGACGGGAAAGCTGAAGCCCGGGCCCCGTTTCACTACTGGGACAAAGGTAGTCTGGCCACGATCGGCCGTGCTGCTGCTGTTGCGCAATTTGGCAAGATTCACATTTCAGGCTTCGTTGCATGGTTAAGTTGGCTCTTCGTCCACATTCTGTTCCTCATCGGCTTTCGCAATCGGCTTCTGGTTTTCATTCAGTGGGCATGGTCCTACGTCACCTACGAGCGCGGTGCGCGCTTGATCACCGGCAGCAGCGATCTGCCCGGGTGGACTCAAGCCCGGCCGAGCGCAGCGCGAGAGCCGCAAGAAATCCCCACAGCCTCGGCTAAATAGAGCGACAATAGTTGTTGTCGGGATCGCGATTCCCGACACAGCAGGATGTTTCAGGCACGAATCGGCCCCCATCCTGAGCGAAGGGCCTGTCCTAAGCTTGCCGAAGGAACCTATGCGCTTCTCGCCCCAGACTAGAAGAGTCAGTGCCGTCATCAGTCTTGTTCTTTCCCTTGGATTGGTTGCGGCTTTGTCCGCCACGGCGTCGGCCGAGGTTCTCAAAGTGGTGGTCAACGACACCATTCAGCCGATCAGCCAGGAATACATCGCCCACGCCATCGACGAAGCCCGCCGCCGCAACGCTCAATCGGTATTGATCGAGATGAATACGCCGGGCGGCCTGGTCAGTTCCACGCGTGAGATCATCGAAAAGATCACCGGTTCGTCCGTGCCTGTCATTGTTTACGTAACGCCGACGGGCGGTCACGCGGGTTCGGCGGGGATCTTCATTCTCGAGTCTGCCGATATCGCCGCCATGGCACCCGGAACGGCCGCCGGAGCCGCTCATCCAGTTGCTCTCATCGGCCCCGTGCAGCTGAAGCCGGACGACACGATGAAGCAGAAGATGGAGAACGACGCCGCGGCCCTGATGCGCTCGGTCGCCTCCAAACGTGGCCGCAACATCGAAGCCGCCGAGAGCGCTGTGCGCGAATCAAAGTCGTTCACTGAGCAGGAGGCACTCACCCAGCATCTCATCGACTACGTCGCTTCGAGTCCAGACGACCTGTTCCGCCAGATGCAAGGCAAGACCTTCAAGCGCTTCAACGGAGAATCTCATTCGCTCAACCTCACCGGCGAACCGGTCGTTGCTTTTGACATGACTCTGAAGGAACGCATCCTTGATGCGCTCATGGAACCGGACTTCGCGTTCCTTCTGCTCGCCATCGGAGCGCTCGCGCTCTACATCGAATTCAACCATCCCGGCGCCGTCATTCCCGGCACGGTCGGCGTGGTGTTCATCATTCTCGCAGTATTCGCGCTCAACCTTCTGCCCACGCGCTTTGCCGCGCTGGGGCTGATTCTTGGCGCCTTCGCGCTCTTCGCCGCCGAAGCCAAGTTCGCGACTCACGGCGTGCTAACCGTGGGCGGAATCGTGCTTCTCACTCTGGGCGGCCTGTTACTGGTCGACTCGCCCATTCCGGAGATGCGGGTTCATCTCATGACTGCGTTGGCGGTCAGCATCCCGCTCGGACTGATTACGGCTTTCCTGATGACCATCGCGCTCAAGGCGAGACGTAACAAAGTCGTTACTGGAGCTCAAGGTTTGGTGGGTGAAACCGGAGTCGCGCAGACAGCGCTTTCGCCCCAGGGCAAGGTTTTCGTCCACGGCGAACTCTGGGATGCAGTCGCCTCGACCGCTCTGCCGGTGGGCCACTTAGTCGTCGTGCGCGGAGTCGACGGTCTGATTCTGGAGGTCGCGCCGCTGGGAGCGACACCGCAGCCCGAAGCTGCTCCCGCAGTTCTCTAGGCGAGGAAATTTATTTCAAGTTGAACAGTGCGTTCACGTGCGCGGTGACGGTCACGGACTGGGCTGTGAACTCCTCCGTCGGAGCCGGCGGAGCAGCGGCCGCCATCGCCGCACCCATCGTACGGGCCATTCGCGGCATCAGGATGCGTTGGTTCTCAAAGGTATCCACCGACGCATACGAGAGATCTCCCAGCGTGCGTCCGCTGGTACGCGCCAACGTGTCGGCAGAGTTGTGCGCCCGGCGGTAGGCATCTTCGACAGCCCTATTCTTGGCGTCGTCCATGTTTTCGAGTGTATAGCTGAGAGTCTGGGTCTCGCTGACATTGGCGTCGGCGAGTTGCTGCGTAATTGGTCCGACCTTGGAGAAATCCTTCAGCTTCAAAACCACGTCAGTCGTAACTCGGTATCCAATGACCTTGTGCTTCGGATCTTTATAGTCGTACACGGGCTGCACCGACATGAATCCCACCGTCGCAGTCTTGGGATCAAGTCCGTTTGCGCGCAGCACCTGGCGTACTTGCTCGACCTCTTTGGACGCATGCTGGTAAGCCCCCTGCGAAGTGTCGTCCTGCACCGAGACGTTGAACTGAATCTGCGCCGTGTCGGGAGCAGCCTCAAATTTGCCGTCCGCGCCTACGTAAACGGTATTCGGCTGCGCGGCTACGGTGGGATGCTCTTGAGCAACTGCGGCGCCAACAGCGAGGAATAGAAGGGCCAGAGAAATGGCGAGAGATTTCATGACAGACCTCCGAGGGAATTATCAAGCAGCAAAGCTTGTTCCCCAAGATGATTCTCCTCTGAAAGAACGTCTGTCAGAGCTTTTCTTGCGCCTTGTTGAGACGCTCTTAGCGTGTAGGAATAGTCAGGTTGCGGTCCAACCGGATTTCGAGTGCAGTCCCTTTATCGAGCACGAGGTCGTGTCCGGATTCAAACGCGGTCATAGCTCCATCCGCAGCTCCCGATCCGGCGCCGGTGGCGGCGCCGTGCTTCCCGCCAGAGCGCGCGCCTTGCTCCGCGCCCTCGCCAGCTCCGACGACCACGGCTTCAGCGATTTGCTCCTTGCTCATCCCCTTGCGACCGATTTCGCCTTCCTCTCCGATTTGGCTCAAGCCGTGCTCGCCGGGAACACCGGTAACGGTCGCGATGAGCGGGACCCATCCATGGGAAGTTTCAATCTCGTCGAAACTGAGCAGCAGTCGCCGCCGCAATCCCGGTTCCACCGCGCTGATGTGCCCCTTGATTTTCTTCCCGGCGTCGATGGTCTGGCCGTTGGCGGCGGTCAGAGCCTCCGCCAGCCGCGCCTGAAAACGATCGCCCGCCTTCGCCGTTTGCGTGTCAAGCCGGTCCGAAAGTTGGATTAACAGAATGGTGCCTTGCGCGACGCCATTCGCGGGCATGGGCGGGGCGTCCTGCGCCACCAGTGAACCGACCAGAACGATGGCAAAAAGGCCGATAACGAGAGGACTCAACACACCAGAAGCGGACGTAGACATAGGGATCCCCCTGCGAATGGAACTGTGCAAAAGATTGGATGGAAGAAATGAGAAAAATGCTGCCTGAGGCGAGGCAGATTATGAGGCGGCGCCAGGCCCAACGATGGCAAACATATCGACCTGGAGCCCCTTAGAGTGCACACCCTCAACGATCGTGGCCGGCATCTTGCCTGCAGCAGGGAGCATGCCCACGGCACGGTTTCTGCCTGACTGCTTGGCCCGATTCAGAGCACGGTCGGCCAGAGTAAGAACCTCTCCGTAACTGACGGCACGCGGATTGCCCGGAAAAAACGGAAACGCCGCCCAGCCCACCGAGCAGGTGCGAGAGATCGTTTCCGGGGGGCTGCTCAGTGTAAATGGCGTATCGGCGACTGCAGAGAGCGCTCGCTGGGCGAGCAATTCCGCCTCACTGCGGTCCGTGTAGCGCGACACGATGAGAAACTCTTCCCCGCCCCACCGCACCAGAACATCCGAGTGGCGAATGGAAGAACTCAGCCGACGAGCCATCTCCTGCAACACCTTGTCGCCCACATCGTGTCCGTAGCGGTCGTTGACATCTTTGAAATTATCCGCGTCGATAAGATAGAAGACCAGGTCGCGAATGTGACCGTTATGGCCGTCGGCGTAGGCACGCAGTGTCTGGCTCACATCCGCCTCGATGGTCGCGGAAAAATAGCGGCGGTTGCGCAGGCCCGTGAGCGGATCGGTGAGCGACGCTTCCTGCAGGGTTACGTTGGTCTGCCGCAACTCGCGATTCAGTCGGTAATGCTGAATAAACAGGAGGAACGCCATCAGAAACATCGTGGCCAGCGTTACCACAACCCGGAAACGCGAGACCTCGGACGGAAGGCGTGGATCAAGCATCGCGCCCAATGCCATGATCGGCAACGAAAGCACACCCATCATCGCCAGGTTGGCCATCCACGAACTGTAGGTTTCGTCAGCGGCGGATTCCGGCGCCGGCGAAAGTCGTTGTCCGAGGAGCACAACCACGGCAAATGCGGCAAACGATGCGGAATACGGAATGTCATACCAACTGCCGGTGAAATAGATTTCTTTTTCTATGGCGCGATTAAGAATGTAGAACCAGATGCCATTGAACACGAGCGCAGCGCCGAACGCCCCGTAGAACCGCTTCCACCGTCCCGCGGAATCGATCCAGAAGAAAATCAGGACTCCAGCAAACAGGAGGGTTTGCGCGCCTGTTAGCAAATCAAAGTTCCGGTTGTAGGCGTCCAGATTGGGGGAAACGTATTGCCAGCAGACGACCAGCGACACGTAGAGATAAAGCCACCACAGCAGCAACAAGAAGAAGTCCAGCGCGCCCAGTCTGGCACCGCGCGCCGTCGGTTCGCGGTGCGGCCTGAGCAACAGACCGGCCAGCATGGGCGCTCCGGCCAAAAACAAGAGCGCGTCGGCAGGATACATTTGGGGCAGCTTCTTGCGGAGAATTAAGTCGAACGTGATCCACACGGCCTGGTCACCGAACCATGTTGCCCACCCTGCAGCCTGAAGCATCCAGAACCAGCGCATGCGGCCTTTGCTGGCTAGGCCAAGCCTGGCGAAAGCAAAAAACGGGACGAGCATCAGCAGGCCACCAACCACGTCGCTAACTGCGACCTGCATCAACCCCTTCGGCAGAAACAAACACGACGCGGTGACGACCGCCGTAAGCAGGCCGGCAGTCGCAACCGTCAATCTGAATGGCCTTGGAGTGTACAAACTTTCCAATCTTGGTACAGCGAATTTAGCCCTTGGCCCCAGTGGAGTAAGCAAGAGGAGCGGTCTGTGCGCTGATGGCACGACGCAGCTCTTCGAAAATCTCATCGGGCATTTGTTGAAAAACGGTCACGACGTCAGGATCAAACTGGCGACCGGACCAGGCCTGGATTTCTTTGCGTGCTTCCGCCAGAGATCTGGCGCGTCGATATACACGGTCCGACGTGATCGCGTCCAGAGTGTCGGCAACGGAAAAGATGCGCGCCCCCAGCGGTATTTCCTCGCCTTTCAGACCGCGCGGATAGCCGCTGCCGTCGTAGTGTTCCTGGTGGGAATACACGATGTCGCACGCCTCTTTCAAAAAGGGAATCTTCTTTACGATCTGATAACCCTTGAAGCAGTGTTCCCGCATAATCGCAGTTTCTTCGGCAGTCAGTTTGTCGGGCTTGTTCAGGATCTTGTCGGGAATGGCCATCTTGCCGATGTCATGGAGGAAGGCGCCGCGGGCAATGGTTGCGACCTGTTCCGCAGGCAATCCCATGGCGCGTGCAATTGCCATGGTAAAGGCGGTGACCCGTCGAGAATGACCCTCGGTCTCGCGATCTTTGAGATCCAGCGCATCTCCGAGGGCCTGCAGAGTGATGTCGTAAGAGCCGATCAATTCCCGATTGGCGGCCTGCAATTGATCTGTGCGAGCCTTCACCAGGGACTCCAGATTGGTCTGATAGGTGCGGTTTTCGACTTTGAGGCGGCGGTTTTCGAGCGCCCGGCTGACGGTGTTGAGCAACTGCTCGCGCTCAAACGGTTTCAGCAGGTAGTCGTAAGCGCCATTGCGAATGGCGGCCAAGGCCACAGAGATGTCGTGTACGGCGGTAACCATCACCACCGGCATATCCGGATACTTTTCCTTGGTGCGCTCCAGCAGGCCAATACCGTCCAGATCGGCCATCATCAGGTCGGAGAGCATCAGCTCAAATTCCTCGCCGGAATTCAGCTTCGCTAGCGCCTCCATACCCGAAGCCGCTTGTTGGGTGGCGTATCCTGCCGCCCCAAGCATGGACGCAACGATTTCGCGAATCGCTTCTTCGTCGTCAACGACAAGAATACGGTCTTGCATGAAAGGTACTCGAAAGTCTATCGGCGATTGTAACCCACATACGAGATGCCGAAAGTAATCAATCAGGTCCGGAAACCCCATCGAGAAACCCGCCCGCCGTGATATTCAGAAGTCAGGAATCCGTACGTCCGAAACCGATGAGCGCTTCCTACGGTTCAATCTGGAACATGGCAGCTGGGCTCGGCATTGCCAGGCCGACGACGGCGGAATTCGCCTTGTTGCTCCTGCTGGGCGCTTCCCTGCTGGTGCTGCTCGCATTTCGCGAGAGCTACCTCAAGCTTTGGATTGTGGGCTGGACCGCCTTTGTGCTCTCGCGATTGGCGGAACATTCGCTGGCGACCAGATTCCCAGCGCCCTTCGGGGCGGTAGCCGTACAGGCGACATTCGTGCTCGCCGTAGGATTGCTGAGCGGGTCCGTTCTGCTCTATGTCCGCAGCCGGAATCTGATTGTGCCTCTGGCCGTGATCACGCCCATTCTGGTGGGTCTCGCCGGTGCCCGGTTGTTGTTGGCGCCCGACTCTCTGCCGTTGCGCATGGCGGTTGAAGTCAGCTATCGCATTCTGTTGCTGACCGCCTCGATTGCCCTGCTGCGAGCGCGCCGTGGACGGTGGGAACCGGCGGCGTGGTTGGTTGCGTTGTCTCTGCCCTGCCTACATCTGGCCTGGTCTCCGTTCACCGACCGAGTACCTGCGGCTGCCTTCCTTGCCTCCGAAATTGCGCTCGGCATCGCCATGCTCCTGGTAGTTTTTGGCGAGGCTCGCGCCCGCACGCGAAGGCTGCACGCCCTGCAGGCACTCGCGCAGAAAGTGTCCGGCGCCCAGCAGTATGGAAATGTCGTTCAGGCCGCGGTGGAAGATTTGCGGCACTTGACCCATGTCCGGGCGGCATGGTTCCGTCTGCTTGAAGGTGGCCAGTTGGTGGCGACCCACGCCGTTGGGCTTTCTGCCGACTTCCTGCGCGATGCTGGATTTGCCGCGATCACCGAAGATGTCTCGAAACTGCTGGAACTGGCCGAGCCGCGAGTCACGAAACGCGAAGGCGCGATTCCAGAGAGCGCCGAACTTCTCGCCGCCGAGAAGATTAACCAGGTCGTTACGCTTCCAGTCGTGGGCAGCAAGTCGCCGGTCGGAATCCTTTTCCTGGGAAATTCTGGAACGCGCGATTGGACTGGCGAAGAACTGAGGTTGCTGCAAGCCTACGCCAAGCAACTGGCCCTGGCAGTAGAGAACTTCCGCCTCCTCGAGCAAGTTTTGCGCTCGCAGCGCCAGTGGATGAACACCTTCGACTCCATCCACGACATCATTCTGGCGCATGACGACGACTATCGCATCATCAAGGCCAACCAGGTTCTGCTCGAGCACCTCGGTCAGGCAGCCGCTGACGTTCTGGGCAGCACTTGCGAGGCGACCTTGCCTCACGTCTACGGCGAGTGGACCGGTTGTCCTTACTGCGCCCGCGGCGCGGACGAAGAATTCACTGAGGGAGCCGATCCGTGCTTCGGTGGCTTCTCTGTCGTCTCGACTTCGTCCTACGCAGAGCAAGGCAGCGCCCAAAAAGGAATCATCCACGTCGTACGCGACATCACCGATCGCCGTTCGGCCGAGGAGAAATACCGCCTCCTGTTCGAGCAGGTCCAGGAAGGCGTCTACGTGGCCACGCCTTCGGGCCGGCTCATCGATTGCAATGACGCGTTCGTCCACATGCTGGGCTACAGCACGCGGGACGAGTTGCAGGTACTGAACCTCGATACCGAAATCTGCGTCGATGCCAAGCAACGCGAAAGTTTCCACCGCGAGATAGACGCCCACAATTACGTGCGCAATTTCGAAGTGACCATGCGCCGCAAGGATGGGACGCTCCTGTTGGCGGTCGAAAGCAGTTTCGCGACCCGCGACTCAACCGGCAACATCGACCGCTACCAGGGCTTCGTTCTCGACATGACCGAAAAGCGCCGGGCCGAAGATGAGATGCGGCGGCGTAACCGTGAATTGAACGCCCTTAACGCCATGGCGGTGGTGGCGGCCCAATCCTTCGACCTCGACGAAATCCTGAACCTCACGCTGCGGCAGGTCGTCACCCTATTTGGGGTGGAGAGTGGTTCGGTCTACTTATCTGACACCGACGCCCCCACCTATCGGCGGCGCGCCGCCTGGGGCCCGCGCAGCCGCGAGAAGGGTCAGGCGGCGGAAATCACCTTTGACGAGGGCTTTGGCGACCTGGTGGTACGTTCCCGCGCGGAAGTGGTCACGGCGGAATATCTCCCGCATCTACCGCCCAAAGTTGCCGAATTCCTCCGCTCCGACGCCGAGCGCGCCTGGATTTGGGTGTTGTTCTGGGGCAAGGACAGCCCGGTCGGCATCATGGGCCTATGCAGCCATCTCGGCTACGAATATTCCAGTAACGACGAAAACCTCCTGGTCGCCATCAGCCGCCAACTGGCCACCACCATCGAGAAGGTGCGGCTGTACGAAGAGACCTGCCGTGCCTACGAAGACCTGCGCAAAACACAAGAACAGCTGCTGCAGAGCGAGAAGATGTCGGCTGTCGGCCAGTTGATTGCCGGCGTGGCCCACGAACTGAACAACCCGCTTACCGCGATTCTCGGATACGCCGAACTTCTCGAAAGCGAAGGCCTGAACACCCGCGCCCAGGACTACGTGAGCAAGCTCTTCAAGCAGGCGCAGCGCACGCACCGCGTGGTACAGAATCTGCTCTCCTTCGCCCGGCAGCGCAAGCCGCAACGCGAAGAGGTCGACATCCGCAAGGTGCTCGACGAAACTCTGGCACTGCGCGATTACGACCTCAAGATCAACAACATCGCCGTCGAGCGTGAGGCTCCCTCGGAGCCTGTGGTGGCGGTGGCCGATCCACACCAGATCGAGCAAGTGTTCCTGAACATTATCAACAACGCCGTCGACGCGATTCTCGAAACCGGACGCAACGGCAGGCTGAGGATCCGCGTCTATAGCCAGAACGGCCACGTCTGTACCCAGTTCACCGATGATGGCCCCGGCCTCAAAGATGCCAAGCGCATCTTTGATCCTTTTTACACTACCAAGAGCGTGGGCAAAGGGACCGGCCTCGGGCTGAGCATCTGCTATGGCATCGTGAAAGAACATGGCGGCGACATTACCGCCAACAATGCTCCGGAAGGCGGTGCGGTAATTGAAGTTAAGCTGCCCGTCGCGGTCGCCACGCAGCCCGAACCCGAGCCGGCCAAAGTGCCTGTGCGCCCTCACGAAGGGGCAATCAGCGGTCGCGTCCTTCTGGTCGAAGAAGAGGCGGCAGTCCTCGAATTTGAGCGCGACGTGCTGACCGGTGCCGGCGCTGCGGTCGTAACCGCGAGGAACAGTGAAGACGTCAAGACTCGCCTGCTGTCAGAGCCTATGGACGCAGTCATTATGAGCGGTAAAATGCCAGGCGAATGGAACGCCAAAGAATCCTACACCTGGCTGAAAACGAATTGCCCCGGCATGGAAACCCACGTCTTGTTCACCTTCTCGAACGGAATGGACCAGAACGACGCGCGCAGTTTCCTGCAGGAAAACAACGTCCCCTACCTGGTGAAACCGTTCGAAGTAGCCGAACTGATCGCGCAGACCAGGCGTCTGCTGCCGAAAGCGCAAGCCGCGGGAGCGAGCTAACCGCGACCGTTTCCGCGCTTAGGATATTGCCTTGGCCGAACCGATGTATTCTAGTTTGTTTTCCGAAAGGCCCCCTTGACAAATCCTCGACTTGGGTCGATAAGTTAGGACCGCTGTCGCTGGGGGTGCGTGTGAACGGTGGCTCTTCGCCTTGGTGGCGCGCTAAAACTTGGTGGATTGATCACTGGGCGGATGTGATCGGCGCCATCGTCATCCCGCTGCTGCTCTACATGATCGATTGCAATAGCAAGAATGCGGGCGATCACCTAGTGCAGCAGCAGATCGAACTGCAGCAACTGAGCATGAAACAGTCCACGGCTGAATCCGACAATCATCAGGCACTGACTTTGGTCGTCGATATGGGGACGAGGATCGGCGACCAGCAACTCGCGCAACGCCAGGCCATCGCACAGGCGATTTTGGAGTACGCGATGCAGGGCCGGCTGTACCATCCGTCTACTGCCGTTATCGTGGACTATATGAAGCGTGAGTGTGATGCAACCACTTACGGCCTGCTGAACCAGGCAGTCGAAGAAGCCTTCCGGCATATTCCGAAAAATGCGCCGATTCCCTCCTGCGACGAAAAAGACAAGGACAGTAAGATCGCCAGCGGTTGTCGGAAGGTGAAGGCCGCTGCCCTCGCCCAAGTGCAGTCCGACACCGATGCCGACAAGAATTTGTTGTCGGATGCAGCAGCGGAGCGGTCCCGTATTTGCGCTCAGAAACCTGCCGCCGTGCAAGGCGCGGCCAGTATGCTTAGCCAGTATGTCGGCCCCGGACCGCGCCAGTTTCGACAGTACATGGACGTGGGCTGCGCGGAGACGAACCAAGGCACCCTGCCAATACTCCTCTCGGCTCAAGAGCGAAACACGCTGAGGGTCGCCAGCGTAGCGAAGCCCCATTTTGAAGGCATCTCAAACCTTAACTGGGAGGATGCGAACGCCAAGCCAGATAGCAACGGCGACTCGATTGCCGTAACCTACGCCATTCGGGGCCTGGACCGGCAGTTCCTTGGAAACTGCCCGGGCGGCGGACACGCAACCCTCGTTGTGGATTACCAGTTGGCATCGCGCGCTACTCCCGAGCAACAGCAGCACTAGCCTTCCAGATTCGCACAGCTTTCCTCAACCCTTATTGCGGTAGACTAGCGACTAACCAACCCCATGTCGCAATTCGTCCACCTGCACCTTCACACCGACTATTCCCTGCTCGACGGCGCCTGTGACGTAGAAAAGCTCTGCCAGCGCGTCCAGGAACTTGGCATGCCCGCCGTCGCCATGACCGACCACGGCAACATCTTCGGCGCGGTGCACTTTGTCAACGCCGCCCACAAGCACGGCGTGAAGCCGATCGTCGGGTGCGAACTCTACGTCTGCAAAAAGGACGACCACAACATCGAGCGCACGCCACCCGAGGGCGACACCTACAATCACCTGCTGGTGCTGGCTGAAAACGAAGAAGGCTACCGTAACCTGGTCAAGATCACCTCGGAAGCCTCGCTGCGCGGCTTTTACTACAAGCCTCGCATCAGCAAGAAATTTCTGGCAGATCATTCGCGGGGCCTGATCGGTCTTTCCGGATGCCTCAAAGGCGAAGTCGCTGAGCGTCTGATGGAAAGCAATTATGAGGCTGCCCGGGCAGCGGCCGCTAGCTTTGCCGACATCTTTGGCAAGGAGAATTTTTATCTGGAAATTCAGGACCAGGGCCTGGAGATGGAACACCGCATTCATCCCGGCCTCTTCCGTTTGGAGAAAGATCTAGGCCTGCCGCTTGTAGCCACCAACGACAGCCACTACTTGTGCGAAGACGACGCCCACGCGCAAGACGTCATGGTCTGCATTCAGACCGCCAAGTCGATTCGCGACACCGCGCGCATGAAGTTCGAGGGCACGCAATTTTTCGTCAAGAACCACGACGAGATGTACCGCGTGTTCAAGGACTCGCCTGAAGTCTTAACCCGCACGCTCGACATCGCCGAACGCTGCAGCCTGCGGCTCGAAAAAGTCGCGACGCCATTCCCTCAGTTTGAAGTTCCGCCGGGGTACACCATCGACAGCTACTTCGTCCACGTGACCCGCGAAGGCTTTGCGCGCCGCATGGAGACCCTGCGGCCGCTGCAGGAACAAGGAAAACTGAAGCATCCGCTCACCGACTACGAGCAACGCCTGGAGCGCGAACTCGCCATCATCCAGCAGATGAAATTCCCCGGGTACTTCCTCATAGTCTGGGACTTCATTCGCTACGCCAAAGAGCGTGACATTCCTGTAGGTCCCGGCCGCGGATCGGCAGCCGGTTCGCTCGTTTCCTACGCGCTCGGCATTACCGACCTTGATCCCCTCCAGCACGAATTGCTCTTTGAGCGTTTCCTGAATCCCGAGCGCGTGTCCATGCCTGACATCGACATCGATTTCTGCATGAACCGTCGCGGCGAGGTCATCAACTACGTCACCCAGAAATACGGCCGCGACAACGTAGCCCAGATCATCACCTTCGGCACCATGGCCGCCAAGGCCGCGATCAAAGACGTCGGCCGCGCCATGGACATTCCCTACGCCGACGTCGACCGCATCGCCAAGATGGTTCCCACCCAGCTCAACATCACCCTGGAGCAGGCCATCGAAGACTCGGCGCAACTGCGAGAGGCAATCGAGAAAGACGGGCAAATACGCGAGTTGTTCGAAACCGCCAAAAAGCTGGAAGGCCTGGTCCGCAACTCCGGAGTTCACGCCGCGGGAGTGGTGATTTCTCCGCGCCCGCTCACAGAATTAGTCCCGCTCCACAAGACTAAAAACGACGAAATCGTTACCGCCTTCGACATGGTTGCCATCGAGAAGATGGGCCTGCTGAAGATGGACTTCCTCGGCCTGACCACCCTCACGATTCTCACCGACGCCCTCAAGCTGATCGCGCAAACGCGCGGCAAGGCTATCACCCTCGAACAGATTCCGCTGGAAGATGGTGAAACCTACGTGAAGGTCTTCCACAAAGGATTGACCTCCGGCGTATTCCAGTTTGAATCGCACGGCATGCGCGATGTGCTGCGCAAGTATCAGCCGAATTCGATCGAGGATCTCACGGCGCTCAACGCTCTCTACCGCCCCGGCCCGATCCAGGGCGGCATGATCGACGACTTCGTTGACCGCAAGCATGGACGCAAGAAGGTCGAATACGAATTGCCGGAGTTGCAAGAGATTTTGCAGGAAACCCTGGGCGTGATCGTCTACCAGGAACAGGTGATGCAGATCGCGAACCGGCTCGCCGGCTATTCCCTCGGCGAAGCCGACCTGCTGCGCCGCGCGATGGGCAAGAAAAAGGCGGAAGAAATGGCGCAGCAGCGCGAGCGCTTCATCGAAGGCGCCGCGCAGCGAAAATATCCTCCGAAAAAGATCGAGAAAATCTTCGATCTCATGGCGCAGTTCGCCGGATACGGCTTCAACAAGTCACACTCCGCCGCCTACGCTCTGCTCGCGTATCACACGGCGTATTTGAAGACGCATTATCCAGTCGAGTTCATGGCGGCGCTGTTGACCTCTGTCACCGGCTCTACCGATGACGTCGTGAAGTACATCAACGAATGCCGAGAGATGGGCATTGCCGTCGATGCTCCCGACATCAACGTCTCCGACGCCAACTTCACTCCTCACAGCGAATCGATCCGCTTTGGCCTCGCTGCGGTGAAGAATGTCGGTGGCAACGCCATTGAATCCATCGTGGCTGCGCGCAAGAAGCTCGGCCGCTTCAAATCCATCTTCGAGTTCTGCGAGCATGTTGATTTGCACCTGCTGAATAAGCGTGTACTCGAATCGCTCATCAAGAGCGGCGCCATGGATTCTCTCGGTCGCCGCGCCCAGCTCATGGCCGTGCTCGACAAAGCCATGGAACAGGCGCAAAAAGCCCAGCGCGATGCCGAATCTGGTCAGCATGGCCTGTTTGGAGTTTTTCAGCAGGAAGAAGCCGCGACCCAGAACGACAAGTTGCCGAACGTCCCCGACTGGGACGAGCACGCGCGCCTCAGCGCCGAGAAAGAAATTCTCGGCTTCTTCATCAGCGGCCATCCCCTGCAAAAATATAAAGATAAGCTGGCAGACCTGCAGGCCCTGAGCACTGAAGAAATCGCCTCCATGAAGAACTCGACCGGCAAAGATGAAACCATCGTCACGGCCGGCATCATCAGCAACGTGCGCGTGCTCAAATCGAAGCGAGGCGACTTTTACGCGCAAGCCACACTCGAAGATATGGCCGGCTCAATCGACCTGATCGTCTTTCCCGAGGCCTACAAACGCATTGGCGAGAAGGTCAAGCTCGAAGTTCCCGTGCTCGTGAAAGCGGGCGTGCGCATCGAAGAAGGAGCTAATCCCAAAATCACCGCTGCCGAGATCATGCCGCTCGAAGACGCCAAAGTCCCGCTCCCTCGCGCCATCCGCATTCGCATTCCGATCGAGGCCTCCGGCGAGAACACGGTCGACGATCTGCATGCCTTGTTTCTGGAGCGCAAAGGAGAGGCCAGAGTGTTGTTTGACGTGGAGCGGCGGGACGATTTCATGGTGGTGATGGAGGCGGACGGCTATAATGTTCTACCGGACCGTTTCTTCATCGCCCGCGTCGAGCAGTTGTGCGGGCGCGGCAGCGTCCGCATCATCAACTGATTCGCAACATGGCCGCCACTGAGAAAGCGCAGCAGGAATTAGAGCAGATCGAGCGCCAGGTCGCCGAGATGGAATCGCCCGGCGCCGACGACGAGACTCGCCGCCAGATCGAGAAACTGCAAGAGCGCATCGAGACACTGCGGCGAGACATGAACGCGCCTCCTACGGCCTGGCAGAAGACCGAACTGGCGCGGCATCCGCAGCGCCCGCAGTCTCTTGACTACATCGAGCGCATCTTCACTGATTTCAGCGAGATTCATGGAGATCGCGGCTTCGGCGATGACGCGGCCATCGTCTGTGGCATGGCTCGATTCCATGGCGACGAAGTCCTGGTGGTGGGCACGCAAAAGGGACGCGACATGAAACAGCGCGTCTTTCGCAACTTCGGCACCCCGCATCCGGAGGGTTACCGCAAGGCCATCCGCATCATGCAGATCGCCGCGAAGTTCCGCCGCCCGATTTTCACCCTCGTCGACACTGACGGCGCTTACCCCGGCATCCATGCCGAAGAGCGAGGCCAAGCGGAGGCCATCGCCTACAACTTGCGCGAGATGGCTCGCCTGCAAGTCCCGATCATCGCCACCGTGATCGGTGTTGGCGGAAGCGGCGGCGCTCTTGCCATCGCCGTCGCGGACCGCGTGCTCATGATGGAGAACTCGATTTACTCCGTGATCTCGCCCGAGGGTTGCGCTGCCATCATGTGGCGCGATGCGACCAAGAAAGAGCTTGCCGCCGAAGCCATGCGCATCACGGCTACCGATCTGCAAGAGCTCGGCTGTATTGATGACATCGTGCCCGAGCCGGAAGGCGGGGCCCACCGCGACCACGAGGCTGCCGCCAACCTGCTCGACGCCAGCCTGCAGAAGCACTATGCCGCGGTGAAGAAGACCCCCCCTGCCGAATTAGTCGTGTCACGATATAATAAGTTTCGTAACATCGCCCAGTTCTTTAAGACAGAAGGGTGAGCGCTCGATCCTCCCCGTTCAAAGCCAGGTTCCCTTGCGCGCCCAGCGGGCGATTTGCGACGCCACGATCGCAGTGCCGCCGTATAATAGAGTGTTTTCCTCGCAGCATCCTATAAATCATGGGCGACTGGGTTCTGCCCGATTCGTGAAGGAAGGTGTTGGAATGGCCACTACAGATGTCGTGCCCCGCGGATCCACCGGAGGCTTGGGGCACAAGCGCGTAGTCAACGACATGAGTATCCAGGTCGCGACCGTCAACGGTTCCGGCTCGCAAAGCTCAAACACGGTTCTTCTCCGCAGCATTTTTCAGATGGGCGTGCCGGTTTCGGGCAAGAACATGTTCCCGTCGAACATCGCCGGACTGCCCACCTGGTACACCATCCGCGCCAATAAGCATGGCTACATCGGCCGCAAGAAGGAAATTGACTTCCTGGTCGCGATGAATCCGGAGACAGCGCAAGAAGACACCATGTCTCTGGCGCCGGGCGCTTCCGTACTTTACGACGAGCCCCTCGCCCTGCATAAACTGCGCGATGATCTGATCTTCTATTCAGTCCCTTATGACAAACTGGTCGCCGCGGTGTGCCCGGAAGCCAAGTTGCGGAAGCTGGTCAAGAACATGGTTTATGTCGGAGTCGTCGCCAACTTGCTCACGATCGAGATGTCCGAAGTCGAGATCGCCATCCGGAAGCAGTTCGCGAAAAAGGCGAAAGCGGCCAATCTGAATCTGGCGGCCGCACAGGCCGGCTTCGACTACGCCAAGGCTAATCTGCAAAAACGCGGCGTCTTCTACATCGAGCGCATGAACAAGACGGCGGGCAAGATCATTATCGACGGCAATTCCGCCGCCGCGCTCGGCTGCATGTTCGCGGGATGCACCGTGGTCACGTGGTATCCGATCACACCGTCGTCATCGCTGGTCGAGACCATGATCGAGTACATGAAGGAATACCGCATCGGCCCCGACGGCAAGGCGACATTCGCAATCGTTCAAGCCGAGGATGAACTCGCCGCCATCGGTATGGTCATCGGCGCAGGCTGGGCGGGCGCGCGCAGCATGACCGCAACCGCCGGGCCCGGCATTTCGCTGATGTCCGAATTCGCCGGACTCGCCTACTACGTTGAAGTCCCCGGAGTCATCTGGGACATCCAGCGCGTAGGTCCCTCGACAGGCTTGCCCACTCGCACTTCGCAGGGAGATATCCTCTCGACCGCATTCCTTTCGCATGGCGACACGAAGAACATCATGCTGATTCCCTGCTCCACCGAAGAATGCTTCACCATGGCTACGGACGCCTTCAATCTGGCAGAGCAGTTCCAGACCCTGGTCTTCGTCATGTCCGATCTCGATCTTGGCATGAACAACTGGATGGCGGATCCCTTCCCCTATCCCACCACCCCGATCAAACGCGGCAAGGTACTCAGCAAGGAGGATCTCGACCGCCTGGGCGGATTCGCCCGTTACAAAGACGTGGACGGCGACGGCATCGGATACCGCACGCTGCCCGGCACTTCACATCCTGCGGCGGCTTACTTCGCTCGCGGCAGCGGCCACAACGAAAAGGCGCAATACAGTGAGCGCGCTGACGACTTCGAGAACAACATGGAGCGCCTGAACCGCAAGTTTGAGACCGCTCGCTCCTTCGTTCCGCGACCCGAGATAAGCAAAGGGGACAACGCGAAAATCGGAATCATCGGCTACGGCACTTCGCACTGGGGCATCACAGAAAGCCGCGATCAACTCCGCGACGAGTATGCCATCGAGACGGACTATCTGCGTCTGCGCGCCTACCCCTTCACCCGCGAGGTACACGAGTTCATCGAGCAGCACGAGCACGTGTACGTGGTCGAACAGAATCGCGACGCCCAGATGCTCTGCCTGCTCAAGCTCGACTTGAAACCAGAACTCATGGTCCGCTTGCGCAGCATCTCCCATATCACCGGACTCCCGCTCGACGCGCGGTCCATTACCGACGAACTGACCAGTATGGAGGGCAAGTGATGTCGACCACCACTGTTGAGCCCGGCTCAGCCACACCCGGACCAAAGACCAATCGCATCGGCCTCACCGTCATCGAGTACAAGGGTGGCAAAACCACGCTGTGCGCCGGCTGCGGCCACAACGCTATTTCCGAGCGCATCATCGAGGCCATGTTCGAAATGGGCGTTGCGCCCGAGTTCGTGATCAAGCCCAGCGGAATTGGCTGCTCGTCGAAGACCCCAGCCTACTTTATGAGCCGCTCGCACAGCTTCAACGCCGTGCACGGACGCATGGCGTCTGTCGCCACCGGAGCGCTGCTGGCGAATCACAAACTGCTCTGCATCGGGGTCAGTGGCGACGGCGACACCGCGTCCATCGGCATCGGCCAGTTCATTCATCTCATGCGCCGGAATCTTCCCATCATTTACATCATCGAAGACAACGGCGTCTACGGCCTCACCAAGGGCCAGTTCTCCGCTACCGCCGACCTGGGCTCGAAACTGAAAACGGGCGTGGTCAACGACCTCCCGCCGATCGATACCTGTGCCCTCGCCATCCAACTCGGAGCCACGTTTGTCGGCCGCTCGTTCTCGGGCGACAAGCGCCAGCTCAGCGCCATGCTCAAAGCTTCCATAGCGCACAAGGGTACAGTTATGCTCGACGTGGTTTCTCCCTGCGTCACCTTCAACGATCACGAGGGCTCGACCAAGTCGTACAAGTATGTGAAGGAGCACGAGGAGATTCTTCAGGACGTCAGTTTCGTCCCTGCCTTCGAGGACATTAACGTCGAGTACGATGCCGGCTCAACCGTCGAAGTCACCATGCATGACGGATCCCGGCTGCACCTGCGCAAGCTGGAAGAAGACTACGATCCCACCGACAAGATTCGCGCCATGACCCGCCTCACCGAGGCGCACGACAAGGGCGAAGTGCTGACCGGAGTGTTTTACGTGAACCCGAAAGCGCCCAACTTCATAGACATGTTGAACGTCGTGGATCAGCCCTTGGCTACACTGCCGGATTCGATGACGCGCCCGGAAAAGGAAGTCCTCGACGCTGTGATGGAAGAGTTGCGCTGAAAGGATCTGCGGAGTTTTTACTTCTTGGAAAGCTGCGATTTCGACTAAGCGCTCTTCAGACGCGGCTCGCCGCTGTGTTCGGGATTCTGCCCCGGCTCGGGAAAATCGGAATCCGCATCCTTCAGCATGGGATCCTGATCCCGATGGCCAAGCTGTTCCTGCATCCCTATATTTCCGGGAATCTTGTGATCTTCAGACTCCGTAGCGCCCTTCGCGGTGTCCTGATCAGGCTTGCTGTCTGGCATGAGTCCACCTCGTACCTATGACTAGAATTTGTAACCCTGGGGCGGGATGATAAATCCAGATACAAGCCGCCCCCCTCGCCAGTCACTTTATCACTGGAACTTACGGGCGAGAATAGTTATAAACTTGGATAACCGATCGGATCGAGGATAGGGTCGAGGTAAAGGCATATGAGGCGGTTGATTTCTTTCCTGCTGCTGTTGGTGATGTCCACTGCGTTTGCCTGGGCGGTTCCGCGGCGGGCTTCTGTCAAACCCGTAAAGGCCACACATGCTCGCGCACACCATCACCACGCCCACAAGGCTGCCAAACATCGCACGCCTAAACGCCACCGCGCCGAAGTCTAGACGGCCAGCAACCAGGGACTTCCGCGATGATCGTGCACGCGCTTACCGTCATCTGGAGACAGTCGAAACTCCCAGCTTGCGCAGCCGCTCGCGGGCTTGCAGTGCCTCCGGAGAGTGCGGATAACGCTGGACCAGGTGCCTCAACTCGCTCACTCCGTCGTCCTGTTTCCCGAGTTCGAGCAGCGCGAATCCCTTTTTTAACTGCGCGGACGCTGCCTTATTCCCGCTGGGGAAGTTCTGCAGCACTTGATCGTAGCTTTGCGCTGCTTGCTGGTAGTTTCCCTGCTTGAACTGAATCTCTCCCAGATAGAAGTAGCAATTCCCGGCCAGATCGGTGTTGGGATAGTACTTGATGTAGTCGGAAAACTCCTGCAACGCCAGATCATTCTTGGCTCCGTTGTAGTCCCGGATACCATTGTTGTAGAGCACGTCGGGAGGCGGAGCCTGTTCCTGGGCAGCCTTCTGCGCCTGCTGCTGCGCCTGCGTCGCAGCCAGACTCTGCTGTGACGCCTGCATGTCTTCAAGTTGCTTGCTCACCTTGGCCAGGCGCGCCTTGAGTTCGTCCATGGTGTCGTTGAGGGCCTGAATCTGGCCGGAAAGTTGGTCGGCCTTCGCGCCTGTGTCGGTCTGCTGCTTTTGCAGGATGGACTGCAGCGAGTTGAGTGCACCCACCGCTTTGTTGATCGCGTCCGTATCCTGCTCAATCAGGTTTTTCATCACGCCCATGCGCTCGTCGAAACCGCGTTGCATGGCTGTCATCTGCTCTTGCAGTTGCTGCACCTGGGTCTGCAGTTGGACCATGTCTTTGCTCACTCCCCAAGCTGGAGCGACTCCCACGCAAAGGACCGAAAGCAAAGCGAACAATAAGGAAATACGGTTTAGTTTCATAAAGGATTCCCTGAAAACAAGCAATGTGTATGCCTCGAAGTTAGATGCCATGATTGTCCCACAGGCGAAGGGGATTCCACAGAGATAAGGGCATCCTGGAACCGGAAAATCCAATGGGGGCCATAGTCGAGGAAATCCCTCCTCGTATGCGGGCTGGCACCCGCGCCCTCCGCACACAGAAGCGGGGACGCCGCCCTCGGCGTCCCCGCCAACGTTACTTCTGATAGAGCAGGTGGCCGCGCCGGTTCTGCTGCCAGCAAGCTTCATTGCTTTCCGTGCAGAACGGTTTCTCTTTGCCGTAGCTGATGGTCTTGATCCGGCTCGCGCTGATCCCTGCCGTCGTCAACTCGTTCTTCACTGCGCTCGCCCGCTGGTCGCCCAGAGCCAGGTTGTACTCTGTCGAGCCGCGTTCGTCGCAGTGTCCCTCAATCGTGAAGTTGACATTGGAATGTTGCGTCAAGAACGTCATGTCCGACTGTATGGAACTCCGCTGATCGGCGCGAATATCAGACTTGTCATAGTCAAAGTAGATATCTTTGACGTTCTGGCTGAACAAATCCTCGTCCGTAACCGACGGGGTCGGGGGTGGAGGCGGTGGCGCTTGCGTGACTGTCAGCCGCGCGGTGGCCTCTTGCGTCCCGCCTGAACCTTTTGCCGTGAGGTGATAGGTCGTGGAATCGCTGGGCGAGACGCTCTGCGACCCGTTGGGCTGAACCGCACCAATGCCGTCGATGGAGACGTCGGTGGCATTGGTGGTCTGCCACGTGAGTGACGCCGACTGTCCCGCCTGGACACTGGTCGGGCTCACCGCAATCGAGGCCGTCGGGGCCGGCGGGGGTGGCGGGGGTGGGGGCGGCGGCGGGGCCGCTTTCTTCTTGCACGCGCCGAGTGCCAGTAGAGCGCTGAGTGCGACTACCGTTAACAGCCATTTTGTGCTTTTTTGCTTCACTTTCATCCTCCTGCGACCTCGAAGCGTTGCTTCGGGTCAGACGAAGCGTATTTACTATTTCCAACTCCAATTCGGTTGCGTATTATGCCCGGTAAACGTCAACTGCTGGACCTTAGTTCCGTCCGCCAGCATGCTCCAGATTTCCAGGTTGCCCGATCGATTCGATTGGAACACTATATGCCGACCATCGGGTGACCATGACGGAAAATCATTCCGGCCACCGTCGTGGGTGAGTTGCACCCACTGCTTGCTGGCGATGTCCATCAGGTAAATGTCCGACGCTCCTGGCTCGCCAGGGCCATATTTCCGCACCCATGCGAAGGAGAGAAACTGCCCGTTCGGTGACCAGTTGGGCGAAACGGCATAGCCCTGATCCGTCATGCGCTGCTGGTTCGTGCCGTCGGCCTCCATGGTATAGATCTGCGGCAGCCCCGTTCGACCGCTGACGAAAGCGATCTGCGCATTCGTTTTGCGGTTCCACACCGGCGAGACATCCGGCCCCTTGGCCGTGGTCAGGCGCCGCAGATTTGTCCCGGATGCATCCGCCACATAGATCTCGGGTTCGCCTCCGCGCGACGAGGAAAACGCCAGCTTCGTTCCATCGCCCGACCAACCGGGTGACAGGTTGGTTCCGCCCATATGCGGAAAATTCACCGCCCGGGCCAGGTCGAGCGAGTACATCATGATCTCCCAGCCAGTTTTGGTCAGGGCGCTGAAGGCAATCCGCGACCCATCGGGCGAAATTCGGGGCGAAAGGGCAATCGATCCCAGATGTGTCATCTGGTGCTGGTTCGAACCATCGTAGTCCATGGCCCAGATTTCTTTGTGTCCGCTCCGGTCACTAACGAAATAGATTTGACTCTCGGCAATTCCAGCGATGCCGCCGCCCAGCCGAAAAATGATCTCATCGGCAAACTTGTGCGCCATCACACGGGCCGCGGCGTCACTCGCTTTGTCCGTGTACTCTTTGCCCAACACCTGTGGGCTCTGAGTATTCTTTACGTCATAGAGCCAGCCTTGCACCTTGAGCCGGCCGGAATCCACGCCTAGGTTTCCGAACGCCAACATGGCGGCGTTGGGAGGAGGCGCATTCCACGCCAGAAAATTCACTTCCGGGGGCTGCCCCGGAGTCTGCAGCGGATAGAAACTCTTCGACACCAGTTCGAGCACGCCGGAAACATCCAGATCGTTCCACAGCGTGTCATTGAAGGTCTTCAGCAGGGCGGTGTTCTGCTGATCTCCGGTCGACGGCTTGAAGTCGGGAACGGCCAACCGGACCTTTTCAACGCCCAGGCTGGTTCCGGTCTTGACCCAATCCTGAGCCCGAACGGCCGATGAAAGGAGGCCGAACGCGCTGAGAAGAATAACGCACGCTCGTGTGAAACCCTGAAATCTATTGGACTGCCGCCTGGGGGTCGGTCTTTCGCCTGGGCCCATCCGTTTTTCGGAGGAACATACTCCGTACGACAATATCGTATCCCGATATGAATTGCTTTGCAACGTTTCCTCGCTCGCCTCGGTCTCCCGCCAAAACGCTTAGAATGCATTGTGCTCCTTTCTCGAAGCACAAAATCAATCAGCGGTACATTGGCGGTTTACCAGAAAGGCTCACCGTTTGTAATCAAACCAGTACTCCACGGAAATCTTGCCGCCCGAATAATCCGCCGGCAACGGTCCGAAAGTATCAATCCGCTGCAGGGCCCGCACCGCCGAGATGTCCAGCGAGGGCACGCCGCTCGATTGCTCCACCTGCACATTCGCAGGGTGCCCATCCCGCGCTATATCGAACGTGATGTACACCCGCTGCGCCGTCGTGATTCTCGGATCCACCTCATACTTGAGCCAGTTCTCTGCCACTTTCTGCTGAATCACGTGTACGTACCAGGCATACTTGGTGCCGAAATCTCCTCCGGCGCCCGTGATTCCGAATCCGCCCTTTGCACCGGCTGCGCTGAAGGTCCCGTATGGTCCACTGACCGGGCCGCCTTCGCCGAACGCAACCTGGTTCGTCTCTGCCTCCGGCTCAGGCTGCGGCTTCGCCTTCGATGCGGTCTCCTGCTTTTTCTTCGGCTTGATCTTTGCGTTCTTGCCCTGAATCTCGATCGCGTCCGGCTCCTTCTCCTCCTGAATCTTGGGCTGCGATTGCGTCAGCCCCTTCGACTCGTTGGCCAGCACGTTCTGCGTTTGCGCCGGATTCGCGGGCAACGGCACGGTACTGACCAGCGTGGCGCCGATGGCCTCGCCGCCACCGCCGGCTCCCCACGTGTCCCCGCTGGTGCGATAGAAAATCGCCGAGTAGATCAGCAGGAATACGGTAATCCCGACATGCAAGCCCGCCGACCACGCCAGCGCGCGTCCCCAGTGGCCGTGTTCAAAGTAAATTTCAGCGTTTGCCGCCATTTTGCTCCAGCGGTTGCGTCACGATGCTCACATTCGTTATCCCCGACTGCTTGACCGCGTCCATTACGGTGGCGAAGGCGCCAAAGGGAACATTCTCATCCGCGCGCACAAAGATCATCTGATTTCGCGGATCGCGAATCTTCTGCCGCAACTTCGTCCCGATTTCATTGATGTTGATGCTGTCGTTCCCCAGAAAGACACGCTGATCTTTGTTGATGGTAATGACCAGGCGCTCCTCGGTAATCTGCTTTACCGTCCGTGTTTTGGGCACGCTGACGTCGATCCCCGACTGCAGCACCGGGGCAGTTACCATGAAAATAATAAGCAGTACCAGCACCACATCGACCAGCGGAGTGATGTTGATGTCGGCCAGAGCAGTCTGTGTGCGTCCGTTGGACGTGGTGAATGCCATCAGCGCCTCACATCTGCCGGAACTTGAGCCGCGGCTTGCGCCTGGCCATGTTCCACCGCGTTAAGCACCTCGAGAGCGAAGTCATCACTGCGCGCTGCGAACTCACGGATCGACGCCCCAATCAAGTTGTAGGCGATCACAGCGGGAATCGCAGCCGCGAGTCCGGCGGCGGTGGTGATCAGCGCTTCGGATATGCCGGGAGCCACTGCCCGCAAGGTCGCTGCGCCCGCCGTTCCCAGCCCATGGAAGGCATCGATAATGCCCCACACCGTGCCAAACAGCCCGACGAACGGCGTCACCGCGGCCGTAATGGCGAGCCACGGCACGTTCCGCTCCAGTCGGGAGATTTCTTCCGACGCCCCAATCTGCATCCCGCGCTGGATCGCCGTGAGGTTCCGCAGCGCGCCGGAAACCGCGGCCTGACGCTTGTATTCCTCAAACCCGCCTTCAAACACTCCGACCAGTGGACTCGGGCGGAATTGATCCGCCACCGCGGCGATATCTTGCAACCGCTGGGCCTTGCGAAACGCGCGCACGAAGCGCCCGCTTTGCGCCCGCGCTCGCCGCAGCAGGCTCCACTTGGTCAGGATGATGGCCCACGAAATCAAGCTGAAGGTAAGCAGTGACAGAAGCACCAACTTCGCAACCGCACCGGTGTTCGAGATCATGTCGACGACTTCGCCGCCGACGAAAGCTGCCAGCAAGGGGAAAAATTGCATCTGTTTTAGGAGATCGCCTGTTTTTGATTATAGATGAAGCCGCCGCGCACTTTTCCTCATGTATCTGATCCGGCAATGAAATTTTTAGATCTTCAATGCGCACCTCTCGGATCGCTGTTGCTCAACTCGAACCGTACCGTCATAGAATCCAGATAGGGTGAATCTAAGGGCGTGAAGTGAAGATCCCTCACCTCGAACACTACATAAAATCCATCGACCCGGATGATTCGTTTTGCGCGGATCGGCACCATGCCGAACCGGTTCGGATTCAGCCACCACAGATTGTTCTTGGGATCCTGAGAAGGTTCCTGGTCCTCCACGAGAAGATTGTTGTAGATTGTGTGATGCAAGTCGCGAAGGTTCACCCGCCAGGACGTAATCTTGTTGTCTCCCAGCGGCCCCTGCGACGTAATCGTCAGCTCGTAACGATCGTTTCCCGCCGAGTCTTTAATGCGCTCGCGGTAGGTCGCGTCCGCGGGGGTTAGTTTGGCCTCGAACTTTTCTTCAGTGATGTGAGTCGATCCCTTGCGAAAACTCTCGGCGTAAACCGTCGCAGGACTGCTCTGCGCGCTCCCAGCAGCCGCAGCCACAGCCAGCACGAGACTCGAAAGGGCCTGCCGCTTCATCGGTGGTTCACCGCTTCTCTCGCGTCGGACGCGGCCGGAATCGGGGTCTGATTGATTTTCCGCAGCGCGTCGCACAGTGCCCGGGAAGCACGACTGCTATTGCGTGTCATACGCGCAACCTGCAACCAGAGCCACGGCCGGACCGCCGCATACAAGGCGAAGCGACCTTCCAAAAAGCGGCCATCGGAATCCACGAATCGTTCCATCGCAGGAAGGCTGAAGTCAAATTCGTCGGAAACGACTTTCAGCACAGCAAACTCCACTCCTCTCGCTTCGGCGGCACGCGCCACCGCCGCCGCCTCCATATCAACCGCCTGCGCCGCAAAAGACTCCCGCAGCTTCGCCTTTTGCGCAGGACCGGCGACAGCTCCAAAACTGACCAGCACACCGTTTCCGCGATCGAGCCTGACGCGGCTGCCGTCACCAGCGTTCACCACGCTTTGCGGCTGCACCACATCGCCGACCCTCAGCCCCGGATCCAGGGCTCCGGCAAAGCCCACGGAATAGACCACTTCGGGCGCATAGATCGCAATCACCGCCTCGGCCGCTCGACGCGCCGCTTCTGCTCCCACCCCGCCGCAGACCAGCACAACGTCACTGTTCTCGAAGAAGCGGAAACGACGCCCGGCGTGTTCCTTCTCAGTGACGCGCCACTGCGTTACCAGCGCACGCACCTCGCGTTCAAGCGCAGCCACAATAGCGACTTTAGACATATCCGCTGGCACGGAACCAATCGACCGCCCGCCGGAGTGCATCTTCGACCGGCACAATTTTCCAGTCCAGTTCGCGCTCCGCTTTGCCCGAACTCGCGAACATCTTCTTTCTCCCCATGCGAACGGTATCGACCGTCGCCCGGGGCTCGCGGTGCAACAGCCGCCCCGTGATGGCTTCGTCCACCACGCCGGCGGCAAACGCGAACACGTACGGCAGCTTCACTGTGGGCGAGGGCAGACCGGTGATTTTTGCGAGCTTGTCGAGAATCTGCTTCAGGGTTAAATCCTCCCCGCCCAGAATATAGCGCTCGCCCGACTTCCCTTTTTCCAGTGCCGCCACGTGCCCGCGGGCGCATTCCCTGACATCCACCAGATTCAGACCAGTCTCCACGTATGCAGGAAACTTGCGCTTCAGAAAATCCAACACGATTCGCCCGGTCGGCGTGGGCTTCACGTCCTGCTCTCCGACCGGCGTCGTCGGATTCACCGTAACCACGTGCAGCCCGCTACGCCCCGCCTCGAGAGCAATCTGCTCCGCCATGAATTTCGATCGCTTGTAATGACCAATCATATCGGCCAGCGAAACCGGAGAATCTTCGTCCGCGGGATGAGCGTTTTCCGTGAACCCCATGGTCGCGACGCTTGAGGTGTGCACTACTCGCCGCACCCCATTCTTGCGCGACGCTTCCAAGATCGCCCGCGTTCCCTCGACATTCGACCGATACATCTCCCAGGGATCCCGCGCCCAGAGCCGGTAGTCGGCGGCCACGTGAAACACAGTGTCGCAACCCGACATGGCCTTTTCGAGCGAACCAGTGTCGCGCAGGTCCCCGGTTGCGGTCTCAGCCTTGAGCCCTTGCAAGTTGCGCAGATTGCTCGTAGCACGGACCAGCAGGCGCAAGTCGGCGCCCTGTTCGGCAAGAACGCGCGCGACGTGGGAGCCGAGGAATCCGGTAGCGCCTGTAACGAAAACTTTCATGGTTCAGCGATTAGCACTTGGCGGTTGGCATCTGGCACTCAACCCTTAATCGAAATTCCCAAGTGGGAGACAACTGGATGAGATGCATCGGACGCCTCAACCCCAGCGGGTAATCTTCCGGCCCCTCGTGCGCGGCTTCCACCCGTCTCGCTCCCACCCGCTTCCAACTTCGCGACGCACGCCGCGTACTCCTTCACCCCCAAGGTCCGCTTCGTGTTATATCGCTGCTCTGGCGAGTAGGGAAAGTTCTTCGCCAGCCATTCCAGCAGTGGTTGGCTGATCCTCGCCGCATGCCACCATGCAGTTGATCCAACGTAACAGTTTTCGAACTCCATTACCCTGCTCAGATCGCAGTCATCTACGTTTACGAAGGTCCAGTTCGTCGCAGAAACACTCGCCGTCCCAAGATCCACACCGGAAAGATCCATCTCACGCAGATTCAAGCCTGACAGATCCACCGTCACGCCCTCGGGAGCAGGGTTCCGCAGCAGTCCCGCAAGTTTGTTCGACAAGAACAACTGCTGGCCGCTGTATAACTCAAACAGCTTGCGATCCTTGTCGTTCAGCTTCTCGACATCGCTTGACGACGTCTTGTCATTCCATATCGGAGTGGCGATCAGGAAGAACGACGAATCCACCTCTTTGCACAGTCTCCGCATCTGGGGCATGTTGTCATAGGTGAGGGGATTCATCACCTCCATATATAGCGTTTCGAACTCATCTATAGTCTCCCGGGTCAAGAGCATTGTCACCGCCGTATCTAAAACCCACGACCGGTACGGCTCCTCGCGGAAGGTATTGATCAGCGCGGCCGCTGTCGAAATCTTTTCAGATGTCTGAAGGTCCTTCAGTGCGTCCATAAACCGTTGCTTCTCTTTCTGCTTGGCTTCTTCCGCAGCCGCCGCTCGTCTGTCGTCTCTCTCAATCATCTTTTGCTTGGCGTCCTCCGCAGCGTCCATCCGTCTCTCCCACCGCTCCACCCGCGCCTGCTGTATCTGGAAGATCAGCGTCCCAGCCAGAATCACGGTCGTTGCCAGCGGTATGAACGTTACGAGCGTCTCTTTCCAGTGGCTCCCCCTCGACTGCTCCAGGTCCCACGAAAGTTTCTCCCGCTCCATCGCCAACTTCTCTGCGCTCGACCGCGCCTGTTCCAACCCCGCAGCCTTCTCCAGCAGCGCAGCCCCCTTCGTCACGTCTTCCGGCACCCCACTCGCAATCAACTTGTCTGCAGCCGTACGAATCTCCGCCACCTCGCGCTTAGTAGCAGCGCCACTCCCATCGTCGGCATTTTGAGGTAATGTCCGCGCACCCACGCCAACCAACAGGGCACCCCACGCAAGAAGTTTCACACTCATCTTGGCTGTTCGGGCTATCCACAAGTTTGTTCCAGACATAGTTTCTCTCGCCGTCATCGAAATTGCTAAATGCACAATGCGCCGGAACCGCATACTTAGCTGTTGAAAAGGAATTGAAACCGGAATTCATCCTTCTGAGGCCAGGGGCGGGAAGGAATATACAACGAGTTTTTTTGTCTGCACGGCCGACACATCCTCGATTTCCGACCCGCCTTAGTAACACCTCTCCCAAACTGCGAAGTGCTAGTTCCCGTTCTTCTCCATCACCTTGGCGTAGGTCGTCAGCGCAAGCAGCGGGAAGTACTCTCGATAAAGGTGATACATCAAATAGAACACGCGCGGAAAACCCGTGCCGGTGAAGTACGTCTCATCCCAAGAACCGTCTTGGTTCTGCGTTCGAAGCAGATAGGCAACCCCGCGCGCGACCGAATCGCTGCGCGTGTCGTTGGCGGCGAGCAGCCCCAGGATCGCCCACGCCGTCTGCGAAGGCGTGCTCTCGCCTTGCCCGCGCAAGGTCGGATCATCGTAGGATCCAACCGTTTCGCCCCAGCCGCCGTCCGCATTCTGCACCATGCGTAACCACTCCGCCCCTTGCTGGATGCAAGGCTCGTGCAGGTCCATGCCGATCGCCTCCAGCCCACGCAACACCAGCGCCGTGCCGTAAATGTAATTCACGCCCCAGCGCCCGAACCAGCTTCCATCCGGCTCCTGCTCCTTGCGGATAAAGTCGATCGCCCGTTTCACAGAGGGGTGATCCTTGCTGTACCCGTAAGTCGCCAGCATTTCCAGAATGCGGCCGGTAATGTCGACGGTCGGCGGGTCGAGCATGGCGTTGTGATCGGCAAAGGGTATGTACTGAAGAACCATTTTGTCGTTGTCTTTGTCGAACGACGCCCACCCGCCGTTCTTGCACTGCATGGAAAAGATCCAGTCGATCGCCCGCTGCACCGATTCACGCTGGTAGCGTCCGTTGGGATGCTCCACCCGGCTCAGCGCCAGGCACACCATCGCGCTGTCGTCGACATCGGGATAGAATTCATTGTTGAACTCGAAGTACCAACCGCCGGGCTGACCTGTCTTGTTCTTGACCTTCCAGTCACCGACATTGCGCACCTGTTTCTGCAGAATCCAGTCGGCGCACTTGACCATGCGCGGATCGTCCGCCGGCACACCCGCCTCGCCCAGCGCAAACAGAGCATAGGCCGTATCCCATACCGGGGACATGCAGGGCTGCATGCGGAAGGTGTCTTCCTCTTCGATCCCAAGTTTTTCGAATTCATCCAGCGCCCGAATGACCTGCGGATCATCGAGTGAATATCCCAGGCAGCGCAGCGCGATGATCGCGTTCATCATCGACGGATAGATCGCTCCCAGCCCGTCGCTCATCTCGAAGCGCTCGAGCATCCATTTTTCCGCGCTCTTCAGTGCGATCGAGCGCAGCGGCCGCACATGGACGCGCTCGAACCAGTGCGTGACGCGGTCGATGACCAGAAAGAAATTGCGCCACGAAACCAGTTTCTTCGCCCAGTGCAGGTGCATGCGCGACTTGTGCATCCCGCCGACAAACAATTCCTCCACGCCCATTTCGCGCGGAATCTTCTTGAATGGCTTCTTGGCATAGCAGATCGACAGCGGCACCAGGATGGCCCGCGACCATGATGAAATCTCGTAGATGTTGAACCAGAACCAGTTGGGAAAGAGAACGATCTCGGGCGGGATCGCTGGCACAGCGTCGTAATCGTACTGTCCGAAAAAGCACAGATAGATCTTGGTGAATGTATTCACCTCGGTGACGCCACCCATCTCCAGGATCCTCGTCCGAGCGTGCTGCAAGACGGGATGATCGGCCGCGTACCCGGCCAGTTTCAGCCCGAAATAGGCCTTCACCGAGGCACTGATATTCGATGGTCCCCCCGCGTAGATACTCCAACCGCCATCTTCGTTCTGATGCCGCAGAATCCAGTTCGCGGCCTTCTGAAAGCGCTCCTGGTCCCCGGTTCCCAGCAGAGAGTGCAGCAGGATGTAGTCCGATTCAAGTGTGGTATCGGCCTCGAGTTCGCCGCACCAGTACCCGTTTTCATGCTGCTGCGAGAAGAGATACTTGCGCGCCGCCGCGATTGCCGTGCCAACGTGGCTGCCAAGTTCTTCAATTTTGCCGAAACGAAGCTGGGGGTTTGAGCCAAGCGAAGTCGAGGCTAAGTTGGAATCGGGGGAGTTATTGTCCATCAGTTCACAGCTCCAATGGTTCTCATCGTAGAGACGTAGCCTGCTACGTCTCTGCCGACGGCATTTCCGATAATGGCGAGCGAGACGTTGCAAGCAACGTCTCTACGCAGAACTAGTCTCCAGCAGCCGGAGCGGCGGCGATTGCCTCCACGATTTCCGGGGGAAGCCCAAAGCGCACGTTCTCCGGCATCACTTCCAGTTCCTGCACGTTGTCGAAACCCTTATTGCGCAGGAATGCGACCGTCTCTTCAACCAAATGCTCCGGAGCCGACGCCCCAGCCGTCAAAGCTATCGTCTTCACATCTTTCAGCCACTCGCGTTCAATGTCGTTACAACTGTCTATCAAGTGCGCATTCGTGCCCAGATTGCGCGCCACTTCCACCAACCGGTTCGAATTCGAGCTATTCTCGGAGCCGACTACCAGCAACAAATCCGACTCCGACGCCACTTGCTTCACCGCCACCTGCCGGTTCTCGGTGGCATAGCAGATGTCCTGCGCGGCGGGTCCCTTGATGTTGGGAAACTTCTGCTTCAGCGCGGCAATAATGTCTTTAGTCTCATCCAGACTGAGAGTGGTCTGGGTCAGATAGGCCACACGATTCGGATCCGGCACGTTAAGGTCTTTCACTTGATCCGGAGAACCGACGACTTGCGTGACCAGAGGCGCCTCGCCGAGCGTGCCGATCACCTCGTCGTGATCCTTATGCCCGATCAGAATCAGCGAATACCCTTCCTTGGCGAACTTCACCGCCTCCACGTGGACCTTGGTCACCAGCGGACAGGTGGCGTCAATGACCCGCAACCCACGCCGCGCGCTATGCTCACGCACCTCAGGAGAGACTCCATGCGCGCTGTAGATAACGCGCTCGCCGTTGGGCACTTCGTCCTCGCTGTCGACGAAAATCGCGCCCTTGCCCCGCAGTTCGTCCACGACAAAGCTGTTGTGGACAATCTCCTTGCGCACGTAAATCGGAGGCCCAAACGCCTCCAGCGCGATGCGCACCACGTCAATGGCCCGCACCACCCCCGCGCAGAACCCCCGCGGCTTAAGCAGCAGTAAGGTTTTTCCGTCAGTTTTCGCTAGTACGCCTGCCATTGAACCCCGCTTTGTTGGATGCACCGAGATGCACGAATCGCCGCAAAATAGGTATCTCCAAGGTACACGTTCCCCATTGTGACGATACTAATAAACTACCGGAAAGTGCCGGGATGGTCAACGTAAGCCACAGAAAGGGCGGGGATTAGCAGCGAAGGGCGGAATCCCAGCGTCGAACGGAGTCGGCGATCGTTATGCCTCACGACTCCCGCTCTTGAGCCGGACTTAGCTGCCTTAGAGATGTCCTACCGGATGTGACCGACGGCCCGCAAACCACATCCACGAATACAGCAGAAGCAATGCACCGTAGTTCATCCCCAGGAACCAATGGCTCTCCCAGCGAAGCCCGGAGATCCCGTAGGAAGAGAAAGACCAAAGAAAATGCAACGCGAACATACCTGATGCGTCGGGATATCAATCAGAATCTGCAAGCCCCAGCCCAGCAGTTCCAGCACCGGACGCCGAGCCAGACCCCAAACAATTCCGAAGGTGGCCGCAAAGATGACCAAACTATGGCTGCAATAGTAAAGCTGCCACACGAACTGGAAATGCCGCGCGCCTTTCGCATCGGCTAGCAGATGCGCAGTGACACCCGTGGCGTACCACCAGATTCTGACTACTGCGGGAATGGCAAAGCTAAAAACGTCGGGGAATATGCCCCAGAAAACAGCCCATCCCAAGTGGATTGGTTGGCGAAGCTTCTGCCGCACAGGGATTGCTGCAGCGGCCGTCCACAGCGCATGTGCAAGGATATCCATTCGGCAAGTCGGAACCACCCTGCTCGGTCACCCTACCGGCGATTCTCTCCAGCGTTCCAGAGCTTGCGGGCGGCCACTCGAATGCGTCGTGACTCCAACTGGCCAACCGTTCTCTCGAAAATCTCGTCCGGCGACCCTGTAGCGGCGACCTGCACCAGCAGCCCTAGCTTTTTGTAGAACTCAATCAGTGGGGCAGTGCTTCGCTCGTAGGTCTCCAGACGAACTTTGATCGATTCCGGCCGATCGTCTTCCCGCTGAAACAGCTTGCCGTCACAGCGGTCGCATCGGCCTTCCAATTTCGGAGGCCGCTCGGTCACGTGGTACACCGCTTTGCATTTCTCGCAGGTTCGGCGCCCGCCCAGCCGGGCAACGATTTCGCTCGCCGACAGCTCATAGCTCAGCACCGCGGACAACCAGATTCCTTCGGTGTCCAGCAACTGGTTCAGAGACTCGGCCTGCGCCAAGGTGCGCGGAAAACCGTCGAGGATGAACCCGCCCCCACAGTGCAGACAAGCGAGCCGCTCCCGTACCATCTCCCACACGGTCGAATCCGGCACCAGGGCGCCCCGGCGCATGTATCCCATTGCTTCCTTCATCGCTGGGGTCTGGTCGCACTCGGCTCGCTTGCCTGCAGCGCGGAACACGTCTCCCGTGGAGAGGTGACACGCGCCCATTCGCTGGTGTAGCAGATCGGCCTGCGTACCTTTGCCCACTCCCGGTGCTCCCAACAAGACAAGTCTGTAAGGGGGCTGCTCACTTTTGGGCAGCGGGTCGCATTGGGCCGACGGACCCTGCAGCCATGTCACTCGATCCTTGCTGTCTGGTGTACTCATACTAGCGGGTTATATGGGAGGCGAAACCGCTGGGCTGTGATAGAAATCACACTGCACTATCGCCCGGAACACATTTACGGGGACAAAAGCCGGGCTTCGGTCCACTGGACAGGCGGGTGCCCCATCCTAACGTCGCGGTTTTTGCGACGTTAGGGTGGAATTTTCACTCTTACCGGTTGGCCTTGATCATCTGTTCGGCGTGCTTGCGCGAGGTCTCGGTCAGCTTCGCCCCGCTGAGCATCCGTGCCACCTCTTCGGTGCGCTCTTCTCCGGTCACCGCGCGGATGCTGGTGCGGGTGCGCCCGCCCGACTCCTTCTTCTCGATCACGTAGTGATGATCACCGAAGGTGGCGATCTGCGGCAGGTGGGTCACGCATAGCACCTGATTCGATCGCGCCAGCGCCTTGAGCTTTTTGCCAACGGCCTCAGCCGCCCGTCCGCCAATGCCGGTGTCGATTTCGTCGAAAACCAGGGTTCGCGGAGATGTGGCGTTCCGCGCCTTCGCGGGCGAGAGCGCCCGCGCCACACTCGGCTTCCCTGCTTCCACGCTCGCCTTTAGAGCCAGCATCACGCGCGAAAGCTCGCCCCCGGAGGCGATGTGCTCGAGCTGTCGCAGCGGCTCACCCGGATTGGTCGAAATTAAATAGACAACCTGGTCCACTCCCGAGGCCGTCCAGTTCGCGTCCTCTTCCAGGCTTGTCAACGTAATGCGGAACACCGCCTTCATGGCCAGATCGTTGATCTCCGCCTCAACCAGCTTCTCCAGCCGGCGCGCCGCATCCTGACGCTTTTTCGACAGCGATCGCGCTGCCTGCAAGTATTCTGCCGCCGCTTGGCCCAACTCCACCCGCAACTGCTTCAGAATTTCGTCCTTGTTCTCGACCTCGGAGAGCATGCGCGCGACTTCAGCCCCGAACTGAATCACGTCGTGCAGCGACGGCCCATACTTGCGCTTCAACCGGTCGAGCACCGCCAGCCTGTCCTCGACTTGCGCCAAATGTTCGGGCGAGGCGTGAATGCCTCCGGCATAGTCGCGCACCGTGGCACCCACATCCTCGACGCTGATTCGCGCCGTCTCCAACGCCGCCAGCGCCTCCTGAAATTTCGGCTCATAACGCGCCAATTCCTCGACCTGCTTCTGCGCCGCCCGCAGCGACGAAGCCGTCGACCCGTTGCCCTCGTACAGCAGGTCGAAGGCGTTCATGGCCGCGTTATAGATCTTCTCCGCGTTGGCCAGCACGCGCTTTTCGCCTTCGAGTCGTTCGTCTTCTCCTCCCTGCAGACGGGCGTCCTCGATCTCACGCTTCTGGAAAACCCACAGATCCACTAGCCGCAGCCGGTCCTGCTCGCCGCGTTCGAGAGCGTCAATGCGCGCTCGAATCTCTTTCCATGTCGCAAACGCCGCCTCCATCGGTTCCAACTGGCTTCCGGCGAATGTGTCCAGCAAACCCAGCCGCGCCGGCCCGTCGAACGCTAGAATGGATTCATTCTGCGCGTGGATCGTCGCCAGATACGGAGCCAGCAACCGCAGCACCGCGACCGTCGCCGGCTGGTTGTTCACGAACACGCGCCCTTTCCCGCCAGCCGCGATCTCGCGCCGCAGAATGAACGAGCCGTCATTGGACTCGTCCAATCCGTTGGTTTGGAGAATCTTCTCGAGCGGTTTCTCCGCCCCCCCCTCCGCCTCGAACACGGCCGAGACAATGGCGCGCTCTGCCCCGGCGCGGATCACGTCGCTCGAGGCCTTGTCGCCCAGCAGCAAGGCCAAGGCATCAATCAGGATCGACTTCCCTGCTCCGGTCTCGCCCGTCAGCAGGTTAAGCCCCTGCCCGAACTCGACCGCCAGGTTGTCGATCACCGCGTAGTTTTCGAGCCGCAATTCAACCAGCACAGGTTTCCTGGAAGGACGAAGTTTTGCGCAGCATAGCATGAAAAACCGCCGGCCCGTGGGTACCCCACTCCTGGCGCGTTCTTTGCGCGAGAAGGCCTGCCCTGAGCGTGCCGAAAGGTGGGAATCTTCAACAGAGCGAGAACTCAGCCCATGCCCTAGACTTTCGCTTACAATACCTCTCATCCGTAACTGAAACGAAACCAGGCTAAGCATCATCTAACCGCACTTATGGCCATTGCTGGACCGTACGCGGTCGAATCTGAACCGCACACCATCCCTGCAACCATGCTGGCTGCCGTTTATCGCGGAGTAAACGACGTCCGCGTGGAGACCGTCCCCGTCCCCAAGATCGGCCCCGGCGAAATGCTCGTCCGCGTGCATTCCTGCGGCGTCTGCGGAACCGACCTTAAGAAGATTTCCACCGGCTCGCATTCCGCCCCACGTATCTTCGGCCATGAGACTTCCGGCGTCGTTGCCGCAGTCACCGAGGGAGTGCGCAATTACCGCCCCGGCGACCGCGTCGTCGTCTTTCACCACATCCCCTGCCGCCAGTGTTTCTATTGCCAGAACAAGACCTTCGCCCAGTGCGCCACCTACAAAAAAGTCGGCTGCACCGCTGGATTCGAGCCCTCCGGCGGCGGCTTCGCCGAATACGTGCGCGTCATGGATTGGATCGTCAATCACGGTACCGTTCGCATCCCCGACAGCGTCTCCTTCGAGCAGGCCTGCTTTGTCGAGCCGGTGAACACCTGTTTGAAAGGCATTGAAGCCCTACGCCTGCGCCGGGGCGAGACCGTGCTGACCATCGGGCAAGGTCCGATCGGGATTGTCCTGAGCGTGCTGGCCCGGCGGGCGGGGGTCACCTTAATTACTTCCGATTTGTATCCCGAGAGGCTTAGAATAGGGTCAAGTTTCGGGAATGAGCTTACAATCGATGCTTCACAGGCAGACGTGGTCGAGCGCGTGCGTGAGCGGACCGAGGGGCGTGGCGCCGACGCGGTGATTCTCGCCGTAGGCGGCAATTCCCTGATTCGCACTGCGATGGATGCTGCCCGCCCGGGGGGCCGTGTTTTGCTGTTTGCGCAAACCCAGCACGGAGAGGCCGTGATTGACCCTGCAGCCATCTGTGTCGACGAAAAAAGCCTGGTGGGGTCCTACAGCGCGTCGGTTGACCTGCAAGATGAGTCGGTGCGTTTCGTCATGAGTCGGGAGATGGACTTGGAACACCTGGTTAGCCACCGTTTCCCGCTGGCCGAAAGCACCCAAGCGTTGGATTTGGCGGCTCATCCGCAGCCGTCATCAATGAAAGTTTTGATTCAGCCCGGTGGTACCTGGGCCCGGTAAAGCACGTGGAAGGAATGCTTAAGTGAATGGAAAAATGACCGCTGCCGTCCTGTACGGCAAAGAAGACCTCAAGATCGAGAAAGTGCCGATCCCCCGCGTCAATGAGGGTGAAGTTCTGGTCAAGGTACAAGTTGCCCTCACCTGCGGCACTGACCTGAAGGTGTTCCAGCGCGGCTACCATGCCCGCATGATCGTTCCTCCTGCACTGTTTGGCCACGAATTGGCAGGTGTTATCGAAGAAGTCGGCGCCGGGGTTCATGGATTCAAGAAGGGCATGCGCGTAGTTGCTCTCAACTCCGCCCCCTGCCAGATGTGCTTCTACTGCTCCAAGCATCAGGAGAACCTCTGCCAGGATTTGCTGTTCAACAACGGCGCGTACGCCGAATACATTCGTGTGCCGCGGCGCATCGTCGAAGCCAACATGCTCGTAATCCCACCCGATGTGACTTTCGAAGATGCCGCCATGACCGAACCGCTGGCCTGCGTCCTGCGCGGCCTGCATGAGACCGGCGTTGAGATCGGCGAGACCGTGACCATCCTGGGAGGCGGTCCGATCGGGCTCATGTTCGTCCAGGTGGCCCGCGCCATCGGCTGCAACGTCATTTCCGTGGTCAAGCGTGACAGCCAGGTCGAAGCCGCAAAACAAATGGGCGCCCACGAAATCATCCAAACCACAAAAGTGGCCAACGTGGTCGAAGCGGTCCGTGCGCTTTCGCCGCAGAAGCGGGGTTGCGACGTAGTCATCGAAGCCGTAGGCAAGCCGGAAGCCTGGGAATGGGCCGTCGAGATGGTCCGCAAAGGCGGCACGGTAAACTTCTTCGGCGGCTGCGCCAGTGGAACCAAAGTGCAGCTTGACACCAATCGCCTGCACTATTCCGAAATCACCCTGAAGGCGACGTTCCACCACACTCCGGAGACCGTCCGCCGGGCCTTCGGACTTATCGCCGCCAAGAAGATCAGACCGACCGACTACATTACCGGGGAGGCGCCGCTGTCACGCCTGCAACAGGTTCTGCGTCACATGCTGAACCGTGGCAGCGACATCAAAACCGCCATCATCCCGGGCCATTGAGTTCGTTTTGTCATCCTGAGCGGAGTGACTGGTTCGCGAACGCGAACCAGTTACGCAGTCGAAGGATCCCTACATCGCCTGCACGGCCGAAAGCGCGACAAGGAATTCTCAACCCGCTTTCGATTGTTTGGATCGCTAGTTTGAATGAATCCGAAGTGGCCCGCTCGCGCTGAATTTAGAATGACTCAAGTCGCCACTCCCAACCCGCCACTCACGTCCTCGGCTGCGCTCGGCTGGAGCCGCCTGCCCGCCGCCTACGCCATTCCTGTGACACCGCCCTCCCTAGCCGAAGCCCGCAAGTACTGCGCTCGCCTGGCCCGCACCCATTACGAGAATTTCTCGGTTGCCACCTGGTTTCTCCCCAGGCGCCTGCGCCAGCATTTCTTCAATGTTTACGCCTATTGCCGCATCTCCGACGATCTGGGCGACGAAGTTGGCGACACCGCCGCGTCGCTGGCACTGCTCGACCAGTGGCAGCTCGAACTCGGCGCCTGCTACCAAGGCGCACCCAAACATCCAGTATTTGTGGCCTTGGCCGAAACCGTCCGCCAGTTCCAGATTCCCCAGCACGAGTTTTCCGATCTGCTCATCGCCTTTCGCCAGGATCAAACGGTCACGCGCTTCGAGACTTTTAACGACGTGCTGGCCTATTGCCATTACTCCGCAAATCCGGTCGGCCATCTCGTGCTCTACCTCTGCGGATACCGCGACCCCGAACGGCAGCAGCTTTCCGATTTCACCTGCACCGCTCTGCAACTGGCGAACTTCTGGCAGGACGTCAGCATCGACTACGAGAAAGGCCGAATCTATCTGCCGCTCGAAGATCTCCGCCACTTCGGCGTCGCCGAGGACGAAATCGCACACCAGCAGAACACCGCGGCCTTCCGCGCCATGATGAAATTCGAAGTCGAGCGCGCCCGCGACTGGTTCCGCCAGGGACTGCCGTTGATCGGCAAAGTGAACCGCGAACTGGCCACCGACCTGGAACTGTTCAGCCGCGGCGGCCAGGAAATCTTGCGCGCGATCGAACGGCAGAACTACGCTGTTCTGGGAAATCGTCCGGCGATTTCGAAGCCCCGCAAACTCGCGCTGGTGGCGCGCGCCGCCCTCGGCAAACTTCTGGGAAGCAAGGGAGGAAAAAGTTGAGCGCGGGCACGCAGCAGGTCCCAGCTCCCTGGACGCCGGCGCCGCCCCAGCTCGTGATGGCGTATTCGGTCTGCCGCGGCATCACGCGTACCGCAGCCAAGAATTTCTATTATGCTTTTCTGGTTCTGCCGCGACGCAAGCGCGAAGCCCTGTGCGCCGTCTACGCCTTCATGCGCCGTTGCGACGACATCACCGACGATCCTTCTTTGAGCCTCGCCGAACGCCGCCAGAAACTCGACACCTGGCTCGACTCCCTGCACGCCGCCCAGCAAGGCCATCCGACCGATGATGCCATCCTGCTCGCGCTGACCGACGCGCAGCGTCGCTTCGCGATCCCCGCCGGCCTGCTCGACGAACTCGCCCACGGCACCGCCATGGACGTTGAAGATGCCGAAGCCGCGGCACAAACCACCAGCGTTCCCGGGCTTTCCATTCAGTACAAAACCTTCGAAGACCTCCGCCTTTATTGCTACCGCGTCGCGTCGGTCGTCGGCCTGGTCTGCATTCATGTCTTCGGTTACCGCGATCCCGCAGCCGAGCCTCTGGCCGAGCGCTGCGGCCTCGCCTTCCAACTCACCAACATCATTCGCGACGTGAAGGAAGATGCGGCCATGGGCAGGATCTATCTTCCCGAAGAGGATCTGGCAAAGTTCAACCTTTCCGCGTCGGACCTGCTCGCCACACCAGATCCCGCACGGTTCCGCCCATTGCTGGCGCTGGAAGCGGAACGAGCCCGCGAATTCTACGCTTCCGGCGACGAACTGATTCCCTATGTCTCCGAAGACAGCCAGCCTGCATTGTGGGTACTGGTGAACATCTACCGCCGACTGCTCGAAAAGATCGCCGAGAAGCAGTACGACGTGTTCACGGCCAAAGTCGGCCTGAGCCGTTGGGAAAAGATGCGCATGCTGGGGAAAGGTTTCATCAAACGCCTGACCTGACGCGAGTGCCGCGTCCTGCTCGCGTTCTGTGCGAGAGGGCGGGGACTCTGACTTAGCTAATCCTGATCTGATGCCTCCCACCCCATCCCAACCCACAGTCGCCATCGCCGGAGGCGGCCTCGCCGGACTCGCCACCGCATGTGCCCTGTCCGACGTCGGTTTCCGCGTCACGCTCTTTGAGAAGCGTCCGTTCCTTGGCGGCCGCGCTTCGTCCTACGAACATCCCGGCACCGGCGAAGTGGTGGACAACTGCCAGCACGTGCTGTTCCGCATCTGCACCAACCTGATCGAGTTTTACCACCGTATCGGCGTCGTAGATCAGATCCGCTGGTTCGATCAAATGAATTTCATCGAACCCGGCGGCCGGATCTCGGTGATGAAATCCTCCCCTCTTCCCGCCCCCCTTCACACCGCGCCGTCGTTCTTCAATTTTTCTTTCTTGAGTGTGGCCGACAAGTTGTCGATCGCACGTGCTCTGGTCCCGCTGACGCTCACCCAACAGCGCGACACTGGCCAATCGTTTCAACATTGGCTGGATCGCCACGGCCAGACCGAGCACGCGGTGGCCCGCTTCTGGCGGCCGATTCTGGTCAGCGCGCTCAGCGAAGAACTCGACAGGATTTCAATCTCCGCCGCGGCCCAAGTGGTGCGCGAGTCGATGAAGTCCCCTGCCGCGCGGCAGATGGGCGTACCGACCGTGCCGCTCACCGATCTCTACAATGCGGCCGGTCGCTACGTCCAGGCGCGTGGAGGCGTGCTCCACTTCCGGCGTCCGGTCGAAGGTTTCGTATCGGAGTCATCGCAGGTGCGAGTGCGGCTCAGCGACGCTGAAGAACCGTTCGACTTTCTCGTGGTGGCACTGCCCTTCGACGCGCTCGATCGCGTTCTCCCCGGCGCGGCAGAGAGTACGCCCCTGCGCGAACAGCTCAGCCATTTCGAAAACTCGCCCATCACTGGCATTCACATGTGGTTCGACCGGCAGATTTCCGATCTCGACCACGCGGTGCTTCTTGACCGCACGGTGCAGTGGATGTTCCACAAGTCAAGACTGCAGCCGATTCGCACCCAGGCGACGAATGGAACGGGCATCGGAGCCGCAGGCGGCAGCTACATCGAACTGGTCGTGAGTTCGTCGAAAACCCTGATCAACAAGTCGCGTGCGGAGATCGTGGATCTCGCGCTCACCGAAGTGCGCGAGTTCTTCCCTGCTTCTCGCGAAGCAAATCTTGTAAAGGCGACCGTCATCAAGGAAGTGAACGCCACCTACTCGCCCCGTCCGGGCATTGACGCATACAGGCCGGGGCCGGTAACGCCCTGGCCGCGCGTCTTTCTCGCCGGAGACTGGACCGCCACGGGATGGCCCGCCACCATGGAAGGCGCGGTGCGCAGCGGATATCTGGCGGCGGAAGCCCTGGCACGTGGCGCCGGACACGAAGCACAATTTCGGTCTCCGGATCTCACAGCGACCGGGTTCATGCGGATTTTTTCCCGAGGATAGCGGATTTTTTCTTGAGGATACTGGGTGCCCCGTCCAAGCTCGGCTTGGGCGGGCTTTTCGTTGAACTCTCATCCAGCGAGTGCATGGAACCGGGGCGGATAACTCCCGGTAATCTTGCGAATGAACCCGTGAACCCGGTGGAATCCGTTATGCGGAAAGAACATGAAGGGACACTCGCCCGGCACGACCTGAATCCCGCGCTCCCGGCAGAACTCCACGGCCTTGGGGCTGACCGCCCCCTGACTACCCGCGCTGTACATCCATACCCGGCGGATGCCCGCCTGCGCGCAGTCCTCCACCACAGCCTCAGTCACCGCGGGCGAGGTCATCAGCAGCACTCCGTCTACCGAAGGCTTGATGTCCTGCACGCGGCCAAAGCAGGGCCGCCCCATAACTTCTGCTGCGCCAGGATTGACCGGAACCACGTCATATCCACGGCGGCAAAGTTCCTCGAATAACATCACGCTAAAATCCTTGGGCTGGCGGGACAGGCCGACCATGGCAATCCGTTTCTGGGCCAGGAAGTCCTCGATGATTTCCAGCGCCACTTTCTGATTTCCCATATTTTCTCCTTCCCGAAAACCCACACCCGCGGTCGCGGATGATCGCTTTTCGCGTCAGGTTCCCCTCGGCTCCAATGTCTAGCCTGTTTCCGGATCGAAGTCAGTGACCAGAAACACTCATCATGGGGAGCCTAATGCCGGACTCGACGGGAAACTGAGTTCGGCACGATCAATCCGAAGGCTTTGCGCTGTACAAAGGGGAAAAGGATTGACGAGCCTTGCAAGAGAGGGCGACCGGGCGCTCCACTAAGTGGCCGTCGAGGTGGAGCGGTCTTGGCAGAGAAAATCGGCGACAATCCAAGCCGCTCCGGTTATCGCCAGATTCTGTGCGTTGCCGGCCCAATTGATCAGCTTATGTGGATCGAAAAAAGGCGCTGGCAGCCACACCAGCAACCCGAAACCGATCAGCATGCCTGTCAGTAATCGCGACGCGAGGAGAGCACAACGTCCGGAAAGTAGCGCAATGGCTGCGAGCGCCAAGGCAATGGTAGTCGTTATCGCCCAGAACATTTGTCCCGGAGGAATCCACTTCGGAACGAACCCTGCGGTTCCGGAAAGGTAAACGAGTTGTTCGATCGTGAACGAAACAACACAGATTCCGAAGCCAACGTACCCGATTCGAGCCAACCTGGCCGCTCGTTCTGAGTTGCCTTGACCGAACACCGCATAAACGATCAGTGCGCCCGAGACTAGAGAAAATTGCTCGAAGAAGTTGCCCCACCGATCATAAATCTGCGGTGTGGCAACGATGTGCGGCACCCAGAGCAAGGCAAAGATCAGATAGAGGATGCCCAGCGACAAAGCGCCGGCTCGCGCCGTTCTAGGCCACTGAATCGCTATGCCCCCAAAGAGCTCGATCGCGACTGCAAGATATACGAGAATCTCCCGGTGAGGAACGTTCCCCAGCGCCCGGATCTGTTGCCAACCGTTAAAATCATGCCAGACCAAAGTGATGACGCCAAAAGCGAGGGCCGCCAATCCATACACGTGACGTCCAAGACTCATTCTCATCATCTCATCCTAAGTACACGGGTATCCTGGGGCCTGAGAAGTGTGCTCACAGATTAAAGAAAACTAAAGCGACGTATCGGTGGCTTACAATAGCCACTCTCCTTCGAATTCCCATAGCCGCTTTTGCGACGTCCTGACGCTGAGCTATAGCCAGTAGTAAACGAAGGCCTCCTCCGGAAGATGAGCACCCACTGTAGTCAGCTTTGGGGTATGGATGTGTGGGTCCGGGTCTTTGACCCGGACTGGCCGGGCGAAGCTCGGCTGGCTCTCCTGCCTAGCACGGCTCCAGCAGTTCGCACGCTTCATTGAAGGGGGCAAAATGGACATTTTGCCAACGATATATTGTCCCCTTAATCAGTGCCTTACCAAAAATATATCAAGTTTACCCTCTCGACAAGAATTGGCTCAAAACCTCATCTCAGACACCTTTCAAGTCGTTGTTCCATAAATTTGACTACCCTGGGCGGACACAAGTGAGCCCATTGGCGAAATGAAACTGGGTTGTAATTCACACTCCAAAACCACAGGCCTCTAGTTGGCCGATTATGCATAGAGTTGCACTCTGAAGGGCTGAATTACGATTTTGGGAGTGCGGCCGTGCAAAATTAAGATGCTGCCGGTGATCCGGTTCAAACGTCTAAACTCGCACGGGGTTCCTAAGCATGCCTTTGTCGTACGAAGTTCGTTCCCTTTACCGCTTTGGGGTCTTTGAGCTGGAAGCGCACACCGGCGAGTTGCGCCGAAACGGCATCAAGCTGAAGTTGCAGGATCAGCCGTATCAGGTTCTGCTCAAATTGCTTGAACATGCTGGCCAGACTGTCACTCGAGAACAACTTCGGTCCGCCTTGTGGCCAGCCGACACATTTGTGGACTTCGAGACCGGCCTGAATACAACTATTAAGCGCTTACGGGAAACTTTGGGCGATTCGGCCGAGAATCCCGCCTTCATCGAAACGGTCCCCAAACGCGGATATCGGTTCATTGCACCTGTGACCGCACCGAATTCCGGGTTCCGAGTCGGTCGCAGAAAAAGTCGGTCCGGATAGAGTCCGGCTAAGCACCATCCTAAAACTCGGTGCCGTCCTGATTCTGGCGCTATTGTCAGTAGTCTTTGCTTTGCGCCACTGGAGCACTGCGTCGTCGCTGCCTGCTCGGGTATTGGACTTTACTCAGCTCACGAGCGACGGCCAGGCAAAACAGGGACGCCTCCTGAGCGATGGTTCCCGGATCTATTTTTCCGAGGTCCTGCCTGTAGGGCGAATCGTTGCCCAGGTCTCGGCAAAGGGCGGAGAGACGACAACAATTCCGACCACTGTCTCCAATCCTCGACCGGCGGATATATCACCAGACGGAACTGAATTGCTGATCCTGTCTGGGGATAATTCGAAGAAGGAGGAGGAAATCGACGGGTCTCCCTTGTGGATCCTTCCGGTTGCAGGAGGATCCGCCCGACCCGTCGACAACGTGGTCGCCACAGATGCGGTGTGGGGTGAGAGAGCGGAGACCATCGTCTATTGCAACGGCCACGATCTCGATGTCGCGAACAGAGATGGTTCTAATCGACGCAACCTCCTGACCGTTTCCGGTTACGTCGAGTCTCTGCGCTGGTCGCCAAACAGGCAGCTTTTGCGATTCACGATGACCACTCGAGCCATGGGAGGCACAAGCTCCATCTGGGAAGTGTCGTCGAATGGTGCCGGTCTGCGTGAAGTCGTTCCCGGATTACCGGGTTCTGCTGTTTGCTGCGGTGCGTGGATGGCTGGCAGCGACGACTTCCTGTTTCAGTGGACTCGTGCAGGGAGAACCGATCTTTGGGAGCTACCCGGTAACCACAGTCGTCTCCGCCCAGCGCCCACCCGCCTGACGGCAGGGCCTATGAATGTTTCCGAGCCCAGTGCCAGCGCTGCGCCGAATGAAGCCTTCGTCGTAGGCAGCATCCCTCGGGCCGAGCTAGTCAAATACGTTTCACAAACGGCAGAGCTTGTGCCCTATCTTTCCGGAATCTCCGCTGAGGGAGTGGAAGCTTCCCGCGATGGGCAGTGGTTGGCATATACCCTATTCCCTGAAGGGACGTTGTGGCGCAGCAACATCACAGGAACCGAGCGGGTACAGCTCACTTTTCCGCCCATGCGTGCGTTTCTCCCGCGATGGTCGCCGGATGGAAAGCAGATCGCCTTTATGGGTACGGCGGGCGGCGATCATTGGACAACCTATGTGATTCCCGCTCAGGGAGGCGTTGCGCGGCAGATGATTCCGGGAAATGATGAAACTGCCGATGCCACATGGACACCAGACAATAAGTCGATCGTCTTTGGTCCCTGGAAAGGTGGAGAATCGCGGGGCATTAAAGTGCTGGACTTGAACACGAATCAAGTTAGTCCTCTTCCCGGGGCAACGGAGATGTGGTCTCCCAGGACTTCACCGGATGGGCGCTACATCGCGGCCCTTTCTGAGCAGGACAGCAAAATGATGTTGTTTGACACGAGGACGCAGAAGTGGGAGCAACTTTCCGCCCACTATTCCGGATATCCGAGTTGGTCGCGCGACGGCAAGTTGCTTTACTTTCAAGAATGGAATCTTGGAAGCGGATATCCCTCACGGGTGGTGCGTACCCGCATCAGTGACCGCAGGCTGGAAACGATTGTGGATCTCAAGAGTCTTGATCGCTTGTCCATCGGAACGTATATGAGTTGGAGCGGGTTGGCTCCCGACGACTCTGTTCTGCTTTCCCGAAACAACAGTACACAGGAAATCTATGCTGTGAAGTGGTAAGCGTCCCCGGCGCAAGCTCACGCCTATCGCTAGGGCGCTCTTAAAGTGTTTGGTTTCAGACCATGGAGCTCCGCTGTTCCCACTCTTTTCCTTCTGGGCTCTGTGGAGGTACGGCAGCGCGTCAGTCGACCGTTCCTTAACTCCTCGCCAAAGTGATCCGCGGCCGCCTCGTTCGGCTCCTGGCAGAACGCGTGGCCTAATTCGTGGGTAACCGCGAGCTCGAGAAGCTTAGGCATTGACCTTTGCCACTCCTCCATCAGCTCAGCTGTGCGCAGCGGATCATGGACGAAGAGCGCTTCTTCGAGAAACGTTTCCCGGGGGTCGAGCGCTGTGAAGGCGGGGCTCTCCGGATTCAATCGCAGCATCTGGGAAATCGGCTTCCAGTCTTGGGAGCGTACCAGCACCCATGTCCAATGCCCGAGCCCCTCGATCGGGTAATGAGCCAAGACCTTTTTCAATTCAAGGATGTCCTTTTGGCACTGCGCCAGCGAGTAACCCGTATGGCAGTGGAATTCCTGGCTAGACAGTATTGCCCTCTCGGTTTCTGGCCTTCGAATCTCCGCCGCGGTCTGACCCGTTGTTGGGAGCATCCACACCGAAACGATCAGACCGCAACTCATAGCCAATCTCGACTTTAGGGATGCCACGGCTCCACCTCATCCGCAGTTGCGGAATAGGCAGAGATTGACCGGTCTGAAACCGCAGTTCCATAGACAGCGTCTGATTCCCGTCTGAAACGTGAATGACAAGCTAAGTCTCACAGAGTGAAAGTGTTAGCGCCTGTCGTGAAACGGATCGATGGGTCGCTGAAAGGGGACAAACCCAATTGTCGGCAGGAGTGTGGATGGTCGGCAACCCTTACCTAAACGGGATACGTCAGAGAATCCGTCAACTGCCCAGAATTGGGATTACCGCATCGCTAACATAGGATCAGTGGGCTGCTTCTAAGACGATCTTTTGTGCACGCCAGTTCAGGAGTTCGGCGACGTACAGTTCATTCTCGGACGGACAAGCAATCTCGTGAATCCAACCGAACTGGCCTAACTGTTTTCCTGACTTGCCGAACATGCCAAGGACCTTTCCGTCCAGGCTGAGCTTGTATATTCGCCCCGGAAATGCATCAGAGCTGAACAGCACTTGATGTGGCGGTGGGGTAATGCAAATTGCCCATGGAGAACCAGGCGTTCTCGAACCAGATGGATGGTCTGTCTTGTTGCCGATCGCGGGTTTTGCATCGGGTGGAACGGGAACGTCGATCATGATTTGGCGTAGAAATTTACCATCTCTGTCGAATACCTGAATGCGATGATTTCCGCGGTCCGCTACGTAGATATTGTCCCGCGCGTCGACAGCAATGCTATGCGGGGTGTCGAATTGACCTGGCTTGCCCCCTGGTTCGCCCCATGACTTCAGCCAATTGCCATCTTTATCGACTTTGGCAATTCGTGAATTGATATAACCGTCACTGATATAAGTGTTGCCCGCGGAATCCCAAGCCACATCCGTTACCTGTCTGAATAATCCATCTTCGGGCGGCAAAGGAGGCTGGACTTCTTTCAGCGGCCCAGTCCGGTCATCCGACGCCTCCTGCTTGCGACCGAAAACCATGGAGATTCGTCCCTCGGGAGTGAACTTGACCACGACATCCGACCCCTTATCTGTAACCCAGATGTTGTCCTGTCGATCGATTTTGACCGTATGAGCATAGGACCATGCATAGAGGTTGTGACCAATCTCGCGCAAAAATTTCCCATCCCGGTCGAATTCCAGTAGCTGCGCCGCTGCCGCACCATATGCGGGACCAGTCGTATTGCCGCGTGAGAAGACGAAGACGTGGCCCTGCGAATTCACAGCGACACCGGTAACTTCACCAAAATAGAGGTCGATTGGGAGGTGCAGAAAATCAGGCACAGAGCGGTACTGAATTTCGGGTACCGCAGACGTTTGTGCAGAGAGCGAACAGGTGGCATGCGCAATTGCCAGCAAAAGGAGAATCGTCCAGAATTTCATTTCCCCTCCAGTCTTATGACTCGGTTCTGAAATCAGAATTGGAGTTGTCCCATCGAATCCCACCGGACGGTCACAATATAGCGCACATATGCCACTATCTGAGATTGTGATCGGTTAGAAACGGCAAACCTTCCGTTACCGGATTATGGAAGGTTTGCCGTCATCCACTAGGCAGTCGTGAATCCATCAATGCAGCACGTTGAAAACGGTCAACAGTTATGGCAAAGCATG
>CAVRCR010000047.1:0-5465 GCA_963719615.1 uncultured Acidobacteriaceae bacterium | reverse complement strand
TCTGCTTGCCACGGGTCGAGAGACGAGCCAACTCCGGCTGTAACTGGTGGACCCAAGACCCTCATCCGTCTGTGCGTCCTTGGGCGGGATCTCCGAAGGGATGTCGTCCTGTCCCGTCGCGGGCAGCACAGTCAGTGGCCGATCCCCGAGGTTTCCGGCGCTTCGCACCTGTGCGGCGCTCAAAGTGGAGAACACCTGATCCTCATCGATCATCGCGAATTGATGTTTGGTGGGAAACGTCAGGAAATCTTCCTCGTCCCTGAATGCTTTGGCCAGAATTCAGGCGCATCGCGATCCGCCATCAGGCGAGCCCAGCCAAGATGGAGCTGAAAGAAATATTTCAGCTTCTTCCAGCCAGGGTGTTTGCGGTGCTCCTGTGTCCATTTGCGGATGGATCCGCGCTCTCAGGTCTTGATCTTCATGGGAAGCATCGACTAGCCCCATTTCCGCAACATCATTTGGATATTGACCGGTGTAAACCCTAATGTCGTATCCGCCTATAGAGTGTCCCACAAGAACGTACGGACCTTTTTCACCGGCCGCCTGCAGCAACAGTTTCAGTTCGCGCGCAATCCGCAGGCTGCTTCGCGGTTCAGCGCCGGAGTCGCTCCCGCCATATCCGGCGCGGTCGTAGGAACATACTCGGGAGAACTTCGCGACCTCTGGTTGTACCATGAGCCAGTCAACAGAAGGGCAGCCCAAACCGCTTTCCAGTATTACAGTCGGCGAACCCTGCCCGCTGCAGTCGATGTTCAAATGGATCGACCCAGCCTGGACGAGGTGGCCACGCTGCGGGAAGCGTTGCGCGTCACGCCAACTACCGATCATCTCGTAGAGCGCGCCGACGATCGCCAGGGACGCAGTAACGAGCAAGAGGCCAGTGAGCGTCGCGCGGGCGGTTGGCGTCATTCGAATCAATTCTAGCGTCCTGTCCGTGAAGTTCGTGAAAAACCGGAGCAATGCTGGAGAGGATCTGGTCAGCCGTCTTGGTCAAGAGGAACGGTTTTGCCTGCGCAGCCTGCCAGTTACCGGGGCACTTCGAGGCGATAGCCGATACCTCGCAAAGTCTTGAGGTATTGGGGATGGCGCGGGTCGGGTTCGATTTTTTCGCGCAGGCGGCGGATGTAGACATCAATGGAACGCGGCGTGACGAACGGAGTCTCTTTCCAAACGGCATCGAGCAGTTGGTCGCGCGTCAGGACGCGGCCACGATGCGCCGCCAGATATTCCAGCAGGCGGAATTCACGCACGGTCGTGAAGACATTGCGGCCTTGCACTTGCACAGTCATGGAAGCAACATCAATCTGCAAGTCACCCAACCGCAGGACCTCGGTGGCCACGGGCGATTGGCCTAATCCGCGCAGCACGGTGCGGATACGGGCTACCAGTTCGCGCGGGCTGAAAGGCTTGGTGATGTAGTCGTCGCCGCCCAGTTCCAGACCCTTGACGCGGTCCGCCTCAGCGGTTTTCGCCGTAAGAAAGATGATGGGAATGGCAGACAGCGCCGGAGTCTGACGGATGTGGCGGCAGAGTTCGAAGCCGTCGGTGCCGGGCAACATCACGTCCAGAAGGAATAAAGCCGGCATTTCGCGCGTGGCTTCGGTCAATACGGAATGTCCGCTGACAAAACTCTGCACCTCGAACCCGGCGGCCTGCAGATTGTGGGAGACGAGCCGGGCAATGTCCTCATCATCTTCGACAACAAAAATGACGGGATGGAAGGAGTTGGGACGAGGATTGCTCCCGGGGCGGTCGTAGGGTTCGGCTGGCAGATGCATTTTCGCGTCGGGGGACCCTCCTTGGCACACAACAGGCAGCCGATTTAAGAGGAGGGGTGCCAATCAAAGACTCTATTGGTCGAATGTTGCGCGAATGTTGCTCGTTTGTTAAGGAATTATGAATTTGTGAGAAAAGTTCTCAGGTCCCGAGCCCAGTCAAAGAGCTAACTTCTGCTAATTGGCCTTCTTCTTGGGGGCGTGCCGCAGGCTACGGCCTTCGATCAGGTTGTAGAGTTCTTCGGCCAAGTTGGTGGTGTGGTCGCCGGCGCGTTCCAGAGCCTGTGCCATCAGCAACACATCAAAGCCGGCCGGATCCCCTTGGGCACCGCTTTCTGCCAGGTGTTTCTGGAACATGGCGTGACAGATGCGGTCGACTTCCTTATCCATCTGCAAAACCTTGCGGGCGCATTCCAGGTCGAGGGTGGAGAAGCCCTTGTGAATCAGGTCGAGCATTTCGCGCAAGACGGAGGACATTTCCACAAGTTGGCGCACATCGGAAGCAGGCATCTTCGCGGTTCTGGCCTGTACCCGCATCGCCACGCTCATCACCAGGTCGCCGATGCGCTCCAGATCGGTCGTGCACTTCAGGCTCGAGAGTAACTGGCGGGCGCGAGCCTCATTGACGCGCGTGATAGCCGCAGGCAGCCGTTCATCAATTTGACGTTCGATGAGGTCGAGTTCTTTTTCGCAATCTTTGATCGCCAGAAAAGCCATGCGGGAAGAGTTTGTGATCAAGTCTTTAACATTGAACGCGGCATCGCGGGCGATCAGGCATCCGTTCAAGGCGAGCCGTGTTAAGTCATCGGCTGCGGCCGGCCTTGCGCTTGCGGGCGCCACGGCCCTGGTTTCGATCTTTTCATCGGGGCGAGGCGGCGGGGTTTTGCGCGGCATGGGAGCTGAGGGAAACTCTTGCTACAGAACCACAGTTGCTCAGTTTAGTCCAGAAATGTGAAAGGATGGTTACAACGTTGCAGCGGCAACCGAACAGCCATTACATTGTTGCATTGCCGGGATTCTCCAAGGAGGTCGGTTCGTGAATCTTGCTGACTATCTGCGCCGCCAGTTCGCCTACGACGAATGGGCCAACCGGGAAGTTCTTGCCGCAATCCGAGCCAGTGGCAACGCGAGCCAGCGGTCGCTCCAGCTCATGGCCCATCTTCTTTGCGCGGAACGCATATGGCTGGAGCGGTTGAAGCAACAGCCGCAGAGCTCCCCGGTGTGGCCGAAATTGGGCCTGGAGGAGTGTGAGGCGCAAGCGGCCGAAATGGCCGACCTGTGGCGCGAGTATCTCGATCTGATCACTGCCGGCGATGTGAATCAGTCGGTGTCCTACAAGAACAGCAAAGGTGAGGAGTGGTCGAGCACGATCGTGGATATCCTGTCTCACGTCGTGCTGCACTCGGCCTATCACCGCGGGCAGATCGCCAGCCACATGCGGGAGAGCGGACAAACTCCGGCTTACACCGACTTCATTCATGGTGTGCGCCAGGGCCTGGTCACTTAGGCGAACGAGGCTAATATGGAAGGCCGCCGGTTCTTGGTTTTCACGGCGATTCAGATCGTGTCTGTCGGCATTCTGATTTGGCTGCTGGCTACCTGGCGAACCCCGTGGAACGCGCAACGCTACATCGGGACGGTGCTGGCGGTGGTTGGCGTGAGCTTCATCGGGCTCGCTCGCTACCAGTTGGGCAAATCGTTCTCGATCAAAGCGGAGGCGCATGCTCTAGTCACGACGGGACTTTACTCGAAGATTCGGAATCCCATCTACGTGTTTGGCTTGGTGATGCTCATCGGCCTGATGTTGGTGCTGCAGAAGCCGGGTCTGTGGATCGTGCTGGTGGCTGTAGCAATCGGTCAGACGGTGCGCGCACGACAGGAAGCACGGGTTCTGGAAGCCGCCTTCGGCGAGCAATATCGCGAGTATCGGCGGAAAACCTGGTTCTAGGTCAGTTTCACAGTTGCTGTATCCCAGAGCGATCTGTCATCCCGAGCGCAGCGAGGGGTCCAGGTCCTTGCCTGCGCCGCCAGTGTTGCCGCTGCCAGCAAACACCTGGATCCCTCGCTTGGCTCGGGATGACACCGTGGTGGATGACATTTTGGTTTGGTTGACGTTATACATGAACGTGGACCAGGTGCTGCTCTTTGCCGCTGCCCGCGCAAAGCGTAATATCTCACCGATGAACAAACTGGCGGGCTTCTTCTTCCCGGTGCTGTGCGCAGTTTTTCTCCTGGCCGTAGACCAGTCGAAAATTCCCCCCATGCCGGCCGCCGTTTCCGACAACGCGGTCGCGGCGCTCAGGGGCGGCCTCGATGTTTATTCGCTGATGGGCATTGGGACCAAGAGGACCTGGGACGACGTTACCAATAAGGTTTATGTCCTGCATATCTCCTCGGCGAAGTGGAGCGAGGGCCGGGCTGTACCCGGCGTCGGTGGCCGACTGGGCGCGAGTGCAGTTGGCGCCAAGGGACAAATTTTTCTTTTCGGGGGATATCTGGTGGATGGCCAAGGCGGGGAAATCACCGTCTCGGACGTGAACGCTTACCTTCCCGAAGAGAAGCGCTGGTACCGGGCCGAGGATATTCCGGTAGGGGTGGATCGGGCTGTGATCGGGGTGAATCACGATCGCTACACCTATCTGGTGGGCGGACGATCGAAGAATGGACCGGTCAACAATGTGCAGGTCTACGACATCGAGAAGAACACCTGGAGCCAGGCCACGCCTTTTCCGGGAGCGCCCGTGTTTGGCCACGCTGGAGGGTTGGCCGACGACGCCATCGTCTACGTTGATGGGGCTAAGAAAGGCACAGCCGGCAGTGCGCCTTACGTTGCTTCCGACGAGGGTTGGATCGGCAAGATTGATCACAAGGACCCGAACAAGATCGAGTGGAGCAAGCTGCCGGCACATCCGGGGCCGGCGCGCTTTGGTACGGTGTCGGGCGAGAGAGACCGCCGGATATTCTTCTCCGGTGGATCGGCCAGCCCGCACAACTACAAGGGCATGGATTATGACGGCAAGCCCGTCGAGTTCTCCGGCGTTACCTTTGCCTATGACGTGCGTGCCAACCGATGGGAGACCATCAGCGAGGATACGTTTGACGTGCGCAGCGACACTCGCGGGATTGTTAACACTCCCATTGGACAAATGACTGTTGGCGGCTTGGTGAAGAACACGGCGGCGACCGCGAGAGCGATGATATTGCCGAAAAGGTAGAAGCCAGCCGCCGATCCGTCTGTCGAATTTGCCACCCTTCGACAGGCTCAGAGCAGGCTTTTCTCGCGCAAAGAACGCGCGAGAATCGGGCACCCGGGAGCATTCCTACTTTGGAATTCTTCCCGAAAGGGAGCCCTTGCCCGTCAGTCCCCGATTCTGGAAAGTACCTTCGTTATCTCCCAGCTCCACGCCTTGCGGGAGTTAGCATTGTTTTGTTCCAGAGAGCGAACATCGTTCATACCTCCTAAGGGATGCGGCGGGTGGTGACCTCCAACCATCCGCCGTTTCTGTTCTTTGTTGGCAGAGGCCAGGCGGGTTTGCGATAAAATCCATGGGTAGTCGTTCGTTTCCCTGTGGGGACCTGTAGTTTCATTTGACCCGCGCCGAGGGAAAATGTCTTTATGCACAAGCCTCGCTAATCCGCCCTTCTGCGTCGCCCGCGTTGCGCGGGCTCTCCATTTACCTCATGTCTGAT
>CAVRCR010000046.1:0-64133 GCA_963719615.1 uncultured Acidobacteriaceae bacterium | reverse complement strand
GATCGAGTTCGTACATGTCTTTGTCGAGCGGGGGGCCAGGGTCCATTTTGTTTTCAATGCCGTCGAGGCCGGCCATCAGCATGGCCGCGAAGGCCATATAGGGATTGCAGCTTGGGTCCGGTGGACGGAACTCCACGCGCTTCACCTTGGGAGAAGCCGAATACATGGGGATGCGGCAGGCCGCCGAGCGATTGCGCCGCGAATACGCCAGGTTCACCGGCGCTTCAAAGCCGGGCACCAACCGTTTGTAGGAATTCGTAGTCGGCGCGATGATCGCCGAAAGCGCCGGGCCGTGCTTGAGCAGTCCGCCGACGTACCATAGCGCGAGCTGCGACATGCCGGCATAGCCTTCGCCGGCAAACAACGGTTCCCCGCCCTTCCACAACGATTGGTGGGTGTGCATGCCGCTGCCGTTATCGCCAAAGATCGGCTTGGGCATGAAGGTGACCGTCTTGCCGTAGTGGTTGGCGACGTTCTTCACGACGTACTTGTAAAGCAGCATCTTGTCGGCGGAGCGCACCAGGGAATCGAACTTAAGGTCGATCTCGGTCTGGCCGGCGCTGGCGACTTCGTGGTGGTGGCATTCGACTTCGAGCCCGCAACTCTGCATGGTCAGAACCATCTCGGAGCGCAGGTCTTGATAGTGGTCGGTGGGCGGGACGGGAAAGTAGCCTTCCCGGTAGCGCGGGCGGTATCCCAGATTGTTCTCTTCCCTGCCTGAATTCCAGCGGCCCTCCTCGGCGTCAATGTAGTAAAAGCCGTGTTGTTCGCGCTGATCGAAGCGCACGTTGTCGAATATGAAGAACTCGGCCTCGGCGCCGAAATACGCGGTGTCGGCAATGCCATTGGACGCGAGATGCTCCTCGGCTTTGCGCGCGATGTAGCGCGGGTCGCGGTCGTAGCATTGCTTGGTCACCGGATCGACGATGTCGCAGATCAGCACCAGCGTCGGCACTTCGGTGAAGGGATCGAGCAAGTGCGAGTTCGGGTCGGGCTTAAGCAGCATGTCGCTTTCCTGGATGGCCGCCCAGCCCCGGATCGACGATCCATCGATGCCAAAGCCGTCTTCAAAGGAGGCTTCGGTTAACTGGTCGATGGGATAAGAAACGTGGTGCCACAGCCCGGGAAGATCGGTAAAGCGCAGGTCGAGGATCTTCGCGTCGTGCTGTTTGGCGAATTCGAGAACGGTCTTGGCCTCAGCCATGAGGACTCCTTGCCGGGAGCATCTCCCTTGCGGAAATCGGGCGAGCGGTTGCGGAAGGTCCTGCAAAACTCTCACCCCAGCCGCAAAAATGCGGCTAGGATTGGGCACCCGGCAGGCTGCTACAATCGGTCGCGTTGTGCAGGACCGGAGAGTGTAAAGCCACTTTGTTGGCTCTGGCAATTCGATTGTTCTTATAGCGGCGATAACGACGCCTTATACTTGAGCCGTTCAGCGGTCCCTGCTTTCAGTAGGAAATTGGTGGAAATAAGCGACCCTTAGGGGCTAAAGCCCGTTTACGGCCTTTGGCGGCACGGCTAAAAGCCGTGCCCTTCCCAAAACTTATTCCCGAGGCCAATCCGATCGAGGACTGGCTACTGAGTCCTGACTACCGGGTCCTGTCTTATGGACTTTGATCAGCTCGAAACGTTTCTCGAAGTGGCGCGGCACGCCTCGTTTTCGCGGGCGGCGGAGAAGCGTTTCCGGACCCAGCCGGCCATTTCTTCGCAGATTCGCGGGGTCGAGGAGGAGGTCGGGGCCAAGCTGTTCGACCGCTCCGGGGGCAAAGTCTCGCTGACTGCCGCCGGCAAGTTCTTCCTGAAGTACGTTGAGGAAACACTCGATGCCCGCAAGGCGATGATGGTGGCCATTGCCGAGATGGAGCGCGTTCCTCGCGGCGAAATCATCGTGGGGGCCAACGAGGGCACCTGCCTGCACATCCTGCCCTACGTTTTTGCCGACTTCAAGAAGCAGTATCCCGACGTTTCCGTGAACATCAAGCGGTCGGATTACGCCAAGATTCTCGAGTCGGTGATCGACAACTCGGTCGACTTCGGCGTCGTTTCTCTTCCCGTCACAGACAACCGTCTGACTGTGGTGCTCATCCATCGAGATGAGTTGACGATTATCGCGCCGCCACAACATCCGCTGGGCAAGCTGAAATCCGCGACCGTCGCCGAAGTGGCGAAGTATCCGCTGATCGTTCCCAAAGTGGGGCATACCCGCGATGCCATCGAGCAGTTGTTCCATGAGCGCCGCCTGAAGCCGAATTTCACCATGGAGCTGGACTCGAGCGAACTGTTGAAGCGCTTTGTGGCCGCCGATGTTGGGATCGGATTCGTTGCCCGCTCCAATGTCGAGGAAGACGTGCGGGCGAAAGCTCTGGCGGCGGTCTCCATCGCCGATGCCCAGGTGCGCCGCGACCTCGCGCTGGTGTTTCGCAAAGACAAGGCGCTCAGCCGGGCCGCGCTGGCCTTCATCGAAATCGCCGTGAAGCATAAATCTACCCAGGAATTGGTGCAGACTCCCAGCCGATGACGAAAGCCGGCTCCAGACTCCTGCTGCTTCTGCTGCTGCCCGCGTTGGGTTTGCCCGGAGAAGGACAAGCTTCTTCTTCACAGAAGCCGCTGGCCCAGATGCCCGCCACGGCGCGGCAACTCATCGCCATCAAGGTCACGGGCAGCAAGCGCTTTCCCGAAGACGCGATCGCGGCATCGACAGGTCTGCAGTTGGGCACACCCGTCGGCGAAGACGACTTCAAGAAGGCCGCGCGCCACCTCGGTGACACCGGGGCCTTCACCGACATCGGATACAGCTACAACTACTCTTCCGCCGGGCTCAAGCTCGAGCTTAAGGTCACCGATGCCGACAAATTCGTGCCGGTACGCTTTGAGGACTTCGTCTGGTTTTCCGATGCCGAACTTCTCAGGCGCATCAAGGAACACGTTCCCCTCTTCAACGGAGAGCTGCCGCTCTCGGGGCGCATGCCCGACGAGGTTTCCGACGTGCTGCAGGCCATGTTGGTCGAGAAAGCGATCCCGGGCCATGTCGACTATGTGCGCGAGGGCAAGCCGGACGGCCCGGTGGAGTGGATCAGCTACAAGGTTTCCGAGGTACTGATTCGGGTCCGTAACATCGAGTTCAACGGCGCAGGGGAGGAGGAGAAGCCGGCGCTCGAGGCGGCCGCCCAAAGGTTCCAGGATCGCGAATTCTCCCGCAGTCGGCTCAACCTGCTCGTCCAGCGCGATCTGCTTCCCATCTACCACGCGCGCGGGTATCTCAAGGCTTCGTTCGGCGTTCCTCAACCGAAAGCCGTGCAGCAGCCGAGTTCAGAGCCTGTGGAAGAAGGCCCGCGCAATCAGACCGTGGTCGACGTCACGTTTGCGGTCACGCCCGGCCAGAAGTACAAGCTGAAAAGTCTCGCCTGGTCAGGCAACCACGAGATCCCGACCGATACGCTGGAAAAGATGGTCCATATAGAAACTGGACAGCCCGCCAACACCGTGCGCCTTGCCGACGAACTGAAGGAAGTCCAAAACCTTTACGGAACGCGGGGATTTGTCACAGCCACGGTGAAAGCGCAGGCCGAATATGACGACGCTGCTGGCACGGTCGTCATCGGTCTCGAGGTGAAGGAGGGCTTCGAGTTTCATATGGGCGAGCTCGAATTTCGCGGGCTGGACAATAGCCTGACAGCCAAGCTACGTAATGCATGGAAGCTTCGCCCGGGCGATGTCTACGATGCGTCTTACCTGGACCACTACCTTCCCGAAGCCCAGAAGCTGCTGCCTCAAAGCCTTGATTGGGAGGTCGCATCGCACGTGACCGCCAACGCCCGCGACAAGACGGTAGACGTGGACCTGGTGTACTCGGTGAAGGCGCCAAAGTAAACCCGAAGGCGCCGCTGGGACGCTTTTCCGGTTTTTGAAACAACTGTAAATATTTCTTCCCGATATGGGCCTGACGCGTTAGTCTATGCGGCTGACAAAACAGGTTTTGCCCGGGCCCTCCCCCTGAAATTTCACCGGGCATGAGGCGGGGATGCGCGCCAGCGCCTCCCCGCATTTTTACGCGAGTTGAAACTTTCGAGCGGCTTAAGCATCATTGGACCTGGAGGATTCGTCCTCCTACGGGTAGAACGAGGTCGTGGCCCGCTAATTCAAAAGGAGAATTGCTGAATGAAATCTCGCGCAGAGCAACTCGGATTTGCACTGGTCTTAGCCGCAGGCCTTACCGCTTCGGCTTTTGCTGCAGGTGGCAAGGCGTTCACGGGGACGGTCAGCGACTCGATGTGCGGCGCCAAGCACGCCATGGCTGGCGATGATGCCGGATGCACGCGGGCCTGTGTGTCCAAGGGGTCGAAGTATGCCTTGGTCGTAGGCGACAAAGTGTACACTCTCGAAACCAGCGACAAGGCCGCTCTGGCCACGCTCGACAAGCAGGCGGGCGCTAAGGTCACAGTGATGGGAACCGAGAAAGACAATACCATCGCGGTGAGTTCGGTAAAGGCGCAGTAAGAAGGCGCTCCCTCCCAGGTTTGATCTCATAAGTTCGGTTGCGGCGGGGCGCTCAGGCGCCTGCCGCAATTTTTGTGCCCTTCTCGTCAAATTCATATTTCCTTAACAAAGCGTTGTGTTAGATTGTGCTTTCTCAATGTGAATATTTGCTTGCCGGAGGATCACGGAATTGGGCAAAGACATGGTTCCGAAGAGGATTTTCTTTACCAAGGGAGTCGGGAAGCACCGTGAGCGGCTGACTTCTTTCGAACTGGCGCTGCGCGATGCCGGTATCGCGGCCCAGAATCTGGTGCGGGTTTCCTCCATCTTCCCGCCCAACTGCAAGCTGCTGGCGCGCAAAGAAGGCGTGAAGTATCTGCATCCGGGAGAAGTCGTTTTTGCCGTCGTCGCCGAAAACTCCACCCGCGAACCACACCGCCTGCTGGCTTCATCGATCGGGGTGGCTATTCCCGCCGATCGCAACACCTACGGCTACCTCAGCGAGCATCATTCCTTCGGCGAGACCGAAGACGCCGCCGGCGAATACGCCGAAGAACTTGCAGCCGAAATGCTGGCCACGACTCTCAACGTCGAATTCGATCCCGACCGCTCCTGGGACGAAAAGAAGCAGATCTACCGTCTGTCCAATAAAATCGTGCGCACCGCCAACGTCACGCAGTCGGCGGTCGGTGACAAGCGCGGGCTCTGGACCACAGTCATCGCCTCGGCGGTCTTAATCTTCGACTAGGCCGATCGGTGCGGTGGTAGACTTCTCCTCCACATGCAACGGATTACGGCGATCGACTGGGTCGTTTTCTTGTTTTACGTGCTGGGTCTCGGTGTCGCTTCGGTCCACCTTTATCGCACGCCAATCTACGCGATGGATGCGGTTCAGTACATGGGCAACGCTTTGCTTATGGAGGACACGGATATTGTCAGCGTTCATCGTCGTGTCTATGCGGAGCTGACCCGGCGGGTGCCGGAAGGTGCGCTTCGCGGGCTGCTTGGAAATGAGCCGGGTGCCCCGCAAGATCAGAATGATTCTCGCCGGGAGCGCGCCAGAAACCCCCAGCGTTACGCCGAATTCCTGCCTTTGTTTGCGATTCGTCCTCTCTACAATCAGACCATTTGGCTTGTTGAGCAAGACCGGGTTAGGCCTGATGCGATCCGCGATTTTGATTTCGGTCGCCTCGTATTTCGCGATCGGGATTCTTCTGTTGGTCTGGCTCAGCCGCTACGCGGGAGCTTGGTTTGGCTCAGCGATGGCATTATTGTTGATGATCAGCCCTCCCTTAACCGAACTCAGGCAGAGGGCTTACCTCGGACGCAGAGGCGAGTCTGATTGCGTCCGCTTCCCTGTTCCTCATTTTCGAGAGACGACGGCTCGCTTCCGGCCTGGCTCTGCTGCTCGCGTCCATTTTCTTCCGTACGGATTTCGTGGTGCTGGCTGGGCCCACGCTCCTGCTTTGCTGGCTGGAACGGCGAATCGAGTTCTGGAAAGCGAGTGTTCTGGCATTGGTTGCTTTGGGTTCAGTACCGGTGATCAATCATTTTGCCGGCGACTACGTCATCAAGATGCTCTACTACCGAAACTTCATCGGCGTCCCGCTCGCTCCCGCGGAGATGACCGTTCAGTTTTCTCTCCACGATTATCTTTCGGCTTTCCGGTCGGGTCTTACGCTCGCCGCCAACAGCTTTTTCATCCCGTTCTTGTTGCTGGGGTTGGTCGGAGTGATTGAAAAGGAGCTGAGGGCGCTTTTTGCCGTGATGCCGGCCTATGTGATCCTGCACTTTGTTGTGCTGCCAAATTGGCAAGAACGCTGGGTGGCGCTGTTCTATCTCGTCTGTGGGATCAGCGCCGCGACGCTGGTGAAACGCCAGGGAAGGACGACGGTGTGAGCGGGCTGGAGGCGGAAAGGCGGACGGTCCAGTCGCGAATCGGGCGGTACGAAGCCTTCGTTTTAGCGGTTGCGCTCTCGGTGCTCACTGGATTCTCGCTGCTTTTTGCCTGGCGCGAACCGTTCTCGGTGGATGAGTACCTTGCGTATCACGGCACTTTCCGGCTCGCCGTCTGCGGTAGGCACGTCCTGAAGACGGCGCCGCTCGCTGTTGACCCGCCGCTTTATCATTTCCTGAACGTTTATTTCCTTCGCCTCTTTGGACCGTCGGAATTCTCGACTCGCCTAGTGTCCGTGCTGGCTTATACGGGCATGAGTTTTTTCTCTACCGCTTCGTCCGGCGATATACAGACATTTTCACGGGATTGGTCCTCTTAGCTCTCTGCCTCCAATGCGGGACTTTTTCTTACGCGTACGAAGCTCGCCCCTACACGCTAGTGTTAGGTGCAGACGCCTTGGCCTTGGTCTGTTGGGCGAGCCTCGCCGAGGAGCGAAAAAAAAGGAGCCTCGCGCGGGTTGGTTTGTTCCTGGGAATTGCGATTGCTGTGGGAAGCCATTGGTTCGGATTCCTTGTGCAGGTCCCTCTCGCACTTGGGGAGGCGATTCGGACCTGGCAAAAGCGTAGGATCGACGCCGCGGCATGGAGCGCGATCGCAGCCAGTGCTGCGACCGCACTGGCCTACCTGCCATTGTTGCCGGCTGCCTCGAAGTATCGGGCACTGCCTTGGAAAGGTGTTGCATTGGGGGACATTTCCGAGAGTTTCCAGTCAATCCTCGAGCCCTGCCTGTTCCCGTTGGCGTTGTTACTGGTGACGCTGGCGTCAGCGCGCTTGTTGTTCGGCACGCGCTCGCCTAGGCTGAAGGCATCGCCGATCCCGACGCCCGTTTTCGTTTGCGTCGCGGCTTTCGCACTCATGCCGTTTCCTGGATTTGTCATCGGCAAGGTGCTTACCCATGCCTTTCAACTGCGCTACGTTCTGCTCTGTACGATCGGCCTTCTGACTGTTGCGAGTCCGGCCATTCGCGATTTTGGGTGTCGGAGTGCCGTCTGGATAGCCTTGGCGCTCTTGATTCTCGGCGGCTACGCTTCGTTTTCACGGTACCGGGAGCTGTCAGGAATGCCTGCGGGAGGAGATAGCTCGGTCTTCGCGGACGCAAGCGCGCTCTCAGCCCATCCAGAGTTGCCAGTAGTACCGGGCGATAACGATCTTTTCTGCGCCTGGAGGCGCACGGTCCGGTGTCGGTGCGCCGGCGCTGCGTGTTCCCAACGGACCCGAGCTTCATCCGTCTGCTTCACCAGAACACGAATTTCTTGATGACCGAGGCGCTCCGGCAATGGACTAAGCTTCCGATCCCCGACCTCTCGTCCTTTTTGATTGCTCACCCGCAGTTTTACGTAATCCAGCGAGGCAGCAGTCCGGGGTGGCTTATTCAACGGATGCTGGAGGACCACGGAGAAGTCGCGCTGCAAGGCACGTACGCCGGGAATCCTGTGTACCTGGTACAAGTTCGTCGCTAACTACCGTGGAATCAACGCATAGCAAGCTCGAGGGTGTCGTTTGGTCAGTTGAAAATAAGACATTCTTGTGACAACCGGTCCCGGCGGTGGATTATAACTTTAGTAACTAGAGTGCTTTGACCAATGTAATACTCCGTTAACAGCGATCAGGTATCATAGAAGTGATAAGGACACAGACTGGAGCAAGACTTGGATATCGAAACACGCAGAAAGAAACAGCGGGCGCTCATGGCCAACTTGGTCGAGCGGAAGGTACGGTCGCGCGCCAAGCAACTCTACGAGACCCGCGGTCAAGAGGAAGGGCAAGACCTGAAGGATTGGTTTCAGGCCGAGTCGGAAGTGCTTGGAAGCAGTATTCTTGCGCCGTTATATAGGCGACTCCGGACGGACAATCAGGATTCCGAGGGGATCGATGCCGCCGCAGACCGCCACGTTCCAGATTCCCCCGCCTGCGACACCTCCGCCTAGCCAGCTAAGGCGGACTCGGTTTCGTTTGCGAGTTTGGGAGAACGCGACAATGGCTTCCCCCTCTCTCGCTCTTTGAACGGCCGCCCAGTTCCTACCTTCTCGCGGCGACTTTTGCGCCCTTGCGTGCGTTGCCGCCCTTTTTCGCCTTGTCGAGGCGCTCTAGAACGGCAGCCACAATGATCGGCAAGCCCACTGTGGCGTCCAGGAAGACCTCGCCGAATTTGCCGCCTTCTGATGGAGGCACGAACTTGCCCCACGAGATGGCCTCGCTGTAGGGACTGCCCGACAATCCGCCCCAATAAACCGGCTCGGGGCAGATGCGCAGTCCGTAGTGGTAGCGCTTCAGGGGCACGTTTTCGCCCAAGCGGCGGTGACGCAGTTCACAGAATGGGCCAAACTGTTGCGACCAGTTGCGGGGTACGCCGCCGCCGATCGTGAAAATGCCCAGCTTTTTCTGGCGCAACAGAGTAGCCGCAAAGTGCTCCAGATCTTCGAACGGGTCGAAGCGGATCTTATGCCTCCCGGTCGACTCGCGCAGCCGGTTGTTGAGCGCCGTGTCGAGCCCCAGCTCCGAATCGCTAAACGCCGGCACGAACACGGGCACTCCCTTTTCGTAGGCCGACTTCAGAATTCCTCGCTGCCCCTGCGCATGCGTTGCCAGGTAGGCGCCGATGGCATGATTCAGTTTGTAGGAGCACATGATGTCGTTGTGATCCCAGGCCTCGAGCACAGCAGACATGATTTCTTCGACGTCGTCCAGATTCTGCTCGGGCTCGAGTGTGTCGTAGACGCGGTTGTAGCCTTGCTCGTAGAGTTCCTCGTCGGAGACCTCGGGATTGGCACGGAAGTGCGCCCTGCCGCTGGCCTCGACCAGTCCGTGTGCCATGAGCGCGCCGGTCGAAACAATGGCATTCACAATGCCGCGATCGATCAACTCGGTGACGATCAGGCCTTGCTTGGCAACGGTCATCGCACCGGCCAAGGTCATGACAATGAACGCCTCTTCGTCGAGCGCCATGGCCTCGAGCACGTCGGCAGCCTCGCCCAGTTGACGGCCAGTGAAGGCGGTTTTGGCCATCGCCCGGACCAGGCTATCGATCGACGTGACCTTGCTCAGGTCGAGCGGCGCCAATGGAATCAGACGGTCTTCAATGGGATTATGCAGGTGACGGTCTTTTCCCTCACCGCCCGCAGGCCCATGCTGCGAGTGTTCCTTCGAATTGCTATGATTGCCTTGTTTCAAGCGCACGCCTCCAAGCAAGAAACGGTTTTTCCCCGACAAGATACTCTACAGGAACGGTGCGGGTTGCTGAAAGCTGAGGGCTGAGCTGCAAGAGCTGACAGCTATCCTGCTATATTGTTCGCGGGAGGTCGGAACGCGTGCCGCCTGAGAAATTTCGCGTAGCTTTGGTGCAAATGTCGTGCGGCCCGGAGCCGGAAAAGAATCTGGAGAAGGCGCTGGGCCGCGTGGCCGACGCAGCCGGCCGGGGTGCGAAAGTGGTCTGCCTGCCCGAGCTTTTTCAGACACAGTACTTTTGCCAGCGCGAAGATCATTCCCTGTTCGATCTCGCGGAACCGATTCCCGGGCCGAGTTCCGAGAAAATCGCCGCTGCTGCCCGCAGCAATGGTGTGGTCCTCATCGCTTCGTTATTTGAGAAGCGTGCCGCAGGCGTCTATCACAACACGGCCGCCATTTTTGACAGCGATGGATCGCTGCGCGGGCTTTACCGCAAGATGCATATTCCCGACGACCCGCTCTACTATGAAAAGTTCTACTTCACGCCCGGCGATCTCGGTTTCCGAGCGCTCGACACGAGCGCCGGACGCCTGGGGACGCTCATCTGCTGGGATCAGTGGTATCCCGAAGGCGCGCGCCTGACGGCGTTGCAGGGAGCGCACATACTTTTCTATCCGACGGCGATCGGCTGGCATCCGGCAGAGAAAACCGAGTTCGGCGTGGCCCAGCACGATGCCTGGCGTACCATTCAGCGGGCCCACGCCATCGCCAATGGGGTGTATGTCGCGGTGGTGAATCGCGTCGGCTTCGAGACTGGAAATGTTCGCGGAAAGTCAGCCCCAGGACAGGGGCTCGAATTCTGGGGTGGATCGTTCTTCTGTGATCCCTTCGGTCGCGTGCTGGCCGAAGGCTCGCATGACCGCGAGGAGATTCTGGTGGGAGATGTCGACCTGAAGGCGCTCGAGGATATCCGCCGCAATTGGCCTTTCCTGCGCGACCGCCGCATCGATGCGTACGCGCCGATCGCGAACCGGCTATTGGACTGAGAAAGTTCTCATGAAAGAGCGGACCAAGGCGTTTCTGATAGGTGTCGTCATTGCAGCTCTCGTCCTCGCCTGTTTTGCCAAAACATCCAACCTGTCAGGAAAGATGGTTGCCTACGATCTTCTTTCGCATGCTGCCAAAGTTGGGTCTTTTGTGGCGAACAAAGAAGTAGTCATTCTCGAGACACCCGGGCAGAAAAGCAAATATGTGAAGGTCGTGTCCGTGAGCTATGGCACGACTCAGATCGACGGGAAGTATTTCGAGGGCACTTTACCAGTGACGGTGAAAGCACTTCGTGATCGCACCTGCGACGAAAAATACCCAAAGATGGTTAGCCAATACAGCCTCAATCAGACCTCAGGAACCTACCTGCTAACCGACGCCTTCAAGAGTTCGCCGCTTCCAAGAATCAAGAACCTAGAGTGCTATGACGCCCTGGAAAAGAAATAAGGGCGGCCAAGATTTCGTCGCGCCTTGTCCTTCCGCCCTCGGTTACCGCATGCCCGCCGAGTGGGAGCCTCACGCTGCTTCTTGGCTGGCGTGGCCGCACTTTCATAGCGACTGGCCGGGCAAGTTCGAGCCGATTCCGTGGGTCTACGCGGAAATCATCCGCAACCTGGCCAAGCACGAGCGGGTCGAGTTGATCGTCAACGCCGCTTCGGCAGCGAGGCAGGCTCGCAGGGTGCTGGAGCGCGCTCACGCTCTGTCGAACAACATCCGGTTTCATCGCTGGCCGACGAATCGCGTGTGGCTGCGCGATTCGGGATGTATTTTCCTCACCCCCCTGGCGGGCTTCGCCCGCCCGGACAGCCGGGGGCGGCTGTCCCCACATGAAGATCGGGAAGGGCACAAGTTCACCCGTGCCGCCCAGCAACAGAAAAAGAACAGGGCTTCAGCCCCTGAGAATGATCTTCTCGCCCTCAAGTTTCGCTTTAATGGCTGGGCCAAATATTCCAACTGGCGACACGACGACAATGTTGGCAGCCGGATGGCCGGAATTCCCACTTCTCGCGCAAAAACCGCGCGAGAAATGGGCCACCCAGGTCACAGCCAAGAAATCCGGCCGCTCTCGGCTGGAAACCGCATCGTCCTCGAGGGTGGATCGATCGACGTGAATGGCGCTGGGACGATTCTCACTACTGAAGAGTGTTTGCTCAGCAAAGTGCAGGAACGCAACCCGCACATGACGCGAGTGCACTACGAGAAAGCTTTTGCTGATTACCTTGGCGCCCCGCATACCATCTGGCTCGGGCGCGGCATTTTCGGCGACGACACTCACGGCCATGTCGACGACCTAACACGCTTCGTGGCGAACGACACGGTCGTGACCATGGTCGAGCCCAATGCCAGGGATGTGAACCACGCGCCATTGCGAGCCAACCTGCGCCGCCTGCAGGCTGCCCGCGATCAGGATGGCCGCCAGCTGACGGTCGTCGAATTGCCGATGCCGCAACCGGTGGTCTTTGAGAACCGGCGCCTCCCTGCCAGCTACGCCAACTTCTACATTGCCAATGGATTAGTACTCGCGCCCGTGTTCAACCGCCCGAACGACCGGATCGCGCTCAACACGCTGGCGCAACTCTTCCCGAAGCGCGAGATCGTCCCAATCTATTCGGGAGACTTCATCTGGGGGCTGGGTGCGATGCACTGCATGACACAGCAGCAGCCGGCGTAGGGTTAATCGGGTCGGACGCTTGGGGTTTCAGATTGCAGATTTTAGATTTCAGATTAAACAGACGGCGGAGTTTGCCACTGCCATCGGCAATCTAAAATCTGAAATCTACGATCTGAAATCCCCGTTGCCCCGTGGTAGATTCTCCGCATGCCGCACGGAGAGATGACCACCAACCGTCTGGAAGCTTTCAGTGACGGCGTGATCGCGATCATCGTCACCATCATGGTGCTTGAGCTACGTGCGCCCTCGCAGCCCACGTGGCCTGCGCTGTTGAAGGTCGCGCCCGTGTTCCTCAGCTACGGACTGAGCTTTCTTGTCGCGGCCATCATGTGGGTCAACCATCACCACCTGATTCACGCCGTGCGTGAAGTCACGGCACGACTGCTGTGGTTGAACCTGAACCTGCTGTTCTGGATGTCGCTGATCCCCTTCGTGACGGACTTTCTGGGAAAGAACTACCGCGAACCGATGGCAGTAGTGCTGTATGGTCTTGACCTGGCCTTGTGTGGCTCATCTTTTTATCTGCTGCGCACGGAACTGGTGCGACAGGATCACGCGAATCTGAACTTGGTGGAGTACCATGCCATGATGCAACGGAAGAACGCGTTCTCCGCCGCGCTCTATTTTCTTTCGGTTCCGCTGGCGTACGTCTCGGTCTACGCCTCGTTTTTCATCTTCGTATTGATCCCAGCCATGTACTTCCTGCCCGAAAAGAAGCTGGCGGCACCCCAGCACGAATAGCCCAAATGAAAGTGCGGGCCCCAACGGGCCCGCACACGAACCGAGAATTTCGCGTCTCACATCTGGGGTGGCGCGCCGGCACCCGTTGGTACGGGTTGCGGCTGGCACGGCCGGGTGGGGGACATTGGCTGGGGGGGCTGTGAGGTGGTCCCGGTACTGCTTCCCTGATTATTTCCTGCTTCGGTAGTGGCAGGTTGATTCGACGAACTCTGATTCGATGACTGCGATCCATTGGCACCCTGGTCTGTTCCAGATGGGGGAACTGTGGTGCTAGCTGTCGTGTCGTTTGGGGTCCCATTCTGCGGAGTTGATGTTGCAGGTGAATTTACACAAGGGACCACAGGTGTTGTCGCATTCGTGGTTGGATTGGACGGCGGCGTCTGCGGCGAGGCCGGGGCGGTCGGCGTCTGTGTTGAACCAGGGCCGGCGGCCTGGGTGGTGATCGGCGTCGGCGGACCGATAATCGAAGCCGGCATCGTGTTTGTCGTACCGGGTTGGGTGGTTGCGCCCTGAGGCGGTGCAGTCGTTGGGGTGGCGGCTTGTCCTGGTATTCCGGCAGGTTTCGCCGGAGGGGGAGGCGGAGCACTCGCGCCCCTGGCCTGTGCCATTGCCCAAGTAGCGCCACCCAGCAAAATGAATAACATTGCAAGTCGTATTTTCATGAGACCTCTCACCTAGAAGTGCACGAGTGCAAGCGTGCTCTTCAGTTGCAATTCGCTTCTTCGCCAAGTCTCGGACTTGGCGCGGACGATTTGCCATCCGGTCGATGCCGTAGTTCGGGAATTGATCGCAATTGGCAAGCGGACAGAATCAGTGGGTTGAGTACTATTGCGTGGGAAGCGCCCAGGGCAATTACGCCGCTAGCGACGATACTGGGTAGGCTGTGGGCCCTTTTCCAGCGTCTCGCGGTCCCAGATGGCGCCGTCGCGGGTGTAGCTGGCCAGTTCGAAGTCCTGGGTCAACTCGAGCGCGTCGGTGGGGCACGCGTCCTCGCACAGCCCACAGAACATGCAGCGGCTCAGATCGTAGGTGAAGTTGGTCAGTTCCTTGCGGCGGGTTTTTTCGTTACGTTCACTTGACACCACGATCAGATGCTCGGGGCAGGCCAGCGCGCACAGGTCGCAGGCAATGCACATGGTCTCGTCGGTGTCGGGGTTCACGTTCAGCCGCGGCGCTCCGCGGTAGCGCTCGGCCACCTGTGGCCGCTGCAGCGGATACTGCTCGGTATAGATTTCCTTGGGGTCCTGGTAGCGGAAGGTAACCTTCAGCCCCTGCAACAGGTCCACCAGGAATACTTTCCGCAGCAAGCTTGGCATGCCCATGACGCCGTTAGAATACCATTAACCAACGTGCCGGACCAAAGTCCCGCCTCCGTAGGCTTCGCACGAAAACAATGCCTCTTTTAATTCCCAAACGTCTAGAGCCGCGATACAGTCTTAACATTTGATCCATCTTGATTTGGCCGCTTGTGTTCCGAGCGGCCGAAGGCCGAGATCCAGTGGCGAGCAAAAGATTCCGCAAGGTCGTTCTTCAGCTGCACCTGTGGATCGGGATCGCCGCCGCACTCTTTTTGCTGCTCGCGGGTGCATCGGGAGCTCTGTTGGTTTTCGAAACCCAGATCGATCAGGCCTTAAACTACAAACTCGCCCACGTCGCACCGTCTGGACCGACGCTCTCTCTAACCGAGTTGAAGACCGCTCTCGAACGCCAGTATCCCGGCTATCGTGTGTTGTCATTCAACATCGCCGAGGCGCCCGACCTGGCTGGCGCTGCATATCTCCAGTCGCCTTCGGTCGAAGGCATCGACGTAGCGGTGGATCCCTACAGCGGGAAGGCTCTGGGAATATGGGACGACAATCGCTTTGCGCGCAAGCTGCATGGATTCCACACCCATCTTCTGGCGGGAGAGGTGGGATCGGCAATCGTCGGTTGGAGTTCGGTGATTCTTCTATTCTTGTCCATCTCCGGCGTGATCCTGTGGTGGCGTAGCAAGGTCTTTCGCATTGATTTCCAGACCTCGGGGCCAAAATTTCAGTACGACCTGCACAGCACAATCGGGGTTGTGTCGTCCGTCTTCCTGCTGGTGTTTGCTTGGACAGGAGTCGTCGTTCATTGGGGCGACGCCGCCCGTGCTTGGGCCAGCAATGTCAGTGGCGTGGTCGCCCGCCCCGCCGACCCGCGGCCCGATTCGCCTCCATCCGGAACGATGCCTATGGAGCCAGCTCGGTTGCTGGCGCTGGCCCAGGCTGCGGTTCCTGGCGCGCGGGCTACCGTCGTCGAGTTGTCCGACAACGCGACCCGTCCGGTTCTGGTGGTCATGAAGTTCCCCGAGGACCACACACCCGCCGGCCGCACCCGCGTTTTTCTCGATGCCTATTCGGGGAAGGTGCTGGGGTTGAACAGTTCGCGTGGATTACCCGCTGGAGTGGCCTACGTGACTCGTCTCAACCGGGAGATCCACACGGGCGACATTGGGGGCTGGCCCGTGCGGATCATGGCTGCCCTCTTCAGCTTCTCCTTGCCGGTGCTTGCCTTAAGCGGTCCGCTGCTATGGTGGCAGCGAAGACAGCGAAGATAAAGCGAATATGGATGGAAGGCGAAGCGGGAACTTTTTCTGCCTTCTCAGCGTATCCATTGGGAGAGGAAGTTATGAAGGCCTATTTCACCAACCTACCTACGAAGATCTGGGTGCTTTTGGTTGTGCCCGCGGTCGTAATTGCCTACCCGGTCGTCTGTGTCGTGGTTCCGGCCGTGGTGCGCGCGGTTGTGCCCGATGTGGTGCGAGCGGTGCTCAGCGTGATCTGAGTCCGACCACAAGAAACCAGCGCTCGCCTGCAGAGATCGCCTGCGAACATGTTCCCTCCGCCCGTCCGCGAACCCGCTAGAATATTGCCGAACCGTGCCTCGACGTAAAACAGCCACCGCAGATCACCCTAAGACCAAACCTCTAAGAACTGAGGCAGTCTCGGATGAACTTTGGATGGAAGAAGCCCTGCGCTGTGCCCGGCGCGCCCACGAAGCCGGCGAGGTGCCCGTAGGCGCCGTCGTGTTGTGTGAGGGACGCATCGTCGGCCAGGGATGGAACCGCAACATCCGCGAATCCGATCCCACCGCCCACGCCGAGATCATCGCCTTGCGCGAAGCGGGTACAACCTTGGGCAATTACCGCCTGGGAGAGTGCGAGCTGTTTGTTACAATTGAGCCGTGTGCGATGTGCGCTGGCGCCATGGTCCATGCGCGCATCAAGCGCCTGGTTTACGGCGCAGAAGACCCCAAGGCCGGGGCGGTGCATTCCGCAATGCGACTGCTGAATAGTCCGGCCATGAACCATCAGATAGAGGTTCGCGGAGGAATTTTAGCCGGTCGTTGTGCAGAAGTGCTGCAGGCGTTCTTTAGAAATCGTCGTTAGTGCTGGTCGCTGGCCCTTAAGCCAAGACCGTATCGTCCGACGCGGAGAAGTGCGTGAGTGGTTGAAACGATCCGCCTCGAAAGCCATAAACAACTTATCTCGCCGGGTATAGCCGAAAATGCTGTATGTGCGCCGACTTTTGTACCCTTCCTGCACTTTCTTGAAAATTATTTTCAATTTCAGCTTCTCGGAACCCCTTAGTCAGTTAGCTCTTCTTATTGTTTCGGAACATCGTCGATTGGCTTGCCCACTACTTACTAAGCGGCAGTCACGCCTCCTCCAGCATCCGCCAGTCTAGCTTCCACAATTCCATTCACTAAATTTTCTGCCAATCCTGCGCTTGAGAACGTACGCCGACGCTCCGAGCCACCACTACGTCGGCGAATCTCCGCATCTACAGCAGCAGTGAGGATTACTACTTTGACCTGTGGGCACGCTCGCTCGATTTGTCGCAGGCTGTCGCATATCCTCGACTCATAAGTCTGCTTTAGGGCTATGTTCGTCGCCGCTTTTGGTGCGCCGACTCTGCTGGCAGGCAAACCAGCTCTGACAGGCGAGGAGGTAGCTGATTCCCCGAAGGCCTGATGGAGGCCTATGAAATCAACTGTAACGTCCAGCCCGCTGTTGCTCGACAGCATGATGGAGCGGGCCGGAAAGCTGTTCCCGGAGGTCGAACTCGTTTCCGTGCTGGCCGACTGTTCGCGTCACCGCTACACCTATCGCGAGTTACAGAAGCCCCAACAACTGTCGAATGCGCCGCCCATGCGGGATCTCAGCGGGTGACCGCGTGGCAACATTGATGTGGAATCAGCATGAACACTGGAGGCGCACTTCGGGATTCCGGCGACGGAGCCGTATGGCATACGCTGAACCTGCGGACTGCAAGGCTGTACAGAAGAAGGAACGCCATTTCAAGCCTTCGACGGGACGGTCCCGTCGTGTACACAGAACTGGAAAGGCTGGCGGCGTGCATAACTGACTGAGGCCCAAGCCCTGCTATAATTCCGCGCACATTCGTGGATTCCGCGTCCCGGCTCCTGGGGCGTGACGATCGAAGGAGAACCAGAGTGGATTTCGCATTCGCTCCGGGACCTACGGCGCAAGATGGGCGGTTGCGCCTGATGTTTCTGTCGCGTAACAACACCACCCTCCGTACTCCCTCGGGCGCAACCTCGATCGAAGATTTCCTCAAGGATCTGGATAGCTCCAGTCTCCAAGGCGGCGACCTGATCGTGGGCTCACATGCGTCTGATGAAGGCTTCCTGTTCATTGCACTTGATGGTGCGCACACCAGCCTGCCCGTCAGCTTTGAGGACGTTCAGGGAGTGGACACCAGCGGTTCCATTCATATTCCCGCCGGCGTGCGCAGCCCGGACACCAAGTTCCATTTTAAGGGTTGCACCATCGGCTCGGACGACAGCCTCCCGTTCCTCACGCTGCTGAAGAGTGCGCTGGACAACCCGGCGCAGGTGACTGCGCCCAAGTTCTTCCACGGGCTGTATGAACTCACCGCGGTAGGTGTGTTCGAGTTTATGGGCCACAACTACCGCCTGCTGAGCAAGGATGGATTCACCAAGACGAAGGATCTGGTGACGGCGTACCAGAACCTGACGCCTCCGCTGGTGCAGTTGGATGGAACACCGGTGTCGAACGACGACATCAAGAAGTGGGTAAGGCCAACTCTCGCCTTGAAGCCTGCCACAAGGGACAAGAAACCGATTCCGTTTCCGGTCAAGATCGTACCAGCCGCAGGAGGCCAGAGCGCCATCAGCGATCCTCCTGCGGAGTGCAGGTCCAGACGCGAGCAGTACACGTACGACCTGAATACCGGCTCGCCGCCACCGAAGGGCAAGGCCGCCCAGATTGCCGCAATGCGCACATCTCTGGGTGCCGAACCGGACATGCAGGCCCCGCCGACTCACCCTTGGCCCATTTATCAGCGCCTGCATTACGACACTTTCGATGATTTCTTCGACGGGCAGAACTGGACGGTTACGATCAGCGGCAATGACCAGCACTGGGTCGGCACACATTTCGTGTATACGCTGCTGATTCCGGTGGCGAAACCCGGCACAGCCGACGAACTGATCTACAACTTCTATCCGAGCTCCGGCGCTCCGACCATGAACTTCCTAGAAGATAATGCCGCGTTCCCTTTATTCGGAGTGGCTTAGTTTTCTTTTGAGCCGTCCGGTCCACCGGAGTACACTCTGTTGCCATCGTCCCGGGGAAACTCTTCGCAAGTCGGTCTGAGAAGTTTCAAGAAGTATGGATTACGCTTTCGCTCCCGGTCTCGAGTTCGATCACCTGCGGCTTGTCTTGTCCCGGAGACCGAATACGACGGTCATTGATGACGCGAGCGCGACCACGATTGCCGGTTTTCTGAAGTATCTCAAGGACCACAATCTGCAAGCCGAGGACCTGATCATCGGCTCGCACGGAACAGACGAAGGACAGTTGCTGATCGCGTTGGATCCGGCGCAGCTGGCGACATCCGATCCTACGTTGGGACCACAAACCACCTTCGATACTTTGCAGCAGCACAACACTATTACGATCCCTGCCAGCATCAAGGGACCGAACACCAGTGTGCGGCTCTTTGGCTGCCTGATTGGGTCGCCGAACTGCCGCCTCTTCCTCACTTTGCTGAAGCAGCGCTTCGGAAATCCGAAAAACGTGAGCGCTCCGGTTTACGTACACACCACGCACAGCCCTGACGGTGGCGTCAACTTTTTTGAATTCATGAAGAACGACTTCAAGATCTTCAACAAAGACGGGTTCACGACGCTGGCACAGTTGATTGCCGCCTACGTGAGTTCCCAACTGCACTTCCTGATTGACGGCAAGCCGGTGCCGGACGCCAATTGGAGCACGTGGATACCAGCTGCTGCCGAGCCGTTGCTGAAACCGTCCAATAAGAGCGAACTCTCGGTCAACATTTCTTTTACTGTTTCACCTGCCGCCGATGGAGTCTCGACCTTGAGTGACAAGATGGGGAGCTGGACCGCGACTCTGGAGCAGTTCTCAGAAGGCGGCATCCCCATGGGCGGGTCCATCCCCACGGACCAGACCGCGCTGCTGGCATTCGTCGAGCAGGCCTTGGGTAAAGACCCGGCCTTCGGGCCAGTGAGCGCGACCAACCCTTACCCGATCTATAAGCGTTACTTGTCGAACTCGCTGCACGAGTTTGTTCTTGCGTGGAAATGGGCCGTCACGGCTGCGAGCGGAGGGAAGTTCAACTTCGCAGCTACCCGATATCGATACGACGTCATAATTCCGGTCACAAGCTCCAGTACTTCGACTGACTTGATCTACAACTACTATCCAGCGTCCGGCAGCCCAACGATCAATTTCAGTGAAAGTGACGCGCGGCTTTTCGGTGTGGTCTAACGGCAAAGATTGTTAAAGTTGCGTGCGGTTGCAGTTTTTCTCTTGCAGAAGCGAATGGTTTGCATAGAATGGTTGCCCAATATTCGAACTCGGGAAATTCGGAACAGCGACCGCGCCGCGCGCGCTTGATCTCACAGCACAGATTTCCGCCACAGGGTAGAAGCTGGTTGATCCATCACCTTTTTTGGATCAGCCTAAGGCAGCATGGCAGGGAAAGACACACTCGCCGTCATCGCGCAGGAGTTGGGGCTGGCGCTCCAGCCGGTCGAAACTGCGCTGACCTCTGACGCCGCCTTCTCGGCCTTCATGCGGCTGTTGGGGTGGGACACAGCCACCGCCATTGCCGCGGTCAAGAATCTCGGCAGCGTAGCCAGCAATATCCTGAACACAGTCGAGAGCGGCCTGGATGAATCGCAGGCCGCGGATGTCATCAGCCAGGTCGTAAACTTCTTCTCCGCGGTCGGGCAGTTAGCATCGGCATCGGGGCTTCCTGCCACGATCGACGTTGCGGAGTTTCAAGCTGACTTCCCCGGGCAACTGATTGACTATCTCGTCGGGCGATACCTGCTCGACAACCATGCGGTATTGGGCGCTACCCTGCTCGCCGCAGGCGTGATCCGGCAGACACCCAAGCCAGCAGCCGGCAAGCGCCCTGCTTATCTCCGCACCGATATTGCCTGGAGCAACATCGGCGAGCTGCTGAGAGATGGCCTGAGCACCTTCCGCGGCGCCTACAACTGGGGCGGCGTGGCCTTCGACCAGCAGTTGTTCCTCAACAACGTGAATACGCTCTCCGAGGCGTTGGGATTGGCGACATTCTCGGTACCAATCGGTGGCCCGCTGAAAACCGCGCTCACGCAGGACGCAACCACCCTCACGAATCTGCAGAACTTCACGCTGCGCTGCCAGCTCATCGGCAACCTCATTGCTCCCGCCAATCTCACCGCCGGTATTGATGTTTATGCGCTGCCACCCATAAGCTCGGCCGCACCAGGCATTGCGTTTCTTCCTTACGTTACCGGTTCGGGCGGACAGAGCTTCGATATCTCCGACCGGCTTTCGCTCATCTTGAAGGCGTCGTTTGACCTCGCTGGCGGTATCCTCATTCGCATACGCCCCAACCAGCCGGTCTCGCTCGATACCGGCGTTTTCGGCGGCGGCGCCGGATCGGCAGCAGCATTCTCCATTACGCTCCTGGACCACGGCGAAGGCGGCGCCAAGCAGGTATTGCTCGGCACCGAAGGCGCCAGCCGGCTGGAGTTCGGCACGCTCGCCCTTACCGTCGGATTCCGCACTGACACGCAGACCACTAGCTTCTACACCGAGGCCGCACTCAAGGATGCCGCTCTGGTCATCACTCCGGGCGCCGACGCCGACGGTTTTCTCGCCAAACTGTTACCCGACAACTTGAGCGTGGATGCAAGCATTACTATCGGCCTTGATTCGAAGCTCGGAGTTTATTTCAGCGGCTCAGCGGGGCTGGAGATCGAAATCCCGGCGCACATCTCGCTGGGTCCTATCGAGATCATGTCGGCGACGATCTCGATCAAAGCGTCGGGCAACTCCATACCTGTCGAACTGGGCGCGACGATTCAGGGAAATCTTGGACCGCTGCAGGCGGTCGTTCAGAACGTCGGCCTCAGCGTTCCGCTCACATTCCCGAAAAGCGGCGGCAATCTCGGACCGGTGAACGCAAGTCTGAAGTTCAAGCCGCCAAATGGCGTCGGATTGACCGTGAATGCGGGCGTCGTGGTGGGTGGAGGCTTTCTCTACATCGATCCGGACCGCGGCGAGTACGCCGGCGCGCTGCAACTGGAAATTGCCGACTTCCTCTCCGTCGCCGCCATCGGCTTGATCTCGACGAAGATGCCGGATGGCTCGCGCGGATTTTCGCTGCTCATCATCATCACCGCCGACTTCGGCACCGGCATCCAGCTCAGCTTCGGGTTCACCTTGCTGGCGGTCGGCGGATTGCTCGGGCTGAACCGCACCATGTTGTTTCAGCCGCTGCTGGATGGCGTACGCACCGGCTCCATCCAGAGCATCATGTTTCCGCAGGATGTGATTGCCAACGCGCCACGTATCATCAGCGACCTGAAGGCGATCTTCCCGCCGCAGGATGGCATCTTCCTCATTGGACCCATGGCGAAGATCGGTTGGGGAACGCCCTCGCTGATCAGCCTTTCGCTGGGCGTCATCATCGAGATCCCTCCGGGCGATGTTGCCATCCTCGGCATCCTGAAGATGGCGCTTCCCGCCGATGACCTGGCCATACTTGTCCTGCAAGTCAACTTCGCGGGCTCGCTCGAGTTCGACAAGCAGCGTTTCTACTTCTACGCCTCGCTGTTCGACTCGCACATCTTGTTCATCACCATCACCGGCTCGATGGGAGTGCTGTTCGCTTACGGCGACAATGCCAATTTCGTCCTCTCGGTCGGAGGCTTCCACCCGCAGTTCAGCCCGCCGCCTCTGCCTTTCCCGGCGCCGGAACGCATCGCGATTGACCTTATCAACGAGTCGTTCGCGCGCATCCACGCCGACGGCTACTTCGCCGTGACCACCAACACGGTGCAGTTCGGGACCCATGCGAGCTACTTCTTCGGGTTCTCGGCGTGCTCGGTCGAGGGCAGCTCCGGCTTCGACGCGCTCATCCAGTTTTCGCCGTTCCATTTCATCGCCGAAATCTCCACCGAGTTCTCCGTCAAGGTGTTTGGCCTCGGTGTGTACGGCGTCGGCATTGATGTTCAACTCTCCGGTCCCGCACCGTGGCACGTTCATGGCACGGCGTCGCTCTCGTTCTTCTTCTTTTCGATTGATATCGGCATTGACTTTACCTGGGGCGATAGTCCCAACACCACGCTGCCGCCGGTCGCAGTCATGCCCATCATCAGCGGCGAACTCGAGAAGAAAACCAACTGGAAGGCCATTCCGCCGTCGAACACCAAACTGCTCGTCGCCCTGCGGCAGCTCGATCCGACAGAAGCCAGCATGGTGCTGCATCCCGCGGGGACCTTGCAGGTGAGCCAGCGCAGTATCCCGCTGGACCTCGTGCTGGAGAAGGTAGGCAATCAGACGCCCAGCGATGCCAACGATTTCGCATTGAACGTGACGGGAGGCGCGCTGGCGAAAACGGGCGACGTAAATGAGTCGTTCCCGCCATCGCAGTTCCGCAACTTCGACGATGCAACCAAACTCTCCCAGCCGGCGTTCGTTCCGCAGCACGGTGGCGCTGCGCTCGCCGGCACGAGCAATCTGGCCTCCGCAACCGCGATCACCCGTCCGGTGCGTTACGACCTCACAGTGGTGGATTCCGAATCGGAGCCTGCACAATTCAAGTTCTTCGGACATGCGAAGATCTTTTTCGGCAGCTTCCTCGCCGGGAACGCCACCTCAAAGTCGAAGCTTTCCGCTACCTACCGGGCGATGATCAAACCCGAAGCGACATCGGTGCAGGTGGCTGACGAGCTGTATACCGTTGCCTTTCAATCGACGAATAAGGGGTACCATCCGGAGGCAACGTCGCTCATCAGCCAGGCGAGCGCACACGACTACATCGCGAAGGCCGTAGCCTCTGATCCGTCTCTGGCGGGGCAGCTCCATGTTCTTCCTAATTTCGAGGTGGCGGCATGAGTCCGGATCCTGACCCGATTGCCAATCCGGAAGATCTGCTGGGAACGTATTCGTTTCTACCCTGGCTGAGGCAGGGTGTAGCCAACGCAATAAATGCTCCTGCCGCGGGCCCGCGCGCGACCATAAACGTACAGTTGCAGCTCCGCGGCACTCCGATCAGCGGAGGCGCGCCCCTCACCCAGCCCATCGCCCAGGACATTCAACTCTTCGGGCCGGGCGACATCATCGGTATTGAAGGCCGCGCTGTCGTGCGCACAGAGCCGCGCGACTGGGTCACCAACTTCGAGTCGAACTATCTTGCAGCCATCGATTTCTACGACGAAGACTTGCCCTGGCGTTACACGCCCGCCCCGCCGGAGGGACTGCAACTGCTGCCATGGCTGGCGCTCGTTGTGCTGCAAGAGGGTGAGTTCGCCGAGGCGAAGAACATCGCAGGCCGGCCGCTGCCCTTCGTCACCGTAACGGCGGTCGGGGTGTTTCCTCCGTCGAACGAGACTTGGGCCTGGGGACACGTGCACTTCAACCAAAGCCTCTCCGGGGGTGGAGGCGAGCTTGTCTCGCCCGATATGAGCGCTGTTTTGCCGCGCGTGCAGGCAATTTTGGAGGCGAATCCTGATCTGGCTTATTCGCGGCTGCTCTGCCCGCGCCGGCTCGACGTCAATACCGGATACCACGCCTTCCTGATGCCAGCTTTCGAGAGCGGGCGCTTGGCCGGACTTGGTTTGCCCGTTACTCCTCCGAGCGCCACCGCAGCTGCATGGGACAAGTACGCCGGCCAACCGGAACCGCAGAACTTTCCCTATTACTACCGCTGGTACTTCCGCACGGGCGATCGCGGCGACTTCCGCTACCTGGTCGGCCTGCTGAAGCCCCAACCGGTAGACAAGACTGTTGGCACGCGCGACTTTGATAGCACCAGCCCCGGCTCGGGCATTCCCGGCGTGAACAAGCCCGAATTGGGCGGCGTGCTGCGGCTGGGCGGCGCGCTTCAGGTGCCCGATGCCGACCTGAACGAGGACGATCTCGCCGAAAGGCAGAAATTCGAAGACTGGGACCAGCCCTACCCTGACGACTTCGAGAAGGGTTTGGCGCAGTTCATCAATCTTCCCGATGACTACTCGCGGCTGAAGCCACAAGCGGCCAACGCCGCTACTTCGCTTGAGGCGGTCGTCACGGGTAGTCCCGATCCTTTGATCACTTCACCGCTCTACGGCCGGTGGCACTCGCTGACGCAGCGCCTGCTGACGAACCCCGACGGGACGGACGCACCCAACCGTACGAATTGGGTACACCGCCTCAATCTCGATCCGCGCTTCCGCATTCCGGCGAACTTCGGCACTGAGGTCATCGAGCAGAACGCCGAAGAGTACATGAACTACGCGTGGGAGCAGATCGGCGACGTGCTGGCCGCGAACTTCAGGATCCGTCGGCTGCATTTCGCGACTGCGGCTTCATCGCGGATGTTCGACCGCCATCTGCTTACCGTCGCTGATCAACCGCAGCGTGTCCTGTCGCTCACAGCCCCGGTGACGAGACGTGTGCTGTTCACGCCGACGGCTGTCGCGGGAGCCACCGCGCCTACGCCGGTCACGGTTGCAACCCTATGCAAGACAACGCTGGTGCCGCCGGTGCTGACCTCGACTATGATGCGCCGCGTAACTCGTCCCGGCGGCCGACTGATGCGCCAGTTGCCCTTTACCGCGGCACTCACGCCCGGCAAGTTGCTGGAGCGCGTGAATGCCGGACAAGTGACGAGCGCTCCGCCCAAGACCGTGCCTCCGGGCGTGGTCACCGTCGACACAGTAGCCGGGGCGGCTATCCCACAGGGCGCGCCGCCCGTGGTGCTGAACTGGCTGAAGCAATATCCCTGGCTACCTTTTGCCGTGCTGATCGCCGGCGTCGTGCTTGCCCTGCTGATCGCGATATTATCCCTCGGCATTGGCATTCCCATCGCAGTCGCCATCGTAGGATTCGCTGTGTACGTGTTCCGCCTGCTTCAGAAATGGGGAACAGCCGAGACGGCGAGCACCGCGGTTTCAGAGGCGGGGCAAACGCCGGCCAGCGTCGCCAATCTGCCGACTAGTTCCAACTTCGTGCTCAGCGATCCCGGTTCTTCTTTCCGCCCGACGCTCGGCGGAGCCGATAGCCCGACGGCCGCACGCTTCAAGGCGGCCCTCAAGGATTCGTTCGCTCTGGCGCAAGCCGGCAGCAGGGCTGCGCAGCTACCGCCGCCCGTCGCACTTGACCTGAAAGCGGTCAGCGCAACCATGATCACCGGCATTGATCCCAAGCACACCATTCTGCGTCGCGGCATCACGCAGATCGGGCTGCCGCCCTGGGTCATCAGCCAGATCGGCACGGACTTCAATGAAGTCATGGCCTATCCGCGCATTGATCTCCCGATGTACAAGCCGCTTGCCGTAAAGGTCGAGCGCCTGCTGCCCAATATCAACAAGATCGCCAACAACAGCATTACGCTGATGGAGACGAACGAGCGCTTCATCGAGTCCTACATGGTGGGATTGAACCACGAGTTCGCGCGCAAGCTGCTGTGGCGCGAGTATCCCACCGACCAGCGGGGCAGCTACTTCCGCCAGTTCTGGGCGGTGGACAACTACATCGACAGCGAGGGTTTAAGCCACGACGCGCTCCAGGAAAAGCTGTACGACATTCCGAAGATCCATCTTTGGCCGCTCACCAATCCGCTGGGGGCGAACAATAACCGTGCCGACCCAGCGAACCCGACAGCAGCGCAGGTTGTGCTCATCATTCGTGGCGAGCTGCTCAAGAAATACCCGAACACGGTGATCTTCGCGCAGCACGCCAAAATTGTGAACCAACTACGCACGCCCGACTGGCTTACCGCCGACGAGGAGAAGAACCCGCCGCGCTCCAAGACGCGTTCGCCGCTGTTCAGCGCCAACCCGGTGGACGACATCTTCTTCTTCGGCTTCGACCTCACCATTGACCAGGTGAAGGGTACCAGCGGCGATCCGGGCTGGTACTTCGTGCTTCAGGAACGGCCCGGCGAAGCGCGCTTTGGGTTGGAACTGACCCGAGATGCACTTGAGACTTTCGACGAAGTCACATGGGACGACGCCATGCCGGGCGGCCATCCGGGAGACTTCCTGAGGGCGAATGTACTGGGCAACGTACCGCTCACCGCGCCGGTAAACGACCCGGCCAATGCGGACAAGATTTCGCAGTTCCAGGATGACAGCAAGGTGAACTTCGCTCCCATTAGCTCGGCGCGGTGGGCAGATCTGCTGTTCCGCCAGCCGGTGATGGTGGCGGTGCACGCCGACGAAATGCTGCGGGAGAACCGTGCATAGTCATGCCCGACTTCAACTCCATCCAGGCCCAACTTGACGCCGCACGCGGCACCTTGCAGCAGGCGCAGGTAACTGCGACCCAGGCTGCGGCCAGAGCGCAACAGGCACAGTCGGCCCTCGCAGCAGCTCAGCGACAGGCAAGCGGAGAGGGCGACGATCAGGCCCTGGCGCAACTCGCGGCTGCGGCCAAGAAGGCCGCCGCGCAGAGCGACGCTGCCAAGGCAGCGCGGGGCAGCTCGCGTGCAGCCGTATCCAGCCTGACCGGGCAGTTCGCCGAGTTCTCGGATCCGCGTCAAAATGTCAGCCTGCTCAGCGCAAGCTCTCCCTTCCTGCTATTCCCTGTGCGCATCGAGACGCGCTTTCACACGATTGCCGCCGCACCCGGCAACATTGCTGCGGGCGCGAGCCCTCAGCTTTGGGTGCGCATCTATCCCGACGACTGTTCGATTGACACCTTCGAGCCAACTCTGTCGCAGTCGGAGCTGACGAGCATCAAGAATTACTGGGCCGCCATCTGGAGCGCGGGCAGCATCGAGGATGACGAACGCGGCGCGTGGGCAGCGCTGGTGGGCGCTCACGGTTCAGGACGCGCCGGTTGGCTGGCCGACAACTTTAAACCGACGAATCCTCCCCCACCGCCTCCGCCGAAGGCAAAGGCCAGCGACGAGATCCTCGTTATACCGACCTCCACCGCTCTACCGCCGGAAGCCGACAACATCTCCGCTTATTGGAAGGCGGTCTGGCTGGCCGATGGCGACAAGGCAAAAACTCAGACGGCGCGCACAGTACTGGAAGGAGCAGTCGGTGCGGCGCGCGCGGCCGACCTCATCGCGTCATTCGTCCCGTTTAATCTGTCGGACAAGCCTGCGCCTCCTCTGACGAAAGCTGATGTAGGTCTATCGACCGCATTTGTGCTCTTCCCGCCGGACCCTGACACAACAGTGCACACCTGGTCGCAAGCGCCGCAGGTGCACGAATTTCCCGACCGGTTCGTGGTGCTCGGCTACTCGAACGGGGCGCAGACTCTGGAGGCCATCAGCAATCCGGTCACGCTGCCGTTCTATGCTGGCCCGGATCCATCGGCGGATCCGATCGAGACGATTCATCCGGACCCGCCGCCCGACGGTCCCGATCTGTTTGTTCCCGATGAACTGCAGTGGATGGTGGATTTCGAACGCGCGGTGGCGGCCGGCATGGGGCTGGCGATTGACATCACGCCCGAGCAGGCGGGCGCGGGTTTCGATCGCCTGCTGGTCATCGGACTGAAGCTCAGCACCACGGCCGGTGGCGGTTCAAGCGCATTGCAGGAGTTGCTGGCGCACCATCAGTGGAGTCGCAGCGGCTTCTCGCTGCTGCCGCAGGGCACGCCCACTCACAATGCCAGCGGCGCGAGCTCAGGCCATGGGCGTGACGAAGATCCCGATGTCAGCTTTGCAGACCGCAAGAAGCAGCCGTTGTTCACGCCAGTTAGCGATCCCATGCAGAAGTCCGACGGGCAGTGGTTCGCCGAGTTTCTCGCCCTCGACCCGGCTTATGTCGCAACCGTGCATAGCAGCGACGGCGAAGACCAGAAGCGGGCACGCGCCATGCAGACGGCACTATGGCCGGCAACGCTGGGCTACTGGATGAACACGCTGTTCACGCCGACCGGTGCTAAGACATCCATCTTCAGCGACACCACTATCGATCAAACGCGCGCTTTTTTTTCTCAGTACGTCAGCGGGCTCGGTCCGCTGCCTGCGATCCGCATCGGCGGACAGCCCTACGGCATCCTGCCAGCGACAGCGTTTTCGCGCATTCAATGGTATGACCAGCAGGAGTTCCGCGGATTGTTCCTTCCGCCCGCATTCCTCGGCAACCTCTACCGTATCCTGAGGCAACTCGATTCCGACTGGACGAACATGAGCAAGGCTGCTGCATGGGTGGGCGACAATGGAGACCCGCACCAGACGCTGCTCAATGTGGTAGCGCATCATCCCTCGTCGGTCGAGTACTACTCGCGCACTGCCGAAAGCCTGCAGCAGATCTACAACATGCTGAACTTCTGGGCGATCGGACCGGACTTCATCCAGGCGCTCATCCAACTCGGATTGCAGGGGGGCGCTATCTCCCTGCTGCAAAGGCTCGGCTACAGCGGCGGCGCGCTGCCAGACCTGCTCAACCACTTCTTCCTGAAAGACAACCCGCAGATTGCGACCGTCATTGATGACCGTCCGTTGTCGGAGACGAGTGGCATCCGCGCCTACACCGATGCGGGCAAGAACTATATCCAATGGATGATTGACGCGGCGGCATCTCTGGAAACCTTGCGCGCGGAGTCCGGCTTCACCGACAACAAGTCGCCGCAGGCGCTGCTCTATTTGTTCCTGCGCCACGCCATGATGCTGGGCTATTACGATGCCAGCTACAACTATCACCGCAACACCGGCATTCTCTCGCAAGAGGCCCTGCTGGCCATGCGTACGGAACCGACCTTCGTGCACGTCGACGCCGCAGCCACGACCAGCGAAAGCCGATACGCTGCCCTCTACAAGACGGAAAGCCGCATCACCGGCAGCCCGACGCTGCTCGTGAGCCAATACATCGGCGGGCAGATCGGCACGGCCGCTGAAGCTGCGGTCCTCACCGCGCAGCTTGATGCTCTGAAGACGCTCGCTCTCGCCAGCACCGCTGAACTGGAACGACTCTTTGCCGAGCACATTGATACTTGCTCGTACCGCTACGACGCTTGGCTACTCGGCCTGGTGAATCAGCGCATAGCCGAACAACGCGCAGCGGCTGCATCAGCAGCGGACAAGCAAAGCGGTGGAATCTATCTCGGGGCATATGCCTGGGTTGAAAATCTTCGGCCCTCAACGGCCCCGCTGGTTCCGGCGCAAGTCCCGCCAGAACTGGCGAAACAGTTTCCCGGCGCAATGCCGCTCATGGTGGACACGGCTGGAGGCGGTTACATCCACGGTCCATCCATTCAGCACGCCAATGCCGCGGCTGTGTTGCGCGCCGGGTATCTCGCGAATGCCTCGTCCGGCAACCCCGACACCCTGGCCGTTAACCTGTCGTCCGATCGCGTACGCGTTGCCATGGGATTGATCGAAGGCATCCGCAATGGCCAGAGTCTAGGCGCGCTGCTCGGCTACCGATTCGAGCGCGGGCTACACGACTCGTACACTCTGGCCGAGGTGGACCAGTTTATATACCCAATGCGCAAGGCATTTCCGCTGGCAGCCGATGCGCTGGCTTCTACCAAGACCGATCCAAACATACCGATTGAGGCCATAGAGGCGCGCAACGTGCTCGACGGCAAGAAGCTGGTGGACCGTGTGCGCACCAGCGGCATCGCAACCTATCCCTATGGGCTCACCACCACCCTGCCCGCGGCTAATACCCAGAAGGAGCAAGACGCGCTCAACCAGCAGACGAATGCTCTGCTCGACGCCTATGATGCCGTGGCTGATCTCGCGCTCGCGGAAGGCGTCTTCCAGGCGGTGCAGGGGAACTACGACCGCGTCGCCAGCACACTGGAGGCGTACACCGCGGGCAACTTCCCTCCCGAGCCGCAGGTGGTTCAGACCCCGCCAGCAGGCGTTACGCTTACCCACCGCTTCGCCGTCCAGTTGAAGCCCGGGCTGCCAGCGCCCGCAGGCACCACTCCGCGCGCCACAGCCGAGCCCGCGGTCGACGAGTGGCTCAGCCGCATGTTGCCGCCCTTCACGCAGCTGGCCTGCACAGTTGTCTGGAACGATCCCATAACGGGCAACCCAAAATCACAGCCCGTCACGCTGGGCGAGCTCGGCCTCCGCCCGCTCGACGTTCTCTACCTCCTGAAGCCTGACAACGTGCAATTGATGGCCGAACTCGACGACCGCGTCCTCGCCCGCGTGTATTCCGGCGCCAACAATCCGCGCCCCGATGCCACGCTGCAAATCCGGTATATGCAGGCGCCGACCGGAAAGATCAGCCTGTTCGAGGCTGGCCCGCTGCTTCGCGAACTGCGCGCTCTGGTCACGCAATCGCGTCCTCTGCGCGCCAGCGACGTTCTCCGCGCCAATGACGCCTCGCAGGACGACAATGCATCCGTCTCGGCCGATAGCACGCGCATTTCGGGTCCAGCCGGCGATCTGAAGACCTTAGGTGACGACATCGAGCCATATCTTGCCACCCTTGCGCCGCTGCTTGCCGATACGGTCGCCAACCGCGCACAGATCCTGAACAGTGTGGATACAAACCTGAACAAAGCTGTCGGCTTCCTCGAGCGCGCAGCCAAGTTCGCCATGCCGTCGTCAGGATGGGGCTTTGCCTACGACTGGCTCCGGTTGGCGTTCACCGACTTGCTGTCGCTGGTTCGCGCGCTCGTGGATCGATGGACGCAGAAGCTGAGCGACTTCAACGCGGCGATCCTGGCATACGAGAACCTGCCGCCCGCCACCAGTGATGCTGACCGTTTTACTGCACTGCAAGCTGCCGAAATGCTGATCAGCTCGCAGCTCGACCCGCTGCCCGCGACGCCTGCTAACCTCCGCAGCGCGCTAGTCGGTCCCGGCGGTAAGCGCGATGCCTTGCAAGGCCGTCTCAACCAGTTCTCGGCTATCCTCGGCGGCACAGGAACATCCTTCTCCGCCTTGTACAACGCTGTCGCCGCCCTCTCTGTGCAGGAGTTCGATTCGCAACCGTTTGATATCAGTCCCATCGGTGACCGCGCCATCACCGTGACTGAGGACATCTCGCGCATCCTCACCGGGCAGCTTGCCGCGATTCGCAAACGCGTTGACGACGTGAACAAGCGGCTTACGGCCGCAGGTGCAGCGGCCTCCGCCTCAGACCAGGTCGCTGCCATCCAGGCCGCAGCCAAGCTCTTGCTTGGCGATGACTTCCAGATCGTGCCCGAGTTCACTGTCTCAACCGCGCAGGGAGGTGAGTGGGCCAACGCCGTAAATGCCTCTAACAGCAACGCGCTGTTCACGTACTTGAAGACCACGCTGAAAATAGACTTCCCCGTGGACGAGTGGCTCTACACCGCCGCTCGCGTGCGCCCGCCGCTGCATAGCTGGGAAGCGCTGGTGATGTTGGGCTCGGCCTTCGGCGTCGCAACTCCGTCTCTCACACCCATTCAGTTACCCTTCCAGGCAAACGCTCCCTGGCTTGCCTTGCAGTTCCCCGACGACTACACGGTCGACAGCGATCGCCTACTGTACACCTGTGCCTATTCACAGGCATTCAATCCCAATGCGCACCAATGCGGACTTCTGCTGGATGAATGGGCGGAGGTTCTACCTGCAACCACGCGCGATACCGGAATCGCCTTCAACTTCAACCGTCCCGATAACGAGCCTCCCCAGACCATGCTGCTGGTCATGCCGGCTTCGAACAATCCGCAATGGCAGTGGGCCGACCTGGTGGACGCACTCAACGAGACACTGGACCTGGCCAAGAAACGCGCCGTCGAACCTATCGCGGTCGATCAGACCGTATACTCGCGCTTCCTGCCCGTAACGGTGATGGCCGCGACCACGTACGCCATCACAATCTCGACCCTGCTAACTGCCGCCAACGGCTCGCTGGAACTTTTGTCGGGAGGAAACAATGCCTAGCGCAGTGGCAGTCGCCAATATCCAGGCCGCGCTCGCCAAGCGCGAGATCCCGACCATCACGACCTGGAATCGTCTCGAAGGCCGACCGCGCACGCAAAACTTCGAGCGCGCATTGCAGGCCGAACTCCGCGACGCCCTCTGGATGCTGACCAAGCAGTGGCAAATGGGTGAATTCGAGGGCAGCGATGCCGGTTCGCCCGTCTTCGCCAAGATGTTGATGCAGACCACGCGGCTGACCAAGTACCAGCCCGCAGGTGGCAAACCCGAATTGTTCGACTCCAATATCCCGCTGGAGACCAAGGTCGAGCGTCGTCCCATCCCGTTGCATCGTCAGAAGCGCATCCTCTCGCTCGATCTGCGACTGGTCATGGCAAGGCAATGGTTCTCGCTCATCGCCGACGTGGCCGACTATCGCTCCGCCTTCATCACTGCCTACCCCATTTCCCAGCCTGACCCGTCGCAGGCCTCGAACGTGGACGTCTGCGGACATCCCGAAGCTTTTGACACTTCCCAGGCACTCGCAACCCGCGCCATGGACGGTGGCTTGCTTTACGAATATCTCGTCGCAGATGCCGGTCATCACTCGTACGACGGCATTGCCGCAATCAATCCCGGCGACTTTGGAGCGCTCCAGGACCGCGAGAAGCGCTTTCTGGCCTGGGCCGACCGCTTCCTCACGCAACCGACTAACCGCGACAACGCCTGGGTCCCCGAGAAACTGGAATACCAGTTCGCCACTTCCGCGCCTCTGCCCGACGGCACCGAAAAGGTGTACGTCGCCGACGAGTACTATTCTGGCCGTCTCGACTGGTACAGTCTCGATGAAGACGCCTCTATCAACGCACTCGATCCCGTGCCCGGCTCGGAGAGCACTGGCCTCAAGCCCGACGCGCCGTTCTCCACCATCCCAGTTCCGGTGTCGTTCTCCGGTATGCCCAATACGCGCTGGTGGACTTTTGAAGAGCGGCGTACCAACTTCGGCGACATTGACGCTGCCACGACCGACCTCGCCAAGCTGCTCTTCATGGAGTTTGCTCTGGTGCTCGCCAACGACTGGTTCGTCATCCCGCGAACGCTTCCCGCTGGAGCGCTGGCCAAGATTCAAGGCTTGGCAGTCACCAACGTGTTCGGCGAGCGCTTCTGGATCGAAGCTGCCGGAAAAGGAATCGACAAGGACTGGAGCCGCTGGAGCATGTTCACCATCAATGTGCAAAACGCTGCGGCGGGCACTCCGGCGGACGCCACTCTGCTTCTGCTGCCCACGCTCGCTAAAGCCCAAAACGGACAGCCGCTCGAAGACGTCTATCTGGTGCGCGACGAAGTTGCCAACATGGTCTGGGGCGTGGAGAAAACCGTGCCCCTGCCCACTGGCGTGGGGCGCCGCGGCAGCGAGGTTGCGGCACAGACACTGAGCTATTTGCAAACTGTGATTGGCGGTGGCGCGCCTCCTCCGCCTCCACCGATGACTGCCCCTGTGCGTTACCAGGTGATGAACACCGTCCCGGAAAACTGGATCCCGTTCATCCCCGTGCACGTTCCAAACAATAATCGTCAGATCCAACTTCAGCGCGCTGCGCTGCCACGCATCATCGCCGGCACCGTGACGCCCGTCGAACCCATGACTACGCTATTGCGCGAAGGCCTTGACCAGGGACAGTCATACTTTATCCACGAAGAGGAAGTGCCCCGCGCCGGCGCGCGCGTCACGCAGTACTATTCACGTACGCGCTGGACCTCGGGACGCGTGTTCACATGGTTCCGAGCACAGAAACAGACCGGGCGAGGCGAGGCATCCAGCGGACTCGGATTCGACAGACTCGTGGATCAGAATTCGCAGGAAGCCTGAGAATCGGCTACAACTGCGAATGAGGGAAAGAGCAAGGTGAGGATGTTCTCGAAAACCTAGCACAAAGCTTTAGGAAGAGAATGTCTCGCCAAGAAAGGGCAGTACCGAAAAGTCTGCCATTTTTATTATGTGCTCTTGAGATCGATGAGCACAATCAACATACCTGGGTTCTTGCTCATTCCTACAATCACCTCCTCGAACCCGCAGAAGAACTGGAGTGTTGGAACCGCGTTGTAGCAATCGACTGCGATTACAAAGGAGCGTGGAGAGGAATCGGTGAAGGTCTGTTTGCTGTCGTTTGAATGAAGGAGGTCTGGAAGCATTGACTGCAGAAGATCCTGAGCGGCCCGCCTTCGTAGAAGACCGAGAAGTGGGGTCACAGGCGAGCACTTTCTTGTTGGCAACAATGGCAGGTGACAATTTGAGAGCATTCATGCGCCGGGCTCGGGGGCAATGCCCTGGGCAATGCCCTGGGCTAATGCCAATCTAGCTGTTTGGCCTTCAACCGTACTCGGGCATCAACATTCAATTTGGGTGTGACCTGTCGTCGTTCGGTTCGAACGACGCTAGTTCGTGAAAAGCGCATCGCGGAATAGGCACTCGTTCCATCGAGCTCTGAGCGCAGGCAACTGCTATTGGCTTGCATTAGAATAAAGGCGCCCCCTTTTGTAATCATGGCTGCCAACGAAGCACTTCTCCAACGCCTCCGAACGGCACTCGCGGACGTGCCAAAAGTTACAGAGACAAGAATGTTTCGCGGGATCACCTTCATGGTGGACGGGAAGATGTGCGTCAGTGTGAGCGGCGATGAGTTGATGTGCCGCATCGATCCGGCAATTTATGATGCTGCCATCAAGAAAAAGGGAGTCAGGCCGATGGTGATGAAGAACCGCGAATGTCGAGGTTATCTTTATGTAAACGAGCAGGGCGCGAAATCCAACAAGGATTTCGAGTATTGGGTGAATCTCTGTCTGGAATTCAATCGGCGCGCGAAAGCCAGACCTAAGCGAAAAAAGAAATGATTTTCGACGAGCGGGCAGGACAACGCGGTCGCGGTCGCTGTCGCTCGCGCAATTTAGTCGCGCGATTGAGGTGCGGAGAGCGCTCCAGTGTATCGCGACCGCAACCAAAGGCGATCCGAAGCAGGTGATGGAAGAACTCGCCCGCAGCAATCTGATCAGGCCTGTCACCACTCAATGGCACATCGGCGACGTACTGCCTGACAAGATTGTCTATGACGCCCCGACCACTTCAGGCGGTTCTGGCGGTCCTCTTTTTAACAATGAGCGCAAAGTGATAGGATTCAATTTTGCGATGGTGCGCGAGTTCGGCGGCTCGAATTTTGCCATTCCAATCGCCTATGGGAAGTCGCTCCTGAAACCTTAAATGCCACCTCCAGCTCTGCATTTCATCGCCAAGTCTGCCGTCTGTGGCGTTTGGATACACTCTAAGCTTCCACCGCAACCCGTGGCTTCACCTCGATCGTCGCGGCAATGCCGGCCACTCGTCGATACGACTCGATCCTGTCCGCATGTTCATAGGTGTCAGTCACAACGATCACCTCGTCCGCGGCCGTATCGCCTACCAACTTTTCCAGCCCCGCCTTCACCGTTACATCCGATCCCACTATTGCCGCTCTCAGTTTGTCCTCCACAGCCGCCTGCTCATGTTTCTGCCAAAGCAGCTCCACGGAATCAACTGGGGGCAATAACTCGACTGGCTGACTTCGGATCAGCCGCAAAAAACGTTGCTGTGGCGTCGTAAACAACCGTCTGGCGGCCGCATCCGTCTCAGCCGCAATTACCGGCACCGCGACCATCAGGTACGGACTGCGCAGCGCCTCGCTTGGCCGGAACTGCTCGCGGTACAGCTGCGCCGCGGCATACAGATAGTCAGGAGCAAAGTGCGCGGCAAATGCAAACGGCAAGCCCAGCATTCCTGCAAGTTGTGCGCTGAAGCCGCTCGACCCCAGCAACGTGATCGGCACATTGCTTCCCTCTCCGGGAATCGCTTTCACCGCTTGTCGCGGCCTCTCGGGGCCCAGATATGTCCGGAGTTCTTCCAGCAGGACCGGAAAGTCCTCCCCACTTTGCCCCAGATCCCTACGCAGAGCGCGCATCGTCGGAAAGTCGCCACCCGGAGCGCGGCCCAGCCCCAAGTCAATTCGCCCGGGATACAGCGCCTCCAGAGTCCCAAACTGTTCCGCCACCACCAGCGGTGCGTGGTTCGGCAGCATCACTCCGCCGCTGCCCACGCGAATCGTCTTCGTCGCTGCCGCCACATGTCCAATCAGTACGGGCGTGGCCGAGCAAGCCAGGCCAGGAATGGAGTGATGTTCGGCCAACCAGTAGCGCTTGTATCCCAGTTGCTCCGCGCGCTGTGCCAGGTTCACCGATCGGGCAATTGCGCTGCCTGCGGGCTCACCGGCTCGCATGCCCACCAGATCCAGTACTGAAACCGCTAACCTGTTGTCCATGACAAGTTAGATGAATTGGCCAGCAAAGTGATGCGACCCTGCCGTGAAGCGCTCATCCTCTCGGACCCGCCAGACGTTAATGTCGCACTGCGAACGGAGCCTAGTAGCGCGCGGGTCGGGCATCCCATGTGAATTCCAAACTCTCTATCTGCCGATGGAGGCTACGACGTCGAACTGGCCGATGAAGATCCCTTTCGGGCATGCGGATGGGCGGAATCATGACCAGAAGCGCGCCAACTCGAGGGAAGACGTGAGCCGAATCGCGTTCTGCAAAGTACGGTAGAGGGGGCAGTTCATCGGATACAGGGCGTGCGCGCGATCAACCTTTTCTTTCACATCCTCTGGCGCTACCAGACACACGGAAACGTGAATCGTGCGGATGACCAGAACACCTTCTTCCTGCTCGACCTCGCCGGGACGAGGTCTGGCAGCCTCAAATCTCGACTTTGCACGACTGCCTCCAGCCACGCCCGCGACTTGGAATGGTAGAACGACTGTGAGAACCGGGCCTCCAGGAATTCGCCCCAGCTTGGCCGTGGCCTTGAACTGTGGGATGGGACCCAGTTCCTTGAATGCGGAAGTAAACACATTGGAAAGACTCCCGTTGGGCGCGCGTGTAGTCATGATTGGAGCGGACGATAAAGAATCAGCTATTTATGGCCGGAGTGCGTTATCCGCGCCAAGATGTCGCGCCGGCTGTCGGGCACGGTGGCACCTGCGAATTCTGCGCGTTCCGCCGGACTCCACTTACCCATCGTCGTGTTGATGGCTGTCGCCCAATTGTCCATGCTTTCGGCATTGGGGTAGGTGATGACGACGCAGCGCGTCGACGGTGCCGACGTGTTGACGTACTGCTCGTCGACGCCGTAGTACGTAGCCACGCCCTTCTTGAGCTGTTCCTCAAACGTTGGCACTAGGAGCTTCTTGAGCATTGCGGTGTAACCTTCCGGCTTATCGGCCTTCGCCATTGAGCAGACCACGCGCAGGTACGCTTCTGTTCCGCTGCCGCCATGGTACATCCTCGTTTGCATCAACAAGTCTTCGTGCTTGGTGGCTGCGATTTGCCCGGGCCGCGGACCGTTCTTGCGAACTTCGTCGAGCACCTTCATGAGCCCCGCGATGCTGTTGGACGACCACGCCGCGCCGTGCGTATATCCGTCGGGTGTGTGTACGACTTGCTCAAAGGTGGACCAGCTAAGGATTGACCCGTCGGCTAACGACTTCTCCACAACCGGAACGAACGACTTCTCGGTGTCCTCCGAGTATGCCGCCCAATTCGGCCGCGGGATTTGGAACTGGCTCACATAGGTGTACACGATCGGCGTCGATTCCATTTGGGGAAGGGCCGCCGGAACAAGCATCACTGCCAACACAAACACAAGCAGGCACGCTATCCGTTTCTTCATTGTGTCCTCCTGGACTCGCTGGCAGGCTGCTCGGCGCAATACGTTGGAAAGTCGTTCTCGTCGCTCACTCGCAGGTTCGCGGATGGTGAGGGGATACGGCGTTCTGTCTTGGGGATAACCTGGAATATTGGGCTTGCGCCCGCAGCACCCGCAAGTGTGCGCCGACAGTATTCCCTAACTCTATCCTTGTCAACGCAATTCTCTGCACGCAATTCTCTGCGCCATGCTAAGCAGCGTTCCGAAAACATGTTTCAGTCCCGTCTGTCGCCCACACCCGCATTTACAACATCAATGATTTAGAGAGGTAGCTCTGAGAGAGTTTTCGGAACGCAGGGATGACTGTCGCGGTAGGGACGCTCATCGCTGAGCGCCCACCGGGTGGCCGGGGGTGGTCGCCCGCGCCCCGGCTCCCACAGAACGTAGCGGGCAGATTTCCCGCACTACGCTCGTCAGAAGGTGCTTCACAGCAAGGCGATAGCTTGCAACTCCGAGTAAGGGAGATACAGCTTTGGTCGCACTAATGGAAACCGCTCCTTGATCTGTTGGAATGGCTTCCACAGGGCCTGGCCCCTCCAACTCCGACTGCTGCAACGACGATCAAAATTCGAGACGGTCTCCTGCCGATGTCCCAATTCCGACGGCATCCCTCACGCGGCAAAATCAATCTTGGTGATCGGGGGAGGTTCATGCTTCTCTTCGATCTTGCCCTCGCGGCTGATCTTCGCCAATTCGCAGTTAAGTTCCGCTCCGACCAGCATGGCAAACCCTGTCCAGTAGAGCCACGTCATCAAAGCAATCCCTGCGCCCAGCGTTCCGTACGTTTTGTTAAAGTTTGCGAAATGGCGAAAGTAGAGGCCCAGCAGATATGAGAGCGCAAGCCAACAGCCCACGGCAAGGATTGCGCCCGGCAGCGTGGCTAAGAAACGTTGCTTAACATTCGGAGCAAGGAAGTACAAAGCTTCCACGGCGAGGATGGCGAACCCTATCGCAATCGACCAATGAATGTAAGGCCACAGCAAAACGAATAAATAGGAGAGGTGGACTCGACCGGCGAGCCATTCTCCGAATCTGGGCCCAACCATCATCACGGACAGAGCTACGAGCATCAGGATTCCAGTCACGAGCGCTAAGCCCACTGCCAACGGGCGTGTTTTCCAGAAGGGCCGATCGTCTTCGACATCGTAGGTAATATTCAAGGCCTCGATAGCCGCCGCAAATCCGCCCGATGCCGTCCAAAGCGTTCCCACAATGCCGAAGGAAAGGAACGTTCCCCGGTTGGGCGTGATCACATCAGACAAAACTCGCTGGACCAGCCCCATGCTATCGGGAGGTAACAACCGCGTCATCATATTCAGAGCCTGGTCAAAAAGGTTGGGAACGGGCAAGTACGCCACGATGGCCGATAAGACGATGAGGCAGGGAAAGAGCGACAGAACGAAGTAGTACGAGAGTGCCGCAGCCATCTGCAGCGTGTGGTTCCGCAGCACATCTTCGTAGGTTTCGGCCAATGCATGCTTGATCCCTGCCGTGCATAACGATCCTTGGATGCAGTTCCTCATTTTTGGGTCAACGGTGACTTTTGGCGAATTGGGCCAGAAAACCGCATGCAACGCTAGGGGTTTGGTCTGCCCGGTGCCAATCGAGGGTTGTGGCTCTCCAAAATGGAAGCGCAGGGCACACCGGCGGGAATGGCTCGTGTATTCTTGCCTGCACCGCGATGCGGTTTCATCAGAAGCTCGTCCGTGACAATCCTGCAGCCCCCAATTCCCACAGGAGGACTGTAGAACAAACTGAGATAGCAGGCCGCGCCGACTCTTAGCTGACCAGGAAGCAATGACCATCGGTAAAGGGAAACGTCCGCGCGAATTCCGTCCAGCTTGCCAAACAGAGGTTCAGATATTGCCACATGCGAAGCTGAGGACATCATTGGCGAATCGAAGCGGCACACTTCCAAGCGGAGGGCTGGCGGCCTAACAGTTCAAACTGAGGCATTTACGGAAGAGATTCTCAAGAGACCGCAACAGCAACTCAACATTGGCCTTCAGACGAACTCGCTTGCCCACCTCGATCAGGTGCTCTTTGCGAACACACCGAAACTCTGGGTCATGGAGTAGGAGATATGCTAGCTCTCCACCTTGCTGCACAAGATGAATGTCCGATAGGCCGGCAACTCGCTGGCGGAAGTCTGAGATTCCGAGCATCTCAGTGAGCACAACGCCCGAGTCGTTGTGACTCAGCGTCTGGTCGAAATCGCTGATCAGCAGATATACCCGCCTCCGTCTTAGTGAACTGGTCAACATGTCTATATCTCCTGCACCGCCGGATCCGATGTCGATACAAACGTTCAGATTTCGTTTGGAGAACAACGAGGTTAGGAGGTTTGCCTCGCCGGTACGAGCGGCAAGCCAACAATCTACTTCACGGAAACCGGCTGCGGAGCAGGATGCGAAGTAAGTTCAGCATGAACGAAGTTGGAGCCCGAGTCCAATGGAAAGAATTTATGGGAGTGATTCATGCGCAGGCATGACGGTGCGGCTTGGTTCCCTTCGGCTTTGGCAACAGCCCTGGCTTAAATACTGGCGGAGAGAGAGGGATTCGAACCCCCGATACCCGTAAAGGTATACACGCTTTCGAGGCGCGCGCCTTCAGCCACTCGGCCATCTCTCCGCGCCCAATAGTTTCGCTTTTATCTTATCAGGGGAGCTCTTGGCTTCGAATTTCCCGCCCATCTCACTGAACTGAGCCCGGCTCAACCTCCTCACCCAAGCCAAGTATGCGGTTTGTGACCTGGTTCACCATTCTGGCTACTTCCGGGTCCGTAATCTGCGTATAGATGTCCAGGGTGGTGCGAATGTCGCTGTGTCCGAGTTGGGCCTGCATCTCGGTCGGGTGTGCTTCTTTCTTGCCATGCGTGGAGAAGTTCCTCCGGAGGACCTGAAACGTAGGGTGAAATGCCATTTCCAGTCTCTTCGCGACCGGGTACAGGCGGAGGCGTAGTCAATTGTCCGAATGAATCGGTGTCGCCAGTGGCTTTCGTGCACGCGCTTGCATCCCAGGGAACATGAGGGCATTGGCGTCCGGGTTCGGACACCTCGCCCTCCACAAATCGATCGCCTTACGCACAGCTTGGGGGATCGCGACCAGGCGGTAATTGGTACGTCCGTAGGGGTTCTTGCGCTGATTTTCTTGCGCTGCAGCCGGCCACGCCACGCGGTATTAACGATAGTAAACACATTGCTGGTGTAGCATCTCCAGGTTAGTCCGAAGAGCTCGCTCGACCGCAGGGCGCAGAAACAAGCGATCAGGAAGATGGGCGCGGTCACGGATGCCGTCAAGACCGGCCAGCAGCTTGGCGTACATCTCGACGGGAAGAACCGGCTTGTCGGACTCTTCGATCTCGGGAATCACGGTCTTGCGCGCGACATTTCGCTCTAGGACTTCCTGGTCCACGGCCTCCGCCAAAGCAGCTTTGATCAGATCGCGCACATGATAGACAACCGTGTACGAGTATTCTTCCGCAGCCAGCCGGTTGAGTAGTATCTGCACCTGAAACTTGGTGATGTCTTTGAGCGCAACGTGTTCGAGGGCTGGATAGACGTGACTGGTGAGGTAGTCGAGGTTGGTGCGGCGCGTCGCCTCCCGCCAGTTGGCGCCGCGCATGGGGACGTAGAAATTCCTCATCCAATTGCCAAACGTGATGGTTCCGTCTGCCGCTCGGGTGACTGGACCGCCGTTGATGGCAGCCAGTTCCGCGGCCAGGATCTTCTCGGCGTCGGCCCGGTGCATCTTCGGCTTATAGCCCACAACGCGGCTGCGGTGACGTCGCTTTGGTTTGCCGGTTGTGGGATCGGTTAGGTAAACGTTGTAGTGGATCTCCCAGCCACCGCCCTTGGTCGCGACCACCCGGCCTCTTTGATACCGCGCACGTCCGCGTGCCATGAAACCTGCTCTCGGCGCTGGAATTGTTGTTCAGCTTTCGATATCGCGCAAACGGGCGATGAAGAGCTGGCACCCAGCCGAAAGCGGTGCCCCGCGGGCGAAATTCGGCAGCGGTTTTTCGAGGAACTCGACGAAAACTGGCCGCGAGCTTTTTTCTTTGCACCCTTATTGCACCCTTCAAAACTCTAAACCATTGATGTAGAATGGTTTATCGACGCACTACGGGCCGCCTCGAAAGCGGACATACCTTAACGGGTATCGGAGGCTCCAATCCCTCCCTCTCCGCCATATCTTTTGTTATCTGACACTTGCAGCTCCAGCCCACCCGGGCCAATCAATGGCACGCAAGGGCCATTCCCCGAAGCCCACGGTAGGGCTAGTCTCGTAGTTGAGCAGCACTTGGGGGAGGGCTGATCAACAGACGTCCCAAGACTCAAATCGAGTCTGGGGCGTTTTGTTTTGCATGCAGAACAGGACTCCGAGTTCGCTGTTCGTGCCAGGTCTTAGCACCGGAGAGCCATTCCACCCCTTGGCGCACGGAGTTAGATTTGTTCTTGAGCAGCACTTGGGGGAGGGCTGATCAACATTGCGTCCCAGACTCAAACTGAGTCTGGGACGTTTTGTTCTTACGGCTGGATCTAGCGACGCGGCTTTCGACCTCAGCGATCCATCGCGGCTTTCGGCATCCCACGTCTCACCAATAACGAACGACGAGCAGGGAGAATCGCATTCCCGGCTGGGTCGTTGCATGACACGCAACGACTGAAAGGCTGCCGGCCTGATTTCCATCACAACCCGTGGTTTCCGCAAAGTTCACGCTCAAACCCAAGAGTAGTATGGTTCACTGGGTTCGTGACCACCGATGAGTGAGTCAGCGTTGAAGCCAAGATCGGTTAAGACACCTACGCGAGACGGCAGTCCGTTCTTGAGGGTTTGGGCTGCGCGCTTTGGATTATCTCTGCTCCTGCTTGCGCTCGTCGGCTTCTTGTCGGCTGCTCCCATCGTTCGTGACTCTGAGCTACGTGTTGTCGACACATTCTTTCGTCTGGCGCCGCCGCCAGCGCAGCACTCCACCGTGATAGTAGTCCTGATCGACGACGAGAGTCTGAGGCAATACGGTCGCTGGCCCTGGTCGCGTGAGGTCTTAGCCAAGCTGGTAAGCAATATCGACCGTGATGGAGCGGGCGTGATTGGCCTTGACGTTCTTCTGTCGGAACCGCAATCGCCCGAAGCTGATGCAGCGTTACAGCAAGCTCTGAAAATCAGTGGACGTGCAGTGATTGTGGGCAAGGTCAGCGCCCTTCAAGACGGACCGCACTGGGTAGAGCCCCTGCCTGCATTCTCGCAGGCTGCGGTTGCGGTGGGACACGCCCACGCTGTCCTCGATGAGGACAGCATCTGCCGGCGGTTCCCGCCGCTCGAGCTCACGGTCGACGGGCCGCGATGGGCCTTCGCGGTGGAAGTGGCGCGTCTGACCGATGCTCGCCGAGCCTCTGCGTTCCTGGATTCCTACAGCATTCCAAGCGGAGAAGGTTCAGCCAGTGTCGTTTCCGCGAAGCCGGTTCTTGTCCGAATACCATTTCGGCGTGATGAGTTCGAGACCATTTCTGCCGCTGAGGTACTCCAGGGGCGGGATCTGCGGGCAAAGATAGCTGGGCATGCGGTGTTGGTCGGGTTCGGCGGCGTAGAACTCAGCGATCGTCTGAGCACTCCCTTGGCCACCGAATTACCTGCGCCCGGCATCGAAGTGCACGCGCAGATCCTGGACGGCATTTTGACTGGCCGACTGCTCCACGAGGTCCCGGCCGGCTTTGGCGCGCTGCTATTGGCCATCACTTGCCTTGCCGTGGTGGTTGCGTTTCGTAAATGGCGTGGCTGGGCCGCGATTGGCCTGGTCGTTGGGCTCGCCATTGCAGTGTATGGGATCGCATTTCTGACATTCTTGAGGGGTTCGCGCCTCCTACCCGCCGGGCCGATGATATTGGCCGTGATTGCGGGACCAGTTGTCGTTTACGCGGCTGACTTCGCGTTGGTGGAGCGTAGCTTGACGCGACAATTACTGGGTCTTCGCGCCTGGCTGACCAAACAAGGGCAGGACGCGGGCCCCCCGGGACACTCCGATCTTTCCTGGAAGCTCGCTCTGCTCCAGAAGTTGGAGACTGAACTCGGCTCGCTCTACGAACTGCATCAGACTCTTCTTGAATCGACGCAAGATCTCGTCGCCATCTTCGACGAAGAGGGTCGCCTGTTGTTGAAGAATCAGGCCTTCGAAGCCGCTCTCGCCCTGACTGGCGGTACGGTGACTCTGGAACAACTTCGGACCCGATGGATTGCAGAACCGGATGCGCCTCTGATCCGCGCCAATGCGGGCCAGGAAGGAGAGGTCTATCTCAACGGCACCCTTTACTCGATCCGAATCGTGCCTCTACCGCCAACTCGCCTCTCGCCGGGTGGAGGGACGGTAGTCACCTTTACGAATTTGCAGACTCGGGTTGAGCGCGATCGAGCTCGTTCTGAGGCCCTGGCTTTCATTACGCACGAGCTCCGTACGCCGTTAGCGTCGATCCAAGGCTTTGCCGACCTGATGATTCGCTATCCCGGTTCGCCCGATTGTGAGGGTGCGCCCGAGACCATCCTCTGGGAATCGAAAAGGCTGTTGGCACTCATCAACAGCTATCTCGACGTGCTCCGCCTCGATGCCGGCGCGAAACCGCTCCGAGCGGATGCCGTGGAACTCAATGGAACGGTTCGCCAGGTCTTCGACATCTTGCGCCCTCTGGCGACCGCGGCGAACATGCAACTGGCTCAGGCAAACGACGACGCGATCTTTGTAACCGGCGATTCGAATCTTATCAGTGGAGCCGTTCTCAACCTGGTAAGCAACGCGATCAAATACGGCAAGCCTGGAACTGAGATCGAGGTCCACTGTTCCAGCTCGGCCGATGAAGTGGCTATAAGCGTGCGGAATCAGGGTCATGCCATCGCCACGGGAGACATTCCGCATTTGTTTGATCCATACTACCGAGCGAGAGATGTGGAGCAGGCCAAGCCCGGTTGGGGGCTCGGCCTGGCATTCGTGAAGCGTATTGCTGAAAAGCACGGTGGTTCGGTTGAGGTAAAGAGCGAACCATCCAGCACGACGTTCGAGATTCACTTGCCGGCGAAGACCGGCGTGAATGCTCCATCTGAGGTGATGGGATGAAACCTTCAAAGTGCATCCGTATCGCGTTTTTGCTGGCGATCTCTATTCCCCTGCTGGCTCAGAATGCTCCGCTGGAGCCGACGGCGCTACCGATTGGCTCCGCCGTCGTGAGCGAGGTCAAGGGCGAATTGGTGATCACTTCCCCACAAGGCACTCCCGTAGTCGCGCAACGGGGAGCAACCTTGAGCGCGGACAGCCGGATTGAAACCGCCAAAGGGAGCCTGCTGCTGGAACTCCAGGATGGTTCGCAGGTGTTGATCAAAGCCCACAGCAACGTCGTGCTGAAGGCTCCTAACGAGGGAAATGGCTACTCGCTGGAGCTTTTTATCGGGAAGATTATGGCCAAAGTGCAGAAGCGGCTGGGCGGCGCCCCGTCTTTTCGGATGGGCACCCCATCTGCCGTGATCACGGTTCGAGGAACTCGCTTTGCGGTAGAAGTGAACAAGAAGCGCAAGACGTTCGTTGATGTTTTCGATGGCCTGGTCGATGTGTCGGGCGTTATGGAAGGATCTCCGCACATACTGCTTAGGCCCGGGTTCTATACGGGAGTCGACGTGGACCGGAATCCTGAGGGACCCCGTGAAATGAGTCCCGGCGAGGGAAGCGGACGTGAACGACCTGACGGACGTGAAGATGGTCGCGACAGGCAAGGTTCTGGTAGGGACCAAAGTCGAGAAGACCAGCAACGCAACCAAACGCAGCCACGGACTCAAAGCTCAGACGGCAAACCGGATTAGCTAGTCAGCAGTGTCTGGCATGCCCTTGTCGGTTTGTACAGAAATCTTTCAGGCGCCGTTAAAATTCCTTTACAACCTTAGGGCCTTCACGCCCTGAACGACCGCCATTTCCCGTTCCTCCCATATCGCGGTGGGGTTGTCAGTTCTCTTCCAGAGGGCAGAACCCCTACGTTTGAGGCGCTGTCAGACTCTTAAAACCAGTCCTTTAAGCATTGGCCCCATCCTTGGTCATAACCCAGTTACTTGGGCCGAGAATTGCAGTGTCTAGTGCCTAATGTTGGGAGGAGTAGAACGCAGGGGCGAGCCATGTTGAAGTCTGGTGGCGTGCTCAATCCGATTGCGGGACTGCTCGTGATGCTCGTGGTAAATACGGGACACGCGCAGGCGCAAGCGACAGGTACGCACAGTCCGCACGGGAATCTTAATGTTCCGTGCCAGAACTGCCATACCGCCAGCGCGTGGAGGCCGATCCGCGCGGTTCCCGAATTCGATCACAATCAGACGCGCTACCCGCTCCGGGGCATGCATCAGTCCGTGGACTGCACCCAGTGTCACGTGAAACCTGTGTTCACCAGCGTCGGACAACGATGCCAGGACTGCCATGCCGATATTCATCGGCGTCAGTTAGGGGCGAATTGCGAACAATGCCATACGGTCCGGGGATGGCAGGTCTCGATCCAGCAGGTGCAGGAGCACAACAATCGCTTCCCGCTGACCGGAGCGCATGCGGCCGTGGACTGCGATTCCTGCCACAAAGGCGCGGCCAACAGCAAGTTCACCACGATGTCGACGCAGTGTTATTCCTGTCACCAATCGGATTTCCAGAGAACCACATATCCCAACCACGTGACCGCGATGTTCCCCACCACTTGCGATAGCTGCCATACCACGGATAACTGGCTGAATGCGAAGTTCGATCACGCTTCGGTGGGATTTCCTTTAACCAACGCCCACGCAGTGCCGCCTCGCCAGTGCGCCGACTGCCATACGAACAATAACTACGGCCTGTCCAGTGTGGCATGCGTTAGCTGCCACTTGCCGGACTTCCAGAAAACGGCGAACCCGAATCACGTCGCGGCGAATTTCCCGTCGAACTGCGCGCAATGCCATTCCACGGTGGCATGGTCCCCGGCGAGCTTCGACCACTCCATGGTGAACTTCGTTTTAACCGGCGCGCACACAGTCCCGCCGCGGCAGTGTGGCGATTGCCACGGCAACAACAACTACAACTTGACGAGCAAGACTTGCGTGTCGTGTCACCTGAAGGATTTTCAGAACGCGTCGAACCCGAACCACGTCGCCAGCGGATTTGCCCAGACCTGCGACACCTGCCATAACACTTCGGCATGGCAGCCGGCGACATTCGATCACGCGAAGTCCGGGTTCCCGCTGACCGGCTCGCATATGGTACCGCCGCGGCAGTGCAGCGACTGTCACGTCAACAACAACTACAGCATCACCACCACGGCGTGCATCAGTTGCCACCAGACCGCTTACAACGATGCCACGACGCCAGTACCCCATGCCGGCTTCCCAACGACGTGCCAGCAATGCCACGACACCGTGCAGTGGACCGACGGTAAATTTGATCACTCCTCAACCGGATTTCCATTGACAGGCCTGCACACTGTTCCGCCGCGCCAGTGCACGGATTGCCACACGAACAACAACTACACTTTGAACAGCACCGCGTGCGTGACGTGCCATCTGAAGGATTATCAGGGCACTACGAACCCGAGCCACGTTACCGGCAACTTTCCTCAGGCCTGCGGTTCATGTCACAGCACCTCGACGTGGCTGAATGCGACGTTCAACCACAACAGCACCGGCTTCCCCTTGACCGGCAATCACACCGTGCCACCGCGGCAGTGCAGCGATTGCCACGTCAACAACAATTACAACCTCATTGCAACGGCCTGCGTTTCGTGCCACCAGAAGGATTACAACAGCGCGACCACGCCGGTAAACCACATTACGGCGGGATTCCCAACTACGTGCGAAAGCTGCCACGATACCGTGCTCTGGACCGACGGCAAGTTCAACCATGCGTCCACCGGTTTTCCGCTGACCGGTGCCCACACGGTGCCGCCGCGGCTGTGTGCTGATTGCCATGTCAACAGCAACTATGCTCTGAACAGCGTTCTGTGCTACTCCTGCCATCAGAAGGATTACGCCGGCACGAACAATCCAGCGCATCTGGCGGCGGGTTTCCCCACGACCTGCGAGGTCTGTCATGACACAACCGTCTGGACCGACTCCGCCTTCAATCACAACAACACCGCGTTTCCTCTGACTGGCTCACATACCGTGCCGCCGCGACAGTGCAGCGACTGTCACGTCAACAACAACTACACGACTTTGCCCACGACCTGCATCGGCTGTCACCAGACGGACTACAACAACGCGACCAACCCGGGCCATGCGGCGCAGTCGCAGTTCTTCCCGACCACGTGCCAGACCTGCCACAACACGACGGCATGGACCGGGGCCACGTTCAATCATACGCAGTACACCCAGTTTTCCACGAACCACGGTAACGCCAACAACGTCTGCTCGACCTGCCATATCAACTCGAATAACTACGCCGTGTTCCAGTGCACGGGCTGTCATGGCGGCAACAACTCGAATAATTTCCATCACGACAACGTCCCGGGATATGTCTACAACAGCATCAACTGTTATCAGTGTCACTCCAGCGGCGGAGGTGGCGGATAACCAGTTCGGCCCTTTACTTGGACATTCAAGAGCACATGGCGGAAACGCCACATCTCAGGCGGCCGGTGGAGCGCCATCGAGCGTCAGCAAAGAATGAAAGCAGTTCAAAGACATCTTGGAATCGTGATGCTCTCGTTGTCTTGTGCTGCGGCCCAGAACACTGGGGGCACCGCAAGCCTGGAGAGCGTGACCCCGGCACGACAGGGGACCGATTTGCGCTTGGAAATTACGCTCAGCGCTCCGGTCAAACCCCTGGTTGAAACGGCGGAGAAGCCCGACAGGATTTTTCTCGACTTCCCCCACACTCTCTGCAACCACGCTGAGGACATCGCGCTCCGCATTAATGGAGTGCGTTGGGTCCGAAGCCGCCAGTACGGGGGCAGTCCACTGATGACGCGAGTGGTCCTGGAACTTGATCGGCTCCATTCCTACAACGTGACGACTGAGGGGAATCGCGTCATTGTTACGGTTGGAGCGGCGGACAGAATGCGCACGGCTTCCCATCGAACTCCCGCATCCGCGACGTCGGGTAATTTGATTGGAGTTTTCCGGAAACATCGAGAAACTGCGCCGCCCGTGCCGCAAGACCAGGGCACTGGTGTTCCGCAGCCGCCAGCGACCGCACAGGGGCCTTCGTTTGAACCTAGTTCTGATACTCCGACTGCGTCCCTACCCGCTCCGCAAGCGGCCGCACCCGTGCCGCAGACGCAGTCGGCCGTAGTCGCCGTCGCGAAGCTGAACCCTGTCACGTCCGGCTCGGAGGTGACAACATTGGGTTCGCCCGAACCTGCACAGGCAGTTCCAGCCGACACATCCATAGGCGTCATGACTGACGAGGCCGCGGCGCCCCCTTCCGCAGCGACACCTGCGCCGAACGCAACCCCAGAGACACCAGCGCTGATCGCTCGGCCCGATGATCCGAGTTTGCACACTGTCTTCAGAGTCAAGTACGTAGCCGAAGGCGTTGCGTATCTCGAAGGCGGCCGCGCCCAGGGTTTGGCCGAAGGCATGAAGCTGGAAGTGCAGGACTCGAGCCGACCCGCCAAGCAAGGAGACAGCGCCAACGCCGCCGATCCAAGAGTGGTCGCCGAGTTGGAGGTGTCTGCTGTAGCGGAAACGTCGGCGGTCACCGACATTCATACCCCCAAGCGTCCCGTGAAAGTCGGCGACCTGGCGTACCTTTCAAGTGGCGACGCCGAAGCCATGGTGCAGAAGCGCGCGCTGAGCGCGACCCGCCAGTACCCGGCGGTCGTCTCTTTCACAGAAGGCGACACACTCGACGAAGAAGTGCGTGAAGAAATCCCGCGACCTCCGCTCCCGTCGGTGAACCGGGCGCGCGGTCGCATCGGCTTTGACACTATGGAAACGATCAGCCATGGCACCAGCAGCGTCAGCAGCACCGATGTTGGCATCGTCTTCCGCGGGGATATCACCCGAATCGGCGGTACCTACTGGAATCTCAGTGGGTACTGGCGCGGGCGCATCACCAAAGAATCGGCCGCGGCCCAGCAAACGCTGCAGAGTCTCATCAACCGCACTTACCACCTGAACATGACGTACGACAATCCTAATTCGACTTTGGTTGCGGGATTTGGCCGCCTCTACCTTCCCTGGGCTCCCAGCCTCGACACCATTGACGGCGGCTATTTCGGCAAGAGGCTTTCCAAGGGAACAACGCTGGGAGTTTTCGGCGGCTCCACACCTGACCCATCTTCCTGGGACTACAGTCCGAACCGCGCGATGGGCGGGACATTCATCAATTTCGAAGGCGGCGAATACGACGGCCTCCACTACAGCGCAACCACGGGCGCGGGTGTCAGCATGTTGAATTGGGCAATCGACCGCCCGTTCGTCTTCTTCGAAGATTCAGTTTCCTACAAGCGTGACATTGCGATTTACGAGTCGGCACAACTGGATAGTCCCAAGGGAAACTCTCAAGTGCCTTCCCCCGGACCCGGGCTGGGCCGAAACTTCTTCACGCTGCGAGTGAATCCACATCCCCGGCTGGAACTGGACTTCAACTACAACTATTTTCGTGATGTCCCAACTTTTAACCCGAATCTCGTAGGCACCACGCTGCTCGATAAGTATCTGTTCCAGGGATTCAGCGCAGGGGGCCGGCTGGAAGTTCGGTCGCAAATTTGGCTCTCCGCGAATCTTGGACGCAGCAACGGCACCGGCGACCGCAAGTCTTCCCTCAATGAAATGTACGGCATCACATACGGTCGGGTCCCGTGGTTGAATATGCGCGCCGATCTTCACTATGCCCGATTCAACAGCTCGTTCGGGAACGGTTCGTACCAAGCGTTTTCGCTCTCGCGACAGATGAGCGACCGGCTGCGCCTCGAGGTTTTGATGGGGCAGCAGAACTTCGCTTCCGCATTGACGACCAATACTCGAGGCCGCTTCGTCACCGGCACAGTCGAAACCACCCTTGGACCTCACTACTACCTGCAAGGTAATTTCACCACCAATCGCGGGAGTATGAGCTACGACCAGTTCATGTTTTCGCTCGGCTACCGCTTCGATTCGAAGAGGAAGGGCGAATGAAGCGCCGCTCTCGAGCAGCTACCACGGGTGCGGCTGGATACGAACCGTTGTTCTGTGGCTATACTGGACTTGGAGAGTACGGGGGCGTGCTCAGAGGATTACTGCCGTCTCGATCTCTGTTGGCGTCGGATGGCGCCATTTTCGGGCGCCAGGAATCGCTCTTTTTTCTCCGGAATGTTCTTGTTATAGAACCTGCCTTTTTCTCTAGACCCTTGTTTTCTGCTTGCCGGCCCTGTTTCTCACCGACCCTGCCATCCGCGACCGAGAAGTCGAGGTGTAAGAAACGAGGAAGCTAATCATGGGACGAATTCTCCTAGTCGACGACGAACCTAACATGCGGCGAATTCTTGCCTCCAATCTGCGTCAGGACCAGCATCAGATCTCGGAAGCGAGTGGGGTCGCGGAGGCCCAGCGGATTCTTGCGGCCAACGATTTCGATGTCGTCATCACCGACCAGAAAATGCCGGATGGAGATGGCTTGACGGTTCTAGCCTCGGCCCACGAGAACGATCCTACGCTGCCCGTGATCCTTCTGACGGCAGTGGCCAGCATTGAACTGGCGGTCGAAAGCATGCGCAAAGGTGCTTTCGATTTCCTCACGAAACCTTTTCAGCCGGAGGTCGTCAGCGCCACGGTACAGCGGGCTTGCGAGCGGACGCGACTCCTCCGCGAAAATATCCTGCTGAAAGATGCAGTTGTCCGTCTGGAAGGCGCCTCGGAGATTTATGGCGATAGCTCTGCCATGCAAGACGTGCGAGAGCGCATTGGCCGCGTCGCCCCCACGCAGGCCACTGTTTTGATTACCGGGGAAACCGGAACTGGCAAGGAGGTGGTGGCACGCGCCATCCACCGCAACAGCCCACGGGCCGCCAAACCTTTCGTTGCAGTCAACTGCGCGGCCTTCACCGAGACCCTATTGGAAACCGAACTCTTTGGCCACGAGAAAGGCGCATTTACAGGAGCCGATCGCCAGCGGCAGGGACTGTTCGAGGCGGCGCACGAAGGAACGCTGTTTCTCGATGAAGCCGGAGAGATGTCCCTGGCGGCGCAAGCCAAGCTGTTGCGCGTTCTCACCGACGGCCAACTGTTGCGGGTTGGTTCCACGCGGCCGCGGCGAGTCGACGTCCGCGTCCTGGTGGCAACTCACCGTAATCTCGAACAACGGGTCAAAGAAGGTCTTTTCCGTGAGGATTTGTTCTACCGGCTGGCGGTCGTGCCCATTCACCTCCCGCCGTTGCGCGAACGGCGCGACGACATCGCCGGATTGGCCGGCATTTTTTGCCACCAGGTGGCGACCGAATTGAAAATTCCGCAAAGGGAGATGACCCATGAGGCGGTGGAAAAGCTCCAACAATACCACTTCCCCGGAAACCTGCGCGAACTGAAGAATTTGATCGAGCGCGCTTATATTCTTGGCAGTAACCCGCAAATCGGCGCCGACGATCTTCCTCTGGGGCGACAAGCGGAAGTCAAGAATGGAAATGGTAGTGCCCTCGCCAGCCAACTTGCGATTCCGTTAGCCGACTCATTTGATCTGACTGGAGTGCTGGAAAAAGCGGAGAAGGAATTGATAGTGCGCACCCTGAATTCCACTCGCGGAGCGCAAGCCGAAGCCGCCCGCCGCATGGGGTTGTCCCGCAGCGCCCTTGCCTACAAGCTCAACAAGTACGGAATTCGCGCCGCCGAGTGAGCGGGACCCGCCCGACCATCCAAATCCGAAATGGGCGCATCTGCGCATTGCATCACCCACTCGACTGCTATCGCCCGTTTCTTGAGTCCGTCGAACAACGTAGAATGCATCCTCTGGAACAGCAACGACACCTGCTCGAATCGGGACGGTCGAGTGACCTCCTCCGGGCGCACTGCTGATCTAAGACTGATCGCGTCGGGGGCTGATGCGAATTCGGGCTGTGATGCTGGTGATCATCGTTCTGATGTTGGGCGATCTGGTTTTTCGTGCCGTTGTTCCAAGCTTCACCACGGGCAAGAACGACTTCACCGATCCTTTCGTGGCCAGTTGGCTGTGGCGTCACGGAAGCAATCTGTATGACGTCGCGCAAGCAACTGTCGCGGGCAAAGCTCTCACCGAATCGCCCATGCGCGTAGTTCCGATCTATCCACCGACGACCTCCATGCTGGTTGCGCCGCTTACCTTCCTGTCCTGGCAATGGGCGAACCTTGTCCTGTAGCCATCAGCCGGCACGACCTGCGCGACAACGAGGCGTGGATGATTGTTGCGTTGGTACTGGCCTTCGCGTCCTTTCACACCGCCATCCGTGTAGCGAATATTTCGGTCATCAGCCCGGTACTCTGCGCTCTCGCGGTTTACTTGGCAAGCCACGATAGTGATCTTTGGGCGGGAATCCTGCCCGGGGTGGCCACATGTTTGAAGCCGCACCTCGGTATTTGGCTATTTGCGTTTTATCTGCTCAGACGCAAGTGGCACTCGTGCTGGCCGGCAGTGTGAGCGGATTGCTTTTGCTGGGAGGTTCATTCGCCAGGATCGGGTTGCCCCTGAGCGCCGTGCTCTCGAACTATTCTGCGAACCTTCATTACTGGTTTCGGCCCGGCGGGCAAAATGACTTTGGTCTGGGCAATCCGATTCGTTTCGGCCTGGCAACTTTTCAGATTGTTCTTGATCCGCTGCTGGGCCGTTCGGCCGCCAACGCAGTGGCGTACGGGTTGGCCGCGCTCGGGTTCGTCCTTTGGATATATGCTGTCTTCCGGAACCCCGAGTGTTCGCCGGCGCTAGCCCTCGCCAGCGTGCTCACGTTAAGCTTTCTCCCGGTTTACCACCGGGTCTACGACACAGGCATCCTGACGCTGATGCTAGCGTGGATCTTCGGCGCAGCCGCCGACAATTCGAAACGCATTGTCCCGAACCAGACGCACAGGCTCATGAAAAGGATAGCCTTCGCCTTATTCCTCCTGTTGCTGCTTCCCATTCAGTCCGTCGCCATCCGCGCCCACGCGTATCTTTCGCCGCAAGCGGCGCAACCCTGGTGGTGGAACTCAGTGATCGCGCCATACACATCGTGGACGCTGTTGGCCTTCAGCGCGGTCCTGCTCTATGCGCTTCTTGTTTAGCATGAAACACACGAACTCGCGCCGAAGCCACTTCTTAAGGTTGTTACCGAGGGCTGAAGCGCCTATAAAATAGTTCCCGCTTTCTTCGGGTTCCGATTTACAACCTGGCTTCCGTTCGCCGGTTCGGGACGTCAAAGACACAGGAGGATTTGAACTCTTGAACGTTCGAGAGGTTCTGCGGCAAACCGTCGCCTCGATCTCGGCGCACAAGCTACGCAGCTTCCTCACAATGTTTGGAATCATCTGGGGGATCACCTCCGTCATTCTCCTCGTAGGACTGGGCAAGGGATTCAGCCGTGATCAGAAGGAGCGCCTGAAGACTATCGGCGTCGATCTTGCCATCGTCTGGGGCGGGCGCACCAGCGCACAGGCCGGCGGCTACGCCGCAGGACGGCAGGTCCGCCTCTCCATTCAGGATGCCTACACGATTAAGGCCGAGGCTTACTTGATCAAAACCGTCAGCCCCGAACTGCGGCGCAGCGTCGCCGAAGTCAGCCGCTACAATGCTGCATCACGCCCCGTGCGCGGGGTGTGGCCGGATTATCAGCGCTTCCGTTCCCTCAAAGTGCAGGAGGGCCGCCTGATGACCGACGACGATGAAACGGAAGGCCGGCGCGTTGTAGTACTCGGCGTGGAATCGCGCGACCAACTATTTCCGGGCCAACCCGCCATCGGCGAGACTCTCACCATGAATGGCTCGCCCTACACCGTCATTGGAGTACTGGAAAAGAAAAAGCAGAACGGCAGTTATGGCAGCGGCCCCGATAACACGCAGCTCTTCGTGCCCTATGCGTCGATGGCGCGCGACTTCCCGCCGCCCGAGCGACCTGGCATTTCCAAGGGCTGGATCAACAATCTTGTTGTCGAAGTCGCCGATCCCGATCATCACGAAGAGGCCATGCACCAGATCTATGAGATTCTCGGGCGCGACCACCGTTTCGATCCCGGCGACAAAGACGCACTGTTCATCTGGGACACGCTCGACGGTTCCAAGCTGGTCGAGCGGATTTTCGACATCATGACAATCTTCTTCGGGGCGGTTGCCCTGATGACGTTGTCGCTGGGCGGCATTGGAGTTATGAACATCATGCTGGTCGCAGTCACCGAGCGCACTCGCGAAATCGGCGTGCGCAAGTCCCTGGGCGCGACGGCGCACGATATCCGCAACCAGTTTTTTGCCGAGTCGGCTACGCTCATGCTCATCAGCGGAGCGATCGGACTTGGCATCGGCCTCGGAATCTGTCTGATAGTTAGCAGCGTGGAGTTGCCCGACATTGTGCCCCACCCTGTGATCTCGCCGCTGGCCATCATCGCGTCGTTGTTGACTTTGGGGCTGATCACGGTAGGCGCCGGAATGTACCCGGCGCAGCGAGCGGCAGCGCTGAGCCCTATCGAGTGTTTGCGTCAGGAGTAGAGAACGTCGAAATATGCGCATCAAGGAACTCATCCTGCAGAGCTGGGACGCGCTGGCCCGAAACCGGCTGCGCTCCATCCTGACAATGATGGGGATCGTCTGGGGACTCACCACGGTCGTGCTTCTGCTCGGCTATGGTGAAAGCGTCAGCGACGGTGTGCTCACGGCGTTTATCGGGATCGGAAACAACGTGATCATCGTCTGGCAGGGTCAGACTAGCATGCAGGCTGGCGGACAACGCGCCGGCAAGCGCGTCTTCTTCAAGTATGAGGACATCCAAGCCATCCGCGATGAGGCACCTCTGGTCCGCTTGGTCAGCGCGGAGTGGGATGATGGTGTCGCTTACAAATATGGCGACAAGGTCATCACAGTTCAGAGCAAAGCGATTCAGTATCCCTACGGCGAGATGCGCAAGTTGAACATCGCCGAAGGCCGTTACTTCGAGGAAAGCGACTTCACCGAACATCGCCATGTTCTGATCTTCGGCCCCAACGCCGCCAAGAAAGTATTCGGCGGTCGCGATCCGGTGGGCGACCACGTCACCATCAACGGCGAAACCTGGGATGTGATCGGCCTGCTCAAGCTCAAGATTCAGGATTCCTCCAATAACGGACCCGACAATGAGAACGTGTTCATGCCCTTCGAGAGCATGAGCGACATCAACAACCAGCGGGATCCCAGCATGTTTGTGTTTCAACCGGTCACGGCGCTCCAGCACAAGGCCGCTTTGGCGCAGGTCCGGGAAGTGCTTGCCCGGCGCCACAATTTCAATCCCAAGGACGACAAATCAAGCCCCGAGTGGGACACCGTCGAGGATGCGAAAGATATTCAGCAGTTCGGCATAGCCCTGCGCCTCATCCTCGGGTTCATTGGTTTTCTGACGCTCGGAGTCGGCGGGGTCGGCGTCATGAATATCATGCTGGTCAGCGTCACCGAGCGCACCAAGGAAGTCGGGCTGCGCAAGGCGCTGGGTGCGCGCAATCGCGATATTGCTCTTCAATTTCTGGTGGAGGCGCTGGTACTCACTTTCGCCGCCGGCATGGTCGGCATGATGGTTTCCGTTCTGCTGGCGCATGCGATTCCACCCATGCCGCTTTACTCAGAGCTGTACAAGACGGCGAATCATGACGGCGATATTTTCTTGAGGACTTCGGGCAACGTGATGCTCACCGCTTTCGTGATTCTGGCTTTCGTCGGCGTCACCGCGGGAATGTGGCCCGCATTAAAAGCGTCGCGCATGGAACCCGTCGAGGCGCTACGTTACGAGTAGTCAACGTATAACATTACTGCTGCTGTTGTTGCTCTTGTTCGGTTCGCCGGGCAGGAGTCCGCACTAGGACCGGTCTGGAACGAACCACAAACGGCGGCGCGATCGGCGCGGGAGCCACTGCGTCGGCGGGGCTTACCGACACCGACACGATCAGTTCACTCTGCGATTCTCCCTTGTAGACGCCGCGCGTCGGCGGAACGTCGGCATAGTCGCGGCCAATCGCCACGCGAATGTGCCGGTCGCCTCCGACCAGGTTGTTCGTCGGATCAAACGCCACCCACCCGATGTCGGGCACCAGCGCTTCCACCCAAGCGTGCGATGCCCCGTCGAGCGAGCGATCTTTTTTGTCTTCGTTTTCGTCGTCGCGGTGAAACATGTATCCGCTGACGTAGCGACATGGAATCTTCAACCGCCGCACGAGGGCGATCATGATATGCGCGAAGTCCTGGCACACTCCCTGCCGAGCCGCGAGAGCCTCTTCGATCGGGGAATCCACCTTGGTGCTGTTAGGTACGTAGGAGAACAAACGGTAAATGGCCTCGTTGAGTTCGGTCAGCAGTGCAAACGGACTACCCCTCCGACCACACCCGAGTTCTTTGGCAAGTTGTTCCAGCGGATCGCTCGAGTGCGCGAAGTGGCTTGGCAGCAGCATCTCCCAATGATCGCCGGCCGCCACCACCGCATCTAGGTCGGCCCATTCGCCTGCATCGGCGGCGCGGAGCGCGGGCACATTCTGCACCTCGACCGCCGACTGGGCTGTGACTTTGACCTGAGTGTGGCTGCCCGCGATGTCGAAGTGATGCACCGTGTTCCCGGCGAAATCGTGATACTGCAGAATATTCGCCGCCGGTTCGACGTCGAGCGCGAAGCTCAGGCAGCGCTGCTCACCGTCGCTGCGGGGCTGCAAGCGCACCTCCATGACACTTTCCCGCACCGCAGGCTCGTAGCGAAACGTGGTTGTGTGCCGGACGGTGTAGATCACCGAGTCCCCTCAGGGGCTAAAGCCCGCATTTTTTGGCTGCCGTTAATGGCACGGCTGAAGCCAATGCCCTTCCCAAAACCAACTTTAGGAACCAACTCTAAAAACCAACTCAAGTCAGCGCTCACGAGACCAGCGCCGTCTCCACCGGATAGTCGAAATAGACCTGCTGGATCGCGGTATGCGCCTGGGCGCACTGCCAGCGCACGCTGTCCACATATCCGCTGGCGCCCGATGCCATGACTTCGTCGATTTGGCTGAAACTCAACGTCGCACGCAGGCGTCCAGCCAAACGCACGGGTTGCTCAGCCTTGCGCTCCGTCATTTCGCCGATCGCGGTCAGGGCTGCGTGAACCATGTCGACCGAGAATCGCACCGAGTGTGGGAATTCCGGGTTCAGCAGCAAAAACTCCGCCACCCGGAGCGGACGTAGCTCCGCCGTATAGGCTTTGCAATACGCCTCAAATGCTGAGCACGACTTCAGCAGGCCTACCCACTCGAGATACTCTTCGCTTTCCACTGCCAGGTCCAGCGGATACACCAAACTGCCGAAGTGCGCGCCGATGAGCCGGGCCAGGGCGTCGGTACGCTCCACGAACCGGCCGAGTTGGATGTACTGCCAACCTTCGCCATGCGACATGGTCGAGTCGGTCACACCCTGAAACAGATGTGCACCCTCCTGGACAGCCCGAAAGAAGACGTGCGAGTTCAGCAACCAAGCCTCGCTCGCAGCCGTACTCGTGACCTGCAGATACAGCCGGTTCAGTTGCTCCCACATTTCCGTGCTGCATTGCTCGCGCACCTGGCGCAGGTTCTCGCGTGCCGCCGCAACGCAGGAAAGAATGGACGACGGATTGGTCCGGTCGAGGGTAAGAATCTGCGAAAGAGAGCTGGCATCGATCTTGCCGTCTTCGGGCACCGGAGCCTGCAACGCTTCCAGCAGCCGACGCCAGCGACCCGCGCCTGCTTCCGGCGACTGATCAAGTCGAAGCTGCAGATCCACGTCGATCAGACGCGCCGTGTGTTCGGCGCGCTCCAGGTAGCGACTCATCCAGTACAAACTGTCCGCGACCCGAGATAACATGACCGTTTGCCTCCGCTGACTCAAGCCCGCAGAACCCACGTGTCCTTGCTTCCCCCGCCTTGCGATGAATTCACCACCAGCGACCCACGCCGCAGCGCCACCCGCGTCAACCCGCCCGGGACTAGCGTTACGTTCTCCCCGTACAAAATGTAAGGGCGCAGATCGACATGCCGCGCCTGCACCTCGCCCTCAAGGAAGCACGGCGCCCGGGAAAGACTTAGCGTCGGCTGCGCAATGTAGTTCCGGGGCTCGGCTTCGATCCTCCTCCGGAACTCTTCCCTTTCGTCTGCCGTGCTGTGAGGGCCAATCAGCATGCCGTACCCACCAGACTCGCCCACTGCCTTCACGACCAGTTCATCCAGATGCTCGAGAACGTAGCTTCTCTGCGAAGGTTCATGGAGCAGATAGGTTTCTACATTAGCGAGAATCGGCTCCTCTCCCAGGTAGTAGCGAATGATCTTCGGAACATAGGCATAGAGCGCCTTATCGTCGGCAACGCCGGTGCCGATCGCGTTGGCCAGGACTACATTCCCGGCGCGATAAGCGTTGAACAATCCCGGCACACCGAGGCTCGAGTCTGGCCGGAAGCACAGCGGATCAAGGAAGTCATCGTCGACCCGGCGATAAATCACGTCGACGCGGCGCAGGCCCGCCGTAGTCCTCATGTAGACGATATTGTCGTGCACCAGCAAATCGCGGCCTTCGACCAGTTCAATACCCATCTGCTGCGCCAGAAACGTGTGCTCGAAATAGGCCGAATTGAAGACGCCCGGAGTCAGGAGAACGACTTTAGGCTCGTGCCGCGCCGAAGAATTGGCTGGCGCCAGCGCCCGCAGCGTGGCCAGCAAGGCTTGCGCGTAGTGGTCGACCGGGCATACGCCGTAGTCACGGAACAGCGTGGGGAACACTTTCTTGAGCACCTTGCGGTTCGCCAGCATGTACGAGACGCCGCTCGGCACCCGGAGATTGTCTTCCAGCACGGCGAAGCTTCCATCCGGCAAGCGCACCAGGTCGGTTCCGCAGATGCTGACATAAATACCGCGAGGCACGGTGAGCCCGCGCATCTCGCGCCGGAAATGCCGGCAGCTGTAGACCAGTTCACGGGGAACGATGCCGTCCGCCAGAATTCTTCCGTTGTGATAAATGTCCTCGAGAAAAAGGTTCAGGGCGGCGATGCGCTGGGTGAGGCCGTTCTCAATTTTGCGCCATTCGTCGTGCGGAATGATCCGCGGGAGTAAGTCATTCGGGAAAACGCGCTCTGTCCCCTCGTCGTTGCCGTAGACAGTAAAGGTGATGCCCTGGTGTAGAAATGAGAGGTCGGCGGCCTGCTGACGCTTGCGCAACTCCTCGGGAGGCAACTCCAGCAGGTTCTGGAAGAGGCCCTGGTAGTGCGGTCGAGGCGTACCCGGGGCCGCAAACATCTCATCATAAGCGCCGTCAAACTGATAGTTACGAAATGGAGGACGAAACAGGGTCAGAGGTGCTTCCGGAGGGTTAATCCGGTGCACAAGTCCGCGGGTTCGGGTACGGCTACTCGGCACTTGTAGGACTCTAGGGGGTGGTCCCCGACCTCGTCCAATCAAAATTGTTTATCGGAGGGATTCAGTTTTCGCTTGTGCGTCTCCAAGCAGTTTGTCATTCCGAGCGCAGCAAGGAATCTGCTTTCCTGGCTGCGGGCACTGGCTAGTTTTCTTTCTGCCCCGCCGTAAACACCGTCCACGGCCCCGCCTTCATATCGCGCAGCAAAGCCTTCTGCCAGGCATATTCGGGATGGTGCTCCAGGAACTCCGCCGCCCGAAAATCCGCGCCGCAGGGATGTCCGGCCCGCGCCACAAAGCTCATCTTGGCGGCCATCGCGCTGTCGGTGGCTTTGCCCTGCACCGCGCCACCTGGATTGTAAGCATTCCATTGCCATTCCTTCACGCCCCGAGGAGACGCGTCCACATGCCCGCAAAGCGCCCGTTCGTTGGCTTGCTCTTTTTTCTCGAAGCTGTCGACGTGATCGGAGAGGAACTGCTCCGCCATTGAGACATCAATCTTGCCTTTGGCCTCCTTCATGATCTCTTCCCACCGTACATGACGAGCATTCGGCGAGGACGAAGTATCCTTGGGGTCGAACGTCGTCTCCTCGCCAATCACCTTCGGGTCACGGGCAAAATTCGAGCTCACGAAATAGCCGTCCTTCGTACGCCACAGCGGCGTGTTCTTCAGCCCCAGTTCGAGGTAACCGATCTCACCCGTCTTGCGATCGCCAATGAGCCAGTCGTTGGCGTAGCCGCCGTTGTTGCCTTCTTTGATGATGCGCACGTAGTCATCAATGCTGCCGGCATACTGCAGGGCCTTGCGCGAGCGCATGAACTCGGGCTTGCCCTTCGGATCCCATCCTTCAAACTGGGTGATGGTCGTCTCTGTAATCATGATGCCGGCCGCATTCACGCCAAAATCGTCGTCGCTCGTGATCACGCCGGGGAATCCATCCATCAGAATGCGGTGTCCATTCTCCGGCACAATGTCGAAGATCATCACCCACCGCTCGCCCGAAAGATAGCTCGTCCAATTGTTGTGAGCGATCACGATCTGGTGATCCTTTGTCATGCTGCCGGTGGCGATGAACGCGCTGCAGTTGCCCGGCGCGGATAACTTTGGTGCCTTCGCGGATTTCTGCTGCTTGTCTAGCCATGGCACGTAATAGTCCGGCACTTCTTCGAAGGCATTGAGCGCAACAATGTCGTACAAGTCGAGATCCACACCGTGCGCTTTCACCCCGTCGGCAATGCCCTGCAATTCCTGCTGGTATTCGGCGTCGATGTGAGGCCAGAGCATCTCGCGGGCTGTGGTGCGAAAAAACTCCCAGTCGCGCTGGGTCTGATGCGTGTCGAAGAGTTTGATGGCTTCGAGGGCGTCGGCGATTTCTGGCGCGAGAAGATAGCCGTGCTGAAAACCCATTTCGGAGGGCGAGCCTTCAAGATGGACATAAGTCCATCCGCCCTGCTGGAAGCGATAGGCCTTCTGCAGCCGAGCATCCGACGTACCGGCGAGCGTGCTTGTGCCAGCGCAAACAGAAGTGTAGCCCAGCAGCACTGCTGGGAAGAACTTTTCAGCATGTTGGCCTCATCCGAGCGGAAGTGGAATACGGGGAACATTCTAGCCGATCTTTAATGCAACGATTCTCCTGCCTCCGTCCTCTGTGCGGATTTATTACCCCGACCGGCTTAGATGTCCGTGCGCCGCTCCGGATAGCGCCGCAGTACCAGCATGGCAGCAGCCCGCATGCGGGAACAACGCATTCACACAACTCTGGGGCCCGGGGGATCGAAAATGAACTGGGTCTTCCCATTCTTCTGCAGCACGGCGTAGTACTGCTCTCACGACCACGACCCGTAGGATTGTGGTTCGTGGCGACGCGAATTCGGAAAACGACGAAATCGACAGCCAAAGATGAAGGCCGCCAGCACCGCAGTCCAACGTCCTAGAATGGCATCAGCGCGCGGAAGGCGACATTGCAGGCGGCATTATATGCCCCATTCTGGCCGACATTCCGCCATCCGGGTACGGCGCTGCTGCTTTTATCATCCCGAACGAATATCGACCAGGATCTGCACGTGGCAGCAAACCGATTCCTCGCTTGCCTCGGAATGACAAATTTAGCGCACTACCCCATCCAGTCCATCGTTGACAATTCCCCCGCAGGACAGGCAAACTACCGGATTCGCTGGGAAACGCCTTTTGCCCAGCGTCTACGGGATGGTGTGCGGGCAAGCCAAGCCGTCCCCGGCTTATACTCGGTTCAACTTCGTCCATGACCATGTCCGAGCAACGGGTGTCGTTCACGCTCGACTCCTCGCTGGAGACGATTGATAGCGCCGAGGAGAAAGCAACGCGTATTGCCACCGAACTTGGCTTCGGCGACGACGAAGTGATGCAGATTTCCATGGCGGTGCGCGAAGGCGCTGTCAATGCCGTATTACATGGCAACGGGTATGCCCCGGACAAAAAGGTCACGCTGGCGTTTGAACGCACCGGCAGCGACCTAATCATCACGATTCGCGATCAGGGCCCGGGCATGGATTTGAGCAAGATCCCGAATCCGCTGGCGCCGGAGAACCTGCTGAAAACCTCGGGGCGCGGAATTTTTCTTATGCGTTCGTTCATGGATGTGGTGGAAATTCGCCCTTCCCAAACGGGCACCGAACTTAAATTGATCAAGCACGTCCACGGGCCAACCGCGGGCGGCAAGGAGGCTTCCCAGTGAGCATGAAGGTTGGTACTCGGCAAGTGGATGGAGTCATCATCGTGGATTGCAGCGGCCGCATCACGCTGGGCGAAGGCAGCGTCATCCTTCGCGACACGGTGCGCGATCTGCTAGCCAAGGGCAACAAGAAGATCGTCCTGAACCTGCAGGACGTGAACTATATCGACAGCTCGGGGATCGGTGAACTGGTCAGCGCCTTCACCACCACCAAGAACCAGGGCGGCGAACTCAAGCTGCTGAACCTGACCAAGAAGGTGAACGACCTGCTGCAGATCACCAAGCTCTACACGGTATTTGACGTGAAAGACGACGAAGCAGCAGCGGTCAAGTCGTTCAAGTAGAGTCCTCAACCGAGTGCCCCATTTCTCGCGCGCTGGCGCGAGAAGTGGGGGTTTCGTCGCAGTTTCATTTCGGAACGACCCACCCTCTGATTCCGCTCCAATCACAGAGGTCCCTCGCCCGTCTTTCCTAAAGTTAGGGGTATGTCTGGAGCTAGTACCTCGCATGTGACAAACTGGGTGGCGCTCGTCGCAGTCCTTCTCGCAGCGCCCTTCCTTGCCGCCTCCGACTGCGTCCCTATCCACGAAGCCAGGCAGCATGTGGGAGAAACGAAGTGTGTGAGCGGAATGGTTGTCAGGGTCAAGGTCGGCGTGAAGGGAGTGCACTACTTCCTCGACTTCTGCGAGGATCAGATGGCTTGCCCGTTTACGGTGGTGATCTTTCCCCACGACCTGAAAGATGTAGGCGACGTCCGTCGCCTCGCCGGCCG
>CAVRCR010000045.1:0-13541 GCA_963719615.1 uncultured Acidobacteriaceae bacterium | reverse complement strand
TCCAAGCAGTTTGTCATTCCGAGCGCAGCGAGGAATCTGCTCTTCACTGGCAACTGGGTACTGGCAACTGGCTACTGCTTCTCCCCCGCCCGAAACACGGTCCAGGGCCCCGCCTTCATATCCCGCAGCAAAGGCTTCTGCCACGAATACTCTGGATGATGCTCCAGAAAATCCGTTGCTAAAAAATCCGCCCCGCACGGATGCCCCGCCCGCGCCACGAAACTCATCTTCGCCGCCATCGCGCTATCGGCCGCCTTCCCCTGCACCGCACCCCCGGGATTGTAAGCGTCCCAGCTCCACTGCTTCACGCCCCGCGAAGAAGCATCCACGTGCCCGCACAGCGCCCGTTCGTTCGCCTGCTCTTTTTTCTCGAAGCTGTCAAAGTGATCCGACAAAAACTGCTCCGCCATCTCCACATCAATCCTGCCCCGCCATGCTTCACCAGCTCGTCAGCCCGCGCATGCCGCGCATTCATCGACGACGAAGCGTCCTTGGGATCGAACGCTCGTCTCCTCCTAATCACCTTCGGATCGCGCGCAAAATTCGAGCTCACGAAATACCCATCCTTCGTCCGCCACAGCGGCGTGTTCTTCAGCCCCAGTTCCAGATAAGCCATCTCCCCCGTCTTGCGGTCGCCAATCAGCCAGTCGTTGGCGTATCCGCCGTTGTTGCCTTCTTTAATAATGCGCACGTAGTCATCAATGCTGCCGGCATACTGCAGCGCCTTGCGCGAGCGCATGAACTCCGGCTTGCCATTCGGATCCCATCCTTCAAACTGGGTGATCGTCGTCTCGGTGATCATGATGCCGGCCGCATTCACCCCAAAATCGTCGTCGCTCGTGATCACGCCGGGCAACCCATCCATCAGAATGCGGTGTCCCTTCTCCGGCACAATGTCGAAGATCATCACCCACCGCTCGCCCGAAAGATAGCTCGTCCAGTTGTTGTGAGCAATCACGATCTGGTGATCCTTTGTCATGCTGCCGGTGGCGATGAACGCGCTGCAGTTGCCGGGCGCGGATAACTTTGGTGCCTTCGCGGATTTCTGCTGCTTGTCCAGCCATGGCACGTAATAGTCCGGCACTTCTTCGAAGGCGTTGAGCGCAACAATGTCGTACAAGTCGAGATCCACACCGTGCGCTTTCACCCCGTCGGCAATGCCCTGTAATTCCTGCTGGTATTCGGCGTCGATGTGAGGCCAGAGCATCTCGCGGGCTGTGGTGCGGAAAAACTCCCAGTCGCGCTGGGTCTGATGCGTGTCGAAGAGCTTGATGGCTTCGAGCGCGTCGGCGATTTCAGGCGCGAGAAGATAGCCGTGCTGAAAACCGATTTCGGAGGGCGAGCCTTCCAGATGAACGTAAGTCCATCCGCCCTGCTGGAAGCGATAGGCCTTCTGCAACCGGGCATCGGACGGACCCGAGCCGGCCTGTGCCACGCACGTCCAAACCAAGGCGAAGCCCAGCACGCACGCGCTACGAAGAACTTTGATCAGCATGTTACCCTCGTCCAGCAGGAAGTTGAATCCGAGGCAACATTCTAGCCCATCGTGAAGTGCTACGTTCTCGGGCGCTCTCCGTCCTGGCGCGTGCGGGATCTTATTACCCCGACGCTCAGGCAATTAAATGTCCGTGCGCTGCTCCGGGTGCCGGCTCAAGTACCAGCATGGCAGCCATCCCGAGTGAGGAAACAGAGCATGTACACAAGTCTGGGGTGCGGGCGGGTCGAAAATGAACTGGATTTTTCCACTCTTCTGCTGCACGGCGTAATAGTGATCCACGGTCACAACTCCGTACGGATTCCAGTTGGCCGCCACCCGCACGCGGAAAAGGGCGTAGTCGGAGCCAAAGGTGAGTGCCCCCGCACCGACCAACGTCAGAATGGCAGCGAGGAAGGCTCGTTTCAAACGCACTCTAAGGTTTGGCCGACGGATCTCGGGCACGGCGCAGATTATATTCCCCAAAACATCGCCAGCAACGACCGGAGCAATCCAATGCCCGACTTGTTGCGTGCGCTCGTTGACAATTCCCCGTGGTACAGGCAAACTACCGCATTCGCTGGGAAACGCCTCTGGCGAGCGCCTGTGGGCGGTGTGCGGGCGTCCCAGCCGTCCCCTGGTCTGTTGAGTTTTCGTCCATGGCCATGACCGAGCAACGGGTCTCTTATACGCTCGACTCCTCCTTGGAGACGATCGACAGTGCGGAGGAGAAAGCTACCCGCATCGCGACCGAACTCGGCTTTCCCGAAGACGAAGTCATGCAGATTTCCATGGCGGTACGCGAAGGCGCGGTCAACGCCGTTCTGCATGGCAATGCTTATGCCCCGGACAAGAAGGTGACTCTGGCCTTTGAGCGCATCGCTGGCGACCTGATCATCACAATTCGCGACCAGGGCTCAGGGATGGACCTGAGTAAAATCCCAAACCCTCTGGCGCCGGAGAACCTGCTCAAGACGTCGGGGCGCGGAATTTTTCTTATGCGCTCGTTCATGGATGTGGTCGAAATTCGCCCTTCTCAAACGGGCACCGAACTTAAATTGATCAAGCACGTCCACGGGCCAACCGCGGGCGGCAAGGAGGCTTCCCAGTGAGCATGAAGGTTGGTAGTCGGCAAGTGGATGGAGTCACGATTGTGGATTGCAGTGGCCGCATTACGCTGGGCGAAGGCAGCGTCATTCTCCGCGACACGGTGCGCGACCTGCTGTCCAAGGGCAATAAAAAGATTGTTCTGAACCTCCAGGACGTCAACTACATTGACAGCTCCGGCATTGGTGAACTGGTCAGCGCATTCACCACCACCAAGAATCAGGGCGGCGAACTGAAGCTGCTGAATCTCACCAAAAAGGTCAACGACTTGCTTCAGATCACCAAGCTCTACACCGTCTTCGACGTCAAAGACGACGAAGCGTCCGCAGTCAAGTCGTTCAAGTAGAGTCCTCCAACCGGGTGCCCCATTTCTCGCGCGTCTTGTGCGCGAGAAGTGGGGGTTTCGTCGCAGTTTCATTTCGGAACGACCACCCTCTGATTCCGCTCCAATCACAGACATCCCTCGCCCGTCTTTCCTAAAGTTAGGGGTATGTTTGGAACTAGTACCTCGCATGTGACAAACTGGGTGGCGCTCGTCGCAGTCCTTCTCGCAGCGCCCTTCCTTACCGCCTCCGACTGCGTCCCTATCCACGAAGCCAGCCAGCATGTGGGAGAAACGAAGTGTGTGAGCGGAATGGTTGTCAGGGTCAAGGTCGGCGTGAAGGGAGTGCACTTCCTCGACTTCTGCGAGGATCAGATGGCTTGCCCGTTTACGGTGGTCATCTTTCCCCACGACCTGAAAGACGTAGGCGACGTCCGTCGCCTCGCCGGCCGCATGACTGAAATTCACGGTCCAGTGAAACTCTACGACGGGCACGCCGAGATCATCCTCAACCGCATCAGCCAGATCACCGGAGGCGCCGCCCTGATTCCCCCGATCCCCAAGAACTATGACGGGGAAAACCGTGGCCACTACAGCGCCGGCCGCGTGCGTCCCACGAAAAAGCCGACAAAAGTTAAAGCCAAACCCAACACCAAGACAACCTATGGCAACGATGTCGAAGACCAAGAACCTCCGGACTAGGGCTCACACCATGCCTTTTCGCAACTCCTCGAGCGGATACTTCGTCCCTCGCCACTCGATCCCGTCATTCCACAGTGTCACGACCATCGATCTCACAAGCGTGTAGATAAACAGGGCGGTGCTGACCGGATGCAGCAGGAAATAATACGGCGGCACCGCCGACCGCCACGACATCCCGACGTAAATCAGAAACATCGATCCCAAGGCCACCGCATAAGGCACGCGCGCCCAGCCATGCGCCAGCCAGACTCCCAGAAAGGGGCCGAAGTTGAGAAACGCAAGTCCGAAGGCGGAGATCACGGTCCGCCACCACTGAAACGACAGCACGGCGAAGAAATTCTTGGTCAGATTGTTGACCACCCCCATCGCCCCGTGCGCCCAGCGGATCGAGATCAAGTCGCCGCCGAAGACGTTACGCTGAGCGAAGCCCGCATTTTTCACCACCTTGCCCAGTTTCATGTCGTCGAGCACTTCCATGCGCAGCGCCTCATACGTCCCCACCGCGTCGTAGACTCTGCGCCGCACCAGGTTGAAAGCGCCTACACCCATGTGATCGTCGGTGCTGGGATCGGCCACTTTCCACGGCCGGTGCCCGAACATGAACATGGTCTGGAAGAACGCGATCATCATGTACTCGCCTGGCCGCTTCATGATCATTTGCGGAAACAGCACCACGTGATCCGCCGGCACGCTCTCAGCGTAAGCCAGCGCCCGCCGAAGCGAATCTGGCTTGAACAAAACGTCGGCATCGGTGAAAAGCAGCCAGTCGCCCGTCGCCTGATTCGCGGCGGTCCACATCGCGTGAGTCTTCCCCAGCCAGCCGTCGGGAAGTTCGCTGTGATGAAGGACGAGAAGGGTCGGAGTGAAATGCGGGTGCCCCGTCCAAGCTCCGCATGGGCGGGGATTTTTCTCCATCCTCTCCACAATCTCGCCCGTCCGATCAGTCGACCGGTCGTTTACGACGATCACTTCGTAGTTCGCGTAATCGAGCGCAAGCAGAGTGTTCAGCGCCAGCTCAATGGTGTCTTCTTCGTTGCGGGCTGGAACGATAATGGACACACGAGGGTTCCCGGCAGGAGAAACCGGATTGCGATCCCACTCCGGCCGGGATACATCCACGACGGAGGGCATGCCGAGAGCAGCATCCACAATGCGGGAAAACCAGGCGAGCGCCAGAATTGTTCCCGCAGTCCAATAGAAATAAGCCATCCCTGTTAAGTCTTCCCTGCCTTGGCGGACGCGCCCTCAACCGCAACCTGCGGCGCGAATTTCATCCCATAAAACAGTATGGCAGAAGAAAGCCCCATCGCGATGATCGGCAGAACGAACGCCGCCTGCAACGATCGCTTGTCGGCGACCCAGCCCATCATTGTTGGCGAAGGCACATCCCCCATAATGTGGATGATGAAAATATTCACCGCCAGGGCTGTGGCGCGAATGTGAGCTCCCACTGAGTTGATTACAGCCGCATTCAGCGGCGCGGTATTCAACAAGAGAAAGAACGCCGCCACCGCGATCGCCGGGATCATGATCGCTCCCTTGGCAAACAACGCAACGATCATGACCGGCACGCCGAGCAACATGCTCGCGGCCGAAATCAGATAGTAGGAACTCTTCATCCGAGGCAGCAGGTAGTCGCCCAGCCATCCGCCCGCAAGGGCGGCCACGATGCCATCCACAACAATGATGATCCCGAAGGAAAAATTCGCCGCCTCCAGCGTGTAGCCCCGCTCGCTAAACAGAAATTTCGGCATCCACACCTGGATGCCGCCGAGCGAAAACGTCATGGCTGCCATCCCCAGCGTCGACGTCAGAAATGCCGGATTTCGGGCCAGGCCGAGAATGGTCCCCCGCTCCGGAGTCTCCTTCAGCGAATCGAACTGCCCCCGCTCCGGCTCCTTCAAAAACAAGACAGCCAACGCCAGCACGAAGCCCGGGGCCGCGGCCACGTAAAACGGAAATCTCCACCCGTGATGTGGTGCCAGATACCCGCCCAACAGATATCCAGCGGCCGAGCCCACCGGAATCGCGAGATAAAAAACTCCCAGAATCCGCCCACGTATTTTCTCCGCAAAGAGATCCGCCACAAACGTCGGCGCAATGGTGACAAACGTCGCCTCGCCCACGCCCACCAGCGTGTGCCGGACCAGCAACTCTGTGTAGGTATGCGTGACCGCAGTAAGCAGCGTGAGCCCGCTCCAGAACAGCGCTCCGAGCACAATGATTAGTTTGCGCGAGTAACGGTCGGCCAGCGGCCCCACAAACGGCGCCGCAATCATGTAGAAACCAAGAATGCGCTGGTCAAATACCCGATCTGTCTATTCGTCAGGTGAAACTCATCCTGCACCAGCGGTTGCACCGCGAACAGCACGTTGCGATCTACATAATTGAGCAGATTCAGCGCCGTCAGAACAATCAGAGCGGTGCGAGGTTGGAGATCAGATTGTGTCACACGTCCAGCGAATATAGCATGACGAACGGAATCCCTACCGCCGCCGCTTCGGCCGCGGCCACTTCGCTACAATGGTCGTGGAAATCCCCCCTCGCGGACGGAATTCGCCCTTGACTTCGGCCCACACCGGCTTCGCCCACTTCACCACATCCTCTAGCACCTGGTTGACAACGTTCTCCTGAAAAATTCCCAGGTTCCGGTAGCTCTGCAAATACTCCTTCAACGATTTCAGTTCCAGGCAGCTTTTATCCGGCGTGTAGCGGATCGTTAACGCCCCAAAATCCGGCAGCCCGGTCTTCGGACATACCGACGTGAACTCGGGGTCATCCACCACAATCTCGTAGCCGGGAAACTGGTTCGGCCAGGTCTCAATCTCCGGAAACGCGGCATCGAGACCGGCAGCAGCGTGCTCAGGCGTGTAGCGAGGCGATTTCACCATGAATCTATTGTAGCGGGAGCACGTGTGGCGGAGGCCGGTGCAGCCGATTGCGCAGTGCCCGCATCCAAACAGATACCGCACCTGGGGCACGTAGCGTATATGCGGCGGCCTCCGGAATGGTAAATTACTGCTTACAGTAGTTCCTGCCTCACCCTGAAAGACAACAGGTTGGCACCGACGAACAATTCGAACACACCGTCGCGCCGCCGGTGGATATGGCCCGTGCTCGCCATAGTCGCGGTGGCCGTGTTTTATTCTTATCTTCACCAGACTCCAGTGAAGGCCCGGGTTACGACGGTGCAGCGCGGTCCGATCCGCAGCCTGGTTTCCACCAACGGCAAGATCGAGCCCATTCAAAATCTTGAGGCTCACGCCCCCATCTCGACCACGGTGAAGCGTCTGTTCGTCAAGGAGGGCGACCACGTGCGCAAGGGTCAGCTCCTGCTGCAACTCGATGATGCCGACATACGCTCGCAGGCAGCTCGAGCTCAGGCCCAGATCAAGGCGGCGCAGGCCGAACAGTCTTCGCTCAAGACCGGGGGCACGCAGGAAGAAGTCCTGACCTTGAATTCGCAAACCATCAAGGCACAGAGCGCGCGCGATGCGGCCCAGCGCAATCTCGAGGCACTGCGCCGTCTGCAACAGGAGGGCGCTGCCTCCCCAGGGGAAGTTCGGTCTGCGGAAGATACTCTAAAGCGCGCCCAGGCTGACCTCACGCTGGCGGAGCAGAAAAAGGCCGACCGCTACTCACCTCCGGAAGTTGCCAAGGTCCAAGCGCAGGCTTCGGAAGCTCAAGCCGCCTACGACGCCGCCGAGGACGCGCTCAGCAAGTCCAGCGTTCGCGCTCCGTTTGACGGCATTGTCTATTCCCTCCCCGTCAAGCAGGGTGCCTATGTCCAGGCGGGAGACTTCCTGTTGCAGGTTGCCGACCTCTCCCACGTGCTGGTGCGGGCCTTCGTCGACGAACCTGACGTTGGCCGTCTTCGCCCGGCCAAATAATCGAAATTACCTGGGACGCAGTCCCCGGCCGCACCTGGACCGGCGGGGTGACCCGCGTCCCTTCCACCGTGAAAGTCCATGGGTCCAGGAATGTCGGCGAGACCACGGGCAGTCGACAACCATGACCTCCGTCTGCTGCCCAACGTAAATGTCAGCGTCTCCATCGTCACTGCCGAACATGACAATGTGCTCACCCTACAGCGGGATGCGATCCGCCTCGACGACACCCAGCCCTACGTCTACCAGATCGTCGACAATCACCTGAAGCGTCAGCGTGTCCATTTCATTGCAGAATCTCACGCGCGTCGAGATCTCCAGCGGCCTTAACGAAGGTGCCTCGGTCGCATTGCCTTCAGAAGACTCCAAAGCGCCGCTCTCCGACGGCGCTTCGGTCAAAGTGGTGCCCTAACCGATGCGGTGTGTTGATCTACGGCTCCGTTTTCGCTTCCAGCCCTGGAGACTTTTGTTTTCCGGATTGCTCGGCGTGGTCGCACTTTTTGTCGCCGGCGAGTGCCGCCGCCTCCGCGAAAGAACTGCTCGCGGCGGGCCGCGTGGACGACGCCATCCAGACACTGCAGCGCCAGATCGAACTCTCCAGTGCCGATGCCGATTCCTACAACCTGCTCTGCCGCGCTTATTTCATGCTGGAAGATTGGGATCGTGGCATTGCCAATTGCGAACGCGCCCGCAACCTTGATCCGCACAAGGCGCTTTATCACCTCTGGCTGGGCCGCATCTACGGAGAAAAGGCAGATCGTGCCGGGTTCCTGTCCGCCGCCGGGCTCGCGAAAAAAGTCCGCTCTTCGTTCGAACGCGCGGTGGAACTTGACCCCCAAAGCTGGGAAGCCCGCGCCGATCTCGCCGAGTTTTATTTGGAAGCCCCCGGTATCGTGGGCGGCGGCAAAGAGAAAGCACAAGCTCAGGCCGACGCGATCGCGACACTCAATCCCGCTCTGGCGCACTGGATTGCCGCTCATATTGCAGCAAAAAACCACGACTCTGCTTCAGCAGAGCGCGAGTATCGCGCTGCTATCGCTGCCAATCAAACTCTCGGCCGCGCCTGGGTTGATCTCGCTGGTCTTCTTCTCCGCAATAATCGGCTGGACGATATGGAGCAAGTCCTGCGTAACTTCCAATCCGCACCCGTCGAACAGCATGAGGCGTTGCGCGACGGCGCCAGCATCCTGCTGCCGCGCGAGCCGCGACTCTGCCCCTCGGCAGCTCGTCTTCTGCGCCGCTATCTCTCCGCGCCGGTTGAAGAATGTCCCGCATTCAAAGCGCACGACATGCTCGGACAATTACTCGAAAAGCCAGGGGACCGCCAGGCGGCTGCCGACGAATACCGTGCCGCCCTCGCACTCGCACATGGTTACGTGCGCGCTCAAGCCGACTTGAAGAGGATCCAGCCGTGACGATGTCTGTAAAGGCGGGTGCCTCAGCCTATTCGCGCCTTTTGCGAGGAGGGTGAGTATTGATTGTACTCGCGCCCCCATCTGACATTTAGAATCTCGCTGGCATCCAAATTATTCATACAATCATTTCCAACTCAATCTGGAAGGGACGCAATGAAAAACCCGTGCCGAGGTGCGATGCGCGCAAGATGGATAATGGCGGTCATATTAATTCCCGCTGCCTTGCTGGCAGAGCCGGTCCCTCTCAAGCGTGTCGTCCAGCTCGCCTTGGCTCACGCCACCGGCGGAGCAATTGCAGCGGCCGACGAACAGCGGGCCGCCGCCGGCTATCGCGAACTCAAGGACAACTACGTCCCACAACTCTCCACGGGCGCCGGGCTTGGCTATTCTTACGGACTCCCCCTCGGGCTTGAGGGATCCGCGCCATCGCTGTTCAACCTCAACGCTCAGTCGGCGCTGCTGAACCCGTCGTTGCGCGATTTTGTGCGCGCCGCGAAAATCGATTCTGCCGTCGCCTCTCTCAAGAACAAAGACCAGCGCAATCAGATCATTCAGGATGCGGTCTTGAGCTACGCGGAACTCGCCAAGTGGGAACAGCGCCTGGCTCAACTGCAGGAAACCGAAAGCCAAGCAGAAAAAATGCAGGCCGCAGTCGCCGAGCGCGTCAAAGAGGGCGTGGACAGCGAACTGGACGGCACTCGGGCGCGCTTGTCAGCGGCGCGCGTACGCCTGCGTGTTACCGAAGCCCAGGGCGCAGCCGATGTGTTGCGCGAGCATCTCTCCAAGCTCACCGGACTTCCCGCCGCCGGCCTTCAGACTGAGACCGACGCGCTTCCCGACTTCGCTGCGCTGCCACAGGACGCAACCGCGCCTGCCCACGCCCCGGATGTGAATCCAGGCGTTCAGGCTGCCGTCGAGCACGCACGAGCCCAGTATCTGCGCGCCGAAGGAGAGCATCGGTCTTTCTGGCCCAGCTTCGACTTCGCCGCTCAGTATGCCTTGCTTTCCGAAGTTCAACAACTTCCAGAATTACTACATTCCTTCGAAACCCTGCGTCGTATCCGGTATTTCGGTTCTCTGCACCACCAACAGCTTCCAGCAAAATAACGCCACGATCGGAGTTTCCATTCGATTTCCGTTGTTCAACGCTTCGCAGCGTGCGCGCGCGCAGGCCGCCGATGCCGATGCCTTGAAAGCTACCAAGCAGGCGGAAGCGGCCCGCAACCAGGTTTCCGAAGAGACCCTTCGCCTGCAGCACGCCGTTGCTCAAATGCAGGCCGCGCGTGACGTTGCCCAACTGGAATACGAAATCGCTCAGAAGAACCTGGCTGCGGTTCAGACCCGCATGGATGAGGGCACCTCCACGATTCACGACCTCGACGACGCCCGTTCCCAAAGCGAGCGAGCGCTTTATCGCACTGCAGGACGTCACCTTCGAGCTCGAGCGAGCGCAACTCGGTCTCCTGCGTTCAACTGGAGATCTGGAGAAGTGGGCCCTTGGCACGCCCTAGTGAGATAACTCAGAGTCACGCCCGGTAGCGGGTATGTGACGTGTGAGACAATTTCCTTCCAATTCTGTAAGAATGAAACCATCCCCTCCGATTCGGCATCAGAAGGCTCCGGTCCGCGCGGCGCGGGCTGGAACGCCGGAGTTGTTATCGCCTCTGAGCTTTTCCATTGTTGCCATTGCCCTGGTCATTGGTATCTTCGCGGCTTACAGCCCTGCGCTGAGTTTTCAATTCATTCTCGACGATCACCGTTTCGTGAACGATCCTCGCGTGCAATCCTCCGGTCACGTCTGGGAATACTTTACGAATTACGTATGGGCGCAATTCACTGGCGGGCCAACGAGTTTCTATCGTCCGGTCTTCGTTTTGTGGATGAGGCTCAATTTCATCCTGAGTGAAATGTCTCCCTGGGGATGGCATTTACTCAGCATCGTGAAACATGTATTGGTCGCCGTTCTGCTGGGACTGCTGGTTTGGAAACTGTTGCGGGATCGCAGCGCCGCGTCGATGGCCGGCGCGCTGTTCGCGCTGCATCCTGCGCACACAGAATCGGTAGCATGGGTGACCGTCCTGATCCACTGATGTCCGCCGCAATGTTGGGTAGCGTGCTCTGCTACCTCCGGTATGCCGACCAGCTCTCGCCCAGAGCTCGCTGCCATCAGGCAGATCCGGCAGAAAACCCCGCAAGCCAAGCGAGGCCGAGGCTCGATCGTCGGCGGCATGGTTGATCGCCTCCGCTTCTTTGCCTGGTTTCTCTCTTCGCGAAAGAAACCGCCGTGGTGTTGATCCCCCTACTCTTTGCACTGGCACTCGCGATGCCGAGCCCCAAGCACGAAGGTGCTAACCTCGATCTCACCTGTTCCGTGCGTTACGCCAGACCATTCCGTTCCTCAGCGTGACGGTGATTTACCTGCTCTTGCGCCTTCATGCTCGGGAGGACGCCTCGGCGCCCGCACTCAGAACCTGCCTTGGAGCACGGTCGCACGATCAGTACCGGCAACTCTTTGGTTCTACCTGAAGGTGCTGCTGTGGCCGGTGCGGCTGCGTGCTTTTGCCGACTCCAGCCAGGTCGATACGTTCTCCGCGCGTGATGTCCTGCTGCCAGGGCTAGGCGTTGGCTGCGCCTTAATGGTCTTAGCAGCGGCTTTGCTCTGGGTCTGGAAAAAGGCCCGCGATTTACCTGATCGAGAGGCGGCCGGTGTCCAGTGCCGCGCTGGTCTTAGGTTCTCTCTTCCTGGTGTTTCCAATTCTTCTCGCCTTGAACCTGAACGCGCTTAACCCAGGAGACTTTTTGCACGGCCGATACACCTATCTGTCCTTGACGGGCCTGAATGCTTCTGCTCGCGATCGGATGGCACCTGATGGACGAACTTCGCATCGCTTCGCTGGCGGTGGCGGGCATGCTGGCGATTGTCTTCACCGTGTTTACGGTGAGACAGGAAAGTGCGTGGAAAGATGACTTAACAGTATTCACCGTGGCTCATCAAGCCGCACCGCACAACACTCCGGTCGCGCTGAACCTTGCGCGGGCTCACGTGCAGGTGGCATTGCAGCTCGGCGAGGCCGGCCGCTGCAATGAGGCTGTGGTCACCTTCAACGAAGTGATCAGAGAATTTCCGCAGGATTGGTATGCCTGGGCCGGTCTGGGAGAATGTCAGCTACAACTCAACGATCTGGCAAAGGCCGAGCAGTCCCTCCATCGCGCTGCCGAACTCTCACACGAGCCTCGCGTCATGCAAGAGTGGCAGGAACTCCGAGCCCAATGGGCCTGCCTTCCGCGTCTCAATGAATCTCTGGAATCGGTGACTCTCTTACAGCTTCCCGCGCAGTGTCTTCACTACCTGGTGGATCGCCTTCTCATCGCGGCGGTACCAACGCCACTGCCCCTGCTTCACGGCCGCGACCAGTCCGGCCTTCGTCAGGATGGCCATGTGGTGAGAGATGGTAGATTGCGAAAGGTGAACTTTTTCTTCGATGTCCCCTGCGCACAAGCAGCTTCCAGTACCAGCGCCCGTGCCCGCGGCTTTCGCCTCGAGTGCACCCTCTTTCAACGCCCGCAAAATGCGGCGCCGGGTCGGGTCGGCAATGGCGCGAAGCGCACGATCGAGCGAAGCGTCGGCAGACATGGCTAGCCTCAGGAATACCCCGATAATCGACGGGTGTCAATGTAAGAAATCGCAGAAATTTGGTGTCACGGTGGGCACCCGCCCCCACAGGAACCTTCTTCGCTAGTTCGGTGTCCATTCGTCACAGACGCAGGTATTCGTCGCTGAACTATCAGAACGGGCCCAGTATCGTGCCAAACAGGAAGGAAAACCATCTAGCCTATTCCCGAAGAGGAGTTCCAGCATGAACACTCTCGATCAGATTCGCGAATCGGCGCCGAGACCAATCACCCGATGGTTGCCGCCAATTGCGGCCCTGCTTGCCGGAGGAACTGTTGCCTCTGTTGTGTGCCGTTTGCCGCTAGTGCATTCTCTGTCTTGGACCGCGTTACTGATTTCATCCGTCGAGCGGGCGCTGGCAGTATTCCTGGCCAGTTCGGTGGCCGCTTGGGGCTCTCACTTGATCCAGCCACCTACCGTACGCCTGGCTCCTCCACGTCTCATCTTAAAGGCATCGCTCGATGCGGTTTGGCTTGCTCCGCTCGCGCTTTTCATGCAAGAGAACTCAGCATGGGCGATGGCAATGGCCACCGTCCTGGTGGCTAGCGTTGCCAAATCTCTTCACTTAATAAAAGACTGGGGCGATCAGGCTGATGGGAGCGAATCACTAGTCCTTTCCCTCAGTCCCATCGCGTTCAGCCCGCCAGAATCGTCACCTGGGTTCTGGCGACTGGTCCGCGCCGTCGGCGCGGCATTGTGCGCTCAAACCGGTACGTTAGCTGGTTTTGCTGGTTACCCGTTCACCGCTGCAACGCTTGTAGGCATCAGCTCCGGTGTGTGGTCGTGGTCTTTCTTCATGGACGCCTCTCAAGACAATTGGCAGAACTCCCGATGGTCGCAATCGAGATCGCGCATTCTCCTCATCGTGGCGATGGCAATCGTTTTCACGGCGGGTGGGTTGGCTCGATATCTTCGGAGCACCTACCGGATTGCTGGCTTCGGTGTCCCCTCCCGGCATCAC
>CAVRCR010000044.1:0-75191 GCA_963719615.1 uncultured Acidobacteriaceae bacterium | reverse complement strand
CACGGTACGGCTCGCTGGACTGAACGTAAAGCCCGCCTTGTTCGGAGTCAGCCTATAAGATCCAACGGAAAGACCGCTGAAGGTGTATTTGCCGGAACTGTCGGTTGTGGCGGTGGCAGTGGTAACGCCGCTGAGAGCCACCGTGGTCGCCGCGCCATTTGCCGCCGGGCTGATAAAGCCCGAAATGCTGATGATTACCGGTGGCTGATTCACGCTGAAATCTACTCCCGTAACATCGCTGGCACTTGCGGTCACGGTACGGCTCGCTGGACTGAACGTAAAGCCCGCCTTGTTCGGAGTCAGCCTATAAGATCCAACGGAAAGACCGCTGAAGGTGTATTTGCCGGAACTGTCGGTTGTGGCGGTGGCAGTGGTAACGCCGCTGAGAGCCACCGTGGTCGCCGCGCCATTTGCCGCCGGGCTGATAAAGCCCGAAATGCTGATGATGGCGGATTGTTGACTGACGCTGAAATTCGCTCTCGTAATATTAGAATTACCGACTATTATTTGCTGCGTCGCCGGGCTGAACGTCGTGCCTTTCTTCGCCGGGGTGACGGCATAAGAGCCACTGGGCAAGCCGCTGAAGGTGTAATTGCCGGAACTATTCACCGTGGTGGTGGCGCGGGCTGCACCGCTGAGCGTCAGCGTTGCCCCGCTACTACCCGCTGCTGGGTTAAGCGTGCCGGAGATGCTATAGGCCGTGATCAGCGATCCTGTTTTCTGTGCGGTGAAGCCGGCGCAACCTAGATGGGCCAGGCACAAAAGGCAGAGGACGATTCCTGCGAGTCTGCTTGCAGGAGAAAGGTTCTTCTTTGCGTGCATTCAGGCTCCTTCCGGGTGAAAGATCTTTCGCACCCCTTTGCACAACTGGGCGGCAAATCATCGTTTCATCGAGACCGCCTAGCAGGTAGGTAACGGAGGGATTAGCGCGACAGAAGCACTGGGACAATTACAAAAGGACAAGGCGGACTGGACTACAGTTGGTATGAGCGGTTACCCAGGCCGCTCGATTCGTGTTCTAGCGAGCAAATGGAAAAGCTCGAACAGGCGGGGCTCTTGCACGACGTTCCACTGAGGATTGTTGAAGGAGAAGGAGATTTCTCCGCGGTTGAAGATGCTTCTCAGGAAGTCAGTCTCGTCGCTCAGCGAGGCGTGGACAAAATACAACGAGCACCCCCTGGGAATTCGGACGGAGCCCGAAAACGGCGGTCGATCCCGGGCCTAACGAGGTATTGGAGTGCTGGAGCGCCGGGGTTCCCAGGAGGGCGAGATTTAGCGACAACTTCGGTTACGCAACCATCGGCTACCTGAATGTGCAAAGAGTATTAGGGTTGTGAAACCATGCCGCAGGACGTGTTCGGTGACCTTGGTTGTGGAATGGGAAGAATCGTTTGCGTGGCCGCTCGAAAGACGGTGCGAAAGTCTATCGGTGTCGAACTGCTGGAGCCCTTATGCGAAATCGCCCACCGGAATGCGACACTCCTGCGTGGACGGAAGGCTTCCATTCAGATCGTTTGCGGAGACGCCACGACGGTGGACTTGTCAGAGGGAACTATCTATTTCATGTTCAACCCTTTTGGGGCTAGGACTTCCGTATCCCGCCTTCGATCAAGACGACTGGCGGGCTCACTGGATGGTCAGCGCCACGCTCCATCCGCTGCCACCATTGCCGCCAGTTCCGCATCCAGTGTGCGGACCGCAACTCCCGCCGGGTCCACCGGCAGTTTTGATTGTGCCTGCGTTGACCAAGGTGGTCGCGGACAGAATGACATAGCCCCCGCCTCCACCGCCGCCGGCTCCGCTGTTATCCCCTGCAGATGCCCCACCCGGGCCGCCACTGACATCAATGATTCCTGTAGAGATAAAGTTAATGGATTGGCATACCAGAATGATGGAGCCTCCGCCCCACCCACCCACTCCGCCGCTCGAACCACCGCCCTGTCCGCCCTCGGCGCCTCCCACTGGCCAGGATGTTCCGCCACTAAGCAGCACGTTGTATTGAGCAGGAACCGGGATGCCACCGTCGCCCCCGTTCCCGCCGCCGGCAGCGCCTCCCGAGCCTGGAGAGATGATTTCTATGGCGGCGTCACCGACGTTCACCAGACCCTCCTGTCCGCTGGTTGTACCTCCACCCCCGCCTCCGCCGCCACCTCCGAAATCTCCGGCGCCAGTGATGGTAGGGGCGTCCGCTCCGCTGTTGGATATGGTTCCGGCGACGTTGCAGGCGCCGATCGACCGGATAACAATGGGAGTATCCTGCGCGCTGGTCAGAACGGTTGTCCCCGCCGGTACGTCAAACGACGAGAACCAATGTTCGCCTGCCAGTGCGCACGTACCCGACGGGCAGGAATAGCCGCCGTCGGAGCCATCGCCCACGAATTCCAACCATTCCGGGGTCCCTGCGGAAAAAGAAGTGGACGTGACCGAAAGCGTGGTTGAGCCGGCAAGGCCGCTCAGCGTCGCGCTGATGGTTGAAGTACCCGCGGTCACACCAGTGGCCAGACCTCCCGCTGAGATCGTTGCTACTGCTTGGGCCGACGAACTCCATGTCGCCGTGCTCGTGAGAATCTGCGTGCTGCCGTCGCTATAGCTTCCCGTGGCCGTCAACTGCAGGGTCTTGCCAACCGCGACCGAGGGGTTCACCGGGGCCACTGCGATCGAGACCAAAGCGGGCGTTATCATCACTGTAAAGGACGTTGAACCGCTCACGCTTGCGGACGTCGCAGTAATGGTCGTGCTGCCCACAGCCACACCGGTCGCGAGCCCCTTAGTAGTAATCGTCGCTTTGCTGGTGTCCGAGGAAGTCCAGGTTGCCGAACTGGTCAGGTCCTGTGTGCTGGAGTCGCTGTAGGTCCCCTTGGCAGTGAACTGCTGAGTGCCGTTGACGGCAATTGAAGCACCTGTCGGAGTAACCGCAATTGACACCAGGGTTGGTGCGGATGTCCCATTGGATTTGGAGCCACATCCCGATGAGAGCATTGTTACAACTGTTACGACCACGAGGACGAAGATCGTGACGACCAGAACCGGCTGAGTCCGGGCGATGTTGGAACGACGGTTTCGGTCCCCGTTTCGTGAGAAAACACCAGAGTATTCCGCTACTATTGGCTTCCGCCGCGAGAGTTTGTATCGCTTACACACGAAAAGGATTATGGCAGATTTGAAGGTACATTTCCAAGGTACGTGCCCTTCTACCTATATCAGCACAACTCTAACGTTTCGTCGCGGACGACTCCAGCTATTTGGTGTTTGACCGTTAACGCTTGCGCTGATAACGTTGCACAATTGGTGTCTTGCCTTCTCGATCTCTCCCCTTAGGCTCACAAGCCCATGTACGATGCCGAAACCGGCAAAAGGATTGCCTACAACTGCGTTAGTTATAGTTATGGCGAGATTCGCAAGGAACTCGAACAAGCTGGCCCATAAGATGCAAATTTCTGCAATAGGTGCTTGCATGCCGCCCCTTTTGATCCCTAATCCCCTGTATTTTCACTAGATTATGTGTTTGCTAGTGGCGCATCAACTGCAAGTCCACTAAAGTAGCGAATTGTGTTTGGCCCATCTCGGCTGGCCGGGCCCGCTAAAAGGCAAGGAGTAAGTTGCAGAACCAATCAGAACAGGGCAATGTCCGGATTTTGGTCCGGAAGCGCCGGACTCGCCGTCACCGTTTGGATCGCCTGATTCGGCGACTCCTGATAGGTGTGCTTGCGATCGGGGGATGTGTTGCTTTTTCCACGATTGCCCTCTGGCATTTGAGTCCGTCGCTCTTTCGTGCCTCCAGGTCAGCCGAACCGTCCCGGGATGCCGCCGAAGCCAGCCGCGACCTTATCTTGCACGCGCAGCAAGAAGCGCTGCGCTCGATGGAAGGTCGTACTGTCTATAAATACTCCGTCGTTCCCGGCGGGGTGTGGGATGCCCGCGAGTTGAAGTGGGCGGTAGAGCACGATCCGATCGTCGCGGCTCACTATGCGGGATTCGATTACGATCATGCGCGAGTCGTGCGCCTTGTCCTGGCGCGCACCGCGTACGTCTCGTACCGCATTGGCAACAAGGTGTATTGGACCCGGCACCGCGTCACGCTCAAGAAGGGCGAGACGGTGCTGACGGACGGCAAGATCACGGCGCGAACTCGCTGCGCGAATCGCGTGGAAGACGTTCCAGAGGTGGCGATGTCCTCGTCGGAACCGCCCGCTATCAAGTTTGATGAACCGATGCCGGTACTGGGGAGTGCGATCGCAAATCCCGCGGTACCATACCAATCCGCCTTAATGAGTCGTTCCGGAGTGCCAGGCTTAGGACCTGCCGCTCCCTTGAGTTTGTACGAGCCATTTGCGGGCGGAACCTGGGTGCCGGTCTATCCGCCACCGCTGCCAATCGGTGTGTGCGGTCCGTTGAAGAAGAAGCCCGGCAGCGAGGGAGCGGAATCTGCAGCGCTGGGAGCAATCAGTAACGCCAAAAAGAAGCCCAAGGGTCCCTGCGGCAGCACCGGTGGCGGGGGAGGAGAAGTTCCCGAACCCGGCACGTGGCTGCTGGTGGCGGGCGGGATGGCGGCAATGGGTTGGAGGATCCGCCATCGATTCTCTGAAATCCGGGCCTAGTGGTTCTAGTACCAAAGTAATCCCCTCGACCTGCGATCGCTGCTACAATCTCCCTAGAATCACAGAAGAACCTTTCAGACGTAGGTCTTCATGTACAAGTTTTCGGGAAATTTTGCGCGTGGGCTGCTCGTGGCTGGCCTCTGTATGCCAGTTGCCTTGCTGCCCATGCTCGAAGCCCAAAGAGCTTCGCAGGCTGAGGCTGGTCCAGGGCCGGCCCGTCAAGCACAGGTTCGGCAAGTGAAGGTTCTGGGTAGTAAAGACACGGTGGAAATTGAAGTCGACGCGAGCGACCGCATCATTCCTGAAAGCCAGGTGCTCACTGGGCCAGACCGGCTGGTCGTGGACTTTCCCAACGCAGTGCCGGGCAACGGGTTGCGCAGTCAATCTGTGAATCGCGGAGAAGTCAAGAGCCTACGGATTGGGCTGTTCCAGTCGCGGCCGCCGGTTACCCGTGTGGTAGTCGATTTGAAAACCGCGCGATCGTATCAAATTTTTCCCAACGGCCGTACTGTCATTATCAAGGTCCTGGGCAGGCCAGCCGTCGATGCGGCGCGCAGTCTGGACGATTTTCCGGCGCCGGCAACGCGACCGGGTCTGGTTCAGGCTAACTTTACGACCGGAGCGGAACGAATTCACGAGATACGCCCCGGCGACGGCTGCCGCTCGATGTTTCCTTCCGCAACGGCCTGCTTGCGATCAAATCCAACAAGTCGACGTTGTCGGAAGTGCTGTTCGCGGTGCAACAGCGAACCGGCGCTGAGATCGCCATCCCCGCGGGTGCGGAGCAGGAACGAGTGGTGGCCGACCTTGGCCCTGGTCCGGCGCAGGAAATTCTCGCCCACTTGCTGAACGGTTCCAGGTTCAATTTTCTGATTCTGAATTCGGCCAGTGATCCGCGTCAGCTCGATCGCGTGATCCTCACACCGCGTGGGGAAGGGGGCGCGATCTCACCGCAGAGTTCCGGCGCAGGTCAACGAAGATACCGATGAAGACGAGACAGCAAATACGCCGCCGCCACCTGGGGCCCAGCCCCCGATTGCTGTCCCTCCCGATCCCAACGTCCCGCCAAGGCCAATCCCACCGTATGTGCCGCAAGCCCCCGAGGAAGACGCTCCGCAGCAGTAAGCGGAACCTATCACGACTTCTTATGGAGTAATCAGCCGGATCGGCACGGGGGAAGTGCCGGACACGGCGGGGGTTGATACTGTCGCCGTGGTGCTGCAGCCTGCCACGTTAAGCACGGTCACATTCGGATTGCCGTTTGTGTCGACACCATTGATGAACACTTGCAGAAACCCCACAATGGTGACCGGAGGCTGGTTGACCGTGAACGGCACGGGACTCGCCGTTCCTTGCTTATCATCGTAAATCGGCACAGTGACGATGCTGGTGCTGGACGTGATGACTCCGCTCGTGACCACTGGATTCCCCAACCCGGCGTGGATCTGAAACGGAAAGACGGTACGGTCGAGCACGTCCTGGCCCCCTGGCTGGTGAATCAGACACTGGGTTGCCGTGGATGTGTCGCCGCTCGGTTTGCCAGGATCGAAAGTGAGGTCAGCCTGCGCGCCCCCGCCGACGATGCCGCATGCGTAGACGGTACTCTGGTCGCAGCCCCCGATAGCTTTCTGATAATCGGAGTCATCGGCGCACGCGGGATACGCGACAGCGGTCGGCTGGACTAAAGTAGGAACATAGTCCAATGTATTCGCTCCCTGTTGGTTGTACGACGGTGGATTGTCCTGCAAGTCCCCCACTTTACAGTTCGGGTTCCCGGTCTTGCAATCTGCCGTCAATGTAAAGGACTCCCCGATGACGCCACCGGTTCCCGTGCCGTCTGGCTGGATGCCCGGGTTCTGTATCGATCCGTCAGTCAGGCTGACGAATGGGACTCCCGCATTTCCGGGATCGCGATTCGGCACAATCCACGGTTTGACACAGCGCGGATTCACGGGGACGATACCATTCGGCGCGATGGTTCCAGAATTGGAGGGATTGAACGCCTCGGCGGTCGCCGTGGCGCTTACGCTATTCGAGCCCCGACTCCAGATGCGAGAAAAAAACGTAGGGAGGCCTTGCCGGATCACCTTGACCTGCACCTGCGGATTGATCGCGAAGCCTCCTGTTGGCGAGGTGCAATCCGTCGTCGCGCCGTTGTAAAGGAAAGTCACGGTTACTGTATTTGCGACGGTACCGCCGACGGCGTTCTGATTTGCCACCGCCTGGGCCACCTGCGTGGCTGCGCTGCAGGCTGCCGGCCAGGGCGAGCTCGGCAAACTACCCTGGACGTTGTCCGGATCTCCCGTTACTCCACTGAGCGAAAGAACGCGGGCGGCAGCCAGGGCGGCCGCGTCCGCCGAGCGCTGCGCCTCCTCCCTCACCAGATAGAGGGTGGTGACGTCGATCGACAGCGCCGCCATGGCGATGATTGCAACCATGGCCACGGCAACCAGAATCATGGTGACTCCACGCTCGCGCGCACGAGTGGAGCGGGCTCGGCCAGATCTCGAGATGGCAGGCGGTTTCATGACGTCTTTCAGTCTTCGTTTATCGCTACGGCGGTGGCCGTGATCACGCTGGGCAACGATGCGTTCGAACCCAGCAGGCTGGCCGCGCGGCCAAAGCGCCACCCGTACGCGTATTGAATGCTCACACAAGTGGAAATGGCCGCCGTTTGTCCACCTAATGTTTGTGAAGTACAGTTCGCGTTGGCGATCGTTGCCGCGGAGGTGGCAGGGAAGTAGTACCCGCGGTTAATGATGATCGTCAGGCCCCCTGGCGGACAGCCAGTGGTTCCGCTATACGTCCAGGTAAGTCCCGAAGGGCCGGCGGGGGCGGCGACGCTGCAGGTATTGAGTTGGTTGGCGACAAAATAGTTGTTCACGACCTGAAACGCCGCCCTCACCGATGCTGGACTCGCGATGGACAGATCGTTGGACGGGGCAGCGGCCGCGGCGCGGGCCGCATCCCGTGCCACGTTGGTGAGTTTCTGCTTGAGCGTGAAAGCTCCGCTGAAATCGAAGATGCCGACCACGAACACAACCAGCAACGGCAGGGCGACAGCAAACTCGACCAACTGGGCGCCGGATTCCGCCCGAACCGGACCCTGACTCTCGTCCGTGTTCCCGCGCGACAGATAACCCCAAATGCTCACATGGTCTCCATTCGCACTCGTGCCGAAGCGGTGAGACTAATCGACTGTTTGTTCAAAGAGGTGAAGGGCAGCCAGAACCTATAGGGATACTCCAGGCTTACAGAAACTCCACACACGGCTGGCGATGTACCAGAATTCGACAACAGGACATTCGATTGCACACAGACTCCGCCATGGTCGTCACAAGCGACGGTAATACCGGTGACGCAATCGAAGTTGGAGGGCGGTGTCCATTTGCTCAGGGGGATGATTCTTGCCGGGTCGACATGCGCGGCGATAAGCGTGTTCTGCACGGCGTTGTAGGCATTCACGCCCGGCGTGTTGCCCGCAGTGCAGGTGGTGCACTGGGGCGCTGCCGCTGCGCGGGCACCCTCCTGCGCCGCGCGCGTGATGGTTCCGTAAATGCTGAACGCCTGACCGAACCAGAAGATGCCGATGAGTATCATGAACATCACCGGTAGCACGGCGGCTGCTTCGGCAATCTCGGAGCCGCGCGTTTCCCCGGCCAGCCTGCGTAGAGTGTTGCGGGCGATATTCGTCATTTTGAGCAATCCGCTATACGACTCCCCAGACATGAGCTCCACCGTAAAGAACCACCGTAAACGCCAAGGCAACACCATACGGAATTTTCAATGAATCTGGATTGTCGAGAGAAACCTGCGCTCCCGGCAACCGGAAGGTTACCAACGAAATCAGAATGTGGCCGATATTGCGTACCGTTTGTTTCAACCGCCCCCGATAAATTACCAACGCCAGTGCCATGATCCCCGCCACGAAAACCGACCCCAACAGCAGATCAACTAGGGTGCCCGGTCCGGCAAATGCCCCCAAAGCCCCAGCGAGCTTCCAGTCTCCGGCGCCGAGGCTGCGCAGCAGGACAAACGGCAGCAGCAGCGCTAAACCCAGACCTGCGCCCAGCAAGGAAGCCTTCAATCCGCCCCAGCCGCTCAGCACGACGTTTGCTACGACCCCTGCCGCGAGTCCCGGCACCGTAAGCCAGTTCGGGATCCGACGGCTGCGCAAGTCGGTCCACGCGGCGATCGCGGCCACAAGCACAGCGCCTGCGAGAAGGGCCGGCTTCAAATGCGCCTCAGAAGACGGTCGGCGAGCGACCGTCCAGCGCCCTCTTTATCCCCGCGGCCATAGCTGAAAAGAGCCATTTTTGACGGTTCAGAAATCGCCTGCGGGGAAGGATGGTGGACGCCCGCCGCCTTTCGCTTTCACCCCGCAAAAGCGGCCTCTAGCGCGGATTCTCACATAGCCCGGAAGCCAAGTCAATGAATCCGCCGATCCCCTCCTTCACCTTCCCAGTACTGGCCTGCCCGTAAATGGCAAGGCCCGGAACGAGTCCGGGCCTTGGCCAAAAAACTTCCGATGCCACTTACCGGTTGAACGCCGGAGCCGCATTGTGCTCGGCGACAATTTTCCGCGCGTTATCGGACAGCGCCTTCGCCTGGGGCAGTAGCTCGAGCCCCTTGACCACTTCTGGATCAGCTTCGGCGCGAACTTTCATGCCCTCGTCCTGGCCAAAAGCGTCGACGAAAATCTCAGCCTTGATATTGGACTTGAGCCAGTCATTGTTATCGATCAGATCGGCCTGTGTATAGGGGATGCTGGCCTCGTCGAGAGACTTGCGGAATTCTTGCACGGTCGCGTCATCGACTTCGAAGCCTTTGGTCGGATGATGAGTCACGACATAGCGCTTAGCGAAGTTGAAGAACGCATAGTGCTGCAACAGCGTGTCCTGGAAGTGGTTGCTCTTGACGGGAGGAATGCTCACGTCGGGAGTAATGCCTCCTCCGCCGTACACCGTGCGTCCGCTATCGGTGAGTTTTACCTCACGATTCGCGGTGTTAGACGACTCAGCGCCCTCGCGATTGTAGTAATAGTCGTAAAGCGAAATGTTGCTGTAGTCGCGCTGGATTAGGCGTCCGCTGGGCGTGTAGTAGTGCGCCGTGGTCAGGGCCAGACCAGTGTTTTCCGACAACGGATAGACCGTCTGCACCAATCCCTTGCCGAACGTGACTTCGCCGACGATCAGGCCGCGATCATGATCCTGAATCGCTCCTGACACAATCTCTGCCGCTGAAGCGGTAAGCCGGTTTACCAGCACTACGATCGGATAATCCTTGCCGCTGTTGCCGTGCTGCGCGATGTAGCGCTTCTCAGCCGACGCGCGTCCGTGATGGGAAACGATGAGCTGTCCCTTTTTCAGGAACTTGTCGGCCACGCCCACGCCTTCGCTGAGCAGGCCACCCGGGTTGCCACGCAGGTCAAGGATCAGACCCTTCAGGTCCCCGAACTGATCGAGCGCATCGGCGACCTCGTGCTCGGTCGTTTCGTTGAATCCATTCACGTGCATGTATCCGATGCCCGGACGGAGCAAGAAATGTACGTCGACGCTATACCGCGGAATCTCATCGCGGATCAGCGTGAACTCCATCGGCTTCTCGACGGCCTCACGCGCGATGCTGATGTGAACCGTCGTGCCTTTGGGGCCTTTCAGCATGTCGGCGACGTCGGTAGTGCTCATGTTCTCCGTCGACTTGCCGTCGACGGCGATGATCACGTCACCGGGATGAATGCCTGCCTTGTAGGCGGGTGTTCCCACGAAGGGGAAGATCACGATGACTTTGTTGTTGCGCGGGCCGACAGTCATCCCCACGCCGTAATACTTGCCGCGCTGGTCTTCGCGCATCAGCGCGTAAGACTTGGGATCAAAGAAATTCGAGTGCGGATCGAGGGCGTGAAGCATGCCGGGGATTGCGCCGTTGTAGATGGCTTTATCCGCGTTGACCGGTTCGGCGTAGTTTTCCTCGACCACCGAATAGACGTCGGTGAACTGCTTGAGGCTGTCCTTGACCTCTGAGTCCGTGGCCATCGACGAGGCCTGTCCGGAGCGCTGGGCAAACAGAATTCCCAGGAACCCGCAGGCAAGGAGGAAAAAAACTACCAGGATGAGTGATCGACGAGAACTACGAGCCATCTAGATTTCCTTCGGTTTAGGGCTAATTTCCACCCCAGCTACGCGGCTGAATAGACGCAGTATATCACCACTTTAGACTCCCCCGGACTGGTTTAGTCACCGACGGTAACCCTCCCGAAATGAGCCTGTTTATGAGATGCAGCAGGGGGCTCCGAGGTTCCCTCGGGCGAAAATTGAGGCATCCGCGGGCAGGCCCCCTTAGGGACGCGAAGAAATCACCGATTTGGCGATTCGGACCATTGCTGCCACGCTGCGCTCGACATCCTCGTCAGTAGTGGCCCAGGAGGAGACCGAAATTCGCATCGCCGTGTGCCCGTGCCACTGGGTGCCTCCGCACCAGCAGGTGCCATCGGCCTGAATCTCAGCGATGACGCGGCGGGTCTGGTCCGGGCTGCCGAAGGAAACCAGCACCTGATTGAGAACAACGTCGTTCAGCACCGCGAAACCGGCGGCGCCCAGGCGATCGGCGAAGAGTTGCGCCTGACGGCAATTGCGCTCGATCATCTCCCGGAGCCCGGTGCGGCCCAGAGAGCGCATCGCCGCCCAGAGTTCGATACCGCGGGCACGCCGTGAGGACTCGGGCGTGTATTGCCAGGGCTCACGAGCGGAGCTCTGCGTCAGATAGGCGGCGTTTCCCGCAGACAGGGCTCGGCGCAAATGCTCAGGTTCGCCCACTACCACGAGTCCAGAATCGTAGGGTACGTTTAGCCACTTGTGACAATCGATGGCCCAAGAATCCGCGTCGCTCACGCCTTCGAGCAAGGGCGCGTACTTCGGAGACACAGCGCCCCATAGCCCAAAGGCGCCATCGACGTGAACCCATGCGCCCGCGGCTCGAGCACTGGCACAGATTTCTTTTGCTGGATCGAACGCCCCCGTGTTTACGTTGCCTGCTTGAATGCAAACGATCGTGTGCTCATCGAGGACGGGCAAGGCCTCGGCTCGCATGCGTCCCTGATCATCGGCCGGAACTTTGATCACGCGGGATCGGCCGAGGCCCAGCATCGATAACGCCTTCAGCACGGAGACGTGAACTTCTTCGCCCACCACGACCCGAATTGCTGGGGCCTCAAACAGCCCGTCTTCTTCGACATTCCAACCGGAGCGCTCGAGGATCGCCGAGCGCGCGGCGGCCAAAGCGGAGAAGTTCGCCGTCGTGGTGCAGGTGACGAATCCAACTCCGCTGCAGCGAGGCAAGTCGAGCAGTTCCAGAGTCCAGTCTTGGACAACTTCTTCAAGCCTTGCCGCCACCGGCGACATGACACGCATGCAGGCATTCTGGTCCCACGCGCCGGCGAGCCAGTTCGCCGCCAGCGCGGCGGGCAACGTCCCCCCGGTCACAAATCCAAAGTAGCGGCCGCCGGTGGTCGCAACCGTTGCGGGCGAGCCAATATCGTCGAGCAGAGCGAGCAGCTTCGCCGGATCGGAGGGATTCTCGGGCAGCGGCCCGCCCAGAGCGTCGAGTCGTGCGACATCCTCTGCCAAAGGCGCAACCCGCCGGCTCTGAATTTCTGTGACGTACCTTGCAGCCCGAGCTGCGGTTTCCGCCAGTAGATCTTTCACGCGTGCCTCCCGCGACAGCATCTTTCGTGGCTCATCGCGTGAAAGAGTTTACAAGGTTCAGGCTTGGCGATTGTCTGCCAGGAACTCTAAGCGAGCTACAGCGACTCGATCGGCTGCCGGATGAAGTCTTCGCAGCGCCGCAGTTCTTCGATGGATGTTTCCGAAAGCAAGGGGAAGGGAATCGCCCGACATCCAGCTGGGAAGTTGGGCCGCGGTCAGGGAATCGCAGACGACGGCGGAGGTCTGTTTCAAGCCGCGCTGCCAATTCCCCTCGCGGGCGTCACGAAAAACCAGGCAATCGGAGTGGAAGCCCGCGGCGCTCAGCACAGCGCGAGCGATTTTCAAAAGCTCCGCACAGCGCGACGCCACGCCGACCAGCGCACCCGCGGGCGCAGGCAGATACCCGGCAAGCGAGGTAGGGACCGAAGAAATCTGCAGCGTGACCAGTTCCGATCCATCGGGCATCAATTGCCGGGCGGTGGCCGCGCGGTTGGGGAGTACCACCGCAATGGCGCCTGTGGCTGTCTTCGGGAAATCTTCCTTCCCGCAAGCCTTAACCGGAAAGCTCACCGCCTGCGCGATCTCCGCCACCAGGATCCGCCGCAATTCCTCGTCAGGTTCGATCAGCAGGAAATGATCGGGAGGCTGCAACTCAAGCCACTGCCGCAGGCGCGACCGCAGCGCGGGCAGCGACACGCCGAGCTTCCGCGCCGAGCGGAAGAGACGAGCAATCATCTGATCGAGTGCGAGAGCAGGCGAGGGCGGCATCTCCGGCTTGCTGGCTCGCACGTAGACGCCGGAGCCGCGGCGGAACTCAACCCAGCGGTCGCGCTGGAGTTGGCGATATCCCGCGCTGACGGTGTTGGGATGCAGGTGGAACCGCCGCGCCAGTTCGCGCGTCGAGGGCAGGCGCTGGCCCGGCGCCAGGTCATCGCTCAGAATCCCAAGTATGACCTGCGTCACCAGTTGTTCGCGGATCGAGACTTCGCTCCCACGGGCAAACCAGAGTTGCATGGCGCGAACATCATAATGGGCTGCACGCTGGCTAACAAAGTTGTCCCCGCGTTGTCTCCTGCGCATTGCCGCTTTTCGATCCCCGGCAGTATGATGAAGCGCATGAGTTTCTCCGAGACGATCTTCCTGTTCTTCCTGGCCCTCGATCATCTTTGGGCCCAAGAAGTTGCCGGAGATCGCCCGCTACGTGGGCAAAACGCTGGCTGAATTCCGGCGCGCCTCAAACGAATTCAAGGCGCAGATTGAGCAGGAAATCGCCAATATCGAGGTCGAGAAGCGGCAGACCATTCTTCCGCCCAGCCCGGCTCCAGAAGGCACGGCCAGCCGCTCGCTGAGTGCCGCGCCCAGCGAAGCTTCCCCGGCTCAAGCTACCCTAGCAGAGGCGGTCCCGCCTGAAGCTACGGGAGCCTCAGTTACTTCCCCGGCTGCTTCGGATGATGACGAGCCCCTGTTTGCAACGGGCGCCGCCACCAGTACACCGGAGCCGCCCACCGTCGCTACTCAGGCTCCTCCGCCGTCCGACTCGGTAACTACTCCCGCCTCGCAGGAGTCTCATGCCTGATTCCGCAGGCGCGGCTCCCAGCCGCGACGCCGAGAGCATGCCCACCATGGGCTTCCTCGACCATCTCGAGGAACTGCGCAAGCGCATCGTTTATTCCATTATCGCAGTGGCGGTGGGTACCGGCCTCTGCTGGGGATACCGGGAACGAATTTACGGCGTGATGCAGAGGCCCATCATGGATGCCCTTCGCGCCCACCACCTGGCGGAGAAGTTGGTCTATTTGAATCCCGTCGACCCCTTCAACCTTTACTTGAAGATTTCAATGTTGGCGGGTTTGTTTCTGACCTCGCCGTTTGTGTTGTACCAGGTCTGGATGTTCATTTCTCCCGGGCTCTATCGCAACGAAAAGCGCTACGTTTTTCCGTTCATGCTTTCGACGATTACGCTGTTTACGCTGGGCGGATATTTTGGTTACAGAATCGCTTATCCACGGGCACTGAAGTTCTTCATCGATTTCAGCGGGCAATTCCAGCCGATGATCACGGTCGGCGAATACACTCAGCTTTTCCTGAGCATTGTTGTCGGGATGGGGCTGATCTTCGAGATGCCGATTCTGGTGTTCTTTCTGGCGTTCCTGGGCATTATGACGCCTTCCTTCATGATCAAGCAGTTCCGCTATGCAATTTTGATTATTTTTGTTCTGGCGGCTATCGTCACGCCCACTCCTGACATCGTAAACATGTGCGTATTCGCAGCACCCATGCTGGCCTTGTACGCGTTGAGCATCGGAGTAGCCTGGGTGGTACATCCGGAGCAGCGCAACAAGCGGAAAGAGAAGCACGCCCAATCATGAGATCGAGATCACGGTGGGCGTTGCTTCTGATCTGCACCCTTGCCTGCCTGGCATGCGATCACGAGAAAGACGCCGCTCAGACGAGGCCACAGACTCCGTCCGCGGCCGCGCCAAGTTCCTCAGACACCGCTCTTCCAACGCTGACGCTTCCGCCCGACAGTGGACCTCCGCCCTCGTTTGACGGCGACCGCGCGATGCAATACGTGAAAGACATCGTGAAGTTCGGCCCGCGTCCGCTGGGCAGCGCGAATCACAAGAAAGTTGAGGACTACATCGATGCTCACCTCAAGGGCGACGACGTGGAAGATGACAGGTTCACCGCCGACACGCCCGTGGGCAAGTTTCCAGTGCATAACATCATCGTCAAGTATCCCGGCACGAAAGACGGCATCATCGTCGTGGCCAGCCACTACGATACGAACTACCCGCTGCGCGACACGTCGTATGTTGGCGCGAACGACGGCGGTTCCTCCAGCGGGCTGTTACTTGAGCTCGCCAACCAGTTGCGGGATAACAAGCGTGATGGCTACAGTGTGTGGCTGGTGTGGGACGACGCCGAAGAGGCGATGAAACCTGATACCGAAACGCCCTTCATGGACGACAGCCTGTATGGCATCACTCATGTGGCGGAGAAGTGGCAGGCCGACGGAACGCTGAAGAAGACCAAAGCATTTCTGCTAGCCGATATGATCGGCGACGCTGACCTTAACGTCGATCACGACCTCAATTCAACGCCTTGGTTGGAAGGCGTGCTGTACGAATCCGCCAAGCGCCTGGGATATCAGTCGCATTTTTTCGGGCGCGACAACCAGGTCTCTGACGATCACCTTCCTTTCATGAAGCGCGGCGTCGCTTGCGCCGACTTGATCGACTTCATGTATGGCTACAACAACGTGTTCTGGCACACTCCGCAAGACACGGTCGACAAGCTCAGCCCCAAGAGCCTGCAGATTGTTGGCGCCGTGATTCTTGAGACCGTGCGTATCCTTGACAAGATGGAACCGTTGCCGCCCAAGTGAGCCTGGGACCACACGAATCCAGTATCGTCTCTTGTATCTTCGAGTTTTGCGCTTTTCGGCAATTTCGTTTCTAATGCACGCCATATGCGAACCGTGAAGGTGTTGTACTTTGTCTGCATCTTCAGCGTCACATTCTCTGCCCTTGACGTCACTCCCGCCGCCGATACCAATGCCGAAAATCAAGTTATTCAGACTGCGCTCCAGCCGTCAACGCTGGAAAGCAATCTGCACCATCTGACGGATGAAATCGGTGGCCGCGTGCCCGGTACGCTGGCCATGCAGCACGCCGTCGAGTGGGGCGTCGAGGCCTTCACCGCTGCCGGAGCCGATGCCGTTCATGCCGAGGGATTCACGATTCCCAACTCGTGGGCCGAAGGCGCGACCGAAGTGACGGCAACCACCTCGTATCAGATCAGCGCCACCAAGGTCGGGGGAACGGTGCTCTCCGTCTTCCGGGTCCGTGCCGTCTCGCTGGCATGGGCGCCAGCGTTAGCCGCGGCGAAGCACGTTCCCATCGTCGACGTGGGGGAGGGCACGCGACGCGGACTTTAAGAAGGCCGGAGACATTTCTGGCAAGCTCGTTCTGGTTCACAGTACGGTCCTCAAGACTTGGGACGATTTGTTCGCCGAGTATGCCAAGGCCCCGCCCATTATTGATCTCGCGCTGAAAGGGAAGGCAAAAGCGATTGCCTTCATGGCGACTCGCGAGCACGACATCCTTTACCGGCACACCAACTCCGTCGCGGGAGAGATTGACAAACTTCCGGGGCTCATCGTGGCGCGGGAGGATGGTGAGCGCATCGCGCGCTTGCTCGCGGCTGGAAATTTGGTCTGGGCTGATCTCTCCATCCCCAACCAGATCGGCCCGCCGATCCGCTCCGCAAACGTGATCGCCGAAATTACGGGCAGCGAGAGGCCGGACGAGTTCGTCATTCTCGGCGCGCACCTCGATTCCTGGGAACTGGGGACGGGCGCGCTTGACAACGGCTGCAACGCCGCTATGGTGATCGACGCTCTCCGGGCCATCAAGGCGTCGGGGGTAAAGCCGAAGCGCACCATTCGCTTCATTCTTTTCTCCGGCGAAGAGCAGGGATTGATCGGCTCCCGCGCCTACGCCTTCGCCCACCGCCACGAACTCGACAAGGCTGCTGGCGTCGTTATCTACGACACCGGCACCGGCAAGACGACCAGCTTCATCCTGGGTGGCCGCAAAGATGTGCTCGACACGGCAAAGGAACTCATCGCGCCGCTGGCGCAATTTGATCTCAAGGAACTGAAGACCGAGATGGAATGGGGGTCCGATCACTTTGATTTCATGTTAGAAGGCGTTCCCACTTTCATGGCCGATCAGCAGGAGGCCAATTATCTCGAGAACTATCACGCCGTCTCAGACACCTACGACAAAGTGGATTTTGCCCAACTGAAAAAGAATGTGGCGGAGGCCGCCGCGCTGAGCATTGGCCTGGCGAATCTCCCGCAGAAGGTCGGTCCCCGCCTTACACACGATCAGATTGAGCAGACCATGCGTGAGACCAATAGCGTGGATATGCTCAAAGGTAGCGGCATCTGGGACGACTGGGTTAGCGGCAAGCGGGGAAGACAGAAATAGGAAAATTGTTGATTCCTGATGGTTTCAACCAACAACCATCGAATCAATTGTCATCAATCATAAATTGCCTTGCTTTACTTCTGGATCCTCTTCAACCTTTTCGCGCTGGGCATGCTGGTGCTCGACCTGCGGGTCTTCCACCATGCGGGCCGCACTGTCCGCCCGCGCGAAGCTTTGGAACGCAGCGCCTTGTGGGTCGGTCTGGCGGGAGCATTCGCCGTACTTCTCTTCTTCTGGCAGGGGCACCAGGCGGCGCTGGAGTTTGTCGCCGGTTACGTTCTCGAGCTCTCGCTAAGCGTCGACAACCTTTTCGTCTTTCTGGTGATCTTCCGCTATTTCGCCGTGCCGGAAGAGCAGCAGCACGGCGTCCTGTTCTGGGGCATTGTGGGAGCCCTGGTTCTGCGCGGCGCCTTCATCCTTGCTGGGGTCGGCCTGATTGAACATTTCCACTGGGTTCTTTACGTATTCGGCGTGATGTTGATTGTGAGCGGCATCAAGTTCATGAGGGCGGATCATCAAGTCGACCCCAAGAAAAATCCGCTGGTGAAAGTCCTTCGCCGCTGGCTCCCGATGACCGATACCTACCAGGGTGGCAAATTCCTGGTCCGTGGCTGGCGCGGCAATCCCGGGCTCCACGCGACCCCACTGCTACTCGTTCTCGCGATCATTGAAACCACCGACGTGCTGTTTGCCGTTGATTCCATCCCGGCCGTGCTCGCGATCACGCTCAACGCCTTCATCGTTTACACCTCAAATGTGTTCGCCATCATGGGACTGCGCTCCATGTACTTCGCTGTGGCAGAGTTAATGAAGATCTTCCGGCATTTACACTACGGGCTGGCTGGAGTGCTGATTCTAGTCGGACTCAAGATGCTCACCGCGGACCGCTATCCTGTGCCAACCTTGACCACGCTGGGAGTGGTGTTGGGAGTGCTGCTTATCTCTGTGGTGGCGTCGGTGGCGTTTCCCGCGAACAACGCGCAGTAAAGCGAGGCGCCCCCTCAGATTTCAAGGTACTTCATTCCGTCCGAGGCTCATTTGTCTTTCTGCCGCCGCACACTCTCCGTCACATCGGGCAACGCGAGGGACCTGGGTGCGTGCTTGCCCCGAAGGCGGAGTTGGCGTAGGCAAGAACCCAGGTTTGCTTCGGGATGACAGTCCATTCTTGCAACAGTCCGCTTTTACGATAGTCCGTTCTTACAGAAAGACCACTCGGTCGCCCCGTATCACCGAGTGCTTTAGAAACCTCTTGTCATCGTGAGCGGGACAGTCGATGCGATAGTGCGCCCCCCGACTTTCTTCGCGCGCCAGGGCTGAGCGCGCCACCAGTAATCCTGCGAGATGCAGATGAGCGGCCTCATGCGCGCGGCGGGTCACCGGATTCGCTAGCTTAGGCGCCATCTCGTCGAGGCTCTTGATTGCCTTCTGCATCGCGACGCGGGTACGCACGATGCCGACATCGTTCCACATCAAATCCTGAATCTGGCTGATCAGACCTTCGGACACCGCGTCCACTGGCCCGTTCGAGTAGGCGGCCTTGTGCGTGGTCTCCTTTTTTGGCGTGGGCTTTAGTTCGTCTCGCATGGCCTTCCCGGCACGCGCCCCGTACACCAAGCTCTCGAGCAGGGAATTGCTCGGCAGCCGGTTGGCCCCGTGGACGCCGGTGGCGGCAACTTCACCGGCCGCGTAAAGTCCGGCAACGCTCGCCCTGCCGTCGAGGTCGGTGCGCACGCCACCCACGCAGAAATGAGCTGCCGGGCGCACTGGAATCAAATCCTCGGTGATGTCGATATTGTGCTGCATGAAAGTCGCGTAGATGCGGGGGAACCGCTTCTGCACCTTGGCCGGGCTGAGGTGAGTGAGGTCGAGATAGACGAAAGGATCTTTAGCCCGGCTGACTTCCATCTCGTGAACAATGGCTCGCGCCACGACGTCGCGTGGCGCCAGCTCCCCGAGAGGGTGATACTTCGCCAGGAACCGATCGAGTTCAATGTTGCGCAGATGCGCACCTTCGGTGCGCAGCGCCTCCGACAGCAGAAATCTTGGCGCTTTCTTCAGGTAAAGCACCGTCGGATGAAACTGGACGAACTCCATGTCGCTGACTTCCGCGCCGGCCCGGAATGCCAGTGCCACTCCGTCTGCGGTCGCGGCGTCCAGATTCGTGGTGTTGCGGTAGAGTTGCCCCATGGCTCCGGTGGCCAGCAGCACGGCGGAACAAGCGATCTCGTGCGGAGCTCCCTTGTCGTCGATCAGGGCTACGCCAGTGATACGTCCGTCGTGCGTAATCAGGCTGGTCGAGAAAGCTGACTCCACAATCGAAAGGTGCTTCAGGGAGTGCGCCTTCGCATGCAGCGCGCGCAGAATCTCTGTTCCCGTGGATTCGCCCTGGGAATGCAGAACGCGGCCGCGGCTGTGGCCGCTCTCCGGCCCGAAGATCAGCTTGGGATCATTGCGCTCGCCGCGCGCCGCCCAAGCGATCAACTCCTCAATTCGCTGGGTCCCCTCCTCCACCAGGATTTTGACGGCGGCAGGATTGCACAAGCCATCGCCTGCGGTGAGCGTGTCCTGTAGATGGAGAGTGATTTCGTCCTCGTCACTCAAAACCGCGGCAAGGCCGCTCTCAGCTGAGTCCGCGTGTGTTTTGCTGATTTGCTTCTTGGTGAGGACGAGCACACGTCCAGCCGCGGCCAGTTCAATCGCGGCCCGTAGTCCGGCGACTCCGGCTCCCATCACTACGAAGTCGGTCTCGGCTGGAAGACCCTTCATCGAGGGGCCATGGTACCACTTTCGTAGCTCTGGGCAATGATTTCCGCGCTTACGCTATTATTGGGAACGGCATGCCGCAAGTGACCATCCACGTGCTTCCCCGGCCGTACCAGGCCTGGATCGAGAATGGCCTGCTCACCCGCGCCGGTTCGGTGTTGGCTGAGTTGCTGCCCCAGGCCAGCCGCATCTTTGTGGTGACCGTGCCGCCGGTGCGCCAGCGCTGGGGCGCGAAACTGGTGCGCTCGCTGAAGACCAGTGGTTTTACGCCGCAAGTGGTTCCCATGGCGGACGGCGAGCCTTCCAAGCGCTTGGCCACGGTCGAGACTCTTGCTGAAAAACTGGCGCGTTTGGGCGCGGACCGCAAGGCCGTGGTGATCGCGCTGGGCGGCGGAGTGGTGGGCGACGTCAGCGGGCTGCTGGCCTCGCTCTACATGCGCGGCGTCGAGTTGGTGCAGATTCCCACCACCGTGCTCGCACAAGTGGATGCCTCGATTGGTGGTAAGACCGGCGTCAATCTCGTGGCGGGTAAGAACCTGTTGGGAACGTTCTATCACCCGCGCGTGGTGCTCATCGATCCCACGGTGCTCAAGACCCTGCCGGACCGCGAATTTCGTGCTGGATTGTATGAGGCGCTGAAGTGCGGCGTCATCGGGAATATCGAGCTGTTCCTGCGCTTCGAGCAAAATCGCGCGCGCATACTGAAGCGCGATCCCGTGGAGTTGGAGTGGTTGATCGCGCAATCGGTCAAGCTGAAGGCAGAAGTTGTGTCGGCGGACGAGCGCGAAGACGGCCTGCGCCGCGTGCTCAACCTGGGTCACACCATCGGCCACGCGCTGGAGGCGGAGACCGGGTACCGCCGCCTGCTTCACGGGGAAGCCGTCGCCTGGGGCATGATTGCGGCCACCAATATCGCGCTCAGCGTGGGCCGCACCGACAGCGTGACGGCGGGGCGCATCGCCGACGCGGTATTGAGTCTTGGCCGTCTGCCGGAGGTCAATGTAAGCTCGCGCAAGATTCTGGCGCGGTTACAGGCCGACAAGAAAACGCAGAACGGTGTCGTGCACTTCATTCTGCCGCGCGAAATCGGTAAAGTTGAAGTCGCCAGCGATGTGGCGGAGAGTGCGGTGGTGAATTCGGTGGACGAGTTGCGCCGCCTGTCGCGCGGCGGCTGGGTTTGGGGAAAACAGTCTTAGTGGGAGGAACGATGGCAGAAACAGCGCAGCAATATATCCAGCGCATCCTCGGTCATGTGGAAGGTCAGGACGCGCTGAAAGTGCAGCGGGCCACGGCAGGTAAGTTGAAAAAGCTTATTCGCGGGCTCACACCCAGGCAGTTGAAGTGGCAGCCGGAGCCGGGGAAGTGGTCGATCGTCGAGATCCTTGCACATTTGGCGGATGCCGAGATCGTCGCCAGCTGGCGGATGCGGTCCATCGTCGGCCAGGACGGGATCACCATCCAGCCTTTCGATCAGGATGTTTGGACGTCGGTCTTTCAATACGCGAAGCGCGATCCGAAACAATCGCTGGAAGTGTTCCGCGTGTTGCGCGAGAACAATCTGGCAATGCTGAGGGCTCTTCCTCCAGACGCTTGGGAACGTCACGGCATGCACCTGGAGCGGGGAAAGGAAACAATCGCCCACCTGGCCCGCATGTTTGCGGGGCACGATACGAATCACCTTGCGCAGATCCAAAAGATCGTCTCGCAGGTGAAGAAACGGAAGAAGAAATAATCTCTGCTGTTCAGCATCGTGGCTGAAACCACTAAAACCACCGTCGTCGGCGCCGCTCCCGAAGGCGCCAGGGATCAGAATTCGGCCAGCCGCGCTGTGCGCCAGATGTTTACCTCGATCGCGCCGCGCTACGACCTGCTGAACCATGTCCTGTCGTTCAATGTGGACCGCGTGTGGTGGCGCCGCACCGCGCATACGTTTCGCCACATCCTGACCCGGCGGGAGGCACGCGTTCTCGATCTTTGCTGCGGTACGGGTGACATGACATTTGCCTTGCGCGGCGTGGCCGGGAAGCCTTCGCCGCAGATTCTGGGCGCCGATTTTTCTCATGCCATGCTACAGCGTGCCGCGGCCAAGTCTGCAGCAATTGCACAGAATGGTTCTTCGCCGAACTGGATCGAAGCCGACGCCCTCAATCTTCCGTTTCCCAGCGGGCATTTCGATTTGGTGACGTCCGCTTTCGGTTTCCGTAATCTTGCCGACTACGACGCCGGGCTGCGCGAGATCGCCCGCGTGCTTCGCCCGGGGGGCGAGTGTGGCATCCTCGATTTCGGAGAGCCCAAGGGAGCGATGGGCGCGCTCTACCGCATCTACTTCAAACAAGTACTGCCGCGCGTGGGAACTGTGATCTCCGGAGTGCGCGGCCCTTATGCCTATTTGCCCGCCTCAGTCGAGCGCTTTCCTCCGCCGGATGAGATGCTGGCACGAATGAAAGCTGCCGGACTCGCGGAAGCCAGTTGGACGCCGTACACCTTCGGTATTGCGGGACTTTACCGGGGGAAAATTACTTAGCGTCCTGCAGCAGTTTGCTCAATGCCTGAATGTCGTCGGCGCTGACGTCTCCAACCACAAAATACCGCAGCCCGCCCTGCGCCCAGTTTTCCATATTGAACGACACGGCGTGCGTAGGCCCGGAGGGTAGGGCCGCGGTCTCGGTTCCGCGGTCCTGAAAAATGAATACAGAAATTTCGTGCTTGCGAACCTGGTAGATCAGGTGTGCGCCGGGCGTTTGCGCAAGATAGGTGACCCGTCCTCCGAGCAGTGTAAATTCCGTGCCTTGGAGTTCGGGCAGATTGAAGCTGAAAGGAATCCTTCCCTGAAACCACGGCTTCACGGTATGCCGGTCCGTGGAAACCACGTCCACCGGTGTCGCGCTGGCGAGGGCGGCCACGTGCAGGTCGGCCAGTTCGCTATAAACACGTTGCCGTCGCGCGCTCTCGCTCCCCACATACCAATTCACTCCCACCGAAGCGATGAGGACGAGAAGGGCCGGCACGGCCAATATTCTCCACTGCCAACCAAAAACCCGGCGCGGCTTCACAGCCACAGTCTTTGTAATCTTCTCCCGCAACGCGGCACTTGGCTGATAGCGCGCTCCCGCGACGGCCACCGACCGCTTGAGTTGCACCCGCTCCAGAGCGCTCGCCGCGCAGGCCGCGCAACTGCGCATATGAGCGCTTAGCTGGCTGGCTTCCGCGGGGCTTAGCTCACCGTCAGCGTAAAGATCCAACTTGTTGCGCCACTCTTCACACCCCATGGCGCCCTCCTTGAAGTTTTGCCTGCAGCAGGCGACGAAGGGCTTTGCGCGCGCGAAATAGCCGCGACATCACAGTGCCGCTCGGAATCGCCAGCGTCTCCGAGATTTCCTGGTACGACATTTCTTCTACCTCGCACAGCAACAGAATCTCGCGGAAGTGTACCGGGAGTTCCTCAAGCGCTTGCTGGACCACCTCACGATTGGCTTGGTCGATCAGCAGGCTCTCAGGGGTTGCGCTATCCATGGCCGGGATGCTGTCATGATCTTCTTCATCGAAAACGACGGTATTCTTCAGTCCGGTTCGCGAACTCAGAAACGAATTCCGGAGAATGCGGTAAATCCACGCGCGAAAATTAGTGCCAATCTGAAATGACGAAAATCCTCGCAGCGCCTTCACGTAGGTTTCTTGCACCAAGTCATCCGCCTCGGCGGAGTCCTGCGTCAACCAGCGAGCGAAGTTATAGAGCTGATCGAATAGAGGCAGGGCCAGATCTTCGAACGTCGCTGTGGGCAAGCGTTGGTCTGACACCTCCATAGCATAAACTGCCGAATCGCAAGTTTATTCCCACTAGCGCCACAAATATTGGAGGCGGCGGGGCGATCGCTAGCTCGAAGCGACAATTTGTGCCGGGCTTGGGGATGCGGGTCTGAAACTGTCCGCGAACGCGTCCGTGATCGTGTAACGGATGACGTGCTCGTACTCCGGGCCCAGGAAGCGGCGGAGTTTGTCGGTATTCATAATGTACTGGCCGGTCATGTAGGGGACAGCTTCCGGAGGAATGGCCGAAATCTTCTGCTTCCACAGGAATTTCAGTACCTGGTGCATGACCCACTTTCCCGGAACACGGATCAGCTTGGCCTGCGCCATTTCGATGCAGCGTGCGAAGGTCAAGGGCTCGCCACGGCCAGCGACGTTCAGCACCGTCAAACGCTGCGTCTCCGGTTCCCGCTGCAGGATGTGCCGGATAAGCCGCGCCATGTCATCCACGTGGATGAACTGAATCTTGTTGTCGAGGTATTGCCGCCCCCGCGGGAGCATGCAGGGCAGGCGTTTGCCCTGGGCGCGCATTCTTTCGGCCCGCGCACTTTTGCCGTTGGGAGTGCCATGGAACGCGCCCATCAGGTAGTTTTCGACGCTTGCTCCGGCAAAAATGTGAGGCCGCAGAATATAGATGCTGCACCCGCGCAAAGCCGAGCAACGTTGCTGCACCACCTCGTCGGATTCCTTCTTGTGTATCGCATAGGGCAGGGTGTGCGCCGCCAGCGGTGATTCTTCGGTCGCGGGTTCCGGCAGATTTGGACCGTAGGCCGAGACGCTGCTGGGAAAGATGAACTGCTTGACCCCATCATCGTTCGTACGATTGGCTTCGGTGATAGCCTCCATCACCCGTGCCGTACCCGCCACGTTGATCCTCCACATGCGTTCCACGTCGAGCACTCCCGTGCGCACAGGATCGATGATGAATGCCAGGTGAATGACGGCGTAGGTGTGGGTGTCGCGCAGGAGTTCGTACAGCGTACGGGTGGACGATTCCTCGCCCAGGTCCAGACGCTCAAACTGCAACTCGAGGTCCGTGCGGGGCGGACTCACGTCCACTCCGATGACCGAGTAACGTCCCAGCAGGGGCAAGAGCCTGGAGCCCAGGTTGCCCGAAATGCCGGTCACCACAACGACAGGTTTTGCCATCAGTTCGGTTTTGCAGCCGGAGGCTGTGCCTGCGGCGGATTCTGCTTCTCAGCCGGTGGAGGCGTGTTCCCCGGACCCATTCGCGGATTCGGAACCCGCGGCGGCATCATTCCAGGACCCGCCGGACCAAAATATGCCTCGTTGGTTTCGACTTTGAAAGAGTTGTTGATCTTGTCCATCATGTCACGCGAGCGCTGGTTCTGCAGATTCTTCTGAATCTCGTCCGTTGCCTGCTGGAGCGTCAGCTGATCCTTGCCGGTCACCTTGTAAATGTAGTGACCGCCCGAATCGTTGATGACCTGCGAGACCTCGCCCGCCTTAAGCTCAAAGACTGCGGCGTGGGCCGGAGGAAGTCCGGTGCGCCGCACCTTGGGCAGCGTGACCGTCGGCGACTCAATTTTCATCCCTCCAGCTTCGAACGCTTCCTTCTGCAACTTGACGAAGTCCTCGCCGGCGGCGGCGCGCTCCCGCAGGCCTTCAGACAGCTTGCTCATCGCCTGCTCGCCTTCTTCGGCTTTAGCCTTCTCCGCGGCCTCCTTGGCCTTCTGCTGCTCCTCGGTCAGCTTTTCGTCCTTGTCCTCGTCCTCCTTGGCGTCGGCTTCCACCTGCTTGGTACGAGGAACAAACAACCGATCCAAGTTGAATTCCTCGAACACCTCCTGATTTTTCTTGTAGTAAGCCTCTATCTCGGTCTCAGGAACTTTCGCAGCATCGTCCTGAATCTTCCGCTGCAATTCGTTAGTCAAGATCTGCATTTTTGCAAACTTCAGCGTTTCTGCGTATTGCGAGCTTTTGTCCAGACCTTGTTTTTTCGCCGCGTCCGACATAGCGATGAATCGCGGCAATATCCCGGCCAACTGCTTCTTAAGCTGCGGTGTCACGTTCGGAGCCACCGCATTGGCGAGTTTCTCGAATTCGGCCTTCGTGATGACCGTCTTGCAATCGGCGGCGGGGGTCTGGGTCGGTGTCGCGGGCTTCGTCGCCGTCCCGGTGGCCGCTGCTGCCTTGGGCTTGTCCGGGCAGACGCCGTTCACCGTGATAACCGCGGCATCGGCTGGAACCGCCGCGGACGTGTCAGAGGGTGCTTGGGGCGCCGGAGCCTGAGCCTGAGGCGGCGGAGAAGCGGCTTGTCCCCAAGCCACCACACTCAACAAAGCACACAACAGCCAACTCTTACGCATAAATCTCTTCCTCCAGGATTGGTCCACCGGAAAGGTGAAAAAAGTGCCAAACACGAAATCCTAGCACAAGCGACCGCTTTTGCCCGACTATCGAGGCCCGGAACGGCAAGGAGAGGTTCGCATCAGAACATGCCTGCCGGGGTGCCGTGATTTGCTTGGCGCTTTCCGCTCCCTCCAGCGATAATTCCTCCATGTCGGGAAGCCCCGGGATTTCTTCGCTGGAGTCAATGCGTGCGGAAAAGCGCACCGCAGCAGGGAATTCCGTTATTGCCGCCGTCGTCATTACCGGACTCAAAATCGTGGTCGGCTTCACCACCGGCAGCCTCGGCATTCTTTCGGAAGCGGCCCACTCCGGGCTCGATCTTATCGCTGCCCTCATTACCTTCTTCTCGGTCGGTGTTTCCGACAAGCCGGCCGACGCCGACCACCAGTACGGCCACGGTAAGGTAGAAAATTTCTCCGCGTTTGTCGAAACCGGCCTGCTGCTTCTGACTTGCGGCTGGATCATTTACGAAGCGGGGCTGCGCCTCTTTTTCCGCCACATCGAAATCGAGCCGTCCCTGGCTGCTTTCGCCGTGATGGTTTTCTCGATGGGCGTCGACTGGTGGCGCTCACGCGCCCTCGGGCGTATCGCCAATAAGTACGACAGTCAAGCGCTGGAAGCCGACGCCCTGCACTTCTCAACCGACATCTGGTCGGCCGGGGTGGTCATTCTCGGCCTCGTCCTGGTGCTGGTTGGCCGCACCTACCACGTCGACTGGCTTCGTGACTCCGACCCCATTGCCGCGCTCTTCGTCGCCGGCGTTGTCGTTTCCGTGAGCTGGCGACTGGCCCGCCGCACGGTTGACGCCCTGCTCGATGCGGCGCCGCCCGGCGTTCGCGCCAAGATTCAGGACGCGGTCTCACGCGTCGACGGCGTTCTGGAAGTGGATCGCGTGCGCATCCGCCGCGCCGGCAACCGCTACTTCGCCGATCTTACTGTAGGACTGGCGCGCACCGTCACTTTCCAACGTTCACGCCAGTTGGCCGCCGCCGTGACGGAGGCTGTCCGTCACGTCCTGCCCGACGCCGACGTCACCGTGCAGCCGCTGCCGCGGGCGCAACATTCCGAGAACATCTTCGACCGCATACGCGCTGTGGCTACGGACAGAAATCTGAACGTGCATGATATCAGCGTCCAGGATATTGCCGGCCAATTGCATGTCGAGCAGCACATCGAACTCGACGAACGTATGACTCTGAAAGACGCCCACGATCAGGTCACCGAGCTCGAAGCCGACATGCGTCGCGATCTCCCGGAAATTTCCGGCATACTGACGCATATCGAAAGCGAGCCCGCCACCATTGAAACGCCCGAAGCATTGGTCAAAGACTCCGAACTCGAGCACCGGCTGAGGGCTGTGGCCGCTCAGTTTCCCGAGATACTCGACGTGCACGAGTTCGTTTTCAAGCGCGTTCGTGGACGCCTCTTCGTTTCCTGCCACTGCACGCTTTCTGACGATCTCTCGCTCACCCGAGTTCACGATGTTCAGACCGAACTCGAAATCCGTTTCAAGCAGGACGCACCCGAGTTGTTTCGCGTGCTGATTCATCCTGAGCCCAGCACAGACAACCGGAGGTAGAGGGCAACCGAGGTAAAGGCAAAATGATCGCCGCGAAAGTAATCTGGACCGACAACGAACGTTACACCGGGGAAGCTGACTCGCGCCATGCCGTCGTAATGGACACCGCGGCCGAGAAAACGGCCAACACTCCCATGGAACTTGTGCTGGTTGCACTTTGCGGATGCACGGCCTCTGACGTGGTGGGCATCCTGCGCAAGAAACGCGAGCCGTTCACGCATCTCGAGGTCCGGGCCGAAGGCGAGAGGGCTTCCGGCTACCCGGCTGTCTACACAGAGATCCGGCTTATCTACCGCATCGGTGGTAAAGTGTCTCGCAAAGCAATGGAAGACGCTGTGCGCCTGTCGAAAGAAAAGTATTGCTCTGTCTCGGCGATGCTCGAAAAAACGGCCAAGATCACCTTCGAGATTGAATATGACGTAGGATCGAAATGAAGCCAGCTAAGGCGGTACTTTTCACTCAACCCGGCTGCCTCTCCTGCGAACTGATGAAAGTCTTCCTCGAGGCCAAGGAGATCGCGTTCGAAGAGCGCGATATCAGCGTCGACCTCGAAGCCCGCAACGTCATGATGGAGCAGCACGGCAGCAACGAAACTCCCACGCTGGTCCTCATCGTTGGCGATGCAGAGGAAGTCGTTATCGGCTTTGATCCCGAGCTCCTTGACCAGTTCCTCAGTTCGGCCCCATGATCGGATGCGGTGACCTGCCCCCCCGACAATCCTGGACGAGACAGCCCTCATCCGTTGCGCGGTTACGTTTTCATCGCGTCCGCGGCATTTCTGTGGGGAGTTTCTGCCGTACTCGGCCGCGCCGTCTTCACCGGCAAACTCGCACTGAGCGGCGAGGCGGTGCATCCCATCGATCCGCTGATCCTGTCGCAAACCCGAACTTCGTTCTCGCTGCTGGTACTGCTGCCCATCCTCGTGGGTCGTCGCGGATGGCAACGCATCAAGCTTCCTCCGGCCGATCTGGTCCAGTGCCTCGTGCTGGGAATGCTGGGCGTGGCCGCGTCGAACTACTTCTATTACGTAGCGATTCAGAAGACCAGCGTGGCCATCGCCATCATCGTGCAGTACACGGCGCCGGTCTGGGTGCTGCTCTACGTGGTCGTCCGCCGACAGCAGAAACCGTCGCTCCAAAAATTCGCCGCCGTCGGAGTCGCGATCGGCGGCATAGCTCTAACGATCGGCATTGTAGGGACAACGTCGTCGTCGCGGCTTCATCTCGACTCCTACGGTCTGCTGGCCGCACTGCTGGCGTCGTTTTCCTTCGCCTTCTACAACGTCGGCGGACACCGCATTCTCGCCCGCTTCGATCGCTGGCGCGTGCTTTTCTGGACGCTGGTGTCCGCCGCCGTCTTCTGGTTCGTGGTCAATCCGCCGTGGAGGGTCGCGGCTTCGCATTACACAGCAGCGCAATGGGGATTTCTCTTTGTCTTCTCCATGATCTCTGTGATGGGATCATTCTCGCTCTACTTCCTCGGCCTGCAATACCTCGAGCCCACGCGGGCCATCATCGCCAGTTGCCTCGAGCCAGTATTTTCGATCCTGTTGGCGGCAGCGTTGCTGGGTGAAGCGGTGCGAGCAATCCAGGCGTTGGGAATTGTGCTGGTGTTGGCCGCCATTGTGATCGTGCAACTGCCCGGCCGTGGAGTAACGACCGAGCAGGACGCGGTTCTGGTCGATCCCATCGAATAGGGGATTACGCGTCCTATTCCAATTTCTTTCCCTTGGTTTCCGGCAACTGCGTCGTCATTAACGACGCCAGCAGGTACCCCACGGCGCACAAGTAAAAAGCCCAACTCAGACCTTTGGTCTGTCCGACCCGTCCAATCACAAGGGGAGCGATCGAACTTAATGTGCGCGCTCCGTTGTAAGTGAAGCCTAAGGCCCGTGCGCGCACCGCCGTGGGGAAGATTTCGCTGCCCATGATGCCAGAGCCAGAAAAAATGCCCGTCCCGAAGAATGCGACCACAGTGCCCAGAACCAGCAATACTCCCTGCGATCGCGCTGCCGCATAAAACGGAATCAGTACCGCCGCGACGAGAGTGTAGACAAGAAATGCCCGGCGCCTCCCAAGATGATCCGCGACCCAGCCAAAGCTGGCATAACCGGGAAACATCCCGCACAGATTTAAGACGACCATCAGCGTCGTCATCCCCAACACGCCGAATCCGCGCCCACCCTGCTCCACCGGCAGCGAGAGGTACGGCGGAAGCCATGTAAACAGGCCCCACCACGCAAACATCCCAAAGAAGTTAAACAGGAGCAAAGCAAACGTGTGCTTCACATAAGGAGCCCGGAAGATCACAGAAAAGCTCGTAGAGACGTAACTTTTTACGTCCCTGCCTCCGCCGGCGCGGTCTTCGCGCCGAGCAGGTTCCTGCCGCTCCTGCCACATCTCCGATTCCGGCACGCTTCTCTGAATCCACAACGTGATGACCGCCGGCAGTATCCCCACAAAGAACACCGCTCTCCAACCGTAAAACCGCGCCACCGGCCCCGCCAGCAGCGCAGCCGCCGCGAACCCCAGCGCCCAGGAACTCTGCACGATCGAGATTGCCTTCGCCCGTAACTCGGTCGGCCAACTCTCGGCCACGAGCGTTGCTCCCGTGTTCCATTCACCTCCCATGCCCAGCCCAAGCACGAATCGCGCCACCGCCAGCATCGCAATGCTGGTTGCAAGGCCAGAGGCAAAGGAGCACACGGAATACGTCAGAATGCTTGCCATCAGAGCATGTTTGCGCCCGATGCGGTCGGCGAGAAAGCCGAACAGGACGCCGCCGATTCCCGAAGCCAGCAGCGTCAGGGTTCCGAGCGAGCCCGCGATGGTCTTGCTCATGCCCAGGTCACGCATCAGCAGCGCCAGCACCAACGCGTAGAGCATCGCGTCGAAGGCGTCGAGGGCCCATCCCAGCGAGGCTGCCAGCAGCGTGCGGCGCTGCCCGGGAGTTGCCTGCCGGATCAGTTGTAGGGGACCGATGGCCATGAGGTTCGAAGAGAAGTCTGGCGGATTGTAAAGCGAAAGAGGAGGAATCTGAAACTCTTTGCGGCCGTAAGGTTTCCCCCTAAAGATTCTCGATCGGGGAGTTACTCCGCTGTTACCTCGGTGTCAGCATGACGAGGTTTTTACTTCGTAAACCACGATTCTTGGCTAGGCTTTCCTTATTACAGACTCGAAGGCTCGAGGGCAGAATTATGAGAATCCGTTCCATTTACCTGGCCGCATTTGTGTTGGCCAGTCTGACACCATGTTTCGCCCATCACACCGCTGTAGTCGTGAACAAGGAAAACGCGGTTGAGAACGTCACCTCCGCTCACTTGGCAAAAATGATTCGTGGGGAAATCAAGAAATGGTCCAACGGCAAGAACATCCTGCTGGTCCTCCACAAAGAATCCGCCGGCGAAACCGAAACTCTCCAGCGGCTGAACAGAATGTCCACCGCCGAGTGGAAAGCCTTCCTGGTGGCACACAGAGATTCAATCGTCTTCGTTGACACTGATGCGGACGTTCTCAAAACGGTCCAAGCTGAGCCAGGAGCCGTTGGTTTCATCGAGGTTCATTCTGTCGACAACACCGTCAACGTGGTTCATGTCGACGGCAAACTGCCGATGGAATTCGGCTACCTGCCTCACTAACATTATTTTTTTTTTTTTTTTTTTTTTTTTTTTTTTTTTTTTTTTTTTTTTTTTTTTTTTTTTTTTTTTTTTTTTTTTTTTTTTTTTTTTTTTTTTTTTTTTTTTTTTTTTTTTTTTTTTTTTTTTTTTTTCCTATGCCTATCAATTTGTTCCGCCGAGCCGATGCATCAGATGGAAATAGCGCCGCGCCTTCTTCACATCCTTGGCGATCTGCTCCCGCAACGCCTCTACCGACGGGAACTTGATCTCATCCCGCAGCCGATTGAGAAAGCAGATCTCCACTTCTGTCTCCGGCGTCAGTTCGAGAGGATGGAAATTCAGCAGATGGGTCTCAACGGCAAATGATTCCACCCCAAACGTTGGACGATTCCCCACATTGGTGACGGAGTCGAATTGCTCCGCGCCGACGCGCGTGCACGTGATGTAAACGCCGTCCTTGGGCACAAGTTCTTCGTAGCGAGCAAGATTGATCGTGGGCACCGTGTACTTCGAACCATAGCCACGCCCGCGTCCCGGAGTGCTCAGAATGCAGAACGGCCGCGCCAGCAAATGCCGCGCCCGGCTCACCCGACCCTCGCGCAAGAGTTTGCGAATCTGACTGCTGGAGACGTGTTCGCCGCGTAAAGTCATCTCGGGGTAGACCTTGACTTCGAATCCCATCTCGCGCCCGAGTTCTGACAGCAGGTTCATATCGCCCGCGGCCTTGTGTCCAAAGCGGAAATTGTAGCCTTCGTACACCTCTCTTGCGTGCAGCTTTTTCTTCAGGATGCGTTCCGCAAATTGCCGCGGCGTCATCAGCGAAAGATCGCGGCCGAAGGGCAGCAGCAGGGCCGCGTCAATCCCGGTATCTTCGAGCAAGCGCAATTTCTCCGGGGTTGGAGTCAGCAGCTTCAATCCCGACTCAGGTCGTAAAATCCGTGCCGGATGTGGCTCAAACGTCACCGCCACGGCCTTGGCGCCGCTTTGCCGTGCGCGCGCAACAATTTCGCGTAACACGTGTGCATGGGCCCGGTGGACTCCGTCAAAATTGCCCACGCTGACCAGAGTGGGTCCGAAGTCCGCGGGAACGTCGTCGAGTTTGTGGAACACCTGCATAAAAAGCTTCAACCGCCGAGAACGCCGAGCGCGCTGAGAAGAAACTCTACACTTTTCTGATTTCGTCCCCGGGAATCTCTCGGCGACCTCCGCGGCATCGGCAGTAGATGTTTTTCCCGCTTGTAGTCAGAGCTCAAACTCCAGCTTCATTCCGTCAAAGGCCAGCCGCACGTGTCGCGGCAACGTGGCGTTTGTGGCTTCATGGGCGAGATCGTGGCAAATGTGTGTGAAGAAAGCACGCTTCGGTTTGAGCCGGTCGACGATCGCCAGCGAATTCTTCACCGTCGAATGCGTGGGATGCGGCTTGTGCCGTAGCGCATCCAGAAAGAGAATATCCAGGCCTTCCAGTTGGTGAAATGACGATTCGGGAATCTCGCTGTGATCCGTCAGGTAAGCTGCCGAGCCAAACCGGTAGCCATAGATTTGGGTTTCTCCGTGAATCAAAATGACCGGCTCGAATTGCACGTCAAATACCTCGACCGGCCCGTCAACGGGTCGCAGTTCGAGGAGCGGCAAGCCACCGAACTTGTAGTCGGCGTCGAAAATATAAGTGAACATCTTACGCAGAAAAGCTGCCGCATCAGGGCGTGCATATAGTGGCAGCTTCTCCGGCTTGTGGCGATAGCTCAGGGGCCGCAGATCATCGATGCCGAGAATGTGGTCGGCGTGGGTGTGGGTATAGAAAACCGCGTCCACCTGGGTGATGTTCTCGCGAATCGCCTGGGTGTAGAAGTCCGGTGTCGTGTCGATGAGCACGACCTTCCCGCCGTATTCGAGCATGATGGATGGCCGGGTGCGGCGGTCGCGGGGATCGGTCGAGTGGCATACCGCGCAGTCACACCCTAGCGTCGGCACGCCCATCGAGGTACCGCTGCCCAGCACGGTCAGGATTGCTTTCATCTTCCGCTGGTTCCCGTGGCAGGCCCCGCCTGCGGAGGACGCGCCAGAGCATTGGTGACTTCAACGTAGGCCATGCGCAGTTCGTAGAGGCTGTTTTGCAGAAAATTCTCTTCCGCGGGCGTGAGATTGCCTTTGGTCTTCTCCGCGATGAGAGTCAGCGTGTCAATCGTCCCCCGCGCGCCGATGATATCAATGCGCGGTTGCCCGCCCTGTTCGCGCATCAGACCGAGTTGCAACATGGCGGTCATATACAACTGGGCCAGGAAGCGCTCAAAGGTAATCTCAAAATCTTTGGCCGAATGTCCGCTGAGCTCGACCTGCGAGTCGAGATCCTTGGAGGACTGCTTATATGCCGCGGCCTGCGCGTCCTGCTCCGCCGTGGTCGGAGGGGTGGGCATTTCACGATCCTCAGCCTCGCCGGCGTCGGCGGCTTGAGGTGCAGGCATACTCGCTTCAGCAGAAGCTTCCTTGGGCGCTGTTGGTGTCGCTACTTTCGGAGCCTCGACCTGGTCGGCGAGTTCCGTTCGCAACTCACCATCGGAAGTGAACAGCCGCCGATCCGTTACCTTGAACCCTGATTGTTCGTGTTTCTTCTCAGCCATAGTCTTTTCTCAAAAATCGAAATCTCTCGAACGCCGTGCTGCCGGCGATTCCTTTGTGGCCTCACGGTTCAGGCCCTTCGGTCAGGCCCGCTGACGCTCGAGAGGAATTGCCTCCCGCGACAATCGGGCTTCCTCGACAGGGAACTGAACCACGGTCGCTTTGATCGTGCCAATCGTCACCTCGCGGCCGGGAACTCCCGCTTCGCGCCGGAGGTAACCCAGGGCCACAGTTTTCGCGGTGCTGGCGAACAGTAGGGAAGCGGCGCTCGTAATCTCACCCACTTCCTTGTCCGCAACGAGAATCTTCGCCCCGGGTTCAATTTCGGAAGTCCCCTCGATAAGAAACCCCGCGAATTTCCGATGTACCGCACCCCGAGATCGAATCCGCTCCACAATTTCCTGCCCGACGTAGCATCCCTTGTTGAAATTCAAGGCGCGTGCCTGCTCGGTTTCCTGGGGCAGATCGCGCTCGCGGATATCAACACCATACCGCGGAACTCCGGAAACAATCCGTTGCAACTCCAGGGCCTCGGAACCCACGGGCGCGGCGCCGGCCTCCACCAGAGCTTGCCACAGCTTGCGCACGTCTTTGGACGCTATCCAGACCTCATACGATTCATGCTGCGCGTCCTCCCCGCGGACGACGGTGCACTCCAGGCAATTGCACTGGCAATCGCATCGAGGAGTAAAAACCTCGAGCGGTTGCGTCTCGGGAATCACGATCCCAGCCGCCTCCAGCACCGCGCGCGATTTCGGTCCCGCGATCCCCACGGCTGTCACTTGCTCGCTCAGGTTCGCGACTTCCACATCGTCCATGATGATGTAATGATCGAACGTGGCCAGGATCTTCTCCACCTGACTGCTATCTGTATCCAGCACGATCGACTCGCCACGGTTGTAGGCGTAGAGATCGCCCAGGATGTGCCCCTGCGGATTGAGCAGAAACGTGTAGACGCCGTGTCCCACGGCCAGGTCTCGGATATTGTTCGTAACCATCCCGTTCAGCCAGCGCACGCGATCACTGCCGGTGAGCGAGATTTTGGCGCGGAATCCGAGATCATAGACGCCGCAGCCGGCACGCAAGGCCGCGAACTCCGCCTGCGGATCGCCGAAGCGCGCAGCCGTCGTCGCGCCGCGATACTCGCCGACGCTCGTCGCGCCCAATCCTTCGCCCTGAGTCTGGAGTGCTGTGAGCCCCATACCGGTAGTTTGATTATAACGATTGTGTTAACTTTCCTGCCGTGACCCCGCAGAACGACACGCAGAAGCCCGCACCGAAGCGCATCGCCGTTATCCCCGGCGACGGCATCGGCCAGGAAGTGATTCCGCAAGCCGTCAAGGTCATCCAGGCAGCGGGCGCTCCCGTTGAAATGGTCGACTTCGACTGGGGCGCGGATCGTTATCTGCGCGATGGCATCACCGTCCCGCCCGACGGTTTCGCGATGCTGGCTCGCGAATTCGACGCAATCTTGGTCGGCGCATTCGGCGATCCGCGGGTCCAGACGAACATCCATGCCAAAGAGATTTTGCTCGGCATGCGCTTCAAAATGGACCTGTACGCCAATGTGCGGCCAGTCCGCCTGCTGGATGCAGCGCTTTGCCCGCTGAAAGGAGTCGAGCCGAAAGACGTCGACTTCGTCGTCGTGCGTGAGAATACCGAAGGCGTCTACACCGACGCCGGCGGAGTCTTCAAGCAGGGCACACCCGACGAAATCGCCACCCAAGAAGACATCAACACGCGCAAAGGAGTCGAGCGGATTATCCGTTATGCCTTCGAGTACTGCCGGAGCCACGCCAAACTCGACAGTTCGCCGCGCAGCAGAGTCCTGATGTGCGACAAGTCCAACGCCATGACCCACGCCGGCGGCCTCTGGCAGCGGGTCTTCAAGGAGGTCAGCGGCGAGTATCCGCAGATCACGGCGCAGCATATGTACGTCGATGCACTTTGTATGCAGATGGTGCGTGATCCCCGCCAGTTCGACGTCATCGTTACCAACAATATGTTCGGCGACATCATCACTGACCTGGCTGCCGGCCTGCAAGGAGGCCTCGGCATGGCTGCCAGCGGCAATATCCACCCGGGGAAGACCTCGATGTTCGAGCCGGTGCACGGCTCCGCTCCGCCAATCGCCGGAAAGAACATTGCCAATCCCTTCGGCGCGATCCTGACCGCGGCCATGATGCTCCGGCATTTAGGGTTCGCAAAAGAAGCCGACAAGATCGAAGCCGCCGTGCTCGAAGCCGTCCGCCAGAAGAAAACTACGCAGGACATCAGCGGCGCGCTGGGGACACGGGAAGCAGGCGACTGGGTCGCCAGACAAGTCAGTCCTTGACGCTGTTCTTGCCATTTTTGGAGTTGTCATCCTGAGCGGAGTCGAAGGATCACTTGCGGAGCGACGCCAGTTCAGTCCTGACGAGGGATGCGCTCAATGTTTGTGTATTCGCCTCTGGGCCAGAATTCCCTGCCAGCGTTTCAGCCTCCCCAGGACAGTAGGGATCCTTCGACTCCGCAGAAAGCGTGCTTCGCCCGCTTCCTGCTGCGCTCAGGATGACACTAGCCGCGAGCGGTGCTACACCCGCCTTCCCGCCAGCAGCGCCAGTTCCCGCCACTTCCAGTGACAATCCACGTCGACAAAGCCAGTGTTGCGCAGCCATGCCAGCTGGGTCTCGAGGTCGAGCAATTTGTTTGAGGGGTCTTCGGTCTCAACCGTGAATCCGATATTCTGCAAGAACTCTTCATGCAACCGCGGCGTGGGCGAGGCGACGTGCTCCAGATTGCAGAAGACGCCGCCCGGATTCAGAAGCTCGTAAATCTCGCCATACAGCGCCCGCTTTCTCTCATGCACCACGTGATGAATCGCGAAGCTGGAGATCACTGCGTCGAACTTGCCCAGTCCCGGCAGTCTCTCGTCAAGATTATGCGCCACCACGCAGACCGACGTCTCAGCCGCAAAGCGCTTCCGAGCCGCTTCCAGCATGGCCGGGGAAAAATCCAACGCCACGGCTTCCATGTCGGGACGCTCCTGCCGGCCCAGAGCTTCTCGTACTAGCGCCAGCAAGCGCCCGTCGCCGGTACCGAGATCGAGTATCCGGCGCGCATTCCGGGGCACAAACTCAAGTAGCACCGCTTCCCCTTCCTCGCGGTGCAAGATCGAGTCGGCGCGTTCCAGATAATCGCGAGCGTGCTCGCTCGAAGTCCACAGATTTACCGGTTTGGTGGCAGTCATAAGGGTAAAGTATAGAGGAGCGTATAAACTCAATCTCAATGAATAGGGCCGAGGGGCATTGCATGGGGATTCGTTGGTTGTTTTTTGCGGTCGTATTGAGCATGGCCGCGTGGAGTCCAACCCAGTCGAAAGCCCAAAGCCCTCAGCAGACACCGGTGGACAATAGTGACCATGCGCAGGAGCCCGCCCAGCCCGCCCCTCCGAAGCAAAAGGAAGAAGACGAAGTCAAAATCACCCCGCGCCAGGCTGAGGAACTGTTCCACTCCGTCGACGAGATTCTCCAATTCGATAGCAAGCAGACCGGACTTCCCATCAAACGGGATGTGAAGCGCAAACTGACCAGCCGCGACGAAGTCGTCTCCTACCTCACCAAGCATCTCAACGATGAGGACACGAAGCGGCTGCGCCGCTCGGAGCTCGTCCTCAAGAAATTCGGCTTGCTGCCGCGCGACTTCAATCTCGAAACCTTCCTGGTTGCGCTCCTGCGCGAAGAAGTCGCCGGCTACTACGACCCCAAGACCAGGACGGTGAACCTTCTCGATTGGGTGCCGATGGAAGAGCAGGAGCCCGTGATGGCTCACGAACTCACCCACGCCCTGCAAGACCAGTCCGTCGGGCTGCAGAAGTGGATGAAGCGCGGTGACAAGGACCTGGGCGAGATCAAGAAAGATCCCACGCCCAGCGATATCGAAAATGACGAGATGGACGACGTGCGCGAGGCGGTCGTCGAAGGCCAGGCGCAGGCCATGATGTTTCAATATGCCATGGCCCCCGCCGGGCGCTCGATCGCTAATTCGCCAGAATTGCTGGAGGCGATGGAGGAGCAGACTCTGACTGGTACGCCCGGCACGAAGGTGTTCAACGAAGCCCCCATCTTCCTGAAAGAGTCGTTGACCTTCCCTTACACCTACGGGATGGAGTTCGTGGTCAAACTGATGCAGAAAGCTGGCAAGGAGAAGGCTTTTGCCGGAGTCCTGCGGGATCCTCCTCACACTACGCGCCAGATCATGCAGCCCGACACTTACATATCCGGGGAAAAGATTGAGCCCATGCCCGTGCCCGATTTCAAGCACGATTTCAAGGACTACCAGAAGTTCGATATCGGGGCGATGGGCGAGTTCGATGTAGCCGTGCTGATCGAGGAGTACGTCGGAAAGCCTGCGTCGAAGCGCCTTTGCACCGAATGGCGCGGTGGATACTATTATGCGGCGCGACCCAAAGTGGAGGCGTCCGCCCCGCTATCTCTACTCTATGTATCGCGGTGGTCCAGCCCTGAAAAGGCTGCGGAATTCGCCGGGATCTATGCTACGTCGCTGAAGCGGCGTTACAAAACGGTTGGGGAGACCGGCAATCCCGCGCCGGAAAAAATCGTCGCGCAGAACGGCGACTCGAAAGACGAGAAGCAACCGATGCTCAAGGGCCGCCACAGCTGGACCACCGAAGAAGGCACGGTTGTAATCGAAGAGCAAGGCGATACGGTCTTCATCACCGAGAGCCTGGACGCGGCCACGACCGCGACCCTCGAAAAGGAAGTATTCGCCAGTAATCAGATTGCTCCGCGCTGACCGCGGTTGGGATGCTGCGGTTATTTCTTTTTCCTGGTGTCCTTCTCGTCCGGCGCTTCGGGCAGAAAATGTCGTACCTGGGCAACGACGGCAAACTGCTTTCCCGCACGTTCAATCTTCAAGGTCCGTTCCTGCTCCGGCGTTCCGCCCAGCATGGCCCATACTTGTCCCATGGTCGAGCCGCGAACCGGAATGTCGTTCACCGCGACCAGGGAATCGCCCGGTTGGACTCCGTCCGTTCCCGTTGCTACCGAAGGCTTGCCGTCGAAGTCCGCGACGCCAAGAATCGTGTAGCGGCCGTCATCTTCCGGGCGCAGGACAAAGCCGATCACGTCGAAGTCAGGAAATACATAGGTGCGGCCGATTTCGAAGTAGACGGTCGAGTGCGCATAATCGAGGCCGACGCGGTAGTTGAGCAGAACTTGGGAGCCGAGCAATCCCGCGGTCGGTATTCCAGCCCGCTTTTCGAAGAAGTCCATCCGATCTTTCGGGAAGTCCACGAAAGCGACGTTAGTGAGAAACAGCGGTCCATACTGCACGCGGTCCGCCCGCATCAGTTTCCACTTCGGCTCTTCCTCCAGTCCCCACATGTTTGCCGAGCCCACGGCGCCGGTCATATGCGGCCAGTCCGGATGCGTGGCGGCGAGCTTGTCGAACACTTCCTCGGAAAGGAAACTTATCGATGCGCCGACATCGAGCGCGAGATTGTATTTCTTCTTCTCAATCTGGCTGGGAATCTGAATCAAGCCGTTGTCGGCATTGATCTGCACCTTGCCGCTTGATCCCCGAAAATGAATGCTTCCCGGCGGCCCGATGGAGAACTTGCGGCCAGGAAAGTCGACCAGCACGTCATAATGGCGCAGCACCGTGGCCGGAATGTTGATCTCGGTATTGAGGCCAGGCGTCAAAACAGAGGCGGCGCTGACTGGCTTGAGCGGAATGTGCGCTTGCTTTATGCCTTCGAGTGGAATCGTCATTCCGCCGATCGCGATCGCAGCCGGCGCGGGCGCGGAGCATTCCTTGTCATCGCAGGAGACCGCGAGTCCCAGAATTGTCGCGAGGTGGCGGGACAAGTAGAGATCAGCATTCCCGTTGTCCACCCAGGCATGTACGCGCTGTGATGAGCCGTCCGGCAACCGAAGGTCGGCGTCAACCACGACGCGGTTGTGGTCAATGGCGGCCGGAACGGTGACAGCTTCGGGCTGCGGTGCGGCCGGCTTCTTTTCGGCGTTGACGGTTGCATGGAGCAAGAGTAGCGCACAGGCGCCGACGGGAACCGCATCTTCATTCTGGAATTGTAGCTCCACTCCACGGCCTGCCCCTTGACTCTCGCCGCTGGAGTCCCGCGGTCCAGCATCGCGGATGGGAGATTTCCCTCCTGTATAATCACCAGTTTGACTTGCGGGCGAGCGTTCTGGAGGGTGATTGCCACAGGCGGAAATTGGCATTATCGGAGGCAGTGGGCTTTATTCGATGCCTGGGCTAACCAAGATCAAGGAAGTGCGGGTGAAGACGCCGTTTGGCCCGCCTTCCGACGCCTACGTGTGCGGCACTCTCGAGGGACGGAAGGTCGCTTTTCTGGCGCGCCATGCACGGGGCCATCGTCTCCTGCCCAGCGAGTTGAATTTCCGCGCCAACATTCATGGCTTTAAGCAGCTCGGCGTGGAGCGGATCGTTTCCATTTCGGCCGTTGGATCGCTGAAGGAGGAGCACAAGCCGCTGGAGTTCGTGATTCCCGATCAATTTTTCGATCGCACCCGCCATCGTATCGACACGTTTTTCGGCAACGGCATCGTCGCACACATTTCCTTTGCGGATCCTGTTTGCGCAGAACTGGCGCGGGTCGTCGAGTCCTCTTGCCAGACGCTTGGAGTCGTCGGCAAACACGGCGGCACCTATCTCTGCATGGAAGGCCCGCAGTTCTCCACCAAGGCCGAATCGAACGTATATCGCGGCCTGGGCATGGACGTGATCGGCATGACCAACTTGCAGGAAGCCAAGCTGGCTCGCGAAGCGGAGCTTTGTTACGTTACCGTCGCCATGGTCACCGACTACGATTGCTGGCATCCGCACCACGATGCCGTAACCGTCGACCAAGTCGTGGCCGTGCTGCTGAAGAATGCCGAAAACGCCGCCAAGGTCGTCCGCCAAACCGTGGCGTCAATGCCTGCGGGGCGCTCCTGCAAGTGTGGATCTGCTTTGGCGCACGCGATCCTGACCGATCGCAAAACAATTCCGGCCGCGACCAGGAACAGATTGAAGCTGATCATCGGCAAGTACGTGAAGGCCAAAGGCCGCTAATCAGATCCAACCAACATTTTCGGGAGCGTACTTTACGCATGAGCATTCTCGTAGTCGGTTCGGTTGCGTTCGATGACATCGCGTCGCCTTCAGGCAGTGTAAAAAATATTCTGGGCGGAGCCGCAACCTACTTCTCGCTGGCCGCCAGTTACTTCACGCAAGTCCGGGTGGTGGCCGTCGTGGGCGAAGACTTCGGCCCAGACCAGGAAAAAGTCTTTCACCAACACAGCATCGATACCCGCGGCATCGAGCGCGCGAACGGCAAGACATTTCGCTGGGGCGGATCCTATGCCGACAACCTTAACGAAGCCAAAACCAACTTTACCGATCTCAACGTCTTTGAGACTTTTCAGCCCCGCATCCCCAACGAGTACGAAGACACCGACTTCCTGTTTCTGGCCAATATCCAGCCCACTTTGCAGGCCAACGTGCGGCGCAAGATGAGCGCTGTGCGCCTGACCGGTTGCGACACCATGAATTACTGGATCAAAGGCACACCGAAAGAACTTGCCGAAACACTGAAGTTGGTGAACGTGTTGCTGATCAACGATACCGAAGCGAAGATGCTGGCCTCTGAGACCAACCTGCCCCGCGCCGCGCAAAAGGTTCTGGCCATGGGGCCGCAAGCGCTGGTCATCAAGCACGGAGAATATGGCGCCACAATTTTCTTTCGCGAGGGGGCATTCGGCATCGGACATCATCCCTTCCGGGCCCCCTCCCTGCCCATCGAAGAAGTGAAAGACCCAACCGGTGCGGGCGATTCTTTCGCCGGCGGATTCATGGGCTACATTGCCTCGCAGCAGGAACTGAACCGCGAGGTGTTGAAGCGTGCCCTGTTCTTTGGAGGGGTCATGGGATCGTTCGCCGTCGAGCGCTTTGGCACGGAGCGGCTCCAGCAGTTGACTCGCGAAGAAATCGACGCTCGTTTCCAGGTCTTCCGCGAACTGACCCACCTCGAATAGTCCGCCGAGAGCGGGGAGGCCCGTCCAGCGCATGGTCAAGCCATCAACAATTTCTTTTGCCACCTCCAATTGGGACTCCGAAGTCCGATTGCTGGCTTGGTTGGCGACGTGCGTCTCGGTACTGTCCTTCCTGTTCTATTACCAGCGCGGAGAGATCCTTCTCTATGGGGATGCTGTGGCTCACATCAACATTGCGCGCCGCGTGTTCGATTCGAAAACGCCGGGCCTGCTGCAGTTAGGCACAGTGTGGCTGCCATTACCCCACCTTCTGATGATCCCCTTCCTGATCTCAGGGGAGATGTGGCGTCGTGGAGTAGGCGGCTCGATTCCATCGATGGTGGCGTACGTCTTCGGTGTGATCGGCATGTTCCGGCTCGTGCGCGGGATCTTGTCGCGCAACGATCAACCGGATGGCGCGGCGCGAGTCGCCGCCTGGATCGCCGCGTTTGTCTATGCCGCCAATCCGAACTTGATCTATATGCAGACCACCGCTATGGGTGACTCTGTTTATCTCGCGTTCTTCATCTGGGCTGTCGTCTATTTCGGCGAATCGATGCGCGGGGATAGCAAGGCCCTGACCAAATGCGGACTGTGCCTGGCTGCGGCATGCCTGACGCGCTATGACGGATGGTTTCTGGCTGCTGCGATGACCGCAGCCCTCACACTTCTGACTTTCCTCTCCGGCAAAGCGGCGGAACAAAAACATGCCGAGAATCGCCGGCAGCCAACCATAATGCTGAAATTCGCCCTCCTGGCCTCCGCCGCACCGATACTCTGGCTCGCCTACAACGGGCTCGTCTACCGTAACCCGCTCGAATTTGAAAATGGACCCTATTCTGCAAAAGCGATTGAGCGGAAGACCCAGGCTTCTGGCAATCCGGGTCATCCCGGCAGCGGGAACCCGCTCCTCGCCGGGATGTACTTTGTGAAGTCAGGCGAAGCAAACATGGCAGAGAACGCATGGCTTCAGCGGTTATGGATTTTGGTTGGAATCGCAGCAGTGGTTGCACTCGCGCTGAGGCTGCGCTCCCGGCAAGCCGCAACGGCTAGCCCCGCGTCCTCCGCGATGCTGCCGCTGTTCTTTCTGCTGGTGCCCGTGCCGTTCTATGCGCTCTCGGTTGCTTACGGCGGCGTTCCGATCTTTCTCCCAGCCTGGTGGCCCTTCACGCATTACAACGTTCGCTACGGATTGCAGTTGCTTCCCGCCTTCGCCGCCTTCCTTGCATTCGTCGTTCATTTTGCGATCCGCTCTGATCGGATGAACGCCAAGCTCCGGATCGCGACATTGACAGTCGCCTCCGCGTTGGTGATCGCGAGTTACGCCTCCATTTGGCATGCCGGCCCGGTCTCCTTGGCCGAGGCCCAAATCAATATGCGTACTCGGAATCAGCTCGAAAGACAGCTCGCGGAGTGGCTCAAGCGATTGCCGCCTGATTCCACCATACTGATGTACCTCGGCGATCACGTCGGAGCACTGCAACAGGCGGGTATTCCCCTGCGCCGCGTCATCAACGAAGGCAATCATCGCGTCTGGAAGCAGCCCGTCGACCCCGATGGCCTGTGGGAACGCGCTTTGGCCAATCCAGCTGAATATGTCGACTACGTGGTTGCCTTTGAGGACGATGCGGTTTGGCGAGCCACGCAGGGCCTCCATCGGCGTGAACTGGTCGAAATCCACGTTACAGGCCAGGCCCACGCCAGCCTCTACCGCACCCGGTAATCAGCCGGGTTAACTGCATTTCGCTGCGATGATAAAATCCGGCCATCGGAAACCTCAATTCAGGCATACGCGGCTAATGAACCTGCAACACTTCATGGATCTGCTGCACCGGGAGATGGCGAGCGGCATCGTCGGCAGCTCCCTGACGCGGCTCGTGTTAGCGGCGATTCTCGGTGGCGCCATCGGATTAGAGCGCGAGCTCAAACATCGCGCCGCCGGCCTGCGCACCAACATGTTCATCTGTTTTGGGGCGGCGCTGTTTACCGTCCTGTCCCGCGGGCTGGCCGCCGAGCCTTCCGATTACACTCGCATCGCGGCCCAGATCATTCCCGGCATCGGCTTCATTGGCGCGGGGTCGATTCTGCATACGCGCGGGCTCACGAGCGGGCTGACCACGGCGGCGACTATTTTTGTTGTAGCCTCGGTCGGCATGGCTGCGGGCGGCGGACTCTACTTGACCGCCGCGTTTGCCACTGCCATGGTGCTGCTGGCTCTTTTTTTCCTGGGCCACATGGAAGAGACTTTTAACGTCAAGTTGCTGATGAACAGCTACGAGGTTACGGGCTCGAGTGTCGAAGAAATCAGCAACGAGGTTAACCGCATCCTCGAAGCCCATCATCGCCTCATGCTGAACGTCCTGTCCGGCAATACGGGACATCACACCCGGCTGCAGTTCGACGTCGAGGGCTGCAGCCGCGAGCAAAAAATGCTGCTGCAGCAACTGAAGGCGTCCACAGTCCTGGAAAGCGCGACCTCTCTCGGCCGAGTGGAGCGCGAGTGACCGCCAGCGTCCGTACCATTCCATTCGTGAAGGCCAGCGCCTGCGGCAACGATTTCCTCCTGATCGATGGCGCACTCGCTCCCGAGGACGTGGCCGCCCTTACCCGCCGCATCTGCGACCGCCACGAAGGAGTCGGCGCCGACGGCGTAGAGTGGATGCTGCCGCATTTTTCCGCGGACCTGGAAATCCGACTGATCAATGCCGACGGTTCGTCGGCGGAAATCTCCGGCAACGGTACCCGCTGTGCCGCCGCATACGTCTGTGCCCAGCACGGCAAGGAGCGGATTTCGATCCTGACCGGCGCGGGCCTCAAGATTTGCAATCTGATTGCGCGCCGAGATTCAGAGTATGAATTTGAGATCGAGATGGGACAGGCCACCACGGAGCCGGAACTTGCGCTCAGCCTGGCGGGCCTGGAAGTGCGCGGCATTCCGGTGTCGATGGGGAACCCTCACTACGTCATATTCGTGCCCGAATTTCCATCCGACTGGCAGGTGCGCGCCGCCGAGATCCAGCGCCACCCACATTTCCAGCAGGGGGTGAACGTTGAATTGGTTGTGGTCGATGACCGGCACAACGTCCGAGCTCGCTTTTTCGAGCGCGGAGTAGGAGAAACGCAATCCTCCGGCACAGGCTCTTGCGCCTCGGCTGTGGCCGCCATGGTAGCGGGCCGTGCCGACTCGTCCGTAAAAGTGCATGCGCCCGGTGGAACTCAGACCGTGCGCCGGGAAGGAAACACGGTTTTCCTCCGCGGTCCAACTCGCTTCGTGTGCCGGGGAGAGTTCTTCTTGAGTTGATCTGCCGTTTGGTGGTCCGATTCGCCGGGTGAAAATAGTAGCTGCATTCATGTCTTCTGCCAATCTCCAACGCGTCAAGCCGCCCGCCCTTCGCCCTGGCGACACCATCGGCATCGTCGCGCCCGCCAGCAACATCAAGCGGGATGACCTGGACGCCGGCTGCACTGCTTTGCAGCGCGGTGGATACCGGCCGATGTACCTGGATTCCATTCTCGATCGCGACCTGTATTTCGCCGGCTCGGTCCAACGGCGCGCCCGCGAACTGGAAGAAATGCTCGTGAGCGACGATGTCCGCGCCATCCTGTGCGCGCGAGGTGGGTATGGTGCCAACTACCTGCTCAAGCACCTCGACTTGGATAAAATCAGATCGCATCCCAAGGTTTTTGTTGGCTACAGCGACATCACGGCCCTACTGACTTATTTCGCAGACGCATGCGGCCTGGTTACCTTCCATGGGCCGATGGCCGCCAAGGATTGGGCGCACGAAGATGGTGTCGACCTCGCGTCGTGGCAAGCTGCATTGTCGGGCGCGACGCCTTGGGACGTGGCTCTGGGCGCGGGAGTCAGCGGCCTCTCGGATGGTCAAGCCGAGGGCACCTTATACGGAGGATGTCTCTCAATCCTCGTCGCGTCGCTCGGCACACCCTATAAGATCAACACCGCAGGTACAATTCTGTTTCTCGAAGATGTCGCGGCCAAGCCTTTTCAGATTGACCGCATGTTGATGCAGTTGAAGCTGGCGGGGCAGCTTGATGAAGTGCGCGGCATCATTTTCGGCGAAATGCTCGATTGCGTACAGACGGCAAATCAGGGCTACTCGCTCGAGGAAGTCGTCATGCGCATCGTCGGTGACCTTGGAGTACCCGTTGCCTTCGGCGTTCGCTCCGGCCACGTCACATCGCGCAACATCACGCTGCCGATCGGCGTGCGAGCGAGACTTATAGTTCACGACGCACGAGTATCACTGAAAATCCTGGAGTCAGCAGTTGAAATCTAGACGCCGAAGAAGGAACGCTTGGGACGAGATGATTCGTAACAGGGAATGCCTTTAGGCATGCCGAAAGACCATGCGACACAGGATGCGCCTTTAGGCGCTGCCACCAGCAAGCATGAACGACCCTAAACACATTCACCTCATCGGCATCTGCGGCACCGCGATGGCATCGCTTGCCGGAATGCTGAAGGAGCGCGGTTTTCGTGTCAGCGGTTCCGATGCCGCCGCCTACCCGCCGATGTCCGATTTTCTGCGTGGCCTGGGCATTCCCGTCGCGCAGCCGTTCGATCCCAGAAGCCTGGAGCCGCGCCCCGATCTGGTCGTGGTCGGCAATGCCATGTCCCGCGGCAACGTAGAACTGGAGCACGTGCTCGACGAGCGCATCGATTTCTGCTCCTTGCCCCAGTTGCTGCACGACGAATTCCTGCGCGGCAAAGAAGTGCTGGTGATCGCCGGAACTCACGGCAAGACCACGACGACCTCGATGCTCTCGTGGATCTTCCATTCCGCTGGACTCGAACCGTCGTTCCTGATCGGCGGCATCGCGGAAAATTTCGGATCGAGCTTCCGTCTCGGGCAAGGCAAGCACTTCATTCTCGAAGGCGACGAGTACGACACAGCCTTCTTCGACAAGGGCCCCAAGTTCCTTCATTATTTTCCCGACGCCATCATCCTGACTTCGGTCGAATTCGATCACGCCGACATCTACAAGGACCTGGATGCAGTCGAAACCGCTTTCAAGCGCCTGGTGAACCTGATTCCGCGTCGCGGACGCATCATGGCCTTCGATGGCGTTGCCGGCGACGCCACCGAGAGCCCAAGTCTGGAGCGCTGTGTGGCCAAGGCATTCTGCCCCGTCGAGCGCTACGGCGCCGGCCCGCGCGCAAACTGGCAGGTGGCAAACCTCCGCCTCGATCCGGGGCGCACTTCGTGGACAGTTCTGCACAACGGGGAATCGTGGGGAGACTTTGAGTTCTCTCTGGCCGGTGAGTACAACGTGTGGAACGCGACCGCGGCCGCCGCATTGGCAGCGTCGTGCGGCATTTCGAAAGAAGCAATCGCCGAGGCGCTGAAGAGCTTCAAGAGCGTGAAACGCCGCCTGGAAGTGAAGGCGCATGTGAACGGCATCACCATCATCGACGACTTCGCGCATCACCCCACCGCAATCGCTGGAACTCTAAAAGCCCTACGGGCGCGCTATGCCGGAGCGCGTCTATGGGCGATTTTGGAGCCGCGTTCCAATACGCTGCGACGTCGCGTTTTGCAGACCGATCTGGCCCGCAGTCTAGCCCTGGCCGACGAAGTCGTTGTAGCCGCTGTGTTTCGTTCCGAAGCAGTGCCCGAAAATGAGCGCCTGGAATTACCCGCCCTCGCCAGCGAGATCGAGCGAAACGGCCGCCGTGCGCGCCTCTTGCCCGACGCCGATGCGATCGTCCAGACCGTTGCCCCCGAAATGCGCTCGGGCGATGTCGTGGCCATTCTTTCCAATGGCGGCTTCGGCGGCATTTATGAAAAACTACCGGCGCGCCTGCAAGAACTCTTAAAGATGGAATGAATCGCCTTTATCATTTCTGTGGAATTCTGCGCCTGGCACTGTGCGCGGCAGCCCTTGCTTTGTTCGCAGCCCAGGCGGAGTCGGCTCCGGTGGTCTACACCATTTCGCTCGCTTCTCCAGAGCAGCATCTTGTCGATGTACAAATCATTCTTCCTGCCGGTGCCGCGCAGCGCGAGCTGCAGCTTCCTGTGTGGAACGCTCTCTATCAGATTCGCGACTTCGCCCAGTACGTGAACTGGCTGCGGGCCAAGGATCGCGCGGGCAAGGAACTCGCCGTGCGAGAGGAGGACAAGAGCAGGTGGGAGATTCAGGGCACCGAGAGCGGTGCTATCGTGGAATATCAGATCTACGTCGATTCGCCCGGGCCCTTCGGCGCGCAGTTGAATTCCCATCACGCATTTTTTAATCTCGCAGAAATTCTCATTTACCCGGTCGATGCCCGAAACGCTCCCATGCACGTGCATTTGAGCCACATCCCCGAGGGATGGCGCGTCGCAACCCCGCTGGCCCCTCTGGCCGATGGCGGATTCAGCGCCGACAACTACGACCGTCTGGTGGATTCACCCGTTGAAATTGGCAACTTCCAGGAGTCCGACTTCGACGAGGCAGGCGGACACTTCCGCGTCGTGATCGACGCCGATCCCGCCGACTATCGCATGGACAAGATCACCGCCGACGTCCGCAAAATCGTCGCATCGGCAACCAGTTGGATGAACGATCTTCCCTTCGAGACCTACATGTTTCTTTACCACTTCCCGCGGGGCCCGGCCGGCGGCGGGATGGAACACGCCTTCTCCACCGCAATCGATATCAACGCCGAATCCGTCAGGCAGAATCCCGATGCTCTCGCCGGAGTCACCGCCCACGAATTCTTCCATCTCTGGAACGTCAAACGCATCCGGCCGCAGACGCTGGAGCCAGTCGACTACACCAAAGAGAATTACACTCGTGCGCTGTGGTTCAGCGAAGGCGTGACCAACACGGCCCAGGGCACGATCGAGTTGCGCGCCGGGCTTCTCAGCGAGAAGCAGTACCTCGAACGCCTGGGCGACGAAATCACCGAACTGGAGCGCCGTCCGGCCCACCTGACGCAGTCGGCCGAAGAGTCAAGCCTTGATGCCTGGCTTGAGGGTGATGCCTATTACCGCCGCCCCGAGCGCAGCGTTTCCTATTACAACAAAGGTGAACTGCTCGGCGTGATGCTGGACCTGGCCATGCGCGAGGCCAGTCATGGCCGCGCATCCTTGCGCGAACTGCTGCAGTGGATGAACGCAAATTACGCGCAGAAGGGTCGCTTCTTCAACGACTCGGTCGGCGTGCGCGAAGCCGCCGAAACCGTTAGCCACGCCGATCTGGGCCTGTTCTTCAAGAAGTACGTCTCGGGAACCGAAGAAATTCCCTGGGACGATTTTCTACGCTCCGTCGGTCTTCACGTGGAGCACGTCGCCACCACCGTGCCCGATCCGGGTTTCACCGCATCGCGTAATTTCGATGGCCCCATGTCGGTAGGCGCGGTCACATCTGGCAGCGATGCCGAACGCGCGGGCTTGCAAGTCGGCGATACCATCCTTGAATTGCAAGGCAGGCCGTCCGGGCAGGAGTCGCGTCAGGAGTTGGCGCGCTTAAATCCCGGCGACGCGTTGACGCTCAAAGTTCGCGGCCGCCGCGGGGGCGAGCGCGAACTCAAATGGAAAGTCGGAGGCCGCCAGGAAATCTCCTACGAAGTCGTCGACCTCGACCACGTCACAGCCGAGCAGCGTACCCGCCGCTCCGCTTGGCTCCGGGGCGAAGCGCAGGACGCAGATCAAATTCCAGCAGTCGTAGGCACAGCAAAATGATCCGCACCCTAGTCATGCTGACCTTCTGGGCACTGGCTGCTCCTATAGCCGCCCTGATCGGATTTCCCTGGACCTTCCTGACCGGCGACGTTCGTTTGATCTATCGCATGTTCAATTGGGGAGCGTTCGCAGGCGTTCGACTGGCTGGCGTGCGTGTCGAAACGGTCGGCCTCGACTGCCTTGATATCTCCCGCAACTACATTTTCATGACCAATCACGTGTCGAACCTGGACCCGCCGATTCAAATTCCGCTGATTCCGCGCCGCACCTCGGTTATGGTGAAAAAGGAACTGTTCAAGACTCCCATTCTCGGCCCTGCCATGCGTATGGCCTCCCTGGTTCCCGTGGACCGCGGCAATCGCGACGCCGGCATAGAAGCAGTGCGCGCCGCGAAGGCGGTGGTGGCGCAGGGGATCAACATGACTATCTATGTGGAAGGCAAGCGCTCGTTCGACGGCAAACTGCTGCCCTTTAAAAAGGGCCCGTTTTATCTGGCCATGGAATGCGGCCTTCCTGTAGTTCCCATGACGATCGTGGGAACGCACTACGCCATGCCGAAGACGCGTTTCGCCATAAAACCCGGCTTAGTGAAAGTGATTTTTCATCCTCCCATCGAGCCCAAGGATTTCGGCGACCGCGATCGCCTTATGGAAAAAGTCCGCGCCGTGATCGAGAGCGGCATGCCAGAAGAGTATCGACAGGGAAGTCCGATGGCTGCGAAATAGGAATAGATATGGCAGTCGGCCGGCAAAATATTGAACTGGAATGGTTTACTGGTAAAATATTGCGGACAAAGAGTTAGCGGTTTTCGAGCAGGGTCGCGTGCTAGCAGTGCCCACTTGTCTGGGATCATCCTCACGCACATTCCCAACTCTGCACGTTCCCGATTCTCAGTAAAGCTTGTTCGTCACAAGGAATTTGATTTTTGTTGTGGAGGGCTGTGGAAAAGGCTCGTGGTGCTGCGCGTGGTGTCAAAATCCCCCGATACGGAACTGCTATCGCTACCAAGAACAAAGGCGCGGGGATAGTCGGAATCTTATGAACCAACAGGTAGCGACAAGTTGTCACCAGCGGCGTGAGCCGTTCAAATTTCGCGCTTTTGAAGGCATCGCTGAACAGGCTCCGGAAAAAGTCCGTTGACATGCTTACGACGACGGGGGCTGAAGCCCGTAATAATTCATGTGCCTTACGCGGCCCTGAAAGGGCCGCTCTTCCACGGAAACGCGAGCGTTCGGGGATTTCCGCAGCCTTGTCAGTCGCTTGCCGACCCCCGGAAATGCGATCTGCTTTCTCGAAGTGTGGAACAATTGCGGCGGCGCGCCCTAGTCGCTGTTTTTCTTCCCGCGTACCGCGCGTGCAATCTCCGGCAATCGTGGCAGAATCGCGGAGTACTTCAACCACGCTCGGTGATCCACTGCCGGCGATCCGCTGACCAGCGCTCCTGCCGCAATATCGTTCGCCACTCCACTCTGCGGCGTCACGATCGCGTTCTCTCCTACCTTGCAGTGTCCGACCACGCCGACCTGTCCCGTGAGGATGACCCGGTTGCCAATCTCGGTCGAGCCCGCCAGCCCGACCTGTGAGCAAAGCAGAGCGTCTTCGCCAACCTGCGATCCGTGCCCGACCTGCACCAGATTGTCGACCTTCACCCCGCGCCCGATGCGGGTTTCGCCGACGCTGGCCCGGTCAATGCAAGAGTTGGCCTGGACTTCCACATCGTCGCCGATGACCACCGGCGCCGGCTGCGGGATTTTGTGCCAGCGTCCTTCCGCAGTCTTCGCAAAGCCAAACCCGTCGGCCCCGATTACGACTCCGTTCTGCAGAAGCACGTTGCTGCCGATCCGGCAGTTCTCGCGCACGATCGCGTGCGCGTGGGCAAAGAAGTTGTTTCCGATCCGCGCACCCCGATAAATCACGACATGCGCCAGCAGCACTGTATTCGCGCCAATCTCGACATCCTCGTCAATCACCACGTAAGGCGCGATGTGCGCATTGGCCCCAATATGAGCGCTCGCATGTACCACGGCCGTGGCGTGCACGCCGGGCGCATACTGCAACGGCTGGTGAAAAATCTCCAGCGCCTTCGCGAATGAAAGATAGGGATCCTTCGCCCGCAACATGGCTGCCGGGATAGCAGGGAAGTCCTCGCCAACGATGACGGCGGAAGCCTTGGTTGACCGCGCAGCCGCCGCATACTTGGGATTCGACACGAACGTCAACTCCCCCGGTCCGGCCTGTTCAATCCCATTGAGCCCGGTGATTTCTGTCTGTGCAGATCCATTTTCGAGCCGCGCCTGCAGGGCGGAAGCGATAGCGGAAAGTTTCATAGTTGAAAGGAAAAGACGAATAGATCGTACACCAGCGAACGCCAGCGCTTCGTAGAGACGTAACTGGTTAGGTCTCGCGGGCCACGAAAACACTTCCGCAGCGAGCGAGATGGGGAAGGGCACGAGTTCCACTCGTGCTGCATGTCACACAAAATTGATCCGGCTATAGCCGCTGAGGTCGGCTGTTCCAACTCTCCCCACCCCAACAACTTTCCGTGCCCTGCTACTCGTCCGAGACCAAAACGAAAAGGCCAGCTTTCGCTGGCCTCTTTTGGCAAAATGGCTCCGCTCATTGCAGCGTAAGCGTGAAGTTTCCTGATGTGGAGAGTGATCCCGCCGTCGCAGTTAAGGTTACGGCGTAGGTCCCGGCTGGCGTACCGGGATCCTGCTGATGGGATGAGCCTCCGCCACCACCGCAGGCGGGAACCGTCACGAGCAACGCCACTACCATCAGTCCCAACAGCGCGCCGCTGCGGCGTCGTTTCGGCGCAGCAAGCAAGAGAAGCCCCGCCAACGGTAGCCCTCCGCCAAAGACCACGGCGTAGTAGTAACGCCGCTCGTTCGATTGCAGCATGGTGGTGTGCGGAGCGGTCGTGGTCACCGTAATGTTGGTGCTGACGACCGTGTTCGGACCTTTCCCCGTAGCCGATGCCGGACTGCAAGCCGCTTCCGACGGCAGGCCGGTGCAAGTGAAGGCGATGGCACCAAAGCCAGTGGATGCGACGATGCCCACCGTTGTCGTGCCTGACATCCCGGGGCTGGTGATGGTGACGTCGGTCGGACCGGAAACTCCAGCGAAGCCGGGCGAGACCGTGAAACTTACCGGTGCCGCACTGTTGCTGGTACTGAAGCTGGCGTCGCCCTGATATTGAGCAGATATGACGTGGTTGCCGGCATCGAAGCTGATGACTCCGTCACCGATCGAAGTGTTGCCTTTGCTGTTGAGGGTGGGTGTGCTGGAAACCGCAACCGGCGGGGTGACCTGTGGGTTCATCGTTGGCAAAGCGCCAAAGGTATCGGTGAACTTGACCGCCCCAGTCGGGCAACCGCGGAAAGATGGGGATTGGCAGAGTGTTGCGCTATTGGTCGCGCTTACGACGTCCGCGCGCACAAACACAATACTCCCAAACGGGAAGGGGCTCGTGAGCGGATTGCCGTTTGAGGGGTCGTTAGCAAGCAGAGTCAAAGTAGTGGTGCTGGTCTCCGGTGTGACGTTGATCAAGACCCCGGGAGACGAGTCGCTGGGAGCAAACTTGCCATCTCCTGCATAATGCGCCGTAACCGTGTAGGTGCCGCCGGGCAACTGAGTGGTCGATCCCGAGAAGCCTGCACTTAGCGGGTACTCCGCGATGCCGCTCTGGTTAGAAAGTGAACCGGCCTGCCCGGTGCCGGCGATCAAGGCCACATCGCCCGTAGGTGTTCCGCTGGTGGCCGTGACCGTGCCGGCCACGGTTACAGACGCGCCGTGAGCGACGGCAAGAGCAGTCGTGTTCCCACCCGCAACGCCATTGAGCATCAGAGTGGTAGTCGTCGCAGGGAATGACACCGTGTTCCACGCATTAACCAGATTCGTGATGTTGACCGATCCCAGCCCGGACGCTAAGTCATAACCTGTGGTAGATGAATACGCGCCGGTCGGGTATGTCGGTTCACCGGGAACGGAATTGTTGCCCACCGTCACGTCATAGAAAACACACGCGCTGTTTGGCAGGGTCGTAGTACCGGAGGCGTTACATGCGATCCCCGCCTTTTGCTGGTTCGCAGCCAACTGGTAGAGCACATAATCTGCCTGTCCTTGCCGGGCTCCGCTGGCTCCTTCCGGCCCCTGGGACATTTTTTCATCAACCAAAGCCAGGATGCTGGCAAAAGAGGGCGTCGACGCCGAGGTTCCTTCGACCCCAGAGAAAGATATATTGCTCTGCGCATCAGGTACGCACGAGGCCTCGACACAGAGCAGATAGGGATCATGCCCAGCGGCCGTGAGCGAGACGTCGGGAACATCGCGCGCTCCGTCAGCCGGAATGCCGGTTACCCCGGTTTGCCACGCAGGCTTTGGGAATAACACACTGGCCCCGCCCCCGCCAGCGGCCAACGGCGGCTGACCTGACTGGCACGCCGTGGTGCAAGTCTCATTCCATACATTTTCGGGAATGTAGGAAATGGCCGAATTGAAGGGGGCAGCGCCGTTGGTATTCCAGTAAGTCGCGTCGTGGCCATTTTCATTGAACATCGTACCGCCCACAGCTACCGTGAAGGGCGTGGCGGCGAGCGCGCTGACGAACACGCCGCCCGTGGCAGTCGTCTCGCCGAGGTTGTCGCAGCCCTCTGCGCCAGTATCTCCGGTGGCCAGAAGATAAGTGATGCCCTGCGCGGCGGCTTGCTCGGCAAGTCCGGAGATCCCAGCTGCGTCGCTGCTAAGGACGCCCGATTCGCAGAAGCTGAAACTCTCCGTCATCAAGCTGCCAAGATTGTTCTCGATGATATAGAGCTCGGAGAGATCGACGCCGTCGGTGTCATTGGTGCTGCCTGATACTACAAAGTCGACCGTAGCGCCGGTCGCGATCGCTCCCGACCACGACGCATCCAAGGTTGCCTCAAACTCTTCGTTCCCTCCCAGGTCACCGGGGTCGGGGCCGTTGAGGATAGTGTTGAGCGTGCCAGCGGGCATGGCAAACACATTCCGAAAGTCAGAGATATCGGCTCCGCCGTTGAACAGGTTGCTGCGCGCGACCACGGCGATGGTGATTCCTGTTCCATCGATCCCGGTCGGCCCGGTATTATAAATCGTGGCGTAATCGCCGGGCGTAAGGGCGTGCGTGCCATCCGAGCCTGTGAACTGCGGCCGAGCGCCAGGAATTACTTTCGCGAGCAGACGCTTGTCCGACACATGGATGGCAGGCTTCTTCAGGAAATTGTGCAGAGTTTTTATCCCCGCCACGGCCGGCGTTAACGCTGTGGGAATCTGCGGGTCGCTGGCGTTCGCCCAGTGCTGCTCGCCGTTCACGGCGTACTTGTGAATGGTCGTGTGAAATGCTTCCTTCACTTGACTGGCCGAGCCCGAGAACTCAAGCACTGACCGGCCCTTCGTCGTTCCCACTTGAAATCCGTGCGACTGCAGCCAGCTCGTGATTGCCTGTATGTCGCTGTCACTCGGTCCGAACTTCTTCCCGAATTGCTCCGGCGTGAGCCACTTGTGGTAGTTGGGCGATCCCTTGTCCTGCTGATCGTCGAGCAACCTGCGCAGTGCGGCTTCCTGCTCGGGACTGCGCTTCAGCACCAGCAGCATCCGCTCCATTGGCAAGCTCGCGGGTGCCGTCCCCAAATCGAATAGCGGACGCGCCAGCCGATGCGTATTGCCCTTCAGTGTCGTGAGCCGCGACTCATCCAGCGGCTGTGTGATCAGGGGTGCACGCACTGCAGCCGCTTGCGCCGCTTCCTGTCCCTGCATCGCAGAGCACAGGATGGTGGCGACAAAAATTGCGGTGATGAGAGAGAAATGGAAGACCGACGAGGATGAGAAACTCGACCGAGAACGACACACTCGCATCGTCTGCATGACAGGCAACACCTCGGGAACGGGATAGAAATCTCCACAGAGTCGAGCGGCTCGGGAGGAAGGAACGCCCCAACGTCTCTTTTTGCCCGGCTCCTGGCCCGTGTGGAATTCAAACGGTACCTCAACTCCCAGGACTAATTCAATGGATTTCAGGCGCGTGGAACCCGCCATTGGTGCGGTGTAGGGCCGATCAAACCCTTCCGGGCCTCTCGCGCATCACACTACAGGCTCAGCCGTAACCACCACGAAGCTGCAAGCAATTCGAGATACTTACTCGTCGAACATGGGCACTTGTCGCTGGTCTTCCGCGCCCGGCCGCCGGCGCCGCGGCGCCCCAATGACCGCAAGCACCGTCAGCGACTCCAGAGCCGTGCGCGGCACAAAAATCCGCTGCGTGTTTGAGCGCTGATCCGGAGGGCTGACCAGGAATCCTTCCGGCATCGTCTGCATCAACTCGGCGGGCATCAGTCCTTCCAGGACTTCACTATCTTTGAACCGCAGCCGCACCCACAGGCCTTCCGATCGCGGACGCGAGGTAAACGTCTTGCGTGTGAGAGACTCCGAGTCGCTGAATTCGCGCACGAAATACACGCCCTTGATTTCGCGCAGATCAATGGAGATCACCGTCCCCGACGTGTTCAGCAACTCGAGTTTGCCCTCGCGCACAAACTGCGCCGGTGCGACATAGCCCGACACCGAGTCTCGGTCCATTTTGCGAACGATCACTTTTTTGTGCGTTGAAGGCATTGAGGCCGCGTTACAGGTCGAAGCGTTCCGAAGCGATGATGATCACGTTCTACAGGCGCGTTATGCCCATGGACGTGGGCGAGCCGCAGATTCGCCCGCGTTCCTTTGCGGGCGAATCGATGGCGCGCGAGGCTCGCTTCCTACTCCCCTTGGCGTGATTCTCGCACTTTTTGGCAGCAATCTCGCGGAATCCGCCTTGCCAGTAGCCAAACTGTAAACGTTGTGTTATTTTCTTTAACTTGCCGCAAAGTTTACACTTCGCCTAAGTACTTTGTATTAGGGTACTTGCGTCCGCGCAGGCCTCACCCTGTCGGACGTTACGTCCTAGGCTGTGGAAATTTTGTGGAAAGCTCGGTTCGTTCAGCCCGTGAGGTCTTTGGTCGCGACAGGCATAACGCAGCGGAACGCCAGACCTGAGGGCTGTTGAAAGCGAATGGCTGATTACATTTACACGATGGAACTCCGGTTGACGCCGGACCAACTGAAAGGCGTCGGCCTGATACAAGACGTAGCCCGGGCAGCCGGCCTCAATCTTTACCTGACTGGCGGCGCCATCCGCGACATCATCAGCGGATTCTCCATCCGCGATCTGGATTTCACCATCCAGGGCAATCCACTCAAGTTACAAAAAGATCTCGAGAAGGCCGGCGCCAAAATCACAGCCGTCGAAGAGGACAACCGCACTATCTTCATCTCGCTGCCTGGCAACGCGCGCGCTGAGATCAGTATGGCGCGCACCGAACACTACGAGAAGACGGGCAAGCCGCCGGTCGTGATGCCCGCGACCATCCACGAAGATTTGCGGCGCCGCGATTTCACCGTCAATGCCATGGCGTTGTCGCTGAACGAAGGATCTCGCGGCCTGCTGCTCGATCCGTTCAATGGCGTCGCCGACATTGAAGCCAAACTGATTCGCATCCTGCACAACTATTCCTTCCTCGAAGATCCTTCACGCCTGATTCGGGCTACGCGCTTCGCCGCGCGCTTTCACTGGCCGATCGAAGAACGCACGCAGGCCCGTTACGACGCTGCCAAGGAAGGCAAGTACATCGACCACATTCTGCGCAGTTCGATCGGTCACGAAATCGCAGCGCTGGCCCATGAAGACGACCCGCTCTATGTCGTGAAGATGCTCGAAAAAGAGGGTTGGCTCGAGGTTTTGCATCAGCACTGGACCACCGCCAAGGTCGACACCAATGGCCTCTCCGCCCTGATGAAGACGCGCCAGCAGATGGTCGACCTCGGCTATGCCCCGGACGCCGGCCCCGCTGTCATGTATTTCCTGACATCGCGTTTGGCCGACAAAGATGTCGCGGATGTGCAGCGCATGATCCCGCGGAAAGATCTGGTCGAAGCTTGGCGCGACATCGAAGATCACGCCAAGGAACTGGCCAAGCGCCTGATGGGCAAAGAGGCCGCGACTCCTTCACGCACGTGGCATCTGCTTAGCGGCGCGCGCCCCGAGATGGTGCTCTTTCTGGCCGTCACAGCCAAACAGCAGTCGGTCGAGCAGAAAATCAAGAACTATCTCACCAAATGGCGCCAGGTGCAGCAGAAGATTCCGTTGCCGGAGATGACGGAGTTGCTCATCACTCCGCAACTGCCCGAGTATCCCAAAATTGCCCACGACGTTTTCATGTTGCTGCTCGACGGCAAGCTGCGCTCGCGCACCGAAATACTGAAATTCCTGAAGCCCTTCGCGCCCCCGCCTCCGCCTCCGCCACCGGCGCCTCGTCGCGGACGCGCCGCCAAAGGCGCAGCCGCAGTGGTGCCGGCCGCGCCCGCTAAGGCAGGCAAGAAAGGAAAGGGTGCCCCTCCGATTGCTCCAGTCCCTGTCGCAGCGCCGCAGCCGCCACCGAAGGCCAAGGCGCCCGAACCGCCAAAGGCCGCAAAGCCCGGAAAGCCTGATCACAAACCGGTCAAAACGGCCGCCAAGGCGGCTCCTAAACACGCCCATCCAGCCCCACGAAAGGCTGGGGGGAAAAGTAAGGCGACGAAAAAGAAGAAGTAGTAGTGGTAAGAGTCTCGCGGCTCCGGCCCGCCCGGCCCGCTTGTGCCATCCCGCAAATTCCGTGTCAGTGTTAAGCTTTCAGTTCGCCCTATTCCCGGGCGGGGGGCTATTCATCAATGCGTAAACAGAAGGGTTTTTCCCTCATCGAACTGCTGATCGTGGTCGCGATTATTCTCATCATCGCCGCCATCGCGATCCCCAACTTGTTGCGCGCGCGCATGGCCGCCAATGAGTCCTCCGCTGTAGGTTCGATCCGCACCATCAATACCGGAGAGATTACTTACAGCGCCTCTTATCCGACCATGGGCTTTGCCCCGTCATTGGCCAACCTGGGCGGCGTCACTCCATGCACCCCGACCACAACCGCAGGGTGCCTGATCGATAGCGTATTGGCCAGCGGCACCAAGAGCGGATACATCTTCACGGCCACCGGTTCCGGTGGGCCTCCCGCAACGCAGTACTTCGCCACGGGCACTCCGATCACCCTGAATCAAACCGGTATCCGCAGCTTCTGTTCCTTCGAAGACGCCGTGATCCGAGTCCAGCCTACCGGCGGCGCCATCTCGAGCGAAGCCGCCTGCCAGTCTCTTCTGCCGCTGAACCAGTAGTGGGATGAACCGGTGGAGCGTCATCGCAGTCCCCGGTGAAGGATAATGACAACATTCGTATTTAGGGAACGCCTTCAGAGCCTGCCTTGAAACTGTCGAAAGGCGTGCCGCAGGTGCGCCACCATCAGCGCGTCTTCAGGCGCTGCCCCTCGGCATTCGACACCCTCCGATCGCTCGTCATCGCGGTTGCGCGGAACCGTGGCCTTTGCCCGACGGGAACGTCAGCGTGCGATCTTGGAGATCGCTGGCGACTCGCAGCAGCATCCGCCGCTCGCTGCTGTGCGAATCGTGACACTCGACACATCGTCCCTGCACGACAGGAGTATGTTGCCGCAATTCCACTGACTTCTCATGGCAGGCGAAGCAGATCTGCTCCTTGGGCATGATCAAACTCAGGGTCGTCATGTCTCCTCGAGTTTGAGCCAGATGACAAATCGTACACGGGCTCGCCATCGCCGAATGCACAGACTTCCCGATGGTTTTGCTGGCGTGACAGGACGAGCAGTCGTCACCGTCGTGGAGTACGCCCGGATGTTCCACCGCGGCCGCTCTTCCCGCTCCCATCAGAAGAAAGAAAACTGCCAGCGCACTTGGTCTCAGCCTCATGTCGTCAATGCTGCAAGAACGTGGCGCAATTCTACCGATCGGTCTAGGCGCAGTCATTACCAGGAATGAATTAGGCCGGCGTGCCCCATTTTGTGCGCTTTGACAAAAAAGTGGGGCCGGCGGTCAGTCTGCCGCGCCTCTTGGTTTGGCCAAAGTCTGGCCAAATCGTGATCCAAACATTTAACAAGTTCTTGACAAACCTTCTTGCTTCTTTCTTGCCAATCAGGCTTATAATGACCCTGTATGCGCCGCTTGGCAGCCATTACGGCGTTTGCGCTTTTCCTGGCCGTACCCGTGTGGGCGCAGCATGGCGGAGGACACTCCGGCGGCTTCGGTGGAGGACATGGTGGCGGCTTCAGCGGAGGGCATGGCGGTGGCTTCGCCAGCCACGGTGGTTTCGCTGGCGGCCATGGTGGTTTTAGTGGTGCCCATGCTGTAGGAGGCCACTCTTTCAGCGGAGTGCATGGCCCGGGCATGTCTCGGGGCTTTACTCACGTCCCTTCGAGTCGCGCGGGTTTCTCTCGTGGTCCATTTTTGCACGATGGATTCCGCAGTTCCGGCTTTCGCGACCGTGGATTTCGCGACCGCGGGTTCCGCGACCGTCGTTTCCGCAACTTCGGATTCCGCAACAACTGTTTCGGCTTCGGCTGCTGGGGTTATGGCTATCCTTGGTGGTCCGCCGGAATCGATCCCTGGTGGTGGGATTCTGGCTCGTCCTATGACGAGGACTATGAGCGGGACCGCGCGCTCGCTAACGAGATGAACGCGCAGAACCTCGAAGAGCAGCAAATGCTCCGTCAGGAACAGGCCGATGGCGATCAGGATGCCTATGCGCGTCCGCCTCGCCGGGAGCAAGAAAAACCCGAACCAGAAGGCGCTGCGATCCTGCCCGCCACGGTGCTCGTGTTCCGCGATCAGCACAAGCTCGAAGTGCAGAACTACGCCATTGTCGGCCGGACTCTGTGGGCCTTTGCGCCCCAGCACCAGAAAATCGCCCTGTCTGATCTCGACCTTGCGGCTACGACCAAGGCCAACGACGATCGCGGCGTGACCTTCCGCGCCCCAGCCGCGAACGAAGCCCAGTAAATCACCTCGGCAAGATCCCGCTCAGCCCTCCTATGACCCCCTTCACTGCTCCCGATTCCATATTCGCTCCATTGCGATTCGCTTTTCCCGCCCGCGCGAGTACAGTCGAATCAACGATTTAAGTCGAACTTGTGGTTCGGGCATCTAAATCGGTGGGGAATCTGCAGAAGTAACCGTGCTACGGGTGGCCCCCTGTTCTTAATGGTAAAATAGAAGACACACTCAATATGCCTTTAAAAACACTGTTCCTAAATCCCCCTTCGTTTGAAAACTTCGACGGAGGCGCCGGCTCTCGTTGGCCCGCCACCCGCGAAATTGAAAGTTACTGGTACCCGGTGTGGCTGGCGTATCCGACTGGAATGTTGGAGGGCGCGCGTTTGCTTGACGCGCCGCCGCACCATGTCTCGGGCGAGGAGACTATCGAGATCGCCAAGGACTATGAGTTCCTTGTGCTCTTCACCTCGACTCCCGGCTTTCCCGGCGACATTCGTCTGGCGCGGGCGATTAAGCAGAAAAATCCCAACATCAAGATCGCGTTCGTCGGTCCGCACGTCAGCGTGCTTCCGGAAAAATCGCTGCGCGACTGTCCTGAAATCGATTTTGTGTGCCGCAAGGAATTTGATTTCGCCGTTACGGATTATGCTAAGGGCAAGCCGCTCGGCGAAATTCCTGGCGTTTCTTTCCTGCAGGACGGCAAGATCGTCCACAATCCCGATGCCCCGCAGATTCAGGATCTCGACGCGCTTCCGCACGTAACCGATGTCTATAGGCGCGACCTCGATGTCACCCGATACAACGTGCCGTTCCTGCTGAATCCCTACGTGTCGCTCTACACCACACGCGGCTGCCCGGCGCAGTGTACGTTTTGCCTGTGGCCGCAGACGCTGAGCGGACATCCCTGGCGCAAACGCTCCACCGACGACGTTGCGCGGGAAATGGCCAAAGCGAAAGAGTACTGGCCGAATGTCAAGGAATTTTTCTTCGACGACGACACCTTCAACATCCAGAAAGCACGCACCATTGAGCTATGCGCGAAACTTAAGCCGCTCGGGCTCACCTGGTCCTGTACTTCGCGCGTCACCACCGATTTCGAGACCCTAAAAGCGATGAAGGAAGCCGGCTGCCGGCTGCTCATTGTGGGCTACGAATCCGGTGACCAGCAGATCCTGAAGAACATCAAGAAAGGCGCGACCATCGAACGCGCCCGCCAGTTCACGAAGGACTGCCACAAGCTCGGTCTGGTCATCCACGGCGACTTCATCATGGGCTTACCCGGCGAGACCCACGAGACGATCAACAACACGATCGCGTTTGCCAAAGAACTCGACGTCGAAACCATCCAGGTTTCCGTGGCGCACGCTTATCCCGGAACCGAGCTTTACGACTACGCTGTGAAAAACGGGTTCATGGTCGGCGACAACAAGATGGTGGACGAAGGCGGACACCAGTTGGCCCACATTCAGTATCCCGGGCTGCCGGCCGACGACATCCTTTCCGCAGTTCATCGCTTCTACGATGAATATTATTTCCGTCCCAAAGCCGTCTTCCGCATCTTGAAAAAAGCGGCGTTCGACAGCAATGACCGAAAGCGGCTGTATAAGGAGGCCAAGACCTTCCTGAAGCTGCGGTCGGCCCGCAACAAGATGGTCAAGAAACACGCGGAAACAGCCGCCACGGCCGAACCTGCCAAGGCCTGATGATCAAGTGACTTTTCGCAAGTATCTGGTGCTGGCTGGAGTTACCGTCTTTGCAGCGGCTGGTGACTCCATGCTTTCGCACGGGATGAAGCAGGCCGGCAACATTTCCCTGCATCACTTGCAAGGCGTCATTCTGGCGGTAGCCAATCCCTGGGTCGCGATCGGAATCCTGCTGCTGCTGGCCTTCTTCGCTTCCTACATGAATTCGCTCTCCTGGGCCGACCTGACCTACGTACTGCCGGCGACATCGCTGGGGTACGTTCTGCTGGCTCTGGTGGCGAAGTTCGCGCTGCACGAGCAAGTCAGTCCGCTGCGCTGGTTGGGCATCGCACTGATTTCCGGCGGCGTCGGCTTTGTCGCCGGCGGCCCGGCGCTTACATCGCACGCGCACCACGATGCGGCACGCGAACCGGAGACGGCCAGCGCGGCGGTTTCTGCAGGAGCAGAGCGATGAATCACGTCTATGCGTCTCTCGTATCGACCTGGGGCGGCATTCTCGTCGTCGTAATCGCTTCCGTAGTCGGAGACATTCTGCTGGCGCGCGCCATGAAGCAAGTGGGCGACGTGCATGCCTTGTGGGGACGCGCGGGACTGTGGACGGTGGTCGTCCGCATCCTGTCGAACTCCAACTTCTTCCTCGGCGTCACGGCCATGGCCGTCGCGTTCTTCAGCCTGCTGTTTGCGCTGTCGTGGGGAGACGTCAGCCTGGTCGCCCCGGCGGCCGCGTCGCTAACGTTTATCGGGAATGCCTTCGCGGCCAAAATCTTCCTGCATGAAAAAGTGGACCGCCGCAGATGGATTGCGGCATTGCTGGTGGCGGCGGGAGTGGCGTTGCTGGCGGGGTGAACTCCACCATAAGCTAACTTAAGCTCTTTCCGTTAGAGTCTGCCAACTCTCCAAGAGTCCGTGTCTGGATGACTTCTGGTACGACCGACATTCACGAACTAACTGGGAGAGACTGAGTGTAATCACACCTAACTTCCCACTTGCAGATTTTGGATCTTACTTGGAATTGAGCCGGGCGCTCGGACGTCTATTCAGGCGCATGTTCCTCGGTAGCGGATGAAGTTGCAGGAAGGCGGCTGCGGCGGCACGGGCACGTACCGCGATTTCGCGGGGGTTCGGTCGCTCGGCGACGCCAAGCAGCAGGCTGACCATCAAATCGCGCCAGAGCAGCCCGGCGAACTGCTCGGCAAGTTCGGCATGACGGCCCGTGAGCAGTCCGGACGCCTGGGCCTGGGCCATGATTTTACGCAAGGCGGCGCGGCTTGCCTCGCGCCCTATAGAGTTGAGCGCACGCGCCACTTCGGGGGCCTGGACCGCCTCGGAGATCGCCAGTCGGAATACCGCAATGACCGTGGGATCGCTTATCTCGCTGACGAGCTTCTTCCCGAAAGAAGCCAGGACCTGCTCTAGGGTCTTGCGATCACGCGGCACGGGCAGATCAGCGGGCACGTCAAACCGCTTGGCGCGCTCGCGGATGCAGGCGATCAGCATTTCCTGTTTGTTGCCAACCAGCGCGTAAAGCTCTCGCTTCGAAACGCGGGCGCGCGTCGCGATCTCAAGCGTGCTGGTCGTTGCGTAGCCGCTCTTCATGAACGCCGCAAAGGCCGCCTCGAGGATGCGCTCGCGCACCGCGGTTTCGTTGCTGCCTTCCAGGCTGCGTTTTGACATCGATGCCGTAGCCATCACCCTCTCCTTGACGACGATGGTACCGTATAGTACCATTAGCAATCGAGTGGTACCCGATGGTACCAATAAATGAATGATTCCGCGAGGAATCAAAGGAGCTGAACAATGAAGATTGAAATGTCCTACCTGCTGCTGGCGTCCGCGATGGTGCTAGCGCCGATGGCGCAAGGTCAGTCCACACCGCCGCAGCCCAAGATCACCGGCGTGCTGGCGATGCTTTCGCCAAAACCGGGAGTTACAGTCGCCCAGGTCATGAACATCATGCCCGCCGAAATTCGTGCGACCGTTCCCCTGTATCTCGACGGGAAGATTCAGCAGTGGTTCACGCGCGGCGACGGCCGGGGCGTCATCTTTTTACTGAACTGCAAGGACGTGGCGGAGGCTCGGGCGCTCATCGAAAGCCTACCGCTCTCGAAGGAAAACCTGATGGACGAGGAGTTCATTCCGGTCGGGCCACTGTTGCCGCTCGGGATCCTGTTGAGATAGCCCGGGTAATCAGTGAACTCGGCCACCGCAGGCCGTTCGACGGCGATGGCCGAACTTCGAACTTCGAAACCGTAAGCCGCGTTGGGAACCGTGATGCGCGGTGTAGATCTTGCTCTCGTCAGATGACGTACGTCATCTGACAGGAAGCCGTCAATCCGACAGGAGGCCAAATGTCGCCGGAAACCATCTTCAATCTGCATCTCATTCTAGGTTATGTCGCGTGGCTACTTTGCTTCCGCGCGTATCTCCTGCCCAGGCTGAAGGCAATGGAGCAAGTCGAAGCGCATCGCGCCATCGCTACCCTACACAGTTTCCGCTTTTTCGGGCTCGTCTTTATTCTTCCGGGTGTCGTCGGCAATCTGCCTGCTAGCTTCGCGACGTTCGCCGCCTACTGGGACCTCGCAACCGGGGTCCTGGCCATCCTGGCGCTTCTCACGATAAGAATACGTCCACTCTTTTGGCTATTCGTCGTTGCCTTCAATCTCGTGGGCGTGATCGACCTGATCCTCGACTATTACCACGCCGTCCGGGTCGGCCTGCCTTTGATGGCGGGGCAGTTGGGCGCCACCTACGCGATTCCGATCATCTACGTGCCCCTGCTCATGATCACGCACATCGTCGCATTCTATTGGCTGCTGCGTCCTCAGCCCAAGGCGGTTCGAGCCTTCGCCGGGCATGCGGCGGCATCTTAGAATTCCCGCGTGTGTGTTCAGAAGCCGTTGAGGCCACATCACTCAAAGCGATAGCGGAGAGCTTCTGCGACAGTTCGATATCCAATTCGCCGGTAGATGGAATTTGATGTGGGATTCGCCAAGTCAGTGTAGCGGATGCAGCGATATCCAGCGTCACTCAGCCGTCTCGAAAGAGCGTGAACGCACGCCGCCGCGTCACCAAGTTACCGTTTTTCAAGGGGCGTATAGACGCCTGATAGGCGGACTACTCCATCTACCGGCTCGCGGGCAACAGCCATAGAGAACGCTTCTCCGTTTCGATCCCCCAACCACAGTTGTCCGGCCGCCAACCCTCGATCCACACGCAGTTCGGTATCGTCAGCAGACTCACCAATTTCATGCTGGAAAGCACGGGTCCAGAGAATCATCAAGCTACGATCTTTCGGACCTGCCTGCCGTCCCCAGGTTTCTATCAAGCAGTTCGAAATTGAATATCAGCCCGAAGGGTTGACGGCCGTCTGTTCAATTGCGTGCAGGATGGCCTGTGGCAAAATTCTCCTGGTTGGCAGATCATGGTCGGGTGACAATTTTGTGCTGGCGATTCCTATGGCCAGGCTACAGCTTCCAAGCTAGGTTCGCGCCATGTCCCAGTCTCCAAATCCAGCCGCACCGCAGCAGGTGGCGCCTCTGCTTGCGTTGGCCGCTAAGTTGCTCAGCGCCGGCCGACCAGCCGATGCGATCGCGCCGTTGCGCGATGCCGCGCTGCTGCAGCCGTTCGATCCCATCATCCAGCACGATCTCGGCCTCGCCTACCTCGAGGTCGGCCGCGTACCGGATGCCATCGCGGCATTCAAGTGGGCCGTCGCCAGCAACCCGCGCTACTCCGATGCACATTTCCGCCTGGGAATCGCCTTGGAGAAGCTGGGCGATATCCGCGGGGCCATCGTGGCGTACGACCGCGCTACTAAGCTGCGCCCATCCCTGACCGAGGCGTGGTTCCGCGCCGGCGCCCTGGTCTACGAACTGGGGCATCGCGACGAGGCGATCGGCTGTTTCCGCCGCGCGGCGGCGACCGGAGGTAAGACAGGCTTTGGCCGCCTGGGCAAAGCGCGGGCGCTGCTGGCCGAGGATCACAATCAGGAAGCCGAACAGGTGCTGAGACAGACACTGGCGCTCGATCCGGGGAACGCCATGGCGCATGATCTGCTGGGCAATCTGCTCTCTGAGTTCGGCCGTTTCGACGAAGCCCGCGAGTGCTTCCAACGGGCGATCGGGATCGCGCCGCTGCTGGCGGGATGCTACTACGATCTGGTCCGGTGTCGCCCGGTTACGAGTGATGACGACGGTCTGCTGCACCGGATGGAAGCCGCCCTCGCCACGCCGGGGTTGGAGGCGGCGCAACGCCTGCGGATTCACCTTGCCATCGGTAAGGCGGCGGACGATCTTGGCGACTACGCCTTGGCCATGCAGCATTTCGACGCCGCAGACGCCGTGCGCCGGGGCTCTGTGTCGTTCGACTCGGCCGCGTTCTCCCTCGAGACCGACCGCCTCATTGCCCGCTGTACACCCCAACTGATGGCGCGGGCGCCCGAACTCGGCAGCTGCGACGCGACGCCGGTGCTGATCCTCGGCATGCCGCGGTCGGGCACAACTCTCGTCGAGCAGATCGTGTCCATGCATCCCGAGGTCGGAGCCGGCGACGAGTTGAATTTCTGGAACGAGCGCGGGGCGGCGTGGCACCGCTCCGGCGCGGAGGGGAACGAGACGCCGGTCGTCACCACGGAGTACATGGCCAAGGAGTTCCTGGCCAAGGCGGCGGCGGACTATCTCGGTGTGCTGCGCACGATCGCACCGACGGCGGCGCGAGTGACCGACAAGATGCCGTTCAACTTCCTCTGGGCCGGGCTGATCCACCTGGCATTCCCGCGCGCGATCATCATCCATTGCCGCCGCGCTGCAGTCGACACGGCGCTGTCGATCCATCAAACTCATTTCCATCCGGGCCTGGCGTTTCCGACCGGAGGTGACGAACTGGTCGCGTATTTCCGGAGCTACCGGCGGCTCACCGACCATTGGCGGAGCGTGCTGCCTGCGGATCGCTTCATCGAGGTCGATTACGAGGAGCTGACCCGCACGCCCGAACCAGTCATCCGCCGGATTATCGCAGCCTGCGGCCTGGCGTGGCACGACGCTTGCCTGCGCCCCGAATGCAATCCGCGGGCTGTGAGAACCCCCAGCAAGTGGCAGACCCGGCAGCCGATCTATCGCACCTCCGTAGCGCGCTGGCGACGCTACGAACCCTGGCTGGGACCCCTGCGACTGCTCGTCGACGACGGGTCACAACCGGACGTGGGTATCGCCCGATCGTGATTGGGCTGAAGTAGGCACCTCGCCGGAAAAAACATAGCGCGGGGAAGATGAGTGAAATGGTATTTTTCGCCAATCGCGCTTGCAGTAAGGTAGAGGTGTTCTACCGATGGTAGATCAACTGACGGATGTGCTGATGCGTCGCCGTGTTTCCATGTGATTCCGAAGTCTCAGTCATACCAGTCCAGTTGCCAAAGCTGTCGTATTCGTAGGTTCGGCGGAACTTCAACAGTGACTGCGTGTCTATGCTGGTTTCATGAGGAAATCCACTCGTCTGTATCGTCAGTTCGTTGATGTCTCCGCGCTCGTTATAAGAAAACGTCACATCCTCACGAATCGATCCCTGCCGCATATGTCTTTCAGCAACGTGACCCTTCTCGTTGTACACGTAAGCCCTCTCGGCGTTTCCAAATAGTCCCGCATGTTGTGCCATTTCTTCGAATTTCTTTCTCATTACCGCTAGCACGGATGCGCGTTCGTCGATGGGAATTTGGTCGCGCAACGTTTTAGGAATAGCAGGATTTTCGTTGATTAACTTCTCCTCGCTGAGGCGGCCGTTCTCGTCGCGAGTGTAAACGACTCGAAACAATAGCGTTCCCTCGTCATCGAAGACTTTCTTTTCGACTGGCTCATCACGTTCGTTGTATGTAGTCTCGACAGTTCCGCCGTCCGTTAACGCTTCGCCCTCAGATATGGCATCGAACCAGAACGAGACGCCGAACGCACGAGATTGTCGATCAGGTCGCGGGGGAACGTGCCGGATCTGTGTCTTTCCTCGGCCCTCGTAACGAAACTCGTCATCATGGTCGCCGCTGCTGCCTCTGACACGGATGAGTCGTTCATTCTCGTCGTAAACGTACGTTCGCTCTACTCGCCCGTGTGAAGTATTCCCGCGCCATTCGACTGTCTTTCCCTTCCGATCAAATACGGTCGTACTGTACTCGTCGACGATCGTTTTGACGGGTCCACGCAACCCGCCCTTTTCACAGTCGGAGAGTAATGATGAGTTGATGGCTCCATAGCTTGCTACGGGTCAGTGGAGTAGTCAAACTACAGTTCGACCCGGCATTCGCTTGCCGGAACAGGCAACTTCAGTGCGGTCGGTCACCTGTTGTAATCAACTGTTGAAACCCGGCGTGCCTGTTGAAAAACTCTTGTTTTGCCAAAACAGTCGAAATTTGGGAGATAGAAAATGTCTACCAAAACGGAGGTTGTCGTTTGCGGGCTTCCTATCGCGAAGTTCTTTCGGCGACCCTCCGGCGAGTGAGTTTTTCAACAGCGTAGAGCCCGGCCGGTGGTCGGGGCAAAGCGGAAAGGAACTTGTCTTGGCCGCCCCATGTCTGCATCCTGAGATGGTTCCACTCCCACCCCGTCTCCAAAGGATCAATCGGAGTCCTCGAGAAAAGTTCACCCCATGTAACGGGAAATTTACCTGACCGTCACAAAATCGTAATAAATCCGTCACATGTCGTCTGTTAAGTTCGGCGTCTGCGATGTGCGGGGAGCGCTGGTTGTATTTGCACCCCCGATGTCGCACGGCCGATCCCGGTTGCGGGATGAAAAAAAGAAAGAGGAGAACGGTATGGCTCGAAAAAATAAGCCTCGAAATAAGTTTCGAACTCGAAATAAGTCTCGCATCAACCGTCTAAGTCCGCTCGCCGGCCTGCTGGCGGCGGGGCTGAGCCTTCCGGGGCTCGCCGCTGCTCAGTCCAAGCCGTACCCGACCTACGCCACCGGCCCGCAGCCGAACGGTTCATGGGTCGTCAGCGATGGCCAAGTCCTCACCCCAGCCGGCATGCAAGTCGACCTCGGCATCCGGGTCCGCGCGAAAGCCATCGCGCTAAACCCCAATCTCAAAAGTCACACCGCCGCAGTTCTCACCATGGGCGCCTCGGAGGCTGTCGAGGTGTTCGACACCAATACCGGCGTCGTCCTGCAGGACTACCTCGCGCTCGGACTGGATTCGAGCGGCAGCTATAGCGGCATAGCCTATTCGGCGGACGGCAAGCACCTGGTGTTCAGCCAGGACAGTAGCAATGTCACCATCGCCAACGTCACTGCAGAAGGCTTGCTGGAAGACAACGCCCAGATCAGCGTGCCGCCGAACAATGCCTTCATCACCTGCTTTCCGAACAGCCCTATCGGGGATTATGGCAGACCCTGCGGCACGTTCTATAGCACGAGCACTTCTTATCCCGGCGGCGTCGCGCTCTCCAAGGATGGCAAGAGCGCCTACGCCCTGCTGAACCAGAACGATACGCTCACCAAGATCGACCTGACCACGAAGAAGCAGGTTCAGGAGATTCGCGTCGGCAACGCGCCGCACAGCATCGTGATCGGCAGCAACGGTGCGACGGCCTATGTCAGCAACGAGGGTGGCCGAGCCGCTCTGGCGGAAGACTTCCAGATCTACTCGGCCGGCACTGAAATCGTCGCCGACCCTGTGGTTGGCGCCGCGATCACCGGCACCGTTTCTGTGGTTGATCTGTCCACGATGAAGGTCACCGCTACCATCTCGACCGGTCTCCACCCGACCGGGATGGCGCTCTACGGACGGTCCCTATTGGTCGCCAATACCTATAGCGACTCTATCTCGATTATCGACACGGCCACCAACACCGTGGCGCGAACGATCCCCCTTGGGCTGCCGATCGGTGTGCCCGGCGCAGGCCAACCGGCCTATGGCGCCGCGCCGAACTCGATCGCGGTTGATGGGAAGAAAGGCATTGCCTATGTCGCGCTTTACAATGCAAACGCGGTCGGGGTGGTCGACCTCAGCAACGGCGCCAGCAATCCCGTCATGGGCATGATTCCGGTAGCCTATGCGCCGAGCTCGGTCGTGCTCGACGAGGCCAATAGCACGCTCCTCGTTGCCAACGACAAGGGCATCGGCACGCGTTATTCGTTCGAGTGCGACCACGGCGTCTGCGGCTTGAATACCCACCAGGACAACGGCACCGTCAGCATCGTTCCCGTTCCGGATAGCGGCACCTTGGCGACCATGACGAGCCAGGTTTTCCAGAACAACCACTGGGATCTGACGCAAAATATCAAGTCTGCCTCCGGTGGCAACCCGCATGCCAAGCCGGTCGCAATCCCGGCCAAGATCGGCGATCCGTCGCTGATCAAGCACGTGTTCCTGATCATCCGTGAAAACCGCACCTATGATCAGATCCTGGGCGACGTGACCGCCGGCGAAGGCGACGCGTCGTTGGCAGTGTTCGGGGGCAAGGACACGCCGAACGCGCACAAACTGGTGAAGCGCTTCCCTCTCTTCGACAATTTCTACGACCCGAGCCGCCAGTCGGCTGACGGTCACCAGTGGATCACCGAGGGCATGGCCCCTTATGCCGACGATATCCAGTCGCCCGACTGGAACCGCAGCTATCCAGGCGGGAACGCCGGCGATGCACTGGCCTATCAAAACAAGGGCTTCCTGTTCTCGGAAGCGGCGGCCGCCGGTCTGCCCGTGAAGATCTACGGCGAATACGTCGAGAACGATACGTTCCTGCAGCCGAACGGGTCGACGAGCGAGCCGAGCTGGAGTGAGTTTTACGCCGACGCGAAGAAGTTCGAGGCTGGGCTCGAGAAGACGCTGTACTACCAGAACACGACCCAGGCAGAGTCCTCTGTCCCGGCCGTGTCTAACCACCTCATCAAGAACTTCCCGCAGTTCGATCTGAACATCCCCGACCAGTTCCGCGTCGATCTGTGGGTGCAGGACTTCAGGAATGACGTCAAGGCCGGTACGGTGCCGGCATTGAGCATCCTGTGGATCATGGACGACCACACCGGCGGCCCGCCGACCCCGGACGCCGAACAGGCCGATAACGACTTGGCCGTTGGGCGCATGATCGACTACATTACCCACAGCAACGTGTGGTCCACGTCGGCGATCTTTATTGAGGAAGACGACGCACAGAACGGAGTCGACCACGTAGACGGTCATCGCAGCCCAGGCTATATCGTCAGCCCATACGTTGTGCAGAACGGACCCACCGACCGCCACTACTACACGCAGGTCAACATGACTCGGACGATCGAGCAAATCCTCGGTCTGCCAACCATGAACCAGTTCGACCTCGTGGCGTCGCCCATGAGGACCGCTTTCGTCAAGGGCACGCCGCCCCCGGCCAACTTCAAGCCATGGTCGCACGTGCCAAACCAGGTCCCGCTGGACCAGGGCGTTACGGCGAGCGCAGCCCCTACGACGGACGGCCCTCGGATCAAGGCCCTGAGGGAGGCTTGGCTCCAGAAGAAGGCGCAGATCTTCGCCGGTAAGCTGACCAAGCCCGACGCCGAAGACCCGGACACCGTCAACCATCTGAACTGGTACCTATCCACCGGGTTTACGCGGCCCTATCCTGGTGAGAGCACGGTTCGCCCCCCGAGCGACTTCAACAACCCGGCACCCACCACCGCTGACCTGGACGACTAAAACACGTTCCGACGGCAAAAGGCCCTCTCCCCGATGACCGGGGAGAGGGTTTTTTGTTCACGCCTCAAACGCTTACAGGGGCTGGCAGAAAGAACCATCAAGGTTTCTGGTAGGGATGGGACCAGCGGATCCTAATCAAAGATGAGTAGTTGGCTGGGACGACAGACTAGTTTAGCCCCATAAGTAGGCTACCGCTCAATCTATTATCGATCGTCGCGAATGAACACCACCACGCGACCGTCCGCCGAAAGCGAAGGCTGGCTGCTGGAAATGCGGTTCCCGTGGGTCAGGTTTATTGGAGGATCGCTCCCGCGCTTCAGATAGACATCGGTAAATTCGATCGCCATTCCCCCAGGCCCCTGCTTCTCATTCTTCTCCGTGTACAGTAGCGTGTCGTCATAGACCCGTTCCCATCCGGAGAGATGAGCGAGCATGACCTGGTCGTCGCTCGAATCGGCATTGTGGGGTATGACAATCAGCCGGCCCGATTGAATGGAAAGGAGGGCGGTGAATGGAAGGTGTTGCTGGTCCTCTCCGATCACGAGCAATTGATCGGGATCGTCGCGGCTAAGCCCAACCAGCTTCGTCACGCCCGCGACCGTGTGTAACTTTACTGTCGCATCACCACTCAAGCGCACGCGGTAGAGGTCACCGCTCTTGAGCGCCAGAACATTCTGCCCCGAAACGTCGAACACCGGAGAAGAGTATCCTCCGCCCCGCGTAAGCCGCTGAGGAACTGCTTTCTCCGCCACCGTCACCCACCAGATGTCACCACCAGTCACCTGATCGTCACTGCGCAGCGAGGCAGGGGTTGTCGATACGCCCGCTATGCGAAGCACTTTCGCCCAAAAGGACTCGGTCTTCTTTTGCGGCTGGGCTTTTTGTGACTGAGCGGCCACAAAGGCTATGGCAACGAAAATCCAAAGACTAACGAAAATCGCTCTTTTCATTGGGACGACCGCCGGCCGGACACATATGTTGGAAACAGCCTCTGGAAGACATTTTCCACACCGGTAATTTCCAGTTTCTTTATGTCTGCATTCGGCACGGCCACGAGTTTCCGGTCGTTGTTCACAACCAGAAAAGTCGTTTTGTCTTTGCCTTCCCAGACCAGCCATGCTTCGGCCGGCGCAAAGGTCGCGACCTTGGGCAGCTCTCTGGAGGAAACCATCACGCCATAGTTGACGGGTAATAGGAAGAATTCCACGAGAAACAGGAAGAGCAACACCGATTCGAGCATTGGCCTGCGGATCTTCTGGCCACGGCATTGGAACAGCAGCCACCCCGTTGCAGCCACGCCCGCAACCAGCGCCGCGAAAAATTGCGCCTCATAATACGAAGTTGAGTCCAGGAGCACAGCTTGCAGCCACCGCTCACCATCGAGCTGAGACTGAAACAGGACGCTGTTCATAAACTGGAAGCACTTCTTCTCCACGAGTTGGATGAACAGGACCGCGAAAATCACCCCGGCCATTGCATAGTCCCAGGTCTCGCGCCACTGACGAAAACGGGCCCCCCGGTTCAAAAGCCACCAGAGGAGCATCAAAGGAGACGCCAACAGCAAAACGTTCACCGCCGTGCTTATCAGATAAACCAAGAAGCGGGCCCCCGCGAATAAGTAACGCTCATCGAGGATGGATAGGTCCGTCGCTACGCCCCAGGTTGATAGCTGAAAGCGCAGCACGAGATACCCAAGAAAATACAGGACGAATGATCCCAGCGCGGTGAATGCTGAGCAACTGGTAGCCACTCCTTTGAACTTCTCCAGCAACGCGCTCCACATCGTCCACGTCACCTCGCGATTAATAGGAACGGGGCCCAGTAATGAGGATGGTTGTAGGCCGGATCGCGCCGCAGTTCGCGGATCGCATCGCGCGCAGCCTCGGCCGGGCTTTTGGTTTGTGCTACGCGATAAAAAATCTGCATCCACTTAGTGGTGGACTCATCATCCACCTTCCATGCTGAGAGCAGCAGGCTTTGCGCGCCCGCAAACAGAAGTGCTTGCGGAATGCCTTGAATCTCGTTGCTTCGAGTAGTTCGCACGCGGCCCGTCTCGCAGGCGCTTAGCGCAATCAACCGCGTGTGCTCCAGCGATAGCCCGAACATCTCCGCCGCATTCAGATTTCCATCCTCGTTCCCGTCTGCTGCAAGATTCACATGAGAGAGCAGCGGTTCGCCCTTGAATTCACCATGCACCGCAAGGTGAACAATGTCGTAGGAACCAACCCAACGCTCAAATTCGCTTTTCCGGATCAGCGTATCCACCCACACCTTTTGATGGCCCGGATAGAAGCTGGCAATGCTGCTTACTTCTTCTCGTGCTCTCGGCAAAGTAGGGTTCGCGGCCGCCAGCAGTGAGCCGCCAGCCAGGTTCCGCTGCTTCTTCAATTCCAGCAGGATTGCAGCGCCCGGCGCATAACTGATCTGGAAGCGTTCGCCCGCGAAGGTTCCGTCTGCCGGGTCTTGCAGCGCCTGAAAGGGCAAACCTTCCAGCTCACCTTGCGGGATCAGAATCAGGCGGTCCGAGTGCACCCATTCCAAAGCCGGCTGGATGAGAAACAGGAACAGCTGTTTCGATAAATCGGCTCGAAAAGGCATACCCTGCTTTTGCATCGAATCGAGCAGTTGCGTGACCTTTTCCCTTAAGGCAAATCGAGGCAGAAAAACATTCCGCACGTGAACCGAGTCAGGCCCGATGTGCAGCAGGATCACAGCTGTATCCCGCAGGTAGTAATACACCATGTCTGCGCCATCTTCCCGCAACGCATTTTGCACCGATTGCAGCGAAGGGACCTTGGATGTTGCTACATTCTGCGCGAGCGGAGCCTCGCGTGCCACGCGAACAAGCAGCTTTTGATATTCGTCTTCCAACTCCGTCAATTGTGTCTGTGCTTCCGCGACATTGTCCACACTGCCTTCCTCGTTGGGGTTGAAGTCGTAAATGCTGAGGAAGAATTTGCTCTGCAGCGCCGCGATATTCGCCCCTTCAGCGCAAGTGTCGCGAACAGTTTCCGGTCCACCGGTCTCGCCAGTCCCAAAGACTTGGTCCGAAGCAAATCCGCTGTGACACGGGCTATTGTGCCTTCAATCAGCTCGAACCCTTCG
>CAVRCR010000043.1:0-115014 GCA_963719615.1 uncultured Acidobacteriaceae bacterium | reverse complement strand
GCCTTGCGGTTCCACGGGCAAACATCCTGGCAGATATCGCAGCCGAAGACGTGCCGTCCCATCCCCCCGCGGAGGTCTTCCGGGATCGACCCGCGCTTCTCGATCGTGAGATAGGAAATGCATTTGTTGGAATCGAGCTGGTAGGGTGCGAGGATTGCATCCGTAGGACAGGCCTCGATGCAGCGGGTGCAGGTGCCGCAGCGGTCAGGAGCAGGCAGGTCGGGTTCGAGTTCGAGCGACATAAGGATCACGCCCAGAAAGAGCCACGAACCCTTCTTCTGATTAATGATGCAGGTGTTCTTGCCGACCCAGCCCACACCAGCATACTTCGCAAAGACGCGCTCCACGATGGGGCCGGTGTCGACATAACTGCGCGTGGTGAGAGGCGAAGGCACAGACTCGCGCAGCGCGGCTTCCACTTGCTTGAGCCGGCTTAGAACGGCGTCGTGATAGTCCTCGCGGCTCCAGGCGTAGCGGGAGATCCATCCGCGGCTGGGGTCGTTGATTTGGGTTGAGTAGGGATGATCGGTGTTGTAGTTGACGGCGCAGACGACAACGCTTCGCGCCCAGGGCGCGACACGAGCGAGAGAGGCGCGCTTGAGATCGCCCCGCTCATCTCTGGCCTCCATGTATTTCATTTCACCAGCGTGGCCGGCGGCGATCCATTCAGGAAAGTGCTCTAGCTCGGGTGTATCGGCGGCGGGAGCAACACCCGCGAGGTCGAAACCAGCCTCTTCGGCGGCCCGCTTCACGATCGCTTTGACTCGAGTGATCCCGCGTGTCATGACGGATTTGCAGCGGGTCTAATTCTAAGCCCTCCCCCCGGAGAGGCTGACACGCCGAACTTTCGGCGCTATGCTTCTGCCATGCTCGCGAAAAAGTTGGCTCCTTTCATTCTCTGTGCCGGACTTCTGGCCTCTTGCCCGCTCGCGGGGGCGCAAGCCACGGCCGTTCCCATCGTGATCACCGTTTCGGACCCGTCAGGCGCCGGCGTCGCGCATACGAAGGTCCGCATAGTCCCTGCACCCGATCCCGCTCCCCGGATGGAAACGGACGAAACGGGTTCGCTGCCGCTTAGTTTGAAGCCGGGCGGCTATGCGCTCTTTGCGCAATGTCAGGGCTTTAAAACGTTCATCACCCACATCGACGTACGGGAAAGTAAAGAGGTTCAGACGTTTCACGTTGTTTTGCAAATTGGAGCATACTCTGGCCCCATGGTCACGCCGGCTTCATCGAAAGATGACCTCGTCGTGTTGACGTATCCGTACCACCAGCCAGCCACGCTGTCGCCATCTGAAGTGAAAGTCATGCCTCACATCAAAGTTACCGTGAACAATTCCCACACCAGTGCGGACGAGACCTACTCCGGCGTTCGTCTCGCGGATCTTCTAACCAAGATGGGGGCTCCGCTCGGCAGTGAGTTACATGGCGAGGCGCTTGCCAACTACATCGTTGCCACGGGGTCCGACGGATACCAGGCGGTGCTGGCGCTCGGCGAAGTTGATCCCAGCTTTCATCCCGGGGAAGTTCTTGTGGCTGACACCTTGAATGGCAAGCCGTTGGACGCGCATTCTGGCCCGTTCAAGCTTGTTGTGACTGAGGACAAACGCCCCGCGAGGTCGGTGCGCAACTTGACTACGATTGAATTAAAGGCGGCTCAGTGAGTTTGTAGCCGCGCCGCGCCGACGCCCTAAACGCCGAGTTTCTTCACTTCTTCGTTGTAGTACTTGCGGTAGAGGATGTCCCATTCCTGCGAGCCTTCGAGGATGGTCCGCTTCTGGCTCTCGATTTTCTGGCGGGCAGCGACGTCGATCTTTTCTTCCCGGTTGAGCAGGTCTTCAAGAATCTTGCGGGTTTCCTGGCGGATGGTGTTGGGGTCTTCGACGAACTCAACCTGGTCCATCTCTTTGAGCACGTCAGCAACGGCCCGGGCCAGCACGTTCACCTTGTCGCGGCTGAGTCTCACAGCACCGCCTTGTACTTGCGCACGAGTTCGGTTTTCACCTTGCGGAACATTTCCTGGTAATTGGCGCCGGTCTTGCGCATTTCTTCGGAATAGGCTTCGAGGATAACGCGGACTTCGTCGTTGATGCGGTCTTCGAGCGACAGTTCGTCGACCATGGCACCGTTCACGCGCTCAGTCACCGCGGGAACGGCCGAGGTCTCGATGAACTTGCCAGCAATCAGTTTCTTGGTGACTTCGCGGGCCAGGTAGCCCACATATTCTTTGGAAAAAAGCATGTGTGGATCAGAACTGGTGCGTGCAATACGCGCTCAATTTGAATAGGAAAGTGTAACACAGCGCCCGGACCTTCCGAGTCTCACGGCTGAAGTTGCTCCAGCATCTGCTTCGCCTGCGGATGGTCGGGATGCTGCTGGAGCAGGTCGAGAACGATGCTGCGAGCCTTGTCGCGCGCGCCTTCCAGGGCGTAGACCCGAGCCAGGTTCAAATACGCCTGATCAAAAGCCGGCGCGACGCGAATGCATTGCTCGAAGCTGGCCACGGCTTCGTCCCGCCGTTGCGTGACCAGGTAGAGGACTCCGAGATTATTGAGGGCTTCGGGATAGACGGGACGAGCCCGCAGTGCGCGCTGCAGGTATTCGTAGGCTTTGCCGGTATCGTTCGCCTGCGCAAAAACCATTCCCAGACTATAGTTGGCTTCCGGGTCCTGCGGCGCGATGGCCAGGGCACGCTCCAGTACCGTGCGGGCCTCGTCCCAATTTTTTTGCAGGCGATAAGCGTTGCCCAGGTTGTCAAGAGCCAACACGTGATGCGGGTTTACCCGCAGCGCGTCTTGAAACCGCTGGATCGAATCTTCGACTCGCCCTTCACGCGTGGCAATCACACCCAGATTGTTCCACGCGTCGGACAACGTATCGGGGTAGTTGGACGGGAGTTTTACGGCGCGTTCAAAGGCTTCGCGTGCGGCCGCGTTCTTGTTTTGATTCAGATAAACACTGCCTATGCCGTAGAGAGCCTCGGCGCTCAATGGGTCTTCGCGGGACGCCTGCTGAAATGAGGCTTCGGCCTGATCCAGGTATCCGCGCTGAAAAAACAGCGAGCCCAGCGAAAGGTAATTGCGGCCGAAATCCAGCGTATGGCTGCCGCTGGGAAACGGCAGGGCTCGAGCCAGCCGTTCCGCTTCCGCGGTGGGGGTGCTTCGAAAATCTCTTTCGACGTGCTCTGGGTCGATCGGACCTTGATACACCTTGACGATGTCGCCTTTGGCGTCTATCAGGAAGGATGTGGGAAGGGAGAGATCGCGGTGCCGATCAAACATTTGGCGATAGAGAATGTTGTAGACGGCAGCGGTGTCTTCCGATCCCCTCAGGATGGGGAAAGAAAACTTCTGGTCTCGTGCAAAAGCGCGGAGCTTCTCGCTCTGCGAAGGACTGGACCCCGCCTCGTCCACGTTGATCGTGAGCAGTTGTAAGCCCAGCATCGCCAACCTACTGTGCAATCTTTGGAACGCTTTCAACTCAGCCATGCACTCCGGCGATTGCATCGCCCAGAAATTCAGTAGGACCGGGTTACCACGGCGAGTGAAGAGCGCTTGAGCCTCTCCAGTAACATCAGGCAAAGAAAAGACAGGAGCCGTAACGGGTGCCAAAAGCCACGTTTCAGCTTGCGTCGGCAGCGAATCGGCTTCCGCCGCATGCGCTGGCACAACTTGTGAACGCCCCGTCGTGCTTTTCCGGAAAGGCTCGATCGACGAAGGTGCAGATCCTTCCTCGATCCAGATCCGGTGGTTCAGAGGAAGGTCGTGCAGCTCTTGCACGAGGCCGCTCGGCCAGCGAATCGATGCTTGCACCGGGCCCGCCGCGTCGCCGAGGCCGAAGAAAACATCCTTGCTGTGCTGGGAAAGAAAGCCGGAACCGGCCTGCAGCATACGCGTCTGGCGGCCCACGCCGGTTTCAACGGTCACGGCGGCTCCGATCGCGTCACGATTGCTCTTGCTGCCGCGCAGTCGAAACGAAATCGAAGGTGGCAGGTTGTCTACGACATTCTTCAGCAACCGGAGTTGCGGAGCATTGCGATTCTTCAAGGCTATTGCGAGGCGGCCATTATGATCGAAATCGGCGAGTGCGAAGGAGCGGCCATCCTCGACGAAGTCAAGCCCGACCACAGCGGAGACGTCAGAAAACGATTCGTCCCGGTTGTTCGCATAAAAGACATTGCGCTCGTAACCGCTCCAGGTCCCGTCGGAGCGGATGAGTTCGTTAATCGCGTTCCATCCCTGCTCGTATTCTTTGGAAGCGCGTGCTTCATCTGGCGAGTTGGCAACGACCTGACGCCAGAAAAAGCTGTTGAGATCCTGACGCACGGGACCCGACACCATGCCGTTGGCGATGTAGAGATCGAGGAAGCCATCGTGGTCAAAGTCGAACGCGTCGCTCGACCACGCCCAGCGGCCCATACCCACGGCGGCGGCCTGCGTCGCGTCTTCAAACTTGCCACCGCGATTGTGGAATAAGGAGTTCCCCATCGCGTGCTTCTGATAGAGGGCCCGCACGGCTTGCGGCGAGTTTTTCTTGAAGATCGGCTGGGCCGAGACGCGCACTCCCGCAGCCGTCCACATGTTGGCAACATAAATATCCTCAGGCCCGTCGTTGTCGTAGTCGAAGCAACAGACACTCATCCCCGCGCCGACGTCTTCGACTCCACCCTGCGGAGCGACATCGGTGAAGGTTCCATCGCCATGGTTGCGATAAAGATTCTTCCGCCCAAAATCGTTCACCACGTAAAGATCGGGCCAGCCATCGCCGTCGTAGTCGGTCCATCCGCAGCAGAAGCTGTAGCGCGTATTGTTCTGATTCAAACCGGACTCCCGCGTCACATCGCGGAAGGTACCGTCGCGGTTGTTGCGCATCATGAAGTTCGGTGGACCGTTTTCGGCGTCGTGATAGGGAGACGGATACTTGTATTGCCCGGTGCCCTGGTAGAAGGCGTAGAGACAGAAATAGATGTCGAGCCATCCGTCGCGGTCGTAGTCGGCGACGGCTGCGCCGGTGAAAGTTCCCTGCGGCGGGTTCGCGAAATGAAATGCGTCGGGCCTGGGGCGGAACTTGCCGCCGCCTTCGTTCAGGAAGAGTATCGGGCCGTTCGTTCGCACGAGAATCAGGTCCTGCCGGCCGTCGTTGCTGAAGTCGGCGAAGAGCGCACAAGCAGTGTTCTCGAGGATGCCCAGGCCCGACAGTTCGGTGATGTCCTCAAAGGTCCCATCGCCGCGGTTGCGATAGAGCCGGTTCGGCAGGCCCGCGGGCTGGCACAGGTAGAGATCGTCGAAGCCGTCGCTGTCGATGTCGGCGACTGATACTCCGTTGTGTCCATAAACGTCGATGCCGCAGGCACCGTCGAGAATCGTGCGCCAGTAGTCGGTCCCATGCAGCATCTGCTCCGCGTAAGATGAGTTCTTGCCGAGCGCCTCGGTGGCGATATCGACGTAGACCGGTGAACGGGAACGCGCTTGAGTTTCGTTGAGAGCGCGCCAACTGCGGACATGGAACTGGTCCGATGCGGATGTAGCCCATGACAGTTCCCAAACCCCGACGCGCTGTTCGCGATAGAAATCGGCGCTGGTTCCAACGATTTCGTAGCGGACTCGAGTCTCGATGCGGAGTTGTGCAGGCTTCGCCGAACTGTCAGGGCCAGCGTCAACGCTTGTAATCTGAAATTCGGCAGTGAGGATGCTCGAGAAGACGCTTAGATACGACTGCAACTCGTGAAGAAAGGCATCCCGAGCGAGCGCGCCGCCCTCACCTCTGAACCTGTTCTTGTGAATTTCGAGCATCGAATCCAAGCGCACGACTCGTGACTCTAACGGCAGAAGCGATGCGCCGGAGAAATCGGCGTCCAGCGTTCTGGCTATCGCTTGTAGCGCGGACGGAGATTGCAGCAGGGCGGCGCTCCAGCCTGCGAGGGTCGCAGCAAGCTGATCGGCATATTTTTCCGTGACGAAATCGTCGAGGCCTGCCTGCACTTTGAGCAGCGACGCATCGAGCGGACGATCGCTCCGGTAGTGAGGATGCAGATGGAACCCGGCGCCACCGGGCGGCGGCGAGGTACGATCCGCTCCGGACCCGGCGTTCGGAAAAGTGAATCCCCATAAACGTGCAGGGATCAGAGTTGCCCCAGTTCCCTGACAGAAGCGAACCAGAAAGTGGCGCCGGCTGAGTTCGGTGTGTGGATGCGGTTTCCCGGCCCGGCTCAGAGTGATGTCTCCTGCGGAATCACGTGTGGAACCGAAGCTACCATCGGTGTCCGGGTGGGTCAAGGCAACGTCGGGACCCACCGCTATAATCATTTTATCTTTGCGTCTTATCCGCAATATGACGCGCGATCTGGTATGAGAGCTGCAGAAAAACTGGCGCTGGTCCGCTCCTTTTGGGTTCTCCTGATGGCGGTCGCGTTCCTGGCACCAAGCGCCCTGTGCCAGGAAGCAGTTACAGCCGCCCAACCACCTGCGGCTTCGGACTCAGTAGAAGCGCACTTGGGTAAGGGTTACGACGCGCTTAAGCAAGACCGATATCCGGTCGCCGTGGAGGAATTTCGGGCTGCGCTTGCCATCGATCCGACTCTGGTCCTGCGCGCGCAATTCCCGCTGGCCGTAGCGCTGTTTGAGCAGCACAAGTCCGCAGAGGCGCGACGTGAACTGGAGGCGGTTCGCCACGTGGCCGGAGATCATCCGAATGTTTTGTATTATCTGGGCCGGCTTGACATCGAGGATCGCAACTTTGAAAGCGCCATCAAAAATCTCAATCAGGCGATGGCCAAGCCCCCGTTCCCGGACACGGCCTATTACCTGGGATTCGCCTATTTCAAACAGGGCGATCTGCCCAACGCGGAAAAGTGGCTGAAGGACGCCCAGAAGATCAACCCGCGGGATCCAAGCATCCCGTATCAGCTCGGTTTCGTATATCGCAAGGAAGGCCGCCACGAAGAGGCGGACAAATCTATCGCGTTATCGGAGGACCTGCACCGCCGCGGGGACGACGAAGCCCGGCTGAGAGCCGACTGTGGGCAAAAGTTGGATAGCGGCCCGCGCGCAGACGCGCACGCCCTCTGCGAGAAGCTCTATGATTCGGATGACGCCGAGCGGCTCACTTCACTGGGAACGATTTATGGGCAGCATGGCGATCCAGAGGCAGCGCTGAAGCCGTTTCTGCGGGCGGCGGAACTTTCGCCGCAGTCTCCGCAGGTGCAATACAACCTGGCATTCACCTATTCACAACTCAACCGCTATCAGGACGCGAGGGTGCCGCTCGAAACCGCACTCAAACGGTGGCCGGACTTGTTTCCGCTGAATGCTTTGTACGGAGCCGTTCTGGCAAAGCTGGGAGACGACGCCCATGCTTACGAGACGCTGCGCCACGCGCGGCAACTCAAACCTGACGACGCGGGAACGACGGATTTGCTCTACGAAACGGCCATGAAATTGGGGAAGAAGAACGAGGAGGCGCGCCAGTACTCCGGCGCTTTGCGGTACCTGGAAGAAGCGACGGAGCTTCGGCCGCAGGATCCTGAACCCCACCGAAGCATGGCTGAGATCTACGCCCGAACGGGGAAGCCAGCGAAGTCGGCAGAGGAACAGAAGAAAGCCGACCGCCTCAGGGGCAAGTAACTGTACGGAAACCGCACAGGTCACTTGAGTTCGGCGTTTAGAACCTGAGCCAGGCGAACTCCCGCAAGGGCAACGCGCTTCATCGCCAATTTTTGCGCCTGCGTTTCGTAGGATGACCCCGGCACAATCGTGTACGGTTGATCCGCGGAGCCAATCGGATCCCGGTACACTTTCGTTCGAGCATCGTCAAAGCTTTCGCGAATCCAGGCCGCAGCGTCCATGCTGCGGTTTTTCGAAGACGCAAACTGATAAGCCTTACCCAACACGATCGCCCGATTGACACACTGGACCTTGTCGTTGCAAAACTTGCAATCAGACCCGGGAAGATCATCCCAATAGCTGTGCAGGGTCGAGTCGGCATCGCCAAAGAGCTTGACCAGATTTCCACCTGCATCGCCTTTCGGGTAAGACTTCGTAACCCGGGCGACGGCGTGCAAAGGCTGGTGAATGTCGCCAATCAAATGTTCCAGCCAGACCAAGTCGTAGGACTTGAGTTCGTCCGGCTGCGACGAAGCCAGCACGGAGCGGAAGGCAACGATCTGGGTTTGGGCATTCGGCGCGGGAATCTCGGGCAGGGGCGTCTGATCCGGGGAGAAGGCCGTATCCACGAAATGCCAGTAGCGATGGCGTAGAAGATCGGAGTAGCCGACGTTCTGGGAGGAAGATGCGCCGCCGGGAGTATTCCCTCCGTCACTGCCGTCGTCGGAGTACTGCGCTTCCCCTTTAATGTCGTCCGCCCAGGTCGAGGCGATCATGAACATCATTCGATCATGGTCGTCCGCAGAAGTGCCGGAAGGGATTTGCTTCTCCCAGTTCGCGTAGTCAGGATTGAGCTTGAGCAGTTCGCGAACGCGAATTCTCGTTGCCGACGTAAGGTTCTGATAGGCGATGTAAGCGACCGTCATGTGGCCGATCGGTCCCCAGGCCAACAGAGGCGCAGGCGTCAAGGCCAACAGCGCAAGACAAAGACAAGTGCGTGGGAAGTTCACATGCAGCTCCTGACGAACGGCAGTCCCCAAGAACATCCATTGTGACACGCGTCTGTGACGATCTTCGATATGGTATCTTGAGCGCCGGCATGAAATTGCGGCTCATGATACTTCTCTCCGCTGCGTTGGTCGCTCCCCCGGTGAGCTTTGCACAGTCCACACCTGGCGTTAGTAGCGGGCCTGTCACGGCTCCGTCTGCCGACCCCGACACCTTCTACCATCTCGGTCCCGACTCGCTGCCTCAGGAGGGCGTGCCCAAAGGCGAGATGCGCGGCCCCTTTTCGCTGCCTAGCAACGCTTATCCGGGCACGCAGCATACCTATTGGATTTACGTTCCCGTGCAATACGACCCCACCGTTCCGACCAGTCTGATGATCTACAACGACGGGCAAGCTTTCATGAATCCCGACGGCGACGTGCGCGCGCAGAACGTGATGGACAATCTCATTTTCCGGCGTGAGCTGCCGGTGATGATCGGGGTGTTTATCAATCCCGGACGTCGACCCGATCAGCCCGAGCCTAATGCGAGCGAGTGGGGCGACCACACCACGAACCGACCCACAGAATACAACTCGCTAGACGATAAATACGCCCGCGTGATCGTGGACGAACTCCTGCCGGTGCTCTACAAGGAATACAACATCTCAAAGGATCCCGAGCGGCACGGCATCGGTGGCTCGAGTTCGGGCGCCATTGCCGCCTTCACCGTGGCATGGCAACGTCCCAAGGAATTCCGCAAGGTCCTGAGCAACGTTGGCAGCTTTGTCAATCTGCGCGGAGGCAACGCCTACCCTGACATCATCGGCAAGAGCGACAAGAAGCCGATCCGCATCTTTCTCTGTGATGGGCGCAACGACAACCGCGGGCAGCGTCCTGAAGGCGCCCCCTACAACCAGGCCATGGATTGGTTCTACCAGAACGTCCGCATGATGCAGGCGCTCACAGCGAAGGGCTACGACGTGAACTACGCCTGGGGCATCAACAAGCATGGCCAGAAGATGGGCGGCGCCACTCTCCCGGAGATGATGCGCTGGCTCTGGCGTGACCACGAGTTCTCCAGCGATCCGAAAGATGCAGTCGAGCGATCGTTCAACGTGCCGAGAAAGGGCGGAGGCAAGCAGTAGGGTCGCTTTACTGCGCACTAATCGAACCACGCAGTACCGTGATCGATGCCTTAGGAAGCTGGTAGATCTCTCCGGCCCCGCCGTACACCGTCGACTTTGAAGGCGGGCCGTCCGGATCCGCGTGGCCCAGCTCTCCTTCCTGGTGCCACACGTATTCATTAGAGCCGAACGTAATGCGGTCGACCTGGCCTGAAAAATACCGGGCGCTCTTGCTCGCCGGATCCGCAAAAACAACCTTCACCGGATGATCGTTGAACTGGTCGCGATTGACCAGCATCACCGACCACTGTTTGTCGGGCCGCTCGACCACATAGGCGGTCACCAGAACATTTCCGGCGGCGTCCGTCACATCACTCGAAGCCTTGAATTGCCTGTGGGCTCCGTCGACGGGTTGCACCCACTCTTTGGTGATGAGTTGCGCTGCAAGATACTGCGGCGGATAGCCCGCCAGTTTATAGTCCGCGTCAATCCACAGAAAATTCCCGAAGCTGCCACGGTCCCTCGGATAGGGCATGTAGTGGAAGTAATAGGTGGCGCCGGCACCCTCGCTCATCATCGAGCCCACGTAATCAGCCAACCACAGGGCGCTCTTAACGGTGGAAGGCGGAGCCCCGCCGCCGATGTTGCCTTCGGTCATGAAGAATGGAATGTTGGGCGGCAGGCCATTGTCTTTCCACACCTGAACAATGTGGCTGACGTATCCCGGCTCCGGATACAGATCTGCCCAGGAGTAGGTTGGCCGATCCTGATACGGATAATGTTCGAAAGAAAAGAAAGTGAAGTCGTTAAGCCGTCCGTGTGCTTTCAAGTAGTCGACGAACCGGCCAAGCCATGAGACTTTTCCATTGGCGTCAGGCCAGACTTCCACATCGCCGAATGTTCCTTCGAAGGGAGGCCCTCCCAGTTTGGCTTCCGGTACGAGCTTGTGAATCGCGGTAGCGAATTGCAGGTAGAGCGCGCCGTAGTCCTCCGGAAGCATGTGCTGCCCGTCGGCCTCTTCTCCCATCTCAATCCATGAGATCGGATACTTGCGTTTGTAGAGATATGCGATCTCGTTCGCCGCATCTTCCGGCGTGGCGTAGAGCATGGCGATCGGCACCATCGTGGGCAGTCCGCGCGTTACCCCACAATGGAAGAAGAAATCGAAGCCGACCTGGTCGCCGCGCGATTCGTCCAGATTAGAAGCGGCGTGCCACGGGTCCACCGAAGAAGGCCACGTCACCGTCTGGTTGCGGGTGGGGAAATGCGTGACATAGTCATTGAACTGGCCGTCTGCAGAAAGCGCTCCAACATAGAGTTCGTTGATCGCGTACCCCACGCAATTGCGCTTGTCGGCGGATCCGTGAGTGTTGCAGGTGTTGGACGACTCCGTCATCCAGATGCGGAGGTAGCGCACCGGGATCATCCAGGAAACCAGCTTCAGTGTGACCGTGCCGCCCTTGCCTTCGGTGACGTTGCCCTGCGGGAAGGTTTGCCAGGTACCCTTCGTCGTGCCGTCATAAAAAGGCTCAAGTTCGCCCGTCCAGAACTGGACGGAGTAGTGCCGCGGGTACGGATTGGCCCAGGCGATCCGAATCGCATTGACATCAATCTTGGCACCCAGGTCGATCATCACCCACTGCGGATGCAGCGAATCGTCTTCTCCGGTAAACGCCTTGGTGAGGTACGGATTGCTCTTCCAGAACGAATTCGGATCACCATCGGTCAAGCGCGACCAGCCATTGCCGTCGCCCCGGCTGAAGCCGCGATCCGGCAGGGGATAAGCCCATGAGTGCTGAATCTCCTCGCCCGGCTCGGGGCTGCCCACAAAGTAGCCTTCCTGTTTCTCCGCGTTGCTCCACGTGCCGCGGGGGTTCCAGTGCCAGGCTTCGACCATCAGTTCAGTGTTCTGCCGATAGGTCACGGTCTGCCATCCCGCGTTGAGGATAATGCTGAGCAGAGGGTCGTTGAGTAGCTTCTCTGGGCTCCCGGTGCGCAACCGGTCAATCGCCGCGCCCAGAGCGTGCGGGGGACTAAACGTGTTGGCCACGTGCGAGGGCGATGCATCAACAGTGACGGTCTGGGTCACAGCCATGTTGGTCGTGAAAAGGCAACTACAAAGAGAGAGAGAAATCCCAAGGACTCGAGTCTTCATGCCATTCCCGTTAGTTTATTAAATCGTTTTATTAGATGGAAACGCCTCTACTGTCAAGTAAAAACTCTGTCCAGCTTCCCACTGCCGTGAATCTCATGGCTATTTAGAAGACAGACGGCCACGAAGCACTGTAACTGATGCAGCCGGCAACGTGTATAGGGTCCCTTCTTCGCCGCTGACCTTTGAGGTCGCAGGCGGGCCGTCCGGTTCGGCATAACCCTTTTTGCGGGCGGGATGCCACTGGTATTGTTCCCGTCCGAACGTGACCATTGTGACCGGCCCGGCGAATGATGTGTCGCGGGTGCTGTCCGCGTCGTGAAAAACGATGCGAACCTGGTGCGGGTGTTCGTGGTCTTTGTTGATGAGCAGCAAAGCCCACTGGTCGTCGGGGCGATACAGAGCATAGGCCGTCACCAGCACGTGCCCCTGGGAATCCTTCACGTCGCTGGACGCCAAGTAGAGGCTGTGCTCGGCATCTTTAGGTTCGGCCCATTCCAGGGTGAGGAGTTGCGCCGCGAAGAATTGCGCCGTAGGCTGCTGGATCTCATAGTGATCGTCCACCATAAATAAGTGGTAGGTTCCCCAGCTGTTGGCGCAAGCCGGATGCGGCGGAGAATACGACAAGTCGTGGTAGTAATGCGTTGACTGCCCCCCAGCGCTCAGGAAGCCCGCAAAAGAATCGGCCAACCAAAGCGCGCCAAAGATGTCGACCGAGGCTTCCCCGCCATGAGCATTGGTCTCAGTATCGAGCAGAGGAAGCCCGGCCGGTAGCCCATCGTCTCGCCAAACCTTCATGATATGGGTGATGAGTTGGGGTTCCTGGTAGAGATTCTCCCAAGGCGTCTCGCACCCGTCGTAGGGATAATGTTCGAACGACATGAATGCCAAGTCCTGCGTGCGCCCGTGGTCTTTCAAATAGTCAAGGAAACGTCCCGGCCACGAAGTCCGGCCTTGCGCGTCGGGCCAAACCTTGATGTCTTCCGTGACCCCCTGAAACACGGGCCCGCCGAGTTTGAAGTTCGGGTCGACACGATGAAGCGCCCTAGCGAACTGCAGATAGAGAGTCGCGTAGTCCTCGGGAAGCATGTACTGCCCATCCGGTTCCTCGCCCATTTCGATGTAGGAGACGGGATAGCCCCGCTCTTTGATATAGGTCATTTGCGCGGCGGCGTCTTCTGGAGTGCTGTACAGCATGGCCACGGGCACAATAGCGGGAAGGCCGCGAGTGATCCCGCTGGTGAAAAAAAGGTCAAACCCGGGCTGATCTCCCGATTCCATGCGGTCCGGCGCTAGATAGAGGTCGGACGGCTCATGCCATGGATCGACGGACGAGCAGAGGGTAAGAGTCTGTTTCTGATCGGGCGAATGATGAAGCAGGTCTTTGAAATCGCCTTTCTCATCCAGTGTTCCCAAGTAAAGTTCGCGGATCGCGTAACCCACGCAGTTGCGGCGATCCGCAGATCCGTGACTGTCACAGGTGTCGGAAGAGCGAGTCATCCAGACGCGGACAAATTTTGTGTTCACTGGCAGTGATCCGAGGCCGAGAGTCGCCGTGCCGCCCTTCCCGTCCGTAACCGTTGCATTGGGGAAAGTCTTCCATGCGCCTTTGTCCTGCTCGTCCATGGCGTCGCCATCGCCAACCCAGTACTGCACTTCGAAATCGCGCGCGTAGGGCTCGGCCCATGCGATGCGGATGGCGTTGACCGCGTCTTTCTTATCGAGCGCGATCACCACCCACTGGGGGTGAAGCGAGTCCTCTTCTCCAGTGAAGGCCTTCGCTAGATAGGGATTGCTCTTCCAGTACGACTGCAGATCGCCATCATCAAGACGCGAGAATCCGTCGAACTCCGTACCGCCATTTCGCGTGAAGCCCCGGTGTCGCAGCGAGTAGCCGTAGGAGTGCCGGATCATTTCCTTGGTCGGAGTCGCATCCCCGGTAAAGTAGCCTCTGCCCGCCGGATCGCTCCATGTGCCCTTCGGATTCCAATGCCAAGCCTGAACGAACAGGTCCGTGTTTTGGCGGTAACTAATGACTCCCCAGCCTGCCGAAAGGACCTTCTTGATCTGATCGGGGCGGAAGAATACATCCGTAGCATTGCTGGGCACCCGATCGACGGTCGATCCCAGGGCATAGAGCGGGCTGAATTTGTTGGCCACGTGGCCGGGCGTGGCGTCAACCGTCACCGTTTGTGCAGCCGCTTGAACAAACCAACTGAAAAGAGCAACGATGAGAGTAGGCAGAAGAATAAGTCGTCGGGGAATGGTCATGGCGAGGTCTGGGATGATTTCTTATCGCGATCCGGGCCCAGGAGTCAAACCCCAGGTCCCGGCGGAGATGCTGGTTGAGGATTTAGCGCGAATAGTGACGCACGGAAAGCGAGATGGGCAAGCCGACGAGGAACCAGTGTTCGACGAATTCGAAGACCTTATACACGAGCGGAGTGTTTCCCTTCGGCACCGCTGAGAGCGGCAACACGACCACATGCATGAAGAGATAAACCAGTGCGCCGTAAATGAGACCGCACAGGACGGCGCGAGTAACCAAATACGTCAGCTTGCGGCTGGCCAGATAATAGACCGTGGCCGCGCCGAGGGCGATGACGAATTGCAGGACCACTCCGAGCAAAGCAGCGGGCATGCCGCCTTGATACGACTTTGGGCCGAGGATGCCGCTGGCAATGGTTTGCGGAACGAGAATAGGATGGTGCGGACTGTACACCATAATCGCGTACAGAAGATCCACGGCGCCGACAATGGAACCGCCGACGAAAATTGCGGAAAAAGACCGTGGGGACGGATCGGTTGCTATAACACTAGTGTTCATCGAGCTTGCCATTTTGCGATCAGTGCGAACTAAATCCCGGAAGCTTTCGCCTGCCGCTGCGGAATTTGCCAACCACGGAATCAGCCAATGATCTTGTCCGCATGCATGATTCGGCAATAGCCATTTACCAGATTCTCATCATGGCCATGTTTCGGGACTGGGCAGTTCTCACGCGGCGAGCAGGTCACGGAGTTTGCGAACAGCGCCGGGGATTTCCTTCATCGTCGTGCCTCCGAAGCCCAAAATGAAGCCCTGGTGCGCCTCGCCAAGATAAGAAGGAGAAAGAGGCCATATGGAAAGTCCCTGACGGAAGGCTCGCTTGGAGACTTCCATATCACGATGCCCGTCTTGCAGCATTACGGCCAGATGCATGCCGGCCTCGTCCCCGACCACTTCGACCATGGACCCCAGGTCCTGTATAAGACCGTTTACCAACGCTCTCCTGAGCTCGCCGTACAGAACCCGCATCCTTCGAATGTGGCGCGCAAAGTGCCCTTCGTCAATGAAGTCTGCGAGCACTTCCTGAGTGAACGTTGGCGGGCCCAGATCCATGACCCGGCGGCACATATGAAAGCGGTCGACGAGGTCCGGAGGAATGACCAGATAACCGAGTCGCAGCGACGGAAATAAGACTTTACTGAAGGTCCCGACGTAGATCACGCGAGAATTGGCGTCGAGCCCCTGCAAGGACGCGATCGGCAAGCTTTCATACCGATACTCGCTGTCATAGTCATCCTCGATGATCCACGATCCCGAGTGCTGTGCCCATTCCACCAATTGCAAACGGCGTGAGGCGCTCATGGTCACTCCCAGGGGAAACTGGTGAGAAGGCGTAACGAATGCAGCCTGGGCCTTGCGACATTTCATGATGCCGGCGGCGACATCCAAACCTTCCGTATCGACAGGGACGGGTACTATGTGACAGCCGTTCAGCGCGAAGACATCTCGCGCAAGACCGTAACCAGGCTCTTCCACCCACACACGGCTCCCTGGGTTGAGGAGAACTCGAGTCGCAATCTCGAGCGCCTGCTGCGAACCATTGACGATCATCACCTGCTCGGCTTCGCAACGCACCGAGCGTGCGATTTTCAAGTAGTTCGCAATCGCTTCCCTTAGAACCACAGAGCCCATCAGGTTGCCGTAGTGCGCTGACTGGGCGTCCATACCTCGGCACCGGCGTGCGACCAGGGTGGACCAAATGTGCAGAGGAAATTGATCAAATGCCACCTGGCCAACCCGGAATGCTCCCCAGTTCTGCATCCATGGCATCGCTTCAATCCCTGGAAGGATCGGAGAACGCCTCGCTAGTGGGCGAGGTCCGGAGCGGGTTGCGGAGTGGAGCGTGCGCGGCGGCCGGCTCGATGTCAATTGGTCCGGAAGAGAACTGGAAACGACCGTTCCTGCACCCACGCGACTCTCGAAGTACCCTTCCGCCAGAAGCTGGGCGTAAGCATTGAGAACGGGAAAGCGCGAAACGCCAATCTCGGAAGCCAGTACTCGCGTTGATGGAATTCGTTGCCCTGGACGCAGTCGGCCATCGAGAATGGACGCACGATAGGAGTTATAGATCTGGCGGTGAAGAGCCTCCGAGACCTTCCGGTCGATTGCGATGATGGGGAGAATCGCGGAAGCCACTCTCTTCATTTCCGCGGATCATAATGGCTATGCTGGAATAGAGTCAAGTGGGTATTGCTTCCGACCACTTTCCAAGGCAACCTACACCTAACAATTGTTGCGGACCCCGTTGTCATCCAGGCAATCTCATGTCGCGTATTCGCCATTGTGTCGAGTGTCCGAAGTGCCTTACTCGATATCTCATCCCTTTCAGCCCCTATCGCAATGGGTCTTATCTCATACGCACAGTAGAAGGATGTTCAGACGAATATGCACTGTATTGCTCCTGTAGGAAATCAATGGCGGCCAGCGTGTGGAGATGGAACGAGGTGAAGACCTGCGCGGTCTCGAACGCAGCTTATGACCGCGGCTACGGGACACCTGAGGAGATCATGCCGATTCGTAATCGGGCGCAGGATTCGTGGTCAATGGACGTCGCCAGATGCCTCAACAATCTGATTTCGAAGGAGAAAGAGGAAACCCCCGCGATAAGTTTGGGCCGCAGATCGGATCGACTGACGCACAATGCGCAAGGGAACCAATCGTGAATCGCTTGATCGTATTTCTGACTCTTAGTGTGCTAGCTACTGGACTGGTGCCGCGGACTCAGCACACCGCGCGGGCTGCCTCGAATGGCGAGCCAATGAAAAAGCTCAATTCCAGCGGACAAGATGCTCTACCCCACAACGCCATTGCGTTCTGCAATGCTGAAGCCTACGTATTTCATTGGCGCATTACAATGCCGCCAGACCAAGCCTGCAGTATGTCGACGCCAAAACCACGTTAGCCCGTTAGCCTTTCTAACTTCTTGTTGTTGAGACTCAACGCATCCAGACGAGACGTTTAAACGCTACTGACGGGAGGGTCATTTCACCCGAATCTAGACGGACATGCCTTGTTCTTAGCAAGTTAAAATGTCCGGTTTTCTTAGCACACGATATGTCCGGTTTCATAGTTAACCAGCAGCAGTCGGGGCTGGGGGAAAGTGGGAATCCCGCGCACTTTGCGGGATTTCCAAGCGGGGTGAGCCCGTCGCGCCGGCATTTTTGTCGCACCCTGCGCCACCCCTTCGGCCGTGTAGCGTCCCAGCAAGTGCGGCCCGTGGGTGAGGCTGATAGTTCCATCCAAGTGCTGATGCACCGTGACCTGGCAGCCCGCCAGCGTGGCTCGCCAACGCACGGCTTCGATTTGTAGGCTCAGATTCTGAAAGCTGACCGTATTGTCGCGGTTCACTGCCCGCTCGAACTGGAGAGAGAACACTAGACCGAGATCGCGTCTCCGACAGGCCAAAAAGGCATTCCCCCGCTGCGCCGCCGCGACTTGGAAACGCCGGTTGAACTCGGCGATATAGTGCTCGCGTAGAAATACATTGGCGGCTTCTAGGCTGGCGATTTTATGCAGCCTTAATTCCTGTGGCAATCGTCCCTGCCAGGTGCCGAAGCTGCGCTCGCTGCGCCCCCGCGCTTGCGGCGAGTAGGCCGGGATCATCCCGATCCCCAGCTCGCGCAGCGCCCGTCCCACCTGGGTCAGCCGATGCCGATCCACTTTGCCGCCCACCTTCGGCGTGAGCCAGAAATGGCTGCCGCGATCGCTGTATAAGGCACAGAACACGCCCTTTCGCTCGATCACTTCACGCAATCCCACCATCACCGTCACCGTCGATTCCTCCTCCACCAGTTGCGCGTAATAGATCTCGCTGCTGGCGTCGTCCAAAATCACGATCAAGTCGTACCAGCGTTCGTCCTGAAACCACTGGTGGCGGCTGCCGTCGATGTGCAACAGCATCCCCGGCAACGGCCGCCGCGGGCGCCGTTTGCGATGCACCCCACGCTGCCGTCCCCGCGCCACCAGCCCCGCCCCCTGCAGCACGCCTTTCACCCAGCTGTAGCTGAGCCCGATCTGGTGCTCGCTGCCTAGCTTCTCCTGAAAATGCCTCAGATTAAAATCGAAATACTTTTCCCCATAGAGCTCTAACCCCCGCTCCAACACCGCCATGGGTACCCGCTTCGGCGAAGGTTTGCCCCGCCTCCGGTCAAACAGCCCGCGAAAGCCGCCCTCCTGGTAACGTTCCCGCCACCGCCGCATGTGCCGGTCGCTGATGCCCATGATCTCCGCTGCCTGAAACCAAGTAATCTTCTTCGCCATGGCCTGCAACATCACTTCCTGTACTTTCATCGCCCGCTCCATCGCGGCCCTCAAGTAAGATTCCACGCTTCGCATGGTCTCCTATTCTCGCCGCCCGCAAAGCGGACATATCATGTGCTAACGACACTAGCCGGAGGGTGCACCCCAAGAAAGTGATGGATCATGCCGCTCTGCGTTCTGATCTGCGCTCCCAGAAGTCTTGAAAACGACCACTGAGTTTTGAGCAGCGTAGAGAGATGATGGCATTGGAGCCTGGAACGGTCCAGTGCATGCCGGCGCGTTTGAGACGCGTGCCAATGGCAACCTTGCATCCAGCCTCGACAACGCCGGTGGAAGTACACAAGCCTTGGGCGTGGAACTCCGGATAGCGCATACGCTCCCGGTTGGTCTGAAAATAATGGAGACAGCGACGCGCCTCATCGGAGCGAGGGGCCTGGCGGCGGATGGCATGGAGCAGAGCCGGGAATCTTCCGGTGTCGAGTTCTTGCTTCCGGCGTTCCGCCCACTGAGAAGCTCGCGGCGTAGTGGGTCCGTACAGAGCTTTTCCGACATCACTCAAGTGTTGTTTGGCATGATAGCGGTCCACAATCTGGGTGGCCTGTGGAAACTGATCGTCGGCAATGTTCCAAATCCACAGGGCCCCGTCCCCGAGCACGACCGTACGAGGTGCCTGGCAGAAGCGGCGGCGCGTAGCTTCTCTCCAGACGCGCTGGGCGAAGGGAGAACGTGTCGCAGCGGTATCCAGCGTAGAGGCACTCTCCAAGGCTGCGGAATAGGTGACTGATCCTGCATCGCGGATGGGAGTGCCTTCTTTATCCAGCGATTCCGCGCTCCAAATGGTGCAGAGTTTTACCTCGCCGGTCTTGGCCGATCCGTCCGGTTGTTTGCCGGTGCGGCCCACGAGTTCCTCCGCCCGTAGAGGAATCCCGGTTCCATCCATGCCCAGATACAGAGTCTGGGGCAGAGGAAGGGCATCGGAAGGTTCGGTGCAATGGCGTTCGTCTTCCGCGATCTGTTTTCCCAGATCTTCTGCGGTTCTCTCTACCTGCTTGGCATCCACGGCCACACCGGCCAGTTCGGTCAACAGTTCGCTGCCTTCTTGGAAGCTGACCATGGCACCCACCGTGCCCACCATGCGGGTGAGGGCGGGAGACAGGGAGGTGTTTTCTATGCCCAGATGCCCATCGCGAGGGCAGAAGCCGTGGCCGCAGGAAGAGCAATGATAGTAGGCGCGCTCCAGTTGGAGAGGACCGAGAACGCTCTGTACCTGCTTGCTTCGGCGTCCGACCAAACGCGCTTCCTGCCCACAACCACAAGGAGTTCGCGCGCCTCGCTCATCGCTGGTGTCGGCGTTGAGACGTTGCTCGACTGCGGTTCCCGCCAGTTGCAAGACCTGTTGCCGCACCGCCAGCTCCAGCGCTTCCAGATCCAGGTCTTGCACCGCCTGACGACCGAGCAGCGTCTCAATCTCCTGCACGACGTCGCCGGCCAGGAGATCGGCGAAGAGGTTTTTTTTTACTCCCTTCTGCCGCGATCGCTTCCGGCTGCTGCAGTTGGGCATTGCAGAGTTGTTCGCTGACCGCAATCAGTTCTTGCACGAGCTTGCGAAAACGACGGTATTCGGCGATCTGCGCTCGGGTACGATCGACCGCCGGTCCTTGGGGGATGACTTGGGTGATGGTCTTTCCCGCGCTGGCATGAGTCAGCGAGTAGGAAGGGCCGTGTCCCGGGGAGTCTTTCTGTGCACAATGGCAGTTCGGCTTACCACACTTGCGGAATCGCGCGGTGAGAGAGCCGGGACGGAGATCGCTGATCTGAGCCAGATCGGTTTTGAGTTGCTCGCGTCTGTCGTGAAGAGCCTTTAAGGGGATGGTCACCGGGTGCCTCCTGTCTGACAACATTATACGCTGTCAGATACAACAGGAAACCGCACCCACACCTTATCAAACTCATCCTGCAACTCTGGGGTCGTGCGCCCCTAGCCGGACATGCCTTTGACATGCCCAAGGGTGAGGACTAGACTTTAGCGCCAGAACTGGCAGGCGGGAGGGCGCTTGAAGAATTCTGTGCTTTATCGAATCGCTTCTGTTCTTCTGCTGCTTTTTGCCGCCGGACATACGATTGGGTTTCGCCAGAATAATCCGGAATGGGGTGCGGACGCGGTTCTTGGGTTAATGCGGTCCATCCACTTTAACGCACAAGGGTTTAGTCGGACTTATTGGGACTTCTTCAGCGCGTTCGGGCTTTTTTTCTCCGTGTTTCTTTTGTTCGCGTCGGTATTAGCGTGGCTGCTGGGGGGCCTTCCGGCAGAGACTTTGGCACGCGTGCGCAACATTGCGTGGGCGCTCGCCATTTCCTTTGTCGCAGTCACAGCTTTGAGCTGGAGATACGCCTTCACCACCCCCATCGTTTTCTCAACCCTGATTACAGTGTGTTTGATTGCGGCCGCATGGCTCTCGGCGGTTGGGCATTCCAAACCGCTTCCCTAATCTACTGGCCTGAGTTTAGCTAGTGCTGAGGAATAATTGGTCGGGGAGAGAGGATTTGAACCTGTCCTTCATCAAAACTTCGTGCAGTCGTAGAATGAATGACTTGCCCCTGCTTGCGTTTGGTGCCTTCCGATAAAATGTCGGCCATGTTCTGCACGCTGCGGCACCTCATCGGCTGGCTTATCAGCGCCTTCTGCTCACGCCAGGATCTAATCCTCGAGAACCTAGCCTTGCGCCAACAGCTCCTTGCGCTGCACGCAAAGCGACCGCGGCGTCGCTTGTCGGTGAAACAGAAATTGTTCTGGGTAGCCTTGAGAAAGCTCTGGCAAGGATGGAAGCAGCCCCTTGTCCTCGTGACTCCAAGGACTGTCGTTGAGTGGCATCGCGCTGGCTTTCGGCTCTACTGGAAGTGGCTGTCCAGAGCTCAGCGACGTGGAGGTCGTCCACCGGTCGACGAACAGATCCGGGTGATGATCTTTCGCATGGCGGCTGAAAACCCAACTTGGGGGGCACCTCGTATCCACGGCGAATTGCTAAAACTCGGTTTTAAGGTTTCCGAGCCGACCGTCTCGCGTTGGCTTCAGCGTGCGCCCAGGAGCCCCGAGGTGCGCAAGGATTGGCTGACTTTCCTGCGCAACCACCGCGAGGCCATCGCCGCGATGGACTTCTTCACCGTGCCGACCCTCACCTTCGGAGTCTTGTACTGCTACTTCGTGCTCAGCCACGGTCGCAGGAAAGTTTTGCGCTGCAACGTGACTAGGAATCCAAGTGCGCTCTGGATCGTTCAACAGATGCGTGAAGCATGGCCATATGCCAAGCCCCAGAAGCTCCTGCTCTTTGATCGGGATTCAAGGTTCGGAAATGACGTGATCTGCGCGGCCAAAAACCTGGGCACTGAACCGGTGCGCACCGCATTTCGCAGTCCTTGGCAGAATGGCGTCGCAGAGCGTTGGGTGGGAAGCTGCCGTCGCGACTTGCTGGACCTGTAATCGTGCTCAATGAGCTGTATCTGAAACGACTCATGCACGACTATATCCGCTACTATCACGAACCGAACCCATCTTGGGCTGGCCAAGGACACGCCAGAAGGGCGCTCCGTCGCTAGGGACTCGGCCGACGCAAGCAGGATTCAATCATTCGCTCGACTCGGTGGCCTGCATCATCGTTACGCCGTGGCAGCATAAGCGAGTGATTCCTCATACATCACGAAATATAGCAGTCGTTTGCCTGCTCTTCCTCCCATTCTCCGACAGCCAAAGCCCTGAGTATCGCTCATTACCCCAGCAACACTCGAGAGTTGAGACGACGCCATATCTACATTGATTCATTTTTCCTGCGCAGAACGTTTTGATGAGGCACAGCGGAGACAATCCACCATGAACCGCCTCGCACTCGCCTTCGGCTTAAGTTTGTTTTTTCTTTTCAACCTGTCAGCCAATGCGCAAGACTACCAAACCTTTAGCGCCGATGCGACCGCCGTGCGCGCCACAGTGACGAATTACATCGAAGCCTATTACATCGGCGATGCCGCCCGTATGCAGCGAACGTTGCATCCGCACTACCTTAAGCAAAAGATTCATGGAGACATTCCGGTGCGCGAGCAAACCGGACCGCAGCTAGTGCGGGACGTACGCGATGGCGGTGGCACTCGCGTACCGTAAGCGCAACGCACTGAACAGGTCACTGTACTGGACGTTGCCGGGAACATTGCGTCCGCAAAACTAGTTACTCCCGGGTGGAGCGACTATATGACACTTGAGAAGGTCGACGGAGAGTGGAAGATCCTCTCGGTAGTGCAACGATTCGATGACTAGGAGCTTCAGAATAAGATCGGCAAGCCTAAAGCCGCTCGAAGTCTGGGCGGTTTGTTTTTACTCCAGAGGGGGGCGGTGGCTACGCCACTGACGAAAGCAGGCGATTTCACTCAAAACCCTCGGGCGGGAGTTGCACCCGCTGAAGTCCAGTGCCTTTCACGGGGCACTTTTTCGCCAACAACTTTACTGCTTGGTCAAATAGGGCCTGGTTACAATAGCGGATCGAATAGGAATTGCCACTTCTGACGACGGGTGAACAGAAATCGCCCCGTCATCGACATACCGTTACGTACGGTGTGTACGGTATGGTCTGCTGGGCCGATTCTCGCCAAACTGCTCATGTGCATCCAAGGTGCCGCTTCGCCACTGAGGAGGCAGCCATGGAAGATGTTCGTGTCTACGAACTGCGAGCCGAGCTTAATCAACTACTCAGAAAGCAAGTCGAGGTTCTGGAATCACGAAACCTCGGAACGGCAACGGATACCGATGTCCTCGAATACGAGATCAGGCAAGAAATGATTCACGAAATGTGCAATCAACTCGCCGACTCCGTTTCTGGGTAGGCATCGGGCCGATGAATGGAGCCGTCCAGCGCCTGGTACTCGCGTCGCTGTCTGGAGGCCCGTTATGAAAAATGGTTTCTGGATCGAGGTCATCACGCTTTGCGTCGGGGCAGCCTTTGGCCTCGCGCTCGCGCTTGCGGTCGTAGGTGCCGCCGTCCTGGCCTTTGGACAGACCGCCGAGCCACCGCAGTCAGCGGCCCCACCCAGCGACCGCCAGCAAACCTATGTTGGCATGGTGACCTGCTCGCGCTGTCTCGCCAAGCACTCTGCCAAGATCGGGGGCACCGCCACCGACTGCACACGCCTCTGCATTCGCGGCGGAGCCAATTTCAGTTTCGTTAATGGGGATCACACTTATTTTCTCGAAGGAGAGCCGGAGGCCCTGAAACGAGTGGCTGGACAGCGTGTCCGAGTTGTGGGCGCACTTAACAGCGGCACGATCACGGTCGCATCCGTCGCCGGAGGAACATAGCCTGGGGAAGTGGTTCCAAAAGCATCGCCGAAAGATGGAATCTATATACACCGAGATGCTCGAACAAGCGGTGCGTGACTGAGAACGGCAAGTGGGTTGCCGGGGTCGAGGGCAGGTCGGATTGCGGCCACCGTCGCTAGGGAGATGCTCAAAGTGCGCGGCCTGCTTTCCGTCTGCACTACTCCGATGTGGACTCACGCGCTGCGACGCACGAGTTGGATGGTTGCCATCGCAATGACTTACAGACCCGTTCCTAGCTCTAAGCTGCCTTCTTCTTCGCCGTTCTGAACTTCGCCCAGCGTGCACGTGCGGCAGCTGCGATTCTCTTTTTGCCTGCCGCTGATATTTTTCGTGTGCGTTTCGCGGTTGTCGCTTGGCTCTTCGCCTTCGCCCATCGGTTTTTCTGCGCGAGGCTGATCCGTTTACGAGCCGACGCCGACAGCGTGCGTCCCGGTCTGGTGTAACTAGTCCCGCCGTTCAACTTGCCCAACACCGTGAGAGCGGCATCCACATGCCGAAGCTGATTTACAAGATTCGTTCTTTCTACTTTCAACTCCGACACAATTGATGCCAGTCCCTTTATGTTTGCCATGAACTCCCCCTCGGCATGGGATTGTAATTGATCGGCTCTGGTTGCCGTGTGACTGGGGTCAAGGGACGAGGCTCTAGGTTCACTCAGGCGGATTTCTTGGTTGGCGCGGGAAAAGCGACTACTTTTCCGCGATCCACTCCGGCACTCTGCCATTCCCATCCGCATTGGCAACGAACCGAATCACACAATCTCGGCTTCCTTAGAAGTGCCTTGCAGATCGCACATGATCTCATCCACATCGTTTTCACCCTCCGACTGGCTGGAAAGAGCAATCGCAGCATTGGCCGCAGAATGCTGCCTCATCGACCCCAATGTTTCTCAACCAAGTCGAACAGGTGCTTGATCCCAGCGAACAGGCCGACGATGACCAGCACAACGCGCACTATCTTCCGCGAGATCATTCGGCCCTCTAGATCGACTTTGGAGTCGGCTCGGGCCTAGCGAAAGAGTACACAGAATTGGTTACAGTGGCATTACGCAAGTTCCGCAACGATTCTTCGACACGTGCCGCGATGCCGAGAAGACGAACCTCCCGGCGCTGACGCGAAACGGCGCCACCACCTGAATAGGTTTCGCCTCGCCCTGCCATACGCAGCCGGGGCTGGGTCTGGCCCTCTTAGACCTGCATCTAACGCTCACCGATAATCGGGCCGCACTTTCAGTCAAGGGTCAAAACGCGCAATCGAGATATTACGACAACCATCGAAGGAAGGTGCGTTACTGCGACTACTCTACAGCTTGGGCGCAAGGAACTCAGCGTATACGAACAATGCAACTCCGACGAGGAGTGGAATGATTCCAACGAGGTACACCGATTCTTCATGCGCAATCCCACGGAGGAAAATCATTAAGCCGATGCCAACTGCACCGGTGATTAGGCTGCCCAACCTGATACCCTCGCGGCGATGTCTGGCGTTTATTTGCTCTTCCTCGCGCATGTACTCAAGGGGGGCATTACTCCCTGGCCCCGCCGTCTCCGCGATTTTCTTGAGGGTCTCACTCCTGTAGTACGCCACTCTCTCTTTGCGTCGGCTATCCGACCATGCTGCCACCGCCACGAAGGAAAATAGGGAGATGGCCCCGACACTGAGGAATAGCATTACGGGCAAAACGGGAATACCCATGACATCCTCCTGTGCGTGATTTCGTGTGCCTTACACGCGGTAGGACTGTCGTCCGCCCGCCCCGGTTGCACTTTTTGTCCGCTGCGGCAGAGCGAAAATATGCAACCACTGGCCACGTCACACTGTCGTACCCTGAGACAGAACCCAACGTGACAGCCAGCGACGATCAGGCCGATGTCGAAAAGGTGCTCGCCGGAGAAGTGTCGGCTTTCGAAGGCATAGTCCGGCGCTGGCAGGGACCGCTCATCAATCTGGCTTACCGATTCTGTTACGACCGAGCCAGAGCCGAAGAAATGGCTCAGGAAGCATTCATGCGTGCTTATCGTGGTCTGTGCCAATGGCGCAAAGACGCCGCTTTCTCTACTTGGCTATTTTCCCTTGCCACCAACCTGTACTGTTCCGAGATGCGCAGATCAGTGCCGACAGTGCCGCTGGATGAGGTCCCCGAGCCAAACGGTTCCCGTACCTACGATGGCGGATTGGAAGACGAAAATCGCGACGAGGTTGTCCGTCGCGCGGTTTTGAACCTTCCGACAAAGTACCGTGAGGTGCTGGTCATGTTTTACTTTCACGGCAGGAGTGTTGAAGCCGCTGCACGAAGCCTAGGGCTACCCGAAGGGACTATCAAAGCGAGACTATCCCGGGGGCGCGAAATCTTGCGGGCCAAACTTCCGCTGTTGCTGGGTTCACCATTGAAGGAGGGGTGATGCAATACGACGAACTCGACCGTATTCTGGCCGAAGAAACAGCAATTCTTCCATCACCAGAATTTACCGCCTCCGTAATGGCTGCCGTCCGTCGTGAAGCTTCGGCCCCGGTGCCGATAGCTTTCCCGTGGAGACGTGTACTGCCCGGATTTGTCGTTTCTGGCCTCGCACTCGCTGTGCTCCTTCAACAGGTTTTCGTGCAGCCGGGAATCACCGCTGTGCGCTTTAGCCCGGGATGGTTGCCCAAGCTTGTGCAGGTTCTGGAAACCGCCAGGCATCTGGGAGTGCACTGGATTGCTATTGCTCTCTTCCTTGCGTTTGCGTCGATGCAGGTTTCCACACGGCTCGCCGAGCGAGAAGAAACAGTGGTGCACTGAGGGACCGTTTAGGGAGTTGGCGGTGACAAGAAACGTCAGGTGAACAACAACTGTTTTAATCAGGGCGATAGCGCAAGTTTGGGCCGTCTGTTCGCCTCTCCGCGATTGGAATTTTGAGCGTAACCGCGATATACGTCAGATACGCCGCCCTTGTCAGCTTTCTCAAGCAGGGGCATAATTCAACGCACACTCGGAGGCTGCCGTGAAACCCTTCCTTGCTCTAGTGGTTTGTGGAGTTCTTCTTTCATTTTCCGTTTCGGTTCAAACATTTTGCCAAGATACGGCCAAGCCTGCGGCCTCAAGCAGCCAGCGGGAGAAGGAGCGTCAGTTGCGAGTGGCCCTACAGGAAATACGCGACGCGCTTGACCACTACAGAGGCATGTTCGACCGAGCCAAAATCCAAGCTGCGGTGGGGAGCCACGGCTATCCTCTTGATCTTCAAACGCTGGTGAACGGAGTGGAGTCGCAGGGTAAGACAATTCACTTCCTGCGCAAGATTCCTGTCGATCCCATGACGGGCACCACAGACTGGGGTCTGCGAGAAGGCCCCACTGGCGGAGTGTTCGATGTCTACAGCAAGTCACAAGGCAAGGCTCTGGACGGCACGGAGTACAAGGACTGGTAAATTGTGCTTGCCTGAAGCTGTCGCAAACAGGCGCGGCTGTTGAAAACGCCTACCCTCGAAAGCCGCCAAAATTAGACTCGCATTAAGACGCCCTGCAAACGACTTTCTCACAGCTAGCCTTCTGGACTGGCAGCTACTGCTTGATTGGCTTTCCATCTGGCCGATGGCATCGGAATAGTCAGGGCGACTGGAAGCACATCACATGCGTAGTGACCGCTGCTCTGACCTCAGCGCCGAAATTGTTCGTGTATACCCGCGATGACTTTGCTAAGAACATCCAACTGGAGCCGATTGCGTTTCGTGCACAACTGCTGTCGACGTGAGCATACGGATCGTCGAATTATCCACGCGGCGTCACAGCGATTTGTTTCTCGCCGCGTAATGCTTAGCAACTTCACCCTGGTGTCCACCGTCGCGTGTCTCAGGACTCACTGGATCACACTGCCTGCGGACCGTCGGAGTCTGACGTAGGGCGGGTGATTTCGCACCCACATATTTGCACGAAATGACCTTAAGCACTTTCATTTCATGTCTTGATTCCTTGGTAGCGTGCCAAGGAACCATCGTAAAACGCGAACCCGAACCCATAATCATCGTTTAGAGACCATCTCACGGAAAGTTTGTGACCTTGGGCGTTACGCGAGGACGCATTGCGGTCGCATCACCGGCGTCGTCAATCACGTGGCTGATTTCACCGTGATCGCCCAGCGCCACAGTGATCATATCGTGGAACCGTATCCCCTGGCTCCTTGGCGTCTCAATTGCGCGGGTCAGCATCACATCCCGATAAATGAAGACGCTGTAGACGCCTAGCCCCCACGCCTCGTGACTCGTGACTCCATCCGCCACCTTGTACGAGGCCCAGCCATTCACCCCCGGCGCACTCGTATAGCTCGCCTGGTTGGGTGGATCGTAAGGAATCTCGGACTGATAAAAATAAGTCCTCCCGCCGTTGCCGTTCCACAGAACCTGGAATTTCCGGTGATGCTCTACAAACAGGCCGTAGATCGTGACGTCATTTCCATTCACGACTAGCCCGTTGTCGCTGGTATTCAGATCCCAGCCAACTCCGTCGCCGTGGTCCGCTCTCCAGATCCAGGTATGGTCCACCAGTGTGTCGTTACTGTTGATCCTCAAATTTACCTTGGCCCGGCCCACTCCCGCACCACCCACACGAAAGAAAACGTCGTGCAGCGCGATTGGGTCCTTCGCGTGGCGCACCCGGCTTCCTTCCTGTCCCACTTCGAGCAGAACCGGAGACTCGCTCGGCCCCGCATCAAACAGCAGCCCAGCAATCTCGATCCCGTCCGCATCGGCTGTCATCATCGCCGCCGTGCCCTTCACCGGGCGCAGCGTCGCAAACCCCAGACCCAGCACCACCGTATGCGGCCGCGTCACACGAATCGGAGCCGCCAGTTCGTAAATCCCAGGCGTCAGAATCAGGTTCTTGCCCTGGGCAAGCTGAGCGTTGATCGTCTCCGCCGTATCCACATCCGGGCGCGCGATATAAAACTGCGCAATTGGAATCGTCTCTCCGACTGTTTCACCGCTGCGCCACGTAATTCCGACGCTGTCGCTGTGCAGTTCCGGAACCAGCACGCTGAACTCACCCGCAGCGTTCACCTTGAGGAAAGGCTTCTCGCGGACCACAGGCGTATGCGCGATCTTCGTGTACGGCGGCTCAGGCCATGCCCCCTCGGGTGGATTCACCACGCCGACGAACACCATATTCCAGTTCGATCCCGTCCAACTCTTCCAATCGCAGTTGCGTGAGATCCATTGCTGCTGGCTTCCGGAATCGACATTCCCGTCCACAAGCGAATCCGACATCCAACCGCCGCTGGCCCAACCGCGATGTTGGTGGAGCACTAAGTCGCCGCGCACATGCATGCGCCGCAGCGACACCGCCTGCGAGACCGCCCATTGCACCGTACCGCTCGCCGGCTCTACAGAGAGCCCTTCCGCAGCTCTCCAGAAAGTCGTCGTTGCATTGTTGTGCTCATGATTGGCATCCGCATGCATGTTGCCCGTAATCTTCGTTGCATTGGGCGATGCGCCCAGCCCCATCACTTCGGTATAGAAGCCCACTGGCAGGTTCACCGAATAGCTTCCGGGCAGGAACAGTAGCGCATTCCGCTGCGAGCTGAACTCGTTGTGCTCCTGCACTGCATATACAGCATCGATCTGCTTCTGGATTACCTGCGATGGCATCGACGGATCAAAGAATAGAACATTGGGTCCGAACTCCGGCTTTGCGCCCTTCGCCGCAAGCACTGGCAGAGCCGCAGCCAGCAACCCCGCAATGAAGGCCAATTGTCTTAGAAGCCGAAGCCCATGCACGACAAACATGAGTACTCACCTCCGAAGGCATTATTGCTTGAAAGTCCAATTGAAGCGAGGCCGAAGCGACTGCACGTGTCCTGCCGAAAGGCGTCGATCACTCGTCCGGAACTCATGCCTCCGGATTCATTCCGACAAACGCGCCAGGAAACTAGGGGAGTACCACAGCGGATGGAAGACTGATACAGAGGCAAACTGGCAATGTGTTCACAGTTGCACCCAGGTTCTTTTGCACCCGAAATGCGTTAAACCCTTTCTGTTCATCGCGCGAATCCTTGGTTGCCGGCCAGGGTGTCGAGGGGCATCCCGGAGTAGGGCTGCAGACTTTCAAAATAATCACGTTGGGACAACACTCACAATCCAACGAGCCTGGTCCGCTTGTCTTTGGTAACTTCGCTGTCACCTACCTCAGCGTTGGGGCCCGAGACGCCTACTGCTCTTGGTCAGAGCCCAGGCGCAATGTGACGTATTCCTGTTGTAAGCCATTGAACACACAAAGATTGTCAGTGGTTACAGGATGTGGGTTCCGGAAATTCTGAGCCGTTAATTCCGGAAATTCTGAGCCGCTGGGCTTTGGCCGGCGAAGCCTCCTCTAAGTTTAGATGACGTGTCCGACCTGAGGGTCCATCGAGGTGGACAAAGCGTCCGCGTTCGAGGACTCGATCGAGGATGGCAGCTGCCAGGTCTTCGTCGTGCAATACCTTACCCCACTCGGTGAGCGGCTTGTTGGTGGTGAAGATCATCGGCCGTTTTCTGAGATGGCGATCATTGACCACGTGGAACAGAACATTGGCAGCGTCGGGGCCATAGCTTAGATAACCGATCTCATCGATCACGAGGACGTGAGGACGAGTGTAGGCTGACAATGATTGGTGTAAGAGACCTTTGGTACTGGCGTTGGACAGATCCTCAATGAGTTCGGCGGCGGTGGTGCAAAGGGTGTCGAAGCCATTCTGGATGGCGCGATAGCCAATGGCCACGGCGAGATGAGTTTTGCCGCGGCCGGTCTTGCCGTAAAGGATCAGGGAGCGGCCCTCGGTGACGAAGTCCGGACCCAGATAAGAACCGAGCAGCGATTGCCGCAGAGTCGATTGCAAAGTGAAGTCGAACTCATCGATGGTCTTGAAGAACGGAAAGTGAGCCTGGCGGGTGGAGCGCTGCAGGCGGGTTTGCTTGCGGTGGGCCACTTCTTCAGCCAGCAGAAGGGCGAGAAAGCCGCGATAGGTCCATCGTCGACCGGTGGACGACCTCCACGTCGCTGAGCTCTGGACAGCCACTTCCAGTAGAGCCGAAAGCCAGCGCGATGCCACTCAACGACAGTCCTTGGAGTCACGAGGACAAGGGGCTGCTTCCATCCTTGCCAGAGCTTTCTCAAGGCTACCCAGAACAATTTCTGTTTCACCGACAAGCGACGCCGCGGTCGCTTTGCGTGCAGCGCAAGGAGCTGTTGGCGCAAGGCTAGGTTCTCGAGGATTAGATCCTGGCGTGAGCAGAAGGCGCTGATAAGCCAGCCGATGAGGTGCCGCAGCGTGCAGAACATGGCCGACATTTTATCGGAAGGCACCAAACGCAAGCAGCGGCAAGTCATTCATTCTACGACTGCACGAAGTTTTGATGAAGGACAGGCCGATCATCTTCGGGTTGTTGTCGGTAATTTCGAATCCGAGATGGTTGACATAAAAAAGGGCAGCTTCCTTAGGATCCGGGGCTTGAATTAGGATGTCTGGACCAAAGCGGTTCGCCATGTTATTCCTCGCGAGGAAGTATAGTACTAACCTATCCAGCGTCAGGTCGAGACAATCCGCAACGGACGGCACGACTGCGAATTGCTCTGCGCCGCACGGATGCACTAAAGTTAGGAGGTGTCGCATGCGTTCTGTGGGACTCTTGGATAAAAATCCTCATTCTGTTCGTTCCTGTAGTTCTCATCAAGCGATCAGAAAAGCTGGCCGCTACGTCCAAACTCTGCTTGTATTGAACTGGACGAGTACTGCTCTCCTCGCGGCTTTCGCTCTTGCTGGTTGTTCCGCTCGCGCCGCAGGATCAGCCGAGTCACAATCGCTTCCCCCTGCTCGCGCGGCTGCTATTGACGAAAGCGCGCGCACGTTCATGCACACCGTGGCCCATGATGTCACTCAAGAGGGGCCTCTGGCGTGGTTCAAGTTCTTCAACACGGGCCCAGAATTCTTCATGGCCGTTAACGGACAGCTAGCGTTCCCGAACGCAGCCGCCGCAAAGGAGGGCACTCAGAATTTTGCGCGGACCATCAACCATATCGAATTGATATGGGGCGACGATTTGCGCGTTGATCCTCTCACTGCTGAACTCGCGGTCGTCGCAGCGTCGTGGCGCGAGATCCAGGTAGATAAGGCTGGGCATCGTACCGAGGAAACCGGATACTTTACTGGGCTGGTGGAGTATCGAGACGGTCGCTGGCGATTCCGAGACGCCCATTGGTCGGCGCCTATATCGCCGCCACCCGCGGGTTAGCGGCTCACAATGTAAAGGATTGTGCAAGAACTAGCCCATTGAGTTTGGATGGATGACGGACCACCCAGATTGTCTACCGCAGTTGGGATTTGGATTGCAGTCCGTTCCACGTCATCCGGTGGAACAGTTCGTCCATTGCCTTTGGCGACTCTCTAGCGCCGCGATCGAGCCACCATTTCAGAAGTGACAGCAGGTTTCCGGCGAGCGCATGCGAGCAAGCATCCAGTTCGCTTTGAACCAGATTCTTCGGGCCCCCGTCCTTCAGACGTCGGGCGATCCCGCGAGCGAAATAGCCCTGCGCAAGTTCGAAAAACGCGTGGATACGTCCGGAATCGACCAGTGCGCGGTAGAGCTTCTTGGCATCACCGACATGCATAAAGAATTCTGCCACGGGTGCGATGCGGTCGGATTTCTCCTGTTTCCTGAAAAGAGCAGTGCTCCACATTTCCAGGCCGTCCTCTAGCACGCAGAGAAATAGGTCGTCCTTGTCGCGATAATGGAGATAGAAAGTGGAGCGGCCCACTGCCGCGCGGTCCAGCACTTCCTGCACCGTGATTTTGTTTATCGACTTCTCCTGCATCAACGCGACCAGCGCATTACTCAGCAGGCTGCGTGTACGCCGGATGCGCAGGTCTGGCTTGCGTCGTTGCTTGCCTTTTTTCCTCTGCTTGGCAAGCCCTATGGGTTCATTGTTGGACATCGGCCACCTTTTTGTTCAACAACTCGACCAATTTCACTCACCGCTATCGACTCAGCCTCGTTGCATCGCTACAGTCCACATAGTACGGCAGCTCTCGGGGGCACAAGCAAAAAAGGAGAGAGACCATGAATCGACTTCGTTGCCTCGCAATCGGCAGTATGTTGTTAATCGCGCCAGCCATGCTAGCGCAACAAACCGCACAGACGCGCGGGCCCGCAAAAGGCGCTGCCCAGGGCGTCGTCCTGCCAGACGTCGGAGATCAGTTGATGGTGCTGACCCAGAAACTTGATCTCTCCCTCGATCAGCGGCCCAAAGTCAAAACCATCCTGCAGGAACTGCATGATGCCTCGCTGGAGCTCATGCAGGGCGAAAGCACGTCGCACGAAGAGCTCCTGAGTAAGGTCAGGCCTTTGCGTATGAATGCCGACAAGAAGATCCGCGAAATCCTGAGCGATGACCAGAAGCAAAAACTCGATCAATACCTGCAGGGCCCGCACGCGGAGATGCATGGCAATCTGAGCGGGGCAACGCCTCCCGCGACAGGGAAACCAAAGCCTTAAAGAGATCGACAGAGAACATGCGCAGCGAAGCGCACCCTGAGATGGCTTCAGTCTTGCAACGATTCGTGGCCGGCGTTGAGAATGCATTGGGAAGTAACTTTCTCGGCGCCTATCTTGTCGGCTCGCTCGCAACGGGAGACTTTGATCTCGACAGTGATGTTGATTTCCTGATCCTCACGAACGCGGAGCTAAGCGATGCAGAAGTACGCTCATTACAACAAACACATGTCGACATCCATGCTCTCAGATGCTATCCAGCCGAGCATCTGGAGGGGTCTTATATAAGTACCGATTTGCTGAAACGGACTGATCTGGTTGGAGTAGAACCGTTATGGTTCGTAGACAACGGAAGGACATCATTGCAGCGTTCGATTCACGACAATCGATGGCACGTTCGGTGGATTCTTCGCGAACGAGGCATCACCATCATCGGGCCTGATCCGAAAACTCTCCTGCACCCGGTACCAACTGGAGCCTTGCGCTCCGAGGCCGTCGCTGCAATTCAAGAGCTCAAGAGTCGTTTTGTCGCTGAAATGGATCGGCCGCTCGGATGGTTCAACACGCGATTCGGTCAGTCATTCGCCGTGCTGACTTGTTGCCGGATGCTTAACACATGTAAAACCGGTACTGTGCAATCGAAGCTTGCTTGCGTGAAATGGGCCGAGCAATTCCTCGACCCCGCATGGTGTGCGCTGATTCGGAAGGCATGGACAGAACGGATGGGTGTCCGCTTTGGCGATAAGGTTCGTCAGCCCGCTCAGACGAGACTGCTGCACGAAACCGCTAAATTCGTAGAGTATGCTCAGAACCTCGCTGAGACTTCTCGGGGCCGAATCCGGCACAACTCGGTAAACGGGCAAACCAGAAATTGAGGGCGATCTCATTGAAATACCGCGACAACGGAGACCCGGTCCGCGCCTGTTGCCAGCGCCTTCAGGAGCGATGATGGATCAATACCGGTCAGGTTACAAGCTCGCGCCTTTCTTCTACGAGCAGCTCAGCTGGTACGAGAAGAGCAAAGAGCCGATGAGCGAGCATTACCGAACCCTGCTGAAACACCTCAGCGTGAAGGATGAGCTTGCCCGCTGGGAGCAGACGACGAAGACTCGACCGAAGTGAGCTAGCTCATAGTCGGTTGAGCTCTGTTGGCGTGAACGCAGTTGTCGATAGCAATCTCGTCGAGCTGCCAGTTTTCGAGTGGCCGACGATACAGCCGGGATGTTACCTGATGACACCGCGGGATGGGTGTATGATCAGTGCCGTTTTTGAACCAAAAGGGAGATTCCGGCTGACGTGACCTCAACGCTTTTCCCGGAAGGACGACATCAAATGAAAATCACGGGGTTGGCGATCATGCTCTCGGCGGCTTTTTTCGTACTTCTTACCTCGCTTTCGTCCATGGCCCAGACACCCGTCGAGTGGCAAGACAATCTAGCCGACCATCTTATCGGAACCTGGAAGGTAGAAGGACAGATAGTTGGTCGCGAGGCCCATCACGAAATCGACGCCGAGTGGGTGCTGAATCGCCAGTTTGTTCGCATCCACGAAAAAATGGCCGCAACCGCGCCCTCCTCCGAGAAACGCTACGAAGCGATCTGGTTTCTCGGCTACGACACTCTCAGCGAGCGCTATGTTCTCCACCTTCTCGACATCTTCGGCGGACGCTACTCGGAGACACTAGGCTACGGCGTCCGCAACGGCAACGAGATTCGTTTCGTCTTCGAGTATCCCGACGGGCCTTTCCACACCACCTTTCGCTGGTCTCCGGAACCTTCAGCTTGGCAGTGGCTGCTCGAGCAGAAAGACAAAGATGACAAGTGGACTACATTTGCCGATCTCAAACTCATGCCGGCGACGAAGTGATAATCGGAACGCGGACATTCCTGTTTACTCCTGTTTGTAAGTGATAGAAGCTCTGCAGAGCAAGCGCCAGGCAAGGTCTACAAGAGCCAGACTCCCGGTTAAATCAAATTGAATGAGGATGTTGACTTATTATTGGGTGGAATCGATCTTGCGCAAACGAAGCTCGAACTAATCGGCATATAGTGAGACCCTAGCGGTTGAGATTTGCCTCATTGCGGCAGGGATTCTGATGATCGCCCGAGCATTGGGCGGTGGCTTGAGCCTTTAGGGTGGAGTCGGTATCTCGGACTTGTAGTTCGTCGACCGCGTGGTAAAGGTAAGCGCAGACTAAGACTGGGTTGACGGTTTGAGTCCGCAGCCTACGCCGCGCCTTTCTGGGTCTGAGGCGAGATTCGGGGCATTCCATTGCGCGTCGTCACATTCGTCGCCTCGATCCCTTCTTGCCAGCTCACGACCGGGGCGTAGCCAAGCTCAGTGCGGGCGCGTTGGTCGGAGAGGCAGAACCAAGCCGGACGTGTCGATATCACTTAGCTGGCCTTCTTAAACGATACCGTGATGGAATCGCGTTTTGCGAAGGGTCGAAATCCTCGACTGTTGCCAGAGTGAGACGTTTCGGTCATGACTTCCCAGCCGTCGCTCAGCATGCCTGCCACGTGCCGATCCATTGTTTGCATCGTTGGCAAGAACCTTTGTCTATAGTATTTCCCGGTCCAATTTCTCTCGTAAGTAAAAGATTTAACTTTCATGGTTCACCACAACACTGTCTTCTATAGGCTACGTCTTGCCAGCGAGCATTTCAAGATGGCCTTGATAGCGCCAAATTGCGATGCAGGGAGCAGACAAAAAGAGACCGTGCTTCCCTTCGCTGTTTGACGGGATCTAACCCATTGTTGTCTGAGCGCTGCGCTTGCACAAGAGGTAGCAACGGTAGGACTTGGTCGTGTCAGTCGGACTGAAGAATGGGAACTAAACCCACGCTGCAGTTGAATCATTCCGATTAATTCCGATTTGTGGTCATGCAAGGGCGAACGGCGGACCTTCGTTTTATGAGTCTCGGGGAAACTGCAAATTCGAATACTTTGCGGTCCAGATGACAACCCACGGGGATCGATGAACACAGAGTATTAACGGTATCGTGACACTTATTTGACCTCTCTTTCAAAACCGCTGTGTAACCGGTAATCGATTAAAAAGGTTAGCCCCGAGAAGTTCGTTATCCTGAACAGCCGGGCGACAAGTACTGGGGCGCCCCGTTACCATGGGGTGCCATGCTGGAGGTGCGAAGAATGGACGACGAGCCTGCGTCGCTGCACATCGGCCACGAGGATTTTGAGGTCGAAGAGGAAACCGGATACGTTACTGTGTCCAAGGAGCTACTAACGGGCTGTCGGCTATCAGAGATTCCTGCCGACATCATCATCAAACCCGTCGATAAGATCGAAGGGCCCACGATTCATATCACCCACGATGTGGGGCTTTCTCACAGTTCAGTGGCGGGTCAGCGCCGGCAGCAGTTGAAGAAATGTTCCGCCGCACGTTCTGGGACGGAGATACTGGGCTTCACCATACGTTGCCGCGCTACGACGAGCGGTGAATGAAACGGAGGAATCTGCCGAAGCAGATTTCGACGACGATGGCGATTCAGTCCGAAAGACGAGAGCGTGCGGGTGACCGGCTCCCGACACGTCAGATCGCAAATGCAATGGCCGGAGTGCCCAAGGTCAGGTGGCGAACATCGTTGGACAAGTGCTCAAACCCCCAGCATCCCACAACATGGGCTACAAAAACTTGAGATTCTGGCGAACTATACTTGGTGTTCCCGAAGACATTAAAGGACTGGCGGAGAGGGAGGGATTCTCTATCGACCATTTCCAGCAAGTCCTGATGATTCCTACAGTTACCGATTCTAGCCTGTGTTTATGCGGGTGTCGAGCACATTCATAACTTAGGCTGCTGTTTCCACAGTTTCCCTTATTGCCCCTAGTTCCACAGAAACCGTATCACTGGTATCAGTGCTGAACCTCTATTGCGTCAACAATGTTGGCGAACACAGCGGTGTCTTACCTTTGCTTCAGCACTTGCTTCCTCGCCTCCGCTTCCGCAGTAGCAATCACTTTCTCATCCAACTCCGCCAACAGTGCCGATTGATCGTTGTACAGAAGTGGTTCCAAAACCCAAGGTAGAGCCGTAAGTCCCTGAACATCCCGTATTCGTGTTGTGACGCAAGTATCAACGGCTGAACAGGGACAGTTGGAAGAAGCGGGACGATCCGCATTAGCTCCTGAGGAATGCTTTTCGCGTCAGTGATGTCGGCGATTACGAAGCGGGCCATATGGGCAAGCGTCGAGACGGTGTCCGTCAGACTTCGGCTTGTAGGCTTTACGAAATCGAACAAGATTGGCAAGTAGTCGCGCTTGCGGAGATCATCTCGAATCGCATCGAGAACCATTTTTCGGTCCGGCGTGAAACGACCCAAAATTAGTACTACTTTGGAGGTGATCGTGTCGATGACACTACGGATTTTCTCGTTATTCAGAAGCAGGTAAATAAATTGGGCCACTTCGAGATTGTCGACTTGGATCGGAGATTCGTGCTCAGGCGTGATCACCAGGTTAGATTGGACTGCTCCTTTCAACCTTACGTTCCACTCGGAGATTCCAAAAACAGAACAAGCCGTCAGATTTGTTGCTTCTAGGTTAGTGTTGACCAGAGTTGCCCCCCTGAGGTCCGCCCCGGTGAGGTCCGTCCCGCTGAGGTCTGCCCCGGTGAGGTTCGCCTCGCTGAGGTTCGCCCCAGTGAGGTTCGCCCCGCGGAGGTCCGCCCCGCCGAGGTTCGCCTCGCGGAGGTACGTCCCAGTGAGGTTCGCCCCGACGAGGTTCGCCCCGATGAGGTACGCCTCGCGGAGGTCCCCGTCGTAGAGGTTCGCCTTGATTAGGTGCGCCTCGCGAAGGTTCGCCTTGGCGAGATACGCCTCGCGGAGGTACGAGTCGTAGAGGTTCGCCTCGCGGAGGTCCGCCTCGGGGAGGTCCACCCCAGTGAGGTCTGGTTGGACCTCACGATTCTGTTTCCTCCACCGATTCCAAGGGGCAACTCCTTCCTTGATCCTCGCGAGATGTTCCAAAGTCGCCAAGGTACCTGACCGACTAGAAGTGTTTGGAACTAAGTTGGACTAGACCCAGCCCCCGACGTAGGCAATTGGAAAACCAAGCAGAAAATCGTCCATGTCATCGCGCTTACCCCGATTCTGCTGCACGCTGAATCTTACTTCACGGGCCATCGACTGTCGATCCTTGCCATGATCCGCTCAGCAAGAGAAATGGCGTCGGCAATGGCGCATTCTAGTGAGGGCGACGGCCTCCCGTCCCATTGGACCAGTCACCGGGCGGCACTGCACGAATCTTTTCGCACGACATCGCCAAACAATAGTTTGTTGAATCCCGTCCGCTTCGGGTAATTGACACATGACCCTGCTGCGGGCACGAGCGCTTCATCCTGCTTGTCGAACGGAGCCGACGCCAATAGCAGCAGGATGTTGGACTCGATCCAAACCGCCAACTCGCGAACGGGAATTAGTGTCTGTGTATTGCCTTCGCTCGTCCACATGCTGCGAAAGGCCGCGTTGAAGGCTTCCTGCTGTTGCCCAGCAGGGAGCTTGGCAATCAGCAAAGCATGGCCAACGGTGATCCGATCTTTCAGAAACGCCTCGGCCACGGGCGAGATGAGATCAGAGAGCCGAATACGGCCGTATTATGTTGTCCTTTCGCTTATGTGAGTTCTAGACCGATCTGGCGCAGAAAGACTGAGGCTAACACTATAGCCTCAGAACATAACTGATCGTGCCCCAGATGATTAATTGGGAGACGGTGCGGCAAGAGAAAATGTAGAGTTGCACTCCTGATGAGCATCTCACGATGGGCCAACTCAAATCCGTTCGAAACCGACGCTCTGCATCAACATTACTTCAAGAGTCCGTAGACCTCGACTTCGCCTCTCGTGCTGAAATATACGCGACCGTTAACAACTACTGGGATCACGAAGCGGGTTGCCATCGCGGCGCGATCGCGCTTGCTGTTCTGCTCCGAAGTGTAGATCGGTTGGTCTATCTTGTTGGCGTCAAACGCGTAGAGTACGGCGGGTCGACCGGGGCCATTCCATGTCTTGGTCGCGATGGCCCACACGATCGCATCTTTGTTGCCGTTTGCCGAGACCGAAGGGGTAGCTCCAGGGTCTTCGAATCTCGTGCGCGAGTAGACGTTCAGTGTCAACTGTCCATTTTGGACGGCGTAATCGCGCAAGAAATCGTCGCTGCATGCAAAAAACACATGGCCATTCCAGTATGCCATCGCGCCCAATCCCAATCCGGCCATTCGAATCCTCTGAACGACAGCGTCGCCATTCGGCTGGAATCTACCCATCCGATCACGATCGATGACGTAGATCATTGAGCCTTTCGTTGGCTGCAGCAGGAGGTGACGATGAGCCCCCGGCTGGTCGGGCAACAGTGTAGGTCCGCTGGATCCCAGGTCTGCGTCGGCGTCGTTCAGTCGCGCTTCGTCGTAGGGAGTGAAGTAATCACGTATGACGATGGAAGACCCCTCAAGCCCAAGCTTCAACACCGAGTCCCCGTAATCCCTTCCCCCGGATGACGCGTCGAATGTACCATTGCCGGTCGGAACGTAAATATTGCCCTGATTGTCAGCACCCAACCCTGTATCGCTCGCCCAGATTCCACCTTGATCGCCGTCTGGCGTAGTGTTGAGCACTGCGATCTGCTGCAATGTCCGCGGATCGTAAGCCATGACCCAGCCGTGGTAAGGGTCCAAATCGCAAGAGGAAGCCCATGCGAGATACAGAATGCCATTCGTCAACAACAGGGCGGCCCGCGGATTCTGGCGGAGTGGGTCAAAGGCCAGTTGCCCCTTTGCGCTGCCCGCGCCCTTGCCCGGCACCGAAGCGGAGATAAGCTTTGGTCCGCCAAATTTCTCTACGCCGGTGGTGATCGCCAAGGCATGCAAATGCTGAAAGTATGTTTTCGTTCCAAACATAGGGTCTAGCATTGTGCGCGCGAGAACGTAAAGCGTACCGGTGTTCAGGTCGATGACAGGCGTTGAAGTGATACCAACTTCGGGCTGAATGAAAGAGCATTGCACATCTCGCGCAGGCACGGACTCAAGATCGCGCTTCTTGTCCAGAAAACTAACGTGCCACAGTGGTGGGTCATCAGGCCGAAGAGCATCGAAAGCATAGATGCTATCGTGTTCCGTGGCGACGAACAAAACATCGCGCTTGCCTTTCCCGGTATCTCAACAGAGGGAAGAAAAAGAGGCTGCGCATAAACTGCTCCGTCGACCTTGAATGCGCCCAGCTTGCCGAACTGTCTAGCGTTAACGTTCTGCGGAGTCAAAATCCTTTCGGTGAGTACCGCGCCGGTACGGAAGTTGTCGTATTGCGAAGTTGTGACTTGTGCCACTGAACTTGTTATTGCAATGGCAGCGCCAAGCCCCATGTAGCAAACTGATCGCGCATTCATCGAAGACCCTCCGCGAATCTATCACTGTAAGGCGTTTGGCCATATATCCCTCAGTGATCTTCCGGCTTTCGTACCTTAACCAACTGCCACGGATGGTCTGCCACCGGCGTATCCAACAGCTTGAGTTCGCCCTTGCCTTCTCTCGTTTCCTTCATCTCAAAACGAGCGAAGGTCCCGTCAGGACGCTTGGCTCCATGGAATGAGAGAATCTTCTGTTCTGCGCTTGGTCTACTGATTCTTTGGGAGTGCTCCGGTGTGGGCGGCGCCAATACCATTAAGCAAGCGCCTGTGTTATCGCCTTGCATGTTCCCGATGCTTACCGTGCCTCCCAACTGGGCTCCGTTTAGCTGGAGATCGACCACGACAAAGGTTGCTCCATCCTGACATTTGCCCTCCCACGTTCCGACGAATTTCTGAAGAGAGGCTTTTCCGTCTTTGACGCCATCACGTAATTCCTGTGTAGATCGCGGCGCCAGAACTTCGTTAACACTAGCTATTACCAAGTCGGGGCGTTCAATATGAATGAAATGGCCGCTGCCAGTAGCGGTCTCCTGGCGGGCGTTTCGCGAGAGATACTGCAAATCCACCTGTTGGTTCCGTTCAACTTCACTGGCGTTATCCCTAGTTAGAATGATCACGGGCATCCCTGCTAGCGAATCTGGCGTCAGCGAAGCTTGATGCAAGACACTAAACGCACGCCGCCATGACTCCATCATGGTAGGTCCCTTGTTAAAGTCTAGAGTCTCGAAAAAACGCTGCTCAAGCCAGAGATGCGTCTTCTGCAATGATGGCGGAAGCTTATTGAACGGAGGTCTCACTTCGGTGGGAATCGGCGGTTTCTTTAGCGAAGATGGTGGTGGAAGATTGGCCCGCAATTGTTCCTTTGTGAGGGTATAGAGAGGCACCTGCTTTCCGTTGACCGGAGCTGCCATTTCATAGCTCTCCACCAGCACCATGCCGACGACCTGCTGCGGATGTTCGTGCTGGTACCACCGAACAAAGAGTCCGCCTATCGATTGGCCAACGAGCACATATGGAGGATGCTCGCCGGCACTCCTCATCGCGGTTTCCAGATCGTGGGAGACTTGCTCGACCGTGTCTTCCTCCGGCCCAGGATCACTCCAGCCGTAACCGGCACGATCGTAAGAGCAAACGCGTGTCGTTTTTGCAACTTCAGGTTGTACGAGTGCCCAGTCGATAGCGAAGGAGCCGGCACCAGATTCCAAAATCACCGTCGGACTGCCTTTGCCCGTGCAGTACAAGTGAAGCTTCCGACCACCGACATCAACGAGTTTCCCTGGAGGGACCTCGGCGGGCGTATCCGCGGAGGCGCGAGTTTCAAACTGCAAGAATCCGAACAGGAAAAGCAATATGAAGGTTCGATAGGTGAGAAACCTGGTCATCTTCAACTCCATTCGACCCGCTGGGCAACTACATAGTTTTTCGCCGCTAGGAGACAGAGATCCGCGCTTCCTGGCTAGCAACCAACGTGTCCCAGGAATTATCCAGATAAGTCCAACGTTCCCGATCGACGCAGCTCGACTCCATGATGGGTACGTGCAACGTCCCATGGCCTTCATTGCAGACTAATTCAGTGCCGGTTAACTCCAAAAGAGAGCGTCCTGCATTCCCAATTTCGACTTGGACTCCTAGACGCCTAAGGCAACTCCGGCAGCGACGGAACTGGTCATGAAAGGACCAGTTCACCGTGATACTTGCTAAAAACAGAAAAAGCCAAATCGCTGCTGCGCCTGCGAACAGATGGATACTTGTGTTGGTTCTGCAGACAGCTAGGACTACCTCAAATGAGCCCACCAGCGACGCGATCAGTAAGAGGAGAGTCTTGGCGGCAAAGAATAGGTACCACCGAAAACATTCAGGTATATGTGCATGAGGACCAGTCATGCGGAGGCGGGCAAACTGTCGCCACCTAAGGGCGAGCAGCAGGAGTGATGAGAGGAAGATCAGGCCAGCCCAGTATTCGAAGGATTGATACTCGATGTCCCTGAGCGACAAGATTCGCAGGTTTGTATCGGCAGGTACGCTGTCTTTGCGGTTTACCACCCCTCCTAGTTGCCTCTTTGCCGTTTCTAGGTTCACTCCTGCAGACACTCGAAGCAAAACACCAGGCCACTCGAACATAGGCAGAAGTGGATGGGGATTCGTGCCGAAGGGGCTATATACACCAATGTCATGGATGGGAAACCGGAATTGCGGTGGCATAACGCCTATGACCCTGACCGGTCTGCCATTGAGTACGAGCGATTGTCCTATGACATGTTCGTCGCCGCGAAACTGGTTCTCCCAAAGCACGTTGCTCACAACCACGCAATCCGCACATTGGGACGAATCCGTGTCTTGAAGAAGTCGCCCGAGAATGGGTCGAGCGCCAAGAAGCGTAAACAGGTTTGACGTGACTCTGGCACTCAAAATGTTCTCTCGCCCTCCTGGTCCACCTACCACGCTCGTCCGCCATGCATACGTGGCATCGGAAGTAATCGTTGGAGTTTGTGTCGGCCACCCCGTCGCTAGGTCGCGTAGGACCTCCGGCTGTAGCCACGAGGAGTTCTCTCCGAGCGAGACGGAGAGGAGATGTTCGGAGTCCAGATCGGAAGCCGGCTCGAACACCTCGTGGAAAACTGCGGCGGGGCGACCGACAAGCACGACTGCCAACGGAACCAGGCAGGCAAGGAGGCAAAACCTAGGTGTGCGCAGAAACTCTTTGAAGTAGTGCAAGGCGAGGGCACGATTAAAACGATGCCAAAGGGCGTCCGCGAATGCTCCACGGCAATGCCTGAGTAGCTCCTGTTCTGTGCTCGCACTAAGGCGCCCGGATTCAAAAAGAAAGTGCCCCCAATGCCAGACCTCCGCTTCCCACTCCCGACGCCAGTCTGCGCGTAGCCTCAGCGGAACAATCCAGCTTGCACAACGCAACAGAAGGTTGCACGACCTCAAGACCTTGTCTAGGCGACGGGCAGCCACTATATCCTCCTAGCGGTTCTTACTCTTTTCAGCACTAACGAGCTGGTCAAGGAGCCCGTAGCGCTGAACTGCCTTCCACAGTTCTTCTTTACCTTCTCGGGTCAGTCTGTAGTACTTGCGTGGGGGGCGTTGGTCAGCAAAGGCAGTCTTCTGGGTCTCCCAACTGGACTTGATCAATTCCTGCTGCTCAAGGCGTCGAAGAATCGGATAAACGGTCCCACTCGGAAGATCAGTCACTTCCATTACATCGAAGCCATAGCTGTATCCAGAACTGATCGTTTGGAGCACCAGGACTGCCGTATACGACAATTTGGAAGCATTGGGCATTGGTATGTAGAGACACTACATAGGTGCGGACCTCTTGTCAAGCCGCGATTTTTGGGCCTTCGCTCAAATGCCCCTGCGATTGTTATAGCCTCGGGCCTCAAGCCAACAGCGGAGTTGGAGAAATACCAAGTGCACGGGACCACTCTCAACAAGTTGAATGATGGACAACGATGGCGTGGGAGTAGACCCTTCCGCGCAGGAGGATTTTCATGTTCAACACTCTATATCGTTGTCCACGCACCGTCGCACGTCACGAAAATGGTCCGCTGCAGGAATCGAGGCGTCGTTATCTGGAGCATATTGCTGCTCAGGGCGCAGCCCTGCACACTCTCAGAGGCGCAGCCGGGATCATTTACCGCGCGGCGATCTGGATGAAACTGGATGAATCAAGCCCGGTGGAACGCAAAGAGGTCGAGCGCGCGGCAAAACGATGGGCTCATCGTTCCTATCGCAATGCTAGTTGCCGCGGTCCTCAACAAACTGACAAGGAGTTTCGACAGACCACATGCAACTGGCTTCGTTTCGCCGGCCGATTGCGGGAATCGAGGCACGAAGGCTTTTTGACCATCGGCTTCTTCGTTGCGGAAGTACACACGCAAACCGGGACAGTTTGGAAAGCGTCGCTCCGAGACATTGAGGAGCAGGTCCACCTACGAATGGTGGAGAGGCGAACAGACAGCGCAAACATGCGCTATCGCCTGTTTGCGACAGCCATCAAGAAGCTTGGCCAATGAAAGCTCAGTGCGTCCACTCTGGCTGTTTCCCAACAGGAATGTACTCGGGACGATACCTTAAGCGAAGCCCCTTGTGTTCCGCTTTTGCTGATTTCGTCAACTCAACTTTAAGCTCGTGGCGTTTGCCATCTATCGCGGGAGGAATAAACCCGAGCGAGTAGCGATAGTGTAATTGCAACAAGATGGCTTCCAGTGCCGCTTCGTACGCTGACGGGGGTGAGGAAAAGTATTCGCCACCTGTGTGTTTAGCCATGTAATGCATGATCTCGGCCTGCTCACCGATTATGAAGTGCAGGTTTGGAGATCGAGAATCTCTTATACCGAACACAATGCCAGAGGTTTCCAGAAAATCATCCACGAGCTTGTTCAGTTCGCCATGCGGCTGTCCTGTGTGGTCACCATGCAGAAAGACAATCACAGGGAGCGGCTTCGGATTTCTTCCGTAGGCATCACGGATGATGAGCCTAAACACTTTTCGGAAGGCCTGTTCTCCGGCCTCATCGCTGGCGGATGTTCCTCCTTCGAAAGGAATGGGCTTGAGCGTTGCGGCTAGTTCTTCAATCACTCTATTGCGGTCTTCTGTGGGCAACAAATCGAGTTGGCTGTCGCCGTTGTCGCACCAATGAGCAACTCCCACCACCTCGTGGGGCTCCAAATGATTTAGTGCTGTGCGAAAGAGTGACTCCTGTCCGAGAAATTCTGCCGATGCGCCGAACTTCGGCAGCCCGCTTTCATTACAAATCAGCACAAGCCAAACAGCGATGGGCTGGGTGTCGTAGCGTGCTCCGGCGTCAAAAGTGGAGATCCGCACTTCGTGCCTGTTATCGAACAGACGAAAATCTTCCTTCTTGAAGTCTCTGATGGGCAGTCCGCTCTTGAGATCTTTGCTGATGACATCGACCAACACCAGAGAAGACTGAACTCGGAATGTGGACGCTTGTGGGTAGGCCGGGCGCTGTTGGGCGATTGCGGATCCCGTACAAGCGGCTAGGAAAAAGATCGGTGCTGCCACTCCGAGTACGCTGCACTGTATTTTGTCCAGAATTTTCATCTTGGGCAGCCTAGACCAGGAAGTTGCGCCAGATGGGACGCCAGAAGTTTGGCGATGCTAAGTCCACACGGAGCAACAGAGATGTCCCGGTCGTTCCTTATATTGGAGACGTGACGCAGTGTGGATTATTACAGTCCTGTTCAGAAAAAGGTCTTCGCTCTCTTCCGAACTACGTTGGTTGGGTCGCTACCTGTGGCTGGCGAATTGTTGTTTCGCGCATAATTCCTTGGGATTCCCCGTCCTGCCACGATTCTGTGATGCGCGATCTGGTCGTTCTTTTCATCCAATTCATCGCTACCCTGGCTCGCTTGCTCGGACCTGGCGGCGCTCGTTCCATCGTTGCGGAGTCGCTTCTCGTCAAGCACCAACTCCTGATCCTGAATCGCTCCCGGCACCGATCGCCGAATCTATGCGCCTCGGACCGCATCCTCGCCGGTTTGTTGGCGCTCTGGGTACGTCCTACTCGTCTGCTCCGCTCCGCAATCGTACTGAAGCCGTCAACACTGCTAGGCCTTCACAAAGCCTTGAGCAAGCAAAAGTACCGCATGCTGTTCTCACCAAATCGCCGTCGGAAGCCCGGCCCGAAAGGGCCGAGTGCAGAACTCATCGATGCGGTCCTCGCCATGAAGCAACGAAATCCCCGCTGGGGCTGTCCGCGAATCGCCCAACAGATCGCCTTGGCGTTTCACATCCAAATCGATAAAGACGTGGTTCGAAGGATTCTCGCCCATTACCACTGGCCGGGACGGGACTCCGGGGGTCCCTCCTGGCTGACTTTCCTGGGCCACCTGAAAGACAGCCTCTGGAGTATGGATCTGTTCAGGTGCGAGTCGGCCACGTTGCGGACCCACTGGGTCCTGGTCATTATGGATCAATACACGCGACGGATCATTGGCTTCGGCGTCCACGCGGGCACGGTCGATGGTATCGCACTTTGTCGAATGTTCAACCGCGCCATTCGCGGGCAACCCTGGATGCCGAAGTACCTCAGCTCCGACCACGATCCTCTTTATAAGTTCCACCAATGGCAAGCCAATCTGCGGATTCTGGAGGTAACAGAAATCAAGAGCGTCCCCTGCATTCCCCTGTCTCACCCGTTCGTCGAAAGGCTAATCGGCACCATTCGAGGCGAGTGTTTGGATCACACGTTGTTCTGGACGACGGTAGATCTCGAAAATAAACTGCTCGATTTCAGAAACTACTTCAACAACCATCGCACGCATAACTCACTGAAAGGGCGAACGCCCGATACGCCCGCGTCACCACCAGTCGCAAATCTCCGCTCGTTTCGCTGGCAACCTCACTGTCGAGGCCTCTATCAGACACCCGTGGCTGCCTGATTTTTCAAAGCCTCGCGCTCCCTGCGGTATCCGGTCAACGTCGGCAAAAACTCGGAATGAAATCATTTGGTGTTTGACTTCTTAATCGCAGCGCGGTTGGCGGATCTGGTCGTTTCACTGCCACCCTATCAATTCGCGAGAGACAACCCTGCGTTTGTCGCCGTCCGCACTCACCCCGCACCTAATGCCTGAGCCGCGGGCGCGTGGGGATGCGGATCCTAGAGAAGAACTCGGGGATACCCCTCGCTTCCGTTTTCAGTCGAAAGAGCGCCCCTGCAAGCGGGCCTTCCTCCTGCTTCCTGTCTCCACCCGCGGTGGTGACGTAGATGTCGGCGCAGTCTTCTCCGCCAAAGGTAAGGCTCGAAGTCTTGGTTACGGGAAAGGAAATCCTCCGCTCGATTCTGCCGCCGGCGTCCATCTGCACGATACATGCGCCATCCCAGAGTGCTGACCAGAGACGGCCATCGGTGTCCAGCGTGACTCCATCCGGCATTCCGTCCGATTCATCAAAACGCGCGAAGACACGCTGGTTGTGCAGTGTGCCGTCTTCCGCGCTGTAGTCAAACAGATAGATTGCGCGGGCAAAGGAGTCCGTATAGTAGAAGCCGGTTTGATCCCGCGTGAAAGCCATGCCGTTGGAACAGCCAATATCGGTGAGCACCCGATGCAGCGAACCATCCAGGTCCAACCGGTAAAGGCTGCCCTTTTGGGCGGCGCTCGACATCGTACCGCAGAATACCCGACCCCTCGAATCGGCGATGACATCATTGAAGCGCGAGCCTCGTTCCTCCTCAATCTCTGTCAGCAAGGTTGTGAGTTCGCCTTCGCGCCAGTTGGCGATAGTGCCGCAGTCCATAAAGAGGAGAAGGGATCCGTCACTCTGGATTGTGAATCCACCCACAGTCCTGCCTTCGTAGCATCGCTCGTGGGTTTCCGTGGCGGGGTCAAAGCGAAAGATGCGGCCTTTGGGAATGTCGCACCAGTACAGGCGCTTTTCCATCACGTGCCAAAGCGGATTTTCCCCTGTTTCGCAGGCGTAGTCTGCTAAGCACTCCGGCCCTGAAATGGCCGGACTGTTCGGTCCATCGGCAGACATAATTCGACGCCCTCCTCTCCGTGTCTCCGGTTGCTTTTTGCCAGTGACCAATCTTGCCGACTAGACCAAAACAGTAGCGCGGCGGATCAAGCCTGGGCGCAAAGATCGCGATCCAGACCCGTCCTCCTGCCTGTGTCATTTCCTGACTGGCGGAGTAATTACAATCTCCACGTTTGGTTCGGTCGATTCGATTGTCAGCAACTTGCTCGCCGCGTCCCAGTTCATAGTTGCTCCTTTTACCGATGCAGGAGTGCCCTGACCGATTTTGAAGCGTTCACTGGAACGCCGATTATACTTCCGATAAATAATTCGCTCCGGCTGATATGAAATCTCTTGAATCACTGACGACGTTCGCAGCAGGTGGTTTTGATCCTCTGGCGCCAACTCAGGGGCCGATGCCATTGCGCGCAAATAATGACGTACGTAGTCACCGTATCCGTCGGTGAGCCAAATATCGTCCCGGATATAGCGGTTCTTACCATCGCTGTCGACGGTATAGGTTGCCCAATTCAGTCGTCGGATGGCATCCTCTTTGCTCTTGCAGTCCCCAGTCTTTTCACAATAAAGAAGCTCAACCGAGGCATGGCGGGCGGTGTGACTGTTTCCCGGCACGAGATACCGGGTCTGCTCGTTGAGCACCGTGACGCCCCAGCGGTCGTACTCGTGGTTCTGAAGTGTTTCGAAGCTCCACTTCAGCATGGCACTAGCATCCTGTTTCCAGTTCGGGTCCCACTGAGAATTCTCCAGAACGAAGGCGGCCATTGTATCGGAGTTGATTTCCGTGTCGGAGTAGTCCGCAGTTGAAATATCTTCGAAAAAGGGTCCCCATTTGTTTGTCCGGAAAGGGAACTGCTTTAGCCATGCGCTGGTCAGGTCGTAGGGCGTCTGGTAAGCAGCAGTGTTTCCCCGGTTGAGTTGCTTTAGTCCCATAAACAGTAGCAAGGTGGGACTCCAGTTTGAGGTGTAGCTGGCCCGAATGAGTTTTCCGTCTTTCTCCTGGCTGTGAACAACACCATCACTGGCTCGAACACGGAATGGCCAGGGAGAATTGTCAGAATCGCCCGGCTTGACCCGCTGGGCGAGCCTGTCGGCAATCTTCTGGGCAGCCGCGAGATATTTCTCCTGGCCAGTCATTTTGTAGAGGATGAGCAATTGGTATCCGAAGCTGCCGGCTTTGTCCGGTTGGAGAAAGTCCTTTCCCGCTCGCATGTCACCGTCATATCTCCCGGAGTGCAGGTCCGTGTTGTACGGATATGGCAAGTCTCCCCATGGTAGTCGCGAGTCCGCGACTCCGTGCTCAAGCCAATAATCAGCGATCTCTACCATGTTCTGCTTCACAGCTGCATCGCCGAGATACCCGTACAGAATGTTCCACGAATCGAGCGCCATATTGATCTGGTCACCCCCGAGGCCTCTTGAGTCGTCTTCGCCTGGAGTCCAAACCTGATGCTGCAAATAATACGGCACTCCATTGGAGCACTTGCGCATGTTGTGCCAGAAATCCCAGATGATTCTCAGGTCGTGATCGTAAGCACGGGACGGCTGCGCGCTGAACCACGGAACAATACGACCGGTTGAATCGACTTTGGGCTCGTGATATCCGATCACCGGCGTCGTGGAAGATTGGTCGGCTGCCCGCGCGAAGATGCCGATGGTCAACATGGTTAAAATTAAGGTTGCGAAATTAAAGCGTCTCATTGGTGATTCCTCGCATAAAGGTTGTTCGAACCATGCAACGGTCGCACGGTCCTGGCTCATGGCATCGTTGTTAGCATTCCCTTTCGCGAGGTCCTGCCGTCGTAAAGATGGAGTACTGAGGAATTGGTGCCGGCGGATCGCACGAAACCGTCCTCATCGAGTGATTCAACATATGATCTTGTGGAAACCGCGCCTAGGATGCGCTGCATGGCTCAGAGTTGTCAAGAGAGGAATCGTGTTGAGAGGAATCGTGTTGCCGTCGGGATTATCTGAAGAAACAAGACAGCATGCTTCACCTCTGCAGCAAGGCTTCGAATGTCGGTCTGCAAGCCAACACCCGTTGAGCGATCCCTCGGGACCATTACCCTACAGCAACAATCCGCTCAGGGTTCTTGGAGGTCGGGAGCCTTCGTGTCGCCTGACGATAGAGCTTTTCTGATGTCTTTTTGCGTGAAGTTCAGAAGCCGTCGAACGGCGATCCTTGCAGCAACCGGATCGTGTCGTTGAATTGCCTTCAGGATTTCGGAGTGATACTCCACACCGCGGTTGAGTTTGTCTGTGAGCTGTATCTGCTTGAGAAACACCTCGGTCAGGGGCGCGAGTACGATTTCAAAGAATCGGTTTCCGGAAGCGCGAGCTATGGCAATGTGAAACTGCAAGTCTGCAGCGTGAACAGCTTCAGCCACGCTGCCCTCGCGCATGTTCCTCAGTGCAGCTTCGGCCTCTGCAAGATCTGCCTCCGTTGCGCGGACTGCTGCCAAACCTGCGGCGCTTTCTTCGAGAACGCCCCGCAACTCTAACAACTGCAGCATCTCCTGTAACATCGGCGTGCCGGAACTCCGAATTAGTCTGTAGAGGGAGGACTTTACGCGATCCGATTTGGCAGGAACTACAATAGTCCCGCGCCCAGCCCGAACTTCCACCACGCCCCGGTCCTCCAGTATTTTCATTGCTTCTCGTATAACAATTCGGCTGACTCGGAATTGTTCAGCAAGCTCGTCTTCACTTGGGAGATGTGCACCAAGCGGGAATCGCTCGGTGATCATGTTCTCAATCTGAAGCAATACCTGGCCGCTGAGCCGTCCGTGACGGAAGGTACGTTTGCGCATTATTTTCAAGATAGCCTGTCCTCGAGGCACAAGAATACGCCTTTACCTATGAGTCCGTCGCGCTAGTCAATCCCCAGCTTTTGAGTTGGAGAGCCACTCTTACCGATTCAACGACGCACCGGGTCGCTGGCCCTTTGCCTTCTCTCCTAATTCCACGGGCAAACCTAAGTCGTTCGTAGTATCTCAGCGTCCCGCTTGGTCCAAATCGAACTGCCTCGCGCTCCTGCACAGAATGGCTTAGCAATCCAACGGACCGTGATAACCTTGACCAGGCGATGATTACGAAGATATGATGTTTGCGATTTTAGTGAAAATTCAGTAGTTCGAGGGATCATTTGAAACTGCGAGAGTGTGTCGCCGTTATAACGGGGGCTGGCGGCGGAATCGGGAAATCGATTGCCATTGCCTTCGCCGCCGAAGGCGCGCATGTTGTCGTCGCAGATCTAGATTCTACCGCGGCAGAGCAAACAACGAAAGAGATTCAAGAAAAGAACGGTCAAGCGATCTCCTTGCAAGCTGATGTGTCTGACCCTGATTCGGTCGAGAAACTTACAAAGAGCGCTCTCAGCAGATTCGGACGAATTCACATCCTTGTAAACAACGCGGCGATTCAGGTAAGCAAAACGGTGACAGACACCACCGTTGAGGAGTGGAACCGACAGATGGCGGTGAACGTAGGCGGGGTGTTCCTGTGTTCCCGCAGCTTTCTCCCGCATCTTCGTCAAACGCGCGGCGTAATCATTAATCTTTCTTCGGTGAACGCTTTCTTTGTCGAACCGGCCTGCGCCGGCTACTGCGCCACCAAAGCAGCCATTATCGGCCTGACGAAAGCAATGGCGATCGATCACGGCCGAGAAGGTGTCAGGGTGCATGCCATTTGTCCGGGCTACATCGACGCGGGGTTGGCTGAAAGCTATTTCCAGTCTCAGCCCGATCCTGCACGAGCGCGAGCCGATTCAGGTAAGCTACATGCCCTGGGCCGGATCGGTAGACCCGACGAAGTAGCCCGATTGGCTGTTTTCCTGGCCAGCGAGGAGTCTTCCTTTATGACAGGGTCTCCGATCATTGTGGATGGCGGGTTCAGTGCGGGTCTTCCGCCCAGAGAGGAATAGACGTGCAACTAACGTCCGAGGAGATCAGCGTTCTACATCGCACGTTCCTCGATTACAGATCCATAGAGGACTTTATTCGAAATCCGCTCGTGCTGAAGCGTGCCGAGGGACTTTACTACTGGGACACCGCGGGGAAGCGCTATTTTGACGCCATCGGTGGAATTTTCGTCGTAACGCTGGGTCACGGGCATCCCCGGGTATTGTCTGCAATGCGGGAACAGATGGAGCGCATGACCTTTGCCCCGCCCCTGCATGGAATCGCCGATGTAACGCTGAAATTCGTCGAGAAACTCGGCTCTGTGTGTCCTGGAAACCTGCGATCCGTCAAGCCCTTCAGCGGCGGGTCAGAGGCAGTCGAGTCAGCCCTGAAGTTTGCGCGGCAGTACTTCAAGCAGACGGGACATCCCGGAAAATACAAGTTCATCAGCCGTTATTCGTCATATCACGGCGGCACATTTGGCGGTATGTCAGCCAGCGGCACTGGTGAGCGCAAAGCAAAGTTCGAGCCGCAGATGCCTGGCTTTCTCAAGGTCTTTCCTCCGTCGTTCTATCGGGACGATTTCGCTTCGTGGGAAGATGCGAACCGATTTGCTGCACGTAGCGTTGAAGACGTAATCGTTGCCGAAGATCCGAATACTGTCGCCGCCCTAATCGTCGAACCGATCGGTAACACGGGCGGAATTATTACCCCCACGGTGGAGTATTTTCAGATGTTACGAGACATCTGTACCCGGCGGAATGTACTCCTTATTTTTGATGAGATCATCACGGGAATCGCCAAGACCGGAAACATGTTCGCTGCCCAGGCCTATGGAGTTACACCGGACATTTTGTGTCTGGGCAAGGGCATTTCGAACGGAGCCATACCGCTCGCTGCCATGGTGACGCGCGCAGACCTAGCGACCTCTTTTGACGGAGAACAGACCGATGCCAAGTTCTTCGCGCATGGTCATACGTTCGCAGGCAATCCACTGGCAAGTGCCGTCGGGATCGCAGTGCTTGAGGAAATCGTGGAGAAAGATCTCTGTCAAAAGGCAGCACGTCTCGGACAGTATCTGCAGGGCCGGCTCGAGGGCTTGAAGCAGACGGGGGTCATTCGAGAGATTCGTGGCAAGGGAATTCTCTTAGGTGTTGAACTGGTGCGTGATACCAAAACAATGGCGCCGTTCCCCGAGTTGGGAACTGCGTTGAAGCGGACGTCTTTGCGAAACGGTTTGATTCTGAGGGTCGACCCGACCTGGTTCGCGGTCGCTCCGCCGTTGATTGCGGAAGAAAGTGATATGGATGAATTGTATAGCCTGATTGAGAACAGCTTGCTGGAAGCACTCAGGGAGGTAAAAAGGTGAGACGGTCCGTCTCCGAGACATCGAACTGAACGAAAAGCCACAGCAGCCCTACTAGGCAGACTCGCCTTCGCTTTGTAGGATGTCTAGGGATCCGATGAAGCCCACTCTCTTAGCTGTATTTGCAGTGATTTTCTCCATCTGTGCCGTCGCTGCGCCCGGCGCTCAAGAGGCTCTTTTTGAAAGTTCTTCAAGGAAAATGCACGCCGGCGACTATGAGGGAGCAGAAACGGGTTTCCTTAAGATTCTGCAGTCGGAACCGAATAATGTCAGCGCATTAGGAAACCTGGGCATCGTGTATACACGTTTGCAGCGCTATGCCTTAGCCATTAAGACGTACCAGGAAGCCCTTAGAGTAACTCCAAATGAACGCGGAATTCTACTCAATCTGGGTTTGATCTATCTCAAGCAGGACGATTACGAGCGAGCCAGTCCGTACTTTCGCAAATTGCACTCTCTCAATCCAAGAGATGTACAGGCCGCGAACCTCCTTGCCACTTGCATGATCTATGGCGAGCAACCAAATGCAGGGATCGATGTATTGAAGTCGTTCCTTGGAAACCCGGACAACGCTACGCTCTATCTAATGGGGGTAGCATACTCGCGCATCGGAGAGGTTGGGATTGGCGAAAAGGTGTTTGCACAACTCTTTCCCGAGGCGTCAACGAAGGCGCAGTCCAGATTCCTGCTAGGACAAGCGCACTATGACGCGCTGCAGTTCCCGCTTGCAGAGCGAGATTTCCGGGATGTGTTGGCGCAAGAGCCCTCTTTCCCAGGCGCGCATGGCGCACTCGGGAAGAACTATCTGAGTGGCCACCGATACAGTGACGCCGAAAAAGAATTCCGTTCGGCTCTTGAACAAGATCCAAAGGATGCGAGTTCGGTCTACTTTATGGGCGCATTGCTGGCGCAGACCGAACGGTATGCCGACAGTGTGCCTTACCTGGAACATGCTCGCGAAGCTGACCCCGGTTCCTGGGCGACATGCTTCTATCTCGGAAAGGCCAAGCTGAAACTGAATGACGTGAACACATCCATAAAGGTACTAAGGGAAGCGGTTAACCTGAATCCAAACGAAGCCTCGGTTTTCTATTTGCTGGGCACTGCCTACAGGCGGGCCGGACGTTCCAGTGAGGCCCGGACAGCATTGCAGCGTGTATCGGAATTGCATAGTAATAGACTGAACGAGCAAAAAAAGGCTTTGCAGGATCGTGCCGTTGTGGGGGTTCGCTAACGCTGCGGCGGGCGCTCTTATTTCCTCTCTCTTGTAATGATTTCGGGAAGCCCTTTGAACAAAATCGCGATACCTGGCTGTATGTCACCAGGCAATTTTTGCAGCGGTGGAAGGGAATTGTTGGCTGCGTTGGGTAACGCTGGTGCCAGCGATTTCTGCTTGACAACACCCAGCCGAGTGACGCATCCTCTCTGAATCTCAAAGATCATATGTTCCTGTTTTCTGCGAGATGCGTGATGCATCGCCAGATGAGGAGAAAGGTTATGCCTTCCAAGCCGTTCGCGTTGCCTCCGTTCCGAAGCTTCGCCTTACTGGGACTGCTGTTCTGCAGCTGGAGCTTACTGCACGCTCAAATCAATACAGGCCGGATCACCGGCATCCTGCGCGATACCAGCGGAAGTGTGATCACAGGAGCTCGCGTGATCGCCACCAACGACGGGACCGGCAACGTTACCGCTGGCGAGAGTTCTGATGTCGGGGAGTACTTTATTAATTTCCTCACGCCGGGCACCTACCGGGTTACGGCGGAAAAACAAGGATTTCAGCGTGAGGTGATTACCAACGTTGTCGTCAATGCCGGCGGAATTGCGCGTTATGACTTCACTTTGAAGCCGGGCCAAGTGGTGGAGACGATGGAAGTGTCTGCTGACTCTCTGCAAGTAGCGACGGAAAGCTCGGAGCTCTCGCAGACATTCTCGAACAAGCAGTTGGATCGTCTCCCCAATCTGGACCGCAATCCGCTCTACCAAGTGAATCTCATGCCCGGATCCAACAATGGAACCGGCAGTGGCAACTACGGACAAAATGGCGGAGAGAACGGCTCTGCTATCGGACAGACGCGTAATCAGCTTTCCTCCCTCGGTGGAGTGGATGCCAATGCGAACAGTATCTTCATCGAGGGCGTCGCCAATCGCGAACCACAGAACGCTTATGTTGGACAAGCTCCGCCCATCGACAGCATCCAGGAGTTGCAGGTTTATACAGGAAAATACAACGCTGAGTTTGGATTCTCCGGCAGTGCGGTCATAAATGTGGTCACCAAGTCGGGAACCAATCAATTTCACGGCACCCTGTTCGAATACCTTCGCAACAACGCAAGCGACGCTCTGCCGCACGACATTCCTGGTCACGCGAAGCAAACGCTGAACCCCTTCCACCGAAATCAGTTCGGAGGGTCGTTTGGCGGGCCTGTAACGAAAACGAAGTTATTCTTTTTCGGGGACTACCAAGAAACCCGCTACAACCAAGGCTTTCTGGGTACGGACACTGCTCCAACCCCGAAAATGCAAACCGGAGATTTCTCCGAACTCTATGACCCGACCGGACAGCTCTGTAGCTGGTCAGGGAACCCTTCGACGACAGATGATTTTGGAAATCCGTGCGGCCAGCTCTACTGGCCAGGCAGTCAGGTCCGGAACGGCAGCGGAACGGTCATTTCTGCGAAGCCAATTGCCGGGAACATCATCCCCAGCACCTACTGGGATCCTGTCTCAGCGAAGATGAATAGCGCGGCCATTTTCGGGACTGCGAATCGGCCCGGAATCTTGAACAATATCGCTTTCACCGTAAACAATGTCCAGAGAGCCCGTCAGCTGGACTCGCGTGTCGATTGGAACCGGAAGGAGTCGGACCACTACTTTTTCCGTTACTCCATGCTGAGGGCGAATCTCAACGACCTGAATGACATCAACAAGAACAATCCGATAACCGGGAATACTCAGTTCTTTAACAACGGCCAAGCGAACTCCAACAGTTTTAACCAGAATATGCAGGTGACGAACCAGCATAGTTTCACATCCGTCACCATGAACGAGTTCCGGCTGGGGTACAACCGAACTGCGGTACATACCGGCAATGGGTCGACATCAAAGGACTGGAACAACCTGTTCGGAATTCCGAATGGCAATCTTGGCGGCAGCACGAGAGGTCTTGTGGACTTTGGTCCCGGATGGTGTTGTAACGGCGTGAATCCCATACACACTCTCAGCGACCCAGACTGGGTGGGATACGTGATCTCCAATACGTTCTCGGCTGTTGATAACTTCACCCTGGTGAAGGACCGGCACACCATTAAGTTCGGCGCCATGATCAACCACGTGGAGAGCAGTTCCGCCGACACGATTGGCGGAGACAATCCGCGGGGAAGCATGTTCTTCGACCCGGCGATGACGTCGTTCGATGCCAACAACAACGGATACGCATATCCGGCCTTTCTCTTAGGCTTTGATACCTCGGCTGCCAGAGCCCGATTCGTGACCGGAACTCCCTATCAGACTTTCTGGCAAATGGCCTGGTATGGGCAGGATGATTTTAAGGTTACTCCCACGCTCACGCTCAATCTTGGATTGCGCTACGAACTTAGCACTCGCCCCGTCGACACCTCTAATCGCCAAGCGAACTGGGACACGCGCACCAATCAGTTGGTTGTGGCCAGCCCGAGCAATCGGAGCCCCGCGCTGGGACTCGACAAAAGCGACATCGGACCACGCTTAGGTTTCGCTTGGTCTCCGGATAGGGGCAAAACCAGTTTGCGCGGTGGTTACGGAGTCTCGTACTGGCAAACGTACTGGAGTGGGCCGGTAACGATCTTAGGTCTTGGGTATCCCTTTTACTCGAAGCAGGACTTAATATCCACGAACAATCTCACTCCTGACTTGAGCTTCTCCGGCAATCCTGGGCTCACGCCAACGGTGGCCAGTTCTCTGGGATATACCATGGTGCCGTTCACGAACGCGGGATTGCCGGTTACCAGTCCAGTTTACGATTCGACCGGGAAACTAGTGATTCCGCCGAACGCTACCATTCGTGCCACCGATTATTACTGGAAGAACCAGCGAGTGGATCAAACGTCATTGAATTTGGAGCGCCAGTTACGGCCCGGCCTGATTGTAGACGTTGGCTACCTTCGGGTCGTGGGAAAGAACAACAACTTGGGAAAGAACATTAACCAGGCGCCTCCGAATCCTCTCAACCCGAATAACCAGACGGAAAACCGCCCTCTCGCTTCGCAGTATCCTCAGTTGGGAGATCTGCAAGCGCAATTCTCTATCGGTACGAGTTGGTACAACGCGTTAACTGCCAGACTTGAGGGCAAAGTCGGTAAGTTGCTGACTCTCAACCTCAACTACGCGTATGGTCGAACCTTTTCGAACGGGAACAACCCTTCCTGGCTGTTGAACAATATTAACTACAAGCGAGGGCCGGCCGCGCAAGACATCGAACACACTTTCAATGGGCAGTTTTTGTTTGACATTCCCGTGGGCAGAGGCAAAATGTACGGCGCCAATATGAATCGGATTGTCGATGATGTTCTTGGCGGCTGGCAGTATTCAGGATATCTGCGCTGGAATACGGGTCCACGCTTTACCGTGGCGCAGTCGTGTGGTTTCTACAATAACGGCTCCGGTCCTTCGCCGGATCGGGTAGGCAATGGGAACCTGCCTCGAAACAAACGCACTCTTGCCCAGTGGTTCGATACCAGCGCGTTTGTGCCGCACGGATGCGATGGAGCAAACCTCGCAGATCCTGCCAATGCCACCGACGGTAACGAGGGGACCAATCCGCTGTTTGCGGACGGGCAAGTGCTGCTCGATTCTTCGCTATCCAAGTACTTCAAGCTGACCGAGCGATTCAACCTTGAGTTCCGTGCCGACGCGTTCAACACCCTGAACCATACGAACTGGGGCATTCCGGACTTGAACATACAGGACGCCACGTACGGGCAGATCACGTATGCTTCAACAACGAACCGCCAGATGCAATTTGGCCTGCATTTGACGTTCTAGACAAACGCAGGCGGCGATGGCACTCGCCGGGGCCGCCTGCTCTACCGATCAAACCTGCTCGGGAGAGAACCATAAGATTCAAGTGGTGGGATTACCCGACATTCTCCTTATAGGGGACATCCAACGAACGCATCTACTTATCTTTGCCAATCCCTTGAGCGCACCACCCGCGACAAGTGCAGCCTGCCCTGTGAGATCGAAGGGGTCACTGGTCATAGTCCTTTCTTGGTTCGATATTTCCGCATCGTTTCTTCGTGCACCAAGAAATTAGAAAGGAACATCTATGCGACGGCTGATGTCGTTCACCTTTCTCTTCCTCGTTTTCTGCCCCTCCTATGGCCAGGAATTCAACACCCACACAGTCTTGCTCGAGGATCACGGGAATCTCCTTCCTTGGGTTCAGCCTAAGGACAAAGCATACGATCGAGTCGTACGCCTGGCGTGGGATTTTCTGCTAAACAAGGTGCGGGTCGAGTCCAACGGTTTGAAGAGTTATTACACATATTGCTGCATTGATAGCACATCCATGAAAGGTGGGGAGTGGCCCCATAATCCAGCCGGACTCTTCGCGATGTTTGCTGATTCCAGCGCGGCATATTACGCATACTCGGGTGACCGCCGAGTGGTAGATCTAGTGAAAGGGCTGCTCGATTATCAACTCGCACACGGAACTACTCCGGCGAACTGGAAGTGGGGGAACATGCCCTATGCCAGTTCTGATCATGGTGCCACGGAGTTTCGCGGAGCACACGAATCGAATTACGACAAGAAGCGCCCCGGGCGAGGGGATGGGGTTGGCGCTATTGAGCCTGACAAGGCCGCGGAGTTGGGTGGAGGATACCTAAAGTTCTACGAACTTACAGGCGAGACTCGCTACCGCGACGCCGCGATCGCGATTGCAGGCACGCTAGCCAAGAATGTCCGGCCAGGCAATTCAGAAAAATCTCCGTGGCCCTTTCGCGTTTACGCCGAGCCTGGCATCGCGCGCGAGGAATACGCCTCCGACGAAATCGCGATGGTGCGCCTGTTTGATGAATTGATGCGTCTGAATCTCGGGGACACCGAGAAATACAGGGGTGCCCGTGACATCGCCTGGCAGTGGCTGCTCGACGTACCCATGAAGAACAATACGTGGGCACAGTACTTCGAAGATATTCCGATCATGGAAAAGATATGGAACTTGAATCAGTACGCGCCGATGGAGACGGCCCGCTACATTCTGGATCATCCACAAGCTGATCCCGAATGGCGTAGGCACGTTCCTGCCCTCATCGCATTCGTGGAGAAGACTTTTGCAAAAGATATCGATGGATACAAGGGCGTCGAATGGGGTGCGAACACCATTTCCGAACAGCTCGACTATGACCGCAAGATGGGGAGCCACACTTCGCGCTACGCCTCTGTTTTAGCGCGCTGGGCCGAACTGGCGTCCGACTCAGAATCGAAAGAGAAGGCCTTCCGTTCGCTCAATTGGGCAACCTACATGTGCCGTGAAGACGGCGTGGTCAACGACCAACCGAAACTGGACGGCAACGGCATCTGGTTTAGCGACGGCTATGGGGATTACATTCGCCACTTCATGTATGCGATGGGTGCGCAGCCCGAATGGTCCCCCTCGGGCGAGAATCACCTGTTGCGCTCAACCTCAGTTGTGAGAGACATCAAGTATTCGCCGTCGATGATCACTTACGCTACGTTTGATAATCATGCGACAGAGGTACTACGGCTCAGCTTCGTTCCTAATGTCGTGATGGCAGGTGATAAGTCATTGCCCAAGCGGGGTGACTTGAGCTCCGCAGGGTGGACGTTTGATCCGGAACACAACGTACTTCGCATTCTGCACGACGACTCGTCCTCGGTGAAGATCTCCGCTGGAGAAAGGTAGGCTCACGATGCATCATCAGGGATCTTTTTTTTGTCTGCTCAAAGCATTTCTTTGTGGACTAAATTTACAAACTAAAAATCAGTAACTCGTGTCATATTTCATGATCAGAACCGTCGCGGCCAGGACAATCGCCGAGCCGACGATAGCGAGCCGGCTCAGCCGCTCGCCGAGTAAGACCGCCGCCAGAAGCACTCCAAAGACAGGGACCAGGTAGAGTGATGCCGAAGCGGTCGTAACGTCGAGATGCTGGAGTGCCCTGAAAAACAAGAGCATTGAGGCGCCGTACATAAACAGAGCTAAAAAAGCGAAAGCGGCCCAGCTTTGCCAGTCAAATCGCTGGAAGCTCCGGAGGGAAAAGGGCTCTACCCAGATCAGAAGTGGCAGACTCGCCAGAGATGCCGTGACATAGCTGAAAATCAGGATTTCCACTTCGGCGAAACGTCGCATCAGTCCTTTGCAATAGACGTTGTAGAAAGACGAACCTAAGCACCCACACAAAATCAAAAGATTGCCGACCAGGAACCGCATCTCGCCAAAGGACGCTTGCTTCCAGTCGCTGACCGACATTAGCACCACACCGACCAGTCCGATCGTCAGTGCGGCGATCCTCAATAGCGTAATACGCTCTCGTAACATGAACGAGGCCAGAACCGCACTGATGACGGGAATCAGCAGATTCAGGACTGCTCCATTTGAAGCCAGGGACTTACTGATCCCCCACGTCATCCCAAGTTGGGCCAACACCTGTCCCCCGACGCCCGCAATAGCGAACTGAACCCAGTCGCGAGCGGATAGACTGGCCGCGCCAGGATTATCCTTCCGCAACTTGAGCAGTAAGGGCACGAATAGGAAAGTTGTTATATAGAAAGGTACGAAGGTAATGGCGATCGGGCCCAGGTGGCGGTCGAGCACCTTCACCGCCGTTCCTTGCGCGGACCACATTAGTGACGCCATGGATAGCAACAGAAAAAACCAGGCTGTCCTGCGTTTTGTTACGACTACCGTGGTTGCACTCATGATTCCGCCCTTAGCACCTGGGTTCCAAAACGATCTGCGCCCATGGAACTGCCTTCGAACACGTAAGGTTCACATCCCCGGATTTCTGCATACTTGCGAACTATGCGGTAGAAGGCCTCTTCTGCATCGTCCGGGCCAAGCACTGCAACCGTGCCGCCGCCGCCCCCTCCGGTGATTTTCGCGCCGTACAGCTTCCCATTTGAGACTTCCGCCCGGACTAGTTCGATCAGTAAGTCCGTGGCTTCGCAGCCCAGGCCGCACTCCGTATACGACCAATGGGACTGGAACATCAAATCACCCATGAGCCGAAAGGTATTCTCCGAGTGATCTTCGCTGGCACCTCGGGCGAGTTCCACGAACATTTCGATCCTCTGGTTTTCTTCCACCGCGTAACGGGTGCATGCTAGTACGCGATAGGTTACTTCCGGACGGACCGTCGTGTAAGGATCAATATGTGTTTGGCCCGAGCCTTGAATTTCCGCCCCAGACGCAACGAGCGGTAGATCGCCTTCATATCGAGAGCGGAATGTCGAAGGAGAAATATTGGAGATGTAGCCGTTCCAGCGAGGCTCGACAAAGCGTGGAATTCGACCGGAGTTGTCCAAAGTGACCGGGAGATATTCCCGGTCGCAGATCATGCGGTATCCGACGAAAGCAGCGGCACGCGCAGCTTCATATTCGATACCCGTGACTGCGTGACGTACGCCGGAATCAATCCCCCAACACCGAACGCCGGCCGGCAACTTTACGAGAGGCTTGGGCGAACAAGGCTGGCACAAAAGAGGCAATACATAGCCTTCGTCTCCCAGCACCGAAGCGGCCTGGTCCATAATTCCGCAGGCTGATTCCGCGATGACGTTTTCTACCCACTGGCACAATTCCGCTAATTCCACTCCGGCGAGCGGAATGCCGTATGCGGCGGAGGCAGCCTTCATCACAGCGACCTCAATCGCGGCGGACGAACTAACTCCCTTGTTCAGCGGGACCTCTGACTCAATGTAGAGGCTGGCGCCCGCCACCACGTGCTGGGGATACTTGAAGCGGAGTAGATAGAAGATGCCGAGAACATAAGCAGTCCATCGGGTTCGAGGGCTGCTGTTCACCATTTTTCGCACGGCGTCTTCATCGGTAAGAGCGGCAAGGGCAAACTCGATTTGATCGCGCCAGCCCTCGCGCTGCATTTGTGGATTCCAGAGGATAATCCGCTCATCATCCCGGCCCTGAGCGGCCGCCCAGGTTGCCTCCCGGATAGTCGCCTGGAAAACCAGACCTCCAGTGTAGTCGACATTACCTCCCATCAAGTCCAGGCGTCCCGGTGCGCGGCAGATGTACACAGGTCTGGACGGAGAGAAGAATGTCCCCGAGTTCCGCAGTTCCGCAACCTTCTGCTGGAACTGGGTCATGCCAACTCCCGAATGCTGTTGACCACGTATTGGATGGACTCTTCGGTCAGTCGCGGGTGAATTGGAATGCTTACATACCTTTCGAACATTGCCTCTGCGACTGGGCATTCGCCGTCGCGGTGTCCCATGCTCCGATAGACATGGGTCAGGTGGATCGGCATGTAATGAGACCATACTTTGACTTGTTTACCGGTGTACAGCCCCCACATGAAATCTTCTTTTTGGACTCGGAATTCCGGTTCCAGCAGAAGAAGATATACATGAAAGACATGTTTTATGTGTGAGGGCACACAGGGGAGCTGCAAACCATTGATGCCGCGCAGCCCGTCCGTATACTCTTTCGCAACCTCGATGCGACGGGCATTCAGTGAGTCGAGTTTCCGAAGTTGAACAAGGCCCACCGCCGCTTGAATCTCGGTCATACGGTAGTTAAAACCGATCTCGTCAAACTCAAGATGCCAATATCGTTTCCCCATGGGATGAACCTTTTCGTCAATCGGCAGGTATTTTCCCTTGGGGTCGTAGGTGCGACAACAAAGCGAGCGATGGGAAAGCATGCTCTCGAAAAAGGCCTTGCTCTGGGTTGTGATCATACCGCCTTCGCCTAGGGTGACCATGTTCTTCTGCTGATGAAAACTGAAGACTGCGATGTCTCCGAGTGAGCCGGCCTTGCGTCCTTTGTACTCGGCACCGGCTGCGTGCGCGGCATCTTCCACTACCACGATGCCGCGAGGGCGGGCGAGTGCGTTCAGAGCGTCCATGTCGCAGCATTGCCCATAGAGATGAACCGGAAGAATCACCTTGGTCCGGTCGGTAATCTTGCCGGCCACCGATTCCGCGTCCAGATTCAGTGTGTGCCGGTCCACGTCCGCGAAGACGACTTTCGCTCCAAGCGCCGCCGCGGCGTTCGCGGTGGAGATCCAACTGATTGGCGTGGTGATGACCTCGTCCCCAGGCTGAACTCCGGCGGCAATCAAGGCCAACGAGAGGCCGGCGGTTGCAGAAGATACGGCCAAGCCATACTCGGTTCCGCAATACGCCGCGAATTCGCGCTCAAATTGTTGCACCTTGGCCCCACAGGAGGGCGCACTGGCTTTCATCACCTCAAGCACGGCGGCGTTTTCTTCTTCTCCATACGTAGAACCGTGGGAGAACTCCAGTTCAAATTTGGCCTTAGGCAGCGACATTAAAGCACCTCTCGATTACCTGCTCGCAGGTCGGAATCGGAATCGCGGACATCGACCGCAGTTTGTCGGTCAATAAGTAATGGTCAAGGCCCCGCGGAGCTCGTCCAGGTATGGGGGCCAATTGTGGCTCGACCTGGCCTAGATATCCCATACGAGACGCGAGTTTGAGACCCAGATCATAGCGCGTGATTGGGTCCGCACATCCGAGGTGAAAAATTCCGCAGGCGTCCGTTTTCTCTAGGAGTTCGAGCATGAATCGAGCGGCGGCAACAGCATCAATGGGATTACGCTGTTCGTGCACTGGCAATGCCACGACTTGTCCGGAAGCCCACTTTTTCTTGAGACCGTCCAAAAGAGAATTTGTGCCCGAGTGAGGGGCGAAACCGATAGCCAAGGCGATGCGCACCACGATGGCAGAGGATCCGAGTGCCAGAACTGATTTTTCCGCCATGGCTTTCGTCTCGCCATAAACACTGACGGGGCTGACCGGGTCTTGTTCCGTGTAACCATGCTTCCGGCCATCGAAGACTGCGCCCGTAGAAATGAACAGCAGGCGTGCGTTGCTGCGAGCACTAGCGTGAGCAACGTGTTCGGCTCCGCTAAGATTGACTGCTTTGGCTTCTTCAGGAAACTGCTCGCACCGGTCGATATCTGAGATAGCAGAGCACAGCAGGACGAGATCGGGGTGAACCGCCCGGAATGCAGCGTTGACTGAGTCTATGTCTCTGACGTCAATCACTACTCCAGGGTGGCCTGTTGGGCCTCGATTTCCTTCGCTAACCTCAAATTCTTGCCTGGCCGCTTGGGCCGCATAGCTGCCTAGAAAACCTCGTGACCCGATGACGAGCAACCTGGGTTTTTCTGGAGACATTAGCCTTAAAAATCTGGACTCTTCTTTGTCTTTCTCTGCCCTGACCGTTTTTGCGTCTCTGAAATTGGCTCAAACGGTGAAATGTTACAGTCGCTCATCTGGACTGTTAATATGTAACAGACCATAAGGTCGGTAGCGCCGTCAAGACTCTTTTTAGGCGACAGCCGCAAAGTCGCAGTTCGATCTATTCTACTTCGCCGGAGAAGATCAAGAATATGTCTGATCCCAGTTGGCTGCTGGAACCCGTTCGAGCGATTCATGAGGAGATCCGCAGCGTGGTGGTGCAGGCCTGCGAGCGCTCTTCCCAGCAACAACTGTCACAGATTGCCGAGGATGGCGTTGGCGACACAATCTACGCGATTGATCGAATCAGCGATCCCGTCCTGACCAGCCTCTTCGAAGAGCGGGTTGCGAGCCGGGAGCCGATTGTTCTGGTCGCGGAGGGTCTTCCCGGCGGGAAGATCACTCTGCCACGGGGAACTGATGAACGAGAAGCGGTCTGGCGCGTGCTTGCCGACCCCATCGATGGGACGCGATGCCTCATGTATCAGAAGCGCAGTGGCTGGATATTGACGGGTATTGCCCCGAACAGAGGGGAAGAGACAGTCCTCGCAGACATTGAATTGGCGGTGCAAACCGAGATTCCCCTGGTTAAGCAGCACCTCAGCGATACCCTTTGGGCACTAAAGGGCTCCGGCGCAAAGGGAGAACGATTCAACCGCTTGACCGAAGGGCGAATGCCGCTGATCCTTAGTCCGTCCGCGGCAACAAATTTAACTCACGGATTTGCAACAGTTTCTCGGTTCTTCTCCGGCGCGAGAGACATCCTGGCATCGATCGACGACGACATACACTTCGCGCTGCTGGGCGCCGGAACCAAGGGAAAGGCGCTCTGCTTTGAAGATCAGTATCTGTCGACCGGCGGTCAACTCTACGAACTGATGACGGGGCACGACCGCTTCCTGGCCGACTTGCGTCCTATGCTGCGCCCAGTCCTTCAGCAGCGCGGGTGGAAGCAGGGGCTTTGCTGCCATCCGTACGATCTCTGTACCGAACTGGTGGCGCGTGAGGCAGGCGTGCTGATTACAGATGAAAACGGGCGGCAACTTCGCTGCCCGACGAACCTCGAAGCCGACGTCAGCTGGGTTGGCTATGCCAATCGACAGATCCGAGCCCTGGTCGAGCCCGTGTTGCAAACAGCGATCCACCGACACCGGCTCAAAACGTAGGCTTCAAAATATAGTTCGAAATTCCGAGCTCCATTCACTTAGATAGGCCAGATTGTCAAAGCGTAGGTGTTCGCCGTTCTTCATTTCGAATACCACACTCGATGCGGCGTCTCGCCACCCCGTCCTGATTCGCTGCACCTGCCCGGGCTTGATGGTGAACGAAAGCTCGCGAATCTCAGGGGCATGAACGGTAACGGTTGCCTCCGATGCTCCACCGTTATAAACGTCAACACCGACGAAGACACGAGGCCAGTAGAAGTGAAACTCCGCCGTTGTTGCCTTGGGATCGGCGAGAGCAAGATTGAAGGTTCCGAACCCACCGTCGGGCACGTTGATCCGCCAGGTATCGCTACCCCAGTCGATCACGCCAGATGGATATTCCCCCTTCAGCAACGTCCCCGCCGGCAGATGCGGATCATCGAACGTGACGTACTCCGGAGGACGTTTTCCGTCTTTGCCCTGAATGTCGATATCACGCGCGTCATCATGCCGGATACGAAGCACGTGAGTCGTGTCATTGAATACGTAGCCGGGCGCATCGAGGTCCTTGCGACGGCTGAGAGGCTTTCCGTTTGCCGTGATTGACTCCGGCACAAAATCTAGCCGCAGAACATCGGAAGACTGTGGGTCGAACGTGGAATAGGTGACCGAGCCCTTCCCGTAGCTTATCTTCGTAACCACCGAACTGGAGCCCAGCAAGTGGGATTCGTCCGGCGGAGCCCACTCCGGCACCGCCCAGAAAGCATCCATCAACCGTCGTGGACCGTCAGCATATTGGTCGGTAAACCACCACTGGGTTGAAAAAGGAGCATGGGCTCCGGCTGAGAGTCCTTGAAAGTAAGTGACCCAGTTATACGATCGATAGGCGGCATCGCGATAGGATTCATCACCGGTCTTAGCAAAATAGATGGCCTCCACCGCAGCCAGACGCGAAGTGTGGCTGTCACAACACTGATTCGGCGGGTTGCAGCAGAAGTTGATGCCATTCCCCTGCTCTGTGGTCACAGTAGCACCATGCACAATGTACTTTGGCCACTTCGGTGTGGTTTTGACCCATTCGATGAGCTGGCGAGCGTGCTCGCGCCATCGCGGATCCTTCTCCGGATGTAGCAAGACGTAGCGGGCGAACTCTAGCGGAATAACCTGATTCATGTTCTCCATGCTGGGCACGGTATCCTCGAAATATCCGACCCAAACGTTGTGGGCTAGCGGATTTTTGACGAACCAGTCCCAAGCGTCTGCCCTTACCCGCGTGTAGCCGGTAACATCCCCCTGCCCGAGTCGAATGAGTTCGTCGAACAGCATGATGGGCTCAATCACGTTCGCGGAATATGGGCCCATCGGCCGGCCTTCGGCTTTTCCATCGCGGGCCCATAAACGTACTGGCCAGGGAGAATGATCGGCATCGCCCGGTTTGTAATTCTTGGCGAGAGCATCAGCGCAGCGAATCGCGGCCCGTAAGTATTTCGTGCTACCGGTCATTTCGTACAGACGGAGATAGGCATAGCCATCTTCACCAACCACGTGCGGCTCGATGTAGTCTTCGCCCAGTTCGCTCCATCCGGTGTAGCGCTTGACGCCGGGATTGGCGGATGCGTATGGCACTTGCGACCACGCGTAGCCTTCTGGCGTCAGGCCGTTCTCCAATTCATAGTCGACGAAACTGGTGAGGAAAGTGATGGTGCGGGGATCCCCAGTGTAGGGATAAAGGCGTTCCATGAATCCCTGCATCATGGCTCGCAGGTAGCCGGTCGAATTGACCCAATGTTGATCCGGCACGAGTTCGAAGGTGGTGCGGTCAAAATCGAAACAGCAGTAAAAATAGTGGAGCCGCTGCCGGTTGTACTGGTCCCAAAGTATGTTCCACTGGGTCAGGAAGTGAGACGAATAGGAGTAGCCGGTGTCATCGGGAAAGGGGAATGGTAAGAGCTTGCCGTGCGCATCCAATTGCACGGGACGCCCGGCGATGCTCGGTTCATCCACGGTTGATACTACCGGGAACGGCTTTTGCTGCTGGCCGGTCACGAATACTACGCTCACCAGCACAACAGCAGCGATTTGAGCGATTTTAGCGGCTTTAGGCATTGGGCATGCTCCAGTCATGAATGCTGGTTCGTTTCGCAAATCGAAAATGCAAACTTTATGCGAGGCTCAAGGGAACTGATTACTAGCGATCCGCCACCAGAACGCTGGTCAATTTGCGCAGTCTCGCGAGGTCAGCGGCTCTGATTCCTTTGTCGGTGATCACCATGTCGCACTTCTCGACGGCACAGAGCCTGTAGGCTGCTTCCGTACCTATCTTGCTGCTGTCGATAACCAGGACGCGTTCGCGGCCGGCCCGAAGAAAGACGGAAGACATCTCCGCGTCGAAGTTCATTACTCCCTTTTTGAAAGACAGCGCCGCAGCCCCGAAAAAGACTCTATCGGCGTAGACTCCTCCCAGAATATCCACCACGGAGTTGCCTGAAAGATCGTGGCTGCTGCGCCGGTAGATTCCCCCGGTCAGCCTCACATGAACGCTGGTGCTGCCCGCCAGTTCCTCGAGGGCCGCCAGCGAGGTCGTCACCACAGTCACATTGCGCTTGGACGCGATGTGTCGGGCCACATATCGAGTCGTAGTTCCTGAATCGAGCACTACGGTGTCTCCATCTCGGACTAAGTTCGCCGCTTCCCTCCCAATCGCATCCTTGGCGCCAGCCATTCTCGCCGAACGATCCAGAAAGCTCCTTTCCAAAGAACCGGAGGGAGCCACCATGGCGCCGCCAGGCGTGCGAATCACCAGGCCTGAGTCCGCAAGCTTGTGAAGAACACGGCGCACGGTCATTTCAGATACAGCAAACTGCACCGCCATTTCACCGATGGACGCTGTGCCTTTCTCCTTGATGAAGAGCAGAATCCTCCCCTTCCGATCTTCCGAGGAACTTGGGGGGCGCTTGTTAAGTCCTACCATACAATGTGTGATTATGTAACACGCAATTCACGATCGTCGTCAAGACCTCTCTTGGTGCATCCAGCAATTCTCTCGAATTCCAGGCTTGAAGGTATTCGAGACGAAATTGGTGGCGGGGCTGGTACAGACTGGAAAAGGTGCGGGACAGAATGCGGCTTCTATCTGCACGACGACGGTCGCCGCATCGATGGCGTGCCTGCATTCCCGCACCGCGGCAGACCTCAGGAATCTGGGAGCCTTGTGCCTTATCAAAATGTTGTGCGAGTCTAAAACGAATTGCTTGTAACTGGGCTGAAAGAGCGAGCCTTGCGATAAGATTTCGGCCATGTTCGCATCGCTTCGTCACCTCATCGGCTGGGTCATCCACGCGTTCCGCTCTCGCCAGGATCTCATGCTGGAGAATCTGGCGCTCCGTCAGCAACTGCTGGCCCTGCACGCCAAACGACCAGGGCGTCGGCTCTCCACCCCGCACAAGTTGTTCTGGGTGATCTTGCGGCGGCTCTGGTCGGGATGGAAGACTCCCCTGGTTCTTGTCACGCCGCGAACGGTGGTCGAGTGGCATCGAGCGGGTTTTCGCCTCTATTGGAAATGGCTCTCCCGCGCCAGGCAGGTCGGCGGGCGAAAACCCGTGAGCCGAGAACTTCGGGCGCTCATCTTTCGCATGGCGGCGGAGAATCCGACCTGGGGAGCTCCGCGGATCCACGGCGAATTACTCAAGCTGGGCTTCCCAATCTCCCAGCCCACCGTCTCGCGCTGGCTGCGACGGGCGCCCAGAAGCCCCGAGGTTGGCCAGCGCTGGCTCGCCTTTCTTCGCAACCACCGTGAGGCCATCGCGGCCATGGACTTCTTCACGGTACCGACTCTTACGTTTGGGGTGCTGTACTGTTTTTTCATCATCGGTCACGATCGGCGCAAGATTCTGCGTTTCAACGTGACACGAAATCCTCATGCTCTCTGGATCGTCCAACAGTTGCGGGAGGCGTGGCCGTACACGCCAGCACACGGGTTCCTGCTGTTGGATCGCGACGCGAAGTTTGGCGACGATGTGGTCAGCTCAGCCAAAGCAATGGGGAGTGAACCCGTGCGCACCGCATTTCGCAGTCCCTGGCAGAACGGAGTGGCCGAGCGTTGGGGTGGGAAGCTGCCGACGAGACTTGCTGGATCGCGTAATCATCTTGAATGAGCGCCATCTGAAGCGGCTGATGTCGGAATACCTGCGCTACTATCATGAGGACCGAACGCACCTTGGCCTCGCCAAGGACACGCCGGCGGGTCGGCCGACCGCAATTCGTCCAGCACGCGAAAGCAAGATGCGCTCCTTCCCTCGGCTGGGCGGGCTGCACCACCGTTACGATTTGGCTGCGTAAGTAATGATGTCTTCCTTACCGCTTGTGCTCGTTGGCCAACTTGCGTCGATTTGTTAGCTTGTGGGCGGGACCGATCATCGGCAGAACCAAGAGGCACATCGACATCTCGACCTCACCATGCTAAGCCGCGACGTTTGCTTTGGCGCCGAAGATTTTGAGGAACCACAGCTGCTGGGTCACGCCTCTCCCGACACCGTGATGATCTACGCCAAGCTCTACCCCAATCAGCTGATCGAGGAGTATCGCAAGGCCGTGCGCAGTCTCTAAAACGCCTACTACGGCGAAGACGGTCTGAAAAATCCGACCGCGGAGGAATGGGCCGCCTTCGCGACGAGCTGCAACCTGCGCGATATGGGCACGCACCTCTGCGCCTTGCCAACTGGAGAGCATTGTCCGAAGGGGTTGATCTGCCTCGGCTGTGCGCATGCGCAGCCGAAGAAAAGTGCAGCGCCGATCTTTCGACGCATGCTAGCCAGCCACGAGCGCAGCCTGGTGGCTGCGCGAGATCACAGCGAACCTGCCGGACAGATCGCGGCCCGCGAGATGGAGATCGTCAGGATCAAGGGAGCGCTGCAGAGAGCGGAGGAGTTGAGCGATGACGTCGCCGCTGCTATCGAACGCTCTCTGAAGTTCGGATAACTGTCGACTTAGTGAACGTCAGAGAACCTACACGGTTGATGACCGTCGCGAGGGTTCGTGCGAGGCTCCTCAAGTACGCACGCGGCCGTCGCTGAAGTGCTAAGGTGATTTTGCCACCATCAATCCGTAGTTTCCGAGTGGTCGACCAACCGCGTGCGCCTTGAAAGGCGTTGGTCTACAGGGGGCATGTCCCGCCCGGAACTGGTACGCTCCACCCGTTCTATCTCGCCACGGTGCCGTCCACGATCGCTCCGGCAGGAATTCCGGAAAGGTTGAATTGCACATGGTAGTCGAGCCCTGCTGCACGACCAGGCTGATGCTGAAACCGAAATTCGTCTTGGCAAGACTGCTGCTGACAAACGTGTCCGCGCTGGGCGGGGCCTGGGTGAATACCGGAAAGGTAAGCAGAGCGCAGATCGACAGGCTCCACGCGATTCGGCGAGTAATCAACTGAGCGACAGACGGAACGTTTCTGCTACTTGGTTGAACCGGGCTTGCCGTGCAGCCAGTAGTTTCAGAAACATCGGGAACGTTCCGTCTGTTCAGGGGTTTCGTGACTAATGGCTTTCCAACGGACAAACCTGCAGAACAATACTTACTACCCCGCCTCCGTTTACGCGCCGGTTGGCGGGATCTTCGGTAACCGAGGCGACCCGCGGCGTCCAGGAACCCGTACCACCCGCCTGCCCGCGTGCGCCAAGGAACGCACCGGTCCCACCCGTGACGATCAGATTGGAGCGAACGAATGACGGGGGTGCGCCGGGAGGCGGCGCACCACTAAAGAGTCCATGGATGAAGATGGTTCCGACCGCCACTCCGCCGTCGGTCAAGATCTCTAACGAACAATCGTCGATCATGGCGCGAGAAGTATCGGCGATCGCCTTCATACTGCCCACTGTGGCAGTCGGGCTCAGGACAAACATAGTATGCGTGCACAACAGCGTGCCCTTGGCTGGCTTGCCGCCTACCGCGACAATGTCGCCAATGCTTATGTGAAAGTTGTAAGTCTTCATCGGCACGAGAGTAGCGCTCGGATTCACGCCGAACTGCGTGGTGTCGAATGTGTCGTAGTTATAGAGCACATAGTTGTTGACATCGACCTGTAGTGTTACGGACGGTGTTTTCGCCAGGCAGGGTAATCCACAGATGACCACGGCAAAAGCGATGTTTCGTGTCATGCTAATCAAGCGATTCATATGATCTCCTTCGCATTTCTTCCGGCGTAAAGGCCGGCACGTTGGGATTGTGCGTGTCAATGGAAACCGATCAAGGCATGGCAGGTTAGTTTCTGGTGAGGGCGTCGATGCGCCAGCGCGCCGACGCTCTCGTGTTCTTGCTCCTGTTGCTCTTCATAGCTGATCCTCCTCTTGGGGCGTCCCCACTTGATCTTGGGTGGATCTTCCTCATCTGGCCCCTTACTTAACAAAAACGGAATCCGTGGGCAGTTCAGCTCAGCACAGGGAAATTTTCCGAAGGGCTCTATGAACGTCGAGGGGATCACGAGCGAAGTAGCTTTCTCTTCAATAAGTTGACTTTGTTCTTGGCTAAGGGTACCTTGTGCGGTAAGCGCGTCCTCCCCGTCGCGTTTGGGGGAACTGGTGGATCCAACTTCAGACGAGCCTGTCTCCCACCTTCTGGATAAGTGGCAAGCTGGCGATCCCGAAGCGTTACGTGTTTTGGTGCCCTTGGTTTATGCAGACCTGCGCAGGTTGGCGCATCGCTACCTACAGAAACAGCGTCCGGATCACACCCTGCAAAGCACCGCCCTGGTGCATGAAGCCTATTTACGTCTCGCCAAGCATGAAAAAATGCGTTTTGAGAACAGGGCACATTTTTTTGCCGTTTCGGCGAGAATGATGCGCCACATATTGGTTGATTACGCGCGCAACCAGCACGCGGCTAAACGCGATGCGGGAATCAAGCTGGTCCTAGACGAAGCGATAGCTCCAAGTCCGCTCCGGCAGGTAAGTCTGGTCGTGCTGGACGATGCGCTGCAAGAGCTTTCCCGGCTGAGTCCAAGGCAGGGCCAAATCGTAGAGCTACGTTTTTTTGGAGGATTATCCATTGAAGAAGCCGCTCTGATTCTGCACATCTCTCCCGCCACCGTTAAGCGAGAGTGGACGACAGCGCGACTCTGGCTCCGAAAGCAAATGCCGGGGAACCACTAGCATGACAATGACTCCGGAACGCTGGCAACAAATCAATCTCATCCTCCAGGACGCGCTAGAACTGCCGCCACAGCAGCGCTCTGGATTTCTTGCCAAGGTGTGCTCCGACGATGCAGCATTGCGCCAGGAAGTCGAATCGTTCCTTGTACTGGGCGACGAAGCAGGTCGCACTAGTTTTCTTCAATCGTCGGCAAGCCAGGTCACTCTGCCGCCGGGAACCAAGCTCGGCGATTATGAGGTGCAGTCCCTACTGGGTGTGGGAGGAATGGGAGAAGTTTATCGGGCACGTGATGCGCGGTTGGCCCGCGATGTCGCCATTAAAGTGCTACCCACCTTTCTATCGCAGGATCCCGACCGGCTGCGGCGTTTCGAGCAGGAGGCGCGAGCCGCTGCCGCACTGAACCACCCGAACATTCTCGCTGTCCACCAGTTAGGCACGTTTAACGGCGCACCGTATTTGGTGTCGGAGTTGCTGGAAGGCGGCAACTTGCGGGAGCAACTCGTGCGAGGTCCGATGCCGCTTCGCAAGGCAATTGACTGCGGCGTACAGATTGCGCGCGGCCTGGCATCAGCGCACGAGAAAGGCATCGTGCACCGCGATCTCAAACCGGAGAACCTGTTCGTTACGAAGGACGGACGGGTGAAGATTCTTGATTTCGGTTTGGCGAAGCTGGTGCTGCGACCAACCACCCTCGATCACAGCACAGTCACGGTGAGCGAGGGAACCGAGCCGGGTGTGGTGATGGGAACAGTCGGATACATGTCTCCTGAACAGGTATGCGGAAAAGACGCTGATCATCGCGCCGATATTTTCGCTTTCGGCGCGATTCTGTACGAGATGTTGGCAGGAAAACGTGCTTTTCAGAAGCCCACATCGGCGGAGACCATGAGCGCGATCCTGAACGAAGATCCTCCCGGCATTTCGCAGATTGTGCCGAATCTTCCTCCAGGCCTGCAGAGAGTGGCACATCGATGTTTGGAAAAGAAACCGGAACAACGCTTCCAGTCCGCTTCGGACCTGGCATTCGCGCTGGAAGCATTATCGGATTCAGGAGGGTGGTTGACGGGTGCCGTTGACACGCAGCGGCCAAATCGAGTGCGCTCTGCGCGGATTTGGTGGGCAGGTGGTGTACTGGTGCTACTGGTTGCGGTGCTCCTCGTTGTCATGCTGGTAAGTACCCCGAAGGTACCCATCGATCCGTCTCATTGGGTCCAGATCACAAATCTTCCGGATTCGGTCACCCAGCCCGCCCTTTCGCCGGATGGCCGAATGCTCACGTTCGTTCGCGGCCCCTATACATTCGCCAGTCCTGGGCAGATCTACGTCAAGATGCTACCCGATGGTGAGCCTGTGCAGCTTACACGGGACAACTCTCAAAAAATGAGTCCGGTGTTCTCGCCCGATGATTCCCGGATCGCGTACACAACAGTCGACTCTGACGTGCACTGGGATACCTGGGTGTTGCCCGTACTCGGTGGACAGCCGCGCCTTTGGTTGCCCAATGCCTCCGGGTTGGTATGGTTCGGAAAAAGGAAAATTCTGTTTTCCGAGATCAAAAGCAACAATGTCCACATGGCCATCGTGTCAGCAGACGAAAGCAGAGCCGAACAGCACGATGTATATGTACCTCCCAGTGACCGTGGCATGGCGCATCGGTCGAGTTTGTCACCCGACGGCAAGTGGGCAATTGTGGTTGAGATGGATCGTGCTCTGTGGTTACCCTGTAAGTTGGTCTCGCTAGATGGTAGTTCGCCAACTCGGGCGGTGGGTCCTCCGGCGTTCGCTTGTACCTCAGCGGCCTGGTCAGCCGATGGCAAATGGATGTATTTCACTTCCAGTGCCAGCGGAGCGTTCCACATCTGGCGTCAGCGCTTCCCCCACGGGCGCCCGGAGCAAATCACATCGGGCCCTACCGAAGAAGAAGGCATTGCGATGGCACCAGACGGTCATTCCCTGATTACCGCTGTCGGGTCAAGACAGAGTTCGGTTTGGATCCACGATTCAATCCGCAAACGACAAGTATCGCTCGAAGGTTTCAGTTACGACCCGAAACTTACACTTGACGGGAAGCGTTTATTCTACCGAATCCTAAAGGGCGCGTCGCCCACTACTGAACCGTCCGAGTTGCGCATGGTGGACCTTGATTCCGGACGCGAGGAATCCTTACTTCCGAACTTTGCGGTCGTCGGAATTCCGCATCGTACTTACGACATCTCGGGGGATGGTCGGCGGGTCGTTCTAACAGCTCTCGACCGTGAAGGTAAACATCGGCTGTGGCTGGCGCCCCTTGACCACCGGTCTTCGCCCCGCCAGATTCCAAACGTGGAAGGCGACAATCCTCTGTTCGCACCTGCCGGCGAAATTTTCTTTCGCGCCTTTGAAGGAAACTCTACGTATGCCTATCGCGTCCGTGAGGACGGAACTGGGTTGCAGAAGTTAATCAACGAGCCGACAGGTGTGCTCTATAGCATCTCGCCGGACGGCCAATGGCTGGTCGTCAAACAACTCGGATCTGGGGGACCCAGCACAGCGGCTATTCCCATCCGCCAACATTCCCCTGTTCGTCTAATCACGAGTGGAGGAATCAACCTAAATGATATTGAGCTACGGTGGTCTGAAGACGCTAGATCGATTTACATCGGGTTGCAAGCAACTGAAGAGCCTGGAGCGAGTGGAAGAACGTACGCTATTCCCCTGACGCGCGGGCGAGTGTGGCCCGAGATACGTGCAGGGGGACTTCGGTCTGAAGCAGAGATCGCCAAATTACCTGGAGCATCACTGGTAGACGAGTTCGAGATGCCGGGCCCCGCGCCGGAGATCTATACGTTCGTGCGTATGACAGTGCAGCGCAACCTGTTCCGCGTCCCGCTTCCGTGAACTAACTAGGATCTACGATCCAGAACTCCATCAAAAGGAGTTCAAGAATGAGAGTATCTGGGTGCCGCCCCGCGATCGAAGTTCCTCCCCGCTCATGTTGCGGCCCTGAGCCAATCGCGAACGCTTTACCGCCGGATTCATTTATTACGTGAAGTGCACGCCCGGCGGCGGATACGTTCATAGAATGCACCCTGACGGCAGCGGCGACGAACAAATTTGGCAGGAAAAGATCCTTCCGCTTGCCACTTCTCCTGATGGGCGCTATCTCGCGGCGACTCTGCCGCTCGAAGGACGGTCGGAGAGGAAATTGGAAATCGTTGACTGGGCAGGATTGATGGACAAGAGATGCCGATACCTGGCATCCGGGCATCAGGGAGTGTCGCACAGGGGGAGGAGTTGAGCGATGATGCGCTTGCTGCTATCGAGGGAATTTCCTAAAGTGACATCCGGCATACCTCGGGCGCGCAAAGGCTCGGCCGCAAATCACGAGATAATCTGTCGAAGACGTATACGGCCCTGAAGCCGACCAATTGCTGCTCTGCCTTTCATTCGTTTGCTGCGTTGGCGCTGTCTATTTCGGTTGCGATTTCGTCACGATGCAGCTTGCGGTTGCCGACCATCGGGGCGAGGATCAGGATTCCTTTTTCTCCGCGCTTAACGAAGCGGCCAAGCGAGTTCCATGTCCGAATCCCCGCTACATTGGTGGCGTCTGGCTTTTGCCTCGCGATCAGCATGACGTTGCCAAACGAGTACGTGTGAAATCGTGCCATCGCGCCCAGATACTGAGTAAGCACCGCGCTCTGCCCTGATTCGAGCGACTGCACGAGGTAATCCACTGCGTCTTTGGTTTTGCTCTTGATGTCTTCTAACTTCATTGTTTGTTCCCTTCTGCCGGTGTCGGCTTGTTTTTTCTTTCACTTGAGCGGCAGCGAGAAAAAACGAACCGACACCGGCTAAGGGACCGAACGGAGCCGAAGGAGGGTGGCAGGGCGCGAAGGGCGGCGCGGTGCGTGCCAAATGGGGTTGGGTTTTATTTGGCGCGACACCGGCGCATCAGCCCGAACGACCGTCCGAGCCGCGGCCAAGCGGCGTCCACCTGGGAGAGGTGGAGTGGCATGAAGACGCGGAGCTTCCTTATGTCTTGCGTGGGTAAGTTGAATGAAGGTGGGAAAGCTAGTGGATAACAGTCGAGCTAAGGCGCGGGGTGCTTCCAGACGACTTTCAGCACGCCGGTCGAATACTGGATCCCGGTGTTGTTCGCATGGCCGCATTGTTCATCATGGCCCTGCATGCGGAAGAGGTGGCAAACTTGCGTATCTGAGCTTGCGTCATCCTTTTTGCATTCTGCATACGCGCAGCCTGCGCGGTCGCCAATCAAATCGAAATGCTCTGAGACAATTGTCCATCCGGCAGGCTTCGGCTTGGAACACAGTCTGGCCCAACTACCGAAATCCTTGCATGCTCCGCTGGCGGTTTCCGGGCTTCTCACCTCTTCCTCGGGTTCGATGACCATTTGCGGTGAAGGCGGAGGCGTCGACTCGGATTTATGCGGCGGAGGATTGTCAGTGCCGGGGTCTTTTACAGGGGTTGAATTGCGCGGCTGGACGAGCACCCATGCGACGATGCCAATCACACCGATAAAAAAGGTTAGATACATCATTTGTTTCACGAGTGAAACGTTGCCTGGAGCAGTGTTCTTTTTGAGGATGGCAAGCTTCTTGTAGCTTGCGACCGAACCGATCGCCCGTTTCCTTGGGCGCCCTTGGCGACTTCGGCGAACCGTGGGTCGCCTACCTGGAGCATGGCATGGGTCGATCCCGCGAGAGAGAAAAGTCACGCTGTCGCAACGACGCGAAGATGCCCTTGGCGGCGTGATCGCGGCGCGGGCTTGACGGTGATCTCAACGTCTCGGCCAAGCAGGGTTAGGAAATGGATAAGTCGTTCGGTGGAGAAACCAGATAGTTGACCTCGCAAAAGGCGTGAAATTTTGGGTTGATCGATCTTTAGGATGTGCGCGGCGCGAGTTTGGGTCAGTCGCCGCGCGCGAATCGCTTCGCCGATACGAATCGCAAGGTCGGCCTTGGCGAGACGCTCTTCAGGGTTGGGTAGACCGATGTCGGCGAAGACGTTCCCGCTGCCTTCTTCGACCTCAATTCGATTGCTCATCTCTGCTATTCCTTCTGAGCCTCTAGCCATCTGGCGTGTTCTTCTTCGGCTCGCCTGAGACGCGATTTGATTAGCTCACTCTCCGCTTTCGGCGTCTTGATTCCGCGCTTTGATTTCTTCTGAAACACATGTAAAACGTATATACGGCCGGCCAAGCGGACGGTGTACACGCCGCGATAGGTATCGCCCGCATGGTCTTCCACGATTTCCAGGATCCCCGCTCCGCCAAAGCCCCGAAGCGGCTTAGCATCTGAGTGCTTTTCGCCACGTTGCGCTATGTAGAGAGCGTATCCAATCGCATCCTTCACGTCTTCTGGAAAGGACGCGAGGTCTGCCCTGGTGCTTCCGATCCAAACGACGGGCTTGATGCTGGGCGATGTGATCATTCCCATACTATGCCTAAACAAGCATAAAGGCAACAGATTGATTTTGACTCGTCGTGAGCGGTGGTTCTTCCCGGACTCGCCGATCGCCCGATCCATCGCCTACCAGACCTTGCTCCCGCGGCCTGGGTCGCCCAGCATTGATAGACTCGAACAAACGGTTATCACTGCCGACGATGGCCACCGGGGCCAGCTTCGCTTCGACATTGCCGCAACAAGCAGACCTGCGACGATGAGTCGACACGGCTACCGAATCCGACTCGGATGATTGGAGGGCAGAATGCAACTCTACAAACGCCTTCGAAGAGAATACGAACAGGGTGTGGTTCCTCAAAATCTTCGGCGCCAAAGCAAACGTCGCGGCTTAGCATGGTGAGGTCGAGATGTCGATGTGCCTCTTGGTTCTGCCGATGATCGGTCCCGCCCACAAGCTAACAAATCGACGCAAGTTGGCCAACGAGCACAAGCGGTAAGGAAGACATCATTACTTACGCAGCCAAATCGTAACGGTGGTGCAGCCCGCCCAGCCGAGGGAAGGAGCGCATCTTGCTTTCGCGTGCTGGACGAATTGCGGTCGGCCGACCCGCCGGCGTGTCCTTGGCGAGGCCAAGGTGCGTTCGGTCCTCATGATAGTAGCGCAGGTATTCCGACATCAGCCGCTTCAGATGGCGCTCATTCAAGATGATTACGCGATCCAGCAAGTCTCGTCGGCAGCTTCCCACCCCAACGCTCGGCCACTCCGTTCTGCCAGGGACTGCGAAATGCGGTGCGCACGGGTTCACTCCCCATTGCTTTGGCTGAGCTGACCACATCGTCGCCAAACTTCGCGTCGCGATCCAACAGCAGGAACCCGTGTGCTGGCGTGTACGGCCACGCCTCCCGCAACTGTTGGACGATCCAGAGAGCATGAGGATTTCGTGTCACGTTGAAACGCAGAATCTTGCGCCGATCGTGACCGATGATGAAAAAACAGTACAGCACCCCAAACGTAAGAGTCGGTACCGTGAAGAAGTCCATGGCCGCGATGGCCTCACGGTGGTTGCGAAGAAAGGCGAGCCAGCGCTGGCCAACCTCGGGGCTTCTGGGCGCCCGTCGCAGCCAGCGCGAGACGGTGGGCTGGGAGATTGAGAAGCCGAGCTTGAGTAATTCGCCGTGGATCCGCGGAGCTCCCCAGGTCGGATTCTCCGCCGCCATGCGAAAGATGAGCGCCCGAAGTTCTCGGCTCACGGGTTTTCGCCCGCCGACCTGCCTGGCGCGGGAGAGCCATTTCCAATAGAGGCGAAAACCCGCTCGATGCCACTCGACCACCGTTCGCGGCGTGACAAGAACCAGGGGAGTCTTCCATCCCGACCAGAGCCGCCGCAAGATCACCCAGAACAACTTGTGCGGGGTGGAGAGCCGACGCCCTGGTCGTTTGGCGTGCAGGGCCAGCAGTTGCTGACGGAGCGCCAGATTCTCCAGCATGAGATCCTGGCGAGAGCGGAACGCGTGGATGACCCAGCCGATGAGGTGACGAAGCGATGCGAACATGGCCGAAATCTTATCGCAAGGCTCGCTCTTCAGCCCAGTTACAAGCAATTCGTTTTAGACTCGCACAACATTTTGATAAGGCACAGGACCAGCATGAAAACCGCAACCAATAGGCGTTCGTTCCTGAAAAACGGATTCACCACAGCAGGTGTCGCGACTGTCGGTGCCGGACTGCTGGCGAACAGCTCATCTGTTTTCGCGGAAAAGGGACCTGAAGAGCATAGCGGACGTCTCACAGCCCGCCAATTATCCCGCTCAGAAATTCTCCGCGCCGATCCACGACTTGGCGAGCAGCTTTAAGTTCTTCTTGTAGGTTCGAGTGACCGTATATTCCTTTTGCTCCTTGGGGCCTTTTACTCGCAGCACATACTCCCCCGTTGGCCACGGCAGGATCTCGTGCACGAAGGCCGAGTTAATCAGTACCGAGCGATGAATTCTCACAAATCCATAAGGTGCCAGCTTCTCTTCCATCGCGGATATGGACTCGCGCAGCAAGCAGGAACCTGAAGTCTGCTGCAGCAGTACACAGTTGCGTTCGGCCTCCACGGCGATCACGTTCGCCGGATCAACAAACAACACTCTGCCTTTTGTCTTGACTGCGATGCGCTCGGCGTGTGGTTGAAAGGCTGCACGAAGCTGGGGCGCAGAACTCGCATCGAATCTGCCTTCTTATTTGGCGTGCTCCACAGATACTTCCTCATCGTTCGGCGCTCGCAGCGACCGCAGTGCTGGAAGCACAAGACGAGCGGTTGCCGTTTTGTCGTTGCCAATCGCGAATGAGAAGGATGCGCCTGCGCAGAGATATTTCAAGCGGGCGGTGGTATTTTGTAACCCGAGCCCGACGCCTTTGCGGCTCTCACCGCCGACGCTGTTGCGAATCTGAATCTCGAACACTCCATCGTCTTCTTGTGTTGCAATCTCGATCCATCCGCCTTCCCGATTGCAGGAGACGCCGTGCACGATGGCATTTTCTACGAGGGGCTGCAAGATCAGTTGGGGGACCAGCATCTGCGATGTCGCAGGTTCAATTGTGAAGCGCACAGCCAGTCGCTTTCCAAGCAGCTTTTCAATATCCAGATAGGCTTGTATAAATTCAATCTCTTCCTGAAGCGGCGCGAGATCGGAGCTTGCGTGCTTCAACACCGCACGCAACAGGCTCGAGAGCTTGACGATCATTCCCTTCGCAGCTTTAGGGTCGCTATCAATGAGCGTGGAAATACCGTGCAGGGTATTGAACAAAAAATGCGGATGCAATTGGATTCTCAGTGCCTGAAGTTCGTTCGCCGCCAACGCCTGCTGGAGTTCGCTGCGCTCCAGTTCCTCCTTCCTAGCCCGCTCGAAATATTCATAAGCATGCGCGGCAACCACAATGGCGAAGTAGATCACGATCTGGTCCGCGAATCCGGTGCGCACCAACCCAACGAGGGCCAATCACCGCTACTTCACTGCGCAACACGGCAAGGAGCAATACTGCTCGACGGATTGTGCGAACTGGGCGCAGAGCGAATGGAAGAGGCAGTGGCACGAGACACAACGACAGAAGCGACTCAAGAAGGGACGGTAAAGGATGGCTCTATTCAAGCGCAACAAAACCTGGTGGACACATTTCTTCGTTGACGGCCAGCGGTTTCGGCAGTCGCTTGAAACTAGCGATTGGCGGGAGGCCCAGAAGAAAGAGAAGGAACTCATCGCTCGCGCTTCGCAGGGCAAGCTCGCTTCTTTATCTCTGCAATTTTCCAAGCTGACCTTCAAGGAGGCAGCGGATAAGAACCTTGCAGAGCGCATCGCCCATCTTGCTCCACGAAGCGTGCAGACCGAACGCGAGCGACTCAAGCCGCTTTGTGCAGTGTTCGGACCGGTCAAGGTGCATCGCATCACGGTCGAAATAGTGCGGACCTACGTGGCAGATCGGAAGGCTGCCAATGTCGCGAATAAGACGATCAACTTGGAACTCGGGGTTCTGCGAGGCGTTATGAAACGCGCAAAGCTCTGGCACCACTTTTCGGACGAAATCAAGCCCCTGCCGGTTCACACCAAGATTGGCCGTGCAATGACACTGGATGAAAAACTCCGACTGGCCAAAACTGCTGCGATGAAGCCGGAATGGCAGAACGCACGATTGGCGATGGTGCTTGCCCTCAACACCACCATGCGAGCGTGTGAGATCAAGGCGCTCAGGTGGTACGACGTGGATTTCCTGGCTGGCACGGTCACGATTCGGAGGAGCAAGACTGAGGCGGGGCAGCGCGTGATCCCGCTCAACGAAGACGCCTTAAGTGCGATGCAGGAGCTATATCGCAGGGCTTCTGCGATAGGGGGTACGCAGCCGGACCACTACGTCTTCCCCGCGTGTGAGAATGGCGCACTTCGATCCTACGGCTCCACAGAAGAGTTGGCGATCGGCATGGAGGAGTCTGCGGAAGGCCGCAGGGATCGGTGCGCTGCGCTTCCACGACCTCCGGCATCATGCAATCACCGAGTTGGCTGAGTCTCAGGCCAGTGACGCGACCATCATGGCGATTGCCGGTCACGTCTCGCGAGCAAATGCTGGAGCACTACTCCCATGTTCGTCTTGATCTCAAGCGGAAGGCGTTGGACGGGCTTGCGACTCGCAGAGCCAATTCGGAGGGCAAATCAACCGGTTACGACACAAACTACGACACAAGGCCGCTTTCTCGGGAAGGCGACCACGACGTAAGCTACAGAAAAGATTGGTCGGGGAGAGAGGATTTGAACCTCCGACCCCCTGGTCCCGAACCAGGTGCTCTACCAGGCTGAGCCACTCCCCGACAGTGCGATCGGCGCCACTGAAATTGTGAGCGCCTGAGCGGGATTCGCTGAATTGCATCAAAATTATAACATTCTGTGCCGCCGGATACGCGCACGCGCCCCCGAACTTGGTAGCCGCCTGAGTCAAGCTTGACATCCCGTTCGAATTCACTGCCCCGCGGCCCCGAGCTCAACAACATTGTCTGAACCGCGACGTACGGCTACGATAGAACCGTCGTTGGAAATCTTCATGAAAACAGTATTCACCGCTAGCCGGCTTTACACGCCGCTCGAGGAGATCGCGAGCCCGTGGCTTGTTGTGGAAGATGGGCAAATCGTCGAAGTGTCATCTCGGCTGGGAAAGGAAGCCGGGAGCGCCACTCTCGTGGATTATGGCGATGCTGTGCTCGCGCCCGGTTTCTTCGACATTCATATCCACGGCGGGACGGGACTGGATGTCATGCGAGCCTCGTCGGCCGAACTGCCGCGCCTGGGCAAATTCCTGACTACGCATGGTGTGACCGGGTATTTTCCCACGACCGTGGCGGCGCCACTCGATGTTACATGCGCGGCTTTGGAGCGTCTCGCGGATGCGATCGAAGCCGCGCAGAACGACGACGGCGACGCCTCCCCGCAGGCGCGGCCCATCGGCATTCATCTCGAAGGGCCGTTCCTCAGCCACAAGCGGCGCGGAGTGCACCCGCCGGAATATCTGGTCGAGCCCACACTTCCTATTTTCGAGCGACTCTGGCAAGCCGCGCGTGGACACGTGCGGATGATGACGATTGCCCCCGAGACTCCCGGCGCGATGGAAGTGATTACAGAGGCAGCGCGCCGGAATGTCTGTGTCAGCATTGGACATTCCGATGCCGAGTTGCCCATTGCGCAGGCCGCCGTGAAGGCCGGGGCACGGCACGCCACGCACACTTTCAACGCCATGCGGCCGCTGGACCATCGCGACCCGGGGATCATCGGCGAGGTACTCACCGATGACAGGCTGAGCGCCGACATCATCGTCGACGGAATTCATGTAGCACCGTCCGTGGTCCAACTTTTCCTACAGGCCAAGGGAAACGAACGAGCAGTTCTGATCACCGATGCCATTTCTGCGACCGGCATGCCGGACGGGCGCTACCAACTTGGCCCGATCCAGGTGGATGTGAAGGACGGCAAATGCACCTCGGGCGGCAGCCTTGCCGGAAGCGTGCTTACCATGGACCGCGCCGTACGCAACGTGACCCAGTTCTCGCGCTGGAGCCTGAAAGATGCGGTGCGAGCGGCCACGCTAAATCCCGCGCGGGCCGTGGGCTTGGTAGGCCAGCATGGTGCTCTCGCTAAGGGTGCGGATGCGGATTTTGTCGTGCTGAGTCTTACTGGGGAAGTACTGAAAACGGTGGTGCGCGGGCGAGGCTTCTAGGCTGCTAATTCGGCTTGCGCTGTTTGGTCTCGGCCATATGGCGAAGCAGCACGAGTTCGTCGGCTCGGGAAAGTTTATCCAGGAAAGAATTTTCTAACTTACACTTCTCGTCCGTTTCCGTTTTCGTCGGACCGGCTTGCCGCAACTTGTCCCCAAGCTCCGGTTCAGCGTCCATCACTTGCGAGTAGAACCACAAGAAATGGCGCATCTGATCGAGCGCCTGGCGAAGGGTATCGATGGGCTCCGTTTCGGAGAGCGAGTTGAGCGCTTCCATGAGTTCCGGATCGCTCGGAGCCTGCATGGCGGCGCAGTTGAGCTCCTGCTGGATGGAGCGCAGGTCTTCGGTGACGCGCGCGATTCTGAGATGCAGGTCGTCCATGTCTTCTCGAGGCATTTGCTTGCCGTTCAACCATCTCATCGGCAGAACGCAGCGAACAGATGTCCCACGGGCATGCGCTTTGGTAATTCTGGGATTACTTTGGTCCGCGCCATGGTCACCACCTCCAATGCCTTGATGGGCGCGGCTTTTCAAGCGTGTGCTGCACGTATTTCCGGTACGGTGACAACGCGTCTTCCTTCGACAGGATTCTCCACGGCGACCGTTAGTGCATCGGTCATTTGTTCTAAGGTCACCAGACCCAACCGGCGCGCACCATCGCGAGTTTGAGGCAGCAGTTCGGCCAGCTTGTACATGGGCACTAAGACATAGGGCCACCGATGGCCCGGGCCCAACACATACCAAGGACGCAAAATCGTGGCGTTGAGGCCAGCCGCTTCAATGGCTGCCTCACACTCCATGCGCACGGCGATGTAGTCGTGCATCATGGGGGCAGGGTGGGCAACGCTGAGGTAGACGAAATGACGAATCCCTGCAGCCTTCGCCGCGGCAACCGACGCGAGACCGGCGGGAAGGTCGACTTGACGAAATTCGGCAGCCTTGGCGGGGCTGGGATGAACCACTCCCACCAACTGTACAAAAGTAGCGGACGGCCCAATCTGGTCGGCATAGCTGGCCCCGTCCAGCGCGTTGCCGAATACCGGTGTACAGCCAGTGGGGAGCTTCCTCTCAGAACCGGGACGCACGAGTGCCCGAACCATGTGGCCCCGCTCCAGTAGACGCGGGATCAACTTGCGACCCATGTATCCCGTACCCCCGGTAATGAAAACGCATCGCTGGTTTCCGTTCACGAGTGTCTCCCTTCGCCGTTCAAGTCCGAAGTCAAAAGAGTTACGGAGGCGACACCTTTTCGGATTGGACTGGATTTTAGACGACTCTGAACCGCCGCCGTCAGAAAGTCGGAAATCTGTGATACAAACTCGCCGTGACCGAGACCAGGCAAGAGACTTCCTCCAACGAGGGACTGGTTCGCGTGATCGGCCGCTGGAGCCTGGCCGCGCTCACGGTGAACTGCATCATCGGGAGCGGCGTCTTTGGATTACCTTCCGCCCTCGCGCAGAAAGCGGGTCGAACCAGCATCCTTGGCGTGGTGCTTGCGGGAGTCGCCGTCGGCGTAGTCATGGCGTCCTTTGCCGAAGTGGCTTCCCGATTTACCGAGACAGGCGGGCCCTATCTTTACGCCCGCGAAGCATTCGGGCGCTTCATGGGTATTCAGGTCGCGTGGCTGGTTTGGTTTGTACGCCTGACCGCTTGCGCCGCGAACGCCAATCTGTTTGTCACTTACCTGGGAGAGTTTTGGCCGCGTGCCACACAGCCTTTGCCCAGACTCATAATTTTGACCCTGCTGATTGGAATGCTGGCCGCGATCAACTTCCGCGGCGTGCGCGCTGGTACTTATGTTAGTTCGGCGTTCACCGTCGCGAAGTTGGCCTCGCTCGGCGTCGTCTGTGTTGCGGGAGCGTTTTATCTGGTCGGCATGCGTCGGATTGTCCCGGCGGAGACTGCTTCGCCGTCCGCTGATGCCTGGCTACAGGCCATCGTGCTCCTCATCTTTGCCTATGGAGGATTCGAGGCCGCCCTGATTTCGAGCGGTGAAGCCCGCGACCCGCGGCGCGACGTACCCTTTGCCTTGTTCGCCGCGCTGGTCACCTGCACCCTCATTTATGGGCTGATCCAGTGGGTGGTGGTTGGAGTGCTCCCCGATCCGGGCCACAGCGAGCGCCCGCTGGCTGACGTCGCGCGAATCGTAGTGGGGCAGGGTGGGGCGGCGCTCATTGCGGTCGGTGCGCTTTTGTCCGTCTACGGCTATTTAAGCGGAAACATACTTGCCACTCCACGCATCACCTTCGCACTGGCGGAGCGCGGAGACTTCCCGCCCCTGTTCGCGCTCGTGCACAAGCGGTTCCATACGCCGTATTTCTCGATTTTTGTGTTTGCGCTTCTCGTCTGGGCCCTCGCCCTGATGGGAAGCTTCACGTGGAATGTCACTCTCTCCGCCGGGTCGCGGCTGTTTTATTACGGAGTGGTTTGCGCCGCACTGCCAATGCTGCGCAGGAAACAGGGGCCGGCAGTCTTCCAGGTGCCGGGTGGGACATGGATCGCCCTGTTGGGAGTAATGATTTGCCTGGGCCTGCTCACAAGAATCGACTACAGCAAATCGCTGATTCTACTGGCCGCAGTGGTCGTGGCCTTGCTGAATTGGCTCCTAGTGCGAAACCCAGCTTCGTAGAGACGTTGCTTGCAACGTCTCTGCCTGCACTACTCGAGGCCGGCCACCGCAACGCCGTCGGCAGAGACGCAGCCAGCTACGTCTCTACGACTGCCGCTCCATCTCCAGCAGCGCCTGCTTCCGTTCGATCCCCCAGCGATATCCGCCCATGCTACCGTCTTCGCGAACCACGCGATGGCATGGAATCGCCACGGCAACCGGATTGGTCGCGCAGGCACGGGCCACAGCGCGGGCGGCCGTGGGCTGACCGATGGCCTTCGCAACTTGGTTGTACGATCGCGTGGCACCGAACGGGATGGATTGCAGATACGTCCACACCCGCCGCTGAAATGCCGTGGCGCGAATGTCCAGCGGGAGCGAAGAGTCAAGTTGCTTGCCGCGCATGTGGTGGAGCAGAGCGACGACCCAGGATCGGAGTCCGCTTTCGTCGGGTTTGCGGGCGGCAAAGGGGAATTCGCGCTTGAGTCCCTCCAGCAGCTCGCTGTCTGTTCGAGCAAACTGAATCGCGCAGATGCCGCGTTCCGTGGCCGCGATCAGCATGCGCCCGAGTGGCGAATCCGCGACCGTATAGCGAATCGCTGCCGCAATCGCGCCGCGACGGTACTTGTCCGGGGTCATACCAAGCTGCGAGGCGGTCCGCTCGTAGAGCCTGCTGCTGGAGCCATATCCGGCGTCGTACATGGCGCGAGTCACGGAGTCGCCCGCCTGCAGATTGCGCTTGAGCAGGCGCAAGCGGCAAGAGTCGGCGTATTCCCGCGGCGTGATGCCAAGGACTGACTTGAAACGGCGCTGTAGGTGGAATGGGCTCTGGCGAAACTCCTTGCCCAGACGATCGAGTGTGACCGGTTCGTCAAGGTGCTGCTCGATGAAGCGGCAAATCGCCTTCACGCCGTCGGCCTGCCCGTTGCCGCTGAGCGCTTTCGGACGGCAGCGCAGGCAGGCACGGTAGCCGGCCTGTTCCGCCTGTTCCGGCCGCAGGAAGAACTGAACATTCTCTCGGCGAGGACGGCGGGCCGCGCACGATGGCCGGCAATATACGCCTGTCGTCGAGACGGCGAACACGAATTCCCGGTCGCGGGCGGCGTCGCGCGCGAGCACGGCGGTCCAACGTGATTCGTCGGTTGCGCGAGACTGCTCCATCGTGGTGGGTTGCTGGGTCGGCACTGGCTTCAGGCCTTCTGTTGCGAGTATGGCATTGGTTGTCATAACAAGGAAAGCCTACGGCGATGAGCCTATAACGGACTATCCGAATCTTGCGGGCAAAGCAAAAAATCGCGATTCGTATCAGGGCATTGCTTTACAGGCTGCGAAAAAACTCGAATGCGCTCGATTCCGTGGAAGAGCGGCCCTTTCAGGGCCGCTTAAACAAATGGAATCAACGCGGGCTTTAGCCCCTGTGGTCGTCTGTGGCGTGCCAACGGACGTTTTCCGCAGCCTGTTTAGCGATGCCGTCAGTTCGGATGAATCAATGTCGGCTTTAGGCAGTTGCCGGGCTTAGACTGCTTAGCCGCTCAGACGAACTTTGACTCAGATGCCCGGCCTGTCTGCTCGAGGGCTTTGCGATTTGCGCCCCACCGGCAGAACGATTAGATTTCCCGTGAACGCATTTGACTCTAAACCTCGAGGCCTATTGTCATGAAGGAATCTCGTTTGGCGATCTCCCGTTTGATTGCTCTTGGCGGCATCTTGCTGGCCATGCTGTCGCTGGCGGCAGCGCAGAACGCTGCGAAGCATGTACTGAGCGCGGACGAACTGAAAAAGACTGTCCCGGCGGAGTTTTTCTTCCGCGGCCAGAAGGCGCCGGTCCAACTTCGCAATGCGGTGGGGTTTCAGTTGGCGGACGCCAAGATGTCTCTCGCTGCCCTCGTCGACGCCTCGGGGTACTCCACCGCGATCCAGCAAAAGTATCAGGGCATGCTCATTACCGAGGCCAAGCTCAACATTGGCGGGTCAGAACTGGTGCCGGGCCAATATGGTTTCGGATTCACCGCGGACGGAAAGTTTGTGGTGATGGACGTGGCCAATAACGATGTGCTCAGCGCCACGTCGCAAATGGATTCGGAATTGAAACGTCCTGTCCCTCTGAAACTCGTGGAGGATGGCGGCGGCTATAAGTTGTACGCAGGAAAGAAGTGGGTCAGCATCAAAACTGAGTAGGCCGTGCTCAGTCCGACAGCGGCTGAAACGGGCCCATCAGCGCACTCACGCCGGCACGCTTGCGGATCTCGCTCAGCAGTGCGTTTGCGGCGTTCTCATAGGTCTTGTTGGGATCGGAAGGATCGGCCCAGACCGCGTCGTAGATGATCTGCGCGGCCTCTTTCAGGTCGACGTGCAGGGCTGCTTCATACAGATCGAGCCGCTCCTGCAGGCGGTCATAACAGGCTTTGCAAACCACGGCGCCAGCGTCGTCCCCGGCGCGATGCTCGCCGAGGGCGCAGATTGAGCCCGCCGTATTCATTACTTCGGAGTGCGCTTCCATCAGTTGCGATTTGAACTGGCGCAGAAATTCCTCCCGCTCGTGCTCGACCGCAGCGCTATCGGGAACTGCATCCGGAACTGCGTGAGTCAGCTTGGGCGGCACCTTCGGCACGATAGGCGAAACCCTCTCGTGATGGTGGCAGGTGGGGCAGATATCAAGATCGGCAGGATAGTACAGCCGACACTTGGCGCACGGTAGGCCATAGCCCGCCGGCTTAGCGGGAGACTCCCCCGCAGATCCGGAGGAATGCGATGGGTCCATGTGGCGCGCTCCTGTATCCTGCGCCAAAGCCGCGAGGGACTTGTTGCCCGGGGCGGTTTGCTGGGTTCGCGTCGCGTTTGTGGCCATCGTCAGTCCTCGATTTCATCGCCGGCATCCGTCCAGGCTTGTCGGCCGTGGCTTTCACTCAGTCTATGCAGGGACTGCGCCTTCCGCTAAGCACCTTGGTACATCGGCTTGCAGTGCTCAAAATCGGCTGCATGGGCGTCCGCGCCTACTCCGGGTTCGATTCCTTCATCAGCTTGAGCAGTTCTTCGCGGCGGGCGCGATATAGCGTCTGCGCCGGATCGAGCCGCGAAGCGGTCTCCAACTCCGACAGAGCCTCATCGTAACGGTCCATGCTCGTCAGGCATGCCGCCAGGGAATAGTGATTGTCGGCCGACGAATTCAAACGGACCGCCTCGCGGAACTCTTTTTCCGCGGCCCTTAGCTCCTGTTGCTCGAACAAGACCGTGCCCAGCAGGTGATGCGCGACGTCGGAATCAGGGTTGAGGGAAACCGCCAGCCGTAATTCGCGCACGGCTTCTTCCGGCTGGTTGTCGAGCATCAGCGCCTGACCCAGAATACGGTGCTCGGCCGATCCAGTCGGATTCTGGCGGAGCGCCAACCTGAACTCGTCGACCGCTCCGTCGTAATTCTTCTTCGCCATGTAAGCGCTGGCCAGGCACGCATGCCCCTGCTGCCACTCCGGATGCTGGCGGTAGAGTTCGTGCAATTCGTCCATGGCGGCGGCGAAGTTTCCCTGATCGCAATAGGTGTTCCCCAGATTGTTGCGGACCGAGGCCTCGCTCGGAGCCAGTCGCTTGGCCTCGCTATATTCCGCTACGGCTCTGTCGAGGTTACCTTCTTCGTGCAGGATCAGCCCCAGGTTCGAGTGCGCCTCCCAGAAAGCAGGGCGCAGCTGTATCGCATGTTCGTAGGCAGAAACAGCGGCGGGAATGTCGCCGGCGGCATGCAGGGCGATGCCCATGTCGTAGTAAGTGTCGGCATTGTTAGGGTCGCGGACCAGAGACTCGGCGTAAGCGTGCACAGCGCCCCCATACTGACCAATGGAATAGTGGCCAAGGCCCAGGTATTGGTAGGCCTCCGCATTCTTCGGGTCGAGGCTGAGAGCAGTGCGGGCCTCGGCGATGGAATTTGGTCCGTCGTCGAGGCGATAGAACAAGTACGCCAGGGCGCTGTGATTCTCAGGAAGACTGGGCATGAGCCGCGTGGCTTGGGTAAGTTCGTCGTAGGCGTCGTCCCACTGCTCCTGGTGGCGCAGCATAGCGCCCAGCGCCAGGTGCAGAGCGGAGTTCTGATCGTCGGAGGCGACGGCTCTGCGGAGTTGGAGTTCAGCTTCACGATAATGCTGCCGCCCGGCTTCGGCGTTGGCATTCAGCAGGGCCGCGGGGATGGCTTCTCCGATCTCTGCCGACCGGACGACCCCCGAACTAACCACCTTCATTAATTCCTTGCCGGCCCCCGCCGCCTCCAATTGGTGCAATTCGTTACTCGTTGGAAGGGTTGCGAGTCCTTGCTCCTCGACCAGGCGGGCGAGCCGGGTGCCGGGGACTCCTGCCGTCAGCCATGCCGCCAGCTGAGTCGTGTTGATGGGCTGGTTATCAGAGGAATAAGCGGCGGTGGCCGCCAAAATCAGCATCAAAACGAACAACGCGGCCTTTACTCTCACCGGATTCCCCAACACATGGATTGGCTTGCTGGTGGCGGCTTTGGAGACGACTGCGAGTGCGGGCGCCTCGAAAGCTCCCTTCAGAAAAATAGCTTGCCGGCGAGCCCGGCGGTAAGGTCACGGAAGTAACCAGGAGGCGTGACTTGCTCTCGCCTTGTCGAAAATCCCACCTTCGACATAAGGCCCTGAGCTTGCGGAAGCGGTCTCGCGCAAAGGACGCGCAAGAGATGGGGCACTCGGGATTTTCATCCCGCGAGAAGGGTATATATCCCGAAAAAACATATATATCTTGGAGCTACAATCTATGGTTTGCTGGAGTTGCGAAGATGAAATATGCAATCTTCCCGGTAAAATCTTGAGGCTGTAAGACTTATTCGTAATATATTATAGAATAAAGACTTACTGTTGTGGTATGAGATGGCTTGATGGCTGGCTACTTTGTATGTCTTACGGCTAAACACGACTACATCTATTTTAGCATGTAGGAGGCGATTGGAACGCGAGGTTACGGAACTTTAGTTCCTTTGGAGAGCATGGGTTAGAGGGGCTGGGTTATTTTTTGCTTGACACGCGCGGGGCTGTGGACAAATTCGGCGCCGTGCCAGGTGCTTGTTGGTAAAAGCCGATTGCCTCGATCACTGACGGCCAACATGGGAAAGATCTGTGCCATCGTTGCCGGAGCCTCCGGTTAACTCCATGGCGTGCAGGAGCGCCACAACTCTATTGCAACTGGCCTCAATGAGTGAAATGGCGGTTGCTTCAGTTGACTTCCGGTTTCCGGTAAATCCAACGAAGTAACCGTCTGATGTAGAATTCTCCGGGAAATCAAGTCCCGCTTCAGGAGTGACCGTGAACTACGCCCGCATTGCATTGGCATCCCTCGGGGCTATGGTCGCCTACTTTGTCTATGGCTTTGCCATGTTCGCCGCATGGCCATCAATGAAAACTGAATTCATGAAATACCCCAATGTCTATCGTCCCAAGGACGAGATGATGAAGGTGATGCCCTACGGCATGGTTGCCATCCTCATCGCGATCGTGGTCGTCGCCATTCTCTACGCAAAAATCTATGCCGCTCGTGGCGGCATCGTATCAGGCATATACCTCGGCGCACTCATCGGCCTGTTCTCTGTCTGCACCTTAGCGATCCACAACTACATCAACCTGAACATCGGCCTCAGGTTGACCATCTACCAGTCCATCGCCTACTTCATTCAGTGGGTCATCGTGGGCGCAGCCATCGGCCTCACCTACAAACCATCTTAGATTTGTCGGCAAAACAGAGTTATCTAGACACAAGCTTTTGGGAAGTTGACAGAAGCTGGTCGGTAAAGCAGGAACCACTTATCCTCAGTTGGTGAGAAATCGCGATAGCACGCATCCTATGAAAGGGGATGTCAAGAAAAGAATTCTCTCCCCTCCGCTCGCGGGAAACCAGAGCGTGGTGACTTACATCCAGCCCTGCCTCCTTCCTTTAGAGGGGCTTTTGATGTTGATTTTGCCGCTTTGGATCGCCGCGTAGTTCAGCGGCGATGCCAGCCCCAGTTGATGATCCCGACTTGATGGTTTCATGTAAACGCAGCGCTTGACGCCAGTCGGTTACGAAGCTACGCAAGCCCAGCGTTGGCTTAAGTGCCAACCATCATCCTATGGCTCAGGAAAAAACGCCGCGCTGCCACTCCCGAAGCTATGGGAGTTGATCATGGGCGAAGTCGAATGGCACGGCGTGCAGCAAGACGACCAGACATTGCTGCTGCTCCGCGTCCGAACGTAGCAAGCATCCGTCGCTCGGGCGGTTGCGAGTCCCACCGCGCGGTTCGATTACGGTTTGGGGTCGACCTTAACGGACTATAGCTCGTTGCCAGTACGGGGTCGCCACAGACATGAACCAGTTGTTGAAACATCCCTGTCAACTAACAGTCTTCCCGTAAGTGGGCTCGCGATCGCAGCAAGGTCCTCCAGACTTGGCGACCTATGCGGCCTATCAAAAACATCCAATTCCCTTACTAGTTGAGCGGAGCCAGCTTCTGGCAAGCGGCTTCGCTGCCAGCCAGCGCGCCGGTGGAGTCGTAGCGCACCACAGCATCTTCATAAGAGCAGAAGCTGCGGATACCGGTCTGGTTCGCAGTGACCGGAGTTGCCGTCGCGTAGTAGGTGGTCTGCGGGGTCGCCGCTACTCCAGCCTGAGCCGTGAACTTGTATCCGCTCTTGGTGCCAGCCGACAGAACGTTGTCGATCAAGCAAGCGGTATTGGTAGCGGGCGTGCAAGCTGCAAGAGCTGTGCCGCCCAGATTAGCCAGGGCGCTCGCGAAACCGATCGTCGGATAAGTGGTGCTGTAAGTGACCATACCCGTATTGATGGTACGGACGGAGCCCACAGCAGACGACTCATTAGCCGCCATGCGGGCGCGTAGCAAGTTTGGAATTGCGATAGCTGCAATTATCAGGATGATTGCCACCACGATCAGCAGCTCAATCAGTGAGAAACCCCTCTGTCGTCGCATCGTAAAATTTCTCCGTCTATGAAGTTGTGCTCGAATGGACCGAAGAACAGTCCCCAAGACATTTTGATGTTGCACATAATTAACCAAAGCAGATTGCCAAGACATAAACATACCTAACGGCTAAATGCTTTGTTTTCAGCAACGGGGCACTGGGAAAGGGCAGTATGATTGGCGTTGCTTCAAGGCTAGACGGGTAGGGCTGACATTTTCTGTCACTCCGAGGCAAATCTAAGTTAGGCTCGATGCGATGGCTGGCGTAACATCTCAATTGCACTCGTTGACTCGAATTTTGGCGAACAAACAGCGCAAGCTTGTGAGAACGCCTGTTAGAGCAGCAGTCATGGGCATCTTAAATCTCTTCAGTGCAAGAATTGGACTGGCTGGAACATCTCCAGCCACACGCCATGTGTAACTTCCGGGGGTAGCAGAAAGCTCGTGCCATAGAACCCTTTGTAGGTTTCCAGCTTTCTTCCCGTGCCGGACTCAGCCAATTGGCGGGCCTTGCCTAGAAAGGCGACTTCGATGCTGAGACCGATTAGTCCTTCGTCATGATCGGATAGATACTTTGTAAGCAGGCCGTTCTTGTCGCTCGATTCCAGAAGCAATAGCAGTCCCTGACCAGCCTTCACTTCCCGTCCGTGGGCACCGAGAAACTTCTCACGGGATTCACCGACTTCGAGTCCAGCATCTCGAAGTGTGCGTAACTGTGCCCCAGCGTTGTGCACGGCAAACCACACTGCGTGAATGCCCATAGCTGTGTTGGGATGATCCATCCGCCCCTCAGCGCGGGCCTTGTCTGTCCAATTAGTGGAAAGGTATTCGATCAAGAAAATGGGTATCGTGAATCCCTTTTTGCCTGCTGCTGGCTTGTCAGCGGTGCCCACGCTGTACCACATCGGGGGAGGCGGTGTGGTCTCACCCTCCTTCATGATGCTGCCGGGGTCGGGGCCAGTCACATCGAAGTTGTGAGCTTTCAGGTAGTCCGCCGCTGCTTTGGCAGACGCAACGTTGATGCCAAGGAACATAGCGCCTTCGTGCCTGTTCAAGAAATCAGCGATCTCGGAAGCATCACCTTGCTTGATTGACGTGTTTGCGCTGACCGAGAGCAGTTCGAGATAGCTGTTATTTTGAAGATCGACGATGGAATTGGAAAACCCTCCCGGAAAGTGGCCACCCTCGCTGACTTTGAAACCAAGCTGTTCGTAGTCGTGTTGTGCTTGGGCGAGGTCACGGACTCCAACACCGACGTGATCGACGCCCCACCCTTGCCCAAGAAGGGTCTGGGCGGGCGTTCGGATATTGTTCGCGTTTGGTGTAGGCGCAGGTGTGGTCTGAGCAGATAGCGTGACCGTCGCGAAAAGAAGCGACGCCGCAAGATGAACGCGAATCGCCATAAACCCTCCGTTTGGTCATGTGGGATTCTACGCGGGCGCGGGCTGCCTTGTGAAGCGCATCAACTTTTTGGTTGGGGTCGCATTGGCAGTAGTCGTGCTGCTGTGTGTCTTGGGGGAGCCGGATGTTGAGGGCGCAGGACAATTTGAAAGGCGGCACGGTTCTGCATGGTGCAGCGCATCCTGCCGCCGGGGGCAGAGAGCAGGAAGCATTACGCAATCGGGCAACGAAATCGTGCATATCGAGGAGGGCTCGGTGACGTTTGAGGCTCAGGGCAAACCCGCTGTAACCCTCAAGCCGGGCGAGGCATTCACCACGGTGGCCGCCGAAGTGCACAACGTCAAGAACGCCAGCAGCAGCGCGCCTGCGAAGGCGTTGGCCTTCTACGTTGCTAAAAAAGGCTCTCGACTCGAGGACCTCTCGGTTCCCGCCAAATAAAAATCGCAGGCGGCGGTTGGGAGACCGGCACATTCCAACGGATGCGTGTGCCCGTTTAGCGAGTCAGCACATCAAGCCGTTCGCCATCGCAAGTTGGCGAAAAATTGCACTCATTCAGATTGACAAGGGTAATCTCCCGCGTGATTTCTCGCGTGGAGATGGTACAGCGCGCAACGGAAGCTGCATTTTCGTAATCTCGCTCAGCCTTCCCGAGGGCTGCAGAATACTCAGGGGTGGCACCTGCCTGCACCCTCGTGAGTCTGGGGGAAGCGATGGAAACAATCAACTGGGGTCGAGGCGTTCTGGGCGGCATGCTAGCCGGGGTCGTTCTGATCGTCCTCCGCCGCTGCTCTTCTTCATTTTCGTGTTCCGTTTTCTTGGCCTGCTGATGACTTGGTGGTATGCGGCCATTCGGCCACGCTTTTGGGGCTGACCCGAAAAGCGCAGCGATCGCGGGCCTTGGCTGTCTGGCTGGTTGCTGTCGGTCAACTCTTGAAAGGCGTAGCTATCTACGAACCCTCAAATCTTCTTTCCGGGCCGGTGTTGCCCATTCTCTACCTGGGGATGATTGTTGCCAGCACCGAAGTTGGCGCCTGGGTCTACAAGGAATAGCGACGGTTGACCGGGTGAGGGCTTTAGGGTGCGCGCGAGCGATCCTCTTTCGCCCCGCTGGGGCTGCGATCATTTCCCCAAGTGGACCCATGGCTTACGCCCCTTCGGCAGGCTCAGGGCAAGCTGTGGGCTTCATTCTGTCCCCGCTTCGCGGCGAAAAGCCCGCCCGTTTGCTGGGCGTTGTTTTCAGGCCTTCGCTGGCCACGTGTACTGGCCGCCATGCTGGTGGGCGAGGTTGCCGATATGGCCGGCACGCGCGGCGGCGACCCCGGTTTCTACTGGCGCAGTCGGGTCTTTCCGGGTCTTGATGCACTCGAAGAAATTCTCCATGTGCGAGATGGTTCCGTCGCGGAAGTTGTGTGCCGCGAGGACGGGATTTTGCCCCTCATCGATGCGTTCGCGATAGACGGCGAAACCGTCGCGATCGAGCTTCAAAGTTGCTTCCGTCCCGCGGAATTCAAGGCCGCCACCGTCGATGGAGGAGTTCATCATGCCCTCGTACACCACATCAAAGCCGGGGTAGCGGAAGGCCGCCTGGATCGTGTCCGGACAATCCCATTGATCGAAAATATATTTGTCGCCGAGCATGTGTGCCTGCCGGGGCTGGTCGACTTTCATAGCCCAGTGCACCACATCGATCCAATGGGTGAACAGGTCCGTCATGGCGCCGCCGCCAAAATTCCAGAACCAACGCCAATGACTGAATTTTTCGTCGCTGAATGACTGTTCGGGAGCGGAGCCGAGCCAAAGCTTCCAATCGAGCGCCCCTTGGTCGATGGGTTTCGCCGCCCAGTCCCGGTGATAGTTCTGCCACCAATAGGTGCGCACCTGGACAACGCGGCCCAGACTGCCCGCTTGGATCAAGTCAACCGCATCGCGAAAATGAGTCCAACTGCGCTGCTGCATGCCGCACTGCAGAATCTGCTTGCTGGACCGAACGGCCCGCATCAATACGGCGCCTTCTTCGATGGTGTGGGTGACCGGTTTTTCCAGATAAACGTCTTTGCCCGCTTTCAGTGCGTCCACGGCCATAGGGACGTGCCAGTGGTCGGGAGATCCGATGATCACCGCATCAATGTCCTTGTCGAGGACTGCACGATAATCCAGGTGGGCCGTCGCAACCCCGTTCGAGCGTTGCTGGAAGGCGTCGCGGTTGGGCCCATACACGTCACTGACGGCGACGAGCTGGTAAGGGCCCGCCTTGTCGGCAGCATCGAGCAGGCCCTTTGCCCGGTGCCCGGCTCCGATGACGCCGACGCGAATCGTGTCGTTGGCTCCGAATACCCGGGTTGAAGCAAGCGCGGTCAGACCACTGGCGATGAGGAAGCTGCGGCGATTCATCATGTTGGGAAGCCTCCAGTCGGTTGTGCGGACGATCCTATCAAGTTTTGGGGCAGGAGAGATTGATTCGACGAACGAAATCACACCGTTTGCTTAGGGTCTAGGAGCAGAAACCTTCTCCCCCACACTAACCTCGAAACGCGAGAACGGTCCATAAGTCTGCACCATACGGGCGTAGAGTTGGAAGCTCGTGCCCAGTCCACTAACGTCTTCGCGGGGAAGAAAGGTTTCCAGCACGATCGTTTTTGGCACCAGAATGCCAAATGGACTCCCGCCGTAGCCCATCGCAATGTGGGCGACGCGTACCGGTTTCTCGTCGAGGTTACCGGCGTAGATGTTGCGTTCTTCATGGACGACTTGGCCAGTTTCAGCGTCAAGCGCCAATTCTCCCGCGTGCAGTAACGGAGAATCCGCGAGCCGTCCGGGCAACACAAACTGGTATGCGACTGCGCCGCAGGGATGAACCTGACGGTAAGCGAACACTCTTACAGGACGATCGCCCGCCGTTTCCTTCCGCATCTCGCGAAAGGTGAAGTCGCCTGCACAACGCGGTCGCAGGGGAAGGCCTTCAAATAACGTGAGGCCAGTCTCCGCCAGTCCGAGATCGTAGCGTTCACTGTCTGCCGTAATACGTTTGACTTCTTCTCGTGGGGAATGCGCCTCGGCAACTTCGCGCCATACTTTGGCCGCACGAGCAGCGTGTCCTTTGACCTCGTGTCCGTCGATCGAGATCACTTCGCGGTACTCCACTACATCCCTCGGGTCGTTCCGCAGCCGATAAACCACGAATGCGGATTGTGTGGAACGCCGGGTGGCCGCAAGTCCGTGTTCATCAAATATCTGTGTGGCGCGAGTTTCATCGGCAGTCAGATCCGCGAAGGCTTCAATGTAGTGTTGCACCTCGCGCGATGCGAGGTTTATGAAATCCCTCAATGAGGGTGAGGAGCCTGAGACCGACCTGGCGTCTGGAACCATGCTTGGTTGCGAAGAAGGTTGTGAAGGTGGGGGAGCAGCTTTCGCAGGCGCCGTCTCCGTTCCGCTTGCGGACTGCGCTGGATTCGCGCCGGGCCTCGAGTCCGTTGATGCCGCCCCTTTCGCATCGACCGACGGCGCCTGCATGTCGGCGGCGCATCGGTCTGAGGCTGCCATGGCGAGGCAGCATGCGCACGCGATAATCTCCAGCCATCGCCAAGTCCGACTTGAGACCCCACCCATAACTACCCACAAAAAGTTAGTCTACCGTTCCCCGTGCCCTAGGCGGACGCCGAATTTTCAGAGAAAAGTGAGAGAGTCTGGCAGGGAGCGCGCTCAAAACGAGTCAATCGAGTGGGACAGAAAGGGCAGAGCGAAAAGATCCGTCCTCCCTAACGGCGATCCATGAAATAGTCCGGGGCCCCTCAATCATTTTTCGCCTGGTTCGAGGGCTTAGCAGGCGCAAGATCGGCCGGCTTGGCTTGCAGATCAAGGCGATCCGGGCGACCGCTCGAAACAAACGGCCTGAACGGATCCCACGGTTTACGTGTTTCCTTCAGGCGGACTGAGGGCACAGCAAATTGATGTGATTGCGATCACGCCTCGTCGTGGCCCTGTTCACCGAAGGGTACGGGGAACTGATGTAAAACCTTAAGTAATAAAGGTCGTTTGGTCTGGCACGGCCGGGGGGGGCACCTTCCCCTATGGGCTGCCGATAGCGTATGATTTGAGATTGTAGCTGTATCCCTTGGAGGGTCCGATGTTTGAAGGTCTATTTCAACCGATGCACTTGCTGGTGATTTTCTTTATCGCTCTGCTGGTCTTCGGTCCTAAGAAATTGCCTGAACTTGGGAAAGGCCTGGGCGAGGGAATACGTGCCTTGAAAGACGGCATGAAGGATCATTCCTCGACGCAGGCTTCCAACGAGCAGAACAAGAATACTGAGACCAAGGGCTAACCGAGTTCCCGCGGCGCGGGCACTAGCTTTCTGGTTTCCAAAATCCCTGGTTTCTGAGTACGCCCCTCTGTCTCTGTTTTCGATTTCCTTATCCAACGGTAGTTCCGGGACCCAAATCGTTTTCGAACTTATCGAATCTCTCAAATCTGGAGGAAGGCCTTGCTGCGTAAAGTTGAAGTGTTCGCCCTAATTGCGTTCTTAGGACTGTCATCGGCCCTATTCGCGGATCAGATTACCCTCAAGAACGGTGATCGCCTGACCGGCACAGTTGTGAAATCGGATGGCAAGACGCTCGTCCTGCACACCGACGCGGCTGGCGACGTCGAGCTTAAGTTTGATGCGATCCAGGACATCAAGACCGATCAGGAGTTGCACATAAGCCTGAAAGGCGGCAAGACGGCCGTCGGGCCGGTCACGACCTCCGACAACAAGATCGAGGTCGCCACCAAGAACGCAGGCACGGTGGAGGCTCCAAAAGAGGATGTGACGCTGATCCGCAACGACGCCGAACAGGCGGCTTATGACAAGTCACTGCACCCTGGGCTCATGCATGGCTGGAATGGCGGCACCACCGTGGGCTTCTCGGTAGCGCGTGGAAACAGCGAAACCGAAAACCTGGCCTTGGCCATCAACGCGGTGCATCCTACGCTCAATGACAAAATCACAATGTACGTCAGCTCGATCTACACCACCAATCAACTGGCCACCCCCAGCACTGTCGCGAACCTGGTGCAAGGCGGCCTGCGCTACGATCGCAACCTGAATCCAAAGGTGTTTGCCTTTGGCGCCGCGGATTTTATGAGCAACGCCCTGCAGTTTCTGGATCTGCGCGCCGTGTATACCGGTGGCTTCGGCTATCACGTGATCAACAACGACAGCACCACCTTCAACGTTTTGGGTGGCGTCAACTACACGCACGAAACCTATTCCAACGGCACTCTGCTCAATGCGTTCGCGAGTCCCCCGATCTTTGCTTCGTACGGGGTGACCAACCGCTTTGTGGCTCTGACGCTGGGTGAGGAACTGAATCAGAAGGTGGGGAAGAGCACCGTGGTCACGGAGAATTTCTACTTCTATCCTGATCTGCAGCAGACTGGCGAATACCGGGGAGTGTTCAGCTTCGGCACGGTCACCAAGATCAGTAAATGGCTGGGTTGGCAGAACCAGTTTGGCGACATTTACGTGTCGAATCCGCCAATTGGTGCGAAGAAGAATGACCTCATTCTCACCACAGGTCTGAATTTCTCGTTCACGCACTAATCCCGCAGGAAGATTAAGACCATACCCGGGTGCCCCATTTCTCGCGTCTTTTGCGAAAAGTGGGGCGGTCGAAGTAGAGACCACGATAACTGTCACCTTTGAACCGCGATAACTGTTGCAGCCGGCGCTATCACAAGTGAGCGCGAGCAAAACGAGCCTCCGGAAATCGAGATTCAGCCAATAGATGAAAGGTACATAGCATCATGATGTCTTATGAACAATGGTTGAGCTGCATCTTGGGCCGCGTTCGTGCCATTGCTAGCAAAGAGTACCAAAAAGAAACATGGAAGGCAGGCGGGAACTTGGTGTCCTCACCCTCGCCGATTCAAGCCTCAACGCATGTGAGGCGGACAGGCGGCATCTCGCTCACTTTCCCCGCGTCACCACGAAGTCGGCTGCCAGCTGTCTCGCTTTCGACAAAGCTCGCCTTGAGCGAAGCCGAAGGGTGGGATTTCGCAACCTTACTGGTCCCCGCGTCTGGTCGAGAAAGAGCCACAGACATCGCACCCGCTGTGTGACATCCAACCTTGCCTCGGACATGCAGAAAGCGAGATCATGGCCAAGGCAAAGCGGTACGCGAAGAACGCGCGAAAAGTCCGCTAAGTTATTTGTTGTCAAGATTTTGACCTCTAACGCTTTGCGGCTCAAGATTTTGCAAAGCATTTTTGCAAACCCCGCCAGTCAAGGCATTTGAGGGGAGGGGGGAGGGGGGATACTCCAGCAAACCCGAGTTTTCCCAAAATGGAACGAGGCGCAGACCCTCAGTTCTGCGCCTCATCTCAACTATTTCTTCGGATGATTTCCACTGTGTCAGTCGATGCCGTGGATGCGCATGCTGACCAGTTGATCGATGCTCAAGTCGTGCAATCCGCGGGATCGCAGGTCGCTGATATATTCCGGCGTCACGTTGTGAATCCGCATAGCAATCAACTCGTCCGGCTCAGGATGCGAAAACCCGAGTCCTTGCAGCTTTGAGATGAACTCCGGCGAAACGCCGTGGATGCGGAATGCGATCAGCTTCTCCAGATCGACGTGGTCGTAGCCGCGCTGCTTGAGTTCTGCCATCCATTCCGGAGTTGCGCCGTGAATTCGCATGGCAATCAGCGTATCTTCCTCCGGCGAGTAACCTGCCTGGTGCAAGCTCCGCACCATCTGCGGAGTCACGCCATGGATGCGGAAGGCGACCAGTTTGTCGCTGTCGGAAACCTTCAATCCCTCGGCCCGCAGATCTTCGATAAACGCCCGGTCCACCCGGAAGATACGGAATGCGATCAGCTTGTCGGTGTCGAGGTCGCTGAGATTTTCGTTCTTCATCTGTTTGGCAAACTCGAGGCTGACGTCCTGAACCGCCATGGCAAACTGCTTCTCCTCGTCCACGGAAAAGCCCACGGAACTCATCTCGCGCGCATAGTTCGAGTCCGGCTGAAAATGAAAGATGCCCGCGCCCTCGCCATCTTTGAGGAATCCCTCGCAGTCAACCTTGCCCGCGTCGCGGGTGAGGGTGAAGTGAACGTCCTGGCGTCCGGGCTTCGAGAAGTCCACGCCCTGAAACGACGCCGCTGGCCAGTCTGATTGGTGGCTGGACGTCCCGCCGTGATGGTGCTCGATCAGCGAAAACTCAACCTTGCCCGGATTGTCGGACTTGCTGATCGTCCAGTCGCCGCTCCGGATTTCGGCGGCTTGATTCTTGACCGCAAGCACCAGAATGCAAGAGGCGAAAACCAGATAGGTCAGCGTGCGTCGCATTCTCATAAGTCTTCTCCATATCGAACTTGAGATCGTAACTGCTCGTGTGGCCACGGCCGCCTTCGGCCGTCCAAGCTGGGGCGAAGCCCCGCGCTATAAATCGGCCTTTGGCTCCAGAATTCCCAACTGCCGAAGCTGAATCAGCTTCTGCAAAGTCAGGTCCTTGAAACCGTGCTGACGCGCTCGCTCAATGAACTCGGGCGTGACATCCTGAATTTTGGCGCTGATGATCTCGTGGACTGCCAGCTTAAACCCCGCCGATTGCAGCGCCTTCACGAATTCGGGCGTGACATCTTGTATGCGCATGGAGATGAGTTCGTTGGTCGCCGGTTTCAGGCCAAGCGCGTGAATCTCGCGCACATATTCCGGAGTTACGTCCTGGATACGCATGGAAATGGCGTCATTTGCGCTGGGATCGACGCCCAGTTCGTGCAGTTGCTTCAAATACGCGGGCGTGACGTCCTGAATTTTGAGCGAGATGACTTGATCGACAGTCACCGCGAGGCCAGCGGCTCGGAGTGCGCGAACATATTCCGGAGTTACACCCTGGATTTTCAGCGAGATCAGGCGGTCAACGTCGGGATCAATTCCAGCTTCTTTGATCCCGCGATAGTATTCCGCGTCCGCACCCTGGATCTTGAGCGAGATGAGGTGATTCTCGTCGGGATTGAGGCCGGAAGCCTTCAGCTCGCGAACGTATTCGGGCGTTATGTCCTGCACGCGCATCGCTACCAACTTCTCAGCGTCCGGATGCAAGCCTAGCTCGCGCAAATCCCGCACATATTCCGGCGTGACATTTTGGATTTTCATGGCGATGAGCTGGTCGACAGTCAAATCGCCGAGCCCCGCGGCTTTCATCTCTTCAATGTAAGAGCCTGCACTTTGTTCGCTGCTTTGCGGGTGAGTGGGAGACGGCTTCGGACTCGACGCACTTCTGGGTGCGGATTGCGGCGTCGCACTCGGCGTAGACGCGGCTTGTGCGACGAAGGCGATTTGGGGTTTGGGCCGTGCCATCCCCAACAAAGCGTTGCCCGCGATGATCGCCGCGGTCAGACAGACAATGCTGGCGCTGAGTCCGACACCGCGCCTGCCTTCTCCGAGGGTCTTGAGGCCAAGCAGGCGCACGATGCGCTCGGTTAGTGGACCGCGGTTTACGGCCATGGCGAAAGCAGGTGCGCTGCGCCATTCTTCCATCAGCGTGAGGGCGCGCGCATACTCGACGGCGTTGCCGCAGATCGACACCGCTACGTCATCGCAGCAATGTTCGCGCTCGGCACGGATCTTCTTGTTGAGCCACCAAACGGCGGGATGGTAGAAGAGCAACGTCTCCACCAGAACTTGAAATACATTCACAAAGGCGTCGAATCGCCGGATGTGCGCCAGTTCGTGTGCGATTACGGCTTGCAACTGCTCCTCCGAGAGACCGGTGAGGGCGGTTGCCGGAAGGAACACGATGGGGCGGAACCATCCGATCACCGCCGGAGCTTGCAGCCACTTGCACTCGCAGTAGGTAATGGCGCGGCTCAGGCCGATCCGGTCCTGCAGCGTGTAACAGATCTCGAGCACGCGAGGGCCTACGATACTGGAACTTCTGCGCCGTTCGCGCTCGAGCAGTAGGAATCCGCCTGCGGTGCGAAGGCTGAAGAAAGCCACGCCTAGCAGCCAGACTTCGACGGTCCAAGCTTCGACGACCCGGGCTTCAATCAACCGTGGGAGCGCACTGGGCGAACTCGAGACCGGCGCAGATCGAGCCGGATTCCTCGCCGTGTTCTCGGCGAACGCAACGGGCGCAGGCGCCTTCACGGCTTCGGCCCCAGGCAGGACCTGCGCTGGGTGATCCTGTGAATAGAAGAAAGTGGCCACGGGCGCCAGCAGCATGAGAAGCAGCGCACCGATGCCCAACACATAGCGCACCGAGGCACGTCGGCAGAGAGCCATGGCAGCTGCTGCCAGCGCCGCAAGAGCCGTCCCTTGCCACAGAAAATGGAGGAGAGCCCATCCCAGGGAGTGCATTGTGGCTGGCGAGAACCACGTCATTATGGCTCTAGTGGTTGAGATCATCGGGGGCGGCTCCTTTCATATTCGTCAAGCAAACGGCGCAGTTCGTGGATCTCATCTGCGGAGGCTTTGCCACCGGCGAGCGCGTGCATCATGAGTTGGCTCGCCGATCCTTCGAAGACACGCTGCAACATGTCCCCGGCAATCTGCCGCTTGGTCTGTTCGGCGGGCAGGCATGCTTCATAGACGTGCGCGCGCTGGGTTTCGTTTCGACGGACCGTGCCCTTGGAGGTCATGATCTGGAGCAGTTTCAACACAGTGGTGTATCCCAGGGACTTCTTTTCGCTGAGCGCTTCGTGGACTTCGCGCACGGTCGAGGGGCCTCGAAGCCAGAGCACGCGAAGAATCTCAAGCTCCGAAGCGGTGGGTTTCTGCGGAGTCTGTCGCATGCGGGGACAATACTACGAAGATATTCGTAGTGTCAACGAAAATCTTCGTAGATGCTGAACTATTTCTTTTCGCCACCCCATATTTCGGGCCGAGAACGCTGAATCGACGGGCGGGCCTAGTCGAAAGCCTTTACCGGGGGGGGCGCTAAGGAACGCGACGAAGTTCGCAAAAACAGCGCGGGCGGCCACTTGCTCGATGAGTTTTTTCAGCCAGCACTTGGCAATCACGTCTTGTTCGACGTAGAGTACTGTCGTCTTATATCCCAGGTTCCCAACAGTCCCAAACAAGGAGCGCGCTCCCATGCGTCACGCAGTGATTGTGTTGGCGGCAGTGTTGTGCCTGAGTCTTTTCGCCCACGCGCAGACCGCCGAGGAACTCGTCAGCAAGAACATTCAGGCGAAGGGTGGCATCGACAAGATCAAGACGATCAAGTCCCTTCGCATGACCGCCAAGTTCATCGGGGGCGGGGGATTCACTGCGAATGTTGGGCAGGAGAGTCTGCGTCCCAACCTTGTGCGCCAGACTTTCTCGCTGCAAGGAATGACCGCCGTCACGGCTTACGACGGCACGACAGGCTGGCAGATCCAGCCCTTTGAGGGGCACAAGGATCCCCAACTGCTGGGCGAGGACGAACTTCGCGGCCTGGTTCTGGATGCCGACTTCGATGGTCCTCTAGTCGATTACAAAGAGAAGGGAAATACCGTCGATTACCTGGGCCACGACGTGGTGGACGGCGACGACGCTCTGCGACTGAAGGTCACTCTGAAGAATGGCGACATCCTTTACTACTACCTCGACCCCGATACATTTCTCGAGATTCGCAGGGATAAACAGGAATTCATCCGCGGTTCCGTTCACGAGAGTGTGATGGAATTGGGTTCCTATAAGCCAGTGGCTGGGGTGATGTATCCCTTTTCTATGACGCAGGGGTCAAAGGCGAATCCTGCGGAACAGACGATCAATGTAGAGAAGATTGAAGCAAATGTGTCCATCCCCGAGTCGGACTTCGCCTTGCCGGCGTCTTTGAAGCCGGGGGCGAAGGCGGACGCTGCGAAGAAGTAACCAGTTCGGGTTTAACCGCCGTGAACGAAATCTCGTGCTGCCAAAAGATCTGAACAAAGAGGACTTCGAATGATGAATGCATGCGCTACTTATCGCCATTTGCAGATGAAATTGAGCTGCTGTTCGGGTATCGCCCTGCTCGGTTGGGCGGTCTTAGCGTCCGCCCAGAGTGGCTACAAATTTGATGCCGCCACGGTGTCAGGGCTACCTGCGCGAAACATCGGCTCTGCCGCCATGAGCGGTCGCGTCGCGGCGGTCGACGCCGTGGAGCAGGATGGGCGCACTACGGTATTCGTGGGTGCGGCTAGCGGTGGGGTTTGGAAATCGGTCGATGGCGGAACGACCTTCAAGTCGGTTTTTGATCGCGAGAGCGTGCAGTCCATTGGAGCGGTGACGATTGATCCGTCGAACCCCAAGACGGTTTGGGTGGGCAGTGGCGAGGCTTGGGTGCGCAACAGCGTCTCCATCGGGGACGGCGTTTACAAGTCGACCGATGGTGGAGAGAACTGGACCAACGTTGGACTGAAGGACAGCGAGCACATCGCGAAGATCCTGGTCGATCCTGGCGACGGAAATAACGTCCTGGTCTGCGCGATGGGACATCTATGGAACGACAACGACGAACGGGGAGTTTATAAAACGAGCGATGGCGGCAAGACGTGGAAGAAAGTACTGGCCGGGGCCAATGGATCCTCCGGGTGTGCACTTCTGGCCATGAGCCGGCAGGAAGCCAAGACGATTTACGCATCGATGTGGGATTTCCGGCGTCAGGGCTGGACCTTCCGCTCCGGCGGGCCGGGCAGCGGCCTGTTCAAGTCATCCGACGGCGGCGACCACTGGAGTGAAATTAACGACAGCAACGGCAAGGGCCTTCCGGCCAAGCCCTGGGGCCGCGTGGCGGTTGCAGTCGCACCCGCCAAGCCGCAGGTCGTGTACGCCAACATTGAAGCGGAAAAAGGACGCGGCCTCTACCGCTCGGACGATGCCGGAGCGAATTGGACCAAGCTCGATGCCAGCAATTACATGCTGTGGCGTCCGTTTTACTTCGGCAATCTGATTGTCGATCCCAAGGACGAGAACAAAATCTTCAAGCCCGATGGGCCGCTGCTTCTCAGCCCCGACGGTGGCAAGAGTTTCAACGTGGTCTCGGGCGCCGCACACGGCGACTTCCACGATGTCTGGATCAATCCCAAGAATCCGAACATCGTGTATGCCACCGATGATGGCGGTGTCTGGCGCAGCGAGGACGGCGGCAACCGCTGGAAGCACCAGATGAACTTGCCGATTTCGCAGTTCTACCACGTCAGCACCGACAGTTCCGATCCGTATCACGTCTACGGCGGGCTGCAGGACAATAGTTCGTGGGTGGGAGATTCGTCGTATCCGGGCGGGGTTTCAAACTCACGCTGGGAAAACATGTTCGGCGGCGATGGGTTCTGGATGTTCGAAGACACGTCCAACCCGGACTACCTGTATGCAGAGGCGCAAGGCGGGGAGATCGGCCGGGTGAACCGCTACACGCACGAAATTCGCGGGCTCAAGCCGTGGCCCAACTACGGCGAGAAAAAATTGCGCTTCAACTGGAACACGCCGATCCATATGAGCCCGAACGAAAAAGGGACGATTTATATCGGGGCACAGTTCCTGTTCCGGTCGCGCGATCACGGGCAGTCCTGGGACCGCATCTCGCCGGACCTCACGACCAACGATCCCGAGAAGCAAAAGCAGGAAGAATCAGGCGGCGTCACCATCGACAATTCCTCGGCGGAAATGCATACCACGATTTATTCGATCTCGGAGTCGCCGAAGAACGGTCAGATCATCTGGGTGGGAACCGACGACGGCAACCTGCAGATCACGCGCGACGGCGCCAAGACCTGGACTAACGTTGTGGGCAACATCAGCGGCCTGGGCAAGAATTCCTGGGTGTCGACGGTAGAGGCCAGCCGCTTTGACGAAGCCACGGCCTATGCCACCTTCGATCGCCACAATTTCGGCGACATGGCGCCTTACGCCTACAAGACGACCGATTACGGCAAGACCTGGACCGCACTTCCGGTGCAGGAGAGTGGGGCGCGCGGATACGCCCACGTGATCACAGAAGACTCGGTAAACCCGAATTTGCTTTTTCTCGGCACTGAGTTTGGGCTATGGATTTCCATCGATGGCGGCCAGCATTGGGCGCAATACAAAGGGAGCAACTTTCCCTCGGTTGCGGTGCGCGACGTAGTGGTGCAGGCGCGGGAAAGCGACCTGGTGCTCGCGACGCACGGGCGCGGCATCTGGATCATCGACGACATTTCGGCGCTGCGGGCGTTGACTCCCGATTTGATGTCGAAGGAGGCCACCCTCATTCCGGGCAAAGCGATTCAGTATTTCGACGTATTCGGCGGCTGGGCCGATGGCGACGAGGCTTTCACCGGCCGGAGCCGGCCTGGGGATGCGCAGATTACCTACTACCAGAAGGGGCGCCACATTTTCGGCGACCTGAAAATCGAAATCCTCGATCAGAACGGCAAACTGGTCGACAGCGTGGCGGGAAGCAAGCACCGCGGCCTGAACCGCGCCAGTTGGTCGATGCGCTTGAAAGCTCCCGCGGTTCCACCAGCGGCGACGGCGCTATTTGAAGCGGCGCAGGGCCCGCGAGTGCTGCCGGGCAGTTACACGGTGAAGATGACCAAGGGGGACAACGTCTACAGCGAGCAGTTGAACGTGACGCTTGATCCGCGGGCGAAGTTTTCTGTGGATGAGCGGAGAGCGCAATTCGATCTGACAATGAAGATTTATCACACTATCGAGCATATGACCTGGGCGGTCGAGGCCATTGAGGGCGTGCGCGACGGGGCCAACGCAAGGGTGGAGAAGGTGACGGAGAAAGATCCCTTGCGAAAGCAACTGCAGGATCTTGCTGCCAGTTGCGACGCACTGCGGTCGAAGATTGTCGCCACGAAGGAAGGCGGCATGATCACGGGAGAAGAGCGCATCCGCGAGCTGCTGGGACAGCTTTACGGCGCCGTCAATGGCTACGAGGGCCGTCCGACCGACTACCAGGCGGCGCGCGCCGATTCGCTGGCGCACGAACTGGAAGACGTGATCGGGGATTTCCAGAAGCTCACGCAGAAGGAACTTGCTGGAGTCAATACGGGACTGAAGAAAAAGAAGGCGGAAGCAATTTCTGTGCTGACCGAGGCGGACTGGCAGAAGAAGCGCGCGGCCGAAGGCGGATCGGGGGCCGGTGCGGGGATGAGATTCTTCGCGCAGGCAGGCCGGGAGCGCGATTAGGGCGGTTTAGGGTTAGTTATGCTCTGTTTTGGAAGGCACAGCTTTCAGCCGCGCTGCAAAACCATCTGACAGGACCGGCTTCAGCCGCTGCGGGAATGCAACCCCCGGGGCCGAAAGACCGGGGCCTAAAGGCCTGCTGTTTCCCGGCTATGGTCGCCGCGGCTTGAAGCCGCGCCCTTTCAAATCAAAGCGCAACCACGGACGAGAAATCGGAGCCTGCGTCGGTAGTGGGCTACTTTGAGAAAACCGCATGCCCGTTAAGAAAAAGGCCCCAGACGCCAAATTTCTGAACGTCGATCTTGATGTTTATTCCAGATCTGATCTCCAGCCCCTCGTTAACGGTTTCGGCAAGAAGGTGATCGCTTTGTACGTAGGCCGCGAGAGAAGGAGGTACTCGGCTCATCTCGAATTGGCCGGATTCCCAAGACCCTCAGCGGATGCCACCATACGTGCATTTTGCACCCTAATCCGAGCCCTTCCTAGAACGGAGCGCGAACTGTGGAATGGTGCAAAGACGCGAGAGTTCAGCGTCGGCGTGCAAGCAGGGCGGCAGCCGTTTGCGTGCGATTTTAGGCTTGAAGCTCAGACCATAAAAGCCGTGGCCCAGTTGGGTGCCGTCATTGTCCTGACTGTCTACGGCCCGGAAAGGGCGAAACGCAGGAATGTCTCAAAGTAGCCCACTACCCGTGCGTCCTGTCCATTGATTCCCAACGGCGAGGCGAGTAAATTGGTTTGTCCCCAAATAAGACATCGTCGAGAACTTCGGAGATTCCCATGATAAAACGTTTCACGATCTGGATATTTCTGTGTGCTGGACTCGTAACGCTCTCGTATGCGGCCGAGGAAAATGCGTGCAAAGGCGATCCCGATAAGTGGCAGCAGATTTTTAATGGCAAGGACTTGACCGGTTGGAAGCATGTGGGCCCGGGCGGGGACGCGGTGGAAGACGGCTTGATCCGCACCCACGGCGGAATGGGTTTGCTGTACTGGACCGGCGGCAAAATCGGCAACTGCATGATTCATGTCGTGTTCAAAATGCGCGACGAAAACGACAACTCTGGAGTCTTCATCCGCATTCCGGTTGAACCCCGCGAAGAATGGATGCCGGTGCACTACGGCTTCGAAGTGCAGATCGATAATCACCCGGAAACCTCGAAAGAGGATGAGTATCACGAAACTGCCATGTTGTATTCGTTGACCAAGCCGCTAGTGAAGCATGCATGGAAGCCCGGTCCGGAGTGGAACACGATGGAAATCACGCTCGATGGGCCGCGCACGGTGGTCATGCTCAACGGAGTAAAAGTCACAGACTACAAGGACGGCGATCCGGTCCCGGATCGCAAGTTCGACTTTGAGCCGCAGCGTGGGCCGCGGCCCAACTTCGGCTACATGGGCCTGCAGAACCATAGCGACAACGACATCGTGTTCTTCAAAGAAGTGGCCATCAAGCCCCTAAAGAAGTAGTGAGATTCGAGCGGAGTCAGAGTTAATCCATTCGGAGGAATTCTTATGAAAAGTAAGGTTTCGCGACGCGCATTCCTGCAGGGCGGTGCTGCTGCCGCCGCCGGCGGGCTGTTGGTTTCAAAAACCGTTTTGCTCGAGGCCCATCCGATGCCGCGCGCGGTAGCGCCAAGCGATCGCGTCCGCTTTGGCATGATCGGAATTGGAATGCAGGGCTCCGGCCTGTTGGGTGGCGCGATCACGCTTCCCGGCGTGGAGTGCGTGGGTGCTGCGGACTTGTATGACGGGCGCCACACGCTGGCCAGGGAAATCACCGCCAATACGAGCCTGCCCACGACGCGGCACTACCAGGAACTGCTCGATCGAAAGGATATCGACTGCATCGTGGCGGCGGTGCCCGATCACTGGCACCGGCGAGTGGTCGTCGATGCCTGCAATGCTGGAAAAGACATCTATTGCGAGAAGCCCATGTCGCACAACGTGGCCGACGGGCTGGCGATGGTGCAAGCGGCGCAGAAGAACAATCGCATCGTGCAGATCGGCTCGCAGCGGGTCAGTTCTGTGTTGTGCGCCAAGGCGAATGAATTGTACAAGTCAGGCGCGATTGGCGACGTGGAAATGGTGGAGCTCACGCTGGGGCGCAACGATCCGACCGGGGCGTGGGAGTATCCTCCGCCGCCCGATCTTTCTCCGCAGAACCTCGATTGGGACACGTGGCTTAACGATGCACCTAAGATTCCGTTTAACCCGCTGCATTTTGCGCGCTGGCGCTGCTGGAGGGCCTACGGAACGGGCGTTGCGGGCGATCTGATGGTGCACCTCATTAGCGGAATGCTCGTCACCCTGGGGTGGAACGAAATCCCGCGGTCTGCGACTGCGATGGGCGGCATCTTCCGTTTCCCGGACGGCCGCGACATGCCGGACTTTCACACCGTGCTCTTCGACTATCATGGAATTCCGGTTTATGTCCGCCTGGACCTGGGCTGCGAAACTCCGGAACTGGCGCGCTTTATGGGGCAGAAAGGTTTCCTCGATGCCGGGGAGTATGAGTTGCGGCATTCTTCGCAATCGGGCATGGACACCGATCCCAGCTACTACAGCTACAGTTTTCCGGCGAAGATGCGGGAACAGTACGTCAAAGAATGGCACGCGGAGCACGATCCGCAACTCGGAAAAGAACCGGTGCACGAAGATACGGTCTATAAAGGTCACGACTGGGACGACGTGCGGCCGCACCTGCAGAATTTCTTTCAGTCCGTTAAGTCACGTAAGCCGGTGACTGAGGATGCGGTCTTCGGCAATCACGCGGCCATCGCGTGTCACATGGCGAACGAGTCTTATTTCCGCAAACACCCGGTGACCTGGGACGAGTCGTCGAAGACGATTAAGTCCTAGCGGGAGAGAACATGCACACCTCCTTCCTTCCAGCCGGGAAGAACCGGAGGATCATTCCGGTTCTTCTTGGTTTACTAGTCCTGAGTGTTCTGGCCGCCGCTCAGGATCTGCCTACGGCCAAACCGGAATCGGTCGGGCTGTCGTCTGAGCGCCTGGCGCGGATCGACGCGGCGGTGCAGCGCGCTATGGACGACAAACGAATTGCAGGCGCGGTCACGCTCGTAGTCCGACACGGTAAGGTGGCCTGGTTCAAGGCGCAGGGCATGGCAGACCGCGAGGCCGCCAAGTCCATGCCGCCGGATGCCATGTTCCGCATCTGCTCCATGACCAAGGCCATTACCAGCGCGGGCGTCATGATGCTGTATGAAGAGGGCCGGTTTCTGCTCGACGACCCGGTCTCGAAGTACCTGCCGGAATTCAAGAATCCGAAGGTACTGGTGAAACCCGCGTCGGGCCAGCCGTACACAATCCCCGCGACGAAAGAAATCACGATTCGCGATCTGCTCCGCCACACGTCGGGGATTACGTACCAGTGGAATGACGACCTGGGTCCGATGTACGAGAAAGCTGGAGTAGCGAGCGGACTTCTGCAGTACGACGGCACCATCGGCGACATGGTGACCCGTCTTGCGGGCCAGCCGTTACTGTTCAATCCCGGAGACCGCTTTGAATACAGCCTGGGCGTCGATGTGCTTGGCCGGTTGGTGGAAGTCGTTTCTGACAAGCCGCTGGATGACTTCTTCCGCACCCGCATTTTCGAGCCGCTAGGGATGAAGGATACTTATTTCTATCCCCCCGACAACAAAGTCGATCGACTGGCGACCGCTTACACGTACTACCCAGACAAGGGACTGAATCGTTTCCCTGACACGCCGATTCGGGAAGGATCCTTTGTTTATTCCGCGGACTATCCGACGCGTGGCCCCAAAAAGTTGTTCTCCGGTGGTGCGGGCCTGGTCTCAACCGCAATGGATTACGCGCGCTTCTGCCAGATGATGTTGGATAACGGCAAGGTGGGTAACACACATCTGCTGAGCCGCAAGACGGTCGAACTCATGACGCAGGATCAACTCGGGAAGATCAGCACCGATATGGGTTTCGGCCTCGGTTTCGGAGTGGAGGGTGTGAAGGGGCCGCTTTCCGAACTCGGATCGGTGGGCGAATACAACTGGGGAGGCTTCTTCTACACCGGGTTCACCATCGATCCGAAAGAGCAGATGATCGTTATCTTCATGGCGCAACTGCATCCCACAGGCGGGTTGACTCTGGATCGCCAGGTGAACGAACTCGCCTATCAGGCGATCATCGACTGAGGCGCGGGGACAGGTCTTACCGCGCAAGACTCCGGGCAAGTTGCTTCGGATCGACCTTCTGCTCGACCCGGACCTTTTCTTCGCCAGGATCGAAAACTCCTTGCATGAGCACGGCCGCGACGAGCATGAAGCAACCGCCGGCCACGACGGCGATCAGGCGATTGTTGTGGAGCATGTGGTTCATCACCCAGCCGAAGAACAGCGAGGCGATAATTTCCGGGGTTACGATGAAGAAGTTGAAGATGCCCATATAGACACCGGTCTTCTCTTTGGGCAACGATCCGGCGAGCACTGAATAGGGCATGGAAAGGGTGCTAGCCCATGCCACGCCGACGCCCACCATAGTCAGCAGCAAAACATATTTGTCGTGAATGAAAGCGACGGAAATCAGTCCCAGCCCGCCTGCCACGAGGCAAAGGCTGTGCGTGTGCTTGCGTCCGATGGCCCGAGCGATGGACGGGAGAAAGAAGGAGAAGGCGAAACACACGGCGGAGTACAAACCAAAACAGATACCTCCCCATTCGACGCCGGCCGAATAGAGAGGCGATGTGGTGTCGGGCGCAGCGAAAACATTGTGTGCGACGGCGACCGGGAAATACAGCCACATGCAAAACAGTCCGAGCCAGGTGAGGATCTGCACGGGGGCGAGTTGGCGCATGGTCTTCGGCATCTGCGCGACAGAATTGAAAATCTCCGCGGCATTGGTGATCAGGCTGCGTTTCTCGCTTTTCATCCTCCGGAATGCTTCCATGTCATCCGGCGGATATTCCTTCGTGGTGACAATGGTCCAGAGAACCGCTCCCAGGAACACGGCGGCACCACTGTAAAACGAGATGCGAACCGTAAGCGGGATGGCGTGTCCCGGGGCACCGGTTCCGAGGTGAAGCCAGTTCGTCAGCATCCAGGGCAGCGCTGAGGCAACTACAGCGCCGAGCCCAATAAACAGACTCTGCATGGCGAAGCCACGGGTGCGCTGTTGCTCTGGGAGCAGGTCGGCGACGAATGCGCGAAAGGGCTCCATGCTGATATTGATCGATGCGTCCAGGATCCACAGCAGGCCAGCGGCCATCCAGAGCACCGAGGAGCGCGGCATCATGATGAGAGCAAACGAACTGAGGATCGCACCGCTGAGGAAGTAGGGGCGGCGGCGGCCGAGGCGTCCCCAGGTGTGGTCGCTGGCGTGGCCGATGATGGGCTGCACAATCAGCCCAGTTAGTGGGGCGGCGAGCCAGAGGATTGGAATCTGGTCGGCGCGGGCGCCAAGGTATTCGTAGATGGCGCTCATGTTGGCCATTTGCAGTCCCCAGCCAAACTGAATGCCGAAAAATCCGAAGCTCATGTTCCAGATTTGCCAGAATGATTTAGTGGGTCTTTCCATGCGGGCCGCCTCAATTTGGAGCTGCAT
>CAVRCR010000042.1:0-41511 GCA_963719615.1 uncultured Acidobacteriaceae bacterium | reverse complement strand
TTGCGCGCTTTCCGATAGGGCAACCGAAGTCGACGGACAACCACTCCGCCCCACGAGGGAGCCGAAACTGAAAACTGGTAAAATCGAAAGGATGGCTGGAACCTCGCAACTGATTCAGATCGAACTCGGCCCCCCTCCGCGGATGCCGAAGCCCACTTGGCTGCGCGCCAAAGCTCCCGTGGGAGAGAATTTCCACGATCTGAAAAGGCTAGCGCGCGGTCTCGGTCTGCACACCGTGTGCGAATCGGCCCAGTGTCCCAACATCGGCGAGTGCTGGAACCACAAAACCGCGACCTTTATGTTGCTGGGCGATATTTGCACCCGCCGCTGCGGCTTCTGCGCCGTACCCAAGGGACGCCCGCAGCCCATCGATTGGGACGAGCCTCGCCGTGTGGCGGAAGCGGTCGCCACCTTGGGCCTGAAGCATGCGGTAGTGACAAGCGTGAACCGCGACGATGACAACATTGGCAGCGCCCGGGTTTTTGCCGAAACCATCCGCGAAATTCGCCGTTTGACGCCGGGTTGCCACGTCGAAGTGCTGATCCCCGACTTTCAAGGTCTGGAAGAATCGCTCCGCATCGTGCTCGACGCCCAGCCCGACGTGCTCAACCACAATACCGAGACCGTGCCGCGGCTTTATCGCGCCGTCCGCTCCGGTGCGCGTTACGAACGCACACTCACGCTGCTGGAGAACGCGAAGAAATTTTCTCCCGGCATGGTTACCAAGAGCGGCGTGATGGTCGGGCTGGGTGAGGCGACCGATGAACTGGTGGCAGTCTTCCGAGACCTCGGCACACGCGGCGTAGACATCCTCACGGTGGGACAGTACTTGCGTCCCTCGAAAGATCACCTGCCCATCGCGCGGTTTTACGAACCCGAGGAATTTGTCGACTTGCGGAACCAGGCGCTCCGCTTCGGTTTCCGCCATGTCGAGTCCGGTCCGCTGGTTCGATCCAGTTATCACGCGCACGAGCAGGCTGATGCCACTCGCTCTCCGCGGGTGGTGTCTTAGCTTGCGGCCGAGCGGCTTTCGCGCCAAAGTTTCTTCTCAAGCAACGACGCTTCGCAGGGTTAGTATCCCCATCGAAAAAATCGGCTACCGGAGGTCGCCTCGCCCGTGGTGACCGTTCTTCTGGTCATTCTTGGATTCTTTGCCGGCATGCTGGGCGCCCTGACGGGCATCGGAGGCGGCGTTCTGCTCTCTCCCATTCTCGCCCTCCACTTCGGAGTCCCGATCCGGCAAGCCATCGGAACCAGCCTGGTCGCGGTGATCACCACCTCAGCCGCAAGTTCCTCGGTTCACCTGCAGCGCCACACCACCGACATCCGCCTCGGCATGACGCTGGAACTCGCGACCGCGTTTGGAGCGGCGCTCATGGCCTATCTGGTCGGCTATTTCAATCGCAACGCCCTGGAAGGGTTGTTCGCCGGATTTCTTCTCTACAGCGCCACACCCTTGTGGTGCGCCGTGGCAAACTCAAGCCCGGTGAAGAATCGCCCTCTGCGCTCAACGGCGACATCGTGATCCCGCCGTATGAGCCGAAGCGTTACCCACTCGGGCTGGGAGCCTCTCTGGTAGCGGGCGCGCTCTCCGGACTGCTCGGCATTGGCGGAGGCCCCATCAAAGTTCCGGTCATGTACATCTTCATGAACGTGCCGCTGATGGTGGCGACTGCAACCTCGAACTTCATGATCGGAGTCACGGCCGCCGCCAGCGCCATCGTTTACTATCGTCGCGGCGACATTTCTGGTTGAGTACGCCGCGCCGCTGGCGGTGGGCGTTTTCCTGGGATCGCTTCTCGGCGCCCGCCTCGCCCCGCGGATCCATACCAAATACGTGGTCTATCTGCTGGTCGCGATCATGTTCTATTTGGCCGGTCACCTGGGGCTTCACCTGCTGCGGGGAGCTATGAGCGAACGCAGGGAACCGGCCTTTGATCGCGCCGTCGCCCTCGTGCTCCGCGTGGGAGCCTTCGGTTGTTTCTTCATCATGCTGGCGGGCCTGCTCATCGGACTCTTTGTTGCCGGCCCCATTCCGCGCGCATTGAGCGCGCCGGAGTTCTGCTGATGCTAGTGACGCCAGTGGTTCGGGTCCTGGTCGCCTGTGTTTTGTTCTTCCGCGGAAAGGATCGCAAGTACGGATTGATCTCCCTGGGAGTGCTCGTCATCCTGATAGTGGGGTCAGTTTTTGGAATCGGCGAACACTAGGCCGGGTTCGTGTAGTCAGCGATTCAAAACCCTGATATTATCCTGCCGGCCTAGGGGACATTTGCAGGATCTCGAGAGCCCCTTTGGCGCCGGGGCGCGATGACCCATAGGGGGAACTTCGCGGGCGGACAGGTTGATATGGCAAATCACTCGAAAAATACAGAGAGTCCCGCTGTCGCCGAACTCGCACGTGCTTTACGAGCCGTCATACCGGAACTTAGAGCAGGCGGAATCGGCACGGTTCGACAGGACGGATCCAGACATACGGCAGGCCTTGCCGTCGACATCATGCTCGACAGTAAGAACGAATATCAAAAAGGGATCGCCGATGACATCATCGCGGCCTTGATCGATATGCAAGGTCAGATCCGTTGGCATGACATTCTCTACACCGATTGGATTCCAGCAACTACTCCGGGAGCCCCTCCAAGGGCGTTCCATTTCCACATTCCGGGCGGCGGCGGAGGTTACGGCGGGCAGCGTTTGGCGAAAAACCCGAACAATGATGTCGCACTCGGCCTTGCCCATGAGAACCACATTCACGTGGACTGGTGGACTTTCACTGCACATCGTCCCCAACGAAACCGTTTTCGTGTACGACTGGCCCCAGGATGCTCGCAGCACGGGCTTTGCAGCAGCACTAATGGACCGCCTGGCGCTGAGTTCGCGGCTTTGAGGCACAGTATGTGAGATGGCGGGGGTCTCTGCGATACGAGCACGGACTGCGCAGGCCTCACGGCGCAGAAAATGTGCAGCTTGATGCTCAGATACTTCTTCGGATTCTCGCGGATCGCCTTCACCAGGTCGCGGGTCTTGACCAGCATGTTGTCAGCGTTGTTGTAGAGCGATTCGTCCTTGAAGAGTTTGCCGGCGGTACCTTGGCCCGCTTCCAGTTCGGTAGTCAGCTGTGAAAGTTTGGTAATCGTGGTATCGAGCTTCTTGGCCAGTTCCTCATCCTTCGTCAGTTTGCCCAGTGTGCCCTTACCCGCGTTGATGTCCTCGGGGACTTCTTCACGTTCGCGATGGTATCGTTCGCGTTGTTATAGAGGGATGGATCTTTCAGGAACTTGCCCGCGGTACCCTTGCCCTGCTGGAGGTCGTCGATCACTCCGTTCATCTTGTCGAGCGTGGATATGAATTTGTCGTATGATCATTGCGGCTGATAAGTGCGCCCAGGCTGCCTTGGCCGTTGCTCACCTCATCGACGATCTGTTGGAAGTCCGCTAGGTGGCCGAGAAGCGGTTGTACAAAGTAGGATCGTAGATCAACTTACCCAACGATCCCTTGCCGCTTTCGGCGAAGGCCAGGATCCGGTCGGCGCGCTTGAGCAGCGCATCCAGGTTCTGCAGCGTGCTTGGCTGGCCCGTACCACCTGGTTGAAGTCCGGATGCACTTGCGTGGGCAGCGTACTCCGTCTTGCGCGGGCCAGCCGATGGCTTGCGCGCTTTCGATGTCGAGGTAGGTTTCTCCCGCACTCCTGCGGTGTCGAGCGAAGTCACCGAGTCGCGGCGCAGGCCGTAGATGTATTTCGTGCTCACCCTCATAGTGACTTCGACCGGAGTGATCTGCTTGTCTTTGTCGGGGACGATGCGAATTTTCGACACGTTGCCGATATCGACGCCGCTCAGCCGCACCGGCGCTCCTACACGCAATCCCTGGGCGTTGTCGAAATATGACTTTAGCGTAATGCGTGGGTAAAGAGTCCGGCGGTCCCAGACATCAGAAACAGCAGCAGAGCCAGCGTCAGACTCGCGGCGATCACCGTGATCCCAACCCGTAGTTGCGACCACTTGAGCTGCTTCTGGCTAGGCAAATGATTCCCTCATAGTATGCATGTCCGAAGTTGTCTTGCCAGCCAAAGCAAGCGACTCGTAATCGGATCCGCCTCCCTGCGGCACGCCCATCGATGAATAATAACAAAAAGACAGGCCGCCCTAAGAGTGCGCATGAGGTTCCGGACAGAGCGTGAACCAAACCTCCCAAATTAGCCGCGCAGCGGCGACATGAGAAAGCCCGGCACGGAAGTGCCGGGTAAGAGCGGGAAAGATGCACGAGTCCCGCTAGGGACGGCACAGTCTCATACCGTCTCTCTAGCATTTGAACGAAGCGCGGGCATCAGCGCCAGCGCCAACAGATACGCGGCCGCGCCGCAAGCCAGGGTGGCAGTCAGCCCGAACTGGATGGCGATGACCATCGCCAGCACCGATCCCAGCACGCTCGCACCCGCGTTCATCGCCCAGGCCCATTTGACCGCGTTGTCTTGCCAGGCAGGAACTCGGGCGCGGGCGTAGCCGCCAGCGCTCTCAAACCAGTGGGAAATGGCATGCCCATAACGAAGCCCAGCGGGATCAGCAGCACGCCGCTCACCAGCAGTCGCAATCCGAAGTCCAGCCCGACCAGTTGGGCGAGCCTGGTCGGCAGGAAGAACACGTAGACCAGCAGCGTCGCGACCACCAATGTCAGCGGCACCCAGCCCATCTCGGCCCGCGGCAGCCACAGCCGTGAGAGCAGGCTGCCAGCTCCGCTGGAGATCATCAGCAGAAAAATAACCACAGTTAGCGCATACGTGGGATGTCCCAGAAACAGCACGAAGCGCTGAATGAACGCGATCTCCACCAGGATGTAACCCAATCCGACCGCTACGAAATAGAGCAGGGGAAGAGCAGACTGGCGCGTCCCACTGCTCTTGAATGCGAGCGGCAGAACCAGGAATGCCAAAACCGCGCACACAGAAATCACTAATTCCAGGAGCAACACCAGCACTCCCAGGTTAACTTTCCAGTCGATGCCTTCGCGCAGGCCCTTCTCGCCGAGAATTTGTCCGGCCTTGAGGGTGAAGAAGAAAAAGGGGGCGTTGTCGTTGACCGGCGCGACGTTGTACGCATAGCTGCGGGCAAAGGCGTAAGGATCGTTGCTGGCGATCAGATCGGAAAACGGGTTCTGCCCCGGGTGCGACGGCAAATAGAGCGAATCGAGCTCCCGATCGCGATCGAACTGCGTGATCACCGCAGTTTCCTCCGCCGCGGTGAATGGAGTTTTCTTCGCCAGCACAACGACCGGGATGCCATCGGCATTGAGTTCGCCCTGGCAGCGACAATGAAATGGCGCGCCGGATTGGCCACCCCCAGTCGGTGCAGCGCATCCATCGCTACGGCGACCACGCGCAGCGCCTCCCGCGGATGGTGGAATTCCCAGCGCGTGATGGCGATCATACCGTCCGGCTTGAGGTGCTCGAAATACTCGCGGAAGGCCTCGACTGTGTAGAGGTTGTTCTCGCTGAGCGCGAACGCACCCGCCGCCGTCGACGCCCACGTATCCACGAGAGTCATCGGCACAACATCAAAATGTTGTGGGCTCGAACGTAGGAACGACCGGCCGTCAGTGACGTGAATGTGCACCTCCGGACGTTCGTAGAGATGCTGCGAGTAGTCGGCGTAGCGCCCACGCATGATGGTGGTCGCGATGATGGGATTGATCTCGATCCCGGTTACGCTGGGACTGCCGTTCGCCACCGCGCGCAGAACATCGACGCCTCCCCCTGCCCGATGATGGCGAACTCGCCGTGCGGGCGCAGCACATTCGCCAGCGCGGGTGGCGCCGACATCAGCGCATGCTCCCATGCCGTGGTGTGCCACTGCGACAGGTCGGCATTCATGATGTAGGTGGACGCGTCGGCGTCGATCACCACCGCTTTGGCCTGCCCTTGGCGGTCGACTTCCACACGCGAGAGCGCATTCCAGCGTGCGAACTCCACCCACGCGGATCGCGAAATATGCCCTTGGCGTAGACCACGTCAATGACCCGTCCGGAATAATTTGCGCCTGTCAGGATCGCGAGTGCGAGTGTCAGCATTCCCGCATTCCGCGCCCGCTGCGGCTTCCGGCCCAGATCATTCCCGCGGCCGCCAGCGCGACTCCCGCCACCAGTATCGCGTTCGGTCCACCCAGCCAATTCAGCAGCGGGACGACCGCCAGGCACGCCAGCGCCCCACCGCACAGGTCAGCGCCGCAAAGCCGGGGAATGCGCCGCGTCTCACGCGCAAACACCACCGAAAACAGCAGCCCGGTCAGAAAAAAAGGAACCGCGGCCGCAAGATAAAGCACCGTCAACCGCAGAAAATTCTTCCCCAAACAGCGTGACTTACCGGAACGTGCAACACGATTTCCAGCACCGCAACAACGACGACAGCATTTATCATGCACAGCCGGGCCGCGAGCGCCCGTGTACCCAGTTCCGCGAAGACGGGCCTTGAGCAGGTAGGCGAAAACTCCCCCGGCACCTAGCCCAAGCAGCGCGATCGAGATAGCGAGAAACGCGAAGTGGTAGAAGAGCACGACCGAGAAGATGCGGGTCAACGCCAGTTCGAGCAACAGCGCCGCGAAGCTGGTCAGGGCAAGGCCCGACAACACAGTTCGTTGGGGATTTCGGTCCGGGGCGAGGTTGGGGGAGCAGTCGGGGTGATGACGGCCATAAATCTGGTCGGAGGTGCAGAGTCCAGCAGAAGCCGCTCATCGCGGCGTCTGTTCTTGACAGGAGGGCAGCCGCGAAAGCCTGCCCTGAGCGCAGTCGAAGGGCGGCGACAGAATGCAGCCCAAGCCCAAGCTGTGGGGTGAGCAAGTGAAAAACTATGAAGCCCCATCGGGGCGGAAGAAGATTACGACGCGCCAGCCCGAGGGCCCTGACGCCGCGTCTCCATTGCCGGCTCCGGTCGCGTTCGCCCCATCCACCACGTCCTCAACCCGCAAGCGCATCCACCGATTGGCCTCGTGTCGCCCGCGCAGGCGCAGCTTCAAATAATTGTCGGTGAGGGCCTCGGTGAATTCGCCGCTGCCGTCGCTGCCCACGACATTCAGCGCGATCGCGTCCACCAAATCGCCGACGAATCCGCGCATGAACGCCAACTTCTTCGCCGCAGCCAACTCGCGCAGAATCCGGTTGCGCTCCCGGGCTACTTGTACTGGAACTTGACCGGACATGCCCGCGGCCGGAGTACCCGGACGGGGGGAATAGGTGAAAACGTGCAGGTAAGTAAAAGGTAAATCCTCAACCGTGCGCCGGGTGGCTTCGAATTCTGCATTCGTCTCGCCGGGAAATCCCACCATCACATCCGCGCCGATCGCGGCCGTGGGCATCGCAGCACGAATCTTTTCGATCTTCTCGCGATAGTGCCACGGCCGATATTTGCGGTGCATTCGTCGCAAGACCGCGTCACTCCCGGACTGCATTGGCACGTGCGCTGCTTGGCGATGCGCGACGATCCGGCGACCAGAGAGATGAGTTCGTCGGACCAGTCCATGGGCTCGACTGAAGAGATACGGAGCTTTTCCAGCGAGGTCTCGCCGAGAATCGCACCGACAAGGGACTCTAACGTCGCCTGTCGACCGCCGGCGCACACATCTCTCCCCCAACGGCCCAGATTGATGCCGCTGATGACAACTTCGCGATAACCGGATCCGACCAGCGCATTCACCTCACCCACGATCCGTTCCTTCTCCAGCGAGCGGCTCTGGCCGCGGACATAGGGAATCACGCAGAACGAGCAGCGATTGTCGCATCCGTCCTGGATTTTAAGGTTAGGCCGAGTGCGTTCGTTGGCGGCGTCGAAGACGGGGGCCGCGAGCAGTTCGGTGTGGGCGAAAATGTCGGAAACGAAGATCGGCCGTTCGTCGCTGGCCACCGGTCGCTCGCGGTTCGAGGTGAGCGCATCGAGCGGGATCAATGTTGCTGGAAACGCGGCTTCCGTCTTTCCGTGAAGGGCGATCTGCGCCAGTTGATGCTTGTGCGAGTTGCCGATGACAACGCTGACGCCCGGCAGCGCCGCGACTTCTTCCGGGGCCCGCTGCGCATAGCAGCCGGTCACGACAATTCTTGCCTCAGGATTCTGGCGCTGTAGGCGGCGGATAGCGGCGCGTGCATCCTGATCGGCCGCTGCCGTGACGGTGCACGTATTCAGCACGACCACGGCAGCCTGCGCTGGAGAAGAAGCGCGGGCGAGACCCTGCTCCTCGAACTGACGCTCCACCGCAGCGCCATCGGCCTGCGTATCCCGGCAGCCGAAGTTTTCTACGGAGTACCCAGACACTTCTCTATGGTAGCGCAGACTTCGGATCTACACCGGCACCCTCGCCGTGCAGAGACACTCCCGCAACATTGGCGCAAATCAGAAGCGAGCAGGATCAAGCCGTCGCGGCAGTTCTCCGCGACTGGAAGCATTCCCGGCAGAACACCGGGCGCCCCTGGGTCGGGCGGAACGGCACCGTCGTTTGCTTTCCGCATCCCGAGCAGGTTGCCTGGGTCTCTACCTTGGCGTAACGGTAGTTCGGCTGCCCGGGGGCAGGGGGTGCCCCGAGCACGGAAACCCGTTTCGCCTTGCAGGTCTTACATCGTTTCGGCTCGTTCTTGAACTGCTTGTCAAAAAAGAAAAGCTGTTCCCCGGCGGTGAAAACGAAATCACCCCCACAGTCCATACATTTCAGCACCTTGTCCTGAAATTCCATTGAGGACGGCTCCCTTCAGCCCTTTTCGCGCGCCCACTCGCGGGGAAAGAACTGCGGTGGTACGGAGAAAAACTGGGTTCTGTATATCCCCCCTCGCACTGCCCCTTGGACTCGGCCCACCACGCTCCAGAACGGTGCGTGGGTTCGAACGGTCGTGCTTTTATGCCGGAAGAACTTTATGAGTGTGAACCATCCCTGTTGCAGCTCAACTTGGTGGGGGCCAGATCGAGCAGAGCCGCCCCGGGAAGGAGCGGCCCTCTCCTGCTTTAATCCTGTTCTTTGCGTGTCTTCTTTCGGGCGCGCTTACGAGCCAGCGCAGCCTTCACACGCTTCTTTTCGCCGGGCTTCAGGTAAAAGGAGTGACGCTTGACCTCCTTAATGATGTCTTCCCGCTGCACCTTGCGTTTAAAGCGGCGCAGACCATTCCGAGGGATTCTCCCTCTTGAAGCCTTACTTCTGCCAAATGGACACACCCCCAGACTCGTCCGGTAGGACCGAATAGTTATTACAGGGTTTTGACTTTAAGTCAAGTGCGGGCGTCAAGGAAGCTGGACGCGAACCCGTCTTTGTCTTCCAGCACGTGACTCATTTTGAGACGGTTGAGGGTCGGGTCGGCGCTTGAATACCCATGAGCGAACGTGAGACAGAAGTTGCTTTCAGCGCGGCCAATCCGTCTTCCGCGGGGACTCGGCAGCTCTCAGTAGAGTCTCGAATTTTCCCAGCAGGCCACTTCCAGCCAGCTCCGCCCTAAGGCACCCCCGTGGGACGCAACTTTCGGGGTTGCCGACCATCCGTTCAGAGTTGCAAATTACGATCGAGCCATGCCGCTTGGCTAGTGCTTAGCGTGGACAACATGAAGACCAGCCTGTCCGGGCGCGAGTCCTTGAACGGCGCGGCCGAACCTGGACGCGATCTCGTGGAAATTGATGTCTTCGATGGCACAAAATCCGTGCGAGCGAAGAATCGCTGCAATGCCAGCCGGCTCGAAACGGCTGACCGAACGTTCATCAATTTTCTTCAGCTGTTCGGTCCGCTCCTTTTCTAATTGCCTTAGCTCTTCTGAGAATGCCTCGGGAGGTTCCATGTAGTCGAACACCACCTCCGAATTCTGGATTGACGACATGTAGTCCAGGGTGCGGCCGATAGCGTCCTGTGTCAGATATGGCACAACCCCGAGCCAAGTGAAAAACGCGGGCGAGTTCTGCTGAAAGCCTGCGGCGACGAGCTTCTCTCCCACATCGTCCCGCTCGAAATCGACAGGCACGAGAATAAGCCATGGCGGAAGTGCGATTTGCGCTTCAGCCAAGCGCTGGCGTTTCCATGCCTGCGTCGCGGGGTGGTCCACCTCATAGATACGGATCTGTCGTGCGCCATGGGGATTCCGGAGAGCGAAAGTATCGAGTCCGGCGCCAAGGATGACGATCTGCCGAACCCCTCTTTCGACAGCTCTTGACAAAGCATCTTCCGCAATCCGGCTTCGCGCGGTGGTAAACAGACGTCCGATGCTGGCCAGGGGTGTTTGTTCGCAAATTGAAGCACGTCCTTTTCGTCTTCACGCAGAATCTTCATGGCAAATGGGTCATAGAGGATTGAACCATGATCGAGTACCTGATGAGCCGCTCGTTGTCGAGCGATTATCAGGGCTGTGCGGCTGGTCTCATTTCGCTTCATGTTCGGACTAGGAATTCATCTAGAGCTGGTTCATGTTGGTGAGGAACTCGGCGTTGTTGCGCGATTTCTCGAGGTACGTGATGAGCAGCTCCATGGCTTCAACCGGAGAGAGCGGGTTGAGCACGCGGCGCAGCACGAAGATGCGCTGCAGGTCCTCTTTCGGAATCAGCAGCTCTTCCTTACGCGTGCCCGAACGCTGGATGTCGATCGCCGGGAAGACGCGTTTATCAACCAGCTTTCGCTCGAGAATGATTTCGCTGTTGCCGGTGCCTTTGAATTCTTCAAAGATCACGTCGTCCATGCGGGAGCCGGTGTCGATCAGGGCGGTGGCGATGATGGTGAGTGATCCGCCTTCTTCGATGTTGCGGGCTGATCCAAAGAAGCGCTTCGGACGCTGCAGGGCGTTGGAGTCGACGCCGCCGGAGAGCACCTTGCCGCTGGGCGGAACGATCGTGTTGTAGGCACGAGCCAGACGCGTGATGGAGTCGAGAAGGATCACGACGTCGCGCTTGTGTTCGACCAGGCGTTTGGCCTTTTCAATCACCATCTCTGCGACCTGGACGTGGCGAGCTGCGGTTCGTCGAAGGTCGAAGAGATGACTTCACCTTTCACCGAGCGCTGCATGTCGGTGACTTCTTCCGGGCGCTCGTCGATCAGCAGGACCATCAGAACAACTTCGGGATGATTCGTTGTGATTGAATTGGCCACGTTCTGAAGGAGCATCGTCTTGCCTGCGCGCGGCGGAGAAACGATCAGTCCGCGCTGGCCTTTGCCAAGCGGCGTAAGGAGATCCATGACGCGGGCGCTGGCATTGTCGCGAGCGGTTTCGAGCTTGATCCGCTCCTGCGGATACAGCGGCGTCAGGTTGTCGAATAGGATCTTGTTGCGCGCCTCGTCGGGCGACTCGAAGTTGACAGCTTCGATCTTCACCAGCGCGAAATACTTCTCGCCCTCGTGTGGAGGACGCACCTGGCCGCTGATGGTGTCGCCGGTCTTGAGGTCAAACTTGCGGATCTGGGAGGGCGACACGTAGATGTCGTCGGGTCCAGGGAGGTAGTTGTAATCGGGTGAGCGCAGAAAGCCGTAGCCGTCGGGCAGGATTTCAAGGACGCCTTCGGCAAAAATGTGGCCTTCTTTTTCGCTCTGCGCCTGCAGGATTTTGAAGATGAGATCCTGCTTGCGGATCCGCTGGCACCGGGCAGATCCAAGGTCCTGCGCGATCTTGGTCAGCTCAGTGATGTTTTTTTCTTTCAGTTCGGCAATGGTCATGATTTGCCTGCGGGTGAAGAGGGAATGTGGGTGGCTGGAGGAATCGGAGAGGACGCGGCAGGCCAATCAGAACTAGCCGCTTCAGCTCGCGCCATGAAGCGATCTTCAATCCCTCCGCGCGATCCGCACCAGAGGGGAACTCCGTACTGGCGTCGGGCACACCGACATCTTCCGTTCAAATCGATATCTCTCGCTCAATCGGCTCGGACCAGAGGGAGAAAAATCCGATCAATGATCTCTTCTATGTCCTGCGCCGACAACGGCTGCCGCAGTACCATGAGCTGATAGCGCACGAGGTCGAAAGGCAGCGCAGCCAAGCGAGGGGTAAGCTTCTCCGCAGCGATTTCGCCGCGTCCAATCCCGCGGGTTAGAATTTCCGTCATTATCTTGGCGTTGCGTTCATGCACATCTGCAAAGAGCGATGACTCGCTCTCGTGGAGAAGCTCTGCAATCAGGCCAAAGATTACTTCTGGACTTAATTCGTCCACCATTTCTGAAACGCTGTGGAGAATGACCATAACATCGCCCCGGACGGTTCCGGTGTCCGGTGCCTCGAAGGTGAGACCAGGTCGGGTTGCTCTCAATGCGGCGTATACAAGCCGGGCGCGCGTGGGCCAGCGCCGGTAGATCACCGGCTTGCTGGTGCCCGCCCCGGCTGCGACCCTCTCGATCGAGAACTTGACGTACCCCGTTTCAGCAAGCTCTTGCAACACGACCTCGAAGATCGCCGCCTCCAAGACCTTACCCCGTCTACGGCTACCCACTGCCCTTGCCTCGCTGCTCAGCCCGCCACCGATCCCGAACTCCATTAATATTAGACACGTTGCGTATCCTATGTCAATAGGATACGACTAGTATCTTATTGTCCAAGGAGCCGAATGCGGCGTGGTGGTGGCCAGCATGGCCGGTCGGTCTGGAAGTTCCGGGCCAATGACCGCCCCAACAGGTTGGAAAGGCCGGCTAACCCAATCCTGTGACTGAGGCTTTGTAGCGCCCTCGCCAAGGCAAATTCGGGGGGTCATGCCTTTTCCGCGAATCTCCGGGAAAACCTCGCACCCTCAGGAAGAATAGGAACACCGCAGCTGGCCACAATTGCAGAAAAAGGCGGCCCAGGGAAAACCGCAGGTGCCAGTAGATATCGTACGGCGTGATCAGGTAGACAGCGAAATATCCGCCAAGCGTCAGAGCCAGGGCCAGGACAGGCGTTCGCAAACCCCGGGCGCGCTGCGCCCTGGTCCTCGTTGCGGACCACAAAATATAAGCCCACCAGCAGGAGCGAGCCCGGAATCAGCAACCAGTGGCCGAAGCGGAAGAAGTCTTTTACATACCAGTTGACGATGGCCCCATACCGAGCGAGATCGAGCACTTTGTGAAGCATGGAGCTGGGATCGGAGAACAGATCGCCAGGCGGCGCGATCCAGTGTTTGAAATAAATGACCAAGAAAAGCAGCGGCGCGCTTCCCGCCAGCAAGAGACCGCTGTGGCGCGCAAAGGCGATCTTCGCTCCCTGCAACGCAGTTGGGTGAGCGCGGAGAGAGGTGCTTGTTGCCGCGCCAGAATGATCGCGCCAAGGAACAGCACCCCTTCGTTTTTGGTCCAGGCGGCAAAACCAGCCGCCACGCCCCCCAGAGCCAGCAACCCGGCAGGCGACTGCGACGACGCTTCCTGAGTCCTTTCGTCGTAGAGGGAGAGCAGAACGATCGTTGCCAGATAGAAGAATGAGAGAGGTATGTCAGCGTACTGCCACGCACCCTGCTCGACGAAGGATGGCGTTGCCAGCAGCGCGATCGCTCCCAGCATGGCCTGCTCCCCGCCGCGAAGAATCGAGAGAGCCGAATACAGGACTCCGACCGTCGCAAAGGTGAAGCAGAAGCCGATACTGGCGGGGACGTGCGGGTCATCGCGGCCGAGATAAGTCCAGAAGTGCGCGATGGAAGCGGGAAGAAGCAGGGGATAGTCGGGGTGAGACCAGGGAATCAGCGAATAATCCGTCGCGCCAGCGCGGGCCGCCTAGGAATAGAGCGGGCGTGGAGATTCCAAATGGCGAACGCGTCCCATCCGTCGCCGTGGGGATAGGCCCGCAACCGCAGCAGGGTGGAATAGAGTGCAGCACACAAAGCGATGACGAATGCGCCCGTCAGAACCCTGTGCAACCATGCCGGGCTTGTGTGGGACCGAGTCTCAGACCCGGTCAGGCCGGGCGTAACCCGGCTCGCTCTCTTCGACAGCACAACGGCCGCAGTCAGCAAGCCAAGGACGAGCAGATCAACCGGCATCAGGTTCGCTACGTTGCAAACCCGCACCAGAAAGAAAATGATAGAGAACACTCCCACCCCGTACCCCACCGCGAGCGACGCTCTCAATAGCAAGTCCGTGGACAACTGCCCGTGGCGCGACCAGCCCAACGACACCAGCAGAAATCCCGACGCGAGACAGACCAGTGCCGACAGGACAAGCGCCATCTAGTTGGCACCATGGTTGGCGAGGAGTAGGACGCCATCACCGAAATCCTGCACGAGCTCCAGATTGTTAGACGGTGACGCTGCCGGCGCCCCTCCCGACGAAGACGGAAAATTGCCGACAACCAGCGCGTGATTCGTAGAGTGATCGACCACCAGCGGGGCCAGCGCATACTGGGCCAGATAATAGTCGCCCAAAGCCGCCGCGCCCGGCTCTGCCACATAGCCGATCACGCCTCGTTCTGGCAGTAATGCCTTGACCGCGGCGAAGCGCTGGTCCGAGCGCCCCGCAACTCGCTGTGCGGAATCTGGTGGACGGTTGAGCCTGGGTGCGTCCCGAACGATTCGTGCCGTCGACAACAGGCAGCAAAGCATGAAGACGAGAAACGCGACGCTCATTCTTGGAAGCTTCATGGGAAAGCGAATCGGTGAAAAGCTGGCAGCATTATACGTCTGGCAAAGCTCAGCATTCGATGTCAGGGAAGATCATCCCGGACGCTTCGGGCTCGGCCACGCAGTGCGAGCGAAAGTAAACGGGATTTTCGCGTAAGATTCAATTAACGGCGCGGCCCAGTCCGCCAGCAGCAAGGTTTCTACCATTTAGTGGTAGGACATCCGACGTATTCAGCATCACTGGAGTGATGGGCGGGACTTGTTCCACCACCTATTTCTTCGTCGCGCCTGTTGGTGTCGCTTCTGCAAAAGGGATGAAAGAAAGCTTATTTACAAGAAGGCAATCATGGCAGCATCAGATTCCTCATTCCCTAAATTCTTTATCCCGAATGGCAACGTGAGTACCGCGCTGCGCTCATGGAGCTCGACCCAAAGAAAATGCTGGAGCGGGTAACGGCAGCAGAAACGGCCATCTTCAAGCGCCTTCAAACAATATCGCGCAGCGCGGATAACGACGCCGAACGGCAAGCCATCGAAGATGCTCTGACAGGCCTCCGTATTCTCAAGAGGGAGAATCTCGGCTTCCCAGACTGGCAGAAAAAAGAGGCTCAAGCGGCGATAGGGCCCCAAACACGGCGCACGCTTTCAAGCAGAACCGAAATATGCTCTGACTTGGAGACGAGCGTGGAGTATCCTCCACCCGAGCTTCATTTTCCGAGAGAACGCATCGGAGTACTCGCTGAATATGATCAGCGGCACCGCAGGCATCAACTTTTTCAGAGCGCGGGCAGCATCAATACCGTTCATAATGGGCATGGACAAATCCATAACAATCACGTCGGCACGCAATTTTTGAGCCTTTTCAATCGCCTCTCTTCCGTTCTCTGCCTCCCCGCATACTTGAAAGTCCGCTTCCAAAGTGAATGACCGACACAGCGCTCGACGGATAAACTCATTGTCATCAACCACTAACACGGATCTCGCATAAGGGCACCGTCCCCTCTAAGGTCAAAGCCTCAGCAACTGGCCCTAGCCTTGGAACAGAGGGTTGGATGCCCCAATGAGCTCTGATGTTACCGAGAAAGTTATGGAGAAAGGGAATTTGTACTCACATCAAGCCCACTGCTGGTTTAATCCCACACGCAGTGGTCGGTAGGCATCAACCAATGGCGCGAACACCCCTTAACGCCTCCCTGAGTGAAATGCCCGGCATCAGTAATGCATTTCGCCAATTCGCTCAGGCCTATATGCAGGACGGGAACTTGAAGGATGCAATCCGGGTATGAGGATTGAAGCTCCCGTTTGACGGGATGTACTCATTGACATACCAGAAGGTGCAGTCGTTCGAAGGATCAATGGCCAAGCCGCTGTAATCGCCCCAGCGGTTGCTGCCATTGGCGGTGCCGCCAGTTTGTGAACCTTTACCAGTAAAGATGTTGGCTATGCTCTCCATCGTGCCCGCAGGATCACTCGTACACCTGGCCGCTGAATGCCACGGTGACGAAGTGCTGGTGCTGGATTCGCTGAAATCCCAGCTACATCCTATAGCTTATCGATGGCCTGGCCGCCTCCCCATCCACAAGGAAGTGCTGCCGCTGGTTAAAGTGCCGTGCTGAAAGAAGCACGACCGGCGTGGTATTGGGGCTGCGGATCTCGTACCAGCGCACTCCAGAAGCCGCGACACTGGTTTTCGCTGCATGGTTGATGACCAGCGACTCATGAGTGGCAAATTTTCGATAAGCCAGCCGAAACATGAGCCGGTCACCCAGCGAATCGAGCCGATCGGACACTCCCGGCTGAGGAATACAGGTACCGGTAGCGGCGCAGGCCTCGGTAAAGGGTGTCACGGCAATCGCAATCGGTCCCGTGAACTTGGAATTGCTTGGCGTGGTGAAATCCACATGGAACTTAAAAGGTGGAGTGCGCTCGTGCTGAACAGATCCACAAAGAAGTTGGGTTCACCAGCCGGTGGCGCAGTGGCTCCATCGAGGTCAGAAGGCAAGAAACTGAACTCGTTCACTTTGGTGAAACAAATGGCTTTGGCCGCCGTACCCGCAAGCATCGCGGACTTCTGGTAGGCGCAGGCCTTCGCCCCCAAAAAGGTGGTCGGACTGAACAGGTTGTAGGACCCGTAGTAGGCATCCGGCCACACACCGAACTTGTCATAGTCATTGAAGACATTGGTTCCGAACGAAAAAGCATAGCGGTGATACGTGCCCGTGGCGTTCGACGTACTCGACACGGCGATGCATTCGTTCCCGGTGCTAAAGGTGTTGTTTCCGGCCACGATGGCGATAAACCAGCGGCCGGCCTTCTTGTCATACAGCACAATCGGGTCCGTGTAATTGAAACTGGTGGGTCCTTGGCCGCACAACCCAGACATCCCCGTGAAAATGCTGCTGATTTGTTTCGGCGCTTGGACTGATACCCCGGATTTGTTGAAGACCTGGTAGGCAGTGTTGATCACTTCAACGACCTGGGTCGCACCCACCGAAAGATTTTCGTCCGGCGGAACGCCGGCGAGTGACCCGTTGGCTGAGTCGGGCATGCCATCAAAATTGTGCGAAATGGTGGCGGAAACCGGAGGCAAGGCAAACGTCTGCTCGACTGCATCGGCCTGCGCGAGAGCCGCACCGGGCAGGACGCGGCGGGGCAGGGGGCGCACGCGCATGGCAGGCGCGGCCGCCGGTAACGGCGAGGGATACTCACGTACAGGCCGTGAAGTGTCGTGGTATATCTCGTTCACGACTTCCGGACCATTCTGACTCTGCGCGCCTGACGGGGAGACCATCAGGCCCACTCCCGCCAGCGACAGCACTGCAAAACTCAGGCCGACTGGTCTCTTCATATATTCTCCTGTCTTGAGGGAAGCCATTCTTTCCTACATCGACGGTGGCGGTCAAGATGAAAGGACCTGCAAGCGGGGTTGGCTGCAATCAGTCGACACCGTTCCACCATTCGAGATCTTCCGGGTACAAGTTTTCGCTACGCGCTTGTCACGTTCGCGGCTGACCAACTGCTGACGAATTTCTGCCAGCCGCTTCAGGGCGTCTGGAAATTTGTCGGGCGTGGCTGCGAAGCCTAGGCGGAAGTGCGAGGGGGCGTCCCAGCAATCGCCGGGGGCTAGCAGGATGCCTTGATCGGCGGCGGCTTGGCAAAAGGGGCGGCTGTTCTCTCCACTGAGCAGCCAGGGGAAGGCGGTCACTCCGCCACGAGGAGGAATCCAGCCCAGCGTCTCGCCGTGCTCGGCCATGAACTATGTTTCAAGGTGGCGAAGATTTTGAGTTGCGGCTTTCTGCGTTTTCCCGAGGATGGTATGGCGGTGGCGCATGGCGATTTCGGCCAGCATTTCTCCGGCAGTATTGTTGGAAACGAAAAAATGAGTGCGGGCATTCAAGTAACGCTCGCGGCGCTGGGGATCGTTGATCATCCATCCGGTGCGCACTCCGGCTAACGGAAAAGCTTTCGAGAAATCATGGATGACGGTCGCATGCGTCAGACGGGAAGCCGATCTTGTCGCCCGCCCATGATAAATCGGGATGGAACACCTCATCGCTGACCAGTTGAATTTTGCGAGACGCTGTGAACTCGTGCAGGCTGTCCAGTTCGGAATCGCTCATAGTTGCGCCGGTGGGATTGTGGGGACTGTTGATAGAATCAACTTGGTGTTTCGATCCGCCAGTTGCTTGATCTCTTCGACTTCGATACGGAAGTCGTTCTCCTTGCGAACCGCATAGTAGCGAATCTCGATGCCAAGCGATTCGGGTAGGGCAGAAAAGGGCGGATAGCCTGGTTGAGGCAGGACAACGTTGGCACCGGGTTCAGCGGCCAGCCAAAACAGAACCAGGAGCGCCTCGGAGGCACCGCTTACGACCTGGACAGCGTCGACATTCACGCCGTGCATTTCGGCGACCGCAGCGTGTAAGCCGTCGGCTCCGGCTGGCGGCTGTAGACCAATTTGTGATTCAGGAACGCCGCCGCTCCTCCTCACTGGCGAGGCTCAGGATCTCATTCAGGGTCCAGCGCGGTCCTTCGCTGGAGGCCAGGTTGAATTCGATGTCGTGCTCGTAGCTAGCCAGCCACATGTCCAGGAGGAAGGGCTTCAATTGCATGTCGCACCTCGGGGGATTTGATGCGGCCGATTCGCCAGCGATTTAGTCAACTGCTGGTAACGTATCGCAGCACGTTGTTAGCGATGTATCGCAATTGCAATTGCAATCGATTGACCCTGCGACGGGGTTTTCAGTGTAAACGCTGCCGAATAAGACGATGTCAGCACACGCCATTGAGAGATTCTCGTCATAGCGCCTCCTTTTTTCTGATGAACCTGAGTCGGCACATTTGATACCGAATGCATGGCCGAATCAAGCGAGACTGGTTATCGTGCAGACAGCGTAGCGCGCCGAGCAAGATCACTTTAGCCCAGCGATAACCGTTCCACCTCACCGCCGCTAGGCACATCGTCAAAGCGCTGAAAGGCAAGCTCTCGTCCGGCTTTCTGGAGAACTCCTGTGTACGTCTCCGTGTAAGGAATAGTATTGCAGAATACAAGTTGTTTCCCCTTTCGTATAGAACGAAAGCACATTGTCACGTATCTTCCCGCCCACGATCCCTTTCGTGCTTACAGTTTTCGCGTCGTCAGCCATTTCCGTAACCGAACCCACTACTGTATCCCCCGATTGGGTAAACTCGAATACGATGGTTGACCGCTCGTCAGGGGAGTAGACGTTTTGGATCAGTGGGGTTCCCCACTTCCCCGATATGTTCAGAACTTTGGCGGATGAGGAGCTAGTTTCCGTGCTGCTGATATGGAAAAGCAGGCTATGACCAAATTTGATGTATGTGAGTATGCCGAACACCAAAAATACTACTGCAACAGCAAGAGTTTTCCACGGCATCTCTGTCCAAGTTATCCGAGGCAGGTCTCGCGCCACCGAAGACATGAGTCGTTTCATATCTGCATCAAAGTCTTCCCGCGAAAGGCGCAGAACTTGCCGATCCACCAATCCTGCAATCTCGCTGGGTAGTTCTTCGCGCTTCGGGAGCGGAGTGTTGCCGGAAAGAACAGGAATCACTCGTATGCCACGCTTCAGTGCTGCGGCCACTTCCATCCTCGGGTAGTCTCCAGGGTTGTCGATGCGGCGTGCCCCCTGCTCATCAGTAAGTGAAGCCCAGTAATGACCCATCATCACTAGCATAACCACGCAATTTTGAAGGTTCTCGTCTATCTTGTTGGCGAAGAGATCGCCAGCTTTAAGGCTGTCAATGTCCATAAAGACGCGCCTGGGCCAGCGCCGAGCAAGGTGCTCATAAACCCGATCCGTCATATCGGCTGCGGAGTCATCCCGGCGGTAGCTGATGAATATCCTTCGCATCGCTGAAGCACTGCACTTCCCCAGGCCATTCTACTTTAAGTCTCTCGGTATCAGCGCCGATCCATCTCGCACAAAAAATGGTCAGGTCAATCTGAAGCAATCAACGACTCTCCTTTACGACGCGCCCATTAAGCGGCTGCAGGGGCCGGACGTCTTGAGGATAAAGCTTAGCGAAGGCCCGGATCTGCTCTGCCGAGATGTCCACTGGAGTCTTCAGCACATACCACGTCACACCCTCAGTGCAGAGCGGAGCCGTTACCGAGCCCATGTATCTGTAATACGCGGCGGCGTGGGGCAACAGGCCAGCGGGATTAATGTCGACTCCGGCAATCTCCTCCTCTGCATGCGAGAAATCAGGCAACACCTTGCTCTCTGTCTTCGGCATCTGTTCCCAGATCTGCTGAATGGTCGCGTTCGCGGTGCCCGCCTTCAGTAAAACCGCGACTCCGGCCACCTTCCCGTCGCTGGCTTGGTACATCAGGTGCGCCTCCATATCGTATGGCTTGCCGTAAATGTACTCTTCGCTGGGACGATGAAAGTGGGATTGCGTTAGCCGGTACCTCTCGTCCCCTACAATCAGAAGGTTTCCGGTTCCTGGGGCGTCGTGGTAGTTCACTCGGATCGTGTATCCGTTGTTGACAAGATACTTAAGCGGGCCGTTTTTGGATTCGAATCGTAGGGCGGGGAGGTCAGCTTTCTCCGCATTTTGAATGTCGATCGGGGACTGTTCCTTGCCGACGTTGCAGGCAGCGTAGTCCGGGTCCAGCTCACTCCAATGTTCAGCCCCTTTTGCCCCTTCGTACTCCCATCGTGTCCTCCACTGCGCTTGTGAACTCGCAGGTGCCAAGACCGCCGCGACGACCAGCAATCCAAACATCCAACGTCTTCGCATATGAAAGCTCCTGCTTCTCGATCTGCATCTGATGTCGGCCTATGTCCTTGAGGGGTGCGGCAGAACCCTGCACTACTTTGGAAAACGTGGCAAGTATACCTCCCTGACTGTTCCCTCATCACCCGCTCGCATCGACGATTCGGCCCGAATCGGACGGATGCAAGTGGGACCAGTGGCGGTTCTGGAGAGATAATCGGCTGCCCGAAAGGCATTAGCTAGTTGACATAACATCAATAACACCAGAAACCCCAACTCGGGGGCGAACAGACGGCGCACGGTTGTTACATCGCCTGGTTTCGACAGTTACCTGGCTTAGAGCCGATTCCGTCATCCTTGGCGGACGGCTCAGGGACCCGCTGACTGTTCTGTTACCTCGGTCACTTTCGAACCCGCTTTTTACACCGTTAGCATTCTCTTTAAAGACCTCCAGGCTTTAGGGGCGCCGCCGAAATGAAAGCGAAATCAGGCGGGAAGAAGCTCCGCAAGCCGGAGTGGCCTGCGAGAAATCTTTCGCTCGACCGGAAACAGCCCGCTTCACTTCCTGAGTACGCGGAGTCGGACGAATCGCGGTGACCTGTATGAAAAAGTCGCTATTGTTTTTCATCATATCGATCATTTGCGTGGTCGCCCTGCTTTATTTTCGTCCCGATTTTTCCTGGTTCGCAGAGGCTTTCGCGGGCGATTCCGGCAACATCGCCGACATGAATCAGCCCATGCCACATGCCGCGTTGCCGGCAGTCGATGAAGGCTGGGTAGACATGGAAAGTTACAAGGGAAAAGTCGTTCTCGATCAGCTTCTGGGCTACGTGGTGCCCGGCATGCCGCGACGAGATGCCAGAACTCATCAAGCTGCAACAGAAGCTCGGATCAAAAGGATTCACGGTCGTCGCCGTGTCGGTGGACGATCAAGGCGAGGAATCCGTCGAGACCTTCGTTCAAACAGAGCATTTTCCGGTTCATGGCCCCTCCGCGACGATCAACTTCCCCGTCCTGCTAGGCAATGAGGAGATCGCGCGAAAATTAGGCTTTGAAGGCGTGATTTCCAGCAAGTGTCCTCGTAACGCGCGACGCCAACGAGGTGAAAATCATTCGCGGACCTTTTAACGCCCAAGAAGTTTCAAAGGCCATCAAGCACTTGCTCTAATATTTTCCATTTTCGCCTATCCGGTGTTCCTGGCGGCAAGCCGCACCCCCCCGTCAAAGGGTCGATGAGTGATACGGGGATGTAACGTCAACTGACGACAAGTTCCGAGTTGCCGATCAACCGCGAGTGGTCTAGTTCCGGAGCCATTTGCGCGGAAGGGTTTTCCTAATTCTTTGCCGCTCTGATCGCTTCGAGAGCGGGATCGACTTTTCGGCGATAGGCTTCCAGCGTCACTGGCGCGGAAATCTGGGGGACCGTAGCATCGCGCTTGTCCCACGGGTACCAGTCCTGCCAGTAGTAGATAGACACACGAACCGTAATCCCACTGTTCGGCAATATGATCTTCCGTGAGTCGCCGTAAGTGTTTCCCTTCGATCCGGTCGGCTCTCCGACAAACGTAATGTTCGTGTACCTTTCCAACGCATCCGTGAGCATCTGCGCAGCCGAAAATGTTGCAGGGCCGATGATGCCAAAAAGATGACCGCCACGATCAATGTTCGGTGACTGGATGACGCAACGGATGAGGGGAATGATAAGTGTGCCGTCGCCTCCTCGGTTTTGACGTAAGTCGATCGCAACCTCTTCCGGAGCTGTAGCAGAGATTTCATCATGCAGACGTTGAGCGAAATGAAGGAGTGTTTCGTCTGGGGCATCGCCGACTGTGTTGATCTGTATGTAGAGAAGATTTCCGAGATGTTCAAAATGGAACGGCACTTCGATTTCACGAAGCCACTGCGGATCAAGACCAGGCGACGCCTCGCGGACATCGGCCCATCCTTTACGGGGATAGAAGAGCGTTGACGTATCCCCGGACATGACTTCCACAGGTGCGGAGGGATGTAATGTCACCTGTACCTGTCCTTCTGTCATTTGCAACGTGAGCGGCACATCATCAACGCGCGATGTAATATGCAGCGCCTCCAGAATTTCAGGTATACACAACAGGTATTGCGCCCAATAACGCGCACCACCATCGTTGTCGCTTCCGATCATCGTTTTGACCGCGGCATAGGCCTGATCGATATTGAGGTTTCCGACCTGCAGCACCCTTGCTCCGAGTAGGCTTCGTTGCTGTGGCTGGGCGGCTCGTATGTAAAGGTCAGATCCGAAAAACGTGAAGATCACCGGCAGCGTGTGAAATCCGATTTTCGCATTGCGCGTCGGGTAGATGTTCGTATGGCCATCCCCGACGCTGCCACTATCCTCGCCATTTCTACAATTACCTGCGCCCGAGTGAGAGATGGAATTCTCGCGTTGAGTGCGGCGATCCGCGCAGAGAAGTCCTGAGCGGAAATGGAGTGATACAGATTCTTATGCTTTTGTTGCATCTGTTCGGCCATGAAGCGCAGGTCTTCTCTCCAGTTACGCGCCTCATCTTGGTCATGGCCCAGGCTGAACAAGCCGAGAGCATCATCGCCAAAGCAGTTCCGCGGGTGATTCTATACAGAAAACGAAATCCCATTTGCTTGCTCCCACCGAGATCGCAGAAGAAAAGCCTGAGTTTAGCGCATTCTTGGGCAAGAATCGTGGGGGCGGCTGGTGACGGGCAAGCCGGAAGCTAAAGTCAATTGTTGAAACCAGCCTGGTTTCTTTCCCCCCCCCCCAAGAGCGGAGACCCAACCGGTCCTCAGTACTCCGGCATCATCGCGCAGGGCCGTGATGGCAACATGTACAGTACGGCCGACGACCACTGGAGCGACGGACTCGGCACCGCGTTCAGGATCACGCCTGCTGGGTGTTAACCGTGCTGCATCACTTCAGCGGCCCGGATGGGGAAAGGCCAGTTAGCGGTCTTACTCTCGGTACTGACGGCAATTATTACGGTACGAGTGATTCCGGCGGCCTCTACTCTCGCGGTACCATCTTCAAGATAACCGCAGGAGGCGCTGTGACGACCCTGTACAGTTTTGCAGGTGGGAACGACGGCTCAAATCCTGCAGGCTCCGCCCATCGAGGGTTCCGATGGCGACTTCTACGGTTCTACCCGCGGAGGAAGCACGAGTTCGGATTATGGCTCCGTCTACAAGATCACCCCGTCTGGTACGTTCACCACACTCCACCGATTCGCCGTTTCCGACGGAGCCGGTCCGATTGGTCCGCTTGTGGAAGGGACCGACGGTTACTTTTACGGGACCACGCAGTTTGGCGGTACCCATGGTGTGGGCACCATTTTCAGGATTAGCTCCTCGGGGAACTTCGCGACCCTATTTAATGCTGACGACACCCACGGTAGATGGCCGTTTGAGCCGATCCAGGGGACCGACGGCAACTTCTACGGCGTCGCGAGCTATGGTGGGTCTGCAGGTGGAGGGGTGGTATTCAAGATGACCCCAGGCGGCCGTCTCACCGTTCTGCATAATTTCACTGGCGGCAGCGACGGGAGTAACCAGACCGGTTTGATGCAAGCAACAGACGGAAATTTTTACGGCCTGAATAATCTGGGAGGAGCGGCAGGCTGGGGAGTTCTTTTCCGCATCACTCCTACCGGAACGTTCACCGTCCTTCACAATTTTGATTGGGGGTCCGGCGCGAGTCCGCAAGCCACGTTGCTTCAGCACACCAATGGCGTGCTGTACTCGACCACCACTGTGGGCGGCACCGGCAACGGTGGTGACGGCACGTTCTACAGCTTCGACGTGGGCTTGGGTCCGTTCGTGCGTTTCCTGCCTGAGGCGCGCGCCATTGAGCACACGGTCGAGGTTTTGGGGCAAGGCTTCACCGGAACCAGCGCCGTTTCCTTCAACGGAGCGGCGGCCGCGTTCAAGGTGGTCTCCGACACTTTTCTGACGGCAACCGTTCCCAGTGGAGCAACATCAGGATTTGTCACAGTCACTACTCCAAGCGGCACGCTAAAGAGCAATAAGAAATTCCGCGCGACGCCCCAGATTCTGAGCTTCTCGCCCACGAGCGGTCCGGTCGGTACCAGTGTGGTCATCACCGGCAAGAGCCTCCGGCAAGCGAGCGTGTTGACGTTTGCCCGCCAGTGGAAGATGAGCTTCACAGTGGATTCCGACACGCAGATCACAGCCATCGTGCCAGCGGCAGCCACGGGCGGAGTGAGCGGAACAATCGCGGTGCGCACTCCCGGCGGACGTGTGGAGAGTACCGGCCGCTTCACCGTAACAGATTGATACTCTCGCTAATTGCAAATGAACCAATGAAGCCGCCTTCGCGGGCGGCTTTCTTGTCGATAGGGAGACTTGCTGCAGCCTAGTTGTTGCAAAATCGCCATAGCGCTCATCTGGGCCGAAAAAGCGGAGCAAAAGCGCAAGCTTGCGAGATCGCCTGTGGCTGTTGAAAAACTCTTGTTTTGCCAAAACAGCCGAAATTTGGGAGATAGAAAAATGTCTACCAAAACGGAGATCGTCGTTTGTAGGGCTTCCTATCGCAAAGTGTTTTCGGCGATTTTCCGGCGAGTGAGTTTTTCAACAGCCACGCCTGGTTTCAACAGTTGAAGATGAGTGTCTAATGCTAGATCAAACAACCCGGAATCAGTGGCCATACGCCGTGACGATAGCTTCGGGAAGAGGAGAGGTACGCCCATCGAATAGCGAAACTTTTTCCCCGCGAAGTGTCTTGTTCAGAAAGTCACGGATGAATCGCGTGATCAGGTCCAGATTGTGCAACACAATAGGAGTCTCGGGAAACCCGTCCTGACCGTGGAAGAGAAGCGGCACATCGCTGAAGCTCGGGTGGGCGATCCCGGGAGAGTGCAGCACCACGGCATAGGAGCCCGGAGGTAATTCCTGAAGCTGCTGTTCCCTGACTTTTTTGTATTTCGCGATTTCGTCGGACATGCCACCCATCCTATCGTCGGGGTGGTAGGCTTCCAGAAACAGGAGCGGCTGGCGCATCCTTCGATCGTCCTCGTAGAGCGGTAGAGCGGCGACGGGCATCATGCCGCCGTCGAGGTCGACGCAGGCGTGGATGCGCGAGTCCTGCTGGCAGGCTCGCGCGGCGAATTCCGCTCCTGCCGAGTGTCCCATAGCCGCGAGCCGCTTCAGGTCGATTGCGCCAGCCAGCGCGGATTGCTTGTCGCGGTTGAGCTCCTCTATGCGATCGATCACGAACCGAACGTCGGCGGCCCCTTCGCTGATACCGATCGAGACTCGGCTCATCATCCACTTCTGGCGCTCGGTTGGGGAGAGTCCGTCAGGCGGCGAATCGTTTCTTTGCGTGACAACTCTGCCGTCCGGGAACCCAATCGCCTTAGCCGTGTACGTGTGTTCAATGCTGGCGACGATATATCCATAACTCACCAGATGTTCGATCAGCACTGTGTATTGGAACCCGCTGCTGCCGAGGCCGTGAGAGAAGGTGATAACCGGGAATGGCACGCCGCTCTTGGCGATCGGCGCGTGCTCGATCGCATGCGAGGAAATCTCTCCCGAAAGAATCTGCGCCCAGGCGTTGCCGAACTCGCCGCTCATGATCTTGTGGATCTCGGGAAGAGCGTCCATCTGAGCCGCGCCTGGGAAGTACTGCCCTTTTGCGCCGTCGGACTTCGCCGTCGGATACCAAAAGTAGACCATCAGCTCGCGACGGAATTTGGGATCGTAGTCGTCGGGACGCGATGCGTCCGTCCAGTGATAGCCAATCCTGCCGATGCCGTAAGGACCTGTTGGCTGTGGGATCTGTGGCAGCGCAACGGATGTCTGCGCGCTGCTCGATGCGCTCGGCAATTGGAGAGCAGCGACGGAAGCGCTGTACAAAAAGGCAAGCAGAATGTGGGCAACGAGTCGCGATCTCATACGCGTAAGGTTCCACGCAGACCTGGCGCCCGTCAAGCGCACCTGACAGTGCGACTCTCGATGGTTGGCGATAAATCTTAGGACCCTATCGACAAGTGCACCGGCGCCGAGCACCCGCGTGGACGCGAATGTCACCCGCCGGGGCACTTGCGATAGGGGGATTTGGACGAAGCCGCTGGCGTTTGCGGCGGACGCGGAGGGCTATATAAATATATATAGGGATGGGGATTCAATGGCCGTTTCGCCATCTCATCGCCCTTAGGCCAAGCTAACTGCCAGTTCTGTTGAAACCTGAGTTCATGCACAGGCGCATATGATCACCTGCAGTCGAGCTCTTGCATCATCCCACACAAACTGCCGCCCTCCGAACACGCGATAGCGTCCGCCGCGCCAGCGGCTTCGTCCAAATCGCGATTGCACTCACTGACATGACATAGGCGGGGTCAATGTCTGAAATTGATTCCATGACAATGTCGGGTTCAGTGCCCGAGTAAGCTTTGGGGGTGCCAACTAGGACGAGGTCGTGGGCCCTTGGGCCTTCTTGAAGCACAAGACTTCCTCCTCCGCTTGCAGCCAATCATCTGTTGCGTTTCCATTCCCACCGCCACGTCTTTGATACAACTCATATGCCCGTTGGCGGATTTGCTCTTCGATTATGGCATTGGTTCGATTTGATCGAACCGAGATAGCCGGGCTGGCACACATCGGGGAGTACCTACGCTTAGAATTCTGCTCGCGATCCGTGCACGGTCGCAACGCGTCCATACGAATGGTGCGAGCAGACGTAGGTTGCGGATTTCTGGCCGGAAGGGGAGCGATTGCCGAAACGCTGTTTTCGCGGTTAGATAATGCCAAGAGCTGCTTGATGATCTCTCCTTTTTCCCGCTTCTCTACCCTTTTGGGCTTACGCCTGCATGTTTTCGCCAATATAGCGAGCACTGGCAGCGCTGTCACAAGTCCGATGAGTAGGATATTAATCATCTGGGCTGTTCGCTTGCCATGTGGTCAAAGTAGAGGCTCAAGACAGGATTGTGCGCTTGCTGGAGCGCCGGGATGTAGGTTACCGAAGTTCCTGTCCCGAACCGGTCTTTGCTGTGTCCTGGTGACGAGCTTGGGGTCGCCGAATCGAGTCACATTCATTATGGTTGTGGCATAGTTTTTGTCAGGGAGCTGATGACTGCTTCTCAGTTGGCGGTAGGCTCATTGATGGGTTGCTGCGGATTCGCAGCCTTGATCTCCAAGTGCAATTGTTCGTCTCTCCACTATCATGTGCTCTTGTCCCGTTCTCGTCCATCCGCTTTGCTCAGCATCTTCGGCCAGCTTTGCCCTCGATGCCGATCCGCAAGAATTTTCCGTTCTTCCATTTATTGGGGCTTCCCCAAAATGCATGATTGTTGTCCCACGTGCGGTCTCCACTTCGATCGCGAGCCGGGATATTTTCTCGGTGCCATGTACATCAGTTACGGCTTGGCCCTTGCCTTCATCTTTGTTCTTGGCGCCGCCCTCTGGTTCCTGACCGGTTGGCGTTTGGACAAGATTGCAATCTGGGCAGTCTTGTTGTTCCTGCCCTTCGCCCCCATGCTGACGTTTCTTTCACGTGTGCTTTGGATCTATCTGGACCAGAAGATCGATCCAGAGGGCCTCTAGAGGTGCTCAAGTTCATCGAGATGTTAGGGAGGGACTATCACCTTGATCCCGGTCAACATGCCCTACCCGGTCAGGTGAGTTACACTAGTCCATGCCGCCTTCCTTTCGGAGCGTGCTCCTCACATCGTGGCTGCTCGTGCTCTTGCTCCTGACTGGGTGCAACACGCTGAATCCCCTCTGCGGTAGCGCGCGCCCCGTACCTATTCTCGACTCGATCTCTCCAGCAACGATGGTCTTCGCAAAATTGCCGCCCAGCTTCGTCCTCACCGCTACGGGCAGCCGTTTCGTTTCCTCCTCCGTTGTGGTCTTCGATGGCGCCACCCTCGTCACCACCGTGGTCAGCAGTTCCCAGCTCACGGTCAGCATCACGTCCTCCATGATCGCTGGCCCTGGACCCTTCAATGTCGTCGTGCAGACGCCCTCCGGCAATAGCGGCAACCTCGGTTGCTCGAGCGGCGGCACCAGCAGCACCCAGGTCCTCACCGTCAATTGACCGCATGCAAGCGGACTCCTCCGGCGAGAGTTTTCCAACCGTCAACCTTAGGACGGCATCCTTTATTAGCAGTGACGACAGCGGGGAAACGTACAGCATGAAGGATTCGGCCTGCGACGACAAACCCGATTGGAAAAACCACGGCTTGCGTATCATTCGCAGCGGCGAGTTGGACACGAACACGCCGCAGACCCCCGGTATGACCCGCGCCGAAGCCATCTCGCGGGCCCGGGTCGGCGCGCAAAAGCTCTGGGCGGGAACGGTGGTGGTCCAGCCCAATGCCAAGACCGGTCCTCATCATCATGGGGAACTGGAAACCGTGATTTACGTCGTCCGCGGCCGCGCCCGCTTTCGCTGGGGAGATCATTTGGAATTCGTCGATGAGGCAGGCCCGGGTGACTTCGTCTACATCCCTCCCTACGTTCCCCATCAGGAACTGAACGCGCATAAGGACGAACCGGTGGAAGCAGTGATCGTACGTAGCGGTCAGGACCCCGTCGTCATCAATTTGGACATTCCAAGTCCGGAGGACGCTCCGAACACTCCCCAAGACGACCCGTTCCACTCCGGGAATCATGCCGAAAAAAGCTCGCCCGATCACTGAAGTCTTCTTCGGTCGCATGCTATACAAAAAATGTTTCTCCTTATTCCGCGGAGAGGCTTTCCGGCCGCGCGCGCCTAGGACCGCGCCTCCCGGCACTTCTCCGCGGAGTTTCCCGCCTCGCGTCCGGTTAACGCGCATCGGGCCGTCCCTCCGAGCTTCATTCCGCGGGCAGGACGACCTTATGACATCGACGCGCACTTTTTTTCTTTTCGTTTTCGTGTTCGCCATCATCGTAGTGCTCATCGCTCTGGTGCCCATCTGCCTTAACGCTCAGGACTCCGCCACAGGGGCGATTCGGGGCACCGTGGTTGACTCCAGCGGGAGTCGCATGGCGCAGGCCTCGATCGTGGTGGTCAACACCGCCATGGACACGCGATACACGTCCACCAGCGACCGTGAAGGCCGATTCGCGCTCGAACTGCTTCCTCCCGGTGACTACTCAGCGCGCGCGGAGGCTACCGGCATGTCGCTGCAGGTCACGCCGCAACTGCATGTGGACGTCGGTGCCGCGGCCGAACTGGAATTCCGGCGGAGAATGTCACGGTCTCCGCCGCGCCCGCACTGGTCGAAACCAAGCCCAGCTCCGTCTCCACGTTGCTCGATGAGCGTGCGGTCGGGGACCTGCCGCTGAACGGCCGACGATTCTCCGACCTGTTGCTGCTTTGGCCCGGTGTCACGCAAGACCCGCGCAGTCTGACGTCGTCGACCAACGGCGATCTCTCGGTTGGCGGCATTCGCGGATTTCAGAACAGTTTTCGGGTCGACGGCGGCGGCTATAACAACGCTTTCTTCGCGCAGGCGCGCGGGCGTTATCGCGCTCCTTATCCGTTTTCGACCGAGGTGGTGCAGGAGTTCCGCATCTCGACGAATTCCTACGGCGCGGAATTAGGACGGTCGGGCGGAGCGGTGGTGAATGTCGTGACCAAGTCCGGGTCGAACCATATGCACGGCACGGCGTTCTATTATCTGCGCGATAGTTCCTTCGGCGCGTCGAATCCCTTTCTCGCTTTCCGGCCGCACAATCGGCAACAGCAGGTCGGGGGCACGATCGGCGGCCCGCTGAAGCGCAATAAGATTTTCTTCTTCGCGGGCTTCGACCAGCACATTTTTCACGTGCCCAACGTGCTCGAGTTCCTGAACGGAAGCTCGCAGGTTGTGCCGCAGGTCGGCGCCGGCCCTTATACGCCGGGAGACTACGAGGCTAGCGATCAGGCGCTGGTGTTCGCCACCGCCGCGCACCTGAGTTCGCTGGCGGGAGAATATCCCGCGGCGCAGATCGGCAATTCGTCGTACGCCAAGCTCGATATCAACCTTACTCCGCGCAATCAGCTCGTGCTGCGGGTGAATACGTCGCGCTACTGGGGGGCGAACAATGTATTCCTCGACCCAGCCAGCCCCGTCACCTACGATTCCATCAGCAATAACGGGCAGGAAGTGGTGTCCACCGAAACCGGCTCGCTGTCGTTGACCTCAGGGCTCTCGTCGCGCTGGATCAGCCATTTGCGGGCGCAGTTTTCCCGCGACCGGCAGGAGTCTTACAGCAACACCAGCGACGTGCTGGTGAAGATTCCCACGATTCTGATGGCATGGGGCGATCGAATCTTCTGCCGCGCCAGACTCGCGAGCACCGGTTGCACCTTGCAGAGACCATCAGCTTCGAAGGGAGCCGCAATTCGTTGAAGTTTGGCGGCGACGGGCTCGTGACGTGGATCTATGACTTTTTCCCCAGCCAGCAGAGCGGAGAATATCTGTTCTATCCCGTCAAGGTGAACCCGTTCACCTTTGAGCCGATGGAGGCTGGGCTTCAACTCACGCCGCTGCGGGCGTACGCTCACGAAGTGCCGCACTATTATCTGCAAAACTTCGGCAGCGCCGAGTCGCATCCCGATACCAAGGAATACGCAGCATTCGCGCAAGATACGACCCGCGTGACCAACCGCTTGCGCTCAACCTGGGCGTGCGCTGGGATCTGCGGACTTTCACGGCGGCAGGGCTGGTTTCGAACCCCCTGTTTCCGCCTTCCGGGAAGGTTCCGTTTCAACCCTACAACTTCGCGCCGCGCGCCGGATTCGCCTATTCGTTCGGCGACAATCGCCCGCTGATAGTTCGTGAGGATATGGGATTTTTTCTGTTCGCATTCCGCAAATCTACAACTCGATCGTGCAGACCGACAATGGCGTGATGGACTCGCAGGTCTTCCTCAACAACACGAATTATTACGATCACCAGGTTTTTCCCACATATCCCAATCCGCTGGTGAGTTGCCCTCTATACGCGGCGAACTGCGCGCCGCCTGTGGGTTTCACCGAGGGCGTGACCAATAAGGTCTCGGCATTTGCTACCAACTTCGTGACTCCGCGCGTGCAACAAACCAGCCTGACGTTCGAAAAGGAAGTAGTCGACCGCACGACGCTGTCTCTGTCGCTGCTGAACGTGCGCGGAGAACATCTGATTCGGGTGCTGGACGTGAATCTTCCGCAGCCCATCGCTTTTGAACTACCCGATCTTCGATTCCAGCGGTTCGACTTCCAGGATGGCTTCTATACTGTCGACTCCTTCGCGACCTGGCAGTTCACCCGATCGCTAAATTGTCCCTGGCCGCCGTGCATCAATCCGCTGGGACGGCCCATCGCCCAACTCGGGTCCATCAACGAATTCCAAATCGCCGCTTCCAGCAACTACAACGGCGCGGCGCTCTCGCTGAATCGCCGCGTCGCTCGCGGGACTTACCTGCGGCTCTCCTACACCTATGCCCGCGCGATCGACGACGGACAAGACGCCCTTGTCGCCGGCCAACCGCGACTGTGCAGAATTCATACATCCCGCGGCCAAGCGCGGACCCAGTGTGACCGACCAGCGGCATCGCATGATTGTGGCACTTTCCGACGAGCCTCGGCCCTTCCACCGCGGCCATGAACTACTGGGACACTTGTTCAACGACTGGAAGATCTCGAGCGTGGTGAACTACGGCACCGGACGGCCGGTCAATGCCACCGTCGCGGGCGATCCCAACCAGGACGGCAACGACTTGAACGACCGTCTCCCGGGATATTACCGCAACGCCTTTACCGGACCTGACTACGCCAGCACCGACCTCCGCCTCACACAATAATCCGCGTGACCGAGCGCTACAAGCTGAACCTGATCGCCGAGTCCTTTAATCTTTTCAATCGCGACAATCAGCGAGTCGCCATCACTTCCAATGGATGGTGGCCACGCGAGCACCTTTGTGCAGAGTTCGGTCTCCGCCGGCTTGGCGACGTATCCGGGCTACTACCAGTTACCCGACAATTTCATGAAGCCCAACGCCGCCTACGCACCACGGCAAATTCAACTGGCGCTGAAATTCGTGTTCTGAGTTTCTGGAAGTGTCCCCAAGAAACAAAGCAGGGGCACCCTGGGTGCCCCTGACCTTTCTTTCTTTGGAGTGGACAAGCTATCGGACTGTAACCATCACAGGCACCGGTGGCTGATCGCACCCGACGTCCCCGTTACCATAAGCGTGACCTGATTGTTGGTTGGTGTCTGGTGGTTGGAGTTGCTGCCGCACGCGACCGTGAAGGTCATGCCCGCGACGAGCAAAGCCAGTCCCGCCATGAGCACCAGGCTCTTCCCTTTGCTCGCACCCGGTTTACGCCGGCCGGTGGTCAACATCGTCCCGAACAGGCCCAACCCGAAGTCAGAGCCATTCCACTCCGCCGTAGCCCACTCGGAGGAGCCGCAGCCGCCGTGAGAGTTAGAGTCGAGCCCGCCGTGCTCGATCCGGGCGAGATCGTGTTGGGTGAAAACGAGCACGTCAACCCAGCAGCCGACGAGCACGAAAGCGTGATTTGCCCATTGAAGCCGCCCACCGCCGCCGAGTGCACGGTGATCGCAGAGTTGCCTCCCGGCGCGACAGTAACACTCGGCGCGGACACACTCAGCGAAAAATTCGTGCCCGCAGCCGACGCCGGTACCAGCGTCGCGAACAATCCGCTGGTCTGATTCGCGCCTCCCGCTGTGAAGTAGAGCGTGTTGGGATCCCCCGTGCCACCCGCGCCGAACACCATGTCCCAGAGTCCGGGATCGGTGACGACGTGCCCCGCAGAATCGGTGACTTGCGCCACGAAATGTCCTTGGGTGTCGTATGCGTTGATGGTGCCGTCGCCGAAGTTGCCGATCAACACATCACCGGAGAAGGCTCCAAAGCTTGCCGGCGTCATGACTGCTCCCCAGGGAGCATTCAAGGTGCCACCGCTGGCAAAGGTTCGCGTGAAATTGCCTGTGCTGTCGAAGGCATCCACGATGCCCAGACCCGCGCCGGTCACCGGATCGTGTTTGGCGGCATCTTGCTGGGCATAGGTTACAAGGACGAGGTTGGCGATCACATGGATTCCATGCGGAGCGTATCCGGCCGGGAGATTGGGATCAGTAAAGCTACCAGCAAGATTTGTGGGATTGAATTTCCGGTCATACACTTCGATTTTGCCGCTGCGGAAATTCGCCGCCAGCAGGAAAGTGCCGCCATTGTTCGTGAGCAGCGCGAGCCCTTTGTAAACCGCCCCCGCGGCAGAATTGTCGACAGCTACCACCGCATTGCCCTGTCCCGTCCAGTTCGCAATGTTCGATCTTCCGTATCGAACAGAAAGGCTCCGCTGTTGAAATATCCAGTCTGCGAGTTGGCTACCGTGCCCGTCGGGCAAACTGGGCTGCAGGGATTCATGCTGGCGCTGGGGATTCCCACCACCAGGCTTTGCTCGTTCCCCTGCGCGTCGTACAGGGTCGAGGTGCCACCATTGTTATTGGCGATCCAGAACGGGTTTCCCGGGACGAACGAAATTCCCCAGGGATTCGAAAGCTGAGAATCAATGTGGTTAGCCACACCGGCTGTGTTGGCGACGAGGTTGGTCTGTGAGTATCCGGTTTGCTGAGCGAATGTGAACGAAGAAACGCCCAAGATCGCGAACGCCCCGAGTATCAGTGTCTTAAGCTTCATGTGTTTTCTCCTCTCGCGAATTACCCGGGATCGGCTCCAGAACCTTGGTTCGTGGCTGCTGTCTGCGTTGCGTCCAGCTTGCGTCCTCATTGCAATCCGCTTGCAGCCTTAAAACTACGCAGGCAGCTCTAGCCGGGTGTCACACGAGCGTCCTGACTTTGTAAAAAGCACGGGGGAATGTCGCGTGTACGTCGGCAGCTTGTCAAAAACTGTACGGGGGCGGCTCCGGTGTACCCGGGTGCCCCATTTCTCGCGCGTTCTTTGCGCGAGAAGTGGGATTTCAACTGAGCGCAGTCGAAGGGATCTCCCGCGCCACGACTGCGTCCCCGGAGCAAATCATGGTATGTTGAATTTCCTTCTGGCCGCTGATTGCAGCCAGCAGCAATGCATGATTCGCTCTTTTAAAGGCGTCCGCCCGGCGATCCCCTCCACCTGCTTCGTCGACGAATCGGCCCAGATCATCGGCGACGTCGTCCTCGGCGAGCACGCCTCAATCTGGATGAAGCCGTCCTCCGCGGCGACGTCCACGAGATCCGCATCGGCGCCCACTCCAACGTTCAGGACAACAGCGTCCTCCACGGCATGAAGCAACAATGGGCGTCTACGTCGGCGAGTACGTCACGGTGGGCCATTCCGTCACCCTGCACGGCTGCGTCGTCGAAGATCGCTGCCTGATCGGCATGGGTTCGATCATTCTGAACGGCGCGAAGATCGGTGCCGGATCGATCATCGCAGCCGGCACCTGATCCCGAGAAGACGGTAGTCGAGCCCGGATCATTGTGGATGGGCTCTCCCGGCAAGTTTCGCCGCAAGCTGGAAGCCGCCGAGCAGGAATGATCATGCGCTACGCGAAGAATTATCTGGCTATAAAGAAGAGTATCTAAGGGAACGGTAGGCGCCGGGCGTCAGCCATCCAGCATCGGGCGTAGGCGGTTAAGCGGTTTTGGGAAGGGCAGGGCTTCAGCCGTGCCGCTGAGGACCCTGAAAAGTCGTGGGCTTTAGCACCTGAGGGAACCGCGGCTCCCTCTCAAAGCTCTGTCATCCTGAGCGGAGTCGAAGGACCCCTGCAGGTTAGACTTGAGTAGCAGTGGAAAGGCGTTCGCACCCGGCGCCCACATGATAGCCCGACGACTTCCGCTGCCGGAACCGAGTCGGCACGCACGTGCGTCCCGCAGGGACGCCTAAAAATAGCCCGGCGTTTCAACGCCGGGAAAGACGCGCGACATAGAACACCCGTCCCGTTAGGGACGGTTGAAATAACGGATCGAGGACGCGTTTCAGCCGTGCCTACGGCACGGGCATCGAGGTCGGCTCACCCGCCGCTGAAGCGGCGGTCTACTATCAAACGTCCCTCCGGGACGAAGACGGGAAACGGAATGATCAAAGCAGTCCGAGGAACCCGAGACCTTCTCCCGCCGGACACGGCACTCTGGAACTTCGTCGAAGCCGCGGTACGCGACGTCTTCCGCTCCTACAACTTCCAGGAAATTCGCACGCCGATCTTCGAAGATACGGCTCTGTTCGCCCGCGCGTCGGCGAAGAAACCGACATCGTCTCCAAAGAGATGTACACGTGGGAAGATCGCGGGCGCGCCGCTAGCGACAAAGGACAGTCCCTGACCCTCCGCCCCGAAAACACCGCCGGCGTCGTCCGCGCCTACATCGAGCACAAACTCTGGGATCGCGGCCTGAACAAGCTCTATTACATCGGCCCGCAGTTCCGCCGCGAACGCCCGCAGAAAGGACGCTACCGCCAGTTCTATCAGATCGGCGCCGAAGTCATCGGCCCGGCATCGGCCGGCAGCGAATCTCCCGCGCGCGACGCCGAAGTCCTCGAGTTGCTGGCCACGCTGCTCGACCGCCTCGGCATCACGGACTGGACCCTCGAATTGAATTCCGTCGGCTCCGCCAACGACCGCGCCAAATTCAACGAGGCGCTACGCCAGGCTCTCGAGCCGGTCAAAGACAAGATGTGCGCCGATTGCCAGCGTCGCGCCGTCACCAATCCTCTTCGCGTCTTCGATTGCAAGGTACCCGAAGATCAGCCCATCATCGAGAAACTCCCGCGCATCAGCCAGTTCCTCGACGAACCTTGCCGCACCCATTTCGAAGCAGTGCAGCAAATCCTCAAGTCGGTTGTTGTCAAGTTTCAAATAAACGACCGCCTGGTCCGCGGCCTCGACTACTACACCCGCACCGCCTTCGAATTCACTCACGGCGCTTTGGGCGCGCAAAACGCAATCCTGGGCGGCGGGCGCTACGACGGTCTTTCCGAAGCCCTCGGCGGCCCAGCCGCACCCGGCATCGGTTTTGCCATCGGCGAAGATCGCCTGGTGATGTCGCTGCAGGAAAAATCCTCCGCCGAGAGCGTGCTGCGCAAGCCGGATGTCTACGTAGCGCCGTTGGGCGCGGGCATGAACACCGAAGCCGCCCGCTTGGCGCGCGAATTGCGCCGCCACGACCTGGTGGTCGAACTGGGCGACGAAACTTTTCGCCTTAAGAAATCGTTCGAAGCCGCCACGAAGGCCGGAGCAAAATACATCCTTATCGTGGGCGAGAATGAAGTAAAGGCCGGCGCTTCGCCCTCAAGAACCTGGCCACCGGCATACAACTACAAGTCCCGCGCACAGACCTGGCACGAACGATTCAAGCGTGATCCAGGCGTGCGGAAGCACAGTATAACCCAGCCGCGCAGCGGCGGCATGGGAAAGCCCGGCACGGTAGTGCCGGGTAAAGAGAGCGAGTGGTAAGCCGAGTCCCGTAGGGGACGGCTCGCGTTCTCACGAAGTCTTGTAGCCGTTGGGTCAAGCTGCAAATGGCACGACGCAACCTCCAAACATTAGCCGCTCTCGCCCTTTGCGGAAATAGAACAAACATCAGGAGCTGACATGAATACTCGCATCATTGTCCTAATCGTTATGTTATGCAGCCTCTTCCCCGCTGCTTTCGGACGGGCACCCAATCCGTCTAAACCTCTGAGTGAGCAAGAAAAGACGCTGATGGCCGCCGAGCAGAGCTTCGTCGACGCCGCAAAGAAGGGCGACGCCGCTTTCTTCAAACGCACTCTGACCGACGATTTTTCCTTCGTCGGCTTCGATGGCCAACTCGCCGACCGGCAGGAGATGATCGACCAGCACAGCGAGCCCGGCTTCAATCTAATGCCCTACAACATGAAGGTGATGGCCATTACGGACGGTGTGGCACTGGTGACCTACGATGTTGTCCTGCGCGTTCCCCAGGAGGAAGACCAAGGTCCGCCCCCACGCTATCAGCATTTCAGCACGGTCTGGGTCAAGCAGGGCGATGGGTGGAAGATGAAGTTCCAGCAGAGAACGGCGTCCCATTGGGGAGATTGGTAGAAAGCGACCCGCAGAAAAACTGATTTTTGATTTTTTGATTGAAGATTAAAATACTCGATGCTCGAGACCGAATCGCACGTTCCGTTTGACTAGCCCTGCCAGCGGGCCTAATATCTCGCTGCGGGAACGAGCGCTTCTCGATCGACCATCACCAATGAGGCACCCATGAAGACCACAGCACTCATCTCGGCAGTATGGCTGTTCATTGCACTGACAGCGGTCGCGCAGATGGAAATGCCCAAGCCGGGCCCCGAACACAAAAAACTCGACGTTCTCGCCGGCTCGTGGACGCTCGACGGCGACATGAAGCCCAGCCCCATGGGTCCGGGCGGCAAGATGACCGAAATTGAAAAGTGCGATTGGATGGACGGCGGCTTTTTCCTCGTCTGCCACACCGACTTCAAGAGTTCGATGGGCGACGGCGCTGGCCTCTCCATCCTGGGATATTCCACCGACGACAAGGCCTACACCTATCGCGAGTACAACAGTTGGGGCGAGTCCATGGAGTCTAAGGGTTCCGTCGACAACGACACCTGGACCTGGACCAACGACGAAAAAATGGGCGGCACGATTATGAAAGGCCGCTTCACCATGAAGCTCCTCTCCCCGACCTCCTACACCTTCACGTACGAAATGTCGCAAGACGGCACCAAGTGGAGCACCGTGATGGACGGCAAAGCCACCAAGAAATAGCCCTCGCTCTCTTTCAAAAATCCAGCCGGGAGGGGCGGAATAATTTAGCCCAGTCCTCGGTGGGCATAGAAGGAAGGAAACGAGTCCCGTAGGGGACGGCACGGGTTCTCACGCAGTCTTTTGGGGCCCCTCGTTGTATAGCGTGCGCGGCGGCGTAACAATACCCCAAAAATTGAATGCGGCTTGGGCCAGCCACCCAAGCCGCATCGTTACGTGGATTCCTGCTCTGCCTTTGTCACCGCTGCGCGGTGGACGACCGCCTCAGCCCGACAGCGCTCCAAGGAACGCCGCATTTGCCAAAGCCAGCTGCGAACCGCGACCTTGCGATCGCGAACCGCAACTGCTGCGGTGGCCAGCAAGCCCTCTCCTGATCAAGGGAGCGGGAAGGAGGCCGCAACGCCCGGGGCAACCAGTCGCGTATCCGCGTTTCTGGAAATTCCCGCTGGCTCTGCCGCAATCGTCCGGCACGCAGGACTCTCACGTTTTCGCTTCACCCACTCTCAGCCAGAACGTTACGCCCCGCAATACAAAAGGAATCCGCCCCTGTGCAGAACCTGTGGACGATCAGCCTTCCTTGTGGAAGAACGAGGAAAACTGAGAGAAATCCGCCACTCCTAGAGATCCTCATTCTGCTTCTGCCGCAGCACGTTGCCCTGTGCGAGATAGCGCTTGAAGTAATTCATGGCATTTTCCATGCGCGCACTGCGCCGGTGCCAGGATTCGTGAGAGGTTCTGTGTCTGCGGACCTTTCGGTGGTCTCGGTACCCTCACAAGCCGCGGAGGTTCCCGCAAAAGATGCCAAGCCTCGCGATACCCTTCGTAATTGGCATGCTTCGATTTCGAAAACAGCGCTACGGTTTCTTTTCCCAACACCGCGCCTGCCGGAATGATGTACCACGCATCCTTCAACACGACGTAGGCCGCGAGAAAGTCGAACGACCCGGGCTCATACGCCTCGTTCTTCCTGCCTCGAATGCAGCATTCATAACCACCCCCCGATTGGCAGACCGTCGACTTAACCTGCACACTGACGAAGTGTCCCGGACGTCCGATCACGAAGTCGTAGCTGCTCGAATCTCCCCAAGGCTTACTGACACACAATCCCTGCCCCGCGGCCCGCTCCATGAACCGCATCTCCGCCCATTCGCCACGAGCTTTCGGGTCTTTGATGATCCTTGGCTTCCGCTTCTTCATTTATCCACCCCGTAAACAAATCAAGCGGCATCCACAGAACCTTCGCAAATGCCGCCTTATGTTTCCTTTCAACAGAAATGAAAAGTCGAAGGCAACAGAATTGAAGGAAAAAGTGAGAACGATTCCCGAAACAGGAAAGAACCATGTGGAGCGGACGCCCCGTCCGCGCCTTTTTCTCTTTGATTGACGAGGCAACGAACGGGAAGGGCACGACTTCAGCTTTAAGCCTGCCCTGAGCGAGCGCATCGAGCCGAAGGGTGCCGTTAAGCGCCGACGAAACGCCCCGGCTTCAGCCGCCGCGGGCACAAGCACCGAACGCGCCGGAGACGCCGTAACTCAGTCCCTGTCATCGTTCAAAGCAAATCCGTCATCCCGAAGCCCCGCGCTTTCACCAGCGGGGCGAGGAATCTCCCATACAACGAATCCGAAGGGGACTGGACGGATGGCGGCTGCCTCACCCCAGCGCCACCCCAATAGAGGCTGCACCCACCTTTCGCGGTTTTCGAAATGCCTGCCCTGAGCGCAGCCTAAAAGGTGGGCACCATAAGCCCTGACCAACGCATGGGTCAGCCAGCCCCGGCGCTCTTTGCGGCTACAGCCTGCCCCGAGCAGCATGGCTGTATTCCAGCCTCATCTGCAGGCAGATTTCTACGCGACACAGTTTCGAGTTCCTCATTTCCAGAGCCATGGCTCTCGAGTATTGCCAAAGAGCTCAAGTCTTTGGCCTTGCAAGTGTGTCCCTAAACATTCGGAGAACCAGGGGACAGCTGTCCCCATGTTTCCCATGGTTCCATGTCTCCCCATGTTTCCCCCGAGGAAATCAAAGCTCAAACAGACAAGGTGGTGTACACTCCGTTGGATTATTCGGGAAAAGCGGAGGCTCCATGGCATCAGCGCGCGAATCCATTCTCTGTTTCAAGCACGACATCCCCGCTATGCAGAAGGACAGCGGCCTCTCAAAGCTGCTGCTGGCCGACGCGCTCTTCGAAAATTTCGTCGAATATGCTTCTGCGAACTGGGACTATATTACGGAGGCCTCAAACCTGAGTGCCGATGCCCTTCTGGCGAGCGCAGACCACAACCGGGTGGATTGCGCGAAACTCCGAGAAGCGTTGAAAAAAATGTTCGAGCAGGATCTGGGGCTGGACGGAGTCAGTAATGCCAACCTCGACTCATCCAACAAATGCGGGCACTTTATCACAAAACCTGATTTCCATTGTTTCGACCCGAAGGTGAGCGGGAACGTGGGCAACCAGGGGAGCGGAGGGTTTAACCTCGGGTGCTTCTTCACCACCCACTACTTTCTCAAATACGGTGGCAAATACTACGACGCGTGCATGGCGGCGACCTACCGGAGCGAGCAGGAACCGATCCTGCACAAGACCAGAAAAATCGGGACCGCGTACGCGGGGTTGGAGAACGTGCGTTGGGCGGGTACCGGCAAGGCAACGATCCTCTTGCGCAGCACTCCGAAGAACGTGCCCGGCTTCAGCTCGGTGTGGGAAATTTTCAAGCTCGACGAAGTGAAGAGGATTTTCTCCAAGCAGGAACTCAAGGTCATTCAAACCACCCCGGAACTCCAAGGCCTGATTTGACCCTCCACGCGTCCGGAATGTCCACCCTTCGAAAATTCGCAAAGGGGTGGGCAGCCTCAGTATTGACGGTGAAAAATTGGCCAGCCCCTGGTTAACCGGAACGCAGCTGATGTTTTTGCTAGCTCGTGCCAATTTGGGATTCAAAGAAAAGGCACGGCCGGAGCCGTGCCTTTGACACCACAATTGCCTGTCATCCCGAGCAAGCGAGGGGGCCTGGGTGCTTGCCTGGGGCACCGGCACTGCCTGCGCAGGCAAACAACCTAGGTCCCTCGCTTCACTTAGTCCCTCACTCC
>CAVRCR010000041.1:0-50548 GCA_963719615.1 uncultured Acidobacteriaceae bacterium | reverse complement strand
CCTGCTCGAGCGATCGATGCAGCGCCAGCGCCTCCTTCCGTTGCTCGGGATCGAGGTACGCGTTGGCGAACTCATGGCTAGGCCATCGGGCTCGCGCACAATCGGGCGGGCCACAATTTCTACCGGCAGATTCAGGTCGCGGACCATGTGCCGGATGATCGCCAGCTGGGCTGCGTCTTTCTGCCCGAAGAACGCCGCGTCGGGTTCAACGATGTGAAACAGTTTGGCCACGACCGTGGTGACGCCACGGAAGTGTCCCGGCCGCGAACGGCCGTCCAGCTTGTTGCTGAGTTCTTCCACGGTCACCCATGTGGCTGCTCCCGCCGGATACATTTCCTCCACCGGCGGCGCGAACAATAACTCCACGCCTTCCCGCTCCAGCAGGTCCCGGTCGCGCTCGAACGACCGCGGATACTTCGCCAAGTCTTCATTCGGTCCGAACTGGGTGGGGTTCACGAAGATCGAGGCTGCGACCACGTCGCATGTCGTCCGCGCCGCTCGCACCAGCGATAAATGGCCTTCGTGCAACGCTCCCATCGTTGGGACAAAGCCCAGCCTTTTGCCTGCGCTTCGCGGGGCGCGGCAGGCACTTCGCATCTCGCCGATGCTGGTGAAAATCTTCAAGAGCAGATCTCTTACCCTACGCCGAAGGCACCCACTTGATAGCAACGTGCGCACCCTGCAGCAGTCCGCCCACGATGCCTTTATTGCGACGGATGGCGATCCCCTCCTGCTCGGAAGCCCGAACGCCGATCTCCGCGGCCGCCACCACTCGCCCATAAGGCCAGTTCGAAGCGGGCAGGCTCGCCAACGCGGGCAACACTTCGTCAGTCTTCAGCAGGATTTCGGCACTATCGGCGGAGTCATACAGGGCCACGCCATCCGCGCGGACGATCAGATAGGGGTTGCGCCACTTCTTCATGTCCTGAATGCGGTCGTATTGGGCGGGAACAGCCTGGGGAAGGGCTTGCAACACTGCCTCGGGATCAGGCGTCTTCGGGGCGTTCTGCGGCGAGGAACAGGCCGCCACAATCACGCTGAACACCAGCAATGACGCCGTGCGCACGTGTCGGGAGATCACAGGGCCGAACTTACCTCACCACTACCGGCACGTCGTTCTTCGCGGCCCACACCAGGGCGACGATCCATCCGATCACGCTCCAGCCCAGGAAAAAGTTCAGCAGGAAAATAGCGAGCAAATCCCGCTTGCTGCGCGCCAGGGCAATGATCGACGGCAGGAAGTACAGCGCGGATCCAAAGCCGAAGCCGAAAAACGGAAAGAAGAACAAATGCGCCAAGGGATGCATTGCTTATACCTCCTAGCCTGCTAACAGCCTAGCACCACCGGGTGCGATCACGAACTAGCTACCCAGGTTTATCACGACCGCCGCTATACAAATATACGCAATCAGCGGCACCTTCGTTCCGCCTTATCCGTGTTCATCCGCGCGATCCGTGGCAGGAAAGTTGGCTGTTACCGCCGCATCGCTCGTTTCCGCTCCAGCACCGTTTCCAATCCGGCTTTCGTCTCTTTCGGCAGGTGATACGACTCCTCGTCCGAAGGATACTGGCGCGACTTCACATCCGCCCGAAAGGCCTGCACAGCATGCGTGATGAGCGCCGCCGCATCTTCATAGCGGCGCACAAACTTGGCCGGCGGACCAAACGTCAGGTTCACGATGTCATGGAACACCAGCACCTGCCCGTCGCATTCGGGACCGGCGCCGATGCCGATGGTCGGACTGCTGACCTCCGCCGTAATCATCGCTGCTACTTCGCGCGGAATGCCCTCCAGATAAAGGCACGCCACGCCGGCGCGATCCAGCGCAGTCGCATCGCGCATCAACTGCTCGATGCCGCTCAGATTCTTGCCCTGGACCTTGTAGCCGCCCATGACGTTGACCGACTGCGGCGTCAGTCCGATGTGGCCGGCCACCGGAATCTCAGCGTCAATGATGTGCCGGATCAAGTCGGCGCGCTTCTCGCCCCCCTCGATCTTCACCACTTCCGCGCCGCCTTCCTTAACAAAGCGCGTGGCATTCACCGACGGCGTCCCTGGGGTCAACCTGATAAGACCCGTAGGGCATGTCCGCGACCAGCAGTGCGTTCTTCACGCCGCGGCGCACGGCCTTTACGTGGTGCAGCATCTCGTCCATCGTGACGGTGAGGGTGTTCTCATAGCCCAGCATGGTCTGGGCAAGCGAATCGCCCACCAGGACCATGTCGATGCCGGCCTCGTCGACGAGGCGAGCCGTGGCATAGTCATAAGCAGTAAGGCAGGTTATGGGTTCGTGTCGGAGTTTCTGTTCCCGCAGGGAAGCGGTCGTGACCTTCGGGCGAGACTCGTCAGGGAGACGCCCGTGAATCGGGGTCAAACTCATTCTGTCCTCCAGTGCCCCTCCGGCGCGGCCGGATAGAGCCTGTACGCATCTTCTCGGATGCTGGAGGTATTGTAGCCGCCAAAGAAAGCCGCGTCGAGGGCCCGGCTAAATTAGACACAATGTTATACGTGTCTATTGACAACAATAACATACGCGACTAAAATCAGGCGCAACATGAGTGATCCGCTGGATCCGTACCGTCAGCAAATCGGCCGAGCGCTCCGCGATCTGATGCAGTGTGCAAAGCAGAAACGCGAGATCACCAAACGAATGTCGAAGCTGCGCAATCTTATTATCGCCAACGCGAACCTGCTGCCCGAGGCAGAAAGGGCTGTCTTCATTCAACAGGCAAGCGAATCTTTTGCCGGGTTCACAGATTCGATTCGCGAGATCTTCCGCACACACGTTAACGGACTGACGCCCATCCAAGTGCGGGACAAATTGTTGGAACTCGGCTTCGATCTGGATTCCCAGTCGAATCCAATGGCATCGATTCATAGCGTGATTCGGAGACTCGAAAACGCAGGCGAGATCGAGGAACGTAGGAGCCCGCGAGGGGAAAAGACCTTTCGTCTGACCGGCGAGACTTTGGGCTGAGAGGGGCTGACAGTGATCAGTCGGTATAGAAAGTTGTTTCGCTCCTCTCCGGAAGCCGCAGTGTTCGCAGTCTATGGGCTCGTTCACCTAATACTCTTGTTAGTTGCAGCCGAGGCAGAGCAAGTAAGAGCTCTTCTTCATAGGTTCGGGCTTAAGTAGGAAAAGGAAAAATTGGTGGGCGATAGAATGCACCGAAGCACAATCAGCACAAGAGGCCGGATCACGATTCCGGCAGACCTGCGCAAGAGAGTCGGACTCAAGCCTGGTACCCAGGCGCAGTGGAGCATAGAAAACGGTCAGCTTATCTTGACTTTTACGGCAGCGGAGTCGAAGGATCGTAAGGGTCGCCCGAACCCGCGCAGCCGGCGTACTGGCCAGTAATCACGTGACCACTGGGCACTGCCTCTACGCCCCCACCGCCTCCTGCCCGCCCAACGGCAGGAAGTACTGTGTCCCCTTGATCGGCTCACTGACTTTGCGCAGCAGTTCTTGCAGGTCTTCGTTGCGGTCCACGAAATCAATCTCCGAGGTGTTGACGATCAGCAGATCCGACGACGTGTAGTGAAAAAAGAAGTGCTCGTAGGCCTTGATCACTTCCTCGAGATACTCGTCGCTCACCACACGCTCGGCGGGAGCATTCTTTTTTTTCAACCGCTTCTTCAGCACTTCGGGAGTCGCCTGCAGATAAATCACGAGGTCGGGCGTGGGCAACTGCTCGCGAAAATGGTTGTAGTAGCGATTGTAGGTGTCGAGTTCCTGGTCGGTCAGATTGAGGCAGGCAAACAGCTTATCCTTCTCGAAAATAAAGTCTGCAACCACGATTTGCTGCGACCGCTGGACCCAGATCGAGCCCCTGCAACTGCTCGAAACGCCGCACCAGAAAAGAGAACTGTGCCTGAAACGCCGCCCCACGCTCCCCTTCGTAGAAAGAATCAAGAAACGGATTTGCCTGCGGCTCCATCACCCGCTGCGCGTTCAGCCGCTCGGCCAGAATGCCCGCCAGGGTACTCTTGCCGACTCGGATGGGACCCTCAACAGCAATGTACCGGGGCAATTCAAAAAGATTGGCCATGAGTTCGTGCGATGTCTCGGAAATGGCAGCATAGCTCGGATGCTGTCCGGTGACAATTGAGGGAAGAGTTAACAGCAAGATGGGGTCATTTTCAAAATTGGTGATTGAGTGAGCTTGCGAAACCTCTCGGCGGGTGAGCTTAATTTCCCAATTACAAATTCCCCGATGACTCAATCCATTACAATTCTTCCATGCTCGGAAGCGTGCTCGCTGCGACGGCCGCCACGGCAGCGCTGACGGCTGCGGGCTACCAATCGATGGCGCCGACCGGGCAATGGTACGGACGCACCTTCACCGGCCTCACCCGCGGGACGAAGCAACTCGCGCTCACCTACGACGACGGGCCTAACGATCCACACACATTGCGCCTGCTCGAAGTGCCTCGCCAGGCACAACGTACGCGCAACTTTCTTCCTGATCGGACGCTACGTTCGGCACAGACCCGATATCGTTCGCGAAGTTGTGAAGGCAGGCCATGTCGTCGGAAACCACACGTTCACGCATCCGTTGCTGACCTTCAAGAGCAAGACTGAAATCCGGAAGGAACTGGCCGACTGCCGCGCTGCGCTGCAAGACGTAATCGGCGAGCATTCCAATCTCTTTCGCCCACCTTTCGGTGGACGCCGCCCCGCTGTCCTACGTATCGTCCGCGAATTGCGCCTCGAACCCGTGATGTGGAACGTGACTGGCTATGACTGGAACGCGCCACCGGCTGCCGCGATCGAAAACAAAGTCACCAAACAGATGCGGGGAGGCGATGTCATCCTGCTCCACGATGGCGGCCATAGAGAGATGGGAGCGGATCGTTCTCAGACGGTCATAGCGACGAATCGGCTGATCACAGACTACCTAGCCGAAGGCTACGAATTTGTGACGATCTTACAGATGATGGAGAAGGCAGGTGTTCGTGTAGGGCCGGGTCTCTGACCCGGCCGCGGCCCGAAGGGCCGCGCTTTTCGTCGTGCGCCCGAACAAACCCGCGGCGCTCGCGCGCCGCGACCGGGTCAAAGACCCGGTCCCACACAAGCTTTGCGCCATTATCCCCGCACTGCAGCGAAAGCGTCTTTCGCCGCCGCGATCGTCTGCTGAATATCTTCCTCCGTGTGTGCCGCGCCCAGGAACGCGGCCTCGTACTGCGACGGAGGCAGGTATACCCCGCTGTCGAGCATAGAGCGGAAGAACCGGCCAAAGGCTTCCGTGTCCGACTTCGAGGCCGTATCCCAATTCGTCACCGGTCCCGGCGTGAAAAACCACGTAAACATCGATCCCACGCGGTTGTGGCAAATATTGACGCCGGCATCTTTCGCGGCCACGGCGACGCCCTCGACCAGTTCTCCGCTCAACTTGTCGAGGCGCGGATAGATTTCCGCCTTGCGATCGCGCAACTGCCTGATCATGGCGCAGCCCGCGGCCATCGCCAGCGGATTCCCCGACAACGTCCCCGCCTGATACATCGGCCCCAGCGGCGCGACCAGGTCCATGATTTCTCTGGAGCCGCCGTACGCCCCCACCGGCAAGCCTCCGCCAATAATCTTTCCCAGGGTCGTGAGGTCGGGGCGAATGTTGTACAGCTCCTGCGCTCCGCCAAACGCCACTCGAAAGCCAGTCATGACTTCGTCAAAAATCAGCACGGACCGTTCGCGCTCGGTGAGCATGCGCAGGCCCACCAGATAATCGTCCGCCGCAGGCACGCAGCCCATGTTCCCGACAACCGGCTCGACGATCACGCACGCAATCTGATGCTTGAATTTCTGAAACGCGTGCTCGACCGCCCCAAGGTTGTTGAAGGGCAGAGCCAGCGTGAACTGCGTGAATTCCTCCGGAACGCCCGCTGACCCGGGGATTCCCAGTGTAGCCACGCCTGATCCGGCCTTCACCAGCAGAGCATCGGCATGGCCGTGATAACACCCTTCAAACTTCACAATGTATTTGCGTTTTGTAAAGGCCCGCGCCAGCCGGATGGCCGACATGGTCGCTTCCGTCCCCGAGCTGACGAAGCGGACTTTCTGTATGTTCGGAAAAGCCCCCAGCACCAGCTCCGCCAGATCCGCTTCCGAAGGGGTGGAAGCTCCGAAGCTCGTGCCATTGCAGGCCGCGGCGACAATCGCGTCAAGCACTCCCGGTTCGGCGTGACCCAGGATCAGCGGCCCCCAGGATCCGATGTAGTCGATGTACTCGTTTTCGTCGGCGTCCCAGATGTGCGATCCCTTGCCGCGCACGATGAAGGGCGGGTCGCCGCCGACGGATCGAAACGCCCGCACCGGAGAGTTCACACCCCCCGGAATCAGGCTCTCGGCGCGCTGCTGCAGGCGACGGGACTGTTCTGTTTTGCGGGATGACGGCATCATTCCTCCAGTCGAGGAAAAAGATGTCAAAAAATGAATTTGCGCAAGCGAATACTATAGCAGCGACCGGCGAATCGGAATTAACCAGATATTCATCGTTCTGCAATCCCTTTGCAACATGGCGGCGGTAACGTGGGGGTCATCAAGTTGCCCTTCTAACCGGGAGGGTTTGAGGGACAGTCTCGGGGGCTCCGGACTGTCCTTTTTGTTTGTGTGGCGCGGGGCAGGCTCTGCCCGCGAGCGGCCCGACAGTGCCAAAGCGTGCAGCCGGATGTGATCCTCCAGGAACTCGGCCATCAGGCTGTTGACGCCGCCGCGAATTGCCGCCAGTAGCAAAGCTCCGCTGACGGTGCCTTGGGCGTCCCGCGGCCAGTAACACTCCTTTAACCAACTCGGCGTAGGGTAATGCATCACTGAGTCGCGGGCATGAAGTATGCAATGGGGATCCGGCCCGGTCCTACTTAACTATAGTTAACATCAATGCTATACTTACGTTAATCATTCTGGGGATGCGGCGATCGAACCAAACTGAGGAGACCGCGACAGGAACCGGCCTGCGGCAAACGGACGCGGACATATGAGGATTTACAACTACACAGCGAAGCTTCGCGGCTGCTGCCTCACGTTCGCGATGTGGGCGGCGGTCGCCGTTGTGCCTCCTCTTTTCGCCCAGCAACCCGCGTCTCAGCCTTCTGCTTTAGATGCCACCGCGCCTCCCGCTCCGGCGGACGCGGTGGACCCTCCGCCTGACGACGGCACCCAGTCCATGCTGCCGCATCTCAAGACCTCGCGCTTCTGGCTCTCGGGACAGGCCAACTTCATTTTCCAGACTCACCCCGAATTTTACGCGCCCTACAGCGGTGGGCACAGCCTCAACCCGCATTACGAGAAAGCCACTTCTCGCGTGATGACTCTTTACACCGGCGTGCGCCTGAACAACTCCACCGAACTTTTCTTCGACATCGAGGAAGCAGGAGGCGCCGCGCTGACCCAGGGGTTTGGCCTCGCCGGAAATACCGATCTCGACATCGTTCGCAACCCGCAGCTGAGCAAGGCGCCGTATCTGGGCCGCGGCATGATTCACAGAGTGTTCGCGCTCAGCGGTGACAAAATTGAGAACCAGCGAAACGCCTTTTCGCTGTTCGACGAACTCCCGCGTCGCCGTCTCGAGATTCGTTTCGGCAAGTTCAGCATGCCGGATTTTTTCGACGCAAATTCCGTCGGTTCTGACACTCACTTCCAGTTCATCAACTGGACCATCGACAACAACGGCGCCTGGGACTACGCCGCTGACACGCGTGGCTACACCGTGGGTTTCACCGCCGATTACGAGGACCGCAACTGGGGCTTTCGTTTCGGTGAGGGCCTTATGCCCAGGATCGCCAACGGGATCGACCTGGTTTGGAGGCCGTGGCAGGTGCACGCCGAGAACTTCGAATACGAATTCCGCCATGGCTTCATCCCAAAGAAGGCAGGCGTAGTCCGGTTACTGGCGTACACCAATGCCGCCAACATGGGGATTTACCGTGATCAGGTCGTCAAAGCGCAAGAGGCAGGAACGACGCCCGACATCACCGACCATCCCTGGCATACCGCGCGCAAGTATGGCTTCGGCATCAATGTCGAGCAGAATTTAGTCCATTACCTGACCGCGTTTGCGCGCTTCGGATGGGACAACGGCAAGACGGAGTCGTTCGCCTATACAGAAGTGGATCAGACCTTCGTCGAAGGCGTCGGAGCCAACGGCGCCTGGTGGCATCGCAAGCAGGATCGCGCCGGTATCGCCTTTGTAACCAACGCCATCAAGAAGGACCACCAGAACTATCTCGCCGCGGGAGGCTTGGGCTTCCTGCTTGGCGACAGCAAGCTGAATTACGGACGCGAGAACATTCTGGAGTCCTATTACACGGCGCACGTCTGGCGAGGAATCTATGTGGCGCCCGGCCTGCAATACGTTGTCAATCCCGGCTACAACCGTGATCGCGGACCGGTAGTCGTACCGACGTTTCGTGCGCACGTGGAATTCTGATCTAGTCCCAGTCCTAATAGTCGCTGTTTCCCAGAGCACTCTGTCATCCCGAGCGCAGCGAGGGATCTAGGTGTTTTGCTGGCATCGGCAATACTGGTACGGGCAAGAACCCAGATCCCTCGCGTCGCTCGGGATGACGCTGTGGTTTAGTCCACGCTACGCACAAAAATGGACTAGTTCAATAGAGCAAGTTTATTTCTCGACCTTCACGCCCTTCCAGAACGCGACATATCCCGTGATCTGCTTGGCGGCTGGCTTCGGCTGCGGGTAGTACCACGCCGCGCCGGCATTTCGCTTTCCGTTCACGTCGATGTCGTAGTAGCTTGCCGTGCCTTTCCACGGACACACGGTTCGGCTATCGCTCGGCCGAAAATACTCGGTGCGGATTGCCTCAGGCGGAAAATACTGATTGCCTTCCACCTCAACGGTGTGCGTGCTTTCGGCGAGCACCGCGCCTTCCCACATTGCTTTTGCCATAATAACTATTTAGATTCGTGATCGTGCTCGCGGCTTCACAAACAAACCGAGGCTTCATGATGCAAGCGGCAACTGAAACGCGTTGCAATGGACACTCAATGCTTGGCTCGCTGCAACGAGTGCTGGTCTGTTCACCTGCCGCTGCCGGCTGGAACCAGCCGGAGCGCGCGGATCGCTGGCGCGATCTGGGATTTCATCACGCGCCCCAATCCGATGAAGCGCTGGCGCAACACGCCGCTCTGGTCCATGAACTGGAAGCTGCTGGCGCAGAAATAATCGAGCTGCCTGCTGCCGCTGACTTCTCCGTCGACGCGGTTTACGCCCATGACGCATCTCTCGCCACGGACTTCGGCCTGATCGTCATGCGTCCCGGCAAGGCAAACCGTGTGGCTGAGGGTCGTCATCACCGCGCGCTCTGCCAGCAGCTCGGTATTCCGATTCTCGGCGAGATCAGCGCGCCGGGGACCACCGAAGCGGGAGACATCGTATGGCTGGACGAGCAAACCTTACTCGTTGGCCATGGCTTCCGCACCAACGCCGAAGGCATCGAGCAGCTTCGCAGGCTTCTCGCACCCAAAGGAGTCGAGGTCCTATCCGCGGCTCTCCCTTACGGTTCGGGGCCTTCGGCGTGTCTGCATCTGATGTCGCTAATCAGCCTGCTCGACGAGCGGACCGCTTTAGTCGATCTCCCCTGGCTCGCGGTCGAGACCGTCGAACTGCTGAAGCAGCGCGGCTTCCGTTTTGTCGAGATCGACTACTCCGAGCGCGATACGCTGGCCTGCAACGTGCTCGCGTTCGGCGACAAGCGCCTGTTGGCCATCGCGGAGAATCACAAAACCAACGACCGACTGCGCCGCGCCGGATTCGAGGTTCGCACCTTCGCCGGCAGCGAACTCTGCATCAACGGCGGCGGCGGCCCCACCTGCCTCACCCGCCCCTTGCTACGCGGATGATCCGGCTCCGCCTGGCAAAATGTTTCGCGTTTTGAAAGGGCGCGCGGCTTTAAGCCGCGTAAGCTAAATCAATCGCTCTTTACAGTCTGCGCGAGTGCGTGCACTGCCGTGGGAGAGCGGCCCTTCAGGGCCGCGGCAGTGGTGTTGAATTAGTCTGGGCTTTAGCCCCTGGACGTTCTAGCCCCCTGCAATCGCGCCGATGATCAGGAACGGTTCTTTGCCCGTCGCGACCGTGTCAGGCAGCGCCGCATCCGGCGACTCATGCGTGAGATCCTCCTCGCAGGCAAAGAAGCGCAGGAACGGTCGCCGCTGCTGCGTGACGTGGTCTCGAATTGCTCCCTGCAGCATGGGATAACGAGCCTCTAGCGCGTCGAGGATGGAGCGCTGCGTGACCGCGCCTTCTATCTCGAGTGTCACCTCGCTGCCCACGTGCGCCAGGTTTCGCAAATGGTATGGAAGTGCGACACGGATCATGGACATTTTTCCTTGAGTTTAAACTAACCCGTCTGCCAGCGATGAGGGCACGGACGAATCCGCGCCCTCGGTTGATTTCAGGATTCGTTTCCTCACCCCAGCGTCTGCACCTCCACCGACAGCACCGCCGGCAGATCGCGCACGATCGGATTCCAACTGTCCCCCGCGTCCGCCGAGGCATACACCTGCCCGCCGGTCGTGCCGAAATAAATCCCGCACTTATCCAGCGTGTCGACGGCCATGGCGTCCCTTAGTACGTTCACGTAGCAATCCTTCTGCGGGAGGCCTTTGGTGAGTGGCTCCCATTCGTTGCCGCCGGTCCGGCTGCGGTAAACGCGAAGTTTGCCCTCGTGCACGTAATGCTCGGAGTCGCTCTTGATCGGGACCACGTAAATGGTATCCGGCTCGTGCGAATTGACGTCAATGACGAATCCAAAGTCGGTAGGCAGATTGCCGCTGACTTTTGTCCAATTGTCGCCCGCGTCATCGGAGCGCATCACGTGCCAGTGTTTCTGCATAAACAGCACCCCCGGCCGCGACGGGTTCATCGCGATGTGGTGCACGCAGTGTCCGACCTCGGCCGTAGGGTCGGGAATGTATTGCGAGTACAAACCTTTGTTGATCGGCTTCCAGTTCGCGCCGCCATCGTCGCTGCGGAAGGCACCGGCCGCCGAAATCGCGATGTAGATTCGCTTCGGATTGCTGGGATCGAGAATGATCGTGTGCAGGCACATGCCGCCTGCACCCGGCTGCCACTTCGGCCCCGTGCCATGGCCGCGCAGGCCCGGGAGTTCGTGCCAGTTCTGCCCGCCGTCGGTCGAACGAAACAACGCGGCGTCCTCCACCCCCGCATAGACCGTGTCTGCATCGGTGAGCGACGGTTCGAAATGCCACACTCGTTTGAACTCCCACGGATGCTGCGTGCCATCGTAAAACTGATGCGTGGTAAGCGGCTTGCCCGTCTCAGCAGACACGTCGTAAACGAACTTGTTGCTCGCGGGCTTGGGCATGCCGCCCGGGGCGGCCGGTTCGCCCGGTGGAGTCCCCGGTTGATACCAGGTTTTTCCCCCGTCATCGGAGCGCTGGATCATCTGCCCGAACCACCCGCTCGTCTGCGACGCGTACAACCGGTTGGAGTCGGCGGGCGATCCCTTGATGTGATACATCTCCCAGCCCGCAAAATGCGGACCACTGACGTCCCACTTCTCGCGTTTGCCGTCCGACTCAAGGATAAACGCCCCCTTGCGCGTGCCAGCGAGAACTCGTACCTTGCTCATGCGTTGCTCTCCTCATTTTCTGCTCGCGTGCTTGTCAGACTCCGCGGCGCACCGCTCCATCGTCAATTTTTCGGGAAATTTGGATCCGCTTTCACTTCCAGGATTTGTTTGGTATGGCGCTCGCTGTGTCCTCCCATGAACAGGAGCCATTCGTACGCGTCCAGCGGGCCGAGCGGGCTGTCGCCGACATGCGCGCGCAAGTCGGGCGTGGATTCCAGAAATGCAATCGTGTTGGCGCGGCTCTTTAGAAAATGATCCAGGGCCTCCTCAGGTTTCCAGCGACCAGTGGGCACGAAGGGCGGCGGGGCTTGCCTCTTGGTGCTTCGGTCCGGGAGCATGGCCAGAACAGTGGCGTCGGTTTTCGCGAAGTCTCGATCCGCCGTTCCCGCCGGCGATTTCATCACCTTGCTGGTGACATTCTGGAATATGCCGTCTTCAACCAACGCGATGTGTTCCAGCACTTCCCCCACCGACCACCGATCTGGTCCCGCCTTGAATTTCATTTGAGCCTCAGATAAGCCTTTAACTGCGGCAACCACGCCATCGCGCGTCTGCTGCAGATACTGCTCACCTTTTTCTCGGTCCGCCGGGCTGAGATTCTGGCCAAGTCCTACGCAACTGAGTAACAGAAGCGCACAAAAAAGCACTGAAACCTTCCGCATGCTGACTCCTCCTCGATTCAAATCAAGAAATGAAGAAGCCCAAACTTCTACGAGGGACCCCACCGCACCTTCAAATGAAAAACTTTGCTCCAAATACTGCCACCACAGCCTTCAACCGCGTCTCGTGAAATCCCCGCCGCAACCGCTGCGCCGCGCCCCCGCCAATTGTCGCGCAACTTCAGCATCGAATGTGGGTATCAGAGGCGTCGAATCGCGCTCTCGCCAGCGTCGCCGAACTTCTGCCAGCAGGGCCTCGCGATTCTTGCTCATGCCATTGATGAGGGCGCAAGAAGCCGCCGACAGCTCATGGCGGGCTCCCCAGATCAGCAACTCCAACAACACAGGCGCGAGATCGATTCCTTTCTCGGTAAGCCGGTAACAGACGCGTCGTCCGTCCGCCTCCTCAGATTCGGCGCTAACGATCCCGGCTTCTTTAAGTTTTCGCAGGCGGTCGGCCAGGATGTTCGTAGCAATTCCCTCCCCGGCTCCCTGGAACTCCTTGAAGGTGCGGTATCCCCTCACCATCAAGTCGCGGATAATGAGCAGCGACCAGCGATCCCCGAGGCTCTCCAGAGACATGCTCACGGGGCAACCCGAACGATGACGCAATTTAGGCCTTCTGGCCACGCCGCCAAGATTATCAATATCACTTGCATTTCACAAGTGATTAACGCTCGCTCCGGGCATCGAGCAAATCGCCTTCCCCGGGTGCCCCATTTCTCGCGCGTTCTTTATGCGAGAGGTGGGCTTTTCGACGGAGCACAGCCAAAGGGATCTCACGGGACCAAGCACAAACTAAACCCGACCGAATTACAGCAGCGTCGTTCCTGCTAAAATCGAAAGGCATGCTGCTTCCCTTCGTCCGCGAACTCTTTGCGGACGTGGAAACCCTTCCCGCCTTCATGCGTGCAGCCTCCCACCTCCGGGAGGGCACGGGGCGGATTCGTGTCTCCGGTCTCATTCCCACCGCAAAAGCGTTGCTACTGGTGCTGCTCCGCCGCAGCGCCGACCGCCCGCTCGTGGTGGTCGTGAGCGACAACCGCGCAGTCGAGGATTTCATCCCCGTGCTGCAGGGCTTCTGCGAACTCACGGCTGCCTGCGATCCGGAAGACGTGGTGGCTCTGCCGGCGCGCGACGTCTTGCCGTTCCAGAATCTTTCCCCGCATCCCGAGTTGCAGGAGGAACGCGCGACTGCCCTGTGGAAGATTGCTACCGGCAAAGCCTCGATTGTGGTCTCTGCGGTTGCAGCCACGGCGATCCGATTGCGTCCTTCCGAGTACTACGCTGATCTGGCACGCACGGTGCGTCGTGGCGAATCGCTCGACGTGGATAGCATGCTGGCTCACCTGAATACGGTCGGTTACGCCTCTGCCGATGTCGTCGAGATGCCCGGGCAGTACGCGCTACGTGGCGGAATCCTCGATGTCTACTCCCCGGAAGCCGAGCGCCCCGTGCGCATCGAATTCTTTGGCGACGAGGTGGAGTCGATTCGCCGCTTTGATCCCGCCTCGCAGCGTTCGTCCAATCCCATGGATGAAGCTCTGCTCCTTCCGCTAACGGAAACTCCGGTCAGCGATCAATTGCTGGGCGCGATTCACACTCGCCTCTCGGGAAAACGCATCACGGGTTCCCAAGAAATTGTGGAAGCCGCAGTGCGGGCCGGTGGCGTGACCACCTTTCCCGGTTGGGAGTTTTACGCTCCTGTGGCGGGCGCGGATCGCAGCGTCTTCGACCTTATGCCGCGCGCTGCCATCCTGCTCGACGAACCCGATCTCTTGCGCACGGAGTTCGACCGCTTCTGGACCCGCGTCGAGGAAGCCCACGAACGAAGCGGAGTGGGCAATCTGGTGCGTCCCCCGGATCTCTATCTCGCGCCCGACGACTGGTGGCAGAAAGTCGCGTCTCTCACCGGGGCAGAGGTTGAGCATCTCGGCATCACACGCGCCGAAGGTGAGGACTCCACCGTCAATTTCCTCACCCAGCCCACCCCGCGCTTTCACGGCGCCGTTCCCACGATGTTGGAGCAAGTGCAAAAGCTGACCGGGGAAGGCAAGCAGGTGATGTTTGCCGTTCCCAACACGGGCGAAGTCGAGCGCCTGGCCGACATCTTCACCGAGTACAACGTTTCCTTCCGCCTGGGAAGCCGCACCCGCGGCGGCGAAAGCTACGCCGACGAAACCAGTTACTTCGCCGGCGAAGTTCTGACCACCACGCTCGCGAAAGCATATGTGCCCGACGGCGTTTTATTGCCCGAGGCCAATCTTGCCATCTTTGGCGCGCGTGATCTGTTTGATGAATCGGACGCAGTGGCGTCCCGTCCGCAGAGGCAGAAGTCGAAAGTGTCGGCGTTCCTTTCCGACTTCCGCGATTTGCAGGTCGGCGACTACGTGGTCCACGTCGAGCACGGCATCGGCCAGTACCAGGGCCTGAAAGAAATCAATCAGGGAGACGGCAACGCCGAGTTCATGCTGCTTGAGTACGCCGAGGGCGCACGGCTCTACGTTCCGCTCACGCGCTTGGACTTGATTCAGAAGTATCGTTCGTCGGAAGGTGCGAAGCCCGCGCTCAGTCATCTCGGCACGCAGGCTTGGGCCAAGACAAAAGCGCGCGTCCGCAAGGCCATGAAAGATATGGCCGACGAACTCCTCAAGCTCTACGCCGAGCGCAAAATGGCGCAGGGCCACGCCTTCCCCGAGGGCAACGACTTCGTCCGCGAGTTCGAAGACGCATTCGAGTTCTCGGAGACCGACGACCAGGCCCAGGCGATCACCGACGTAATGCGCGACATGGAATCTTCCCTGCCCATGGACCGCCTGCTCTGCGGCGATGTGGGCTATGGCAAGACGGAAGTCGCCATGCGCGCCGCCTTTAAGGCGGTCAGCGACAACAAGCAGGTTGCCGTGCTGGCCCCAACCACGGTGCTCGCCTTCCAGCACTACGAAACTTTCAAGCAGCGCTTCGGACCTTTCCCGGTCACGATCGAAATGATCAGCCGCTTCCGTAATCCGAGGCAGCAGAAAGAAATTCTGCAGAAGACAGAAGCAGGCAAGATCGACGTCCTCATCGGCACGCACCGCATCCTTTCCAAAGACCTCAAGTTCGCCGATCTCGGCTTGCTCATCGTCGACGAAGAACAGCGCTTTGGGGTGCGCCACAAAGAACGCATCAAGCAGATGCGCAAGCAGGTCGACGTGCTCACCATGTCGGCCACTCCCATCCCGCGCACGCTGCACATGTCGCTGGTCGGTCTGCGCGACATGAGCGTGATCGAGACCCCACCCAAAGACCGCATGGCGATTCAAACCGTCGTGGCCAGTTGGGACGACAAGCTCATCCAGTCGTCGATCGAACAGGAACTCGAACGCGGCGGCCAGGTTTACTTCGTGCACAATCGCGTCGAGAGCATCTGGGAAATCGCCGCCAAGCTGCAGGAGTTGGTTCCGAAAGCCCGCATCACCGTCGGCCACGGCCAGATGGGCGAAACCGAGCTCGAAAAAGTGATGCTGAAATTCATGCACCACGAAGCCGACATCCTGGTCGCGACCACCATCATCGAAAACGGTCTCGACATTCCTCTCTGCAACACGATTCTGATCAATCGTGCCGACCGCCTGGGTCTCTCCGAGCTGTACCAGTTGCGCGGCCGGGTGGGCCGCTCGAACCGCCGCGCCTACGCCTACCTGCTGATCCCGAAGGAAGTTGAGCTGACTCCAATCGCTCGCCGTCGGCTGGCGGCCTTGAAAGAATTTTCCGACCTCGGCGCAGGATTCAAGATCGCCGCCCTCGACCTCGAACTCCGTGGCGCCGGAAATCTTCTCGGCGGCGAGCAAAGCGGCCACATCGAAGCCATCGGCTTCGAGCTGTACACCCAAATGCTGGAACGCGCCGTCCGCGAAATGAAGGGCGAAGCCGCCCCGGACGAGGCCGAGACCCAACTCAACCTCGGCCTCAACATCCGCATCAACGCCGATTACATTCCAGAAGAAAATCAGCGCCTGCGCATGTACAAGCGAGTCGCAGGCGTGGAAACCGAATCGCAGCTCTCCGACGTAGGAGCGGAGTTGCAAGACCGTTACGGCCCTCCGCCGCAAGCCGTGCGCAACCTGCTCGACTACGCATCCCTCAAGTTGCTCTGCATGCGCGTCGGCGTAAACGCGATCGAGCGCAAGCGCGACTCCGTCACCTTCAAATTCCGCCAAAACGCCGCCGTCGATCCCGAACAGCTGGCCCGCTTCGTCTCCGCCCAGCGCGGCGCCCAATTCACACCCGACGGAATGTTGAAGTTTGTTCTAAAAGCCACGGCCGCCGACGAAGTCCTGCGAGCTCTCCGCACAGTTTTAGAGCAACTGGCCAGTGAGGAGACGGCATCAGAAGTGGGATCGAACGCGAGCCGGAAGACGTCCCCGTAGCACGCAAGAATCGCCAGCAGCAAACGCGACCGTTTACAATTGTTCGTTTCGATTTTAAGCCAACGACCAACGACGAACGACCTCCCCATGACCATGAAAGTCCGCAAAGCAGTCTTCCCCGCCGCCGGCCTGGGCACCCGCTTTCTGCCCGCAACCAAAGCCCAACCCAAAGAAATGCTCCCGATCGTCGACAAGCCCATCATTCAATACGGCGTCGAAGAGGCCATGGCCTCGGGCTGCGATCAGATCATCATCATCACCGGACGCGGCAAGCAGTCCATCGAGGACCATTTCGACGTCAGCTACGAACTCGAGCACATGCTCGAGGAGCGCAAGAAGACGGATCTGCTCAAGATCGTCCGTTCGATTTCTGACATGATCCACGTGGCCTACGTGCGCCAGAAAGAAGCGCTCGGCCTGGGCCACGCCGTGCTCATGGCCCGCGAGCTCGTCGGCAACGAACCCTTCGCCGTGCTGCTCGCCGACGACGTCATCGACAATCCCGTGCCCTGTCTCAAACAGATGGCCGACGTCTTCGCGCAGAAGCAATGCTCGGTTATCGCCGCACAAGTCGTCGAAGGCAAAATGATTTCCTCCTACGGCGTCTTCGATGCCAAGCCCGTCGACGGATTCGAGGGCCGCCTCTTCGAGATCCGGAATATGGTCGAAAAACCGAAGTTTGAAGAAGCTCCCTCGAACCTGGCCATTATCGGCCGGTACATTCTGACGCCTGCGGTTTTCGATTGTCTGGCCAAGACCTCAACCGGCGCCGGCGGAGAACTGCAACTCACCGACGGCCTGCGCATGTTACTGAAGCAGGAAAAAATGTACGCCTACGTCTACGAAGGCCGCCGCTACGATACCGGCGACAAGCTCGGATTCCTGAAAGCCACAGTAGAATTCGCCCTCAAGCGCAACGACCTGGGCGGACCCTTCCGCGAGTACCTGAAGGGACTGAAGTTGTAAGATGTCCCGCTTATGGCCACTCCCTACCGAGCCGACCAAGTAGGGAGTTTCCTCCGCCCTTACGAATTGCTGGAAGCAAGAACGAACGCTGCGACTGATCCTGACCGCCTGCGCGCCCTCGAAGACCGCCACATCAAGCGCGTCCTCGCCAGGCAAAAAGAACTTGGCTTTGAAATTGCCACCGATGGCGAACTCCGCCGCCGCAATTTCATAAGCGATTTCACCGAAGCGGTCGTAGGTTTCGACATGGGTCGACGCCGGAGCTCATTTTTTTCGATTCAGTTCTGCTGCCGGACTTTATCGGAACTCTGGTCGTGGCCAGCATCGTGAGCTGGTTTGGGATGGCGATTCCGTTGATCCTGCGTGGGGACGGCGGCGGTCCAGCCGCCCATGTTCATCGGGTTCTCGTTGCTGGCGGACGAGAGCAGCGGCACGGCAAACGACGCCCAAAAGCCTTCTCCTTGCTTGAGTTGTTCACCCCAAAAGCCGTTTCTAGTCCTTCCACGCTCCCAATAACCGGCGTACATCGAGCAGTTGCCCGAGGTGGTAAGCGTTGTGATCGGCCACCAGCAGCGCCTCGCGCAAAATCGTCTGCCCGTCGCCCCACGGGATGCGCGCGAACAAATCCGTCTTGGGATTCGCGACCAGATTCTGCATGTCTTTCAGATCCCGGCGAAATTGCTGAATGCTCTTATTCCAAGCAGCGGCACTGGGCAGCACATCTGTCCTCGGCCAATATCCCTCGGGCCAGGCCGGAGAAACATGCTGGGCATTGCGGCTGAATTCAAGAATGTCCCACTGCGCCAGCCGCAGATGCTCGAGCAGCATCCAGGGCGAGTGCGGGAAGTTTGCAGGCTTCGCGCCGCGCAGCTTCGGCGGCAGGTTCTTTATGACGGCGTCGAATTTGGCGTGCGCCCCTCCGCCGCCCAGAAGGTACACCAGATTCTGGCGCAGGTGCTGGTCGTGATTCTTCGTCATGTTCCCTCCGAGTGACGTCCAGTCTAGCGGGTTGCAGTATGGAAGCCGCCACCCATATCAAGCAACACACCGTTGCACGGTTGCGGTCTGTAGGCATAGCATCTTGCCATTAAGACTCGTATCTGGTTGGGGCCAGCCGGTTTCTCGTTGCTCATGTGGGGATCTCTATGAACATCGTTCTGCTGTCAATGCCGGATTACTTCGAGCACATGCCTCCGATCGCGGTCCGCATGCCCAACGGAGCGCTGACCTCCCTCGCTGGGAATGTGGATGATCATCATCGCGTCGCGGTTGCAGATTTGATTCTCAGCAACGGTCGGGTGCGGGAGACGGTGCGCCGGCTATTTCGCGAATTTGATCCCAATGTCCTGGGACTCTCAGTGATGACCTTTCAGCGCCGTACGGCTCTTCGCATCATCGAGCTGGCACTTGAGCTCAAGCCAGATGTGAAAATCGTGGTAGGAGGTTACGACCCGAGCCTTGCCCCCGAGGCCTACGAAGCATCCCGAGCGGATTACATCGTTCGCGGTGAAGGCGAGATCACCTTTCGCGAGCTCCTTCGTGCGCTGGAAAGTGGCGGAGATTTCGAAAAAATCCTCGGCCTTTCCTATCTGGAAGGTGGCAGATGGGTTCATAACCCTCCGCGGCCTGTTTCGCGGCTCGAAGGGAGTGAAATTCGTCTGCCCAATCGCGACGCTCGCGTGCTCCAGGGCTACACGCTCTTGGGGCGACAAGTAGACGTAATTGAGACCTCGCGCGGCTGCACTTACGACTGCAGTTTTTGCTCCATTATCGAAATGCGCGGTCGCAACTTTCACACCTATTCTTTTGACCGCGTACTCCGGGACATTCGTGATGCACGCGACCATGGCGCGCGCACCATCTTCCTTGTGGACGACAACATCACTCTGAATGTGCATCGCTTCCAGGCGTTATGCCAGGCCATCATCGACGCAGGACTCAATAAACTGGATTACTTTGTCCAGGCTATGACCTCGGCTATCGCCGACCACGGGGAAATTTTGGCGCCACTGATGCGGCGGGCGGGATTCCGTTACGTTTTCCTGGGAATTGAAAACATCCTGGAAGGCGATCTGCAATTCTTGCGTGCAGCCGCCAAGAATACGGAGCGCAAAAATGGCAGCCTCGCCGGAAATGCCACGTTGAGGGCAATCGATTATTTACATCGAAACAAAATGTACGTGGTCGGAGGGCTGATTGTGGGCAACCCTGAGGACACGGTCGCGTCCATCGAAGCCAACCTCGCATTCGCCAGACGCTACGTGGATTGGCCATATATCCAGCATCCCACGCCCTATCCACGCACGCCCATGGCCGAGCAGTTCCGCACACGCGGACTCATCACCAATGAACGCTTAGAGGAGTATGACGGCACCACCGCGGTGGTGCGCACCCAGCACGTGCCTGCAGAAGAAATCGAGCACTTGCGTTGGAAGGCCGAGCGCTGGATGAAGATTCGCCACATGCCCGCGGCCTTCCGCCACGACCCCTGGTTCGTGCTCCGTCATGCGCCAGAGATGTTGCTTCATACCTTCCGCGGCTGCACGCTTCGTTCCGTCCTGGGCCTGGAAGACAGTCGAAAATCCTTTGAGCGCTACAAGGCAATACGACGCCAAGAGCGGGCGTATGTGTGAGCCCGACCGTTAGCGTGCGCGGATCTCCCCATCCTCAGGTGTCGCCTCGTACGTCTCCGCAAAGGACTCGTCCGGCGACGTCGCCGGCCAGCCGACCATAACCAAAAACATATCGAGTACGAAAAGCCCGATGGCAATGTCGTTGAACAGTGTCGCTTTGCCCAGATCTGGCCAAAATTGATTGGCGGCCCAGAACAAGAACGCGACCGCAAGCAGGATCGCCTTTACGACTTCCAGGCGCGCCGGTCGGTGCGCACTCTGGTAGACGAGGTACGCGACAGCGATCATGGCCAGCGGAAATGCGCCGAGAACGTCATGCGCTCTGGCAGGAAATAGCCGGGGAAAGGCGTCCCAAGCGAGCAGCACCACGACGCTCGCGAGCGTGATCACACCGAGAATCAGAGGGAGGATCCGGTGGGCCCGGTCAAGACGAATGTACATAAGCCATTATGCCCAACCCCTCCGGAACAAAAAAGGTGATCGAGCACCTCTGGCCATGTGGGGACAGCCCCCAAGCCTCCCTGAGCTTGCCGAAGGAGCTGTCCGCCGGGCGCAGCCCGGCCTTCACGACAGTCGAAACATAGAGAGCGCCGCTTTACTGGTGTTGCGTTGTGTAGGCGGCTGGGGTCGGTGCTAGATGCTCATCCGCGCTACCGATAGCGTCGCCCGAGAGAATCAGCTCCACGCGGCGGTTTTGCTGTCGGCCCTCAGGCGTGTCGTTTGACGCGATGGGCTCCGTCTTGCCGAAACCGCGCGCTTCAACCGCACCACCGGAGATTCCCTGCTGCACGAAATAGTCGCGAACCGATTCCGCGCGCCGCTCCGAGAGACTCTGGTTGTAATCGTCGCTGCCCACGCTGTCGGTGTGTCCTTCGACCGCGACATGCAGGCTGGGATAGGCCAGGATAATTCCGGAAACTTTGGCAAGCCGCTCGCGCGCACCCGGAACAAGTTCATAGCTCCCGCTGCGGAAAAGCACATCGCTCATGTTCGCGATTAGCCCGCGGGCGGAGTCGCGAGTGGCAAGAATGGAATTGAGCTGCTGCAGCAGACGGGCGCGCAGTTCCTGCTTTTCGTTTTCGGCCTGCTGGCGCAGATTTTCCGACTGCGCGGCGGCAGCTTTGGCTTTGTCGGTTTCGGCGGCAAGAACCTGCTGTTGGGCGATGGCTTCGGCCTTCGCTTTCTCCGCTTCTTCCTTCTGGCGAGCAGCTTCTTGCGCGGCGGCGAGGGCTTCCTGCTTCATTCGTTCGGCTTCGGCCTGGGCTTGCTCGGCTTGGGCGCGGGCTTGTTCCGCCTGCAGGCGGGCCGCTTCGGCGTCAGCCCGACGCTTGGCTTCCGCGTCGGCATCCGCCCGAGCTTTGGCTTCGCGAGCAGCGGCAGCGGCCTGGGCTTCGTCTTCCGCTTTTTGCTTGACGGCCATCAGGCGCGCTTCTTCAGCCGTCTCGGTAGCTTCCTTGGCGGCGGCTTCCACCGCGGCCTTGTTCTGCTTCTGCCGGTAAACTTCTTCGGCGTGCATCAGCTGCTGGCCGGCCTTCGACAGAATCGATACCGCGTACTTATCGGCCGCTGCGATGTGCGCGATGCGGACGGCGTTGCGCGCTTCAAACAGCTCCAGCGGTGTCTTGGAGTCGATCCCGAAAATCGCGTCCTGAATATGTGTGTTGGTCGAAGAATAGGTCCCGCGAGTCACCAGTTCGTACTTGGCGTCGATGTCCTGGGTAGCTGCTCCACTGATCGAAGCGCTCTCCATCACAACCATGTTGCCGGGCTGGGTCACGGCAAAGTACGGTTCGGCAGTGACGATCATCCCGAAACTCTGCAGGTCGGTGAAGGCTTTGATGTGCGCGCTGCCGCTCTTATCCAGAGTGACCTCCCCGAGGTTGACGGGGCGGCCTTGCGGTGAAACGGCCCAGAGAACGTAGGTGAGAAATTCCAGCCCGAACTTGGTGGCATCTTCCATGCCCTGAAACTTAACATCGATCTCGAAGTTGACCTTCTTGCCTTCGACCTTGGCTTCGCCCGAGCCGCGCTGCATCAGATCAGTGCCGCGGAAGTCGACCTTGGTCGATCCCCCCTGCAGACGGTAGTGCATCGCTTTGATGGTGCGCGACACGGTGGGCACGGATGCGGTCGTGTTAGCCGCAGGGGCAGAGGTTTGTGCCGACGCCAACGCAGCGGCGAAGACAAGAATGGCTAGAGACAGCTTTTTCACGCGAGTTCTCGATCTGGGGGAGATTGAGAGTTTTCTAATCTTCTATATGGTGCGGGATACCGCCCAGAATTCAAAGGACAGGAAGGACTACGCGGCAATAGCACTTTGGTCACTGCGGCGTTAAGTTACGGCTTACCTTCCGACTCGAACAGGCTCGATAGCTGGTAATAAGCGGTATAGGCGTAAGAGCGCAGATGGTCGGTGACGAAGATCTCGCGCACGGAAAGGAGTCCGGTGCGGTCGGCAGGCGCGAACTCCCTGAAGAGCGTGCGGCGTCCGGTGGCGAGATCGACGCGCTCGAGGCGGCAGGGAATCTCGGCGCGGCGGTAGACCAAGACCGACCGGCCGTCCGCGCTCCACTGCGCCAGGACATCCGCCTCGGTGAGGCCGGGCACGGGCTGCGACTCGGTCCCCCGCTCTGCGCCCGCGATCGCGTAAATTGAGTATTTCCCCTCGGCTCCCCGAGCCAGAACGAGCTTTCCGTCGGGAGAGAGTAAGCCGTCACGGGTGCCTTCGGGAGTCACCGGGCGCGCTGCGCTGCCGTCGACTTGCTGAACATAGAAGCGGATGCCCTTTCCCGGTTCATTTCCGGAGAAGAGCACGCTCTTGCCATCCCGAAACCACTGGGCGCTGACATAGTTTTCGATTCCGTCCCGTTGGAGTTGCTGGGTCTGGCCGGCCCCCGTGGGATAAATCACGAGCTGGGGTGGACGGGATTGAACCACGGCCAGTACCCACTTCCCGTCGACGGAGAGGTCTGCGGGCCATCCCTCGCCAAGGCGGATCACCGGCGAACCCCCGGATTTCGACTCCCCGGGCGACACTCCGGTCTTCCGCAAACAGACCTCGTAGTTGGTTCCGAGTCCAGTCTCAGCGAAAAGCAGCGTCTGCCCATTCTGCGAGAGACCGCGCACATGGGAGGTATTGAGCCACGAGAGGTCGCGATCTTCTCCGGCGGCGTCGCCGGGAGTGTGCACCTTCGCGACATAGCGGTAGTCGACGCGGTTGGCAAGCCACCGTCCATCGCGCGCGACGTCCTCGATGATCAGTCCTCCGGGCGCCTGCGAGGCGATGCGACGCTTTCCCGACATGGACACGCCGTAGATGGTGAAGCTGCCACCGCTGAGGCTCGCCGAAAACAGCACCTCATCGCCGCTCGGCGACCACGCCAGCCCCCGTTCGCTCCAGTAGCCATCGGAAAGCACGGTATTGTTCCCGGCCAGATCGACCACGTTCACCGAGCCACGGTCATCCCATTTGCGAGGATGCTCAAAGTACGCGATGCGATCGCCCGAGGGAGAAACGCGCACGTCGCTCATGTAGCCGCTGACCTCACGCAGCATGCGGCCGATGGGATACTCGAGGCGATCCTTCCCCGCGACTTCGCGGATCATGGCGAGCTGCGAGCCGTCGGGCGACCAGTCCGCCTCCCGGACACCTTCCTGAATTTCGCGCGGAGCGCCCCCGTCCAGAGGCATGCGCGCCAGTGTACCGACAAAGAGCCGGTACCAGACGTACCGCGCGCCGGTTAGAACCGCGAGTTCCCCCTTCGACGACACTGCAAGCAACTGCATGCCGGGCGGCCCGAGCGGCTGGGGCTCGGGATAGTCGGGGCGCACGGTGAAGATCTGCGGCGTGTTGGCCCAGGACGCGGCACTGTAGACCACGGTCTCTTTGTCGGCCGCGAAGGCGGCTTGGAAAACGGCTTCGCGGCGGAAGTTCAGCTGCCGGAAGGCACCTGCCTCCGGACCGCGTCCGGAGCGAAGGGCGAAGACCACAGCGCCTATAGCCACCGCGGCAAATGCAATGACGAGGACCCACGCCATCGGCGGCCGGACTGCCCGCCGCACTGCGGCCGCAATGGGCTCCCTGATTTGCGAGCCGCCTTCCGCGATCCAGCGCAGTTCCTTCCACAGATCGCCCGCCGACTGCCATCGTTCGTCGGGGTCCTTCGCTAGACAGACGCGGATGGTCCGTTCCAGGGCCGGCGGAGTGAGCGGCTGCAGCCTCGTGATTGGTTCTGGTTCCTTCTGCAAAATGGCCGAGGCCACGCTGAATTCGCTCTTGCCCTGAAAGGCGCGGCCGCCGGTCACCATTTCGTACAACACCGCTCCCAGCGAGAAGATGTCGCTGCGGGCATCTACTTCGTTGCCGTCCACCTGCTCGGGCGACATGTAGGGAACGGTTCCCAGAATTGCGCCGTGCCGCGTCATGGGCATGGGCGTTGCCCGCGGCGTCATGTCGGTTAGCGTCGCTCCCGCATCCAGAGGCGGCGTGGCTTTCGCGAGGCCGAAGTCGAGCAGCTTGGCACCCGATTTGGTAAGCATGATGTTCCCGGGTTTCAAATCGCGATGGGTCACACCGCTGCGGTGGGCCTTGTCGAGAGCGCTGGCAATCTGCGTCCCATACAGAAGAACCTGTTCGACGGGCAGCGGTCCATTTTCGAGCTGCTCCGCCAGCGTCTCGCCTTCCAGATATTCCATGACAATGAAATCAACGCCTTCTTGTCGGCCGACATCATGCAACGTGCAGATGTTGGGATGATTCAGGCTGGAAATCACTTTGGCTTCACGTTCGAAGCGCTGACGGCGGGTCACATCGTCGGAGAGTTGGGCGGGAAGAATTTTTATGGCGACGGTGCGGTCCAGGCGCGTGTCTAGCGCGCGGTAAACCTCGCCCATGCCGCCCGCGCCGAGCGGCGCCACAATCTCGTACGGACCTAGTCGGAAACCATTGGCTAGAGGCATGGACAGGGCGGATTATAGGCCTTGCAGATGCCCGGGCAAAACAAGACCCGTGGCTCAGGGGATGGCCGCGATGGAACCCCTGGCGCCGACAATCAACGCCCCGCCTTCGGGACAGGGGCTGGCAGCGTTGAACTTCATTGCTAACTTTTTCTCCGCGCTGACTCGCTGCGGATTCGCCGGTGGGCGAAAGTCGAGGATGAAATCCTGGCCGACGAGGAAAAGGCGCTCGGGCAGGATCGGCCTCATCCGTGTCTTCTTTCCTTCACTCTCGGCTTTTGCCCGAATCGCCTGCTCCCGTATCGCCTCCTCATTGACTCTATGGTCGTACGCCACGGCGGAGAAAAATGCCTGAGGATGAAGATCGGAAAGCGTCCAAGTCTTGCCGCCGTCCTCGGTGAAGGCGAGGTTGGGGCCATCATCGTTGGGATGCTTGTAGTCTCCTCCAGCGATAACGCCATGTAGGGCGTCGCGGAACGCGATGGAGAAAATGCCGGCAGAGTCGGGACCATCGAGAATTGGCGTGTCGAAGACCTGCCAGGTTTTGCCGCGGTCGGGCGAGTGGAAGACCCGGGCAGCCTTGCCTCCGCTGCCGAACCAGATATTCGGGTCCGGGTTCTCCAGTTTGCCGGAGTGGAGGATGGCGACGCAGGTGTTCGAAGCGGCGAAAGCTCCCTCCCCTTCCAGCGCAGCAGGCAACTGCAACGGCGGTATCGGGCGCCAGGTTTGGCCGTCTTCGGTGAGGAGCAGTTCGAATTTGAGCTTGCCGGATTCGTCAGGAATGGGATCGCCGAGCACAACGCCGTGCGTGCGATCCCAGAAAACCATCGAATCGAAGAATCCTTTGGGATACGCGTTGCTGAACTGCAGTTGCCAGTGCCTACCCGCGTCGGCGGTGTGGTAAATGCGGGACTGGTCACCCGATCCGGCAGACATCAGGAAGGCTTCGTCGGCGGAGAAAGCCACGACGGCGCGAAAATCGAGCGTGGCCGCGTCAGCGACTTGCGCAGGAATCCAGGTGCGGCCGCCGTCGGTAGTGCGGAGATAGGTGCCGTGCGTGCCGCTGGCCCAGGCGATGTCGCGCGAGACGGCGCTGACGCCCCTCAAGCTCTCAGTCGTATTAGGGATTTGCACACGCGGCGTGGATTGAGCACTAACGGTTGCCGCGACGAGAAGCACCGCCAGCAGGCGCATGCGGAATTGTCGCAGAAATCTCGAGTCGGCACACCTTGTCTGCCGTCGCTGAGGCCACTACAATGCCGAGAAGCGGGGCCTCCCTCCAGCGATCGTCACAGCACAATCGTCGATAATCGCGGACGGGTTGCAACCATTATTCATTCTCTAACTTCATAGTTGTAAGTCAGATTTTTCGCCACTTCGACGTTTGCGGTCTCCACCCACTAGTACCCGGCTGCCTGCAAGACGGAGTTCCTGTTCGTGCCGGCATGCGGGCTGCGAAGTCAGAAATCGTAAGTCACGAATAGAAGATAGAAAAGAGAGAAAGTATTTATGCGTCGATTTCCCTGGAGGCGAACAGTCTGGGCGGCTGGCTTTCTGCTGGCGGCGAACGCTGGGAGTCTTGGACAAACATTGAAGCCGCGTCCGCCGGCGAGCCCAGAGCAACAGAAAGAAGAAAAGAAAGACGAGCCCCAGGCGCCCGAGCCAGTCACCGTTCCTATGAACGTTGTGGCGGGAACTCCCATCAAGGTCGCACTCGATGTCGAGGTCCGAATCCGCAAAGTTGGCCAGCCGATCCACGGCAAAACGACGGACCCGGTATATGCCTTCGACAAGCTGCTGATTCCCGTGGGTACCACGGTAAACGGGAAAGTTTCTGCCATCGATGCGGTGCCGAAAAAGAAGCGCACCCTGGAAGCGATGGACGGAGACTTCTCCCCAGTCCGCGCCGTGCACGTGCAGTTTAACGAACTGCTCATGCCCGACGGGCGGCGCATTCCCATGCAGACGGTGGCATCCCCGGCTCCCGATGGAGTTCTCAACTTTGTCCCCGCGAATGCGAAAGCCGAAACGAAGAACAAGGTCGCGGACGCCGCCTCGAAAAAAGTGAGCCCGACGCAGCAGCAGATCCGCCAGCAGTGGGCCGCCCTGCAGAAGCAGATCCACGAGCCCGGAAAAATCCACAAACTGAAGCGTCTCGCCATCGCGCAGCTTCCCGTACATCCGCAGTACATCGATGAGGGGACAAGCTTCAACGCAGATTTGCAGCAGCCGCTCGATTTCGGCTCTGAATCGGTGAAACCGGACGCGCTCACCAACATCGGCAGCCCACCTCCTTCGGGAAGCGTGGTCCACGCGCGCCTCCTTACGCCCTTGAATTCGGCGACCTCAAAAAAAGGAGAGCTGGTCGAAGCCCTCATCACCGCGCCGCTGCTCGCCTCCGATCATTTGATCTTGCCCGAGGGTAGCGTGATTCGAGGCTCGGTCATGCAGGTGCAGCCGGCGCGCCGGTTGGCCCGCAACGGCCAATTGCGCATCCTCTTTCACGAAGTCGCCCCGCCGAACGGCATCCAGCAGAAAGTCGAGACCAGCCTGGAAGGTGTCGCGGTGGCCAAAGGGGAACATCTTAAACTCGACGCCGAAGGGGGCGCCCAGGTCACCACGCCGCGCACCCGCTATCTCACCACTGGGATTCAAGTCATGTTGGCGGCAACCTCCGCGGCCCCGGACAGTGACCGGCACTTGCATGGAGGAGGCGGTGGAGGCGACGCCGGCGGCAGTGCTGCCAATGGCGCGTCCGGCTTCCGCTTCGTGGGCATGGCGGTCGGATTACTGGCGCGCTCGCGTGTGGTTGCGACCGGATTTGGCGCCTACGGAGCCGCGACTTCCATCTATTACCACTTTCTCGCACGCGGCCGCGACGTCGTCTATCCGAAAGATATGGCCATGGTGATCGGGCTGGGGACGCGCGAATCGAAAACCGGCGCCGCCACTGGGTCGCCGACGGGAGCTACTAGCGCTGGCCAGGAAGCGCCACGACCAGTAGCGAACTGAAGACGGCCAGTGGATCGGCAGTTTCGCCTAACTCAAGTCTCAGGGCGATCTGGCGGAATCACGCGGTTTTGGTTTCCACCACTTTCTGCAGTCCGCGCTCTTGAATCTCAATCTCGCGAATCTTGAACTTCTGCACTTTCCCGGTCACCGTAGTGGGAAACGAATCGACGAAGCGCATGTGTTCCGGAATTTTGAAGTGGGCGATCTTGCCGCAGCAAAACTCGCGGATTTCCGGGCCCGTAGCCGCTTCGCCGGGGCGAAGTCGAATCCATGCCAGAACGATTTCCCCAAGCCGCTCATCTGGCAGGCCTACGACCTGAACTTCGGCGATCTTAGGATGCGTGTATAGGAACTCTTCAATCTCGCGCGGGTAGACGTTCTCTCCGCCGCGGATGATCATGTCTTTCGCGCGCCCCGTCAGATGGATGTAACCGTCGGGACGCATCACTCCCAGGTCGCCGGTGTGAAGCCAGCCCTCGCGGTCGATCGCGCGCGCCGTCGCTTCTGGCTCATCGTCATATCCTTTCATCACCATGTAGCCGCGGGCGCAGACTTCACCCTGTTCTCCGAGGGGCACCGTCTGCCCGTCGCTGGCAGAGGCGATTTTCATTTCCGTGCAAGGCAGAGCTTTGCCGATCGTAGCCACACGCAGTTCCAGCGGGTCGTCCACCTCCGACATGGTCACGACCGGAGTGCTTTCGGTCTGGCCATAACCGATGATTAATTGCGGGCAGTGCATCTCGCCGACCACCCGCTTCATGATCTCCACCGGGCAAGGAGCCCCGGCCATCATTCCAGTGCGCAGGCTGGTGAGGTCGAAGCTGGAAAAATCGGGCACGCTTAACTCGGCGATAAACATCGCCGGCACCCCGTACAGGGAGGTGCACTTCTCGCTCTGCACCGCGCTCAGCGTGGCCCTGGCGTCAAATGTCCAGTTCGGAAGAACAACCGCCGCCCCAATGGTCACCGACGACATGGTCGCAATAACGCAACCGAAACAGTGGTACATCGGTACCGGAGTGCAAATGCGGTCATTTTCGCTATAACGGAAGCGCTGTGCCAGCAGCTGCCCGTTGTTGATCTGGTTGTAATGGGTCAGCATCACGCCCTTCGGCAGACCGGTCGTTCCCGAGGTGTATTGAATATTGGCAACATCCTGAAAATGGATGTCAGAAGGAATCTCTCCCGGAGTATCCAGCAACCGTTCCCACTGCGGCGAGTCGAAGTAAACAGCATGCCGCAGGTCGAAGTTCTGGCCCTGAGTCGCCTGCTCGAGGATTCCGGCATAGTGGGCGCGAGCATCGCTATGCCAGAGGAAGATCGCTTTCATCCGCGACTTGTGCAATGTGAACTGGAGCTCGTGCGAACGGTAAGCGGGGTTGACGTTGACCAGCACCGCCCCGGCTCTGGCGCAGCCCATGTGAATGAGCACCCACTCAACGCAGTTGGCCGACCACAGTCCGACGCGATCGCCTTTTCGAATGCCGAGTGACCACAACCCGCGGGCCACGTGATCCGCCATGTCGTCCAGCTCGGCCCAGGTCAACCGCCGGGCTTGATGGCAGGACACCACCGCGGGATGACCGGGGAAACGCTCTGCCGTTGTGCGAAGCTGCTCGCCGATCGTCGCTTCCAGCAACGCCCGATCCGGGCCGCGCGAGTAGCTCAGCATGGAAACTCTCCTAGGGTATGAGGTAACCCGCAACCAGAGAGCCCGACAGAAACCAAAAATCTCTCGACGGATACTTCGTAAAGACTCGCACCGAGCCTGCCCTCGATCTTGCCGAAGGGACACCCACCGCCCCGCGCGCAAAGCGCGTCACTTCGCGGTGAAGTCGGCGAACGACGCCGTCTTGCCGATGTAGATACGGAGCGTGCACCTCGCACCCACATGCGCGAAGGCGACTTCGAGTGCCTCCGACGGTTCCGCCACTTGGGCCGTCTCCATGGCAGTGCGCGCCACGTCTTGCTTCTCGTCGTAAGCGCTTCCGGGAGTCACGTTCTTGTTGACCGCCAGCGTCCAATGATCCTTGGCAGGAATGGGATAGACGGTGTAGGCGCCAATGGGAATCGACGAGCTACCCAGCGACAGTTGCGCTTCGGTAAACAGCGTCATCGGCGCTCCGCCAGGAGTCCAGGGCTTGCCGTTGGCGATCTTCTCTTTGTTAGCGGGGATCGGGTTGTACCGGACGTACACCTGGCGGCCGTCCTCGAGATTGCAGGTAGTGGTGGATGTGGGGGTGGATTGCGCGGTCAGCCAGGGGCTCCACAATATCGATATGAGTACAGCTCTCCAGACGAAAGGGGCGCACATTGGGTTGGAAAGCCTCCGCGCAGAAGTGTAGCGCCGGAGAGCCTTTTAGGGGAAGAATTTTGCTGGCCGGGAGGGATTCGCCAGGGCGCGAGTGTCGTTGGTCATGGGCCTTCGGTGACGTTTTCCCGAGGGGGAGCGGTTGCTACCGTCAGGAGCAGGTACAGGCACGTCGGGTACCGAGCGAGGACGAAATTTCATGGCGAAAGCAAAACTTAGGGTTCTTTATGGCGAGGGAGAAGAAGACATTCTAAAGGAGCAGGCCGCGGCGATGGAAAAAGCCGGCCACACCGTGCACCAGGCTATCGGCCGCAAAGCCGTCGAGGAGGCCCTGAAAAAGAGTGCGTTTGACCTGGTCGTACTGGGACCCACCCTGTCTCGGAATGACCGGCATCATCTTCCGTACATGGTGAAGAAGGCCAGTGCGGAGACCAGCGTCCTCGTCATGCATGCCGATGGCAGCCGTCATCCCTATGTGGACGCCTGCACCGACACCGGCGCCAGCCTGGAGGCAGTGCTCACCCGAATCGAAGGCATGAAGATCGCCGGCATGATGCCCGCAGCAGCCGCGGCAGCCGCGGGAAGATAGTAGCCGCGGGTCAAGTTCTCAGTGGGGCGGCCTGATCGGTCGCCCTCCTTTCATTTCTGATTCGTCCCATACCCGAACCAGCGCTACTAAGAATCAGGGTTTGCAACAGGTGGGATACGAAGCCATTCTCTGCACTGTCTTGTTCACGGTTGCAAGCACGCACTTTACAAAAATGGAATGTGCTCGCTTTGACGCCGTACGGTCCAAGTCGGAATCTAGTTGGTAATAGTGGAAGTTTTTGGTGCGTCACCGGACTCGCACGCTGCTTACTCTCCCAGTCAACTGTCGCAAGTGGGAACAGAAGGCTGGATTTGGCTCGCGATCACGGCAACGTGCGCGGCGCAGGCCTGCCCGCCGGCCTATAGTCCTTGGGATACACCACCAGATGCCGCCGCATCCCTTCGCCTTCGCTTTCCGTATGCAGGTCAGACTCATTGCGCAGCGCAAGGTGGACGATTCGCCTTTCCCGCGACGACATGGGAGTGAAGTGATACGGAGCGCCCGTCTTGCGTACTTTCTCGGCGGCAACGTTGGCTGCCATGTGTAGTTCCTGGATGCGAAGCGAACGATGATTCTGGCAATCGAACGACACCTTCTCATGTTCGCCCGAAGGCAGCCGCAACATTTCCAGCGCCAGCAGTTCGAGCGCCCGCAGAAGTTCTCCTCCGCGGTCGAGCAACAGCGCCGAGTCGGGCCCCGCAAAATCCACGAGGATCTCCGGCTTCTCCCAGTCACGGTTCTCCGGCAGCGGCGGATCAACCACGATCCGGTATTTCAACCGAAGCCCGCCGTGCGTGACGACGGTCTGCAGAAATTCGTTGATCTTGTTAGCGGCGGCGAGTTTGTCGGGTATAGGCAACGTCAGCTCCTAGCTTCTAGCTCCTAGCCTCTAGCTAACCCTAAATTGCCGAAGGCGGTTCTTTTTCGTGGTTGAATCTCACAGCGCAAACCTAGCACGGAATTGGCTCAGTCCAAGCTACTAGCAAGAAGCTAGCAGCTAGGAGCTATTTCTCTTTCTTCCTCGCCCGCTTCTCCATCATCTCCCGCATCTCCTGGCCAAGCTTGGTGCGGTTCATGACGGATTGCTGGGCGATGCCAATCAGGTTGACCACGGCATAGTACAGGTTCAGCCCCGCGGCCAGGCGGAAGAAGATGAAGCCCATCATGAGGGGCATCATCACGTTCATCATTCTTTGCTGTGCCGGGTCCATCCCAGCCTGCGGCGTCATCTTCTGGGTCACCAGGCTGCTGATCACCATCAGGATCGGCAGCACGAAAAAGGGATCGGCGGCCGACAAATCGTGAACCCACAGCCAGTGCGCGTGGCGCAGATCGAGCGCCGTGCCCAGCATCCGGTAATAGGCGAACAGGAACGGCATCTGGATCAGCAGCGGCAGGCATCCGCCCGCGGGATTCACGCCTTCTTTTTTGTAGAGCGCGCTGATCTCCTCGTTCATTGCCGCCTTGCGCGGATCGCGCAGGCTGTATTTTTTGTACTTCTCCTGGATCGACTTAATCTGCGGCGCCACCCGCTGCATCTTCAGCATCGACTTCATCTGAGTGATGCGCAACGGCAGCAGCGCGATCGAGATGATCAGGGTCTGCACGATGATGGCCCATCCCCAGTTGGGGACCATGTGGTGGTAAGTCCAGCGCAGCCACAGAAACAACGGCTTGGCGATGATGCCCCACCAGCCGAAATCGACCAGCCCGTTTAAATCGCTATCGGCGCCGGAAACGCCGGGCACGGGAATCTTCTGCAGAACCTCGAGCTCTTTGGGACCAACGAAGATTCGCTCTGATGTGGGACCGTGCAAGTTGCCCACGGCGGTGCCGAGCACTTCGACGGGGATGACTTCTTTGGAGTCGGCTTTCTGCGGATCGCGCGGAATCGACATCGAGTTGCGCAGCGTGACCATCGAGGCCGCCGCTGGCTCATCCGGGATGAAGATGGCTGCGAAATATTGATCGTTGGGCCCGGCCCAGTGAAACGGACCGGAAACAGTCCCGCCGCCGCTGATTTTCTTGACCGGCAGGCGCTGGATGTCTTTGTTGTACTGGTAGTCAATCAGACTCGCAGCGTAGAACGGCGCCGTGGTCTGGTCGCCGAAACCGGCAGGCCAAGCGGGCAGAGCCGCGACCGAGCTACCCTTGTAGGTGACCGCCGTTTCCACATTCACGACATAACTGTGATCGAAACGGAAAGTCTTGTGTACAGCGAGATCCTGATCGGCATACTCGAAAGTGATTGCCGCCGGCGCGGTTTGCTTGCCTTCCAGCGACGCAACGTAAAGTGCGGAACTCAGCTGCCCGCGCAGGCCCTCATCGTAAGTCCAAAGCGATAGCGGGTAGCCATACATCGCCGAGGCTGGGGCGTTGACCAGATCGAGCGGCCCATTCTGCGCTTCGTTGTCGAACTTTTTAAGGATCCACGACTTAACCTGCGCGCCCTTGTTGGTAAAGGTGATGCGGTAAAGATCGTTCTCGATGACGGTTTCGGTTTCGCTTGCCCCCTGCTTGGTAATCCCAGCAGGAACCGCAACCGCCGGTCCGGCCGGTGCTGTCGCAGCGCTGGCCGCCGTCTGCGTCGGAGCAGGCTGACTCTGTTGTTGTGGCGCGGCCGGCTGAGGAAAGTATTTTTTGAACAGCGGCTGGAAGGCGAGTATGACGACGAACGTCACCAGGAAAATAAGCAGCAGGCGGCGCTCGCTGCCGGGTTCCTGTTGAGGATTTTTATATTCGGCCAAAGTCTAAACTTTCCTCAGTGGTGCATGGGTGCCCCAATTCTTGCGCGTCCTTTGCGCGAGAAGTGGGGATTTTGAAAGCTTCTCCACCGGATCGTAGCCTCCGCGGGCGAAGGGGTGGCAGCGCAGCACACGCCACAATGCCATCAGAACTCCCTGGAGCGCGCCGTAGCGTTCGACTGCTTCCATCGCGTATTCGGAGCAGGTTGGAACATAGCGGCACGAAGGAGGAAACAGCGGCGAGATCGCCCACTTATAGGCTCGCAGGACTTGGAGCGTCACGCGTTTGGCGAAATGGCGCATCAGAATTCAGTCTTCACGAACTTCGGCGCTCGAGACGAAAGCCCCGCAACCGATTTCCTTCGTGATCCTTCGTGTCCTTCGTGTTCAAGCTTTTTCCTTCGCCGCCTTGCCCTTAAGCTTCTGTTCTATAACTACGAAAGCACGCCGGACTTCGTTCAGTACCGCCTCGAAGTCAGTCGAGAGCAACGACTTTCTGGGATTGATGACCACGTCGGCGCTCACCTCCGCCGGCGGAGGCGCAAGTCGCGTCGCCTCGCGCAGCCGGCGCTTCATGCGGTTGCGATCGACCGCGCCTCCCAAAGCGCGCCCGACGGTGAATCCGACTCGAAGCCCGGGCGTTGCCGCCGCCCTCGCGCTCACCCTGCGAGCGTCCTGCGTCTGCCCTTCCGGCCGCAGCAAGTAGAACACGGTCATCGACGCAGAAAAGTGGCGCCGCCCCGTCTTGTACACACGCTCGAAATCGGCGTGACGCAACAGCCGCATGCCACGAGGAAATCGGACGCCCGCGGCTCGCGGCCTCCCGCTCTGGTTCGATGCTTCGGGCACACTGGCGGTCACAGTGCCTCTAATTTCCAGCTCGCTGATGCAACTGGCGGGTTCGCGGACGGAGCCTGCGCTGAGCGAAGTCGAAGCGACTGTCCGCGCCTCACTGGACTATTCGCGGAAACCTGGTTTCACCGAGACCCGCTTGCGCCCCTTGGCGCGGCGGCGTGACAAAACCTTCTGGCCGCCCTGGGTCTTCATGCGCGTGCGAAATCCGTGCTTCTTCGATCGCTTGCGCCGGTTGGGTTGGAATGTACGCTTGGGCATGAAAAGTAGCTGCTCCTGATTCGTTCAACAGTCTTAAGGCAAACCATGAGTATAAATGACGCGCGCACTGCGGGGCAAAGGCCCACGCGACGGACGGCGACGCCCGATAACTCGTTTTGCCACTCCGGGTGGAACAACGGCTGTGGTTTGCAGCCGCGAAGCGGCGCAAGAGTAGAGCCCAGGGCGCAAGCCCTGGGTAACCGTGGGAAATGATCCAGCCCTAGCGGGGCGAAAGAAAAAGTCCTGACGCGCACTATCTGATCGGCCACGCTCGCACTAATCCAAGTCTTCAATCATTCGCTTCACGCGCTGATTGCATCATTCACGCGGCAGTAACCAGCGCGGCACTTGACAGCGAGCGCGCTTCGGAGGCTGAATAAGGATCCGCGCAAAATTTCCCGCCGAAGTTTTCCACACAACAAAAAATTTTGTGCTAGTATGCCGCACTGATCCTTCTTTTGAAATTGTTCAGGTTGCGGCAACAGCGCAACAGCATTACAGGCGCATTCCGCAGTAAAATTAACGGTTCCAGCTACTTCGTAAACAGCAGTCTTTAACAGGCGCCCTCAGACCAGCCGCCGGAGGGCCGCGGTGAACATTTCATATATGTCAGTTCCAAGCACAACTCTCTCCCCGAATCCGTGGGCCCGCATTCTCGACGCTCTGGAAAAGAAAATTAACCGCCATTCCTACGACACTTGGCTGAAACCAACGCGCTATAGCCACTCCAGCGGTGGAGTGTTGTTCGTTCGCGTCCCCACCGTCGAGTTTCGCCACGCCGGCGACAAGTACGCCGACCTGATCCAGGAAGCGATCGACAATTTGGGCCTCGGGTTCAACGATGTGAAGTTCGTCACGCCCGAGGATGATCCCGCAGCCACCACCGTGCGGCACGACGGCGGTCTCTCCGCCGTTCCGACCAGCGCTGCGCCATCGCAGGCTCGCTTCGACTGGGACGGCGCCGCGCAACTGAACCCGCGCTATACCTTCGACGCCTTCGTGATCGGCAGCGGAAATCAGTTTGCCCATGCCGCCTGCCAGGCCGTGGCCGAGCGTCCTTCCAAGGCCTACAACCCGCTGTTCCTCTACGGCCCCGTGGGCATGGGCAAGACCCACCTCATGCAAGCCATCGGACACGAAATAAAGCGCCGCACGCCTCAGACCGCCATCTCCTACGTATCTAGCGAGAAGTTCACCAACGACATGATCAACTCGCTGCGCTACGACAAGATGACCAGCTTTCGCGACAAGTACCGCGGCGTTGACGTGTTGCTGATCGACGACATCCAGTTTCTGGCTCAAAAGGAGCGCACCCAGGAAGAGTTCTTCCACACCTTCAACGCCCTGCACGAAACCATGAAGCAGATCGTGATCGCCAGCGATCGCTCGCCCAAGGAACTCGCCGAGATCGAAGACCGTCTGCGTAGCCGCTTCGAGTGGGGACTGATTGCCGACATTCAACCCCCCGACCTCGAGACCAAGGTCGCGATTCTGCAGAAGAAGGCCGAGCAGGAGAAAGTAACCCTGCCCACCGATGTGGCCCTGTACGTCGCCTCCAATATTCGCTCGAACGTTCGCGAGTTGGAAGGCGCCCTGATCCGCCTGGTAGCGCACTCATCGCTGATTGGCGCCGAGATTACGCTTCCCTACGCCCAGCAGGTGCTCAAGAACTTCATCGACTCGCAAGCGCGCAAAGTCACGATTGAGTCGATCCAGAAGATGGTCGCCGAGCAGTTCGGCCTGAGGTTGGTCGAAATCAAGGCAAAAAATAATTCCCGCGCGATCGTCTACCCGCGTCAGATCGCCATGTATCTGGCCAAGCATCTGACCGAGGCATCACTACCCGAAATCGGCCGCCAGTTCGGTGGCAAGCATCACACCACCGTGCTGCACTCGGTCGAAAAGATCGACGAGCTACGCAAGACCGACAAGGATTTGAACAGGCTGGTCAATAAACTGACCGAGCAATTAGGCGGATGAATGGCGGGCCTGGCTGAGTTTTCCACTCACCAGTCCAGTCTTCCTTCGCAACCGCTGTGAATGAGATGTGGAAGTTGTGCAACACCAGCAGGAAATCGCCGCTGTGGCGAAGTTATGGTAGGGCGTCCGCAAGGTTCGGGACCGATTTCTAACATCAAGGATCGGCCGGAAACCCGGTGAGAACAGGCGAGTTGTCCCGGTTTTCCACTTCTCCGACCTGCCTACTGTTACTGCTGGTTTTATAGGTTTTGCATTTGATATAAGCTAGTAATAATAGTAAGGGCGAAGTTGCTGCATTCGGGGAGACGGACTTTATGCCGGTGGAAGCCGCCGTTGCCGCGGGAACCATGGAGATCACAGTCAGCAAGGTCGAGTTGCTGCGCGAATTGACCGCGACGCAGGGAGTAGTCGAGCGCAAGACCACGATTCCCATCCTGTCCAATTATCTGTTCGACGCTGCCGGAGACCGTTTGTCGCTCACGGCCACCGACCTCGATTTGAGCCTGCGTACGTCGTGCAATGCAAAGGTGAAGAAAGAGGGATCGTGTACGATCCCGGCGCGCAAACTGCATGACTACGTAAAACTCCTCCCCGACGCCGACATCACCATCAAATTGCTGGAGAATCACTGGGTAAGCATCCGCTGCGGCCGCTCCAACACGAAAATGGTGGGGATGGCTAAATCGAACTTCCCCAGCCTGCCAGTTTTTCCAGTTGCGGGAGTGATAACCATTCCCGCCCAGGTATTACGCGGTCTCATCGCACGCACCTCCTTCGCGATCTCCAGCGAAGAATCGCGCTACACGCTCAATGGCGCGCTCATGCTGCTCAAGCCTGAGTCCATCACCATGGTCGCCACCGACGGCCATCGCTTGGCCCACTGCGAGCGCGCCGGTGAGAAATTCGAGGGCGTCTCGGGCGAGATGAAAACCCTGGTCCCGAAGAAGGCCATGGACGAACTGAAGTCCTTGCTCGATTCCACCGATGCCGAGACCGTCGAGTTTGCGAAAGATGACTCAACGTTATTCTTCCGCATCGGCTCGCGCCTGCTGACCTCACGCCAACTCACCGGACAATTCCCCAACTTCGAAGCCGTGCTCCCCAAAGACAACAGCAAGGTCGTCCCGCTGAATGCCGAAGAACTGAATGCCGCGATCCTGCGCGTGGCCCAGTTTGCCGACGAACGCTCGCGCGCCGTGCGCCTGCGCCTGGAAAAAGGCGAGGTCAAGCTCTCGGCCTCTTCGAGCGAAGCCGGCGAGTCGGAAGACTCTCTCGAAGTCGACTATACGGGCGATCCGCTGACCATCGGGTTCAATGCGGCTTACCTGATCGAATTCCTCAAGGCCGCCGGCACGAGCGAAGTGCGCCTGGAGTTAAAGGATCCGCAGTCCGCCGGCCAGTTGCGCCCCGCCGAAGGCGACGACTACAAGTACCGTTACATCGTGATGCCAATGCGGATCTGAGATGACAGATGTGGGGACAGCCGCCCCCGGCTGTCCGGTCGAGCATAGCTCGACCCCTTTCTCTCCTGGCACGCGCCCAAAACCCTCGTTGCTCTTGACCTCGCGTCCACGCTGCCTTAAAGTTGCCGCACTTCAATTTTGAAGGGGGCGACTTTATGTTAGACGGATTTAAGAAATTCATCCTTCGTGGAAACGTAGTAGACATGGCAGTGGGCGTGGTGATTGGCGCGGCTTTCGGCGGCGTAGTGACGGCTCTTACGAAAGACCTTTTGACGCCATTCATCGCCGCGGTGGTGGGTAAGCCGGATTTTTCTTATCTCGGATTCACCATTCGTGGCACGCCATTTCCGGTCGGCGATTTCATCAACGCAGGCGTGTCGTTCCTCCTGGTTGCCGCCGCCATTTACTTTTTCGTAGTGACGCCGGTGAACGCGCTAGTGGCGCGGATGAACCGAGGCGAGAGGCCTCCTGATCCCACGACGAAAAAGTGTTCCGAGTGCCTGAGCGAAATTCCCATCGACGCGCGCCGCTGCGCCCATTGCACCCAGCCGCAAGTCAGCAAGGCCGCGTAGGCGGAACCCGAGTGGGCGGCTGAAAAGAGTCTGGTTGGCTCAAATTGAAGTCTGTGTTCGTTCCAGAGTTGAAAGGGCGCGGCTTTAAGCCGCGTCGTATGTTTGTGCAGAATCATGACGGCTTTATCCGCCGCGAGCGAGACCCAACCTTGCTTCGCGGTTGGTAAGATGACGGGATGCACCTCCGTTGTGCGCGGCCCCTCTTTGTTTTCGTCCTGACAACCACAATCGCTGCGCTCGCGTTGTCGGCTCGACTCTGCTCGCAATCGACCCCGGCCTCCTCCTCCGCAAAACGCAAGAAGAATCCAGCCCCGAATCCGCAGTTCGATCCTGGCTCGGTGAGCGCCGGCACCTATCGCAATAAGACGTTGGGCCTCTCCTGCAAAATTCCCGAAGGGTGGGTGTTGCGAACCGAAGAAATGAATGCCCCGGATTCAGACAAGCCCGCGGATTCATCCGCGGAAAACGCGGCCTCCGGCGCTAGCGCAAGCGTGTTGCTCGCCGCATTTTCCAGGCCTCCGGCAGCCAAGGGCGAAGATGTGAACTCTTCGATTCTGATCGCGGCCGAGAGCGTCTCAGCCTATCCGGGACTGAAAGACGCCGTCCAATATTTCGGCCCGCTCACCGAGGTTGCCAAGGCGCAGGGCTTTACCGCCGCCGCGGAGCCGTACGAAATTGCCATCGGGACCAGAGCGTTAGTGCGGGCCGACTTTCACAAAGACGTTGGCAGCCGCGTAATGTGGCAATCAACCCTGGCCATGCTGTCGCACGGCTACGCCGTGTCGATCACCCTGATCGGCGGGACTGAGGACGAAGTCGAGAACCTGATGGAGAGCCTGAGTTTTACAGGAAGCGGAAAATGAATCCCAGGGGTGCCCCGGGTGCCCCATCCTAGCCGCGCTCTTTGCGGCTAGGGTGGGGATTTTGACTTTCGCGGCCGCTTACTCCAGCGGTTCGGGGTGCAGACTCAGATCCTTTTCCCCAGCCGCCTTCTTCTCCGCGTATTTCTTCATCCAAGCTTCCCAGCTCTTGCCGGCGGCGGTGTCCCGGCCAGTGAAAGCAAGAGCGGCAATATCCGCGTAAGAGACAGCAACTTTCTCGTCGGAGTTCTTGGGGTAAAGGCGCACGACCGACTCTTTCAGCGTCGCCGCCGTCCGCCGGTCGAACAAATACCCTTCTATCTTCGATCCGTCTTTGCGCGTAATGGTGACATCGCCCCGGTAATCGAACGCCTTCTCCAGCGCCCCGCGGATTTCCTCCTCGCTGGCGAGTTGAGGGATCCATCCCTCAAGTTGTTCGTGCTCGGTGCCAGGAGCGACCTCAAGCGCATCCGGATTCACGTTCGCGTGCGGCGGCGTCGCCTGCGGAGACGCATGGTCGATATGTCCGGCTTCTTTGCCCGTCATAGGTGTAAGCGAAGCATGTGGAGAATGGTGTGGGGACAGCCGCCTTCGAGTGTCCGGCCAGGCCGAGCCGGCCGATCCGATCCCGTATCTAAGCCCGCGTTTCCTGCAGCGTTTCGCGGGGCGGCGCAATCTGTACTAGCGGATTCACCGGCGCTTGCGGCTCTTCCAGCAACCGCAGCGCTTCCTCATCCCGATACCGCGTAAACAGCGTAGCCTTCACCGTTGCCAAAAATCCTTCTAGCGAACTGAACGTAGCGTTTACCGCCGAGGCCTCATACCCGCTGTGCACCATGCAATTAGCGCACGCCGGGTTTCCCGACTCGGTCCCGTAATTCTGCCACTCAGTCGTAGCCAGCAACTCGGCGAAACTCTCCGCGTATCCGTCCTGTAGCAGGTAGCAGGGCTTCTGCCATCCAAACACGTTGTAGGTCGGCATCCCCCAAGGCGTGCAGGGATACGTCCGCTTCCCCATCAGAAATTCCAGAAACAGCGGCGACAAGTTGAACTGCCAGTTCTTCTTCCGGTTCGACAAAATCGCTCGAAACATCCGCCGCGTCCGCGCCCGTCCCAGAAAGTGTTTCTGATCCGGCGCCTTATCGTAGGAGTACCCGGGCGAGAGCATCATGCCCTCGACGCCCAGCTCCATCATCTCGTCAAAAAATGCGCGCACCGATTTCGGATTGGCCCCATCGAACAGCGTCGTGTTGGTGGTGACCCGAAAGCCGCGTCGCAGCGCCTCTTTCACCGCGTCCACCGCGATGTCATATCCGCCTTCGCGGCACACCGCCAGGTCGTGTTCTTCCCGCTGACCATCGAGGTGCACGCTGAACGTCAGATACTTACTCGGCTTGAAGAGATGGATCTTCTCTTTTAGCAGAAGCGCGTTGGTGCACAGATAGATATATTTCTTGCGCGCGACCAGTCCTTCGACGATCTCACCGATCCGCGGGTGCATCAGCGGCTCGCCCCCAGGGATCGACACCATGGGCGCCCCGCATTCGTCGACCGCACGGAAACATTCCTCCGGCGACAGGTCTTTTTTCAGAATGTGAGCCGGGTACTGGATCTTGCCGCATCCGGCGCAAGCCAGGTTGCAGCGGAACAAAGGCTCGAGCATCAGCACAAGCGGATACTGCTTCCGCCCGGCGAGCTTCTGCCGCAGGACGTAGCTCGAAACCGTCCACATTTGTGAAACAGGAACTGGCATCCTAGTCGTTAATCCTTCTATCGATTGTATCAGGATCGAGAGTGGTGTAGCCGAGGAGCAGCGCATGTGGAGACGGCCGCCTCGGCCGTCAGTCGAGCAGAGCTCGACTTGCCCTCTCCGATGACGACATAGACGACCCTGCCTCCGCGCGCAGATAATCCTTCGGTCGAGGAGATCCCATGGATCGTAGAGCATTCTTGCAGTGGAGCAAGTTGGCCGGACTCGCCGTTGGACTTCCGCCCCTCGCACAACTCGCACCGGCCCAGGCTTCCGAAAAGAAAGCGCACCCCTCAACACGAGCCACAAGCCCTGCGTTTCCCGAGACCCTGCTGCTGAAGGACTATCGCCCGCAGTCGATCTACAAAATCGCCATCACGGAAATCCCGAGGGCCAAGTACCCGGTCATCGACATGCACTCGCATCCCTATGCCAAGACCGCGCAGGAGATCGACCGGTGGGTCCGCACCATGGACGATGTTGGCATCGAAAAGACGATCATCCTGACTAAGACCACCGGCGCGGAGTTTGACGACATTCAGAAGAAATATTCGAAATATCCCGAGCGCTTCGAAATGTGGTGCGGCTTCGATTTCACCGACTACAGCAAGCCAGGATTCCCGGCCTCAGCCGTTAAGGAACTGGAACGCTGCCACCACGCGGGCGCGCGCGGTGTGGGCGAAATTCACGATAAAGGCAAAGGTCTGCGATCCGGCAAATCGAACGCACCCGGAATGCATCCCGACGATCCCCGCGTAGATGCCCTGTTTGAAAAGTGCGGCGAGTTGGGAATGCCGATCAGCCTGCATGTCGCCGATCCGATCTGGATGTATCAGAAAATGGATCGTCACAACGACGGCCTGATGAACGCCTACGAGTGGCGGCTCGACAATCAGCCCGGCATCGTCGACCTCTCGGGGATGATCGACATTCTGGAGCGCACGCTCGCGCGCCACCCCAACACCACTTTCATCGCCTGTCATTTCGCCAATCTGGATTACGATCTGGCGCGGCTGGGCGAGGTGCTCGACCGCCATCCCAACCTGCACGCCGACATTGCCGCGCGTTATGCCGAGACCGCGCCCATCCCCCGTTTTGCGGCACAGTTCTATGAAAAGCATGCCAGCCGCCTCGTCTATGGAACCGACATGGGGATGGACAAGGCAATGTATCAAGTTACCTTCCGCATCCTGGAGTCGCTCGACGAGCACTTCTACGAAATCGACCAGTTCTCCTATCACTGGAGCCTCAACGGCTTCGGCCTCAGAGATGAAATCCTGAAACAGGTCTACCACGACAACGCGGCGCGCCTGCTAGGAACTGAGAAATCATGAGAACTCGTGGAAACTCGTGTGGAGACGGACGCATTCGTCCGTCCAGTTCGAGCGAAGCTCGACGGCCTCGACCACAAGAACAACAGGCGTAGCCTAACTTTTCCGTGCGTGACGCATCAGTTGCGGGCAAATCGACAATCCACCCTCTCCAGCCTACAATCGCCTCATGAGCCTCGGCCAGCCGACTCCGGTCGTGGAAGAACGCGACAACAGCCGGCTGATCATCGTCATCGCCGTGGCGGCAGTGATCGCGGTTATGCTGGCAATTGCTTTTCTGCTTCGCGAGCCGCCGAAGCCCATCAAGACAATCTCGCCCTACGCCGCCAATCTAAAATTCTCCGACTTCAAAATGAGCGCCGCTGAGAATTTCATTGGCGCGACCGTCAGCTACATGGATGGCACCGTCACCAACGCCGGCGACAAGACGGTGACGCATCTCGTGGTGGAAGTCGTCTTCAAAGATGAAATCGGCCAGCTCGCCCAGCGCGAAGAACTCCCCCTACGCGTGCTGAAAACCAGCGGCCCCTACCCGGAAGCCGTGGACTTGAGCGCTTCGCCGCTGGCTCCGGGCCAGACTCAATCCTTCCGTCTGACCTTCGACAGTATCTCCGCCCAGTGGAACCGTCAGTCTCCGGAGATACGGGTCACGGACGTCACGGCGAACTAGGACCGCCCCCTCTCGCTTTGAGTGAGATCCGGATCCGGGAAACGGCCCGATCTCCCAGTCCATGGTGTCTGTACTGGATACCGGGCTTCAGCCCCGAGGGCCGCGCTTCCAGCCGCGAAGCACGCAAGAATAAAGCCCATGCCGAAAGCCGTGGGTGGGCCGCGTAAGGAATATGAACAAGCCCCGAAGGGGCGTAAGAAAAGCTGCCGAAATCCGACCCCGAACCAGGGATGCGCTTCAGTGAAACAACTCTGCACTACCAAGATCGCCCAGGTGGTTGCCGAGCTGGCTCTCATACCCTCCCGCAGCCAGCACTTGTCCATTGGTAAGCAATGCGGACGCGTGTCCCTGGCGCGGAGTATTCAGGCTGGCCGCGTTGCTGAAGGTTCCGGTCGCCGGGTTGTACAGCTCGGCGCTGGCAATCGAGCCGAAATGGTTGCCAGCAACGATCAGGACTTCTCCACTCGCGAGTAGGTGCGCAGTATGCAAGAATCGCGCTGTATTCAGACTCCCCGTAACCGTGAACTTCCCAGTAGAGGGGTTATACAGTTCTGCACTCGAAAGATAACCAAAGTTCTGGGTGTTATCGTTTTGTCCGGCTGCCAGCAGGACATTGCCGTTCCCCAGCACAGTGGTGGTTTGTCCGGACCGTGCCGTGTGCAAGCTGCCGGTGAGCGTGAAGGTTCCGCTCGCGGGGTCGTACAATTCCGCACTCGCCAGATAATGCACGGTCAGGGTGGTGCCGCTGCCCGTGAAGTAGACGCCTCCCGCAACCAGAACCTTGCCGGTGCTGAGCAGGGTTGACGACGGTCCTGCGCGAGCCACCTTCAAGCTCCCGGTTAAGCTGAAAGTTCCGGTGCTGGGATTGTAGAGTTCCGCAGTCGAAAGGGCAGTGCTCCCGCTAAAGCCTCCCGAGAAAAGCACCATGCCATTGGGCAGCAGCGTTGCAGCGAAGCCGCAAGCGCATGACAAGCTTCCTGTAGAGGTAAACGTGCCGGTCGCCGGGTCGTAGAGTTCGGCGCTGGCGAGCGCGCCGGCGCTGCCTGTGCCGCCAGCGATCAAAACCTTTCCATTGTTCAGCAGCGTGGCCGTGTGGCCGTAGCGGCCGGTTTGCAAGCTGCCGGTTAGACTGAAGGTGCCGGTCGCGGGATTGTAGAGCTCCGCCTGGGCAATGCCTGGGACGCCCCGGTGATTCCCGCCCACGATGAGAACTCGCCCGTTCGTCAGCAGAGTTGCCGAAAGGTAAAGCCGCTGCTGCTGCATGCTGCCGGTAAAGGACCAGCTCTGCGCTTGCAGGTTAACGGTCGCACTAACAAGCAACAACACAAATCCGACCCATACAAAAGATTTTGTTCTTCTCATCTCAAAGTTTCCTTTCTAGGCGTTGTCTAGATCTGGCGAGAAATTCGGTTTTTGCCATCCTTCATAGCAGGGGCCGTTGCTGAATAAGGTGGAGGATCTGCAGAAGCTTATCTTCCTTACCCCAGATGACCCGCTTGCATGTCTGCGCTAAGTCAAGAAGATGTAAAGCCTTTGTAAGAACTTTCCCGCCAAGTGTGGAAGCCCGTAGGCCATTCCCCCAGCCTGCTCTCCGCTACAATGACCTCGTGCCAGCGACAAAGCCATTCCGGCTGACGGAGTCGGTAAAAGCCGCGGGTTGAGCGTCCAAGCTGAGTCCGGCGGCGCTGGACAAGGTGCTTGGGAAATTAGCCCGGCAACACGACCCGAATGTTCTGGTCGGCTTCGATCACGCCGACGACGCCGGCGTGTATCAAATCGCCCCCGACCAGGCTCTGGTGCAAACCGTCGACTTCTTTACGCCCATCGTCGACGATCCCTACACCTTCGGTCAGATCGCCGCTACCAACTCCCTGAGCGACGTCTACGCCATGGGCGGCACCCCGCTCACCTCGCTCGCGCTAGTCTGCTTCCCCGATAAAGCGGACTTGGAAATTCTGGAACGCATCCTGGCCGGTGGCTTGTCGAAGATGATCGAAGCCGGCTGCACCGTAATCGGCGGCCACAGCATTCGCGACGAAGAAACCAAGTTCGGCTACTCAGTCACGGGCCTCATTCACCCAAAAAAAGTCCTGGCTAACGCCGGAGCCAAGCCCGGAGACGCGCTCCTGCTAACGAAAGCTCTAGGAACGGGTGTGATCTCAACCGCGATCAAGAAGGGAAAAGCCGAGCCCAGCTGGATCGATGCCGCCGTTAAGTCGATGACCACGCTAAACAAGCGCGCCGCCGAAGTAATCACAGGCCCCAGTTTGGGAGATGCTCATGTGGGGACGGCCGCCCCCGGCCGTCCGGCCGAGCAAAGCTCGGCTGCCACCGCCGAACGTGCAACGAATGCCGGCTTTGCAGTGCACGCCGTGACCGACGTCACCGGCTTTGGCTTGATCGGCCACGCACGCGAACTCGCACTCGCGTCCGACGTCTCCATCACCCTACACGCCGCCCGCGTCCCGCTCCTGGAAGGCGCCCTCGACTGCGTTCACGCCGGCCACATTCCCGGAGGCCTCAAAAACAACCGCGACTTCGCCGAGTGCCAGGTGGAATACGAAGCCGCTGTCCCCGACGATGTCCGAACTCTCCTCTTCGACCCCCAGACCGCCGGAGGCCTGCTGATCTCCGTCGCTGCCCCAGACTCGGCCCGCCTGACACAAGCCCTCAGCGAAGCCGCCGTTCCCGTCGTCGAAATCGGAGAAGTGCTGCCGCGCACCAAGCCCTTAATCAGCGTGAAATCGGCCTAGACCTTCGTCTTTATACGGCGCGGCTTTCAGCCGGCCCTGAAATGCCAGCGAGGCTGATTTTGAAGGGACGCGGCTTTCACAACGTGCGGAAGTTCCCACTGACGAGTCGATCACCGTGGAAGAGCGGCCCTTTCAGGGCCGCGTCAATCGCCCTTCAATAACGATGGGCTTCAGCCCCCGTGGGATCTGGGCTCACTCCCCCGATAGAGCGCTTCACGTCCCCACCAGTTCCAGAATGTGCGCCAAATGATGGTCATCGTGCTCCGCCACAAAGTACAGGTGATCCACGAGTCGCATCGTTTGCTTGAGCCGAGGATGCAGCAACGCACGCCCCGCAACGCTGCGCTCAATCATTTCCACTCGATTCACCATCTCCATTCGCACGCCGCGGAAATCGCTCAAAATCTGCTCCAGCGGTCGCGCATTGTGGTTCGCCTCTGAAGTCTTCTGATTCCTCAAATCCGCGACCGTCAGCTCACCGCCACCCCGAGCAAAATCCTCCACCCGAGCCATCCATAGCGGTTCCAGATCCAACAAGTGTCCAGCATGCTCCTGCGCCGACCACTTCCCCTCCGGTTTCTTGCACCGGATTTGCTCCGGACAGATGCGCAGAACTTCCTCCATCCGCGCCGGCGTCCCCCGTAACCGCGCCACCACATTCGGATGCAGCTCCGCCGGAAACGAAAAATCAAACTTCCGCTCAAACCACGGCAGCACTCGGCTCATTCATTCCTCCCCAACTCCCGCCAGACACAGATGCGCCAAATCCCCACCCGACTCACCGAATCCCTGCAACGCATGCCCCCTCCCAACATCTAAGAACGCAGTTTCAGCGCCAGCGTCATAATCCACCGTGGGTGCCCCATCCTAGCCGCGCTCTTTGCGGCTAGGGTGGGGATTTTCAAAGGAGCTCATCATGCAAACTCGCCAGCTCGGTCGCGCCAATCTCAAAGTCTCCGCCCAAGGCCTTGGATGCATGGGCATGTCCGAGTTCTACACCGGATTCGATGAGCAAGAATCCGTCTCCACGATTCACCGCGCGCTAGAACTAGGAATCAACTTCCTAGACACCGCCGATGTCTACGGCCCGCACAAAAACGAAGAGCTATTAGGCCGCGCCATCAAAGGCAAGCGCGCCCAGGTCGTGCTAGCCACGAAATTCGGCATCGTCCGCGACCCCGCCAATCCCAGCGTTCGCGGCGTGAACGGCAAGCCCGACTACGTTCGCCAGTCGTGCGAGTCGAGCCTGCGCCGCCTCGGTGTGGAGACCATCGATCTCTACTATCAGCACCGCGTCGATCCCGCGACCCCAATCGAAGAAACCGTCGGAGCGATGGCCGTGCTGGTCAAAGAAGGCAAGGTGCGCTATCTGGGACTCTCCGAGGCCGCCCCAGAAACCCTGCGCCGCGCCATGAAAGTTCATCCCATCACCGCGCTGCAGACCGAGTATTCCCTCTGGACGCGCGATCCCGAGTCCGCGGTCCTGCCCACCTGCCGCGAACTCGGCATCGGATTCGTCGCCTACAGTCCCCTCGGCCGCGGATTCTTAACCGGCCACTTCCGCCGCTTCGAAGACCTCCCCGCCGACGACTACCGCCGCCAAACCCCGCGCTTTCAGGGCGAAAACTTCCAAAAGAACCTGGATCTAGTGCGCCAAGTCGAAGAAATCGCCCGCGAGAAAGGCTGCAAGCCCTCGCAACTTGCCTTGGCCTGGGTCCTGGCCCAAGGCGACGACATCGTCCCCATCCCCGGCACCAAGCGCCGCAAATATCTGGAAGAAAACGCCGCCGCCGAAACCGTGCACTTGACCGCGGAAGACCTGCGCCGAATCAACGAAGTCTTCCCGCCCGAAGCCGCCGCAGGCCCGCGCTACCCCGAGCACATGATGGCCATGGTTGGACGGTAGGCTGGGGAAATTGGATCGTTGGAAAAAAAGGAAATCGCCGGCAGCAGTTGGCTGACGGCGATCAAGTCTGAGAATCGTTAGTCCGCGCTCAGACTACGCAGCTTTACGCCCTCCGGTCGTGTCGGTCTTGCCCGGGTCGGATTTTGCATCCTTCGTAAAAGAGAGATTTTGACCTCTCGTCTCCTCCGCCAGTTTTCGTCTTCTCCACCGTTGGAACAGAGGGACCATTAACCCGATGAGGATCACCACCACGACAATCGAACCTAACATCAATGTGGACCGGCCCGTAGGCGCCTTAGGAACTGCAGCAGGCGCGGCAGGGGTACTGGCGGTCTCCGAAGATGGACCGGCCGACGCGGTAGGTACAGCCGCGGTAGGTACAGCCGCGTCCGCTACTGGTGTGCTGACAGGCTCAGCGGGTTTTGCCGCGGCAGCGGGCGTTGCTGCCGCTGTCCCAGCTCGTGACCCGCGCCGCCGAACTCGGCCTGCGCGTCACCAAGCCCTGGGGCGACAACGCCCCTATGACCTCGCCGTCGAAAGCCGCGGACACTTCCTCCGCGTGCAGGTGAAATGCACCCTTTTTCCAGCGCGGACACTCCTACAAATGCCACCTCGACTCCAACGCCGACGAGCAGATCGACACGTCCGACATCCCTGAACTTCCGCCCGCAGCGTGGAAAGATGCGGTTCGCGGCAAGTTCTATCGACCGGTGAAACAGGCCGTCTCCATGCGTCTCGACGCCGACGTCGTGGCCTGGTTGAAGAAATCGGGCAAGGGCTACCAGACCCGAGCGAACCGAATCTTGCGCCGGCACATGCTGCACGACATTCGTCGGGCATGAATGTCCCGGCGGAACCAGCGCCCCGGTGCTTGCCAGAACCAAACTGGTAAACTTACTCGTCTTTCAAATTGGCGCTTGCAATTTTTCGCATTCATCTGGTATAAACAATTCACCGAGAGCAGTGTGTGGCTAGCCGGGCGTATTTTCTGCAACTCTCGTCGCGCGTCCGGCATCTAATGATTTGAGAGCGCGTGTCGCGCCCAAATTGTCCCGGCCACGGGACTTGATTCAGAGACACTGGTAGGTTTCTGAAGGGTACCTTCAAAGCAAGGACCTCCAAAGCAAGTTCTTTTCTCAATTTTCTGTCTTCCGCTTCGGCGTGCGCCGAAAAACCGGCGTCTTTGTTTATCCAAAGCGGAAGGCCATACTGCTGCGCGCGGTTTTTAGAGCTCGACGCCACATGTGGGTGACAGCCGCCATCAGGCTGTCCGGTAGTAAGCGAAGCTCGACTTTGGCTCCCCGGACGCCGGCCTCCCGACCCGCTTTCCCAATGTGGAAAACACGTGGAAATTCTGTGGGATGCAGGCATTGACAGGGTTTTTCGCCGCACGGTATGGTTGTAAGGTTTCGAGGACAGTCGGATTCGCATTTGTGCAAATTCGCCTGGACTGAATTCGCGCCGCTCAGGCGGATCGCGATTCGGTCTTTGACAACTAGGTTGAACGTGCCAGTCGTGAGAGAGCGGATTCGGGCATAAGTCCGATACGATCTCACAAGATAGACCACCGTGAACTTCTCTCCCCTCTTCGGAGAGAGAGTGGAGGCTGAACGGTGGCGCCACCCGCGTTGTTGAACCGAGCGGCTTTTGCAAGCCGCATTGGATAGTAGCGATGGCAGTCTGCCTACTACCCGTCGGCAGACATCAGGTTTCAAACGAGAGTTTGATCCTGGCTCAGAATCAACGCTGGCGGCGTGCCTAACACATGCAAGTCGAACGAGAAAGGGGAGCAATCCCTGAGTAAAGTGGCGACCGGGTGAGTAACACGTGACTAACCTACCTTTTAGTGGGGGATAACATCGGGAAACCGATGCTAATACCGCATAACGTCGCAAGATCAAAGCAGCAATGCGCTGGAAGAGGGGGTCGCGGCTGATTAGCTAGTTGGCGGGGTAACGGCCCACCAAGGCGAAGATCGGTATCCGGCCTGAGAGGGCGCACGGACACACTGGAACTGAAACACGGTCCAGACTCCTACGGGAGGCAGCAGTGGGGAATTTTGCGCAATGGGGGAAACCCTGACGCAGCAACGCCGCGTGGAGGATGAAGCCCCTTGGGGCGTAAACTCCTTTCGACCAAGACGATAATGACGGTACTGGTGGAAGAAGCACCGGCTAACTCTGTGCCAGCAGCCGCGGTAATACAGAGGGTGCAAGCGTTGTTCGGAATTATTGGGCGTAAAGGGTGCGTAGGAGCAATGCGT
>CAVRCR010000040.1:0-35786 GCA_963719615.1 uncultured Acidobacteriaceae bacterium | reverse complement strand
GCGAAGAGTGACTAGGTCGAATGCACCGCCGGCGAGCGCTTCGGCGCGACTGGTTGTTATATTGACGTCCGCCAATGTCAATGCTCGCGCGACTTCACGCAAGAACGTGGCCTTCTTCTGGTTGGACTCGATCAGGGTAAGGGAGATGTGCGGGGCCCAGAGTTTAATGGGGAGTCCCGGGAAGCCGGCGCCGGAGCCAACATCAGCCGCCGACGTTTGGCGGCCGTGAGCAGCCGAGTTGCGCTCGGCTGTCCCCCCATAAAGTGAGCGAGGGAATAGATGGCGGGCGGCGAAAAGGCTCTCGCCGAAGTGGCGGGTGACGATCTGGTCGGGGTCGCGGATGGCAGTGAGGTTGACGCGGGCATTCCAGCGGATTAGTATATCGATGTATGTCGATATACTTAGAAGTTGTGCGGGGGACAGGAAAGCGGGTTCCTCACCGGTCTTCGCCGGTTCGGAATGACATGGATTTGTAGCGGCCGGTGCCTCCAGGAAGGGTTCCAGCAACTCGGCGATGCGGGCGGCGCGCATGCGATTTCCGATTGTAGATGGAGGACCGTCGATTTGGGAGGTCGAACGAGAGGCAGCCCTTTTGGCAGCAGAACGCAGGAAACTAGCCACCGATGGGACCTGTCCCAAAGTGGGAATCTGAGTCAAAAGGAGGGAGTCGCTGCCTCGAGATCCTGCATCTAAATCGGATATGAGCGATCCGAGGGCAGGAATCTTTGGCGAAAAATATAGAGTCCTTGCCGTGGAGAGTCAGAGCCTGACCATCCGCGGAGTCCGCAGCGGTGAAGTGTTGACGATCATCAACCCGAATCCGGACGCTCCCCTCAGTCCGACCGAATACCCGCTCGGCAAGCTCATTGCCCTGAGCGATCCGTCTACCAACTCGCCTGTAAACTAGGGCCCTTCCGCCTTCCCGGGCCTGAACTCTCCGACTCGGGAAAAGCGTCCTGCGTTCGCACCTACAAATTGGTTCCCTTCCCAACGGGGCACACGTGTCCCCGGTTGTTCGCGCGCCGAGTTGGCCACGTGAGAGCCCTTGACAACCAACCCACTATTCTTTATATTCAGTCTGTACTGAAATAAACGACATGCCGGAACTTACTGGAGTGCAGACACAATACATCCTCCACTGGGGAGAGATGGGGACGCGGTGGGGCATCAACCGGACGGTAGCGCAGATCCATGCGCTGCTGTATTTGTCGCCCCGGGCGCTGCCGGCCGAGGAGATCGCCGAGACGCTCAGCGTGGCGCGCTCGAACGTGAGCACTTCCATCCGCGAACTCGAGACATGGGGGATCGTGCGGGCGGTCCACGTGCTGGGCGATCGGCGGGAACATTATGAGTCCATGAAAGACGTGTGGGAAATGTTCCGGCTGGTAATCGAGCAGAGGAAGCGCAGGGAGATCGATCCGACGCGGGAAGTGCTGCGGGGATGCCTTGCGGCCCTCGATCCGAAAGAGCCCGGCGCGGTCTACACGCGAGAGCGGCTTGAGGCGATGGCGGGATTCTTCGAAGCGGTGACGGAGCTGTACGACCAGATGAAGCGCCTGCCGACAGGAACCGTGCGAAAACTGTTGCGGATGGGAACCAAGGTGCGGAAGAAGGCCGGGTAAATTTTTTTGCGTGGCCTGTTCTATTTATACAGAATGATCTGACGCAACAGATTTTAGAGCCGAACCACGGAGTAGCCAGAACGGCGCGGGAGGTGAATATGTCTTCCGAACTGATGAAGCAACTGATCTGGGGGGCGGGGGCGGTGCATTTGGGAATCGTCGCGGCCAACGTTTCCCTGCCTGGGCGGTTGCGGGTGCAAGACCGACTGGCAGGAGCGCCGCGGTTCCTGAGGCAGATTTTTTATGTGCATTGGATCTACATCGTGATTGTGGTGGGGCTGTTTGCCGCGCTGTGCTTCGGGTTCGCGCCGGATCTTGCGGGAGCGAGTTTGCTGGGACGATTCCTGAGCGCGTTCATCGCGGGATTCTGGTTGCTGCGGATTGTGCTCCAGATCTTTTATTACGACCGCGAGGTGCGCCGCGAGAATCGGGGGCTCGACCTGCTGTACGTGGGGAGTCTGATTGCGCTGGTGGCGATTTTCGGGGTAGCGGCTTTGCGAAGCGTGGGATGAGCAAAATCAAAATCCCCACCCTCTTGCAGACAAAGCGAGGAGGGTGGGGCAACCCCAGAGGGAGCCATGGAGACGACCTTGCGACGGCGCAGCGAAGCGCAGATTCCTTTCTCCGGTCGGAATGACAACGACCATTCCCATGGCCAGAATGACGAACAATATTTCTGGGCGGCGGGTTCGGCCACGATTGGGGCGGCGGTCTGGGCGGGGACGGCAGTGGCGGCGCGGGCTGGAATCGCGCGCATGGGAGCTGTGGAACTGATTTTTCTCCTCTCCCCGCTGGTGGTCGTCCCGCTGGGGATGGCGCTCGGGCGTGCAATCTCGCGGTCGGGCTGGTGTGACAGTGCGGCCAGCCGGTTACAACCGCTGGGGGCAGCCCTCGCGTTGGTGGCCATGTGGCTTCCGCCAGGGAGGAACGCCGGGTTGGCTGCGGTCGGGTGGATGCTGGTTTGTGTGCTGCTGGCTGGGGCAGGACTGGTCGAGTTGATCCGGACTCCGTGGTTTGACGCGGACAGAGCCTGCCCCCTCAGGCTCAGGGCAGGATGTGAGCCTGTCGAAGGGAGTGTCCGCGCCACAATTGCGGTTGCGAAGATCGATCTGGCTGCAGGCGGGGCTTGGCTGGTGGCTTCGCGGCTGGGGATGCGGCCCTTGGGAATTCAGGAACCGATCGGGCTGTTGACGGCGGTGCACTTTCACTTCGCGGGATTTGCGACGGCGACCATTGCGACGGCAACGCTTTTGTCTGCTGAAAGGCGGCGTGAGAAACTCTGGCTCGAAAGAGTCGTTGCGCTGATCGTGGGATTGCCATATGTGGTAGCGGCTGGATTTCTGATCTCTCCGGCACTGAAGATGGGCGCGGGGTTGATGTTTTCGGCGAGCGTCGCGGTCCTCGCGCTATTTCTGCGAGGCTGCGGAAAGCGGGCTCATGACCCGACGGCGCGGGTGCTCCTGCAGGTGGCGTCGGCAACTGTATTCGCGGGCATGTTCTTATCAGGAGCATACGCAATCGCGGATTTTCTGGGGAGTGATGTTTTGACGATCCCCCAGATGGCAAGGACGCACGGCATCCTGAATGCCGTCGGCTTCTGCATGCTGGGACTGTTGGGATGGCTGGTGGAGAACAGTAGCCAATCGCTAGCGTCCAATCGCTAGAACCCGGCCTTGGGCAATCGCGGCCACCGCTTGTTCGGTAGAATTGATCCGACATCTGGTTTCATCTTCCAGCAAAAAGGGATTGGATATGACGCACGGGCAGGAGAGCGGGGGAATTTTGGACGCTGCACGCGAGACCGCGGAGAAGAAAATCTGGGTTACCCTGACAGGGCTGCCGCTGACGATCAAGCTGGATTGGCCGTTCCATCGGTCGACGTCGGGGGCAGACTTCTGGGTGCTTCATGGGGACATCCGGCTGGAGGGATCGGAGGGGCTGCATGCGCCGGTGGCTGTGAATTTATCGCAGACGGTCCGCGAGATAATGCCGTCGCTTGAGCCGCAGGACGCGGAGGCTCCGGTGGTCAACGCGCTGCGCAAGGAAGTGGACCGTAAGCAAATTGAGTTTTTGAAGTCGGGGAAATTGTTGCCGGTGCCGTTCTCCAGCCGGCATTACGACTTCAAGCGACAACAGTGGGTGTTTGGCAAGGCGACGGATGAGGCGATGGCGGAGTTCGTGGAGAGGAAAGTTTATTGGGAGACGAACCTGGGCGGGGCATCGCGAGTGTGGATTGGCGATCCGGCGGAGGCGCAATATCTGCAGACCACCCCGGCTCTTTTGCTGGAAGTAGCAGCACGACTGGTCGCTGGGCAGGGATTGCTGCGGATCGAAGGCGAATGGGTGGAGGCGACTCAGGGCTTGATGAATCAGGCGGAGCGGTTCGAGAACGCGCGGCGGGCGGCGTTAGAAGAGCTGGAGAAGAAGCACGCGTTCGAGCGGGGGTAGTGAGTAGCGAGTTGCGGACCCCGACGGAACTTAGATGTGCGGTTTCGACGCGCGATAAAGCGGTTGTTCCCTCCTTAACCTTTCTTCGTCCGCACGCGTCTTCCAGTAGCGCTGGAGTACTTTGGAACGCGAGTAAACGACGAAACAATACAGCGGTGCGCCGATCGCTGGTAGCAACATCGCGATAAACCAGAACGTTTTCTTCCACGCCGAAGAATCGTCAAAGCCGAAAATGAAATATTCCATCGCGATTGTAGTGGTCGCGGCCCCGACTATGCCGGCTAATACGATTCGTCTTACCATGAGCAGAAGAGTCGGGGACGTGCCAGGATAGCTCCCTAAGTTGACGAACCATATCAAGCTCGGGAGAAGGGTTAAAGATAGGATTGCGGCGGCTCGATAAATGCGCCGGGCGGTGACGGAGAGCATCCATTCTTTGTTGATGTAGTAATGGTTCAAGTTACGGATTCTCCGGGCAGCCGGGAATTTCCAGCCAGTCTACCCCGATCTTTGCTTTGAAGCCCTTCCCATCCATCCACGAGTAACGCCTAGTCTTCAGCTGATTTCCGAGAGAACAGGCCCCAGCAGAATCTTGGCGCGATGGCGTAGTTCACCTGCACCAGGACAATCGTGGCGATGCTGTAGTACGTGTTCAGAAAACATAGGGCGGCTCCGCTCGCGTAGAGTGACTGCGCGATGACGATGCGGCGCACGACTGCGGGGTGAACTTCGGCGGGGACGTCGTCGGAGAGGAGATGGGCGCGGGTGCCATAGCTCCAGCTCCAGTAGAGCGTCAGACCGAGCAGAAAAATATTGAACCAATAAACCAGCAACGCCGTCCGATAGTGGATGAATTCCGCAAGCAGCGACGTGGAGAACGGCGTGAGTGCGACTGCGCAGAGGAATGAGATGTGAATCCAGGCGAGATTGCGATCGGCGCGCGCGAAGTGGTTGAGCTGCGTCTGCTGGCCGACCCAGAAAATGCCGAGGGTCATCACGCTCATCAAAAAGATAAGAAGGCGCGGTCCGAGCGCGACCAGGACATGCCAGAGATCGCGCTCCGAGTAAGCCGTTTCGGCGGCGGGAACCCTGAGATCGAGCACCAGCAAGGTCATGGCCACGGCGAAGATGCCGTCGCTGAGGGCGGCAAGGCGTTCGACGTTGTGTCCGGCAACACGGTTGTAGAGGGAGTGCATCGAAAGGAGTTTAGCGGGTTGCCGGGGCGCGGGCAAAAAGACTGTAAAGTAGTAAAGGGCCGCAGACCACGCGGAATGGTGAAGAGTTTGGGGGCTGGATTCCGGGCGTGGCGAGGGCTTTGCGGGGCTTTAGTGCTGACTTGTGCCCTGCTCCTCGCGTGCGGAAACGCTCTGGCACAGGACCAGCCCAGCACGCCCCCGCCCCCGCCGGACAATCCTTCGCCGACCCCGCCGAAAGCAGAAGAGAAAGACGACTCACCGAATCCGGCGCAGGCTGCCGCACAGAGGACGAAAGCCGCTACCCAGCACGCGGCCGAGGCGACCAAGAGGCTAGGAACGGCGACGCTGGTGAAGGTGCGGGATTGGGAGAGCGGGTGGCTTACGGGGCCCTATGTCGGTCGCAGTCGGGAACTGCAGACATTGACCGCGACACAGCGGAGGGAGATCTATCTGCAGCAGACACTCGCAACTCCTGGCGCATATTTCAAGCGCATGTTTGCCGCCGGAATTGATCAGGCGCGAGGCGCGCCTTCGCAATGGGATGACGGTTGGGGCGGATATGCGGAACGATTTGCGTCGCGCGAAGGGCAATTCATTTCGGCCAACACTCTGGCGGCGTTCGGAAATGCGAAGCTGAAGTACGAACCCCGTTACGATCAATGCCAGTGCAGCGGGTTTTGGCCCCGAGCGCGACACGCGATCCTGCGGAACTTTGTTACTTACAACCAGAGCGAGCAGGAGTTGCGTCCGCAGTTGGCGCTGTATGGAGGCTCGTTCGGAGGTGGATTGATTTCTACGGCATGGAAGCCGCATCCGCGGAATGCATTTGCCGAGGGCGGGCGGGCGATGCTGGGACAGGCGGGCTACGGGGCGCTGTTGAATTTTTTCACCGAATTTGCCGGTGACATTAATCGCAAGCTGGGCGCGAAGAGACCTGCGGCGCCGAGGGAGTAGGGTCTTCCCTGTGATTTTGCGGTCGGGTCATCACCCGATGGCGGACGATTGAAATTAGGCTTGCACTGGAAGGGGGCAGGCGTCAGGCGGGACGCTATGACGGGGATCGCCCCCTCGTTGCTGCGGTATCGCCGCCTGCTTCTCCTTTATGCCTGCCCCCGACTGCCGAGCGGCAAAAGATGGCACGCCGACACGCTCCAGATTGGCATTCGCGAACAATAGGGTCGGGGCGTCCCACGAATCCGCACTACGCGGACGATGGTTGGCGGACCATCTGCGCGATGACTGTTCCGAGGTTGAGTAACGACATCAGCGAAATAATGCAGAGGGAAATGACACAGTAGATGCACCAGACGCCGAGGACGTGAGCCTCAATGTTCGCGAGATAGAGGGAGAAGGCAAGTCCTGCGAAAGTGGGAACGAGCAGCAGACGGTAGGAGCGCAGAAATGCGAGCGTGCCCATGAGAATGTATCCGGCTATGCCAAGAGCGGCCACGGGGATTCCGGCCAGCATGGCGTAGGGGCTGTGATTGACGACGCCGCAGTCCCAGTGCGCGTTGATGTCGCAGGGAGCATCGCCGTATTCGCGGTAGTGTTCGCGCAGGGCGAGGGAAGATGCGAGTACACCGAATAGCGCGAGAACGAGAAGCAGGTATTTCATAACGCTCCATCTGCGGCAAACATCGCGAACCGGGTTACCGATTGTCTTTCGGCATAACGATCCCCTTCAACACCAGGTTCACCAGGCTCAGTACGACGGCGCCGACAAAAGCCGCCAGGAATCCGCGCACCTGAAATCCCGGAACCACGGCCGATGCCAGCTCGAGCATCAGCCCGTTGATCACGAACCAGAACAAGCCCAAGGTCACTAGCGTCAGGGGGAAAGTCAGAATCTTGAGCAGCGCGCCGAGGGTCGCGTTGATGAATCCGATCGCCAGCGCCGCGATCAGCGCGGCAACCGGCCCGTGCACCGAAATCCCGGGCACGAGTTGCGCCATAATCCAAACCGCGAGTGCACTGAGCACCCAGTTTAAAAGCAACCGCATCTGAATCTCCTTGGTGTTAGAAAACTATAGGCTTACTCGCGGGATTTTGTCATTCCGAGCGGCCGCCTCACCAACCTTGTGGAATCTGCCGTTTTATCTGTCCCACGGTCACACCGATAAAAATTAACGCCGTATTGGCCGTCGCCCGAGCCGGCATACGTTACACTACGCAATTCAATTTCACGAGGAGAACACTCATGACCGACTCCGCCCTCAGCGGATCCGAATTCAAAAAACAACTTCGCGCTGGAGCCCCCAAGATGGGCTTGTTCCTCAACGCCCACAGCCCCACCGTCGCCGAGCAACTCGCGCACAGCGGCTACGATTGGCTTTTGGTCGACACCCAGCATGGTCCGATGGGCTACGAGAAACTTTCCGCCATGCTCAGCGGCATCTCCAACGGCGGCGCCAAGTCTCTGGTCCGTGTCGGCGGATACGACGATCGTCCTGGCATCCAGCAAGCGCTCGACATGGGCGCGGACGGCGTCCTCATTCCCTACATCAACACCGCCGACGAAGCTCGCCAGGCTATCAGCTGTGCCAAGTACCCGACCGTCGGCACGCGCTCGGTCTACTTCCCGCAGCGCAGCATGAACAAAGGCGGGCTCCTCGGCTACGCCGGCAACTGGAACAACGAAGGCATCGTTGCCCTGCAGGTCGAAACCGCTTCCTGCATCGAGAACATCGCCGAGATCGCCGCCGTCCCCGGCGTCGATATTCTTTTCCTCGGGCAGAACGATCTCTGCATGTCGATGGGCCTCTACAACAAATACGAGTTCCCCCACATGTACACTTCGCCGGAACTCGACGCGGCGACGAAGAAGTTGGTCGAACACGCCCGCAAGAACAACGTCATCCTAGGTCTATTCCTGTTCGGAACCGCCCGCGTCGGTGAATTTCTCGAGAAAGGATTCACCTTCATCAGCATCGGCAACGACCTGCACCACGTCCTGACGCAGGCTGGGGCGTACGTGAACGACATGGAGAACATCGCCAAAGAGAAGGGGAAAACATGGAAACGCCGCCCGACCTCGTTGTTCTAACGGAGTCGGCCCGAGAAAGGAACCAGAGGGTGCCCCATCCTAGCCGCGTCTTTTGCGGCTAGGGTGGGGATTTCGACTTCCGAGCCGTGTTTTGCCTCTGCCCCACTACCTTCGATGCACGGAACTTCCACCGATGCCCCGACGTACAATTAACCAGAGGGAGGTCTCCCAACAATGTTCACTTTCCTGCTCTGGTGCATCCTCTTTGTCCTCTGCTGGCCGTTGGCCCTGCTCGCCCTCGTGGCTTATCCCTTCGTCTGGCTGATTCTGCTTCCCTTCCGCATCATCGGCGTAGCGGTGCACGGCGTGCTTGAAATCGTCTTCCTGGCTATCACTTTGCCGTTCCGCCTGCTGGCCGCTCCGTTCCGGATCTAGCGAAGCGTCGTTGGACGGGCGTGCTAGCGACCTGCCCTGAGCGCAGGCGGACGGAGTCCAGACTGCGAAATGCTTCCGTTAGAATGGACATCGGCCAAAACCGACATCCATGACCCTACTTCTTACTGACATCGAAACTCGCGTCCTCGGCTCGCTCATCGAAAAAGACATCACCACGCCTGACTACTACCCGCTTTCGCTCAACGCGCTGGTCAACGCCTGCAATCAGAAAAATAATCGCGACCCCATCATGACTCTCAACGAAGCCACAGTCCGCCAGGCCCTCACCACGCTGCAGGAAAAGCGCATGGCCGGACCCGCAGGCGGAGCCGACAGCCGGGTGCCCAAGTACGAACACCGACTTCAAGAAGTCTTCAACTTCGACCGCCGCGAAATCGCCATCGTCTGCGTGCTCCTGCTACGCGGACCGCAGACTCCCGGCGAACTTCGCGGACGCACCGACCGCATGTACCACTTCGAAGCCCTCGAGGACGTCGTCTCTACTCTCGACCGCCTGGCGCAGCGCGAGCCCCCGCTCGTCTGCATCCTTGCCCGCCAACCCGGTACGAAGGAATACCGGTATATGCATTTGTTCTCTGGCGAACCCCTCGAGCCTACGGTCTCGCGGGCGGCAGTTGAGCGGGAGACGAATAGTTCGGCAACGGTGTCCGAAGCCTCCGCGCAATCTGTCCCGCCGCCCGCCCAGCGTCTCGCCCGTCTCGAAGAAGAAGTCGCCAGCTTGCGCCAGGAACTCGCCGACGTCCAGCAACAACTGGCGGCCTTCCGCAAACAGTTCGAATGACCGCTCCGATTAAAGTCGAGGATTACGACCCGCATTGGTCTGAAGAATTCGAAATGCTGCGCAGCCGGATCGCTCTTCTGCTGGATGAACTGGCCACTGCAATTGAGCACGCGGGTAGCACAGCCGTTCCTGGGCTCGCAGCCAAGCCCATCATTGACATCGACATCCTGTTGCGCTCAGTGAGCGACTTGCCAATCGTCTGCACACGGTTGGGTTCCCTGGGATACGAGCATCGGGGAGACTTAGGCGTCGCCGGTCGCGAGGCTTTCCGAACCCCGCCGGGTCAATTTGCACACCACCTCTACGTCTGCCCGCCGGGCAGCCAAGAGTACAGCCGTCACATCGCGTTCAGGGACTATCTCAGGTCCCATCCTGAGGATGCTTCCGCGTACGCCGCCCTGAAACGAAACCTGGCCTACGAATTTGCCACCGACCGGGAAGCATACAACCAGGGGAAGACAGAATTTGTGAGACTGATTCTGCACCGTGCTGGCCATGACTTCACGCCCTAGTGGGACAAATTTCTGCGCGAAAACTTTCGTGCAACCCTACCTGTCAGGTGTAGCCTCATAGGAACGAGGGCGTGCCACCAACTCAGGAGGGAACCATGCGTCGTCGCGAATTCCTCATCCGCTCCGCCACCGCCGCGGGAGCGGCCTGGCTCAGCTCTAAATCCATACTTAGTAGTCTCGCGAACGCAACTCTGCCCGCAAAGTTCGCCGCCTCCGACACCGTGACTCTCGGCAGCACAGGCATCAAAACCAGCCGCCTCGCCATGGGCACCGGTACAGTCGGCTCCGGACATCACTCGCACCAGACGGCGCTCGGCGTCAAAGGCCTCTCCGATCTTCTCCTCAACGGATACGATCATGGCCTGCGTTTCTTCGACGCCGCCGACTCTTACGGAAGCCATCCTCACGTCGCCGAAGCGCTCAAGAATGTGTCCCGCGACAAAGTCACAGTGCTCAGCAAGACCTGGGCGCGCGATCCCGCCACCGCCCGCGCCGATCTCGATCGCTTCCGCCGCGAACTCGGCACCGACTACCTCGACATCTGCCTCATGCACTGCGTTACCGAAGCCGACTGGACGGAACGCTACAAAGGCGTGATGGACGTTCTCTCCGAAGCCAAACAGAAAGGAACTATCCGCGCGCACGGATGCTCGTGCCACAGCATCGAAGCCCTGCGCACCGCCGCGAAATCCCCGTGGGTCGAAATCGATCTCGCCCGCATCAATCCCGTCGGCGCCTATATGGACTCCGATCCAGCGACTGTGGTCGGCGTCTTAAAAGAGATGAAAGCGTCAGGCAAAGCGGTGGTGGGCATGAAGATTCTAGGCCAGGGCGCACTGCGGGATCGTCAGGACGAAGCCATCAAGTATGCCCTGTCGCTCGGTGTGCTCGACGCCTTCACCATCGGCGCCGAAAGCAAATCCGAACAGGAAGACCTGATCGGCCGCATTGCCGCGGCGTAGGATTGTGTGGGGCGGACACTCCCTTCGACAGGCTCAGGGCAGGCTCTGTCCGGCGCCTTTGACCTTGCCTTGCTGGGTGCGCCGTCCTTGCCGGGCTCTACCGGCTACCGGGGCGCGCCCCTCGCATCGCGGGCTTCCGCCGAAACCACCACGCCCGTACGTGCTGCCCTGCGATGAACGCCTTCTCGAAATACCACGACTGGCTCCCGGCCTCATGGTGCACGCTGGCATCGCCCCCTGAAACGAACTCCAATTCTTCCGGGAGAGCCTCGACTTGCAAAGTCGCACCCAGCGTGGCCTCGTCAAGATCGGTCACATCACAATACTGTTCTGGCACGGTTAAGCCATATCTCCACGTAACGCGGCACGCACCCTTCTCACCGGTCCTGACCGGTCTCAGGATCACCGGCGGCAAAGAGGTGCGGGGCACTCGTGTTACGCCGAGCTCATCCGAGGCCTCCACTTTGGAGGAGAGGCTGTCATCGGAGAACGTGTAGATCTTTCTTCCCGCAATTCCATATTCCAGGAAGCGAAACTCTGGATGAAAAAACGTCTCAGCTACCATCTCCGGCGCGTAGTCGCGCACGGCTTCGGAATAGTTCCTCACTTCGTACCGGACTTCGACATTCACCTGGACGCGCCCATCCTCGGGGTTCGAAAAAGCATAAGACTTCACATAGCGATCCCGCACCAGATCCGTAGAAACAACATCGCGAATCGGCGCCTGCATCTCGCTCGGCAAACCTCGTCCCACCAACCTTTGCGCCAGGCCGTCGGAAACTCTTTCCACCAGCAGCTTGGCGGAGAAAACGTCGAAGGCAACGCCCAGCACCATGGCGACGATAAAGGCGTCGGCCAGAAAATAGACCAGTTCGTTGGCTGGCCACCAATAGGGATACTTGACCCTGGCCATTACCCCCACGATGCCCGCCACCAGGAAGGGCACGAGTAATCGGAAGTGGTCTTTGAGCGTCAGTGCGTAAAACCGCCGTGGCTTCGACCCGCTCTCGGTCCCCGGCGCGGTTGTGGGAGCCGCGCTCTCAGTTGCTTCCTCCACGGTAAGAATCTCGATTGGGGGCATAGCTACTACCTCAATTCCCGGGATTGTTTGCAATTCCTCTTACTATCTGGTATACCGGACGGAGAAGTACCAGCACCTCGGTCGCCTCCCTCGTTGCCAGCCGGCACCGACGCGAGGTCGGTTGACAATAGCGGCAGCTACCGAGGCTGTAAGGCAAAGTAAAATCTCTGCGCGTCCGGGCGTACCCAGTCTCGCCGGTCGGCCAGAGGTTTTATGACACAGACGTCGTGGATTTGGAGGTGTCGCCGTAGAGTATACAACCCCGGTTGCCCGCTAACGAAGACCGGTTAGTTCCATTTACGAATTACGGATGTCCCTGACCCTTTGTTATTCCGTGGGTGGTGGTGTAGTTGCCCGCGTGGATCGGAGACTCTTGTCCGACAATTGTTCTCCGCGATGCGATCCCGTGAGTTGCGAAGAAGCCCTCGCGGAGCGGCGCCTGATCATTGATATGTTTTCCTGAATTAAAACTCATGCCCTAAGTATTTGCTTAAGCGGCATTCTCGCATCCCGTCGCTGCTATCCTCATATTGCGAGTTTTTCAGGTATCTTGAGATCACAATTTGTGATCTCAAAGTTTTAACTATGGCGAAAACAGCAATCGTCGCAGCGAGAAAAGTCGACTCCAAGATTCTGGCTCTTCGAGGTCACCGAGTCATCCTTGACGCAGACCTGGCCGAACTTTATGGAGTGCAAGTGCGGCATCTCAATCAGCAGGTCAAACGCAATGCGAAGCGTTTTCCGCCTGCATTTCGGTTTCAGCTGTCGGAGCAGGAATTCCAAATCTTGAGATCACAAAATGTGATCTCAAGTGAGGGTCATGGCGGGACGCGGTACCGGCCATATGCTTTCACCGAACACGGCGCCATCATGGCCGCCACTGTGCTGAACTCCGAACGCGCCATCGAAATGAGCGTGTTCGTGGTGCTCGCTTTTGTGCGCATGCGCCGCGCGATCGCCGCCAATCGCCAGGTTCTGGCCAAGCTGGCAGAGGTCGAACACCGTCTCGAAACCCATGACGCCGATATCCAAGGCCTGATGGACGCAATCCGCGAGCTGATCAACCCTCCGGATCCACCCCGTCGTCGCATCGGATTCGAAGGGCCTTCGGGTCCGCCGGGAAGCCGCAGTAAAGCCCCCAAGGCCCACACGCTGCGCTTTCCCAATAACGGGTGACCTTGGCGGCGTTGGCTCGAGCTTGATCGAGTCGTTCCAGCGCCGGTGATTACGTTGTGGTAACTCTTACTAAAGATCACCACTCCCGCCTGACGACGCTAAAGTTTTCTCGTCCACCGCCGATCCTGTCTCTTAGGAGACTTGACAATGATCACTCCTATCACCAGCGCTCACCCGATCGACGCCTGGCAAGTCGCGCAGCCGCCTGCGGAACCGAAGCCCGACCCTCAGGCCCAAACTCCGCCGGTGCAGAAAAGCGGGGCGCTCTCCCACGACCAAGTCACTCTAAAGAGCGCCGGCCAGCCCGACCACGATGCCGACGACAAGTAGTCCGGCAGCGTAGCGCCGGCATCCTTTTGACTCAGCTCAGGGCCCCGTGAGTCCGGAGGCTCGAGTTTTCGCCCCTATTCGGAAAACCGCGGAGACGCAACGCCTCCGCGGTCCCATTCAGTCCGCCGTCTGCTCCAGCGTGCGGATGTACTCGACGACCGATTCGCTCCAGCCGTCGATGTGCGTCCACTTGCCGTAGCCGACGCCGTTCTTGTAGCTGGCCACGTTGATCACATAGCCCTTGCCCTTGGGCGCAGGCACCGTGTCATGCGCCTGCTCGTCGGTGATGACGATCAGGCGATCGTAGCCGTGCTTCTGGTTCATCGCAGACTGGTTCAGCTCGGTAACCGCCTTCCCAAGCTGCGTGCTGTTGTGGCGCTGCGAGGCGTCGATCGCATCGCGCAGTGCGAATCCGCGACGCGCCGGCACTTCGACCAGCGTGTCAGAGAAGCTGAACACACTGACCTTCTCGCCGATCTCGCGCAGCAACACCGCAAGCCCGTAAGCCGCGTCGGTCCGCTGCATTTCCGAACGGTGAGAGAGCGGAGCAGTCATCGAGCCGGAAACGTCGACCAGCACAATCGTCTTGCCAGTCAACCGTTCCTGCTCCCGCAACGCACTTGAACATGGCCCGCTCCAGTGCCTCTTCCCACTGCGGAGCGTAACGCGCCGCAGCCAGGAAGCGGAACGGAAGCACACGCGCCGTGCTCATCGAACCGAGCGCGGCGAGCACGAGCGACTCGTCCACTCCGGCCTCACGCAGGTTGCGCAGGTTGCGGAGCAGAGCCAGCGCGCCCAGCTTCTGCTCGCGGAGCAGACGTTCCCACGCCTCGCGCTTGTCGGCGCCAGACGAGAGTGCAACCTCCCACGTGTCAGGAGCAGTGAGCTCGCCCGCGATCAGGCGCTTCCACACTTCGGCCTGCGCCTCGTCGCGTGGCTTGGCGTGTGCAAGGAAGAGCACGTCGCGCAGCTTGATGGGTCCGCCGCGATCGTACTTTGCCAGCGCATACTCATCAAACTTGGGGAAGGCCGCCGCCAGCCCCTTCTTCACCTGCGCGGAGAGCGGCACGCGACCGTCCTTCCAGTAGATGGCGACGAACTCCGCCAGTTCGTCGGCGCGCTGGATGACCCGCACCAGCGTCTCGGCCACAAGTCCGCGATGCGTAACATGACGAGCCATCTCACGCACAAGCAACAGCGGCGCGTGGCGCAGCTTCATCTTCTCGCGTCCCTCAACGGCGAGCGCGGCCACCTTCTCGGCTGCAACCTTGGGCACCAGTTCCGCGATGCGGCCGCCGATCTCGACTCCGTCCTCGTAGAACTGGCTCTCCCAGAGCAGGCAAGCCAGGACGGAGCGCCGCAGTTGCAGTTCCGTCGAGATGTTGCGGGCCAGCGCGCCTTCATGCGTGCGCGGACCAAAGTTCAGGTTGAGCAGGTTCAGTCGAGCCATGAGTGGCCTCCTTTGTGGCTGTCAGCTGTCAGCTTTCAGCTTTCAGCTGTCAGTAAAAGCTTCTAGCTCCTAGCTAAAACGTTTGTCATTCCGAACCGGCGTTCTTTGCCGGTGAGGAATCTGTTGTGGTTGTAATCGCCGGGGAATCGGGCGACGACGACACAATAGACGGATGTTCTGGCTAAACTACAGAGCGACAGCTCTGGCAGGATTCCATACCTGCGTCATCCGTGCCCGAAGTAGCCGTAGTCTTCACCACCGGCGAAACTTTGGTTGCCTGCGTTACCGCATCACAGGCAACGATTCCTCTTCATCCAGCTGCGGATGCGACACGACCCGTGTTTCGACGGTGCGCAAACCGTCGGGCTTGTCCGCAAGTTCCAGCAACAGCCCCTGGAAGTCCGCCATCGTTTCGGCCCACGGATGAGCCTCGACGAATGCGCAGGCCTCGAGTTCCTCCGCTTGCGGAAAGAAACGGCGGTAGAGTTCAAGCTTCTGGTCATTTGACGCGACTCCGAGGTATAGCCGGTAGTCGATGCGTCCCGGCCGCAGCAGGGCTGGATCGAGCGTTTCGATCCTGTTTGTCGTCATCATGTACAACACATTGTCCGGAGCGTGAAATCCGTCCAGGACGTTCAACAATCCCGACAACGTGCACGCCGAACTTGTCGGCGACCGCTTTGCCGTCCGCCTTTTCTGTTGCGTTGCCGACCGTAGGCGTTTGCGCGTCGTTGCGCGCCTTGCTCGCCATCATGCAATCGACGTCTTCGAACAGCACGACCGAGCCTGGAGGAACATCGTTCATCGCCTTGGTCAAAGAGCGATCGTTAAAGTCCGTGAGGTTGATAGCATAAATCGACATCGCAAACTCCCCTGTGATTGCCGACACCAGCGAGGTCTTCCCCGTTCCGGGCGGGCCGTACAGCAGATATCCCCTGTGGTACGGTACGCCGAGATGCCGGTAGCGCGCCTTCGAGTTCTTGAACTTCTCGATGTCGGCGATCAGGCGCTCCTGTTCCCCGGTTTGCAGGATGACCGAGTCGAGCAAGCGCGCCGTATATCCTTCCACGCTGCCCCAATATTCGGAGTACACGTAGAGAGAAGACCGCACGCGCTCGTGCTTCTTGTGACAGGAGGCAATCTCCGTCACGAACGCCTTAAGCAGACTCTGGTCGCGGCCCACGGTTCGGAACACCAGTAACTCGCTGCGCTTCGGCGTCCATCCGCGAGTGTCTTCGCTGCGGTAGAAGTCGACGCGAAATGGGCGACTGCGATACCAGAACCAGTGTCCGCCCGGAGCCGGAATCAGCGCCAAGTTCTGGTTGCGCACCGTGGTATCGAGATCGACGCGGCGAATGCGCTTGAGAAACTTCTGCTCGGCGAACCATTGCTTGACCCACGCGAAGGCTGCGTCCTCGTCTTTTACGTTGATCGACAGCGTGGTCTGATCAACGAACCAGAACCAGATCCTGCTGGGGATCGCGCGCAGGTATGCGCCCAAAGCGCCGATGACCATGAGAAGCAATCCGCCAGAGGCGAACTGGTTCTGGCCGTTCAACACGTGTTTGAGGAATTCGAACATATTTTTCATTTCCGAACTATTCGGAAGGCACGATTTCCAAATCGTCCTCCTTCTCCGCTTCGTGGCGGCCATCTGCCGTCGTGAATCCCATCTGTCGATTTACATCTTTGGTGCGAATGATCCAGGCGATCTCTTCCATGTCCGCCTTGCTGGGGACGCGTTTGTCGTTGTAGTCCGTGCACTGGCTTACCTTAAACGGCACCAGCCGCGCAGGCCGCAGGAAAGCGCAGAGAATAATCTCCTCGCTCTCGGCGAATCCGCGCTGGTTGTGCGCCCAGTAGCACGAGTTGCACAGCGACTCGGTTACCTGTGGTCTTCCATTTCGGATGACGACGCTCATACTCCGTCTTTCTTTACCGACGCTCGCGCCGGAGTTGCAAAAGTTAAGATCAATCAGCCGGGGAATCAACGACTAAGGTACTTTGAGGTGCTTTACCGTTCAGCTACACGGGCACAATTTCCCGTGGCAGGATTCGAACCTGCATCTCCCGCGTGTCAAGCGATGGAACCCTAGTCTTCACCACCGGCCGAACTTTTTGACACAACTCTCGCCGGGGAATTTGCGAGAAGAGATTCGACTCGAGGCCGGTCTTTGCAGCAACCCTGAGCTTCGGGACAACGCCCCCAGATCCTTGCGGATCCCGGCGTTCCTGCAGATCAGCACCTCGGCAGGGTTCGCAACCCTGCAACGTCGGTCGTTTGGAGCGAAGTAACTCTTCTCTTTCACCACCGGCGAAACCTGTTTTGAGGCACGGACCTAAGCCCGCGCCGCTCTTGCATTGCAGCCAGGGAACTGGGATCACGGTTGAGGGCTCGAACCCCGGCCTTGGTTACAGGCACGCCACGAAGTTGCCGTGAACTTCACCACTGACTGAACTGTTGGGCGCGGAATTTCCCCGCGCATTTACGACAAGCGATAAAGGTCAGGGAACGGTCGGCGACGGAGCGGGCTTGCGCCCATGAGGACTCGAACCTCACAACCTGGAAACCCAGGCTGTTCTGCCCAGAGAAGTATCCGTAACCTTTCACCACTGACCGAATTGATCCCAGGCGCAAACGTTAGGGATCAGGCACACGTCCGCGCTCGGACGCCGTCCCAGTTGCGCGGAGTAGACGGTTTTTGCTGGGGGAATCAGCGACAGCGGCGTTGTCGATTACCAGTCGAAGGAACCGCGGCCTTCGCCACCCAGCGTGCTTTTGTTATGTTAGCTTTGCGTTAAGGCGCGCCGAGGACTAATTAGCGCAATCGGACGACGCCCTATAACTGACTCGGCAGGTTATTGGCCGAGGCAGCCCGCTAAGCGATTTGTGTGTAAAATCTGACAAATTTGGGCGTCCTTTCATTTGGGGATGACTGAAGATGCCATAACTTTGAGTTTTTGACAAGTGGAAAAGTGGAAAAGTGGAGATTTTTGTGCTTTTTTTTCTGACACGGACGAGGTACGGATAAACGTTTTGTTCGATCGAATTCAACGGTCCGCTGAAAAGAAGCCCATGTTGTCGGATTCAACCGTGCAAGTTTGACCGATTCTATTCACTCTACTAGACTCGCCTCTTAGTGGGGTTCTCAATGAAACGATTTGCCTGGCTGCTTCTGTTCTCCCTCCTCGGATCCTTCATCGTTTTTGCTGACGACGACAAAGATCACCCTCACCACGAGGATCTGAACGACGGTCAACTGGGGACGGTGCATTTCCCGGCCTCCTGTGCCGCGGCCGTACAGAAGCCCTTCGAGCGCGCTGTGGCGCTGTTGCATTCGTTCTGGTACGAGGAAGCGGAGAAGGGGTTCCTGCAGATTGCAAAAGATGATCCGCACTGCGCCATGGCGCACTGGGGAGTCGCCATGAGCCTGTGGCACCAGCTATGGAACGAGCCCGACGCCAAGGTCATCAGTCGCGGATGCGACGAGGTAATGGCTGCGGAGAAGCTCGCGAACAAGTCCACGCCGCGCGAGAAGGCTTACGTTTCCGCGATCGGAGCCTTCTATGGCGACTCGGAGAAACGGGATCACGCCGCCCGCGCCAAGGCCTACTCCGACGCGATGAAGAAGGTGTACGAGACATATCCTGACGACCACGAAGCCGCGGCGTTCTACGCGCTTTCGTTACTCGCCTCCGAGCCACACCAGGACGAGACGTTCGCGAACCGCAAGGCTGCGGCCGCCATTCTCGAAAAGCTCTTCGCGATCGAGCCCGATCATCCGGGCGTGGCGCATTATCTGATTCACAGCTACGACAAGCCGCAACTGGCCGAGCTGGGCATTCCCGCCGCGCGCCGCTATGCAGAGATCGCGCCCGCCGCGCCTCACGCCCTGCACATGCCATCGCACATTTTTGCGAGAGTCGGTCTCTGGCAGGACGACATCAAATCGAACCTCGCCTCGGTCGCCGCCACGCGCAAGACGGCGGCCATGCACATGGGCGGCGAAGGCCACCAGTTCCACGCCATGAACTACCTCTTCTATGCCTACCTGCAAAGCGGCCGCGAAGCCGATGCTCGCGCGCTCATGGATGAAGTCAAGTCCATGCCTGAAATGCATGACATGTACGGCGTCGGCTTCGATCCGCACCTGGCCGCGGAGGCGCACTTTGCTTCGTTGTATCCGCTAGAGATACGAGACTGGGCCACTGCCGCGGCGCTTACCCCCGTTGCGGTTCCAGCCACTGCGGAAGACTCGTTCGGCTACTGGGCAAAAGCGATCGGTGCGGCACATCTTCGCCAACCCGACGAAGTCCGAAAGGATGTCAACGCAATCGAGGCCATCCATGAGAGATTCGTGTCGTTGAAGAAGGCAAACTTTGCCGAGGCTACGGAGAACGATCTGAAGCAGGCCCGGGCATGGCTGGCTTTTGCCGAAGGCAAGTATGACGACGCGGTCGAGACTCTGCGCCCCATAGCCGACAAAGAAGATGCGCTGGGCGACGAACCGGAAGGCATCCCTACCCGCGAGATGATTGCCGAGATCCTGCTGGAGGCGAAGCGCCCCCAGCAAGCGCTGGCAGAGTATCAGACGGATTTGAAGCTCAATCCCAATCGCTTCAATGGCCTCTACGGCGCGGCCCGCGCGGCCGAAGAGGCAGGAAAACAAAGCGACGCGAACGAATACTATGCGCTGTTGCTGAAGACCTGTGCGGGCGGGAACTCGACGCGGCCGGAACTGAGCCGGGCAAGGGAGCTACTGGCGAAGAAGTAGCGAGCAAGCGATTGATGATTCTTGATTCTTAGCGACAATCAAACGCCTTAATTCCCCTTTACCAGCAGCATTTTCGCTACCAGCGCCGCCAGCATCGCGAGCGCACCGACCAGCGCGTTGTATTCGCGATGCTTCCGATAGAGGTCGAAAGAGAATCCCGCGTTTTTTTCCGCCGCGCCCGGATGGGTAACGATCCGGGGAAACATCCGCGGCACCTGCCGGGCATACTCTTCGAACTCAGGGAACTTCTCTCGCAGGAAGGTCTCCTCGCTCTTGATCACAGGAAGGTAAATGGCAAGGAACATCGCCACCAAGGCAATCCCGACCCACCAACTGCGCGCCGCGACGGCGAAGCCCACGCCGATCAGTAGCGAACCGAGATAGAGAGGGTTGCGAGTGTAGGCGTAAGGGCCAGAGGTCGCAAGCGACTCGTTCTTGCGCACGTGGCCTGAGGCCAGGGCGCGGATGAGAAGCCCGGGCACCACAATGACCGCACCTAATGCGATAGAGCGCCAGGTTGGCCGCGCCAACCAGAAGTAGAAGACTGCGAACACAAAACCGAGCGGCACGCGAACGCGGCGCGCAATGCGCGACCACTCAGCCATGGGCATTCTCCGTTGCGGCGCCGAGAGCAAAGCGTGCGCAGAGCGGGCGATGACCGCGTCGGTGCTGATCTCGAGCAGTCCTTCGTCGGGCTCTGACCGCCGCGCGTGCGTCGTGGGGCTCGCCGGATTGCGCAGCACGATCCTGCGTGTTCCGTAAGGCCCGTTGCGCGCGGGATCGGTGGGGCCGAAGATCGCCACCACTGGCACCTGTAACACCGCGGCCAGGTGCATCGGGCCGGTGTCGCCTCCGATGAACAATCTCGTTCGGCGAGTAAGCGCAATCAACTCCGTAAGCGAAGACTTCAGCGGCGTTGCTGTGCCTCCGCTGGCAGCCTCAGCCACGCCCGCAAGATCCTCTTCGCCAGGACCATAGTTGATGATGGATCGCACGCCACTCGCGGCCAGCGATCTTGCCACGCAACCGTAGCGCTCGGGAGGCCAACGCTTCGCTCCCCATCCTGCGCCGGGATTGAGGATCGCGAAATCGCGAAGCTCCGCTTGTGACAGGCGCTGCTCGATGCGCTGCTCGGCTGCCGAGTCGTGAGGCAGTTGCACTCGCGGCCGCTTCAACTTCTTCGCGGCAACCGCTTCGGCGATGGAAAGATACTGTTCGATCACATGCGCTCCCCGCGCGACGGCCCTGCGTGTGTACCACAGGCTTGCGGGAGACTCTCTTGATTCTGCCGCGCCCCAAACGACACTGGCGCCGGACCAGCGCGCCAGCACCGCCGACCGGATTGCCCCCTGCAAATCGACGGCGACGTCGTAGCGGGTGCTGCGGATGTCGTTCCAGACTTTTGCAATCTGCTGCACAGTCGGAATCGAAAAGAGCGACTTGCGCCACTCCGTCAGGCTCACGGTGTGTACCCAGTCCACTAAGGGGCGTTCCGGCGAGCGTGGTCCGCGACGAGTCGAGCCCGGCGCACAGAGCAACTCGGCCCAGCGCTCTTCGATCAGCCAGCCGATCTCGGCTTGCGGAAAGGCCTCGCGCAGGGCCTGCGCCGCGGGGAGCGTGTGAATCACATCCCCCATCGCGCTCAGGCGTACGATCAGCAGACGCTCGACCTTCGAGACCTCTGCAGACTCAGCGCTCACGATTTCCTCGGCGATAGCCGCGAACGGATGATCTGACTGGTGGAATGATCTTTGGGATCGCCGACGATCTCGACACGACCTCCGTATTCGGCGACCGCGTCGCGCTCGGGAACGGACTCCGTGGTGTAGTCAGTTCCCTTGGCCTGAATGTCGGGGTGTATCTCGCGGATGATAGCGCGCACGTCGAGTTCCGGAAAGATCACCACCGCATCGACCTCGGCCAGCGCAGCCACAATTTCGGCACGCTCCTGCTCCGGCATGATCGGACGGCCCTCGCCCTTGAGCGCACGCACGGACTCATCCGAATTGATGGCCACGACAAGTTTGCCGCCGAGGGCCTTGGCTCCGCGCAGGTAGCGCACGTGCCCGACGTGCAGCAGATCGAAACCGCCGTTGGCGAGGGTGATGCGCTGGCCGGTGCGGCGCCATTCTTCCGCGCGGCCGCGCAGCGCTTCGCGGCTCAGAATTTTGTCTTGTGTGTTCAATGGGGTCGCGTCGCGGGAGGCGACTGTTCCAGCGCTTGCAACAACTCTTCCCGTGAAACTGTGGCCGTGCCGCGCTTCATCACGACAATGCCGGCAGCGTAGTTGGCGAGTTGCGCCGCTTCTTCAGTCGTAGCTCCGGCCGCGAGCGCCGCGGTGAAGGCTGCAATGACGGTGTCCCCGGCGCCGGTCACATCGGTCACCTGGTCGGAACCGACAATCGGAATGTCGACCGGCTTGTGCCCTCGATCAAAAGCCACCATGCCGTCGCGCCCGCGGGTGATCACGAGCGACTGCAGGTCCATGTGCGCCATCAGTTGCTCGCCTGCGGCCACGAGTTTATTCCAATCCTGGCCAATGCGGATGCCGAGGGCCTCTTCTACTTCAGGCTCATTCGGCGTCGCTGCCGTGACGCCTGCATATTGCAGCATGCGGTAGCGCGAGTCGAGAATCACGGGCACCGAGCCCAGCTTTCCTTTTTCCCGCAGTGCTGTCAGGATCGCGGGAGTGGCGGCGCCGTATCCGTAGTCGGAGACCAGCAGCGCGTCGGAGGCATGCGCGTAGTTGCGGGCGGCCAGATACAGCTCGCGGGTCAAATGATGATTGGGCGCCTCCTGAGGTTCGCGGTCCACCCGCACCACCTGCTGGCGCGCGGTGTGCGTCATGCCGGCCAGAATGCGGGTTTTCGTAACCGTGCTGAAAGTCTTGTCTTTGAGCACCCCGCTAACGGCGATTCGTTTGTGACGAAAATATTTCAGCAGGAGGCGGCCCGGTTCGTCGTCGCCGACGATACCCACGGGAAGAACGTTCACGCCCAGATCGGCCAGATTATTGGCGGCGTTGGCCCCACCGCCGGGCACTACCGTGCGCTCACGGTGCTTGAGAATCAGCACCGGGGCCTCGCGCGACACGCGCGAAATTTCACCGAACACGAATTCATCGGCGACCATGTCCCCCAGGACCGTCACCGTGATCTTGGGAAATGCCTCGACGATTTTTCTTAGTCGGTCGGCCTCTTTAGGGTGTTTGGTCATCGTTGCGATAAGTTCAGTCCTGCGACGCTGCGAAAACAGATTCTCTCATGCTCTGTGCTTTCGTTCCTCGATCATGCGAAGTATGGTATCCACAGCGTTAGCGGCTTCGGCGAGTTCCATTCGGACGGGTACTACGCAGAGCGGTTCCAGGGCGGAGAGATAAGAGCCCAGATTCACGGCATCTTTTTCGGTGGTCACGAAACCTCCAGCTTCACTTTTCTGCTTGAGTGCGAGGAGTTCGCGAATGTCCCGCTCACTATAAGCGTGATGATCGCGATAGAACGCTTCGGCCGCGGGCTCGATATTGGCCGCACGCAGTTGCAGCGTGAACTGCTGCGGCCGGGCGATGCCACAGAAAACCACGGGACGTGGCGGCACATTCTGCGGCGCAATGCCGCGCCGCACGCGCCAGATCAGCTTTCCTGTGATGGGGAACGATTCTGCGGAGGCGCCGCTGGCAAGCACCACCGCGTCGGCGCGCCACAGAGAATTCAGCGGCTCGCGCAGGCGTCCCGCGGGCAGCAGCCGGTCGGATGCCTCCTGGGGTGTTACCAGCACGATATCGAAGTCCCGGGCGAGGGTCCGGTGCTGAAAGCCGTCGTCAAGCACGTGGAGTTGTGGGCCGAATCTTGATTCGGCGAAGCAACCAGCCTCGTATCGATCCTCGCCGACGATGACCGAGACCTGAAGCTTTCTCGCAATGAGCAGTGGCTCGTCGCCGAACTCTTCCGGCAGGCCGCTGGGATCGACCAGCAACACACCCCGAGATTTGCGCCCGTAGCCGCGCGAGAGAACGTCGAATTTAAAGCCCCTCGCCTTGAGAAGTTCCCCAAGAAGCAGCACGAAAGGGGTTTTTCCCGAGCCCCCGGCCGAAAGATTCCCAATGCTGATGACCGCTCCCTGAAGCTTACGAGCCCGCAGAAGCCCGCGATCGTAGAGGGCGTTGCGGGCACCGACGACACGGCCGTAGATGGCAGAGAGAGGGTTCAATCGGTGTGTGCCGCTTGTGCGGGAACGGGCTGAGGGTATGGGCCTTCGTTGAGGAGCGCGATCAAATCTTCCAGCGTGCGTGAGGTCGCGCCTGCCTGCGACCGCACCGTCTCTTTGGCGCGCTGGCCGAGGGCGCGTCGTTCGGAATCGTTCTCGAGCAATTGCATAAGCACCAGCGGCAATTCGGCCAAACCTACGATGCGTACCGCGTCGCGGCTCTGAAACAGCGAAACGATGTCGCGGAAGTTCTCGGTGTGGTTTCCGACTACGATGGCGACGCCATGCTGCGCAGGTTCGATAATGTTGTGCCCGCCGCGTGGCACCAGGCTTCCACCCACAAACGCGACGTCGGCCAAGGCATAGAGTCCGGCCAGTTCGCCGATGGAATCGACCAGCAGAACTCCGCCGGCAAGTGCCTCGCCCTGATAGCGCGAGCGCCGGGCAAATGGAATCCCCAATTGTTGCAGAAGAATCGCAACCTCATCGAAGCGCTCGCGATGCCGCGGAGCCAGGATCATCACGGCACGCGGATGCCCGACCCGCACATTCTCAAACGCCTTGAGCAGCGGGGGTTCCTCGTCTTCGACCGTGCTTCCACAAACCAGCACGGGCCCAGCGCCTTCTGCGGCCAGCGATCGGCGGAGAGTTTCCAAAATGGCGGGCGGCGTGGGCAGGCTCACGTCGAACTTGAGATTGCCGGTGACACGCACGCGGCCCGCTTCCGCACCAATGGACTCCAGCCGCGTGCCGTCCGCCTGCGTCTGTGCCAGAAACAGGTCGACGTGCACCAGCATTCGCCGAAGCGCCCAGAAGAAGCGCCGGTAGTTGGGCCAGGAACGATCGGAGATGCGCGCGTTTACCACCGCGATGCGCGCTCCACTCGCGTGCGCCAGACGCAGGAAATTGGGCCAGAATTCCGTCTCCGCCAGCAGAACCATTTCAGGCTGCAGAGCTCGCAAATATGGCAGGATAGCGAATGCGAAGTCCATCGGAAAGTAGAACACGTTCTGTTCGCCGAAACGCTTGCGCGCCAACTCCTGTCCCGTGTCCGTCGTGGTCGACACCACCACGCGATGCTGAGGAAAGCCCGCTTTCATTTTCTCGACCAGGCCACTGACGGCAAGCACCTCCCCGACGGAAACGGCGTGAACCCAGATCACTCTTTTCCGGCCGGCCGAAGGCTCCGCATTTCCCGCCATCAGGCGCAGGGGCACCCTTCCGAGGCGCGCGGGGAATCCGGTGCGATATTTGCCGTGCCGCAGGACCTGGTAGAGCCAAAACGGCAGGCTCAGCAGCATTCCCGCCGCCAGCAGAAGGCTGTAGAGAAAATAGCTCAAGCTGAGCCATTCTAAACCGGCTCATCGCTGGAGCACGCACACTCTATAATCAGAGTCATGCGGTGGCTGTGGTTTCACGCTCGAACATTCCCGGGTCGATTCCTTATCTTGGTCGTTTGCAGTGCGGCGTCTCTTCCGGTTCTGCTTCTGGCAAAGAACTTCATAAAGCCGGTAGCGAAGTCCGCCATCAACTATCCTGCGCACGATTTCCATCGCGAGGAGCAGGTCGCTTTCGCGGCCGACCCTTACGACACGCCGGAAAAGGCCAATATTTTCTCCGTGGATTTTGCGGGCCATGGCTTCCTGCCCATCTTTTTCGTCGTCACCAACGACAGCGACCAACCGGTCTCCATCGCGAACATAGAGATCACGCTCATTACAGCACACCACTCCAAGCTGACGCCCACCACGCCCGCCGACATTTACCGGCGGCTTGCGAATCCCCAGGGGAACACGCGGCCAAGCCCAATTCCCATCCCGCGCAAGAAAGTGAAGGGCACGGTCAGCCCGAAAGAAATGGAGGAGATTGAATCTTCACAGTTCGCGGCCAAGGCGGTCGAGCCGCACGGAACCCAGTCGGGGTTTCTGTTCTTTGATGTCGGCGGCATTACATCGCCTTTGTCGGACGCGAACATTGACATTACGGGTGTCGCGGATGCGAAGGGCAACGAACTGTTGTACTTCGAGATTGCGGTCGACAAGTACCTGAACACGCCCAAGAACCCGTGATCAAGGCGAAAACTCGGCGGGACTGCGAGCTTTATAATCTCTCTTCTATGGCCACCACTGCCGAGACCTCCATCGCCGCTCATCCCAAGTTCGAGCCGGTCATCGGACTGGAAGTTCACGTTCACCTTCTGACGGCGACGAAGATTTTCTGCTCCTGCTCGACGCGATTCGGCGCACCGCCCAATACCAACGTCTGCCCCGTCTGCCTGGGGATGCCCGGGGCGCTGCCCGTGCTCAACAAGAAGGCCGTGGAGTTCGCCACGCTGGCGGCGATGGCGCTGAATTGTCGGATCAACGAGACCTCGATTTTTGCGCGCAAGAATTATTTTTACCCCGATCTGCCCAAGGGTTACCAGATTTCGCAATATGACAAGCCGCTGGCCGAGCATGGATCCATTGAAATTCCCAGCGGCCGCGGGCGAAAGAAAATCGGCATCACGCGCGTACATATGGAAGAAGACGCGGGCAAGAGCCTGCACGAAGGCTTTCCCGACGCGGCGGAGAACACGGCCATCGACCTCAACCGCACCGGCGTCCCCCTGATCGAAATCGTCAGCGAGCCCGATATCACCACGCCCGACGAGGCTTACGAGTATCTGACCCGACTGAAGGAGATCATTCTGTACACCGGGGTCAGCGACTGCAATATGGAGGAAGGGTCGCTGCGCTGCGACGCCAACGTAAGTGTGCGGCCTCGCGGGCAGAAAGAGTTCGGGACAAAGACCGAAATCAAGAACGTGAATTCGTTCCGCTTCATTCGAGACGCGCTGGAGTTTGAAATCGGGCGCCAGATCGAAGTGATCGAATCCGGCGGCAAGATCACACAAGAGACGCGCCTCTACAACGCCAATGAAGGCAAGACCTACAGCATGCGTTCAAAAGAAGAGGCGCACGACTATCGTTACTTTCCCGAGCCCGATCTCCTTCCGCTGGTGGTCGATGAGAAATGGAAGGCCGAGATCGCGCGAGTCATTGCCCGAACTGCCCGAGGCGCGGCGCGCGCGCATGGTGAAAGAGTACGGGATCACCGAATACGACGCGCAGGTGCTGACCGTTTCCAAATCGCTGGCGGATCAGTTCGAGGAGGCGGCGCGGGCGGCGAAGAATCCCAAGCGCGTTGCCAACCTGGTACAAAGCGAATTAATGGGCCGCCTCAAGGCCAAGAGCATGGAGATCGAACAGTCTCCGATTTCGATGCGGGGAGTCGCTGCCTCGGCCGACCTGGTTGAATCGGGGACGATCTCGGGCAAAATGCTCAAGGATCTCTACGATCTGTCCTTCGAGCGGGGGAAGGATTTCCCGGTCGTCTACGAGGAAGAGGGCAGGCCGCAGCAGTCGACCGACACGTCGGCGCTAAAGAAAATCATCGAGGAGATTCTGGCGGCGAATCCCAAGCAACTGGAGCAGTACCGTGCCGGCAAGAAGACCATGCTGGGATTTTTCGTGGGCCAGGTCATGAAGGCCTCCAAAGGCCAAGCCAGCCCCCAGATCGTGAATGAGCTGTTGGCGAAAAAGCTGGGTTGATTTTGATTATGTGGGACCGGGTCTTTGACCCGGTCGGTCGGCCCGAAGGGCCAAGGGCACGATGCAGCCGAGGTATGAGTATCGCCGTCGTCTACCCCACTATCAAAAGCACGATCATCCTCTGTTTGTCACCTTCACCACGGATCGTCTCTGCGAACTTCCGCCAGCAGCCCGCGACATTGTTCTCGAGTGCTGCATCCAAGAGAATGGCTGCAAGTTTGATCTACACGCCGCGGTGGTAATGCCCGATCATGTGCACCTGATCTACTCCCCGCTCCGCTGCGACGATGGCTGGAGCCGCAGTCTGCCTGAGATCATGAAGGCCATCAAAGGGCGCTCCGCGCGGATGATCAACGTGGCTCTCAAGCGTACTGGCCCGGTTTGGCAGGAGGAGTTCTTCGATCATGTGCTGCGATCCAATGACAGTCTCGTTGACAGAGTGGACTACGTCTGTCAGAACCCAATGCGGGCGGGGCTGGTGAAGACCGAAGCCGAGTACTCCTGGATTTGGAGAGGAAGAATTCCTGTCCTCTGAGCTCGTGGCGAGGAGAGCAAGCGGCCTTACAGGCCGCCTGACCGGGTCAAAGACCCGGTCCCACACAGCCATCTCGGGACCATCACTTTGGTCATCTCAACAGGGGCTGCGCAGCCGCTACCATGTAGAGGGGCCCGTCTGCCTGGCCTGACGATCTGGGGACCGCTCATGAAATTCAAACTCGATCGCATTATCAGCATTGCGACCTTGGTGGCATCGCTGGTCGCTATCGTTCTGGTCTTGAAGAGGCCCGCGCCGGTGGCGCAAAGGCAAGCTCCGGCGGCCATCGCGGAGCACGCCCAATCCTTCGACCAGAAGATGGCTCAATTCGAGCAGGAGACTCAGCAGCAGGGCACGCAGTCGGAGTCGGAGCAGGAGCCGAGTCCGTCTTCAGACAGTGCGGAACCGGCCCCCAAGCCAGCTTCTCCCACCGGCGCGCAGAGCTCAAAGGCTGAGGTGCACATCAATTCCGACGAAATCAGCGCGGTGCTTGCTCAATCGCTCGGCGCGGCTGGCGCTTCGGGTTTGACGCCGAACTCCAACCTCGGCAGTGCAGCTCCTACCATCAAAGACCAACAGGTCCGCTTCGACGGCGACATTGTGCACGGACAATTCCTTACCGAGGTTGCCGGGAAAGACGTCTGGATCACGATCTCCGGTCACATCGGCGAAAAGGATGGCTACGCCACGTTTGATCCGACGGAATTCAAGGTGGGAGATCTGAGCGTTCCGGTTTCTCTCGTGAATCCGGCTCTGCAGAAAAAGCTGGCCGAGGAGCGCGACCGGCTTAAGCTTCCCGACAACGTTGGGACCATGAAGGTAGAGAACAGCGAACTGGTAATGCAGCAGAAGTGACCGCGTTTGCCGGGCCTATTCGCAGCTTCGCCGAGCTCAGTTGCTCAGGGCAGGCTAGGAACGGAACCCGGCGTGGTCATCCCTTCGACTCGCTGCGCTCGCTCATGGCAGGCTCTGAGCGAAGCGAAGGATCTCAAGTCAGTGCCAGGGCAGCCGCCTTTCAGGCGGCCTGACCGGGTCTGAGACCCGGTCCCACATCACCCATAGACTCTTACGCGGGGCCGACACTATTGTCGGCCGCCACTCTTCCATACCAATGGCCGGAGTCTTTGATGGTGCGCTTTTGTGTTTTGAAGTCCACGTAGGCCAAACCGAAGCGCTGGCCAAAGCCGTCCGCCCATTCGAAGTTATCCGTCAGACTCCAGGCGTGATATCCGCGGACGTCGGCGCCGTCGGAGATCGAGCGCGCCAGCGCCGCCAGATACTCGCGATGGTAGGCAATGCGGCGGGCGTCGCGAATTACACCCTTTGCGTCTGGGCCGTCGTTGTACGAACATCCGTTCTCCGTAATCTCGATCACCGGACGGTTGTAATCGCGCGTAATGCGCATGACCATGTCGTAAAGGGCTTTCGGCCACACTTCCCAGCCGAAGTCGGTCCTGGGGCCTTCTCGGCCACCGTCCATCTTGACCGGGAACAGCCATTCCTGCGCATGTGAGGCGCGCTCGATCGCCGGCGGCGCGGAAGCAATCGTGCGGTAATAGAGATTGATTCCAAGGAAGTCGAGCGGGACCCGGGTCTTCTCCATGTCACCCGACTTGATCCCCATGGCGGTCTCGGGGAGAAAGGTCAGCGCTTCGGGATAACGGCCGCGCAGCGCCGGATCGAGGAACCAGACATTGATGATGGCGTGTGCGCGCTCGGCGGCCAGCTTGTCCTCTTCGGAATTGGTCGCCGGCTCACACGCCGACATGTTGAATGCGGTTCCGACGCGCGCGGCGGGCCGTACCGCCTTCAGCGCGCGAAAACCGTCCCCCTGCGCGAGGTTGACCACGTGCGTGGCGCGCAGGAAATCGAGTAGGCTCTTGCGGCCGGGAGCATGCGTGCCTTCCAGATAACCGAGATCGACGAATCCAGAGGGCTCATTGAAAAGCATCCAATCGGCGACGCGGTCGCCCAGCGCCTGCGCCACCACTTGCACGTAGTCGGCGTAGCGAGCGGAGGTATCGCGATTGGGCCATCCGCCGGCATCTTCGAGCGCTTGCGGCAGGTCCCAGTGGTAGAGCGTTACAAAAGGCCGGATGTGGGCCTCTAGCAAGGAATCGACCAGGCGGCTGTAGTAATCGATGCCTGTGGAGTTCGCAGCTCCCGATCCCGAGGGCTGAATGCGCGGCCAGGAAATCGAAAAGCGATAGCTGTTCAGGTTCATCGCCCGCATCAGGGCGATGTCTTCGCGCCAACGGTGATAGGAATCGCAAGCCACGTCTCCGGTCTCGCCATTTTTTATCTTGCCCGGCGTATGGGCAAAGCGGTCCCAGACCGATTCGCCTTTGCCGTCTTCGTTCCAGGCGCCTTCGATCTGATAGGCAGCCGTGGCCGTGCCCCAGAAGAATCCTTTGGGGAAGGCGACTTTCGACGACACCCTGAATTGGTGCGGGGAAATCGTGCCTGCGACCGTGCTGGCCCGGGACGATCCGCTGCAACCGGAAAGGAAAACGGCGGGCAACCCGGCCACAGCCCCGGCGCCAAGCATCGACTGTACAAACTTGCGACGTGTCAGACGCAAACTAAATCTGAGCTCCTTCAACTTCGTGATGACCGTCGTTCATGAAACCTAAGGCCATCAATTGTGTTTGATCAACTTTCCGTTTTTCTGCCCCGTGAGTGAATTGTAGAGCGTCTCCAGAAACACATCTTCATTGACGAAGTCTCCTGAATATTTCTTCCACGGATCGAGCGGCTTCGCCTGCTTCATCTGGTCCAGGGTCTTGCCTTCTTTCAGCGCGCTCGCGACCACGTCCCGCGTGGCCTTCAGCATGGTCAAGTACGCCCGTACGTCGTCCAGGCTGGAGACTGGCCCGTGTCCGGGAATGATCTTCACATCCGCCGGCAATTGCCCTATTACTTTCTCGACGGCATCGATCATGCCGTTGATGCTGCCGCCGCTGTCGACATCGATGAAGGGAAAGCCATAGGTCACGAAGTCGTCGCCCATGTGCACCACGTTCGACTTCGGAAAAAAGATGATGGAATCTCCATCGGTGTGGCCCGCAGGGAAATACAGCGCGCGTATGTCTTCGCCGTTCAGGTGCACGGTCACGTCATGATCGAAGGTGAGAATAGGCAGGGCCTCTTTAGGTTCAGGCTTGAATTCCATATGAAGGGAGCCGCCATTGCCTGCCGGACCGCCGGCTTCCAGGCGCTTGCGTACGTTATCGTGAGCGATGATCGGCGCCTGCTTCTGGAAGTACTCGTTGCTGCCAGTGTGATCGGGGTGGTAGTGCGTGTTGATAATGAACCGCACTGGTTTGTCGGTGATGCCTTTCAGCGCGGCCTGAATCTTGTCGGCCAGCGGAGCGTATTGATCGTCAACCAGGACGATCCCATCATCACCCACCGACGCCCCGATGTTTCCGCCCGCACCTTCCAGCATGTACACATTGCCGGCCACTTTGCTGACCTTCATCTGCACCTTGCTGAAGTCGTGGTCCTGGGCCGTGACCAGGCCGGACCCGAGGAGCGAGATCAAGGCCAAAACCGGCAGTCGAAGCTTGTTCACACGTCCTCCACGATGACAGATTTTAACGAATAAAGTTGGGCCGAGCCGACCGTTAGCAGGGAGTCGCCCTTCCGTGCACAGGCTCAGCGCCCTGACACGGACCCCATTCTTGCACACAAGCAGGCTTATAGGGCGATTTGGCATGGCCACGCTAGAATCTTGCTTGACCCTCACGTAACGTCAGACCGTAAAACTTCGATTAGGGGGAACCGTGATGCGCACCTATCTGCCTCACGAGTTTGCACAGCGCGCCGGAGTAACCATCCGCGCCCTGCATCACTACGACCGGCTCGGGTTGCTCAAGCCCAGCGGCCGCACCAGGGCAGGGTACCGGGTGTACTCCGACCGCGACTTTGCACGCCTGGAGCAGATCGTAGCGTTGAAGTTCATCGGATTTCCCTTATTCCAAATCCGGGAACTCCTTCGCCGGAAAGACACCGAACTCCTGGCTGCACTTCGGCAGCAACGCCAGATCCTGGCCGAGAAGCGCAACCATCTCGACCGGGCCGTGCGGGCCATCGAACAAGCCGAAGAGGTCGTGTCTCAGGGCGGGGAGCCCGATTGGGAGCCATTCCGCAAGGTCATCGAGGTGATTCAAATGCAAACCAGAAAAGACTGGATGAAGAAGTACTACACCGAGGAACAATTGGCGAATCTCCGCCAAAGATGGTCGCCCGAAGTGCAAGCGGAGTCCGAGCGCGGTTGGGCCGAGTTGGCGCGAGACACGGAGGCGGCGATCGCCAGCGGCGCAACTCCGACCAGCGACACCGGGTTGAAGTTGGCAGAGCGGCGGCAGGCATTACTTAGGCTCTTTACCGGTGGAGATCCCGGCATTGAACAAAGCCTGAAAAACCTGTATGCCGATAAAACCAACTGGCCAGCGAGCTTTAAACAGCCCTTCGGCGATGCCGTCAACCAGTTCCTCTGTGATGCGGCTGAAGCACTCGCAAAGGCACAACCTCAGTAGCGGGGAACGTGCTGTTGGACCTGAGCGTGTGGGACGGGTGCTTTCGCCCGTCCCGGTTTTTTGCCGGTAGAAGAATTCGGCCGTCGATAGTTGCAGTTCATCGTCGAGGGCGAAAAACAGATCTCAGGAAAAACGGTGAACCAAAAGCCTTCGAGGCTCCAGCCGCGTAGCGGCGGCATACGTTAGCCCAGGGCGTAAGCCCTGGGTAGCGCAAAAGGACGGAACGAGTCCCGTAGGGACGACACGGGATTTCAGGAAGCCTATTCCGGATTCAAGCTGTCGTAGATCTTCCACAGCTTATCGGCACTGGCGCGGTAGATCACCCAACCGCTGCCGCCGTCAGAGGTTTCGCGGAAAAGCAACTCGCCGCGGCCGTCACCGTCGGCGTCTACGGCGTCAATCAATTCGAGTCGCGGACTGAGGTCGAGGTGATACTTGTCGGTCACGCCGGAATAGATTTTGCGCAGGTCGTGATAAATGTCGGGGTAAGCAACCAGAAGAATCGAATACTGCAGGTCATCCGAGGATCCTGGCGAGGTTCCTGGCACCACCGGTGGCATCTGGGCCTGCGCGCTGAAAATGAGCACGGGCTGATTCGACGACCACAGATCGTAGGCCTTCATCTGCACATTGCTCAGGATCGGCTCCGGGCCTTTCTTCGCGGTTCTGAGGTGGGATGCCTGGGCCGTCGTAGCTTTTGGCGTGATTCTCGCTTTAGCCTGCGCGTCCAGATACGTACGAACCTGCTGCTTGGCCATTGCAGTCATCTGCTGAAGACGTTCGCCTTCTTCATCCTTGAGGAATTCGAATCCGAAGGAATGCGGGTCAGGGCCACCCGAGTCGGAGATGGCTGGAATCAACTGGACCAGGCCAGCGGGCGCGGCCTCCGACGCCTTGCCCGTGTTCTTGGAGGGCGTAGCCCCGGGCTTGCTGTAGCCGGGAATCTCCTCGTCGGCAAACGACTCGGCGGGCTTTCCACGGCGCAGTTTGGGGCGGCTGCTTATATCGGCTCCGCTGTCGGATTCGGGCGCCCTCGGCTTATCTGCGGGCTTGGCATCTCCCGGCTTGTTTCCCGACTGGGGCGCGCCTGGTGCGCCGCCTTGCGGCGGTGCAGGATTCGGAGTCGAGGCTGGCGGGGTACTTGCTGGCGGCGCCGCAGGCTTGCTCAGACGCGGCGGCTCATCACCGGAACTTGGCTGCGAGGACGGTGCAGGAGCCGGTGCAGAAGCCGGTGGGGTGCTCGCTGCCGGCGTTTCCTTCGAGGGATTCTTGGTCAGCCGTGGTGGCCCTTCGCTGGTGTCAAGCCCAACAGGAGCAGCCTCCGCCTGAAGCGACGTTTTCGGCTTTTCCGTGCCTGCCGGCACCCAGCTTCCGGTTCCGATCCACGGGCTTTGCGCGTTAGGGGCGTTACTGTGCAGCGCGCTGCTGACGGTGAACAGTCCCTGCGAACTCCCGCCGCGCTCGGCTTCGTAGATAGTGCCCGACTCCAGCGCCATCGGCACAGGTGTGGCCTTGTATGCGCTTGCGTCCCAGAACTTGCCATTGATCAGGATCGCAACGGGCAGCAGCGATGCCTTGCCATTGGATGTCAGTTGCACTAGGGCCACGGCCCTGGGCTCCGCGTCTTTCTTCCTCGGAGCTTTGCGTTCTCCCGGGGTGATTTGCGGGCGCTCTTCCTGGGCAATGGCTGCGATCGGCCACGAAGCGGCCCAGGCCAGCAGGGTCATTAAGAACGCCAGGAACGCCACTCGGTATAAAATCTTGTGACGAGCTGGCGGACCGGAAACGGCCCTCGCATTGTTAATAGATTTCGATTTGGATGTCCCTTGAGAAAATGCCATGAATATTCATGATAAAGCGCCCGACTTCACTTTGCAGGACGCGAACGGAAAAGAAGTCTCGCTCAAAGACCAGCGCGGCAAGGTCGTTATACTCTTCTTCTATCCGAAGGCGAACACCCCGGGTTGAACCGTAGAAGCGCGCGGGTTCCGCGACACATATACTAAGATTCAGAAAACGGGCGCCGTGCTGCTCGGCATCTCCCCGGATACTCCAAAAGCGCAGAAGAAATTCGCCGAGAAGGAAGACCTTCCCTTCACCCTGCTGGCCGACGCAGACAAGAAAGTTGCCGAGGCCTTCGGGGTCATGAAGGAGAAGAACATGTACGGCAAGAAAGTCTGGGGTGTGGCGCGCACGACTTTCATCATCGGACCTGACGGCAAGATCCAGCATATTTTCGAAAAGGTCAAGCCCGAGGGCCATGCCGAAGAGGTGCTGGCATATCTGAAAGAGGCGGCATAAGCGCAGCACAAGGACCCACAGCCATTCCCGCATGCCTGAGTTCCAGGTTTCGACGCCCACGGAAGTCATCCACCCGCTGGGCCGCGCCTTTTTCGCTCGCAATCCGCGACGCGTGGCCCGCGAACTCTTGGGCAAGGTTCTGGTGCGTAACGGCGCGCCCGCGCGGCTTGCCGCGCGCATTGTCGAAGTGGAGGCCTATCTAGGAGAGCAGGACCCCGCCGCGCACGCGGCCGCCGGCCGCACCTTGCGCAACGCCGTCCTGTTTGGCCCTCCCGGCCACGCATACGTCTATTTCATCTACGGCAATCACTACTGCCTCAATGTCTCTTGTGAACCCGAAGGGAAAGCGGGAGGCGTCCTGTTCCGGGCGCTGGAACCGCTCTCGGGCATCGACGCAATGGCCCGCGCGCGTGGAATCACTCTCCGCAGCAGCGCCGACTTGTTGAAGCTCACGCGCGGCCCGGGACGCTTGTCGCAGGCCTTCGGAATCACTCGCACCCGTGACAACGGATGCGATCTGACTTCGGCCTCCAGTAGCCTTTGGATCGGCGAGGATGGACTACATACTGGCAGGATCCGGCTGACGCCGCGGATCGGGATCAGCAAGGCCGCCGACCGGCGACTGCGCTACGTGGTCGCCGGCAGCCCATTCGTCTCGGGAATCAGAGTGAATCTGAAGTGAGTCCATCCCGGTCGTGGGCACGGCACGCGAGCGGAAGCCCATTTTGCTGGGGCGTCATCCTGAGCTGAGCCGTTTTTCAGGCGGAGCGAAGAGCCTGCCCTGAGCGCAGTCGAAGGGATCTCCCGCTCATCAGTTTGCGTTCCCTTGACCAACTTGCTG
>CAVRCR010000039.1:0-19992 GCA_963719615.1 uncultured Acidobacteriaceae bacterium | reverse complement strand
CCAACGCCGCATTCCTCGAACTGCTGCATGGGCTGCCGAAGGAGATGTTGGAGCGGCTGGAGAAGGAGCAGAACCAGCCTCTACCAGCCGTAAAATAACGCCTGCTTCGCCTCAAACGTCCTGTCCGGCGCCGCAAAGAACGCAGAAACATGGGCGGGCATCTGCAATGGAGACCCACCCTTCGAATGTGGCGAAGAGTGGGCAGTTTTAGGTTGTATAGGGCCGACGGTGGGCCAAGCCGCAGTTTTTTCAACCCAGATTCAGCGGTGCTGGCGCGATCGTGGCGCTAGCTGAGTTCTGGAATCTTTGACAGCTTCATTGGCCGCCCCGCCGGTCCCGCAGTCGTTGCGTAGCTCGTTGGGGGCGCCGTCCGGTGGCTGGCTCGTCGTGTTGTCGATGCACGGGATGGCGCTCAGATATGCGTAGATGGCCTCGATGTCGCGGTCGCTCATTTGCGAAAACGTCGGCCATGGCATGACTTGCAAGAGATTACCGTCGGCTGTATTGCCGGGTGAAGTGGGAATGCAAACCGGCGTGGCACCTGCCTCAATCTCCGCCAGTTGCTCTGGCGTACAGGTTGGATGGATCTGGTCGAAATCTGTGCCATGCCTCATGATCTGCTTAAACTCTGCAAGAGTGTGACCGCCTTCCGGCCGTCCATTCTTATCCGGCGTCAAGTTTCGGGTAATCATGGCCGGACCTTGGTAGCCGTTAGGCCCGGTTGGAGTCCCGACAGGACCAAAGTTCTGCCCACCACTCAGGTAGATGGTCGGATCGGTCACCAGCGGCTGGTTAAAGTAGGGGTTTCCGCCGGGCGCGTAGTTAAAGTTTGGAGGCCCGCCCGAAGTGTGGCAACCATTGCAGTCGCCCACTGCGTTGACCAAATAGCTGCCAAGCCCCACCAAAGCCCGGTCTTTACCAGCCAGCTTCAGGTGGACGGGCGCTATCTTGAAACCGATTCTAATTCTGGAGTCGGTATCGTCATCGTCCGCGTGAGCGCGGGGAGCCTTGATCGACATTGCCGCAAGGACGATCACAACGAACGTTACGATCGCTCCAGCGAGTTTTGCACAGGACTTTATCTTCATTTGGTTTCTCCTCTGCGTGCTTGATCGAGCTTTCAGGATTCCCTAGGGTTCGGAACCGATCGGTCACTTTGGCCCAGACTTTCAATTGGCCTTGGGGGAGGAGTTCGGCAAATGCGTTGCCAAAGTACACCCAGACGCAGAATTGTCAAGGAGAATCCGTGCTGGGCGTTGGAATCGGAGGAGGAACTTCTCGGCAGCAGCGCAAAATCTTGCGACTACTCGATGTCCCCCTCTGCATTGACTGCATCTTTACGGGCAACCTAAGATGAACCCTCCCGGACAAGCGAACAGACATTGATCAACCAGACCATCTCGCACTACCGCATCACCGGCCGGTTGGGCAGCGGCGGGATGGGCGTGGTGTATGAGGCCGAGGATCTCACTCTCGGGCGCAGGGTCGCGCTGAAATTTCTGCCGCCGCAGCTTTTGCGCGATCAGAATGCTCTCGATCGTTTTCTTCTGGAGGCGCGCACAGCCTCGGCGCTAAATCATCCCAATATCTGTACGATTTATGCGGTTGAGAATACTGCGGGCGAGGGCGGGGAGCCGCAGTCGTTCATTGCCATGGAGTTGTTGGACGGGCAGAGTCTCGATCAGAAACTCACGGCGGGGCCGCTACCGACCGACCGACTGCTGGACATTGCGATCCAACTGGCGGACGCGCTTGACGCCGCGCACGCCAAGGGCATCATCCACCGCGATATCAAGCCGGCGAACATTTTCCTTACGCAGCGTGGGCAGGTGAAGGTGCTCGATTTCGGTCTGGCCAAGCTGGCCCGTCCTGAACTGGAGATGGAAACGATCGGGGCCACACAAGATTCACCGCGGCCCGCGAACCTGACCAGTCCCGGCTCGACCGTGGGCACGATCTCGTATATGTCGCCGGAGCAGGCGCGGGGCGAGGAACTCGACACGCGCTCGGATCTGTTTTCGCTGGGCACGGTGATCTATCAGATGGCGACCGGAAAGCTGCCTTTCTCGGGCGCGACGTCGGCGGTAGTGTTTCACGCCATTCTCGAACTGGATCCGGCTTCGGCGCTGCAATTTAATGCAACGTTGCCGCCCAAGCTGCAGGAGATCATCGAGAAGCTTCTGGAAAAGGATCGCGAGCTGCGCTACCAGTCGGCCGCTGATTTGCGCGGCGATCTGAAGCGGCTGAAGCGCGATGTCGAGTCGGGGAGGAAGAACGTGGCTGCGGCCTCCGGTTCGGCATCGGTTGCGGTTCCGACCGGACCGGCTGCTTCGGGATCCGGCTCCGCTTTGCCCGTGGCCGCTGTGTCTAGTCCGTCCCAAAGCTCGACTATCGTTGTCGAGGCCAGACAGCACAAGCTGGGAACAGGATTCGTCGCGCTCCTGGGAATCGTCGTACTCCTGGCGGCAGGGTACGGGATCTACTCCCTGGTGACGCGGCATCCGATGCGAGCGTTCCGCAATTTCACCGTGACCAAGCTCACTGAGGAGGGCAATGCGGCCGAGGTGGCGATTTCTCCCGACGGAAAATACATTCTCAGTCTGACAAGAGACAGTAGCGGGCTGGCCAGCTTGTGGTTGCGCAACGTCCCCACCAATAGCAATACGCAGGTGCAGCCCCCCGCCGACGTCTCCTACAACGGTCTGCGCTTCTCTCCCGACGGAAATTATCTTTACTTCGTACGCAGCGATCCCGGCAATGCGGATTTGCGGTATCTTTACCGCGCGCCGCTGCTGGGTGGCACTCCCGAGCGACTGGCGGAGGACGTGGATTCGAATATCACCTTCTCGCCCGACGGCCGCAAGATCGCGTTCATGCGACACGACAATCCCGAGCCGGGGAAATACCGGCTGATCGTGCGCTCGCTCGAAAGCGGCGAAGAGGCCGTACTGGCTAGCGGAACGAACGGGCAGGCTCTCTACAATCCCGCATGGTCTCCCGACGGCACGACCATTCTGTGCGTCGCGAATCAGCCGGGCGATGCACTTACCGGGCTCATGGCAGTGGATGCCCGCAACGGCCAGCAGCACCTGGTTCTCAGCTCAGACTCGGCGCTCATTTCGGCCACCTGGATGCCCGACGGGCACGGGTTGCTGGCACTGGAGCGGAGCCGGTCTTCGAACTTCACCCAGGAGCAGATTGTCTTTGTCATCTATCCCATCGGAAGGATGGACCCGGTCACGCGGGACACGAACGACTATTCCGACTTGAGCGTAGCGGCCAACGGGCAGGTGTTGGCGACGGTGCTCAGCGAGGGGCGATGGAATCTGGAAGTGATGTCGGCTACGTCAGGCGGTGCCGACGTGCGGCAAGTCGCGCCGGCGGCCACCTTTACCAACTTTACCTGGACGCACGACGGACGCCTGATCTACGACAAAGATAACAAGGTGCATTGGGTGAACCCAGATTCAGGCGAGAAGGGCACTTTCGCGATCGAGCAGGATTCGTCGGGAGGCGATCCGTGGCAATGCGCGGATGGCCGTCACCTTGTGCTGCTACTCGGATTGCGGGGCGGCGCCAGCAGCCTGAACGTCTGGCGGGCGGACACTTCCGGCGGAAACCTGAAGCAACTCACGCAGGGCAAGCAGGATAATTTTCCGGTGTGCGCTCCCGATTCGCGGTCGGTTTATTACCTCGATGGCGGGACGGGGCAAGTGATGCAAGTGCCGATCGATGGTGGCCCAGCGCGAAAAGTGTCGGAGATTGCAGTGGCGGGCTTCTTCGGCATCTCTCCCGACGGCCACACCCTGGCTTTTGCCACGATTGACCACGCCGCCGGGCACGAGGAGAAGATTGCTCTGGTCCCGACCGATAAGGACGCTGCGCCGCGGATGGTTGAGTTTCAGCGGCGGCGGGCGACCAATCCGATCCAATTCTCGCGCGACGGCACGGCGCTAATCTACGTGGTTCGCGAAAATGGAGCCGACAACTTGTGGCAGCAGCCACTCGAGGGCTCCCCTGGCAAAGCACTCACGACATTTAAGACGGAGCACATCTGGGATTATCACTGGTCCCCCGATGGCAGCAAACTGGCGATGGTTCGGGGGCACACCGACTCCGACGTGGTGCTGATGCGCAGCCAGCAACCGTAGCGGTTTGAGCGGAGAAACGCGGAAAAAACTAAGGGCGGCCATTGCTGGCCGCCCTCATTTTCGAATTGTTACTCGGAAGCGGTGTTAGACGCCCTTGACGTTCTCAGCTTGCCAGCCCTTGGGGCCCTTGACCACGTCAAATTGAACTTGCTGACCTTCCTGCAGACTGCGGAAGCCGCTGGCCTGAATGGCGGAGAAATGCACGAAGACATCCTCGCCGTTCTGGCGGCTGATGAAACCGTAGCCCTTGGCGTCGTTAAACCACTTCACTGTTCCTGTTTCCATGTTGTTGCACTGTTCCTTTTTCTTAGATGTAGCGCTGAAACTTTCGGGTCTTCTGCAGGCAGGTCACGCGCTGGGTTAAGCGGAGATTCTTGTACTGCGAAGGAACTCTAAAGATCAAACGCAAGCCGATTGTAAAGGAAGTGCACCGGAATAGCTACAGATTTTGTTACAAACCGTGGCTAAACAATTGATACGGCGAATGTTATGACTAGGCGTCGAAAGGCTTCCGGAATTGGAAATTTGCCACTTTTTCGGAAAAGATTCATCCTTTGAGAATGCGATTTCGCGCTCTGCTGGTTTCACTCCTATTCACCACTGCCGCGTGGGCGGGGATTGTAGACGACGTCCGCGTAGCCTTGCTGCAGAACAATTTCTCCGCGGCGGAGTCGGAATTGAACTCGTACCGCAACGGACACGGAGTCACCGCGGAATATCTTGAGGCCTACTCGTGGCTTGGGCGCGCCGCGCTCGATCAGCACCAGTACGACCAGGCCGCGACCTATGCGAAGCAGACAAAAAACCTTGTGCTGGAGCAACTGAAGCAGCGTACGCTCGATGCCGATTCGCATTTGCCCATGGCACTAGGGGCGGCGCTTGAGGTGCAATCCCAGGTGCTGGCGGCGCGGGGCCAGCGAACGCAGGCCGTCGCGTTGCTCGAGAGCGCGCTGCGGACGTATGGGAATACGTCGATTCACGACCGGCTGCAGAAGAATCTGAACTTGCTTTCGCTGCAAGGCAAGCTGGCGCCCGCGCTGAAGTCCGAGCAGTCACTGGGCGCGAAGCTGCCGGCCGCGGCCGAACTCAAGGGGTCCCCGGTGCTGTTGTTCTTCTGGGCACACTGGTGCGGGGACTGCAAGGCGGAGGCGCCCATCATCACGCAGTTGCGCTCGGAGTACGCGGTCAAGGGACTGAAGGTGATCGGGCCGACGCGGCTCTATGGCTACACCGCGCAGATCGAGCACGCCACCGCCAGCGACGAGCTTATGTATATCGACGCGGTGCGGCACCGTTTTTATGCGGGACTGCTGGACATGCCGGTGCCGATCAGCCGGTACAACTTCGACACCTACGGGGCCTCGACCACGCCGACGCTGGTGCTGCTCGACCGCGCCGGAAAGGTCGCCATGTACCATCCGGGGGCGCTGCCGTATAGCGAGTTGCGCGCGGAGATTGAGAAGGTCGTGGCGAGATAAGCCACCCGAGCTTCGCTCGGCCGGACAGCTGGGGCGGCTGTCCCCACATGAATCCGGGTGTCGCCGCTTCCGATCAAATCACTATTTAACTTCTTTTAGCTTTCCGGTCTTCACGTCATACACAAATCCACGCACCGGAATGTGCTTCGGGATCCAGGGGTGCGATTTCACACGCTGCATCTGCAGGCGCACGTTCGCTTCGAGGTCGTCGAAGGCGTAAAAGTGCGAAGGCGCGTCCGCTCCAGTTCCCATCTTTCTCGTCAGGCGCTGTTTCAGTTCGTCTTCCCGCACTTTCAGCAGGCCGCAGTCGGTGTGGTTGATGATGATGAACTCCTGGGTGTCGAGGAGATGATGCGAGACGATCAGCGACCGCAGGGCGTCTTCGGTGGCAATGCCGCCCGCGTTGCGGATCATGTGTGCGTCTCCCGGCTTCAGGCCCAGGCAGTGCTCGAACAGGATGCGGGAATCCATGCAGGCCAGGACCGCCACATGCCGGGCCGGGCGCACCGAGAGTTCGCCTAGCTTGAAATTGCGCGCAAAGTTTTCGTTGGCTTTTAAGAGTTCGTCAGCGACGGACAAGTGTGTTGCTCCTGAGAGTCGTTGGCCCTTCGGCTAGCGACTAACGACCGCCTTAGTTTACCCGTTACAATCGGCGCGTGAACCTGGACGACACGATTGTCGCGATCGCTACCGCGCCCGGGCGCGGCGGGATTGGCGTGGTCCGGCTGGCCGGGGCTAGGGCGCGTGAGATCGCTTTGCCGATGCTGCGGCTGAAGCATGACCTGGAGCCGGGACGGGCAATGTTCGGCGAATTCGTCGAGCCATGTGGCGCGGGCGCCCCCGCCCGCGAGATGCCGGGAGCAACCAAGGTCCAGGCGGGGGCAGCCGGGCCCGGTTGTCCGGCCGAGCAAGGCTCGGCGAATGCTGCCGGCACCTCATCTCACGGCCAAACGCGCGCGGGGGCGCCCGCGCCACATGAGGCTTCTCAACGCATCGACGAAGTGGTCGTTACTTACTTTGCGAAGCCGCACTCCTACACTACCGACGACATTGTTGAAATCTCGGCGCACGGATCGCAGGTCGTCCTGCGGCACATTGTCGAACTGTGTGTGGCGACGGGAGCACGGCTGGCTGAGCCTGGCGAGTTCACCATGCGCGCTTTCCTTAACGGGCGCATCGACCTGACGCAGGCGGAAGCGGTCCGCGATTTGATCGACTCGCAGACGTTGTATCAGGCCAAGGTGGCGGCGCAGCAACTGGAGGGATCGCTGTCGCGCCGCTTGCAGCCGATCAAACAAAAACTGGTCGAGTTGATCGCGGTGCTCGAAGCCGGGATTGATTTCGCAGAAGACGATATTTCGGTGCTGCCGGATGCGACGATCGTCGAACACCTGGCTGCGGTTCGCACTCCGCTAGAACAGCTCAGCGCAAGCTTCGCTTACGGCAAGATCGTCCACGAAGGACTGACGCTGGCGATCGTGGGCCGACCGAACGTGGGTAAGTCCAGCTTATTCAACCGGCTCGTCGAGCGCGAACGCGCGATCGTCACTGCGACTCCGGGCACGACGCGCGACTTGGTCAGCGAGACGGTCGCGATTGGCGGCATCCCGGTAAAGTTGGTCGACACTGCCGGCATTCGCCAGGCCCTTGATGAAGCGGAGTCCATCGGCATTCAGAAATCGATGGAGGCGCTGGTGGATGCCGACCTGGTGCTGGTCGTGATGGATGCTTCGCAGCCACAGACTGCGGAAGACTCGGAACTTCTGCGCCAGACCGAAAACCGACCGGTGATTGTTGTGGGGAACAAGACCGATCTCGGGATCAGTAGTCAGTGGTCAGTATTCGGTAGTCAGCGGGTTCGCACCTCCGCGGTTTCCGGAAAGGGTATTCCCGAGCTTCGGGCTGAGATCCTGCGTCACGTCGGCGGAGAAGCTGGGGAGCAGGCCGAGTCTGGCTTCCTCACCAACGTTCGGCACCAGGGGTTGATCAAGGATTCGCTGGCCGCGCTGCACGCGGCGAAGGCCGCCATTGCCGGGAAAGTTCCACACGAGATGCTGCTGCTCGATCTCTACAACTCGCTGCGCCCGCTCGACGCCATCACCGGTGCGACTACGACTGACGACATCCTCAATTTAATTTTCAGCACATTCTGCATCGGAAAGTGAGGGCGACGCTTTGCCCCTGCGACTACAAATGCCCGCGACGCAGATACAGAACGATGAGGGCAGAGACCATCAGCGCGAGGCATCCGAACGAGAACATGTAGTAGACCCATTTTATTTTCGGCCAGATAAAGGCGGGCCACTGGTCTGCGAGTTTATCTGAGAACGTTTCTCCCAGCCGTGGCGGCAAAGCCGCTTCTTCGGACTCAGGTTTCCAGTGATCGGCGATCCAGGTGGCGCGAAGATTCGACAGCAGTAATGCGGCCACGATGATTCTCACAACTCCAACTCCTGCCGTCGCGGTATCAATGGCGAAACAGGTCAACACCATCGCTGCCGCGAAGGGATTGTGCTCACGAACCCCAACCCCGCCGAAATGAAAAAGAAGAAAGATCAGTACTCCTACGATGGGCCGTCCGGTCACGAGCATGAGAGTGAGGGACGCCACGCCGACGATCGTGCATACCCAGAAGCCCTGCACGGCGAGATAGTCGACATCGGCGCCGCTTTGGATCGACGGCCAAAAGAGGCTCTTGAGGCGGCTCTCGGTGCGAACGGTCGAATCAGAGAGGCCAAGCGTTTGCATGGTGCAGGATTAGAGCGCAAGCCGCAAAGCCTGTCCAGCGGAAAATCGGGCCCACTACTTCGAGAGTCGGCCCAGGACTGCCCGGAACATCTGGTCGAAGGATTTTGCATTTCCGTCGCTGACCACTGCTGCCAGCGCTTTTTCGGCTGCGGGGCGCTGATAGCCTAAATTCAAAAGCGCCGAGAGCACGTCTTCTTCGGTCGCGCTCATCGCCGGAATCGCAGGCGCTGACGTTGGCAAAGCTTCTGGCACCTTATCTCGCAACTCCAGCACCATGCGCTCGGCCGTTTTCTTTCCGATGCCGGGGATACGGGTGAGACGCGCTACATCGTTGCCGCGAATGGCACCGACCATTTCATCTGCCGCCATCCCACTGAGGATCGTGATGGCCAGCTTGGGGCCGATGCCACTCACCGTGATCAGCTTCTCGAACAGCAACTTCTCCGAAGGCCGCAGGAATCCGTAGAGCGCGATGACGTCCTCGCGTACATGCGTGTGGATGTGGAGCGCCACCTCTGCCCCTAACGCCGGCAGATCTGAGAACGTTGGTACGCTGATCGTCACGTCGTAACCGACGCCGGCGGTCTCAACGACGGCCTGGTTGGGATGCTTGGCCAACAGCTTTCCGCGGAGGTGGGCAATCATGCTCCGGACATTGTAGGCCAGACAGTCACCGGGAGGGGGCGCCACTTGGCGGGATGGACACTCATCGCGGACACTCTTAGAATCCTGAGTGGTTCTGTACGCGCTGCGATTCTATGGGGTGGGGCAGACTCCGGTTTCGGATCATGTTGTCGTTTGGCATCGCGCTGGTCTCTTCTCGCCTCGGCAGCGCCCAGCAGACCGTCCTCGATCTCGACGGACACGCGGTGAATCCGCTTGCTCGTGACTCCAGCAAAGTTGTGGTGCTGGTTTTTCTACGTCTGGACTGCCCAGTTTCCAGCCGCTATGCTCCTGTCGTTCAGCAGATCAGCAAGCAATATGCGGAAGGCGCGGAATTCTACCTGGTTGATCCGGACAAAAGCGATTCGCCGCAAGCCATTCGCAAATATCTTGCGGACTACGGCTATCGGGTGCCAGCGTTGCGGGATCCTAAGCGCGACCTGGTGAGGTTGAGTCACGTGCAGATCACTCCCGAAGTTGCGGTCTTCGACCGGAATCGTCAATTGGTTTACGACGGACGAATCGACGACTGGTACATCGATTTGAGCCGCGCACGTCCTGCGCCCACGACGCATGAGCTGGAAGATGCGATCCGCGCGGCGTCGGCGGGCAAGTCCGTGGCCCGCAATGAAGTCAGGGGAGTGGGATGCTACATCTCGGATCTGGAATGAACTGCCGGGGGTGGCGGGCAGTTTGGGCCATTGTTCTGTCGGCCAGCGCCTTTGCGATGGGAGTGCTCTCTGCGAAGTCCGCCCAGCGCCTTTCCCCAGAGGGCGGGAGTGTCGGCGCGCCGGTGACGTTCAATCGCGACATCGCTCCCATCCTGTTTCGTTCGTGCGCCATGTGTCACCGCCCGGGGGAGGCCGGACCTTTTTCTCTGCTGACCTATGCGGACGCGAAGAAACACGCTCGGCAAGTCGCGGATGTGACGCGCTCGCGGGCCATGCCACCCTGGTTGCCGGAACCTCAGGAGTTGAAGTTCGCCGACGACCTGCGCTTGCCGGATTCCGAAATCAATCTCATTCAACGCTGGGTCGAGCAGGGAGCTGTGGAAGGCGATGCAGCGGATCTGCCTTCCCAGCCGAAGTTTGTCGAAGGCTGGCGTCTGGGACAGCCCGACCTGATCCTCAATGCGGAGAAGCCGCTGACTCTTCCGCCGCAAGGAACCGACACTTACTGGAACTTCATTTTTCCTGTTCCCATCCACGAAACGCGATGGGTGAAAGCGGTGGAGATTCGTCCGGGCGACAAGCGCTTCGTACACCATGCCAACATTCTGGTGGACGGCGGGGCAACGCTCCGCCAGCGCGAAACCTCGCCCGGAGCGGGTTTCAGCGGGATGGAGATCCGGATCGAGTCGCAGGTATTTGATCCGGACAGCCACCTGCTTTTCTGGAAGCCGGGGACGATTCCTTATGTCGAACCGGAGGGAATGGCGCTGCGCCTCAACCCGGGCACAGATATGATCCTCAACACCCACCTGCAGCCATCGGGAAAGCCGGAGGTGATCCAGCCCAGCATCGGGCTCTATTTCACGCCGCATGCGGCGACCAAACTGCCCATGCTGCTGCAACTGGAAAACGATTTGAAGCTTGACATCCCAGCGGGGCAGAAAGATTTTCCGGTCACCGATGCGTTCACTCTGCCCCTGGCCGTAGATCTGCTGGCGATTTATCCACACGCCCACTATCTGGGAAGAGACATTCAAGCCTTTGCGACGCTGCCCGACGGCAGGAAGAAAACCCTCATCCACATTCCGCACTGGAACTTGAACTGGCAGGCGGTCTATCGCTATGCCGAGCCGGTGCATCTGCCCCAGGGCACGACGGTGAGCCTGCGCTATGTCTATGACAATTCCTATGAGAATCCGATGAACCCCAACCATCCCCCGGCGCGCGTGGTCGGCGGAAACCGTTCCAGCGATGAGATGTGCCACTTGTGGCTGCAAGTGCTGCCCGTGAACTTCGACACGGCGCAGGGCGATCCGCGCATGGCGCTGCAGGAAGCGCTGGCGCGCCACAACATAGAGAAGAATCCCGGCGACTTCGAAGCCCACTACAATCTGGCGGCGATGCTGCAGGCCAAAGACAAGCTGGACGCCGCGATCGGCGAATACGGAGCCGCCGTGCGCCTGCGTCCCGAGGACGCGACAGCAAATAATGCGCTGGGAGCTGCATTGGTCGGCGCGGGACACGCCGAGCGGGGGATTGGATATCTGCAGGCGGCGCTGAGGCTGCGTCCCGACTACTTTGACGCTCACTACAACCTGGCATTTGCCTTGGCGCAGCAGAGCGACTTCGAGGGGGCGTCTCAGCAATTCCGGCTTGCGCTGCAGTTGCAACCGCAAGACGCCAACGCAGAGGCGAATCTCGGCGCGGCCCTGGCGCAGTTAGGGCGGTTTTCTGAAGCGAAGTCGCATTGGGAGCGCGCTTTGCAGATCGATCCCAATCAACCGATCGCAAAAGAAAATCTGGAGGCCTTGCAGAAAGAGATGAGCCCGCGGTGACCGCTGCCAGCGGGTCAGGTGGCAAGTCTGTGCTCTAATCGGATTATGGAAGTGAAGCAGTTATTTCAAATTCGGCAGTCGTGGCTGGCGGCATTATTTTGGACCTGCACGGTCATGGGCCAGGCGCAGCAGGCAACGCCGCCGGAGACGGGTTCGGCTCCCGCGGCACAGCCGTCAGCCAATGTTCCCGCGGAGTTTGCCGCAGCGCGAAAACTCGAACAGGAAGGGAAGCTACCCGAGGCGATCGCGCAGTTGCAGACTCTGGAAGCCCGGGATCCCACGACCAAAGGCCTCGCCCTGGAGCTGGGAACGGCGTTCTACAAGAAAAATGACTTACCGAAGGCGGTCGAGTACCTGAAGAAGGCGACCGCCGAAGATCCCGGGAACGGCGAGGCGACCCAGTTGCTGGGTTTATCGTATTACCTGGGCGGACATGCCGAGGATGCGATTCCTCTGCTGGAAAAAGTCCAGAGCTGGTATCCACGCGCCAATGTCGACGCTGCTTACATTCTTGGCATCTCCTACATCCAGACCAAAGATTACGATCACGCCCGCAAATCTTTCAGCAAGATGTTCGATGTGCCCCCAGACTCAGCGGCGAGCTACCTGTTCACTGCGCGCATGCTGCTGCGGCAGGAACACGATCCGGTGGCGGAAGAATACGCGCAGAAAGCTGCGACCCTTGATCCAAAGCTGCCGCTGGTTCACTTTCTTCTGGGCGAGCTGTACCTGTACAAGTCCCGCGTCCCGGAAGCTATTACGGAGTTTCAGAAGGAGTTGGCGATCAACCCGGGGCACGCAGAAACCTACTACAAACTGGCGGACGCTTACTCGCGAGTGCAAAAGTTTGAAGACGCGCAGCGCCTCCTGCAGCGCTCCATCTGGCTGGATGCGACTTCGACGGGACCCTACATCCTCATGGGAAAAGTGCTGGAGAAAAAAGGGGAATACGAGTTGGCGGCGCGCGCTCTGCAGAGAGCCGCCAGCATGGACCCAAACAATCCGACAACCCACTACCTGCTCGGCCAGGCCTACCGCGACATGGGGAAGAAAGAAGAATCGGAGAGCGAACTCAAGCTGGCGGAAGAGCTGCGAACCCGGCAGGACTCGCATCCGTAGCAGAGGCGGAAACGTTCCCCAGTCAACGGTACCCGTTTTCAGGTACAGCGTGAACCAAACCGCATTGTCATCCCCGAGCGAAGCGAGGGATCTAGGTTTTTGCCCACCCCACCAGCATCGCGGCTAGCAGCAAACACCTGGATCCCTTGCTGCGCTCGGGATGACAGATCACTTTGGGATACCGCAGCTGTGAAACCGCCCTAGCCGCCCCACGCGCCTCTTATTACGACCTAGAATTAGAGTGCGGCCGCCTGTTCGCGGCGGCGGGCCTGGATTTCAATGTAGACGTTCACCAGGGACACGGCTGCCGGGGTCACGCCGGGGATGCGCGACGCTTGGCCTATGGTGCGAGGACGCACTTTGGTCAGCTTCTCTTGCATTTCGCGCGAGAGTCCGCTGACCGAGTGGTAGTCGAACCAGTCGGGGATGGAGTGCTGCTCGGCCTTTTTCAGGCGCTCCATGGCACGCTGTTGCTGCAGCAGGTAGCCTTCGTACTTGATCTCGGTCTCGACCGATTTGAGCTCGTTGCGGACTTGAGAAGAAAGCTCAACCCCAGCGGGCATGGACGACGCCGAGGAGTTTCCTCGGTTGAAGAATTCTGGCTTGAGTTCTCGCAAAGCTGGCGCAAGGCGTTCCACCGTTATCTCGGGGCGCTTCAGGAACTGCGCGATGGTCTGGCCTGCCGCAGATCCCCACGCTGCTGGGGTGGCGGCAGCGACCGCAGATTCCTCGTCGCTTCGCTCCTCGGAATGACAAGAACATAGCATTTCGGGCGTGAGGCGCGTGGTTTCCAGCAGCTTCTTTAAATTCGCTAAGCGCCCTTGCTTGGATTGAAAATCGGACCAGGCTTCATCCGAGATCAAACCTACGCGGCGGCCGTGCGGAGTAAGGCGGCGGTCGGCGTTGTCGATGCGCAGGTGCAGACGGAACTCGGCGCGCGAGGTGAACATGCGGTAGGGCTCGTTGGTGCCCTTGGAAATCAGGTCGTCGATGAGAATCGCGGTATAAGCTTCGGTCCGATCCAGGATCAACGGCGGCTGCTCCTTGACCTGCAACGCCGCATTAATGCCGGCCATCAGCCCCTGGCATGCGGCCTCTTCATAGCCGGATGTGCCATTGATTTGCCCGCCCAGGAACAGCCCGGCGATCTTCCGAGTCTCGAGTGTGCGTTCGAGTTCGGTGGGGTCGATTGAGTCGTATTCGATGGCGTAGCCCGGGCGAAGCATCTCGGCGTTTTCGAGGCCGGGGATTGTCTTGAGAATCGCGAGCTGCACTTCTACCGGCAAGGAAGTGCTCATGCCGTTGACATAAATCTCGTGCGTGTTCAGTCCTTCCGGCTCGAGAAAGAGCTGGTGCATCTCCTTGTCGGGAAACTTCACGATCTTGTCTTCGATCGACGGGCAGTAGCGCGGGCCAATGGACTGAATCTGCCCGCTGTACATGGGCGAACGGTGAACGTTCTCCCGGATGATGCGATGCGTTTCCGCCGTGGTCCAGGCGATATAGCAGGGCACCTGCGAGTCGTGATGGGCGACGCGCTTGGTACGGAAGCTGAAAGGCGTAGGGTCGGCATCGCCGGGTTGCGCCGGGAAGCGCGACCAGTCGATCGTGCGTCCATCCAGGCGCGGAGGAGTGCCGGTCTTGAGGCGGCATCCGCGCAGGCCCAACTTCTTCAGCGCTTCCCCGAGCAAGACCGCGTTCGGTTCGCCCGAACGCCCCGCGGGATATTGCTGCTCGCCACAGTGAATGAGACCGTTGAGAAACGTTCCGGTAGTGATGATGACCGCGTCGGCGCCGACGGTGCGGCCGTCGCGAAGCTTGATGCCGCGGACGCGGCCACGCGAGTTCTCAGTTCCGAATTGTCGGCTCTCCGTCGAATCGTCGCTTTCTGGCTGAGAGCTGACAGCTGAGAGCTGAGAGCTCTCCACGATCAAATCCGCGACTTCCGCCTGCTTGATCTTCAGATTGGCCTGCGATTCGAGCACTTCTCGCATCTTGAGGCGGTAGGCCTGCTTGTCGCACTGCGCCCGGGGCGACCACACAGCCGGACCGCGCGAGGTATTCAGCAGGCGGAACTGGATCCCGACGGCGTCCGTCACTTCGCCCATGATGCCGCCGAGCGCGTCGACCTCGCGGACAAGGTGTCCCTTGGCAATGCCACCCACCGCCGGGTTACACGACATCTGCGCGATCAGGTCGACGTTGAGCGTGTACAAGGCGGTCTTCAAGCCCATGCGCGCGGCGGCCATGGCGGCCTCGCATCCGGCATGACCGGCGCCGACAACGACTACGTCGAATTGCTCAGTGAACTGCATTCAGACCTGTTCGCGAACCCCAGATTTATCGGACTCTTTCCTGTTTCATTCTAGCAACTTGGGGGCTTCGGTGATTCTGCTCACTTGCTGGCCTTCCCGGCTCGCTCGTATAGTTGGGTGATCTTAAATAGAAAGCTAACGGGGGCATCATGAATACGGCTGAGTTTTTCGAGCAACTGGAGGCGCGAATTAACAGGTATGACTTGCTTCGCCACCCTTTTTACCAGGCTTGGGCGGCGGGTGAGCTAAGCCGCGACGATCTGCGCGAATATGCCCAGCACTACTACCACCACGTCGAGGCGTTCCCGTCATACCTGGCGGCCCTCGGGCTGCGGCTGGAAGACGGCGAACTGCGTCGGGCAGTGCTGGCCAACATGTGCGATGAAAAAGGAGTGGAGGGGCGGCCGGGGAAGGATTCGGTCCCGCACTCCGATCTATGGCTGGATTTTGCCGAAGGCATGGGATCGAGCCGCAATCTGGAGTGGCACAGTCCGGTGCCGGAGGTTCGGAAGCTGATCCGGCACTTCCATCGGGTAGCCAGCGAAGGCTCGCCAGAGGAAGCGTTGGCCGCTTTCTACGCGTACGAATCGCAGGTGCCGCGCATTGCGAAAGAAAAAGCCTTGGGTCTTCGCGAGAGGTATGACGCCGACGACAAGACGTGCGGCTATTTCTCGCTCCACGCCACGGCCGATGTTTACCATTCGCGGATCTGGCGCAATCAGCTCGAACGCCGGATCGCCGCCAAGCCGGAGTTGGCGGAGGCGGCTCTGGATGCCGCAGAGAAGACCGCGCTCAGGTTGTGGCAGGCTCTGGATGGGATTGAAGCGCGGCGGATGGCCATGAACGCGGCGTAAGATTTTTCCGTACAGGTTAACGACCCCGGGAAACCTCGCAGGGCATTCCTGCGGATTTTTTGCCCAGACATCGTTTTATCGAGGAAATCTGCGACCTCGCGATTGGTTCCATGATTACACTCGTCTTGTGCTTCTCGCTCGTCATTGCAGGTACTGCTGGCCAAGACAAGTCCCCTAGTCCAGAACCTCAGCCTCCGCCGCAAGAATCGGGCCAGGGTGCTCCGCTGAGTCCCTCAGAGATTTCCCAACTGAAAACCAAGGCTGAGGCCGGCGACGCCACTGCAGCGCGAGCGCTGGCGGAAGCCTATGTTAAGGGCAAAGGAGTGACCCAGAGCGATGCATTGGCTGCGAATTGGTACCGCAAAGCGGCCCACCTGGGCGACCCCGAGGCACAGAATGGGCTCGGCGTCATGTACAGCCTTGGACGGGGCGTAGAAAAGAGCAAGGAGGAAGCAGTCCGCTGGTACCACAGCGCCGCAAAGCAAGGTTACGCTCAAGCGATGTTTAATCTCGGCGCCGCCTATTACAACGGCGAGGGCGTGCCTTCCGATCTGGACCTGGCATACGCGTGGTTTCTCTTGTCCCAACGGGCGGGAAATCCTGAAGCGAAGGATGCTGTCGCCAGAACAGCCAAGGAGATGAAGTTTACCGCAGCTGCACTCGAAGATATCGGCGCTATGTATGAGGAGGGAGTCGAGCTGCCACAGAATTCGGAGGAAGCGGCTCGCTGGTACGGTGAAGCGGCGAACCACAGCGATTCCGCCGCGCTAAGATTCGCGGAAATGTTGATTAACGGTAAAGCGATCACTCAGGATTATCCCCGAGCCTTCAAATTGTGCCACCCAGCCGCCGAGCACAGGGACGGTAAAGGGCAGTATTGCCTTGGATATTTGTATGAAAACGGCCTCGGCACGGAGAAGAACTCAAAAGAAGCGATGAAATGGTACCAACTCGCTGCGCGCGGGTTGATACCAGGGACACGACGCTCAGCCGCTCTTGCGTTGGCTGAGATGTATGCCAGGGGTGACGGCACGAAGGCCGACCACGTTGAGGCATATTACTGGTTCGTTCTTGCTTACGGCGATGGCTCCTCGGCTGCCAAGAAGCAGTGCCAAGCGCTCTGGCCACAGTTGAGCAAGAACGAAGCAAATAGTGTCGAGAAGAAGCTGCGAGAACGAGGCATCGATCTTCAGAAGGTCCGCAACGTCATGCAGGCTCAGTAAACGAGGGACAGCCAACCTAGGGCGTGAATCGGTGTCCAGGTATTTCGAGCCTGTGATTCGGTAGAATCATTAGCTCATTTTCTTTTTGGCGAGGGAACGACCTTGGCGAGAGAGATCCCGATCGGAGCGCGCGGCGAGGCCGAAGAGAGGGTGGCGTTCGAGCACACCCTAACGTCGCATCATTCGGAATTGCCGCCAGTCTATTCGACCCCGGACATGATCCGGCTGATGGAAACTGCGGCATTTCAGGCTTTGCAGCCTTACTGCGAGGGCGATGAAATCACTGTGGGGACGTCGATCAATGTCGAGCATCGTGCTGCCAGCGGCATCGGCGCCCGCATCAAGGCTGTGGCCGAACTCGAATCTTTCGACGGACGGTTTTATACCCTACGGGTGAGCGCTCGGGACGATTCTCAGGAGATCGGACGCGGTACGGTGGGGCGGGCAGTGGTGAGTATCGGAAGATTCACAGAAAAGATGAAGAACGGGCGCCAGTGAGCGCATCCAACCTGCGGCATGGCGAATCTCGATCAAGCCAGAAAAGCAGATGCGTTACGGGCAATGCACGTAGGCGCGGATGTCCTGCTGCTCCCCAATGCTTGGGATGCAGCCAGCGCTCGCATTATTGAAGAGGCGGGGTTCCCGGCCATAGCCACGACCAGCGCGGGCATTGCGTTTACGCATGGCTATCCGGACGGGCAGAAGATTCCTGCCGACCACATGATTGTGGCGATCGCACAGATCGCAGCGGCGGTGAAAGCGCCCGTCACGGCTGACGTCGAAGCTGGATACGGAGAGAAGCCGGAGCATGCGGGCCACACCGCAAACCGCGTGATTGAAGCCGGCGCCGTGGGCATGAATTTTGAAGACGCAACGGGCGATGCCCGGCAGCCGCTTGTAGACTTGCCGCTCCAACTGGAAAAAATCCGAGCGATCCGCGAGACTGCGGAGAAACAGGGTGTTCGGTTGGTGCTCAATGCTCGGACGGATGTTTACCTGCTGCAAGTGGGCGATCCGGCCAAGCGTTATGGCGAGGCGGTGCGACGGCTGTCGGCCTTCCGCGACGCAGGCGCGGACTGCGTGTTCGTTCCGGGACTTCGAGACACGGCGAAGATCAGACGGTTGGTTGCCGATCTTCGCTGCCCGGTAAACGTTCTTGCTGTACCCGGTTCACCTTCGGTTGCCGAATTGGCTGCGCTCGGGGTGAGGCGAATCAGCCTGGGTTCAGGGCCGATGCGGGCGACGCTCGGCCTGCTACGTCGCCTGGCCGAGGAACTGAAGACGCTGGGCACTTACACGACGATGGAGGGCGCGCCATCTCACGCCGAAATGAACGAGCTCATGAAGTCAAATTAGCGGACAAAGTCTCAGAGAGTACTCCCATTGTTATCGGCGTAATCTCCGACACCCACGGCCTGCTACGGCCTGAGGCTCTGGCGGCGCTGCGAGAGTCGCAACATATCATCCATGCGGGCGACGTGGGTGCTCCCGAGATTCTGGATCAGCTCGCGGCGATCGCGCCTGTGGCCGCGGTCCGCGGAAACATCGACAGAGAGGCTTGGGCCCGGAAGCTGCCTCAGACCGAAGTCATCGAGGTCAGCGGAGTTTCCATTTATGTCCTCCATGATCTGGCGCAACTCGATTTGAAGCCGGAGGCTTCCGGATTCGACGTGGTGATCTCCGGCCACAGCCACGTCCCCAAGCAAGAGACGCGCCACGGGGTGCTCTATTTCAATCCCGGCAGCGCGGGACCGCGGCGCTTCAAGTTGCCGATCAGCCTGGGCAGGTTAATCGTGGAGCGGGGAAAGGTTCGAGGAGAGCTCGTTACGATCTCCGATTGACGATTTCACCCTCCCGGGAGAGACCTCGACACTGAAGCTCTGACCGCTGTCCACGAGTGCCGACTCCGCCCGTTGCTACAATCGCACCCATGCCGACCCCCAATCCCCCCTCCCTGGAGCCCACGCTCTCGAGCGGCGGCCCGCGAGGTGGATATGAGCGACTGGCTGCGCGAGTCTGCGAATATCCGAATCTGCTTGCTGCCGCACTTGTGGGTCTCGGCCTTTGCTGGCGTGTCTGGTTGGCGCAGGCAACTTTTTTCAATAGCGACGAGGCCTGGCACTACTCGGTGGCCAATCAGGACTCGCTGCTCGCAGCCTACAAGGCGAACCTGACACTGGCGCACCCGCCGCTCATGGTGTTCGTGCTTTATTTCTGGAGGCATCGGGGCACGTCCGACGTTATGTTCCGCCTGCCCGGCGTGCTGGCGGGAACGGTCTTCTGTTGGGTCTTCTACAAATGGCTGACGGTTCTGTTTGGGCGCTCGGCCGGATGGTGCGGGCTGATATTGGCCGCGTTCCTCCCACCCATGATCGCCCTGTCGGCCGAGCTGCGGCAGTACAGCTGGATGCTGATGTTTGCTTTCTCCGCCGCGTACTTTCTGGAGCGGGCACTGGACGGGAACTCAGCGCGCATGATGCTGTTGTCGTCCGTTTGCTTGTACCTTGCGATGCTGTCGCACTACTCGGCATTTCTTCTTGCCGCTAGCCTTGGGATCTACGCCATTCTGCGGATGCTCTCGCAACGCCCGGCGGCCAGTGTGATGGCCATATGGGTGGCCGGCCAGGCGGTTGGGGTCGGAGTGGCTGCGACTCTCTATCTCACTCAGATCGCAAAACTGAGCGCGGTGTATCCGGTCGCACGACCGCTTGACCGCTTTGGCGACTTCTACCTTTCTGACTGGTATTTCCACGCTGGACGGGATCGCCTGCTGCCCTTTCTGTATCGCGGAACGTTCGGCGTGTTTCGGTTCACGTTCGGCCAGACGGCCGTGGCACAGATCGCGGCGCTCTTGTTCATTGCGGGGGTGGCGATGCTGATTCGCCGCGGATTCTCGGCAACCGGCCGTCCGCCCAGACTGATTGCAGTTTTGCTT
>CAVRCR010000038.1:0-43418 GCA_963719615.1 uncultured Acidobacteriaceae bacterium | reverse complement strand
GTCGGGGCGCCTGGGTCGCCGTCAAGCCACACGTTGCAGTGAGCGCCTCTCATTGCTAGCCCGGTTTCCGAAAAGGCTGAATCGGAGCTGCCGGATTCTGCATCAGAACCCTCATTTCCGTTTTCCTGAGGAGAAATCAACTGCATGGCGAGCAAAGTGATTTATTGGGTGACGACCGGCCTGGTGGCTGCGCTGTCGATCTTCGCCGGGTTCAGTTACGTGTCGGGCAATCCGCAGGCGGTGCAGGGATTTGCTCACGTCGGGTATCCGTCACAGCTGCGAGTTCTTCTTGGGATCGCCAAACTGCTCGGGGCGATCACGCTTGTAGTCCCTGGTTTGGCCCGGCTGAAAGAGTGGGCTTACGCCGGGTTCACATTTGCCTGGATCGCGGCTGTAGTAGCCCACTATCTGGCTCATGACGGGCCGGTGGCTTTCGCGCCTTTGCTACTTCTGGTGTTCCTTGCGGTGTCTTATGCGACGCGGCCGCCTAGTCGGCGATTGTCTAGTTGAGCGGCGGGACGGGAATTCGAAATCTAAAGAGGACTTTCGAGGGTCATCCGATTCTTAAGATCGCCCGGCGATTGTGAGACAAAGTCTCACGATGAGACAATGCGCCGGCGCGGCCCTCGTCCACCGCATCGAAAACACGCGCTAACCTAGTGAAAATACACCCACATCAGTGCTAGACCTTCCGTTCCCAGAATTGGCTGCCGCGTTGCTCGTTCTCTTTGCGGCGGAGTTTGGCTTGTCATCATTCCTGACCGGGGGATGGAAGCTGATCCGCTGTGAGACGGGCAGAGCGAGTCTGGGTAAGGGGTGTTTCATCCGCTTGGCGCAACAAGCCACAGCAACGGGACGCATCGCAGCAACCACCAGCGAGGTGGCGGGGTTGGCCCGATTTTTTCCGGAGGCCGCTCCGGTACGCATTCCCATCCAACTCGCCCGCACTCTGGAATCCGGGAACTCAGCCGGCGGCACTTTCACCGAGAGCACGGTGATTGAATTTGGCACTCCCCACGAAGTTCTGTTTGCCTGCAACACTCCCCTGGAGTTCGCGGATGTGCTTCGGCTGCGGAACTCCGATGGTTCGCTCGATGTTGAGGCTTCAGTGGTGGCGGTGCAGTATCACCCCGGCCGCACCGTTGTGGCCGCACGTTTTAGGTCAGAGGTGCCCAACTGGATCGTGAAATCATGACTCCTTCCACACCCGCACAGGATCTCGCAACCCAATGGAACAATGCCCGACGGCTGTATCCCGTTTACTTCGAACTGGCGCGTGAATTTGCCATCGATGTGCAAGCCAGCGCCGACCTCGAAGCCGGAGTAGAAACGCCCGGAAAAGATGGGGTGGAACAGGCTAACCGCTGGCTCGACGAAATGGACCAGCGGGTTCAAGTTCACCAGTTGCGGCAGTTCCTGCAAACCAGCGCGCTGGTGACTCCGGAAAGCTTGCTGAACCTGTTGCAACACTTTCTAGTGAAAACTCCCAAGACGGACGGGATTCGCGACAAGATCGATTTTCTGATGGTGCAGTATTTCAGCCAGATGGCGCCCTCGGGCCTCGATGATGCGGAAGTCGACCTGTCCTACGTGGCGCAGACCCTGGAACCGGTTCTGAACCAGGTGGAGTTGAAAACCCCGGTGTGGCTGAACGCACTCGATCGCGTTCTGGAATCCGCCCGCCGCTGCCGCTCGCTCGACGAGCTTTTGCATGGGGGCGTTCTCGAACAGGGGCGCAAAGCCAAGACTCAGGCCGGCGATCTGTTCTATCTGCCGGTGGCCTTGGTGGCCTTCACACGCTTTGGTTACCTGATGCGGCGCGTCTTCTTCAGGCTCATGCTGGGCGATCTCAACCTCATCGTGGACGGGCTGACCGAGTTGGAAGAAAAGGGTGTTCAGACCATCGACTGCCGACGGGCTCAGTTTTCCGCGCAGGAACCGATCCTTCGACTGCGGATGATTTGTCAGTCGTGGAAAGTGATGTTCCAAGCGGAGTATTCGTCCGGACAGCCATTGCGCATGCTGGTCGACCTGCGGGCCTCGGTGGAATATGCCCTTGGCCGTGGAAAGGCTTCTGAGGCGGATGGCAAGGCGAAACCGGCGCCGGCAGATAAGACGGCGGCGACTGCGCCAGCAGCCTCCAAACCCGCACCAGCTGCACCCAAAGCGAATACGGCGGCTGCGGCCGCTGGGGCAGGGACGGCGGGCGTTGCGAAACCTTTGGCCAAGCCCGCTGCGGCGCGACCGACCGCTACGCCTGCAGGCAAACCGGCCGCCGAGGCTCCGGAGTTTGAAGTTTCGAGCACGCCGGGCTGGGAACCTGATCCCGCGCCGGAACCGAACAAGAAGGGCTAAGAAAAGGGAAGCGTGGCAGTGGATACACCGACCGTGCTGATCATCTCCGACGAAGCCGATTTTTCGCGGCGGGTCACCGCCCGCTGGCAGATGGAGCGCAACGTTCCGACGTTTACGCTGCTGAGCGGCGATTTGTGGCCGCGCTTTGCGGTGGACGTCTTCGACGTGGCGATCGTCGGGAAGTTGCGGCGCGACTTGCTCTCGGTAGTTCTGGAGCCTCTGCACTCCACCGGTCAACCCATCTTCTGCGTATGCCACGATGCCGCCACGGCGCAACTGGTGCACGAGCGCTGGCCCCGCATTTCCATCCTGCGGCCCAGCGAGCACTGGCTCGAAATTCTCGTTCTGGCGGGGAGCGAGGCTGTGCACCGTTCGCGGGCTGAATCCCGCGCCCGCGCCGCCGAGCTTTCTTGCGCCACGCTGGAGCGGCAGGCGATGTTAGGGCGCTACATGCTGGAGATGCGCCACAGTTTGAACAACGCGCTCACTTCCGTGCTGGGAAACTCGGACCTGCTGCTGCTGGAACCTGGCAGCCTCTCCGCCCAGACGCGCGCGCAAATCGAAACCATGCGAAACATGGCGCTGCGCATTCATGAGATCATGCAACGCTTCTCGTCGCTGGAAAAGGAAATGAATGTCGTCGCGCAGCAGGCAGAAAGAGACACCGGCAAATCGTATGCCGCCGTTGCCGGCGCGTGAGTACTGAGAAGTGAGAATTGAATGCAGCCCTCCCCGGGTGCCGCTGATGATTGGGTCGGAGCTTTTGCCCACGGTCGTGGGAAGGATCTATGCATAGACTGATGCCGGGCGTCACCATTCTCGAGCACGAACTCTCGGAGTTGCGGCTGTTGGTCGAGCGCCAGGCCGGCATTCTGCTCGATTGCCCCAACAGCGCACTGGCGGCGCATGTGGGTGAGTATCTGGAGCATCAGGAACTGGAATCCACGGGCGCGCTGCTGGAGCGCCTCCGCGCCTCCGATCAGGATCCTGCCCTGTTGCCGGCGTTTCTGGACGGCGTCCTCAACGTCAACAGCGGATTCTTCCGTCATCCCGGCGCGATGAATGCGCTGGCGCGCTTCGTCGTCCCGCAAAAGATTAACTCCCGCAAGCCCGACGACGTACTGGGCACCCTGCGCGTGTGGAGTGCGGGTTGCGGCACCGGGGAGGAGGCGTACTCGATTGCGATGGCGGTGTGTGATGCGCTGGGCAATGGCTCGGGCGGCGGAGGCACGAACGGAAACGGCAAGGACGGCAAAGATAGGGACACCAAGGAAAAGACCGCCGCGAGCCGGAATGGCGGAATCTCCGAGAACAGCGCACCGGCGTCCGCCTTAGCGGGTGCGAAAGACTGGTCGATCCACATTGTCGGCAGCGACCTGCTGGCTTCGGCCATCGAAGTCGCCGAGCGTGGACTCTACCCGCAATCGGCGCTGACTGGCCTGCCTCCCGCAACGATCCGTGCATTTTTCTCGAAAATCGGAAGTGCCTGCGGCGGCTCCAATGGCGCGCCTGAGGCGGTTCAAACCCAGGGCCCGAATGGATCGGCGGCGGCATCGCGCAATGGATCGAACGGATCGAATGGGTCGAATAACAGTGGCGCGCACTTGCTGGTCAAGCCGCGCTTGCGCAGCCTGGTCACCTTCAACACCATGAACCTGACCAAGCCGGTCTACATCGGCCGGTTCGACTGCATCTTCTGTATGGATGTGCTGCCACACCTTTCGCGCGCGCAGCGCTCTGCCCTGATCGAACGCCTGCACCTCTACCTTGAGCCCGGCGGATACCTGTTCCTGAGCCAAACGGAAAAGCTCTACGCCCCAAATCTTAACTTCCGCCCTGAAACTTACGACGGGTACACGTTGCATCGCAAGCCTCTGGCCGCGGCCGCGGCGTACGGGCGGTAACAAAATACACAGCTGGCGCTCACGCGAACAAGAACTCTTTCGTCCGCAATTCCTTGATTTGATCCCTCAGTCTAGCGGCCTTCTCGAACTCGAAGCGCTTGGCGGCTTCGCGCATGTCGCTTTCGAGCTTGCCGATGTAGGTGTCGACTTCCTCCTGCGACTTGAACTCCGGCATACCCTCGGCCTCACCCGCGGTCAGGTCGGCATAGTCGGCGGCCACGATCGCTGCCAGCGTCATATCCAGCGGGCGCACGATCGATTCTGGCGTGATGCCGTTGGCCTCGTTATAAGCTGTCTGAATCGCGCGACGGCGCGAGGTCTCGTCCATGGCGCGTTTCATCGAGTCTGTCTGCCGGTCTGCGTACAGAATCGCGCGGCCGTTCAGATGCCGGGCGCAGCGGCCGATAGTTTGAATCAGCGAACCCGACGACCGCAGGAAGCCTTCTTTGTCGGCGTCGAGGATCGCCACCAGGGAAACTTCCGGGAGATCGAGGCCTTCGCGCAAAAGATTAATGCCGATCAATACATCAAACTCGCCCTTGCGCAGGTCGCGTAGAATCTTCACCCGCTCCAGGGTCTCGATTTCCGAGTGCATATAGCGGCACTTCACGCCCACTTCGGCGTAGTACTCAGCCAGATCTTCCGACATGCGCTTGGTTAAAGTCGTGACCAGCACCCGCTCGCCTTTTTCTACTCGGGCGCGAATCTCGTGCAGAAGATCGTCGATCTGCCCCTTGACCGGACGCACTTCCACCGGCGGGTCGATCAACCCGGTGGGGCGAATGATTTGCTCGACCACGACGCCGGCGGATTTTGTCAGCTCATACGGCCCTGGCGTCGCCGAAACGTAAACCAGCTGATTGGTTCGGTGTTCGAACTCCTCAAACGTCAGCGGACGGTTGTCGAGTGCCGACGGCATGCGGAATCCGTATTCGACCAGCACTTCTTTTCGCGAACGGTCGCCGGCGTACATGCCGCGCACCTGGGGCACGGTTTGATGCGACTCGTCGATGAACATCAGAAAATCGCGCGGGAAATAATCCAGCAGCGTCGGCGGCGGCTCGCCAGGCAGGCGTCCGGTGAAATGCCGCGAATAGTTCTCGATGCCGTGGCAATAGCCCATGGCCTTGATCATTTCCAGATCAAACATGGTGCGCTGATGAATGCGCTGCGATTCGACCAGCCGTCCCTGTTTCTCCAGTTCGACTTCCCACCATGCCAGTTCTTTCTTGATCGAATCGACGGCCGACGCACGCGTTTCCTCTTTCATCACATAATGCGTCTTGGGATAAATCGGCAGGCGCACGTACTTTTGCTTCACCGTGCCAAACAGCGGATCGATCTGCGACAAGGCCTCGACCTCGTCTCCCCACATCTCGATGCGGTACGCCATGTCGTCATAAGTAGGGAAGACCTCGATGACGTCGCCGCGAACGCGAAAGGTTCCGCGGCGGAACTCGCCGTTGGTGCGCTCGTAAAGAATGTCGACCAGCTTGCGCGTGATGTCTTCGCGCTTGATCTTCTGGCCCTTTTCGAGGAAGAGCATCATGCCGTAATAGGCTTCCGGCGAGCCGAGGCCGTAGATGCAGCTCACCGAAGCCACGATGAGCGCGTCGCGCCGCTCAAACAGGGAACGCGTGGCCGAGAGCCGCAGCTTGTCGAGTTCGTCGTTGATGGTCGCTTCCTTTTCGATGTAGAGGTCGGCGGCGGGAACGTAGGCTTCGGGCTGGTAGTAGTCGTAGTAGGAAACGAAATACTCGACCGCGTTGTGCGGGAAGAAGCTCTTGAACTCGTGATAAAGCTGCGCGGCCAGCGTCTTGTTGTGAGCCATGACCAGCGTCGGGCGGTTCAGGGCCTCGATCACCTTTGCCATGGTGAAAGTCTTGCCCGACCCGGTCACGCCCGAGCAAGACCTGATGCTGCTCGCGATCAAACAATCCGCGCGTGAGCGCCTGAATTGCAGAGGCCTGATCGCCCTGTGGCTTGTAACTAGAAACCAGTTTGAAGTCCATGGAAGAAGCTTTCAGCTGTCAGCTCTCAGCCATCAGCCTGCGCCGGCGGCTCAGAAAAACATTAATCGTGATTGAGGACATCTTCTGTCCTCAGCCCCGAGACATCGTAGTTCCGACCCTTAGCAAAGCGAAGGGAAGAAAGCTGCCGTTGCTCGGGTGGGGCCGGGTCTTTGACCCGGCCATGCCGAGCAAAGCGCGACTGGGTTTTCGTTGCCGACTTCTACAGAACCCGATTTTGCCAACAAAGAATCCTTCTATTATAAACGCCGTGACCCTGCATTCGTTACTGGGCATTAGAAGCCCTGCGGCCTCTCGCCTGAAACTCCTAGTGCTCGCTCCAGGGCGATTCCTGCGGCGCCCAGCGTGCCTTCGTCGAACAGCCGCCCGATGAGTGTGACGCCGTGCGGCACGCGGCGCGGCGTGCTGAATGTCGGCAACGGATGCTCTGGATCGGGTGCCCAGTCGCTGCGCGCTTTCCGCACCTCCACGAATCCTGCGCGCAACGTCAGCGACGGATGGCCGGTGAAGTTGGTAATCACCAACATTTCATCGCGCAACGAAGGCACCAGCAGAAGATCCACTTCCGAGAAGATGCGCGCCATCTCCTGAGCCACTTTTCGGCGTAACCGGTCGGCTTGTACAAAGTCCACAGCCGATAAGAATCGCGCCTGCCGAAAGATGTTCGGCCATGCATCCGCTACCTGGGCTTTCAGCTCGCGCAGCCCACCAGACAAGGTCAGATCCTCGAACGCCGCGGCCCCCTCTGCAAACAAGATGAGGTTCAACGAATCGTAGGGCCAGTCGGGAAGGGAAGCCTCCACCAACCGCATGCCCAGGCTCTTCGCTTTCTCAAGAGCGGCCCGATCCACTTCGGTCGCAGGACGCTCCTTCATCCACGCTGGGAAATAGCCGACGCGCAGGCCTTTCACACTGGCATTGGCATCGAAATCCAGGTGGCTGGGTACGCTCGCTGTGTCTCTTGCATCGGAGCCAGAGATGGCCGCGAGCACCAGCAGCGCATCTTCGACGCTGCGGGTCATCGGACCGAGTTTGTCGAGCGACCAGCAAAGGGTCATCGCGCCAGTGCGGGGAACTCGACCATACGTAGGACGCAGGCCGGTGACTCCACAGCGCATCGAGGGGCTCACAATGCTGCCGCCGGTCTCGCTTCCGATCGAGAATCCGACAAGCCCAGCCGCCGTAGCTGCGCCGGGCCCGGCACTCGAACCTGAGGACCCTTCCTCCAGGAGCCAGGGGTTTATGGTTTGTCCGCCAAACCAGATGTCATTGAGCGCGAGTGCGCCCAGACTCAACTTTGCCACCAGCACGGCGCCTGCTGCGTGCAGCCGCTTGACCACCTCGGCATCTTCGGTGGGGATGCGATTCCGGTACGGTTCTGCCCCGTAGGTGGTCGGTATGCCAGCCGTGTCCAGCAGATCCTTGGCGCCCCAGGGGATGCCGTGCAGCGGACCGCGGTAGTTACCCCGGGAGATTTCCTCGTCTGCCTGTTTCGCCTGCTGCAGCGCGAGATCGCGCGTGATTGTGATGGCGCAGCGTAGCGTGGGATTGAACTGCTCAAGGCGGCCCAGGTAGATGCGAGTGAGCCGCTCCGAACTCAGCTGTCGCTTTTCGATCCAAGCCGAGAGTTGGGTTACGGGAGCGAAGGCAATGTCTTCGTCATTGGCGGGGAGAGGCATCGGGAGAACGCTACTTCGCACAAACTTGTCGCGCGATGGGACGGAAGTCAGTCCGGGCAGCATGGGATCCCAGCGCGTGGCTGGAGCGACCGTCGCCTCCAGCGCGAGTTTTCGCGGTCCGGTTCGCCGCTCGTATACCGAAGCAAGCGTTCTGGGCCAACTCGCCGCCGCCATGGCGCGTTCCGGTTCGGTCAACGGAAACTGGGTCAACTTCTCCGCTTCGGCGAAAGTCGGAGCGGTGACTGCAGGTCCCACAGGTGGCCCGGCGCCAAATGCTGGAGGTGCGCCGGCCGGCAGGTTCCCCGGATTCTGGACCTGAGCCTGGCCTTGGCCCCGGTAGATGGCCGCTGCGTCCAGCGCTCCTAGTGATACGGTGGTCAAGAATTCTCTTCGTGATCTGGACATGTTTCTCCCCTTGGGTCTCGCTGCGGATCTGGCACGTGGACAGATGCCTAGGTCACCACCGGACGCAACTCTACTTTCTTGGTGGTGATCGTCACCCGAGTGGCTGGCAGTTTTGGTGGCGGCCAGTCTTCGGTGTAGGCTTCGATGGTGATTGTCCCTGGCGTACGAGTGGCCTGCACGATCACTTGCGCCAGACCGTTGAACAAGCTCCGCTTCGGGTCCTTGTCGGACTCCTGGCAGTTGGGGTCGCCGTTGCCGACGCCGATCAGTTTGCCTTCGCCGGTAACCTTGAAGCTGATCATGTTATCGGCCGTCGGAGCCATGCGGCCTTCCTTGTCGAGCACTTCGACGCGAAGAACAGACACGTCCTCGTCGTCGGCGTTGATTTCGGAGCGGTCCGGGGTGAGGCGGATCGACACTGGGTCACTGGTGGTCTCGCGTTTTTCGACAAGCACGACTTTGCCGTCTTTAGTCCCGCGAGCCTCGAGCACACCGGGCTCGTATTTCACCTTCCACTCCAAATGCGTGAGAGGCTGCACTTTCTGCGAGCCTTGGCTCTTGCCGTTCAGGAAAATCTCGACCGAATCAAGATTGGAATGCACCCACACCGAGATCGGCTCGCCCTCGCGCTGATCCCAATTCCAGTGCGGGAACAAATGCAGCACCGGTTCCGAGCCCCACCATGCTTTGTAGTAGTAAAAGTTGTCCTTGGGAAATCCGCACATGTCCACGATACCGAACTGAGAGTTGATCGAGGGCCAGCCATAGGGTGTGGGCTCGCCGCGGTAATCGAAGCCGGTCCAGGCGAAGCCGCCCACGAGCCATTCCCGCGCGGCATAAAATTTCCACCACTCCTCGGTCAGTTGGGACCACGACGTCTGGTTCAGGTCGTACGCGCTAACCCAGTTGCGCAACTTGTCGGTCGAATAGATGCCGCGAGTGGAGACGGTGCTGGCCGTTTCTGAACCAACGCAGGGCTTTTTGGGATGAGCCTTGTGCCAGGGATCGTGTGCGCCCAGGTTGTAGTTGAAACCCATGACATCCAACTGCTCGGGGAAGTGCGTCTCGAAAGCAGCATTCACCGCGGCCGTGCAGAGCCGCGTCGGATCCAGCTCGTGCGTTCTGGCGATCATGTCGTTAACCACGCGCACGCCCTGCGGCTGCGGCATCATCGTCCACTCTTCATTGCCCATCGACCAGAGGATGATCGAGGGAGAGTTACGATAGCGCTTGATCATCACTTCAAGCTGTGCCAGGCCTTCGGGGTTGGAGCTCATCATGCGCGTCTCACACATCATCATCATGCCCAGTCGGTCGCAGGCCTCGACCCACTCGGGCGTGGGCATGTTATGGGAGGTGCGCACGGCGTTGGATCCCATTTCTTTCAGCACTCCGATTCGGTACCGCTGTAACGCGTCGGGCACGGCCGCGCCCACTCCGGCGTGGTCCTGATGGTTGCAAGTCCCTTTAATCTTTACGGACTTGCCGTTGAGGGAAAAACCTTTGTCTGAATCGAAGACCACGGTGCGCACGCCAAAGCGCAAGGCCTCCCCGTCTCGCGGCTTGCCGCCGGACTCAACGGTAACCACCGCCGCGTAAAGGTTCGGCGTTTCTGGTGACCAGAGCGCGGGATTCGTCAGGCTGGTGCTCGCGGTGAACGTAGCCGAAGTGTCGGGAGTGACTGATTGCGGCGCGGCCTCTGCCGAGGCCACGACTTTTCCCGCGCCGTCTAAGACCTGCCAGCGCACGCGGCAGGTTTCCGCCTCGCGGGTCTGATTCTGCACCACGGTTCCCATGCTCAACGTGGCTGCATTGCCCTTGACCGTGGGACGCACATAACTTTCCCAAGAGCCGAGGTGCAGGGCGTCGGTCTTGGTCAGCCACACGTGGCGGTAGAGGCCTGCACCTTCATAAAACCAGCCATCGCCAAAGCTGGCGTCAAGGCGCACGACCAAATAATTCTTGGATCCATAGTTGAGGAAGTCGGTGACATCGAAGCGGAAAGGTGCGTATCCGTTATCGTTGCGGCCGATGAAATAGCCGTTCAGAAACACCAGCGCACTGCGGAAAGCACCGTCGAACTCGATGGCCACGCGCCGCCCAGAGTCTTCTTTCGGGATATCGAAAACCCGGCGGTACCAGCCAACGCTGGTCTCGGGATAGCGGCGGCCCAGCGGTTTGTAACCGTGGGATTGCAGGTCTTCGTCGCGGACGAACGGCAACTCGACTGCCCAGTCGTGCGGCAGGTCGAGGACACGCCATTTTGAGTCGTCGAATTTTTCTGTGGCGAACTTGAATTCTCCCGATTTGGCGAAATCTCCTTGGTCCTTGCCAAAACCCAGATCGCGCAGGGAGTCGGAGGCATGGCCTTGAAAAAACTTCCATCCGAAGTCAAACAGTAGGCGCTCGCGGGGACCTGCGGCCGCCAGAACTTCGGCAGCCGTCTCCGGATAGCGCGCCAGCAGCGCGTGAGCGCGGCTTACTGCGCCAGCGACAAGAGTCGAACCGGAAAGAGCAAGACCGGAGCGAATGAGATCACGACGGGTAAGATCCGACATGAGAGCCTCTTTCGATGAAATCGAAAATGGACGCCGTCGCGAACGCATCGAGGACTCGGGAATGCTGCGAAGCTCTGCGCTCGGGACCTCGCATTATAAAGCACGGGGATCAGTGGGGAATGTGTTCGGGACGGTTCAGGAGATAGGTTGTTACGGCGTACAGACGGGATTCTCAGCCAGTTCTACTTCTGATCTTGCACTTCGCTCACGCCCACAATCTTCGCGGAGGTGCGGAATTTCTTGTAATCGCGGAAGGTCTGTTCCATGTCCACGTTGAAGTTCTTTACCAGGGCCAGCCGTACATCAACCTTCGCCGTCAGGTGGAGCGGCAGCCAGACTTCGTCGTTCACCCGGGTCTGTTCCAGCATGAAGCGCGTACCCTTGTGGATGCGAGCCAGAAACAGACCCCATGAGATTGTGTCGAGGCACTCCACGTCCATTTTGGCGAGCTGGAGATCACTTTTGTCAATCCATACCCGCCCGCGAAACTTGGAGAGATACTTCCCCTCCTTTATGTGCGGCACGTAGCCCGGACGGGGCTCGCCGTCGATAACCCAGGCCTCACGCCCTCCGACCAGCTCCGTACCCACGAGCTTGAAGTTGTAGGCGTCGGAGACCTCGCGAACGAATTTGCGACCATCCTCGTGGTCTTTCTCTCGTTTTTCCTCCCGCTTCCTGCGGTCCGCCTCGGATTCATTCTTGCGCTTGTCGATGATCTTTTGGATCTTCTCTTCTTCTTTGGCCGCATCTTTCTCAAAGAGCGGTTTGTCGTCTTTTTCGATGAGCCGCTGCACCTGCTCGCCGTAGATCTCGAGAACTTCGTAGGTTTTCGCCTCGGTGGATTTGTTTTCTCCCTTGCCGTCCATTTTCCGGTTGACGTCGCGCTCAATGTAGGTGTAGTCGCGCTCTTTCTTGTTATTCTCGTCATCCTTGTCTGCGACCACACGGAGCAACTGTTGCATCTGCTGCTGGGAGAGCTTGCCGTCGGCATCGGGTGTGAGGTCGAGATTGGGCCGCTCCGCCGGCTTTGGCGTTTCGCCGGCCGCGGGCGGCGAACTCGGCTCCGAGGCTGCGGCTGGAGGGTTGGTCGGCGCAGGAGGAGAACCTTCCCGTTGGGTCAACCCAGGCAGGCTCCAGATTAAAAGTACGAACGCGAGACCCCAGACTCTCATATGCAGATCTTTCGATCATAGAAGATTTTAAGTTCCCAGAGGATGTTCGCGGCAGGTCCTGGTGTCCTCACAATGCGCCGGCACTGATTGGTTACGATGATTGTTTGTTTCGAAATTCTAGGGCTTAGGCCCACCCACGGTCTGGGAAATGGCGAGTTCTCGGCAGGTACGGCCGATCACGTCCTGTGCTTCGGCGGACTCCAGGAACTGAAAGCCATAGCGGAAAGCGTTACGCTGGCGGACCAAGGCGTGCACTTCCACTTCTCCATGAGGCAGGGTGAATTCCAGACGAACTACTTCGTCCAACTGTAGCTCCTCCCGCAGCATGGCGGAGATTCCGGATTGGCTGATGTCTACCGTGTGGCCACGAACGACCTCACTGTTCCGGGGATAGACACGAATGTTAACTTCCAGCTCGAAACGGGGATGACGGCGGGCGTCCACAACTTCATGGGCGGTGCTAGTTCCGAATTGACTGCGGCCTTCCAATCGCTGCTCCCTGACCGGAGAGGCATGCGCGGGTCCTAGCCGGCAGTCGGATCCGGCTTCAAGAATGCGCCCAATCGTCGGGTTCGGGCAAGGTCTTTTCTTTCCATCGGCAGGATCGGCTCAGAACTTTATTCGCTAGTCCCTCGCTTTGTAGGCCTTGCCCAGGCACTCGGCCTGGAAAAGCCGTTCATCGATGCGATGCAAGCGTTTTTCCTGAGCCTTGGTCAGCAGCGGATAATGCTTGATATCGAATAGGTGGTACACGATGAACCACACCGGCTGGTCGGTGGTCATCCAGTTCTGCCGGTCGAAGCGCTTCAGGTTCACCGGAACCGAATATCGACGCAACGTGCGTTCACGCCGCAGGTTGAAATAAGAATTGAAATAGCTCAGGGCCAGTTCGCGCAACGTGCGGTAGACCGGTTCGCGCCAGCGGCATCCGGTGTAGTTCGACTTGGCGACCGCGCCCCAGCAACCGTCCTGGCGAAAGATGGAAATGACGTGATCGGTGTCGTGGTCGGCCTCGAAATCCAGCAGTAGCGGGGGATATCGGTTCGCCCGCAGCGCCGCCGCCGCGAAAATCGCACCTTCCAGACAGTGCGAGGACTCCTCGGCCAACACCTTTCGCGGGGACCATGCCGTGTCTTCCAAGTGGTAAGGCATGTCATCGAGAAACTTTTGAATGCCATGGGGATCTTTCAGGCTGCGCAGCTTGCGCAGTTCCTTTGCTGTGAAGCTGTTCGTGAGGCCAGAGTGGTTCGTCGTCATTATGTGTGTCGTGCCGTCGCTCTTTCGTCGTATGCAAAAGTGTAGCGTAGATCTGGGGTGTGGAGCGGGTGCTCCCTTCGACAAGCTCAGGGCAGGCCCTGCCCGCTAGCCTCATCGATGCTACCGGCAAGCGGGCAGGAGTGCCCGCTCCATACCGGACGCTTAAGCCTTTTCCGTGTGCCCTGCGAAAACGTCGGCAAACTCGCAGGGACTGTCGACCAGCACGTCGGGAGGCTCATCCTCAAGGGTATGGGGCGCAAAGCCGTAGGTGACGCCAATCGTGTGCAGGCCTGCGTTCCGCCCAGTGCGAACATCGACGTGCGAGTCGCCCACGATCACAGCCTGATCTGGCCGCGCCTCGTGTTCTTCGAGCAGGGTGCGCACGCCTTCCGGGTCAGGCTTCTTGGAGGGGAAGCTGTTGCCACCGTAGATCTGCGAAAAAAATGGACCGAGCCCCAGCGCCTCGACGATCGCGCGTGACGGAATCACCGGCTTGTTGGAGAGGACCGCCATCTTCCGGGGCACGCCGTTTTGCGAATTCTGGATCGCCGCCAGCGACTCTGCGACTCCCGGGTAGACCGTGGTGTGATCGAGCTTATGCTCTCGATAATAAGAGAGAAAAAATTCCAGCCCCTTGCGCACCACAGATTCGTCAACCGCCTCACCGCCAAGTGCGCGCTGAATCAGGATGGGCGCGCCATCGCCAACGTAACTGGCAATGACGTCCTCTGGCAGTTCGGGCCGCCCGATGTGGCGCAGGGCAGCGTTGACAGAGTGCACCAGGTCGAGCCGCGAATCAATCAGTGTGCCGTCGAGGTCGAAAATGACCAATTTGATCGGGCGCGGATCGAAGGGGCGGCGGGTACGGATCATGCCTCTTCAGGATAAACGATTCGCATCGATGGAGACGGGTGCGTAGGGGACCGGGTATTTGACCCCGACGAGCCAAGCGAAGCCTGGCTACTCGCGCACTTGACACCTCCCATATTTCTAGTATTATCGAAATATGGTGGCGCCATTAACCAACCTTTCTTCTCCCACCAAGGCTGCCGAACGGGTGGCTAAGTACGCCGATATGTTTTCTGCCATGGGCACTGAGCCGCGCTTGCGCATTGTGCAATTGTTGCTTTCGGCTCACCCCGAAGGACTGGTCGTCGGCGAGATTCAGGACGAACTGGAAATTCCCAACTCGACCCTTTCCCATCATCTCGACAAACTCAGAACCGAAGACCTGGTCGAAGTGAAGCGCGAAGGAACCTTTCTGCGTTATACCGCCAATACTGACGCATTGCAGGAGTTGCTGCAGTTCCTCTATGCCGAGTGCTGCACGCGCAACAAAGCCCTCAAACCACGAGACATCGTGCAAATTTGCAAATAGGAGTCATTCATGAGCACCGCCGAAACTGCAGGCATCAAGGAAGTTGTAAAACAGAAATATGGCGAAGCCGCTCTGCGCGTGAAATCGGGAGGCAGTTCCTGCTGCGGCGCGGTTCCGGGTACGGGATGCGCTGATCCTATTACCACCAACCTCTACGACGCTTCGCAGGCTGGACAAATTCCCGAGGAAGCGCTGCTGGCCTCACTGGGCTGCGGCAATCCGACGGCTCGGGCTCAACTGACGCAGGGCGAGACTGTGCTCGACTTGGGCTCCGGCGGCGGCATCGATGTTCTTCTCTCAGCCCGTCGCGTCGGTCCCACCGGCAAAGCCTACGGCCTCGACATGACCGACGAAATGCTGGCTCTGGCCAATGACAACAAACGCAAGGCGGGCATTGAGAACGTCGAATTTCTCAGGGGCGAGATCGAAAATATTCCGCTGCCTGACAACTCGGTCGACGTGATCATTTCCAACTGTGTCATCAACCTCTCGGCCGACAAAGACAAAGTGCTGCGCGAAGCTTTCCGGGTGCTGAAGCCGGGCGGACGCTTTGCGGTCTCGGACGTAGTTACGCGCGGCGAGATTCTGCCTGAGATTCGGCAGAGTGTGCTGGCCTGGGTCGGTTGCATCGCCGGCGCCCTCGATGAGAAGGACTACCGCAGCAAACTCGCTGCAGCCGGGTTCGAGCAAGTTGAAGTCGAACCTACGCGGACCTATCGCGCCGAAGATGCCCGCGATCTTCTCTCAGGGCAGGGAATCGACGTCGACGCCATTGCCCCCCAGATCGATGGCAAGTTCCTGAGCGCCTTCATTCGCGCCTTGAAGCCGATCGGCGCACAATCGCCCTGCTGCGGTCCGACATGCTGCAACTGAGTTGGGAGGATCGTGATGTCGCAGCACTACAACGTTTTGTTTCTGTGCACTGGGAACTCGGCCCGATCGATCATGGCCGAGGCGATCCTGAACTTCAAGGGCCGGCCGACATTCAGCGCTTACAGCGCGGGAAGCCATCCAGCCGGAAAGATTCATCCACAAGCGCTCCGACAACTCGAACTGGCGCACCTGCCAACGACCGGAATGCGCAGTAAAGGCTGGGATGAGTTCGAGGAGCCGGGCGCTCCCCGTCTCGATTTCGTGTTTACGGTTTGCGATAACGCCGCGAAGGAAGTTTGCCCAGTATGGCCGGGGCAGCCGATCTCAGCGCATTGGGGCATTCCCGATCCCGCGGCGGTTCGGGGAACCGAGGCGGAAGTGGAGCGGGCTTTCCGCGAAGGGTTCGTTGCCCTCGATCGCAGGATCGGCCTGTTCCTCAGTTTGCCGCTGAGCAGTCTTGACGGTCTCTCGGTCAAGAAGGAAGTCCAGAACATTGGACGACAATGAACGTCAACCTCCGGCCCGCCGCAGACGGCACGCGTTAACACCGAGGTTAGCAGGCACATGAGCAGCAACGTTTCGTCTCGTCTCAGTTTTCTGGATCGGTACCTGACGGTGTGGATTTTCACCGCCATGCTGATTGGCGTGGCGGCGGGATGGGCGCTGCCTGGAATCGTACCCTTTCTGAATCGCTTCAGCGTGGGTACCACTTCCATTCCAATTGCGGTGGGCCTGATTCTGATGATGTACCCGCCGTTAGCGAAGGTCCGTTACGAAGAAATGGGCGAGGTTTTCCGCAACAAGAAAGTCCTCGGCCTGTCGCTGGTGCAGAACTGGGTGATCGGCCCGGTACTGATGTTTGTGCTCGCCATCGTGTTTCTGCGCGGCTACCCGGAGTACATGGCTGGCCTCATCATGATCGGCCTGGCCCGCTGCATCGCCATGGTGATCGTGTGGAACGAATTGGCCAAGGGCGACACCGAATATGCCGCCGGACTGGTGGCCTTCAATTCCGTCTTCCAGGTGCTGTTCTACTCGGTGTACGCCTGGATCTTTATCACCAAACTGCCCGAGTGGTTCGGCTTGCACGGTTCGGTGGTGAACGTTTCGATCCGTGAAATCGCGAACAGCGTTTTCATTTATCTCGGGATTCCTTTCCTGGCTGGAATGATCACTCGCTTCGCTCTGGTGCGCTCGCGCGGAAGACAGTGGTACGAGAAGAGCTTCATCCCACGGGTCAGCCCCATCACCCTGATCGCGCTACTGTTCACGATCATGGTGATGTTCTCACTGAAGGGCGGCTACATCGTGCGATTGCCCCTGGACGTGCTGCGGATTGCCCTTCCGCTGCTGATCTATTTCGTAGTGATGTTCCTGGTTTCGTTCTACATGGGACGCAAGCTGGGGGCGGACTATTCAAAGACGGCGACCTTGTCGTTCACCGCCGCCAGCAACAATTTCGAACTTGCCATCGCGGTTGCGGTCGCAGTCTTTGGGATCAATTCCGGGGCGGCGTTTGCGGCGGTCATTGGGCCGCTGGTCGAAGTCCCGGCTCTGATCGGGTTGGTGAACGTTGCCCTGTACTTTCAGAGGCGCTACTTCGAGTCGAACCCTGCAAACGTGGCCCCGATTCCCGCTCTCGATTCCGTGGGAAAGCCGTAAGGGATGGAAGACCCGGGGCCAGCATCCGCCAGTGCTACTGGTTCATCGAACCCAAGACTTGGGCAACCAGCACCTTCGTCGCTACGTCCGAAACCAGATCGCCGGGTTCCGCGGTGGCCTTCACCACGTTTGGCTTCACCTTCATCCCGATATAGATGGAATTGCAGGGGGTATCGCCAAGGTTTTCGACGCTGTGCTTTAACGGCGGAAACCAGCGCGATTCGCCAGGTTTCGCGAACACGTCGTGCGATTTCCCGGTTTGATCGGTAAACCGCAGGTGACCGCCGGTGAGTATGACGACCACTCCGCCAGGGTGATCGTGCATCCCCGACTTCTCGTGTGGGCCGTAGTGAACATTCAGTATCTGAACGGTCTCGTTTTCGAAAGCTAATGAGTAGTGTTTTGCTTCGGTTTTGAGTGGATCTTGAGCATGCGCGGCTGCGAGCGCGAGGCAGGCAAACACCGCGGCCGGAAGCGTCTTCTTGATTGACACAGTCTCCTCCCCAACGACAGCTTTGAGTTTGTCCCCGTCCCGAGTTTGCGCAAAGCTAACGTTCAGTCGGGGGCCTGTCATGAATCCAACCGTGAGTTGTACCAGTGTGTAGTACCGGAAACGAGGTGGGCGGCGACTTCAGGCTTGGCGTTACACTTGCCCACATGCCTGCCCGCCGCAGTTTCGAGGATCAACTCGCCGATCTGGACGCCCTGCGGCAACAGCCGCAAGCAGCGGTTCCCGGACCGTTGCGCAAGGCGCTGGCCCATCGCAATAACTACGTGGTCGCAAAGGCGGCCGACCTGGTCCGAGAATTGGCGCTAGCCGAATTAATCCCCGAGGTGCTGGCCGCGTTCGAGCGATTTTTCTCTGACCCCGTCAAGACCGATCCGCAGTGCTGGGCGAAGAATGCGTTGAGCCGCGCGCTTGCGGCATTTGAGCATCAAGATGCCGCAGTCTTCCTGCGAGGGATGCGGCATATTCAACTCGAGCCGGTCTGGGGAGGCCGCTCGGATACCGCCGGAACTTTGCGCAGCACCTGCGCTCTCGCTCTTGTGCGATGCCGCACTTTGTCAGAAACTGATCTGTTGCAGCACCTGCTCGAACTCTTCAGCGATAAAGACAAATCCGTGCGCGTGGAAGCGGTGCGGGCTGTCGAGCAAACCGACTCTCCCGCTGCTGCTCTGCTTCTGCGGCTGCGGGCTGTGCTCGGTGCCGACGAACCGGAAGTGCTGGGCGCCTGCTATGGCGGCATCCTGCGCATTGAAGGTAAGGCCGCGATTCCGTGGCTCGCCCGTTTTCTTGCCGCCGGAGACGATCCCGCCGCGGAGGCGGCGCTGGCCATTGCCTCCGATCGCTCGCCGGAGTCGTTTCGCGCCCTGCACCACCGATTCGTGGATGATGCTCCGAGCGACCCATGGTTCCACTCCGTCCTGCTCTCGGCCATCGCGCTCACGCGCCAGCCGGAGGGGATCGACTTCCTCTTCGATCTTGTGAGGCAAGACACGCTCCATTCTGAAGCTGCGATCGAGGCGATCCTGCGCTCGGGGCCTTCGGTAGAACTGATTCGAGAGCTGGAACAGACGGTGTCCGACAATCAACGCCTGGCCCGCTTCGTGGCCGAGCGCCAGGCGCAACAATCGTGATTCCTAGCGGAGTCTCCTGTCCTCGGTGTGTTCCCGAGCAAACAGTAGGCTTGCGATTTCTCACTAGAAGGGGAACCCGGCGCACCAACTACCGAGCGGCCTGCCCGTCTGCTCGGTCAGCCGTCTGCCGAATTGGGTTTCGCCTGCACTCTTGAGATCAGCCATGAGTTGATCTGGCGGTGCCGCGACCTCGTAAGAGTAACCGGTCACCAGGCCCTGAACCAGGCTGCTATAAAGCTTTCCGCCGAGCACACCTCCGCTGAGCGCGCGTTCAACAACGCCCGGCGAAATTAAGCCTGGAGTGATCGGCAGCCGTACACTCGCAGTCGCGGCGGGTGTACCGCTGCGGCGCACGTTTGCGAAACAGGGCTCGTCGGCCCGCCTGGCCAGTACTGTGTTGCCACGAGTCTCGAACGTCCACTTACTGTTTGCGGATTTATGAAAGTTCGCGACACCTTGCCAAAACAAGTCTTCGTCGAGGAGCTTACGCAGGGACTCCGTGCCCAACTTCGGCTGGTCACGATAACCCCACTTGTACCCGATATAGAATCCGCTAGCCAGTCCCACAAGACCATAGACGATCAGCCTCAGTTTGTTGCCTCCGGTAGCGTTGTTGATCAGCGTGGCGTAATGGGGGAGCGCGTTGGTCGTACTCGTTTCGGCGAGCGCTACTGTCGGCGACCCCACCAGCCCCAACGCGCCCACGACCGGGGCAACTCCCGTCAGCGCGCTCATGACTTGGCCCAGGCTCAGGCCGTTGCGAGGCGGATTCGAGTAGTCCACATCCGAGGGTCCGGCGGCGTCCACACGGTGGATGCGCGTCTTGGAGTCATAGACGTGGGCATGGAATCCGCACGTAAACCGGCAACTCCAAACCGCACTTAGTTCGGTCAGGTCCCCGTTCGGGCCGTGCTTCGACTCCCAAAAGATAGACTCGGTCACCTTGTCCGTGACGTACTTGAGAACGTAACCTTCACACCTCGGATCTTTGAAATCGATGGATCTCGCCTTGCCGACGGCATAACCCGCGCTCAGCGCTACTGCAAAGACCAAGATCCAGATGGCCAGGACCATCGAGAAATTCCCTTGCTGCTGTTCCTGCTTTTTCTCGGGCCCCGTGGCAGCGATGGCGCTGCCAAGCAGTAGTACAAGAAAAAGATTAATGACGAGGAGAGTCTTCCATGGCAGACGCTGCCAGTTGTTAGTGGGTGACATAGGGCACTAATTCAAAGAATGCATTTTGGCACGTTAGCGTTCGCCAATCTACATTAAATCGTGCTCTTCTCGGGAACCGGTTTTTTTTCGAAATTCGTGTCCTGACCTTTCCCTGCAAGCGCTCAGCATTTACAATGCAACAGGTTCCACGCAATCTGCACCTTATTGATCAGGCAGGGTATTGATCGGGGCGCTGAATTTGCGTGAAATCTTGGTGCGGGCTGCCAGCATCCAATCAAGCATAGGAAACGGATGGCGACCACAAAGACCGATCCAAAGCTGGCCCTTGTGGCCAACGGCGCGAAGAAGAATAAAGTCTACGACGGGCTGACGCGCGACCAGTTCATCCAAGCCTATCGCTTGATGTACACATCCCGCCGCATCGACGACCGGGAGATTCTACTCAAGCGCCAGCAAAAGATTTATTTCCAGATGTCAGGCGCGGGCCACGAGGCCATTGGCGTGGCCGCCGGTCTTGCGCTCAAGCCGGGCTACGACTGGTTCTATCCCTACTACCGCGATCGTGGATTGTGCCTGGCGCTCGGGGTCAAACCATACGACATGTTCTTGCAGGGGGTAGGCGCCGCCTCCGACCCCAGTTCCGGCGGACGGCAAATGCCTTCGCACTGGAGCTATCCCGCGCTTAACATCGTCACGCAGTCATCTCCGACAGGATCACAGATTTTGCAGGCCGTAGGCTGCGCCGAAGGGGGTAGATATATTGCGCGGCATCCGAAGGCGGCCGAGGTTCCGCCGTCGAAATTTGTCGACTACCGCCAGTTCAAGAACGTCACCTTCCAGGGCGACGAAGTCACTTACGTTTCTCTCGGCGACGGCACCTCCAGTGAAGGCGAATTCTGGGAGGCGATGAATGCCGCCGCGCTGGGCAAGTTGCCTGTTATTTTCTGTGTCGAAGATAACGGCTATGCCATTTCGGTTCCGGTGGAGGTGCAGACTGCGGGTGGCAGCATTTCGCGGCTCGTCTCCGGATTCCCCAACTTCCACTTCGAAGAAGTCGACGGCACGGACCCGGTCGCGAGCTACGGCGCATTTCAACGCGCCGTGCAATATTGCCGCGAAGGACACGGCCCCGCCTTCGTGCACGCGCACGTCATCCGTCCATATTCGCACTCGCTGTCGGACGACGAGCGGCTCTACCGCCCCGACGCCGAGCGCGAACGCGACGCGGCCCGCGATCCGGTCACGCGCACGCAGATGTTCCTGCTGCGCGAAGGAATCCTCGATGAGAAGGGCATCAATCAACTGGAGAAAGAAGTTGAGGCCGAACTGCAGTCCGCGGTCGATGCTGCGCTGGAAGCTCTACCGCCCGTCCCCGAGTCGATCATGAAGTACGTGTACTCTCCTGACCTCGATCCGACGTCGCCCATGTTCGACACCCAGCCTGCTACGCCAGAGCCTGCGACCTCGGCGGATGGCAAGAAACCAGCGACCAAGACTATGGCGGACCTGATCACGGCGACTCTGCGGGACGAGATGAAACGCGACGAGCGCATTGTGATCTTCGGCGAAGATGTTGCCGACGTCAGCCGGGAAGAGTACCTGAAGCGCAAGTTGGTCAAGGGCAAAGGTGGAGTCTTCAAGCTCACCTTCGGGCTGCAGAACGAATTTGGCGGCGATCGCGTCTTCAATTCACCACTGGCGGAGGCTGCGATTGTCGGGCGTGCCACTGGCATGGCCACGCGCGGGTTGAAGCCCGTGGTCGAGATTCAGTTCTTTGACTATATCTGGCCGGCGATGATGCAGATTCGCGATGAACTCAGCGTCATCCGCTGGCGCTCGAACAACGGATTCTCGTGCCCGGTCGTGATTCGTGTTGCGATCGGTGGATACCTAACCGGCGGCGCCATCTATCATTCGCAATGCGGCGAGAGTGTCTTCACCCACATTCCCGGCCTGCGCGTAGTGTTTCCTTCGAACGCGCTCGATGCCGCCGGCTTGCTGCGCACAGCCATTCGATGCGACGATCCCGTTCTCTTCCTCGAACACAAGCGTCTGTACCGCGAGGCCTTCGGACGTGCGCCCTATCCCGGGCCGGACTACATGATTCCGTTCGGCAAGGCGAAGGTCGTACATCCCGGCACCGATCTGACCGTGATAACTTACGGGGCGGTAGTGCCACGCGCCCTGCAAGCCGCCCAGAAGCTTGAGCGCGAGCAGGACGTGAGCGTCGAATTGATCGACCTGCGCTGCCTGAACCCGTTCGACTGGGAAACGATCGCCGCGTCGATTGGCAAGACCAACCGAGTGCTGGTCGCCTACGAAGATTCGCTAAGCTGGGGCTACGGAGCCGAGATCGTCGCACGCATCGCCGACCAGCTTTTCGACGAACTCGACGCCCCCATCCGTCGCGTGGCGGCGAAAGACACATTCGTCGCCTACCAGCCGATTCTGGAAGACGCCATTCTGCCGCAACCGAACGATCTCTTCCTGGCGATGAAGGAACTGGTGGAGTACTGAGGAAGACAGTTGGCACAGCCTTCCTGTAAAATCTATAGCGACGGAAGAGAATCCCGACGCAGCTTCGAAGTCTTCCCGAGTGGATCGCGTTAATCCGGGTCAAGGTTTTCCGAGACATCCCATCCACATCTACCCGCGGCAGAAGCCAGCGGATCGCGCTGCGCGGACACTAGGGAAACCAGGAGAGATTCCACCATGGCAGTAGGCGCCAAGATCGCAAAAACAGCCGACCGCAAGAAGGTCATGGACACCACCAAGAGCACGGACTGCCCCAAGTGCGGCAAGCCCACGCGCATCGTTAAGCGGGTGAAAGACCGCGAACGCGGCGTGCCGGGAGGGGTCTACATCTCGTGCTCGACCTGCGAGTTCTTCGAGAAGCTATAATCGGAATTCGAGCCAGCGCTGAACCGAGCGGAGCGGGAGAAGTTCGTCCTGGGTGTCGGGTTTTTTCTTGTTGAAAAACTTGAGAACTGGCGAAATCGACCGATCATCGGTTCGCGAGCGTTGAGATGTCCCCTAGGCCCAGCAGGTTCGCATCGGCCGTGACCAGGGTCAAACGCAGTAACTGCGCGGTCGCGGCTAGAAAGCGGTCGGAAGGGTCGTTATGGGCGAAGGGCAGCAGTCGGGCCGCGAGCGCGATCTCATGCGTCAGAGGTGCTTCCCGTAGCGGAGCAGTAGCTTGCGCCACCCACTGAGTGAGATCAGCCGGCAGGCGAATCTTCCCGATTGTGTTCAGAGTCAGTGCTTCCCAGGTGCTGATCGGAGAGAGCCAGAGTTCGTTGTCCGGATTTCTGAGTTCGTGCAGAACTCTCTTTCCCAGTCTTGTTGGATCCTGCAGGCTCCACAGCCAAATGTGCGTATCAAGGAGAAGCCTCAATTCCGTAGCGCCTCCCAGTCACTCTCGTCGCTGGCTGGAGAAACGATATCGCCCACGATTTTCATCGAGTCCTTCATGGACCCAATCCAGTCGGCGGAGTGAATCTCGGGCGAGGGGGGGACGACCTCGGCGACCGGTTTCCCGAATCGGGTGATGCGGATCGGTTTCTTGGTCTTCTGCACCTGTTCGAGCAGGGAAAGGCACTTGGCTTTGAATTCGGAGATGGCAACTTCCTTCATGACTACAGCATTAGACCATAGTCAATCATAGTGGTCAATCAATGAGTCAGACAAGCCCGACAGCGGGCTCAGAATCCAGAGTTGGACCAGAACCGGCATGCGTCTGGAGGGGATGAGTGTGATGTCTGTGTTCGGGCTCTACCCGCTGATCTGCCCTAGAATTGCCCTAGCCTCGGCCGCGGGATCTGGCGCCTCGGTGATCGGGCGGCCCACGACAATGTGGCTGGCCCCTGATGCGATCGCCTCGGCGGGCGTGGCGACTCGAACCTGATCTCCCACACTGCCGCCCGCTGGCCTGACGCCCGGAGTCACGATCGCGAAGTGGTCCCCGAGTTCCGCACGCAGGGTGGAAGCCTCGCGGGGCGAGGTGACGATGCCATGGCATCCGTTGGCAAGAGCGATGGTGGCGAGGCGAACGACGCTATCCTCGACGGAGCCCCGGATGCCGATCTTCTCCAGATCATTCGCATCCAGGCTGGTGAGTACGGTGACAGCCAAAACCATCAGGTTGGGACTCGCCTGCGCTGCTTCGACCGCGGCGCGCAACATCTTGCCGCTCCCGGCCGCGTGGACCGTGAGCATGCTCACGCCGAGCTTTGCCGCCTCAGCGACGGCTGCTCCCACGGTATTCGGAATGTCGTGGTACTTGAGGTCGAGGAACACGCGTCGGCCTGCAGCCACGAGTTCGCGCACCATCTGCGGTCCCTCGGCGGTATAGAGCTGCAGGCCGACTTTGTAGGTAAAAACCGAGTCACCCACCGCCGCCACGATCGCTCGCGCCGCTTCGGCGGTGGAGACATCCAAGGCGACAATGAGCCGGCGACGCGGATCATCGCTTCGCAGGTCGTCGCCTCGCAATTCAGAGCTTCGATAGCTCACGCTACCGAGTGGCACGCGGTTGGGCAGAGCGGCTGCCATTTCGGCGAGTCTATACTTTTTAGGGGAGTTTCGCTATCGGGGGATGGTTATCGGCGACGGTCTGGTACGTCGGCTGTGGGGGATTGACCAGATCGAGACGCACCCGCTGTAGACCCTTGTGCCGGAATTGCAGAGCTTGGGCGGCGCCGTAGGAAAGGTCGATAATCCGACCCGGAACGATCGGGCCACGGTCATTGACCCGGACCACAACGGCCTTACCATTGCGCAGGTTGGTCACCCGCACGTAGCTTCCCATGGGAAGCGTGAGGTGGGCGGCGGTCATGTCGTACATGTCGTAGGGCTCGCCGCTGGCGGTGGGCTTTCCTTCAAAATTCTCCCCATACCACGACGCGGTCCCAATTTGATACGGTTTCTGTTTGCCAGCCTGTTTGCGGATTTCGGGTTTTATTCGGACTGAACTAATAGGCGCTGGGGTCGCCTCCGAGATGTTCGGTCCCTGAGCCGCTCCCAGGCCGACGATCAATAAGGCGATCGCCAGTCCATGAGCTAAACGTCGTCGCATTCAGTTCTCCTCGCATACTCAAAAGTGGTCCTAGCCTCGGCTTGTACTATCGGACTTGATTGTGAAATGCTATCGGCGTGCCAAATGCGTGTCAAGGCCAAAGGGCTCGCCTGCAGATTACCTCCTAGTAATGGATTTCGTACGTAACCTATTGGTAATTTAGTAACATGCGGCGAACGTCATTTGTTTCGGTAAGGTTACGTATTTATCAAATGGTAAATAACCTCTCCAGACGAATGAGGTAGAATTTACAAGGCTAGCGGAATCAATGACTTACAGGAGTATGACCCGACAACTTACATGGAATCATGTATTTACGGCGTTGACTCCAGAGTCGGCACCGAAGATTTTTTTCCGCCCTCTGCTCAAAGGTAACTCCGGGGCCGACAATCTAGGTTTCGAGGCGCCAGAAAGGGCGTAGGCTCAAGCGTGTTAACGAACGGAAGGACATGGCTGAAAGACCACCCGTCGTACTGACCATTGCGGGATTCGATCCCTCGTCGGGAGCCGGGGTGACCGCCGATGTCAAAACGATCGCCGCCCACGGGTGCTACGGTGTGGCCTGCATCACTGCCCTGACGGTACAGTCTACATCGGGGGTTCGGCGAGTCGAGACCGTCGATTCGGTGCTGATCTCTGAAACCCTGGAAGACCTGGCAATGGACTTGGAAATAGCCGCCGTTCACATCGGAATGTTGGGGTCTGGGAAGGTGGTCAAAGCGGTGGCCGATTTTCTCTCCAACCCGGCGCCCGCCGACCGCGGACGTCGCTCGAACCGGGCTCGCCTGCCCAATGTCGTATTGGATCCGATCATAAGGTCGTCCTCCGGCGCCGAACTACTGGACGGCCCTGGAATCAAAGCGCTCATCGAGCGACTAATTCCCTTAGCCGACGTGGTAACGCCCAACATCGATGAAGCCGCCGCGATCACCGGGATGAAGGTCAAGGACCTGGAGGACATGAAGGTGGCCTCCGCCAAACTACACGAACTGGGGGCTGCCGCCGTCGTCATTACTGGAGGCCATCTGGAAAAGGCCACAGATCTGTTGAGTTTCACAACGGAACGTGGAGTGGAGCAGGAGACCTTCAAAGCCGAGCGGCAGCGTTCTAACTCGACCCACGGTACCGGATGCGCCTTCGCCACCGCGATGGCCTGTCACTTGGCGCTCGAACGTGGACTGGCCGAAGCGGCTCTATTAGCAAAGACCTACGTTACCGCAGCCATTACGAACGGACATCCCCTGGGCCGCGGGACCGGCCCCGTTAACCACCTTTATCGGATGAACCAGCAGCGTCGCGCGGCCGGATCGGGAGGGGAATCGTAGAGCCGCGGAGGAAGGATCTGGTAGAGGCGAAGGGCAAAACTAGTGGACGAGCTTAGTCCCCGGAAGGCTTCTTTAGGAGAATTCCCGCCACGAACGAGGCGGTCGCGCCCAGCAGCCATTCCGCGCGATAGAACTGGATGGCCTGCCAGTCGACGAACGTCTTGGCGTTGAGCAGTCCGGCCAGCAACGCTCCCGCGATGCAGGACAAGCCAATGATGAAGGCGACCAGCGAAGCAGTCGACAGGCCTATCCACCGCTGAATTTCGTGGAAATGGAGGTAATGCAGCCAGGAGGGGAGCTTAATCTTGCTCAACGTTTTGGAGACTCCGGCGCCGACCGACCGCACCCAGCACACTGCCTGCTCCCACAGTCCAGCCATCTCGGCCGCGTCGGCTCGGGCCGAGAGGCTCAGGGCTTCCGGACGCCGTCCGCCACAGGAGTGGCAAAACCCGGAGCCGAGCAGGAACTCGGTACCGCACCGAGGGCAAACCTCGGCCATGGTAGGCGCGGAGTCGACTACCACCCCGCCATGCGTCACACCCGTGGGCGGCTGCCAAAACTCCTGATGCGTTTCATGTAGCAAATCAGCCATGGTCTGAGGTTTCCAATTCAAAACTCGTAAAGTGCATGGCACTCCGACAGCCAAAGCAGGGGTGGTGATCTAAGTACCAGCGGGGATTAGTACTTACCAGTATTTCAACCGCTTTCCTTAACCCCAGCGCTGGCAATAATTACGTGCGCCAGCGAGTAAAGATGTACTGGTGACCAAGGTCCAAGACCTGGCGTCATACAGGACAAACCGAGCGGGTTGAGGAAGGCTTGGCTTCACGACCTACACACACACATCCCTGGCCGCCCTACGATCACGAGCTCCATTCGCGATCGTGGTACCGGCCACTCAAACCAAGCCTTCCCGTAACCGGTTTGTGGCTGATCCGATTATAGGAAACCATCCCTGAACTGAGAGGTAGCGATGCAGGCACGTAGATAACGCTCTTGGTTCTTGTGATCCCAATCCGCGTACTGAGCGAGGAAAACATGATCCTCTCGATTGTTTTAAACTAACGTTACAGCTTCCCATGACGGGTTCAGACGAAAAAAATCAGAAGCTCCTCGATCAGAACCGGTACGCGCTGATCATCTTCCTGTTGCTCGTTGTGCCGTGGGTCGTTGCGGCTGCTCAGAAGCACGCTGAACCTGGAGCTCTGCACGGGGCTCCGCGCGATCTGAATGCCACTGTGGCGTTCGACTACTTCTACAACATGGAGTACGACCGTGCGACGCAGGAATTCGAGAAGATCTTGGAGCGGCATCCCAACGATCCGGCCGCGGTAAACCACCTTCTGACCGTCGTGCTGATGCGCAACCTGTATGAAACCGGCGGCATGAACACCGGGGACTATACCAATGACAGCTTCATCGGACACGCCCCCCGCCCGACGGACCCAAAGGTGAAGCAACGAATCAAGGAGCTAGCGCATCGGGCTGAAGCCCTGGAGGAACAGGAGCTCAAGGCCAACCCGAATGACGTTGATGCGCTTTATTGCCGAGGTGTCACGCGCGCCCAGTTTGCCGTCTATACCGGCCTGGTGGAGCGGGCCTGGTTTTCGGCGCTCCGTAATGCCGTGGCGGCGCGCCACGACCATGAACACGTGCTTGAAATCGACCCCGACTATGTCGACGCTAAGATGGTCGTGGGCACGCACAACTACGTTGTGGGAAATCTGCCCTGGAGCATCAAAGTCGCGGCTGCCCTCGCCGGATTGAACGGTTCGAGGGACAAAGGCCTCGAATATCTGCACGAGGTCGCCAAGACCGATGGCGAAAATTCGGTAGACGCCAAGGTCCTGCTCAGCCTGTTTCTACGCCGCGAGCACCACTACGACGAGGCCCTCGGCTACATGCAGGAGCTCTCATCAAAGTACCCCAACAATCACCTATTTCCGACTGAGGTCGCCAATCTGCTGCGCTCCGCGGGGCAGTTGGAGGAATCCGAAGCCGCCTATCGCAAAGTGTGGCAAAACGGCCGGGAAGGGAAGTACCACAACTTGCATTATGAAATGGCGGCCTGGGGTCTGGGAGAGCTGTTGCGCAGCAAGAAAGATCTCGCCGGTGCGGCTGCCGCGTATGAGTTGGTCAACGAAGCTCCCAATCCCGATCCTGACATCCTGCAGAAAGCCAACCTTGCTGCCGGGGAAATGTACGACCTGCTGCAGAAGCGCGATCTAGCCATGAAGCGATATCAGACCGTGCTGGCCGGCAACGCCAACACCAGCCCCGCCGACCAGGCGCGCCGCTATATCAAGGAAGCGTACCGGGAGTGACCGGGAACTTTCGGTCTGCGTTTTCCGTAACTATGGGAGGGGAGAAGTATGTACTGCAACTACTGCGGAAAAGTCATTCAGGATGACGCCGCCCTCTGTGCCTATTGCGGTATTCGCGTCGGTGGTTCGCTGGCCCGGACTCGCCTCGTGCGTCCGCGCCTTGCGCGCAAGGTCGCTGGCGTCTGCCTGGGTTTCTCCGAGTACTTCGATATCGACGTGACCCTGCTGCGGGTGGTCTGGCTGATCACAGCTTTCATGACTGGCTTTGGTTTCCTGGCCTACATCATTGCGTGGATCATCATGCCGGAAGAACCGCTGCTGCTGCCAGCGCCGGTGGCCGCGCGGCCAGCCACAAACCCATAAAGTGGCATGTCGAGGAGCAAACCGCGGTGGTGACGCCTGGCGCGAAGTATCTGGCAATTGGTCTAGTGGTGGCTATCACGGGATGGTCCGCGAATCCCCAGACGACGGATCATTCGCCCTCCCATCCCAGCGGTATACCAAGACTGATCAACACGTGTCTGATTACGGGAGACGTGAACCAGTTGGTTCAGTTTTACGAGCCCATCCTGGCACTTAAAGCCAAAAGATCTGGCAATGACTACGCTGAATTCCACACCGGTACAGGAGTGCTGGCAATTTTCTCGGCGGCGGCCCAACAGAGATACATTCCTGGTTCGGCGGAAGCCGCGAGGAATAAGAGTGTGATACTGGAATTCAGGGTTGCCGACGTCGACAAGGAGTACATCAGGCTACGCAGCGATGTGAAAACCTGGGTCAAGCCGCCTTCCACCCAACCATGGGGGACTCGTTCCATTTACTTTCGTGACCCAGACGGAAATCTTGTCGATTTTTATGCCCCTCAAGCTCAGTAACGAATGAAACGGGTAGATTCTGTTCATGCAGTCCCTCTCACAGACAATCAATAGCGGCGACGCCAAAATCTTTTACTGGACGCTCGGTGACGGCCCCCCGGTCGTGCTCCTCCATCCCTTTCCTGCGCATCATGAATTCTGGTTGCCGGTGGCCGAGGTGCTGGCACTGCGCTATCGCGTGATCCTGCCCGATCTTCGTGGGCATGGAGACTCGGAAGTGGGAGTCGGTCCGGCCACTATGGAGAAGCACGCCTCCGACATCGCCCGCGTGATGGACGACGTCGGCGTGGGCCGTGCTCCCCTGATTGGAGTCTCGATCGGCGGTTATGCCCTGTTTGAATTCTGGCGCAGGTACCGCGGTCGCGTGGCCGCTCTCGGTCTGTGCAACACCAAAGCTCCAGCCGACGGCCCCGAAGCCCGCGCCGCACGCCTGCAGGCTGCGACCGAGGTCCTCGAGTGCGGCTCAGAGGCATTTATTGAAACCATGCTCGGGCGTGTGCTGGCGAAGACCACGCACGAAAACCGCCCCGATTTGGTAGACGGAGCGCGCCGCATGATGCGCAAGATGTCTCCGGACGACATCGCCCAGGTGCAGCGCGGCATGGCCGACCGTCCCGATTCAGTGGAAACATTGAAGACCATCAATGTACCCACCCTGCTTGTGACCGGAGACGAGGATTCCCTGACCGGCGTGAAGGAAGCCGAACTTATCCGCCAGCACATCTCATGCAGCCAGTTGCGTGTCATCCCGAAGGCTGGACACTACTCCCCGTGGGAGCAGCCCGAAGAAGCTACTAGACTGCTGCGGCAATTTCTCGACGAGCTGTAGCAACACTCGGGTGTCGCACGTCGCGTTGTGTGCGGGACTTCGGGAGTCGACCGCGACCTCCCAGAATGTCTCCGTGGTTTAACCACCGCGAGCTCTGGACTACAATCAGAACGCTATGAAAAAGCTTTCCATGCCATTAATCGTCGTAGCCTTTCAAGTTTGCGCTTTTGCGCAGACTCCAGCGGCGCGCCCGCGCATTCTGGGCATCGACCACGTTACGTTCTACACTACCGCGCCTGACGGCATGAACAAACTCTATGCCGATGTGCTTGGCCTGGGTTCGGCCACCCCGGTCGAATCCGGCGAAACGGCACGCTTCATGATCGGCACGCAGTGGGTCGGTTATAGTCCCGCCCCCGATCCCAAGGCCATCGACCGCATGGACCACGTTGCCTTCGCGACCGACAACATCGTTGCCCTCCGCCGCTATCTCTCGCAGAAGGGAATCAAGCCGACGAAGATTGAGGGTCGGCCCAACCATAGCCTCGCCTTCAGCGTGAACGATCCGGAAGGCCATCACATCGAATTTGTGGAGCGCGGCAAGGCGGAAGCCGCGCCACCACCGCCTGCCCCAGCTTCGCATCACATGATTCACGCCGGATTCCTTGTGTATCACCAGGATGCCGAGGACCACTTCTACCGTGATATCTTGGGATTTCGCCCCTACTGGCACGGCGGTATGAAAGATGATATGACCGAATGGCTCGCGATCCAGGTTCCCGACGGAACGGATTGGCTGGAATACATGCTGAACCAACCCGAGCATCCCGACCAGCAGTTGACCGGAGTGATGAATCACATTTCGCTGGGCGTGAAAGACATAAAACAGGCGCAGGCTCTTCTGGAATCGCATGGCTGGAAGGCTCATGACAACGAAAAGGCGCAGATGGGGAAAGACGGCAAATGGCAGCTGAACGTCTACGACCCAGATCTGACGCGGGTCGAGTTGATGGAATTCAAGCCCGTGGAGAAGCCGTGCTGCTCCGAGTACACCGGGCCGCATCCAACAGAGTAGCCGAAGCCGTGAACCAAGAGCCAAGAGCCAGAAGCCAAGAGCTAAGAGCTCAGAGCCAGAAGCTGAACATGTCACCTGAAACCATTGCCGTAGCCATGTCGGGCGGTGTGGATTCTTCCACCGTCGCGGCCATGCTGCGCGCCGAAGGCCACACCGTTGTCGGCCTGACCATGCAACTCTGGAACCAGCGCCGCCTCGCGGGACACGAAGGCATGGCCGAATCCGTGCAGGGGCGCTGCTGCTCGCTCGACGACGTTTACGACGCCCGCCGCGTTGCACAGCAGATCGGCATCCCCTACTACGTCGTCAATCACGAGGAGCGTTTCGAGCGCGACGTGGTGCGCCCGTTCGTCGAGGAATATCTCTCCGGGCGAACGCCGATCCCGTGCAGCCTCTGCAACAATCATCTGAAGTTTGATCAGCTAATCACAGTCGCGCGTCAGATCGGGGCCGAGCGCGTTGCTACTGGTCACTACGCCCGCGTCTCCTACGATGACGCGCGAGGGAAGTTAAATAGCAAAAGATGGCTGCTCAAGCGTCCCGCCGATCTGAGCAAGGACCAGACTTACTTTCTCTTCGGCCTCACGCAGGAGCAGCTCAGCCGCACGCTGTTCCCGCTCGGCGACATGACCAAGCCGGAAGTCCGCGAACTTGCCCGCAAGCATGGTCTGGCCCTGGCGGAGAAGCCGGACTCGCAGGAAATCTGCTTCGTCCCCGGCGGCGACTACAAGCGCTTCATCGATGCCTACCTCGCCGAGCAAGGCGAGTCGTTGCCCGACACTGCGGGCGAGTTGGTGACGACGAGCGGCGAAGTCCTCGGCGAGCACCCTGGCATTCACAACTTCACCGTTGGCCAGCGCAAGGGACTGGGCGTCGCGACCGGATCGGCGCTCTACGTCATCCAGATCAGCGGTGCCAACAAGCAGGTAGTGGTGGGTGGCGACGAGCATCTCTATTCCCGCACCCTGCGGGCCCGCCGCGTGAACCTGATCTCGGTCGACGATCTGGGCGAAGCGATGCGGGTCACCGTGAAGATTCGCCATCGCCACGAACCCGCGCCGGCTGTGATCGAGCGCGCGGGCGACGATGAAATCCTGGTCACTTTCGACCAACCGCAGCGCGCCATCACCCCGGGTCAGGCCGCGGTCTTCTACGATGGCGAGGTCGTGGTCGGCGGCGGTTGGATCGCGTAGAAGATCATCGCAACGGAAGAGCAGACTAGCCGTCCCGTCGTTCCGACCTAATGACATCCATGAGGCTGGACTTGCCTGCCCACTGTCGCTGGATCTCTTTCCAGCATCGTTTTGACATTGGCCCGAGGAACTGCTCAAAGACTTTGTTACCGCATGGTCGCCTGGAGGCGAAATTCTGTACGGTCTCGAAGAAGCCCAAGCCGATCAGATCCCTCGTCGTCTGTTCTCCTTCTACAAAGAGGGCTTCTAATAACTCAAAAACACGCCGTACTTCGCTGGTGCGCCCTTTCTCGTATAAGTCCTCCACGACGAAATGAACAAGCTCAGCTATGTCATTGTAGGATCCGGCGGGCTCGCCACAATAGGCGAGATGTTTTCGCCAGCGATCGGAGAATTCCGGAAATGCTTCCACGAGTGTGCAGATGGTCTGGCTCGTCAAGGGGGGGCCGTCGTGCGAGGAGAAGAGACACTGCCTGCTCTTTATCGCAAGCCTTGAGGCCCATTTCAGTAAAAGCCCGCTCGGGCAGAAGACCCAGGTCTCTTTTCGCAGGCCGCACCAATCCTGCGAGTTGTCGCAAAGCAGTACCATCGAAGCCCTGATCAAGGGCCGTCGTAGCTTTGCTGACCAGTTCTTCCGCGTCTAAGCGGCCGAGCACCCATCGTGCCTGCAACAACTCTGGGTCCAATTTGTTTCCCGAGCCGGTCATTGGGCAATGCTAAAACAATCCTGATGCGCGAATATAATCCCCCGCATGGCATCTGCAAATCCTTTGCTGCCACTGCCTGAAACTTCCGTCTCTTCAACTCCTCCATCGTTTTGGAGCCGCGAATCTGCGTCGCTGAAGCAGGGAATCAAGACGGGGCTGGCGGGTACGATCACCTACGCGATCTACACCGGATGGCACTTGCCCCAGGGCTATTGGGCAGTCTTTGCCGCACTGGTTGTGACCCAAGCCAACCTCGGAGCATCGTGGAAAGCGGCGCTCTACCGCACGATCGGATCAACCTGCGGCGCAATAGCCGCGGCACTGCTCATCCCCGTGCTGGGAGAAGGACCGGTCGGTGCGGGTATCGTGTTGTTTCTCCTGGCCAGTTTGTTCGGTTATCTCACCGCGCTCCATCCCAGCTTCTCTGCTGCTGGGTTCACCGCTGCACTAATCCTCGTCTTCGGCGGTCAGGGCGAGCCCTGGCACATGGCTTGGCTTCGCGTGCTGTACACAATCTTGGGAGCAGTCGTTGCTTTCGGCGTCGGCGCGCTGATCTGGCCGGTTCACGCCCGCGTGGCGTTGCGCCACAAAATTGCCAACATCCTCGACGGCGCCGGCGCTCTCTACCGGGCCGTTACCGCCGCGGCGCTGCAGGGAATCGACAACGAGCAGCAGGTACGCCTGCTCGACCGCCAGTTGCACGATCTCCGGCGCGGCATCACCCAGCAGATGGACGAAGCCCGCAGCGAACTGGCCTTCTCCCGCTTCAACCAAACCGCATATCAACAGGTCGTGGCGTTAGCCGACCAGATTCGACGCCGTCTGACCGCAATGGCAGAAGACAGCTCGCTCTACGTGCATGCGCCGGTTGAGCCCGGGATGGTTCCGTCGCTGCCGACGCTCGCGGAGAAGACTGCGCAGAACTTTGTCGCCCTGGCGGAAGCGGTGCGCAATCCTGGCGCACCGTTGAACTCGGCGGAACTCGACGCCGCCATCCGCACGCTCGAAACCGACCTCGCCCAACTCCGAGCCCAGCGCACCACCGCTCCCTTTGCCCTCGATCGCATGCTGCCCTTCTGGGCACTGGTCTTCAATTTAAGGGAAGTGGCGCAGGATCTGAAGCAGCTGGAGTCAGTCCTGCCGCAGTTCGCCTGAGATCTATTCGTAGAGACGTTGCTTGCAACGTCTCGGCACGCGCCACGGTCCGCAGGGAAGAGGGACGGATTCCAGCGGCCGCTCGGGCCGCAAGGTTTGAGACCGCGTGAGAACCTCGCGCCGTCTCTACGGGACTCGTTCCTTCATTTCTGAGTCATTAGTGTTGATGCGCCGCCGCCGGCAGATGCCGCAGGCGGAAGCTTTTGTACTGAACCGAGGTTAGCGTCGAATCGCCTTCGCGCAAGTGGAACGCGCGGTCGACGGGCAGGTCGTGAAACTTCTGCACCAGCTTCGAAGTCGGCCAAGTGACCTCAATCTCCGCAATCCGCTCCGCTTTTCCCAAGCCAACGTGCTGCCGAAGCGGATTGCCACCAAAGCTCGAACCGTAGCCCACCGTCCGGTAGATGTGGCGCATACCACTCCCAGCTTTCACCGTGACATTGACGCGGGCTCCAAACGCCGCGCGATTGGTCTTCACGCCTTCCAGTTCGAACGTGATCCAGTGGTTGCCGTGGCCGGGATTTTCGTACAACACGCTGGGGTAGTTGTCTCCGCTGGCAGCTCCGCCCATCTCCTCAAACATATCTTCATCGCCGTCGTTATCGATGTCCCCGAAGGCGACGGCATGCCCTTTTTGCAGATGCCCAAAATCTCCCGACGTGGTGACATCTTGAAAGAACTTGCCTTCGTTGTTGCGAAACATGCGGTTGGGGAGCAGCGATTCGTAGGGCACATCGCCGGTGCCCAGATACACATCCAGCCAACCGTCGTTGTCGAGGTCGCCGAAGTTCGCGCCCATGACCAGGATCGCCCGGTCCAGCTTCATCTGCTTGGTCACATCCGTAAACGTGCCGTCATGATTGTTGTGATAAAGCCGCGGCACTTCGGCCTTGTAGGGCAGACCCAGCTGAAACGCGCCGATATCGTTCAGGGTTTCCACATAGAAGCCAGAAACGAACAGATCGGGCCAGCCATCGTTGTCATAGTCGAAGAACCACGTGGCAAAACTGTGCACCGGCTCGGTAACGCCTGCCTGCAGGGTGACGTCGGTGAACTTCCAGCGATCCCCGCGCGGGTTCTTAGGATCCATAGGGCCATCATTGCGGAAGAGATGATGGGCCGCGCCCTTCACGGAAACGTACAGATCGGGCCGCCCGTCGTTGTTGAAATCTCCCCAGGCCACGCCCTTGACGAAGCCCATGTCCGCCAAACCGTTGGGACCGGCCACTTCGGTGAACGTCCCGTCGTGATTATTGTGAAACAGTTGCGAGGGATGATTTTCCGTCGTGTTCGCTTCGTGGCCCACATACAGATCGAGCCAGCCATCGCTATCGTAGTCGGCCCAAGCCGCCGTCTGGGTCGGGTGTAACGACAGCAGGCCCGCTTCTTCGGTCACGTCGGCGAATGTGCCATTGCCGTTGTTGCGCAGCAGTGACATGGGATACTTCCCGTTCTGTCCCCACCAACCGCCGCGGAGCACCAGCACGTCGGGATGGCCGTCGTTGTTGTAGTCCGTCGCGATGATGTTCAGGCCTCCGGTCTCGCCCGTCAGTCCCGCCTCTCGAGTCCGATCAGAGAAAGAGCCGTCGCCGTTGTTATGGAAAAAACGCAACTGGTCACGCGGCCCCGAACCCGACACCATCAAGTCGAGCAGACCATCGCCGTCGAAATCTTCCATGATCGCTCCGCCGGAGTGGTTGTTGATCACCAGCCCCACGTCGGCCGCAACGTCGTAGAAGCGGCCAATGTCGTATTCCGACGCAAACGTACTCGGCGGGACGCGCCACTTCTCCGGCACGTCATCCGGATTCTTGCCCAGCGTCATGGCCGCGATGTTGAGCAGCCAGCGCGACTTCAAATCGTTCGGATCCCTTTCCAAAGCGGCCGTCAGTTCACGGAACGCGCCCTCGGCTCCTCGCCGTTCCACGTGGACGCCTCCGCCTTTGATGGGATAGAGGCAAGAATCCTGGCCATGGTAATGGAGGCAGTTTTCCTGCTCGCCCAGCCGCAGGTAGGAGATGGCCAGAGTGTCGCGCACCAACTTATCGAACGCGGATGCAAGCCCGACTCCGTATTTCTGGGCCTGCGTCCGGATCATCTCGAGTTGCTCGACAGCGCCCGCGCTGTCCCCCGACTTCAGCAGGTTTTCGGCCAGTACCTCGCGGATTCTAAATTCGTCGCGCACGCCGGGATTGGAGGCCAGATCCTCGCGCAAGTGGCTGGCGCGCTCGGCGGCTTTGTTGGGGTCTTGCTTCCAGTCTTGCTCGCGGTAAATCTGTTCGAGCAGCGCGGCCATCTTCTTCGTGCCGGCAGACTGGTAGGGCGCATTCTCGGTAGGGCGAGGACGGGCAGTCAGCGTAAGAGCTAGGGTAAGGACAACAAGAAACAGGAATCGAGAGGGCCAGCGAATCACCCGTTCACCCTAAACTGCGCCGCAGATCTTGTCACTAGAACGGAATGGAGTCGCCGGAGTCAGCGTTGACGGGCGTTGCCCGCGCACGCCGGTCCGGCGCCGTTCCGGAGCGATTCAAGAAAAGGCTTCCCGGACTTCCTCAGCTTTGCTTCTAGCCGCGCCGTGCAGTCGCAGTCACTACAGGCCCATGGCTCCGAGCCGTTCTCGTCGCGACATTTGCGGCGATCGTGGGCGTCCTGCACTCTCGCCAGATCGAAGTATTCTTCCCAGAACGGGCGCTCTTCGAGCAGAGGCGTTGGGCAGTAGCAGACTTCCACCCAGCACGCGGCGTCATCCGCGCACAGACGCGCCTCCTGCATGTTGCGCAGATATTCGCCCTCGGCGACCGAGCCTTGCCCAAGCGTCTGCTGCTCGATCGCCTCGAGCAGATCATTCTTTCGCCCCGGCTTGACGCGAGCGCGCACTAGATATCGCATGAAAAGAAAGAAAGAGACTCAGAGCTCGATTCCGACCCGAGCATTTCAGATGAACATCTCGTCCTGCGGCACCGCGCGGCGCTCCTCTCGGCTGCCACCATTTCTCCGTCCCCGCCCGCTAAAAAGGAACTCGAGTCCTGCCGTGATCCCCTGCATCAGGCCAGAAAGTTGGCGCACGGGCGAGATTACGGTCTTGTGCACCATGTCGGAAGTTTGCTCGACTCGGTCCAGAGTGCGGGTAAGCAATTCGTCGGCGCGGATAACCTGCAACCGGGCCCGATCGACCACGTCATTAACAGTCGCATCGACACGCAGGACCTGCACGCGCATCGCGGTTGTAGTTTGCTCCAGGTTCTCGGCGATTATCTCGAGCTTGGGACGGATCTCTGTGAGCATGGCTTGGGCCTGCTCCACCGTGGGAAAGACCTTGGTCTTCACTTCTGCTGCCAGAGCTTCCATGCGTGCGCCGCTTTTGCGCATGGCAAGATACATGGCAAGGAGGACGCAGGCCTGCAGCAAGACCGCAAGCCCCGTCAGCGCGATAAACACAGTGAGCTTGTCCATGATCGTTGACCCCTGCCTCTCTCCGTCTCAGGCTTGGCGCCGCCACGGAGGCTGCAGGCGACGCTTCAGCCGCTTACAGATTCTTGGTCGCGCCGGTGTCCGTGGTGGTCTCCTGATACGCCTGACGGCCGGCTTCGTAAGCGGCGCGGAATTGTTCCTTCTGCTGGTTGAGAACGTCGCGGCCGCGGTCGGCCCACTGCGTGGCCTGACTGCGCGCCTGCTGAGCCCGGTCACGCACGTAATCGCGCCCTTCCTCGGCGCGTGCCCGCAGCACATCGCGAGTTTCGCTCCCTGAGCGCGGCGCGTACAGCACTCCCACCAGTGCGCCTAATCCCAGCCCTGCCAGAAACCATACGAAACTATTGCTGCCGCTGTCCGACATGTCATGACCTCCATACTATCAACCACTGTCTCGGATGGTAGCACCGTTAAGTTCGGGAATACAATTCGGGGGTTTGTGGTATGTGGGCGAGTTCGGAGCTTTAGGCGAGCACCGATTTTCGGGCCCTGCGCGGCAGGGGCAGGATCGCCTGCTCAAGAAAGAAGAAGGACGTCTTCCGGACCGCGCGGCGTCGTGCCTACTTCTGCTGAGTGGGCGGCGGGCTAGCCGGTGTTTGCGCCGGCGCAGGCTGTGTCTTGACCGGCTGACCCTTCAGTCCCTGCAACACCGATTTCGGCCCGCCACGCTGCGTGGCCATCACCGATAGCGTGATCGAGGTGAGCATGAAAGCGATGGCCGACCAAGTGGTGGCTTTAGAGAGAGCGCTGGCAGCTCCGCGAGGGCCGAAGGCGGTCTGACTGCCTTGCCCGCCGAATGCAGCCGAGATATCGCCACTCTTGCCGCTCTGCAAGAGTACGACGATGATAATAAAAAAGCAGACCAGAATGTGAACCGTTATCACTAGACCGTAGAGCATGAGTTTGCACTTTTCCCAAGCCGCCTATAGCGGTTTTCTGAACTTGATGTTGCTGTCGACTCGAGAGCCAGACTTGGGTCGCCAGAACACATGGTGCGGAAGGGGGGATTTGAACTACTCTATCACATTGATAACACGTAACTTACTGATTCTACATTCGGCCTAAACGCCCAAATGCCCCACAATCCCGCTTCCATTGTACGTTTATTGTACGGCGAACGCGCGCAGAAGAGAAAAACCGCGCCGAAGCGTCTTTTCTCTTGCCAGCAACAGTTTGACACCCGCCACTCCCATCGGTCAAGGCCACTAACCTGAAAAGCAACCGCGTACAGGCTGGGCCCAGCTATCTAAGGTAGGTCTTCACCATATCGATCACCTCATCGGCTGCGAGTGTTTGCTCCGAATTTGGTTTTCGCTTCGGGTCAAGTACATGGTGCCGGATGTGGCCTTCCAGGAGTTCAGTCATCAGGCTGTTGACTGCGCCTCTTGCCGCACTGATGATTTGTAACACCTCAGAGCAATCGCGTCCCTCATCGAGAATCCGCTCAAGGGCCTCAAACTGCCCGCGGATGCGTTTGCTACGCAGAATCAACTTCTGTTTGTTCTTGATCGTATGACTCATTCGCGAACGAATGATATCATGCCGGACTTGCACTATACCTATGGGGGTATGTATGATGAGCCATTCCTTTGCGCGAGTTCATCATGCGGCAGCGAATGGCCTTCGTCATCACCGTTGTGCTTCTGGGATTTAGTGGAGGCGTGCTCGCCCTTTTTGTTCGTGGCATGCACGCTGAACGCGGCGCGGTAGCAGGTTTCTGTTTTCTTTCTGCGCTGGCTGTTGTGCAGGCTTGGATGGTTGTTTCCGGGATCGCCAAGGCCCGCAGGCTGTCCGGCGATATTCGAAAATCATGTTATCGAGGAGCTCAAGCGAAATTTCGAGCTGTTTCCCTCGTTGGACTGTGTGCAATCGTGGGCCTCCTTCCCTTGGCATTGATTGGGGCAAACTCGGGAGCACAAGGCCGATTCGCCACTGTCATGTTAGGTGGTGTGGTGTTTTCCACTATCGCAGCGTTGATCGTGCTGCCTGTCCTCATTGCGCGGATCACGGAATGAGATCGGTCTATTGCTCCGGGTTGCGGCGTAGCTCTTGAGGGCACAGTTTTGTGCTAAGTGGGCCCTGAAATGATCGAAATGGTCGGGTTTTACCTCGAATATCGCCTTCGGACCATGGAGGGAATCTGTCTATGAGTTCTTCGCCCACCATCGAAAAGTCCCCAGCCAACCCTCCGCATCTCAGCCAGACTCGGAATTCCCCAGAACTGAACGAACGCGACCCTAGCGTTGAGCACGAACAACACGGGCAGGGAGTGGAGTGGGCTGAACTCGCCCGCATTGCTTTTGTGGCCTTGGCTGCAGCTGCGGTCTGGTTTCGGCTGTGGGAGCCGTTCCCGCACATCAGTGTAATCGGTATCGCGGCTACCCTGGTCGGCGGATATCCCATTTTCAAGGAAGCGTTCGAGAACATCGTTGAACGAAAGATGACGATGGAACTTTCGATGACCATCGCGTTGCTCTCGGCTTTGGCGATTGGAGAGTTCTTCACGGCTCTGGTCATCACTGGCTTCGTCCTGGCCGCTGAGGTTTTGGAGGGTCTCACAATTGGTAGAGGCCGGCGGGCTATCCAGAGTCTTCTCGATTTTCTCCCCAGAACCGTCGCAGTCCGCCGTAATGGTCAGGTGATAGAAGTACCGTCCGATCAAGTTCAAGTTGACGAAACGGTCATCGTGAAGCCGGGCGGGCACATCCCGGTGGATGGAATTGTGCTTAGTGGCCGGTCGTTTGTGGAACAAGCGGCGATCACCGGCGAAGCCATGCCGGTCGAGAAAGCGCCGGGAGATGCTGTCTACGCCGGAACCATTAATCAGTCGGGCGCTCTGGAAATCGGCGCCCAGAAACTCGGCCGTGACACGACGTTCGGAAGAATCATTGAAGCCGTCGAACGAGCGGAGAAGTCGCGGGCTCCGATTCAGAAAACTGCGGATCGCCTGGCAGGTTACCTTGTGTATTTTGCGCTGGGGGCGGCAGTTCTGACATTCATCATCACTCACAATGTCAGGTCAACCATTTCGGTAGTAATTGTTGCCGGAGCGTGCGGCATTGCGGCTGGAACTCCTCTTGCAATCCTCGGAGCCATCGGCCGCGCGGCGCACCAGGGAGCCATCATTAAAGGGGGCCTCTACCTGGAAGCGCTGGCCGCCGTGGACACCGTGCTTTTGGACAAGACCGGCACGCTAACGTTCGGTACTCCGCAGATCCGGGAGGTCGTTTCCGCCAATGGCTTCGGGGAGCAACAGATTATAGCCGCTGCCAGCATTGCGGAGCGCAAATCCGAACATCCTCTTGCCAAGGCAGTTGTGGCACGTGCAACAGAACTAGGCATTCCCTCAGTGGAGCCCGATGAATTCTCGTACACGCCCGGGAGGGGAGTCAGGGTGAGGTATCGCGGCGAGGAAATCGTGGTCGGGAGTCTGGCGCTTCTCGTGGAGGAAGGCATGACCGGGGCTTGCCGGCAGATAGTCACAGTCCGGACGGGGCGTCGGAAGTCTACGTCGCCCGAGCAGGACAAGTTCTTGGGAGCATCCGGATTGCCGATGTCTTGCGACCGGAAGCCAAGAATGCGATTGCGGCGATGCGGCAAATGGGTCTGAAAACGGTCCTCTTGAGCGGAGATACGCAGGCTGCAACTTCATCGGTAGGCCACGGTCTCGGAGTGGACGAAGCCGTGGGAGGGCTGCTACCAGAGCAAAAAGCAAAGTGGGTGACTGAGCTACGTAGCAAGGGTCGTAATGTCGCAATGGTCGGCGACGGAATCAATGACGCTCCAGCCCTCGTGGAGGCTAATGTCGGTATCGCCATGGGATCGGGAACTGATGTAGCTCGGGAGAGCGCGGATGTGATCTTGATTGGAAGCGATCTGTCGAAATTGGTCGAAACTCTGCGGGTTGCTCGACGCTGCCGCGGCATCATTATGCAGAACTTTGTGGGCACGCTGGTAGTGGACAGCGTGGGAGTGGGAATGGCGGCGTTCGGTTTTCTCAATCCGCTTCTGGCCGCTTTTATTCATGTGACCTCAGAGTTGGCATTCATATTAAATTCCACGAGATTGTTACCTCGGAGTTCTGAAGCCAGACGATGAGATCGAGGAGTCGTCGCAAACACTGAGCTGTGGGTATGCACTTTGCGCATTTGATCGAGAGCCGGAACGGGTGGGCTTGGACAGTCCTAATCGCCCTGGCGATCGTGGGGATGTTGATCGCCACTATCGTTTGGTTGTCCAGCAGATTCAATATCGGAAGAACTTTACGGAATTTTGGATTAGATGGCTTTTAAACCGAGGGCGGATCAGGCTTTTGTGAGAGACGATCGAGATTATCCGCTGAAAACGAAACGCCTAGTGATCGGGCAAATTACGATCTGCCGAGGGTGTTGTTGCGGCAATGTGGAGCGTGGTTTGCCCGAAGTTCCCGTGGAATGGCTGAAGAGCGAATGGCGGAAACGGGGACTGTTGAAGCGAGTCCAGCTGACCGTCAGTGGGTGTGTCGGGCCGTGTGATGTGCCGAACGTGGTCGTGATTACGAGCTCAGCGGGTGAGGCATGGCTGGGGAACATTGTTAAGTTCGACCAGTACCGCAGCCTCCTTGAGTGGGCTGTGCGGTGTCGGGATGCAGGCGAGATGTTGTCCCTGCCTCGTGAATTCCTTGAATGTAGGATGAGCCCCTTTTGCTCGTAGAGTTTGGGGAAACTGTTGAAGAGCTTTCAATACAAGAGAGTGCCCTGAACGCTGAGAACGCCACAACCAACAGCGCGGCATCCACACGGATCAAGGCTTTCCGTGGATTTGGGCATCGGTGTTCGATGCGGAAATAGTACGTGATGGTGGCAATCTTCATGGAGAGTCAGAGTCGGAACAAGAGAGCGAGCCGTACGGAGGGGATCATCCGGCTGCTACTGATCATTCTGTGGGCAGTCGTCGTCGTCGTGTTGGGTTTTTACTCGGGCTTGGCCTATCACCACCACTAGCACTGGCGGCCAGCAAACACAAAACACCGATGAGCTGTACAACCCGGATAGATCGCTTGGTATGGCCAAACAGAATCAGCCAAGCATCTGCGGTACCAACAGTCTCGAACTCTTGCGAAGCATTTGGTTTTGTAGAAGTTGAATACATACCTGGCTAGGTACTCTCTCGTTGCGTTCGTTTCCTGTTTTGGGATAGATTCAAACAAAGCTTCCATGGGGTAGCCGTCGTGCGCTCGATATCGAAGCGGATCGCGTGTCTATGTCTGTTGCTGACCTTCTGGTCGGCGATAGCATTCGCCGTGCATCAACATTCGAACGCTACTGAATCGGCAAAGTGCACGGTCTGTATCGCCGCCCATTCTGCTTCCCCCAAGGCTACTT
>CAVRCR010000037.1:0-68292 GCA_963719615.1 uncultured Acidobacteriaceae bacterium | reverse complement strand
GGCTTAGTTCGGCAAATCCCGGCGAATGATTCCGTCAACCTAATTTGGCCCACTTTGATCATCTAATTTGGCCCCCCACGTTAGTTGTTAGGCTGGTAGAAATACCAGCAGCAGTCGGGGCTGTGGGAAAAGTGGGAATCGCGCGGGTTGTGCGCGATTTCCAAGGGCGGTGGGAAGGGAGGAAAACCTGCTTTTGGTTTTCCTCGCTTTCCACGGACCGGCTTTTTCCACAGCCCGGCGGCCGCCGCGTTTTTGTTTTTTTGAAAAAAACATGGATCGTCACTTAGCTCCTGCGGACTCTCAAGCCCGCGTCCCGATCAGAACATCGGCGGCGGCGTTGCCCCCTCCGGATCGAACATGTGTTCAAACGGAAGGTGCTCGCCGGGCTTTTTGGTACCCAAGTTGACCTCGAACTCGGTGAGATTGCTTCCCAGGTTATCTAGCGTCACGATGTCCGCCAGCCTGGTTTCTACCCACCTCCGTCCTTCTTGATGTTCGTCCTGATGGCCTCGTCCGATCTCGAGAGCGCGCCGGAATGCCGTATCGTGGTCTTCACTTAAGAAGAGGTAAACCGATTCCTTCCAGCCACGTAACCCTTCTTTCCCTTCCACCATTACGGCCCAACGAAGGTGAGCACGATACCATTGTTTCGTAGTCATTTCTTGCCGCCTTTCTTCTTCTCCAGGGTTCTCCGGAAACGATAGGATTCCGTGCCGGTCTCGATGATGTGGGCCTGATCGGTCAGCCGGTCGAGCATCGCTTTGCAGAGCCTGGCGTTCGGGAACATCGTGGTCCACTCCGAGAAGGGCAAGATTCGTGGTGACGATCACGGCCGCTCTTTCCGCTCTTCCCGCAATGATCTGGAACAACAACTCAGCGGCTGTTTCCGGCATCGCCACATACGCCATCTCATCGATCACGATCAACTCGTATCGAGTCCACCGTTGCGTGACCCGATTGAGTTCACTGTTGTTCTTGGCTTCGATCAGTTCGTTCACCATCTCGGCCGCGGTGGTGAAACGCACCCGTTTCCTCTGACGGCACGCCTCCACCGCCAGTCCCGTCGCCATGTGGGTTTTGCCCGTTCCCGCTTCCCCAAGAAAAATGATCGGCTCACTCCGCTGCAAATAGCCGCCCTCGGCCAGGTTCCGCACCAAAGCAACCGGAATATGCGGCACATCGCAGAACGCAAAATCTTCCAGCGTCTTCACTTTGGGAAAGTTCGCCTCCTTGATGCGGCGCGCCACCGTGTTGTGTTCTCGCTCCTCTACTTCCATCCCCAGCAACACTTCCAGATAGTTGAGATGGCCCTGTTTTCTTTCATGGCTTGTTCCGCCATGCTTCAGGTACTGTCCAGCCACCGTTGGCAGCTGCAGTTGTCGGGCATACTGCCGAATCGTGGACTGCTGCAGGGGAACCGTGGCCGCGCTCATTGGATCACCCCCCGGCCGGTACTTCCGCAACAACTGGTCGTAGTCCGTCATCGTCGGCTGCGGCCGGTCATAGGCTCAACCCGCCCACCTCCACTGGCTCCGCCGCCCGCCGCTTCCCGCTGCCACCGCCTTCAACAGCAAACGCAGGCCGCGACATCAAAACAGCTCAGATCCCGAGCTTTCTCCAGCGTTCCTTCAACGCTGCATACCCATACTGCGGCCCAGCAGCAGCGCCTCGATCATGGCTCGGGTTCCATCTTGTTTGCCTCGCCGCTGCTTCAGCCCCTCCCACATCGATCGAAACTCGCCGGCCACCGCCCCTGCGCCCGCCATTGTTCCAGTGGTGTCGAGCCGGCCAACGCCCCGGGCTTCTTGGTCAGCACGTCCAGGTAGTGCTCCAGATTCAGTACCTTCTGCTGTCGCCTGAAACAGCGTTCATGCCTGGCTACACACTGTCCCTGGTGCCAGATCTCCACGTACGCCGAGTACACCTTGGCTTGCACTTCCACGCCCACCGGAACTGGAACCGAATAGAAGTTGGTCAGCACCCGCACACATCCGCTACCGTTCACCTGCGGAAAATGAACCGCCGCTAGATCAAAGCCTTCCTTCGCTAGGGCACGCAGGTGTTCTCGCTCCACACGCCATTCCTGCGCCTACCGACTGGCTCCGCTCGCCGATCCATCGCTCCTCGTCCCGCCTGGATTCTTCCCGCAAGTGGAGGTTCAGGGCCTCCCAGTTGGCCACTTGCGGCACCGGCACCATGTGATTCCGACGAAAATATCCCCCTTCTCCTTCCACTCCGCCCTTCTCGTGACCTTCTCCGGGGGTGCAGAACTCTGACTGGAAGCCCCAATGCGATCGGAAAGCGATGAATCGTGTCGTCTCTTCAGGACCATGGCCTGCGCGAGGGCGCCCGCGGTGCTGCCCCGTGCCGGATGCGGTGCCGGCGAGCACCCAGGTTGTCGCCTTGGGGATGCCGACCCAGACGCTCGCGAGGGTCTCGGAGGCGGTCCCGACCAGCTGCGACCAGTTGTAGGCGCTGGCGGAGTCGCTGACCGCGATGGCGACCGCGCCGGACCCGGTCCAGTTCGCGGCGACCAGGACGACCAGCACCGAGGTACCGGGCGGGGTGAAAGACGCCGTGGTGGCGGTCTTCGCGCCGGTCGTGGTGACCACGGCGGGCGCGCCCGCGGCCGCACTAGCGCGGCCATTCGCGCGTTGCTCGATCTGAGTCCGAAGACTGCGCGATTGCTGACCGCCAATGGAGACGAAGAGGATATTTCGCTCAATCAGGTCAAGCCGGGCGACCGCCTGCGTGTTCGTCCCGGAGAAAAAGTCCCGGTCGATGGCGTTGTCCTCGAAGGCGGCAGTTCCGTCGATGAGTCGATGATCACCGGAGAATCGATTCCCGTCGAAAAGTCCGCCGGCAGCAGAGTCATCGGCGCCACCATTAACGCCACCGGATCGTTCATCATGCGAGCCGAACGTGTCGGCTCCGAAACTCTGCTCGCCCGAATCGTCCAACTCGTCGGACAAGCCCAGCGCAGCCGCGCCCCCATTCAGCGCCTCGCCGATCGCGTCTCCGCCTGGTTTGTGCCCACCGTCGTAGCCGTGGCCGCCATAACCTTCGCCGCCTGGTTCCTGGTCGGTCCCGAGCCGCGCCTCGCCCACGCGCTGGTCAACGCTGTCGCCGTCCTAATCATCGCCTGCCCCTGCGCCCTGGGCTTGGCCACTCCCATGGCGATCATGGTCGGCACCGGCCGCGGTGCCCACGCCGGCGTCCTCATCAAGAACGCCGAGGCCCTCGAGATCCTGGAAAGAGTCGACACCCTCGTCGTCGACAAGACCGGCACGCTCACCGAAGGCAAGCCGAGAGTCGTCGGCATCTCCCAGGACATAGAGAATGATCCCGAATTGCTTCGCCTGGCTGCCAGTCTGGAACGCACCAGCGAACATCCCTTGGGAAATGCTGTCGTGGAAGCGGCCGTCAAAAAGGGGCTGAAGCTCTCCCAGCCACAAGAGTTCCAATCCATCACGGGAAAAGGCATTCTCGGCGTCGTCGATGGACACAAGATAGCTGTCGGCAACCCTGCTTTGATGGTTCAGGTTGGAGCAATACAGGCACCGGCTATCGACTCGATTCCCGTCCTTGACGACGGGAGGCTCTCGGTGGCCGTCGATGGAAAATACGTGGGCAACATCCGGGTTGCAGATCAGCCAAAGCAGTCCACGCCCGATGCTTTGCGCGATCTGAGGAACCAGAATCTCCGCATTGTCATGCTCACCGGGGACAGCCAGTTCGTCGCCGCCGCGATCGCCAAGAAGCTTGGCATCGATGAATTCGAGGCCGAAGTCCTGCCGGAACGCAAGTCTGACGTAGTTCGCAAGCTGCAGGGGCAGGGAAGAGTCGTTGCCATGGCCGGCGACGGCATCAACGACGCTCCCGCCCTTGCTCAAGCCGACGTCGGCATCGCCATGGGCACCGGCACCGACGTCGCCATGGAGAGCGGCGGTGTCACCCTGGTCAAAGGCGATCTCACAGGCATCCTGCGCGCCCGTAAGCTCAGCCAGGCCACCATGCGCAACATCCGCCAGAATCTTTTCTTCGCCTTCATCTACAACGCCATCGGAGTCCCCATCGCCGCCGGCGTTTTGTATCCATTCTTTGGTCTGCTCCTGAGTCCCATCTTCGCCGCCGCCGCCATGAGCTTCAGCTCCGTCTCCGTAATCACTAACGCCCTGCGCCTGAGACGCCTCAAACTGTGACCCCAAGCGTTGTCATGCTGAGCGGAGATTGAGCTTCGCTGTTCGAACTTCAATCGGAGTCGAAGCATCCCTTGTGCTACCAACACAGTGTGGGACGAACGCCCTTCGGCACAGCTCAGCAGCGGGTCACCACTTCGATCGATCGTTCCTGCTTGTGATTACAACCTGAGAAACTGTCGAGCTCGAATTCTGCTGAACCCGACCCGCTCTGATCCGCATCTTCAATAATCGCGGGGGATGCCAATGACCGATCTCAACCCTCAAGCCAAGCAGATGGCCGACGAATCGATGGTCCGAGGCCTGGACGCCCAGGTCCGAGCGATCTGGCCGCAGGAAATTCCGCTACTTCGTCGTTACGCGCTTCCCGCCGACGCACGCATTCTCGATGCCGGTTGCGGCACCGGCGAGGGAAGTTCCCGGCTCGCCGAGCTGTTTCCCCAGGCCACGGTGCTGGGCGTTGACATCATTGACGACCACCTCGAGCTGGCGCGGTCGCGCTACGCTGCCCACGGATCGCGCCTCGCGTTCGAGCACCAGAGCATCTTTGCGCTCAAGGCAGCGGACCAGACCTTCGACCTCACGGTGTGCCGTCACGTTCTTCATTCCATCCCGCACGCGGACCGCGTAATCGCGGAGTTGGCGCGGGTCACGCGCCGCGGCGGGTATCTGCATCTCATTCCCGAAGACTACGGGATGCTCCACTTTCAGCGTGGCACCCTGGACCCCGGTGATTTCTGGCATCAGGTGCCGCCGGGCTTTGCAGCCGCTACTGGGACTGACCTTCACATCGGACGTGACATCTTCAGCATTCTCGCCGCGCAGAACTTCGACGCAATCGGGGTGGACTACATTGTTGTGGATACGGTGCGCGTTCCGCGAGAAACTTTTGCCGCGATCATTGAAGCTTGGCGTGACGGCTTTGCCGAATCGATCGGCGAGCTGACTCCGGTCCCGCGCGAATCGGCAATCGCGTACTTCAATCAGATGATTGCCAACATCCTCGACCCCCAGGGATACGCGGTATGGATGGTTCCGGTTGTCTGCGCCCGTGTACCTTAAGAGCGGAACCATAGAGGTTCTGGTAAGGGCAAAGCTGCGGCGGGGCCGTTTGGATCAGGAGTTATGAGGGTTTAGCCCCGCGGGGAACTAGCGACACCGCTCACTTGATTCCCACGTATACATCGACCTGCGAATTCTGCGGATCCGAAGCCCGCTCGTCGTAGATCTCAAAATCTGCCCGATACACACGATCGCCGCCCGCAGCCGACTTCGGTAGGGAATTGATGCGCATCCAGGCCTCCGGCACAACCTTCGCAGCCGGCCCTTTCTCGGATGTGAAGACCGCGTACCTCCCCGCCAGAATCTTCTTCGCGACCATCGCCACCGGCACCTCAGCATCTGACGTGACCTTGGCGCCAAGCACGTAAGTGTATTCGCCATTGTGATCGCTGGCGTAATCCGTGTACACCGCGACGATCGCTTTGTCGGCCCGGTTCGGAATCTTACTCAACCAGTTGTCCTGGATGAACCGCGCCCACTGCTTCCCAATCACGCCGTCCCCAGTCATCTCTTTCGCGTTACTCGTGCGGGCGCTAATCCCGATCACGGTGAAAGTTGTCTGCTGTACAACGCTAGCAGTCATGACTCTTTCTCCCACACTGGTGCTGACCAACAGCAAAGCAAGCGCGAACAGCGCCAACATTAAATTCCGAAACAGTCTCTTCATCTGATCGACTCCGTTCCAAAGAAACGGGTGCGGTGCCCCATTTCTCGCGCGCCTTTTTGCGCGAGAAGTGGGGATTTTCAGTGTCTCCGTCGAGCCCTACAGCTTCCCCAAAAACTCCGTGATCTCCGGCTCCGTCCAATCCACCGCCCCAATGAACTTGCGCCGCATCACCCCATTGCGGTCAACGATATATGTTTCCGGAAATTTAAACGTCCCGTAGAGCCCGTTGCTCTTGCCGCTCGGGTCGCGGACCGTCAGCAGGTTCACGTTGTGATCTTTCACGAACTGCTTATAGGCGCCTTCGTCGACGTCCACGCTGACCGCCAGCACGGTCACGCCCTTGCCCTTCATGCGTCGCTGCATCTCGACCAGCGACGGAATTTCCTCCACACAGGGCGCACACCAGGTCGCCCAGAAGTTCAGCACCACCACCTGCCCGTGAAACTGGCTGAGCGTGACCGTGCTCTGCGAGTCCTGGAGCGTGAAATCGGGAGCGGCCGTGCCGATGCGCGGCGGCCGCGATCCGCTGTAGCAGCCAGCAAGGATGAGAAACGGAAGGCAAGCAAGAATAACAACGGGAGGCCAAGCGAAGCGTCGCACCCAGCTATAATAATAGATTCGACGTATGACAGCGACCGAAACAGTCGTGGCCCAACCCATGGTGTCGGTGATCGTCCCCGCTCGTAATGAAGAAGCCTGCCTCGGCACTTGCCTCGACTCGCTGGCCGCACAGACCGGCATTGCCTTTGAGATTATCGTCGTCGACGACCACTCCACCGACCGCACCCGTGAAATTGCTCTCTCATCCCCCCCCGTGCGTGTCATCGAGGCCGGACCGCTCCCCGACGGCTGGACCGGCAAAAACAACGCAGTGGTGACCGGGGCGCGTGAAGCTCGCGGCCAGTGGCTGCTGTTCACCGACGCCGACACCGTCCACCTCCCCGGTTCTCTCGCGCGAGCGCCGGCCGAAGCTCAGGAAAACAAGGCCGACCTGCTCTCCTACTCGCCCGAACAAATCGCCGTCACCTTCTGGGAAATGGCCACGCTGCCGGTAGTGTTCGCCGAACTGGCCCGTCAATATCCTCCATCAAAGGTGAGCGACCCAAGTTCTCCAGCCGCAGCGGCCAACGGCCAGTACATCCTGGTGAAGCGCGAAGCCTACGATGCCGTCGGAGGCCATGCCGCCATCGCCGGCAACATCCTGGAGGACGTCGCCCTCGCCCGCGCCGTGAAGGCTTCCGGCAGAAAGATTCGTTTCCGTTACGCCGCCGACGCAGTCCGAACCCGCATGTATCGCAACTACCGCCAACTCCGCGACGGCTGGACCAAGAACCTCGCGCTCTTGTTTCCGTATCCAGGTCGGCTTGCCGTGAAGTCGTTGCTGCTCTGGGGATTCACTTGGGGCGCTTTGTGCTTGGTGCTTGTCACTCGCGCGAAGCCCTGGTGGTGGGACACAGTGTTCGTCGCTGCCTTCATCTTTCTCACCACACGGCTGAGACGAGCGAACTTCACATCCGACATGACTTTTCTCGGCGCCTTGTTCGGCATGCCGATGTTCGCATACTTGTTACTGCGCTCAAAGCGAGCGCATGCCAAAAACAAAGTGCTGTGGAAAGGCCGCACATATTCTGACAACGCTGGTTTTCTGGCCGCTGGCCACTGACCACTGGCAACTGTTTCTCCTATGATTTATCTAACCCGCAAAGCCGAATTCTCCGCCTCGCACTACTACCACAACCCGGACTTCACTCCGGAAGAAAACCGCCGCGTCTTCGGCAAGTGCAACAACCCGAACGGCCACGGCCACAACTACACGCTCGAAGTCACGGTGAAGGGCGAAGTCGATCCCCGCTCCGGTTTTGTCGTCGATCTCAAACAACTCAAAGACATCATGCACCGAGAAGTCCTCGACGCCATGGACCACCGCTTCCTCAACAAGGAAGTCCCCGAGTTCTTCACCAAAATTCCCACGACAGAAAACCTCGCGATCGCAATCTGGCAGCGCCTCAAGACCAAGCTCCAACAAGCGCGCCTGCACCGTGTCCGCGTCTACGAGACCCCAGACCTGTTCGTCGATTTCTACGGAGAGAATTGAGCTAGGAGCTAGCAGCGAGAAGCCCGACCATGAAAGCCCATCTCACCCGCCGCTACCGCTTCTCAGCCTCGCACCGCCTGCACAGCCCCGAGATGTCCGCCGACGAAAACCGCGCCACCTATGGCAAGTGCAACAATCCTCACGGACACGGCCACAACTACACCCTCGAAGTCACCGTCAGCGGGCCAGTCGACCCCAGCACGGGAATGGTTTGCAATCTGGTCGACCTCGACGGTTTCGTCGAAAAAGAAGTGCTCGTACGCTACGACCTCGAGAATTTGAATACGCTGAAAGAGTTCGCCCAAACTGTGCCCACCACGGAAAATCTCTGCGTCGAGATCTTTGAAATATTGCAGCGAGGCTTTCAAAGCGCGCATCTTGATAGAGTGAGACTCGAAGAAACTCTCATGAACTCCTTCGAGTATGCGGGCGGGAACGAAGTCAACAACTAGATGCCCAGCCAGGATCAATCAAGGGATCGAAACATGAAGCCAGCCACCGAACCGACAACCCTCACCAGCGCCAGCTATGAAGGTCTCGTCCGCGAAATGCTGGTCCGCTTGGGCGAAGATCCCCAGCGCGAGGGCCTCGCCGCTACGCCCGAGCGCGTCCGCAAGGCCATGCAGTTTCTCACCAAAGGCTACAACGAAGACCCAGAAGCTTTGCTCAAGGGCGCTCTGTTCACAGTCAGCTACGACGAAATGGTCATCGTTAAAGACATCGAGATGTTCAGCTTGTGCGAGCACCACATGCTGCCTTTTTTCGGCAAGGTGCACGTCGCCTACATCCCGAACGGCCGGGTCATCGGCCTGAGCAAAATCCCGCGCCTGATCGAAATGTTCTCGCGCCGTCTGCAGATTCAGGAGCGCCTTACCACCCAGATCGCCGAGACCATCCAGAAAGTTATCGAACCCCAAGGCGTAGGAGTGGTCGTCGAAGCACGACATCTCTGCATGATGATGCGCGGCGTCGAAAAGCAGCACTCCGCCGCCGTCACCTCGTCGATGCTCGGCTGCTTCCGCAACGAAGAAGAAACACGCTCCGAGTTCCTGTCGTTGATCCGCCAGCGCCCCAACGGTGTTTAGGATCCCGGCCTCAAGGCACCTCAAGTGACACTTTAAGGATTAGTCGCGTCGCGTGAATTCGAGAGAGACTGGGGTGCCCCGTCCTTTCTTTCGCGTTTTGTGCGAAAGAGGGTAGGGGTTTTGACTTCAACCTCGAAAGCTAGTATCCCCTTGTGCGATAAGATAGCTCGACAATCAATCGAAGGTTTTTGCACTTGACTCGGCGCTCTTCCCGCAAACGTTCATCATCCAGCCGCCTTAGCGGCCAGGTGGCCCTTATCACCGGCGCCACGCGCGGCATCGGCCTCGCCATCGCCGGCGCCCTCGCGTCCGAAGCCTGCAACCTGATCCTGACCGCCCGCGACGAAAAGGCTCTCAACCGCCTCAGCAGGGAACTGGCCTCCGCCAAAATTCGCGTCCTCGCTCACTCCTGCGACGTCCGCGATCCCCACTCCGTCGACGCCGTCTTCCGCGCGATCCGCCGCCAATTCCCCCGCCTCGACATCCTCATCAACAACGCCGGCATCGCCCACCCCAACCTTCCCATCGAGAACCTTCCGTTCCCCGTCTGGAAGGATGTCCTCGAGACCAACCTCGACGGCACATTCCTCGTCACCCAGGCCGCCCTCGCCATCATGAAGCGCGGAGGCACCATCGTGAACAATCTCTCCGTCGCCGCCAATCGCGTCTTCGCTGGTTCGGCCGCCTACAACGCCTCCAAGCACGGGGCCCTCGGCCTCACCAACACCCTGCGCGAAGAGCTCCGACCCCGCGGCATTCGCGTGATCGGTCTTCTTCCCGGTGCCACCGACACCGACATCTGGAAAACCCTGTGGCCCGAAGCTCCCCGCCGCAAAATGATGTCGGCCGAATCAGTGGCTCAAGTCGTTGTGCGAGCAATCCTGCTTCCGCCTAACGCCACCGTAGAGCACATCGAAATCCGCCCCAGCAGGGGCACTTTGTAGTGCCTGTAGGGCGGACGCTCCTGTCCGCCGCCTCTGATCTTGCCTTTGGTTCTGGTAAGGGATACTGAACCTGTATGGTCGCGGCACCGCTCGCCTTTCGCCCTTGCCCTAGTCCAAGTACAATGGCCACCGCCAACTCACCGCAAGGAGGAACCATGATGAAGTCTCCGTTTCTCGTCGCAGCCCTGCTCGCCGCAACCCTGGCCCTTCCCGTCCACGCTCAGGACGCCCCGAAAAAAGACCAACCCATCAAACCTGCCGAGCCTCCGTCCAAAGTTGTGCTCGATACCTGGAATGATGTCGGCCGCAAACTCATCGCCATGGCCGAGGATTTTCCCGAAGACAAATACGACTTCAAGCCCACTCCCGCCCAACGCAGCTTTGCCGAGCAACTGCTTCACGCTGCCGGAGCGAACTATTTCTTCACCAACCTCGCGCTGGGCCAGAAGCCTCCCGCAGAGGAAGATCCCAAACGCGATCAATACAAGACCAAGGCTGACGTCGTCGCCTTCGTCAAGAAATCCTTCGCCGACGGCGCCGCTGCGATCAAAGCCAAGGGAGACAAGGGCATGTCCGACCTGATGGTCGATCCCTTCGCCCATCAGCAGACGCGCGTCTACGATTTCGCCTACGGCTTCATCGAACACTGCGGCGAACACTACGGCCAACTCGTGGTCTATTACCGTCTGGCCGGTCTGGTGCCCCCCGAATCGCGTCCGAAAAAATAATGTACGACGGACAGTTGTGTCCGCCACCGCTGATCCTGATGTTGATTTTGATTGAAGCCGTAGATACTGCAGGTGCCCCATCCTTGCGCGCTCTTTGCGCAAGGATGGGGATTCGAAGGCACCAGAACTCGGGACCCTTTTGCCCCGCTACCGGTAAGCGTAAGGTGACCGCCTCCGCCTCTCCGGGAGTAGCTTGACCATCACCACCCCGGCGACGAACCCTCCCACATGCGCCCACACCGCGACGCCGCCCACATCACGCCCCATCTGAGCCGTCGACAACGACGCTGCTCCCGCCATGAACTGCAGCACGAACCACTCGCCCAGCACGACCCACGCCGGCAAATAGAGCACAAACACGAAGAACCACGTCAGCACCCGCGCCCGCGGATACAAAATGAAATACGCCCCCAGCACCCCCGCAATCGCCCCGCTAGCCCCCACCGTCGGAACATTCGAGTGCGGATAGATCGCCACCTGTGTCGTCATGGCCAAGAGCCCCGACACCAGGTAAAACCCCAGGAATATGAAGTGCCCGAGGTAGTCCTCGACGTTGTCGCCAAAAATGTACAAGAACCACATATTGCCGATCACGTGCATCCACGACCCATGCAAAAACATCGAGGTGAAGAAAGGAACTGCTACCTGCGGCAGAGAATATCTGGGCGAGCCCCCCAGAAACGACGCCAGATAGGCCGGCACCTCGCCGAACTCCCGCACAAACATTTCATAACTCCGCGGTTCGAGCGTAACTTGCAGATAAAACTGAAACAAGTAGATCAACAGATTCAGGACAATCAAAAACCAGGTCACAAAGGGCGTACTGTAGCTCGGCTGGTCGTCTTTAATGGGAAGCATGCGAGATTTGGTAAGTTAGAGTACAGACTACAACACGTCTGACGACAACTGCACGCCCGACCCTGCAAAATTCCAGCCGCGAAGCGGCGATAGAATGCAGCCCGCGGCGCAAGCCGCGGGTAAGCAGGCGAAATGGAGCGAGCCCCGAAGGGGCGAAAGACGACTCTCAATGGCGGAACAGCTGCACCGCCAAAGTTAGCCAGCATCCAAATTATCAAAACATCTCATGAATGGCATCCTCATCATCGACAAGCCCGCCGGTCTGACCTCGCACGACGTGGTCAACCGCGCCCGCCGCATCCTCCAGCAACGCTCCATCGGCCATCTCGGCACGCTCGATCCCATGGCCACCGGCGTTCTTCCGCTGGTCGCCGGCACTCTCACCCGTCTGGCCCAGTTTTATACCAGCGCCGAGAAAACCTACGAAGGCACGATCCGCTTTGGATTCGCCACCGATACCTACGACGCCGAAGGCGAACCGACCGCCGCACCCAAGCAAGTCAGCATTTCGAGAGAAGAGGTGGAAGCACTGGCCGCCCGCTTCCGCGGCGTCATCGAACAAACTCCGCCGCCCTTCTCGGCGAAAAAGATCCACGGCGTCCCCGCCTACAAGCTGGCCCGCAAGCAGAAAGAAGTAGTCCTGAAACCGGTGCAGGTCGAAATCAAGGAGTTCGAAATTCTCGCCGTCGAGGTTGCCAGCGCCCGTTTCCGCGCCCGCGTAGCCTCGGGAACCTACATGCGTTCCGTCGCCCACGACATGGGCCAACTCCTCGGCTGCGGCGCGCACCTCGAATCGCTGCGCCGTACCGCCGTCGCGGAATTCAGAATCGAAGACGCCCACACTCTAGAACAGCTGGAGCAGGTCTCCCAGCAGGGAAGCGCCGACCATCTTTTTCTTCACCCCCGCAGTCTGCTCCCGCAGTTCCCCTCCGTTACTGCCGATGAAGCCACCGCCGCCCGCATCCGCAGCGGCCGCCCCGTCAACTTGCCGGAACTCTCCCGCGCCCGCCAGGTCAAAGTCTTCAGCGGCCAACGGGATCTGCTGGCCATCGCCACCCGTGTAGCCGGCACCCTCTTCCACCCCAAAATCGTCCTGTGTGGGACGGAAACTCCTGTCCGTCGCTTTTGACTTTGATCTTTGATCTTGAATTTCTTCAGCTGCCCGGAGAAGAGAAGGTGTCATCCCGAAGCCCGCGTTTTCACCAGCGGGGCGATAGCCTGCCCTGAGCGAAGTCGAAGGGGATCTCCCGCGCAGTACGGGCAGAGGGACTTGATAACTATGATTGCCAGGTGGGGTTTAGCCCGGGGAGATTGAACAAGCCCGCAGCAGGGACAGACACGTTCAGCGATGCGGATCAAACTCCAGCCGCACCACCATCGTGGTCTCGGACCGCCCTGGGGCGTATTTCCACTGTTTGACCGCCGCTATCGCGGATTGACCCAGGATTGGATTGCCGCCAATTAACTTCGCGCCTTGTACGGTTCCGTTTGCGGCGACTACCAGCTCAAGACGCACGACTCCGCCAATGTAGAGCCGTTCCAGGGTCGCCGGGTACTGCGGTTCGATACGAGTAATCAGTTTCCTGTCACCTGGGTTGGGCTCCTGTTGCGCCCACGACAACGGTGTACTGTTTGCGAATGCCAGGCACAGGGCCGCTAGGGCAAACACCATCGCCCCTACAGTTCTTCGATGTCTGACGTTGCTCTTCTTGGACTCCGCTGCAGATATGCTGTTCATCGCGATGATAGATCGATCCTCAGACTGTAAACTTCTTGCGTGCTGTGATCGCTAACGAACATCCAGGAACCATCAGGCGCTCGTCCGCTCCAGATCCCAAAGGGCCCCAGATAACGTTCAATTCCGTGCAACACAAAGACTCGTTCGGCGTGAGTCTGGCCCACCTTGATTCGACGAATCGATTCCTCTTCCGTGACCATATCGTCAAAATACAAATACTTACTGTCAGAGGACCAAACCGGATAGCTCACCGCACCCGCGGCTTCCGTCAGCCAGGTCGACCACTTTTGAGTCTGAAAATCGAAGAGCATCACCTTCGTGGAGTCAGGCGACAGCGCAGCGATGTAGCGTCCATTCGGTGACCAGCGGGGGCTAAACAGTCCCTCCGAACCCGGAATAGTGGATACGGCACGGGTCTTCAGATCAAGGGTTCGAATGCTCAAATTCTGGGTCTCATGCAAAACGTATCCAAACATGAGCTTGGTACCATCGGCCGACCAGTTCGCGTCGATCTGGCTGCGCTCTTCTGCCAAGGCTAGCTGTGGCTCTCCACCGTCAACCGGCATCCGCATAATTTTCCAGGGCGCGCCGGGCCGCACACTGACGTAGGCGATTTGTTTGCCATCCGGCGACCAGCGGGGAAGCGCCGCTCGCGCAGGCGCGAACGTCAGCTGTTTGGCGTCACTCCCGTCCCTTTTGCTTCTCCACAAGGCGCCGTCGGGAACTGTCACATAGCTGACCCACCGGCCGTCGGGAGAAAAGTCGACGTCGGTTGCAGAAATACCGGGGAGCAGCTTGGCGAAACTGTCTTTGGCAGAGTTGTACGTCACCACCTCTGCCGCCGGCTGGACGCCGAGCGCCCAGATCTTGTTCTTGTCGGCAGAAGGCCAGGGACTCCCAAACGACATCGGCGCCTCGGTGATCCGGGTCGGTCCCGTAATTTTCTCCCCGGTGCCGTTCGGTATTTCGTCTAGAGCCCACAAGCTGGTTACAGTCGTCGGACTGCTCTGGCTCGCTTGAAAAATGTAATATCGCCCATCGGCCGTCCAGATGCCGCAACACTGCCTCTGCGATTTGTTCCAGCCGGGCAACAGTTCGTGCAGATTGGAACCATCACTCGCCATCTCCCACAATGACGACGTATTGCTTTCCACGTCGCCAACGCTGAATCGAATGAGTCGGCCGTCTGGCGAGAACCGGGGACTGAAAGGCCGTCCGTTCACTGCCGCAAGTTTTACAGCCTGGGCCCCCGCCCCTGATGCCACATACAGATCAGAACTCTTGACGAAGACCAGTTTCTCACCATCTGGCGACCAAGCTCCGTCATCGGCGACGATCTCTCCTAACCGCTGCGGAGCGGTCGAACGGAGCGGGATCGCCCACAGTTCGTGGCTCCGGATTCCTGCCTTGACCGGAGAAGCCAGCAGAGTTGCGTGATCGGGAGATACATCAAGCGCACGAGTCTCAGCAAAAGGGGTCGCCACGACCGAGCGCTCTCCCGTGCCCGGAACGATCTTAGAAATTACCTGGTGGCCCGCGCTCGACTCCGAGACGTAGAGATACGAGCCATCCGAGAACACACCGGTCTTGGTCAGCCCGTCATGCGTGACTTGGTCGGCAACGGCCAGAGGAGAAGCATCGGAAGCAGCAGCAGCCGCCGCCCGGTGCAGGAAAAGCGAGCCACCTGCGCAAAGCAGGAGGAACGAAAACGTGCACAACCAGACGCGTAAGCTGTTCGTCGCGTATCGCCGAGCCCTAGCTTTCGGGTTCGCAGACATGGCAGATAACATGACCGAATTGTAATGAAGCGCCGGGGCGATGAATGGTCACGACAGTACGGGAGAATAAACGAAAGTAATGCCATACCGTCGCGCTTCACCCCCAACTTCGCGCTTTTGCAATGATGCTTCTTTGTTGTTTGGCGTGGCTTAAACCGGACGGAAACTAGGCCGATAGGGAACTGCCCTTCATCCTCCACCCCACCGTCTTCGCGCCGAAGTTTCCTTGACGCTGTCTCCCATCCCCTTTATGTTGTGCCTATCCCATGAAGCTGTCCGTCGTCATGCCTGTCTACAACGAGCAAGCCACCCTGCGCGAGGTGATTGCTCGCGTTCTCGCCGTGTCGCTCGACATCGAACTGATCTGCGTCGACGACGGCTCGACCGACGCCTCGCGCGATATCCTGGCTCAGCTCCAGTCCACACACCCGGAAGTGCGCGTCCTCCTCCAGCCTCACAACATGGGCAAAGGAGCCGCCCTCCGCCGGGGCATCCAGGAGTCCACCGGTGACTTCGTCGTCATCCAGGACGCGGACCTGGAATACGATCCTGCCGAGTACCCTCTATTGCTCCGGCCACTCATCGAAGGCAAGGCCGACGTCGTCTACGGGTCGCGCTTTCTCGGCGCCGGTCCTCATCGCGTGCTTTATTTCTGGCACTCGGTCGGCAACTGGATCCTCACCCTGATCTCCAACGCCCTGACCAACATGAACATGAGCGACATGGAGACCTGCTACAAAGTCTTCCGCCGCGAAATCATCCAGTCGATTCCCATCGAAGAGGACCGCTTTGGCTTCGAACCCGAAATTACGGTCAAAATCGCCAAGCGCCGCCTGCGCGTCTACGAGGTGGGCATCAGCTATTGGGGACGCACCTACGAGGAAGGGAAAAAGATCGGCTGGCGCGACGGCTTTCGAGCCCTGTTCTGCCTGGCCAAATACACCGTAGCCGAACCCCGCAGAAGCCCAACCCCGGAGGCGGGACTAGCCCCGAACCCAAAGCACTTATAATGTCCGATAACATGTATTATGTAAACTACTGGGCCTTGGGGATGCGTATCGCACACATTCCGCCCGCGTGCCCTCGCCCTTTGATTTTACTATTGGAGTTGAACCGCAGATGTTCGAAAGCAGCAAGCTAGGAGCTAGAAGCTAGGACCTACATCTTGTACTTCCCCATATCCTCGTCGTTCAGCCCCTCCAGCCACTTGCGCAACTCGTCCGCCGTCAACCGGTCCGACGCGTTCGCCGCCTGCTTGGAGTTCTTCAGCACCAGGTCATCCACGAAGATCGGACAGTCCACCCGCAACGCCAGCGCCAGGGCATCCGAGGGCCGCGAGTCGATGCTGATCACCTCGCCCCCGCGCTCCAGCCAGATCACCGCATAAAACGTGTCTTCGCGTAGTTCCGTCACTACCACCTTGTGCACCTGCGTCTCCAGTCCCGTGAGCACGTTCTTGATCAGGTCGTGCGTCATAGGACGCGGCGTGCTCACCTTCTCCATCTCCAGCGCGATCGCATTCGCCTCGTACACTCCAACCCAGATCGGCAACACCGTTTCCCCCGCCACATCCTTGAGGATCACTATCGGCATATTCGTTACGGGGTCCATGAGCAGGCCGCGAATTGTCATTTCAACTTCCATGGTGTTCTCCGACTCTTCCGTTGTTCTGACTATCACACTACATATCGGCCGTCTTTGCGCTGGGTTCCTGTTGCGACCTCATTTCGCCGACGAGGCTGTTGGGGAAACTGGTGGTCACAACGACGGGAACATAGCTGCCGGACTGCGGCGACTTCCCTTCTGGCACGCTGAAATTTAAAGTCTTGTTCTGCGAGGTGCGGCCGATCCACTGGGCTCGCGCTGCATTGTGACCTTCAACCATTACTTCAAGTGTTGATCCGACATATTCACGGTTGCGCGGAATCTGCACCTCGCGCTGCTTCGCCATCAAAACTTCCAGGCGGCGTGCCTTCTCCTGATCCGGAATTGCGTCTTCCAGATTCAGGGCGGGAGTATTCGGGCGCGGCGAGTACTTGAACGAAAAGACGCCATCGTAGCCGACCTCCTCGAGCAGGCCGAGCGTCTCGCTGAAATCGGATTCCGTCTCGCCGGGAAAGCCGACGATCACATCCGTCGTGATCACGATGTCCCGCTTGGCGCCCTTGATCCAGGCGATGCGTTCTAGGTACTGGTCCCGGGTGTAGAGGCGCTGCATGGCGTTGAGCACACGGGTGGATCCGCTTTGCACGGGCAGGTGGACGTGGTCGCAGAGCGTAGGCACAGCGTCGATGGCCTCAACGATGTCGCGTCCGAAGTCTCGCGGATGCGACGTAGTAAAGCGCACTCGTTTGATGCCGGGAATCTCGCCCACGGCAGCCAGCAATTCGGCGAAGGACCGTTTCTTCCTTCCGTCGCGGGTCGGGTCCTGGTACGAATTCACGTTTTGGCCGAGCAGCTGAATTTCGGTATATCCCAGATCGGCCATCTGGCGGGCCTCGGCGAGCACAGAGTCCGATGTGCGGCTGCGCTCCTTGCCGCGCGTGTAAGGGACGACGCAATAGGCGCAGAACTTGTCACAGCCTTCGATAATCGTGATGTACCCGCGATGCGGATTCGTCCGGGCCGTGAATTCGGTCTCGAAACACTCGTCGGTCTGGCGATCGTCGAGCCCCGTGATGCGAACCAGCGCGGCCCGAGTCGTGAGTCCCGAGTCGCGAGTAACCGAGGCTGCATCATGCCGAATCCCCGCGCCGCCATGGTTTGGAAATGCGTCATCCCGAACGCCCGTGTTTTCGCCAGCGGGCGGAGGGATCTCCCCCGGCACGGCTCTCGAAGCTCCCTCCAACTGCGTCAGCATCTCCGGCAGCTTCCGGTACGACGCCGACCCGCACACCAGCGACACGTGCGGCGCACGCTCGAAAATCTTTTCGCCTTCCTGCTGCGCCACGCACCCCAGCACTCCGAACTTCTTGCCTTGCGCCTGAAGCTTTTTGTAGTCGGCGAGACGATGAAACACCTTCTGCTCGGCCTTGTCGCGGATGGAGCAGGTGTTGTAGAGGATCAGGTCGGCCTGCTCGACCGTTTCTACCTGGCGATACCCTTCCTGCACCAGCGTCCCCACGACTTTCTCCGAGTCGTGGACATTCATCTGGCAGCCGAACGTTTCGAGATAAAAAGTCTTCTGCCGTGGTTGTGGAACCCCACACATATAGGGAGAGTATAACGCGGGCAGAGCTCGTAGCCGCTAGCTTCTAGCAAAAGCTAGACTGCCACGGGTGGCCTGTCACACCCAGATATCGTCAAATCAGCCCCGCATTTTGTGCGGGGCCGATTTGTTTCTCGACTCGATCAATCGCCTGTGCCCGTCAGGGTCGAACTCTGCGGGCTGTTGTTGGCGCTGTCGCTTACGTTGAGTTTGCCGGTTCGTGTACCGGTTTGCGTAGGTTTGAAGGTTAGGTTGATGGTGCAGGTTCCGTGGGCGACGAGGGTAGTGGCGCAGGTTGTCGCGGAGACTGCGAAGTCACCGGCGGTCGAGATTGCGATGCTGGTCAGTGCTACGGCCAGATTGTTGGTCAGAGTAAACGTCTTCGCCGCGCTGGTTGTGCCGACTTTCTGCGTGGCGTAAGTGGCGCTGGATGGAGTGAGTGATGCGGGCACGACTCCGGTACCGCTCAGCGACACTTTTTGCGGGCTGTTGGGAGCGTTGTCGGTAAAGCTGAGCGTTCCCGTCAGATTACCCAGCGCTGTGGGCGTGAAGGTAATGCTCACCGTGCATGTCTTGCCAGCCCCCAATGGAGAAACGCAGGTGGTGGAGGCGACGGCGAAGTTCGTGCTTGCGGTAATGCCACTGATGGTGAGCGGACCCGTGACGGCGTTGGTGAATGTCACCGTCTTGGCGGCACTGGTCTCGTTGAGAGCCTCGCTACCGAAACTCAGCGACGTTGGCGACACATGGGGCGGAGCGTTCACCATGAGCTGCACCGAATCCTCGGCTTTTGAGTAGGTGGTAGTATCGGTCGGCGTCAGAACGACAGACAGATTTCTCGGTCCTACACCGAGCACCGTACCGCGTGGAGGGGTATATACCTTCGTGCCGGAGACTGACGAAGTGGCCTCGAGTTGCGTTGCGCTCAAGGGCGTGCCGTAGGTGATGCTGGCCGGCCGCGCCCAACTGATCGCGGGCATAGCGGGGCAGGTGCCGAAGCATTGGCCCGATAGGTTGTAGTTACCGGCGTTGATATCGGAACAGTCGGCGACGAGCACCGTATAGATGCCGGTCTGCGCCAGCGTGGCGGAATTTAGTGTGATCGTATTCCCGCCCGCACAGGCCCCAAAGGCATTACGGTTGGCGACGTCAGCAACTAAACTTCCGTCGGGGTTGTAAACCCGGATGCGCGGGCTCACGCTGCCGCTGGTCGTGACCATGGTTAGATCGATGACGTTGTTGGCGGTGCCGCCGAAAGTGTAGGTGTTGTTCTGCGTCGCTGAACTGAGCGTTCCGCTCACCGTCTTGCCGCCCCAAACAATCGGAGCATTGCCGAACGGATTGTTCGTGCGCTGCCCGTAAATGACGTAGCTGCCGATTTTAGTGTCGGTGCAGTCGGCGAGAAGCAAGGTGTAGATACCGGTTGCGGGAAGCTTGACCGTATTCGCTTCCCAGGTCGAACCGCCTGCACAGGCCCCAAAGGCATTCCGATTGGCGGCGTCGACGACCAGCGTTCCGGTGGGATTGTACAAGCGAATCCTGGGATAGAGGCCGCTTGCCTGCATGGTGAAGTCGAACACATCGTTCTGGCTGCCAAAGAAAACGTAGGAGTTGTTCTGAGCAGCCGATGCCAGGCTTCCGGTTTGCGTTTGACCGAAGAGAATCATTGCGGCGCCAGATGGATTGTTGGTGCGCTGCAGGTAAACTGCGTATTTGCCGGTCTGCTCGTCGGTGCAATCACCGAGGAGCACGGTATAGGCGCCGCTCAACGAGAGCGTTACCGTATTCGCTTCCCAGGTCGAACCGCCTGCACAGGCCCCAAAGGCATTCCGGTTGGCGGCGTCGACGACCTGTTTTCCCGTGGGGTCGTAGATGCGGATTCGAGGATACATGCTGCCGCTTGTGATGGTCATCGTGAGGTCGACGACATCGTTGGCATTGGCGTGGAACGTGTAGGTATTACTCTGCGCGGCGACCGTGATGTCACCGGTCTGTGTTTTGCCGAATGTAAGAGTCGTGGCACCCGAAGGGTTCTCCGTGCGCTGCGAGTAAATGTCGTAGGTGCCGGTGTTCACATCAGAACAGTCGCCGAGAAGCACGACATAAGTGCCGGTCGTAGAAAGCTTGACAGAGTCCGCTTCCCAGATCGAACCGCCTGCACAGGCCCCAAAGGCATTCCGGTTGGCGGCGTCAACGATCTGTTTTCCGGCGGGATCGTAAAGCCGAATTCTCGGGTAGATGCCGCCGCTGGTGGTCGACATCGTAAAGTCGACGACGTCATTGGCGTTGGCCTTGAAAGTGTACGTGTTGCTCTGCGCCGCAGCACTGATCGTTGCGCTCTCAGTTTGCCCAAAGGGAAGGTTTGTCGCTCCGGCCGGGTTGTTCACCCGCTGCACATAAATGTTGTAGGTGCCGATGTTGGTGTCGGAGCAGTCGGCGAGTAGCACAACATAAATACCGCTCGTAGAAAGCGGGATGGAATCTGCCTCCCGGGTCGAACCGCCTGCACAGGTCCCAAAGGCATTACGGTTAGCGGCGTCAACCACCAGTTTTCCAGCGGGATCGTAAAGCCGTATTCTCGGGCTAAGGCCGGTTGCGGTCATCGTAAAGTCAACGATGTCGTTGGCATTCGCGCTGAAAGTGTAGGTATTGTTTTGTGCCGCGGAACTGATGGTTCCAGGCTGGGTCTTCCCGAAAGGAAGATTCACTGCTCCCAGGGGGCTGTTGATTCTCTGGGAGTAGAGGGCGTACGAACCGGTATTCGTGCCCGAACAGTCACCGACAATGACTGTATAGGTGTCGGTTGCGGGAAGCTGCACCGTGTCCATTTCTACGAAAGATCCACCCGCGCAAGCGCCGAAGGCGTTACGGTTAGCGGCGGATTTGATCAGCTTTCCAGCGGAGTTATATAGCTGGATTTCCGGGCTGATCGTGCCACTGGTAGTGGTCATGGTGAAGTCGAGAATGTCGTTGTCATTTCCGCTGAAAGTGCAGGCATTGGTCTGTCCTGCGGAACTGATCGTTCCCTTCGCTGTCTGGCCCAAAGGAGCACACGCGGTGGCCCCAGCAGGCGAAGATAGGCACGTCGCAAAGCAAATGACAGCCAGTACGTAGAGCCCCAAGCTTTTCATCTGGAATCTCCTTCATGCTGCAGTAGAAGTGCAACGCGCAGGGGAATACTTCGGAAGGGATAAGGCCACGACATCACTTCCCTCGCTGCCAATGAAGCCAGAGTTGCGTGTGGAGACAGCAGAGTTATAAGCACTGATACGCTAAGGTCGCTCCCAGCACAACGCAGTGACCGAAATCACTAAAGGGTGTGATCTTAAGAGATCTTAACTGTCTATCTGCTGGGTCCTGAGTAGTTGGTGAAAAATCTCTCTCCAGGAACTCCCGTCAGAAACTCCCAATCGTGGCTTAAGCCGCGGCAGCAACGTCGATGATTTCCAACCCTAGTTGGGCGGCTTTTCGCTTGAGATGGATGACCTGGTCGACAAGTGCGCCGGCGCCGAGCACCCGCGTGGACGCGAATGTCACCCGCCGGGGCACTTGCGATAGGGGGATTTGGACGAAGCCGCTGGTGTTTGCGGCGGACGCGGAGGGCATATAAATATATAGGTATGGGGATTCAATGGCCGTTTCGCCATCTCATCGCCCTTAGAGGCCAAGCTAACTGCCAATTCTGTTGAAACCTGAGTTCATGCACAGGCGCATATGATCACCTGCAGTCGAGCTCTTGCATCATCCCACACAAACTGCCGCCCCCCGAACACGCGATAGCGTCCGCCGCGCCAGCGGCTTCGTCCAAATCGCGATACCACTTATTTACCCTGGACGTGACGCAGCCACCGATCTAGTCCCCGGGTATCTCCGCGATAAAGATGATCTCTCGCGAGCGTCCGGCCTCGAACGGACCAGCATCCCAGTCTCCGAACACATCACGGACCACCAGTCCCGAACGGGTGATCAGGGCCTCGACATGTTCTCGCGATGGAAAGCGCAGCGTGCTGCTCGTGGTCAGCGTCGCGTCAGTAAGGCGGTAGGAAGTCTGGAATGAGATGAATTCGCCGTCCTCGCCAGTGACCTCCAACGTCTCCAGAAGTTGTCCGCTGGGCAACGTGCGGACCAAAGGCGGCCGCGCCGCCCACTCGCCAACCCAGTCCACGCTCGGATTGCGAGTCTCAAATGCAACCTTGCCGCTCTCCTTGAGATGGCCACGCATCGTCTCCAACACGGCTAAGGCATCGGCATCGGTAAGCAGGATTTGGAAAGCGTGCCCGGTCATGACAACCAGGTCGAAGCGCCGCTGCGACTTGTAGCTCTGCGCCGAGGATTCGACCCACTCCACCTGTTCCGCGTGAGGTTTGCGTCTGGCTACAGCCAGCATCGCCGCTGCTGGATCGACACCCGTCACGCGGTGACCATGTTCCGCGAGGGCACAGGAGAGCGTGCCCGTACCGCAACCCAGGTCGAGCACACTACATGGGTGCGGTCCGGCGAGGGAGAGGTAGAAGTCGCTATCCTTCGCCCATGGGTTGATGAGGTCGTAAATCTCGGCGATCTGAGCCTTCCGATAGTCCATCTTCCCGTGTGAGTGGAGGTCACATGCCCCACCAAATGTCGCAAACGACGCGGAATGAAGATGGGGGCGTGCGGCCTAAGCTTAGGTATGGCTGGCAATCAACTCGTCCAACTGGGTGAGCAGCGCGCCGTTTCCCTGCCGCGGATACAGCGCCAGCGCTTCGCGATAATGCGGCAGGTTGTACAAAAAAGCGTCTACACACTCTTTGTTCAGTTCGTCCCAGTATGCGCCATAGCCGGACTTCTCCAGCCAATACGCGTTGAATACCTGCTCGAACTGGTGGCTCACGGGCACTGCCAGGTAGGGCTTGCCCAGGTGAAGCGCTTCCGTGACCAAAGAGAATCCAGAATTCGCGACGACAGCGCGGGCGCTCACCAGATCGGCGAAGAAGCCATCCAGCGAAGGTCTCTTATAGAGAATGTTTCCCTCCTGTCCCTCTCGTGCGAAGCCGTAGGCCACAAAGCGGCCCCGGACCGAGCCGAGCAGCTTGGCCAGAGCCGGCGCCGGCGACGTGACGTACACCAAAATGTGATCGCCCTCGACGGCGGTGGCATCGAGGATTTCCTGGCGCAGCACCGGTGGAAACAGAAATGTGTTGCGTTTCCGGACGGGCGCGGTAAAGAACGAAATCACCAGGTAGGCGTCGGCCCACGGTGTCATCAGCCGCGTCACCAGTTTCGCCGCGGCGGCATCGCGCCGGTATTTCCTGGGATAAGACACCACGGCGTTCGTCAGGCAATGCTGGTTGTCGATGGAAATAACGGGCAGGCCTTTTTTGTGTCCGACGTTACAGGTGAGTGGCTCGAAGTCAGTGATGACAAGGTCGATCTTGCATTCGTCGACTAAGTGCCTGAGTCGGGCAAGACTCTTCGCCGCCTGCGGCACGGTGATCAAGTTCTTGGCGATGGTTCGCTTATAACGCACACGGTTGTTCACGTAAGCAAAGCGGAAGCCGAAGATCTCGGTGACGTCGAAATGCTCTTTCAAATTGAGCAGTCCGCGGTCAAACGAGGCTACGTGGACGGTGTGTCCCCGAGCGACCAGATGCGAGAGAACTTCCTTGGCGCGAGTCGAGTGCCCCGCGCCCTCGCCGTTGACGCCGTACAGGATGTTGGCCATGAGGGGTGAAGGCGAGTATAGCGTCGATGTCTGCAAGAGAACTAGTCGTCTTTCACAAGCTAGTAGTTCGGAGGGCCTTCCCTTATCGAAGGAAGTCCGCTTCGCTGCGTTGACAACTAGAAGCGTCCGCCATAGTAGAATCCCCCGAATTTGGTTGCGCCTCTCCCACATCAAACGCGACCCAATTGAAAGGAGTTCGTATGACGCGATTGGTAAGAATCCTGTTGCTATGCTTCGCTCCTCTCGGGTTGATTCCTTCGGCGCATGCGGTTTGGGGAGGCTTCCTTTCCACCGGTGCTGTCACCGGTGTCGGCAACCCGTCCTGCGCTTTCGTTTCGACCGATCACGTGGTATGCGCGGTCCGAACTGGCAAGGCCGCGATCATGGTGAATGAGTTCAACGGATCCACGTGGGCAGGATGGAAGATTCTGGCCACATCCGTAACATCGGATCCTAGTTGCACCAGCGAGGGTGCCGGCAAAGTAGTATGTGCGGCAACCGCAACCACAGGCAATATGCAGGTTTCAATCTTCAACGGTACTGCCTGGAGCGCCACGGCTACTATCGCTGCGGCACTGTTCTCCGCCCCGAGTTGTGCCGAACTTGCGGTCGGACACGTGCTGTGCGCCGCCCGCAGCGCTACTGGCGGCTTGACGTGGTCGGTGTACAACGGTACAACCTGGAGCGCGTTCGCCAACCTCGTGACTACGGCCGTCTCCGCCCCGAGTTGCACCACCGACAACAACGGTGGCGTGATTTGCGCGATCTACACGGTCAAAGGGTTCACCCTGGTGAACCGCTTCGTCGCTGCCACCAGCAAATGGCAAGGCTTCATCAACATCGGCGGAACCGCCGGTGGCGAGCCGGATTGCACCTCCATGAACTCCGCTGGCAACGTCGTCTGCTTCGCGAAAGCGTATACCTCGGGGATTTATGGAAGCCGATTCAATGGCAAAGCCTGGAGCGCTAGCGACTGGACGGTCTACGCAGGCCTCGGCGGTGGTGTCAACGACAACGCCAGCTGCACCAGCCACATCTCTGACGAACTGGTCTGCGGTGTGATCGGCGTTCTCGACGGCGCCCTCTATGCCGACGTTTTCAACGGTGCCCTTTGGTCGGGATGGGCCAAGGTCGGCGGCACCGGAGTGGGCTCGCCCGCCTGCGCGCCGCTGGGCACCGGCCAGGTCGTCTGCCTCGTCATGGGCCCGTCCAACAAGCTTTCCAGCACAGTCGGGCCCTGAACTAGAACATTCCTTTGGTTTGAGATGGCCCGTCGCGTGGCGGGATTGGTCAGCCTGAGCCATCGTCAAGTCTTCAACCGGAAAGGGCACGAATCCACAGGCTGCGGAGAAACCCGGCAGCGAGCATGATCGGGAGGGACACGAGTTTCACTCGTGCCGCCAGGGGATGAACTGCAGACGCGGCTTTTAGCCGCTGAGGTGCGCTTTGAAAACTACGCGGACTCCCGGAGCGAACCTCAGCGGCTTCTATGAGACGGCTGATGGTGTCAAGATAAATTTGGTTTGGCTATTGGTTTTGAAGTTGTTTTTCCTCTTGTCAGAGGGTTTTGGGTGTTGCCGTTGCTTTTGTCTTTTTCTCGATCGATTCATCTCGGGCTTCTATTCGCACTCTTGGTGAGCCTGTTGGCTGGTGCATGTTGGTGTCCGATACCGATGAAATGGGCGCTGCTGTCTAAAGCGCGGTCTCTGAGGACCCAGCCGCTGAGCGCAGTCACCGCAACACGAGATTGACAAACGCAACTTGCAAAACCGCTCTCCTCCTGGTTTCAAAATCTTTCTGCTGACGACTAGCGTACTTTAAACCGGAACGGCTGAGCCTTGTGCCACCGACTGCGGAAAGGCTTGATAGACCTGGTTCGTGCGCCACATGCAATGCAGGATCACTGCCAGCTTACGAGCCACGGCCACCAAAGCGCGCTTTTTCCCACGTTTGCCGCCACTGGCTGCCAGTTTTAATCCCCAACGACGCAGCGCCGAATCCGGTCCGAAGCGCCCCAGCAGGTAATGCGCCGACTGCATCAGTAAACACCGCAAATAGGTGTTCCCCGTCTTGGTAATGCGGCATTGAGGATCGTATTCGCCCGATTGCTTCTGCCGCGGCCTCAATCCCAGAAAGGCTCCTGCCGAGCGACTGTGGGCCACGGCTTGCGCTCCGTCCAGAGTCAACACATAGGTCGCCGCCACCAGCGGCCCCACTCCGGGCGCGCTCCGCAGGATCCGAATCTCAGGATACTTCTTCGCCAACGCTTCCACCTGCTGATCCATGCGAGCAATCTGCGCGTTCAAACTAGCCACCTGTTCCAGCAACGGACCGATCATCCCCGCCAGTTCCGCTGGCAACATCGGCTGGACCTGAGTGGCGAAACTCTCGCTGCTGCAGGTCGGCAGCCGCCCTCCGCTGCTCTTGACCAAGCCCCGTGCCGTGTTGATGATCATCGTCCGCGCCCGCACCAGCGTGGCTCGCGCCTGAATCAAAGTCAGATCTTGCTGTCGCTCGGCGCTGCGATGCCGTACCGCGAACAGCAGCCGCGGATCGAAATGCGCCAGTCGCGCCAACTGCTCGGCATCCCGGTCGTCATTCTTCGATTCGCTCCCTGTGATCGATTTCAACTTGCGCGCATTGCCCACCAGCACTTCATGTCCCAGTTCCTTCAGCAAGCGGCTGATCCACGGCGAGTGCGTACCGCATTCCATCGCCATCCGCATCCCCTCCTCACCTTCGAAATGCTGCTGGAAGGCACTGTCCTGCGTCTTGATGCGCCCAGTCTCCACCACTTCTCCCTCGTGATTGAGAATGCAATAACTGCTGCAACGGTCTCCGAGATCGATTCCCACGGTCCGACTCGGCTTGTTCGTTACCTTCTGCACTTTGCTATGCTTCTTCATTGGCTGGTCTCCTTTGCACCTTTGAGTGCGTGCGGACAGCTTAGCTGTTCCGCGAGGCCAGCCGTCTCATTCCATCTAAAGCCGGCGCAGCTTGGCAACTCGTTTCGGCACGACTGAAAAATCGTGCCCTTCCCGATTCAATTCCCAAGCGTTCAAAGGATCGGAGCCCCTCGCCTCGGCAAGCCGTGAAGCGGCGAAAGAATGCAGCCCACAGCGCCAGCTGTGGGCTGGCTACAGAGATTGAACCAGCCCCGGAGGGCGAAAGAAAAGCCCACGACGGCCAGAGAATCCCAAAGAGAACACCTGTGGGACGCTTGTCCATTGCGCTTTCGTCTTGTCACTCCGAGCGAAGTCGAGGAGCCTGCTGTACCTCGCCGTCGTCCAGCACTCGGCGAAGGGATCACGCCCCACGGGATCGAGGCCCGTGGAATCCCACCCTTTGCAAAGAGCGCAAAGGATGGGCCACCCGGCGAAAAGCCGTCCGATGGAGCCGCTGTCAGTCGGCACCACTAAAAGTCATGCCTTTCTCCCCTCGGGCACACCGCGCACCGCACTCCCAACTTCGCACCGCGGCACAGCACCGGGATGTCCTTCCACCCGCGCGGCTTCCGCGAGCATGTCAGCAGACACCAAGCGTCGCGATAGCGACCAAACTTCGACTTTCGTAACCGCGGATATAGCCCCAAATTCGTCAGCGACGCCACCAACTCAATCGGCAGGACGTACCGCAAATCCTCCGACTCAATATAGACCACCCGAAAATCGATCTCGTCTTCGTGGTAAGTTTCCCCATTCCTCACTAGCACCAGACAATATTTCTCCCCGCGACGGTAACTTGTGGATTTCACCTGCACTCGCCAGAATCCGCTTCCCGCTTCCACCACGAAGTCGTAGCGGTCGTTGTCTCCCCACGGCTTCGAAACCCGAAAACCCAAGCGCGCGACCTTCGCCAGAAACTCCGCCTCTACTATCTCCCCGTGCCGCTTCCAAGTGAGACCACGAACTCTCCTCGATTGGTGCCCACCCTCGTTCTCCGATCTGACCTTATTAGTCCCCATAGCAGAAAAGGCGCAGCTGGTTGGCTGCGCCCGCATGACTCCTTATGAAAATGTTTGGCCCTAAGACACAAAAAGCGCGGCCCGGAGGCTGCGCTCTCAATTTCTCTCTATACTTTCAGAATGTCAAATTGGAGGGGGCAAAACGGACATTCTTAAAACTTTATATTTGCCGTACCATCAGCGTGTTAGCCCGAATAGGTGATGTTTAGGGTCTTGACAAGGTTCCCCCTCCTCGTGCATCGGAAGGCGACTTCCCGAAGCAAAGAACCTGGGTGCCCCATTTCTCGCGCACTTTGCGAGAAGTGGGACGCGGTGCTCTCGACGAGGAATCGCGGCGGTTGGGGGGTAAGTAAAAGTGCCCCACCCTAACGTCGCAAAAAGCGCGACGTTAGGATGGGGCACCCTCTACACGCACTACTTCCTCGTGTCGATGGTTTCGCCGCGCTCTACGTAGGCCTCCATCCAGCCGAGGACACGCTTCCAACCTTCGCCGTGCCCGATTGCAGACTGCGGCGCGCCGACGAAACCCTCGTGACGGAGTCTGACCATCGTGCCAGTGCCGGCCTTCTTCGGGCCATTGGGATGCAGTCCATGCACGGTCTGCGGTTCGAGATCCCAATAGACCACGGTTTTAAGCGGTCCCTGATAACTGGCGATCCAGGTGTGGACCAGTCGCCGGGGCGGATCGACTTCGAGATACTCGCCCTCGACGCTGAACTTTGTACCGTCGGCGCCCATTCCCGCACACCGCCACTTGCCTCCGGGGCGAACGTCGGCGGCGCGTTCGGTGATGCGGTAGAGGCCGTTCTCGCCCCACCAGCGCGAAAGCTGTTCGGGGTCGCTGATGGCTTGGAAAACGCGCTCCGGCGGCGCGGCGATGAAGATTTCGGCCAGAACAGTTTCCTGATCGGGAGTGATTGTTGCGGTGGCCATGCTTTCTCCTCAGTCTTGGTGTCGTAAAGCGAGTGCAGTGCGCCGAGTTTCCTAATCTCCTGTCTTGGGAACTGGGGCGCGCATTTCTACAGTCTCGCCGCGCTCAAGGAAGGCCTTAAGCCATTCCAGCATTCGCGGCCAACCTCTGTAGCTCTGCGCCAACTCGGGATGCGCCGACAGACCGCTGTGACTCAGTCTGAGCAGGGTTCCTTTGTTGGCTGGATTGAGCTCCCAACGGACCGTCGTCTTCAGGGCGCCGGTCCAACTCGCTACCCAGGAGTAGATCAGCAGACGCGGTGGATCGACTTCGATGTACTCGCCGCTCGCTTCGAAGCGGCCTCCATCGGGGCCGATCCCGGCACTGCGCCATTGCCCGCCGCGGCGTAAATCCGAAGCGAACTTGGTGCAACGGTAGACGCCGGCTTGTCCCCACCATTGCAGTATTTGCCCGGGATCGATCAGCGCCTGAAAGACCCGGTCGGGTGGAGCGGCGATCTCGATCTCACTGATGATGGCATCCTGAGTGATTTGCATAGTCGCGGTGTCGGGCACGGTGAAGATCCTCCGTTTATTTCTCGACGAACTTCTTTAGTTGTTCGACGACGCCGGGCCAGCCGCCGCTGTAATCCTTGCGTGCGGCGGGTTCTTGGGCTAGGCCGCTGTGGGTGACTTTCACCTGCGTGCCGCCGGACTTGGGCGCGAGTTCCCAACGCACAACGGTGCGGCGCGATTTGTCGTCGTGCCAGTTGGCGATCCAGGTATAGACGAGCGGGCGCGGAGGTTCGTGTTCGAGGATCTCGCCGTGGCATTCGAACTTGCTGACGTTGTTGACCACAACTGTGCCTTTTTCCGTGGTGTAGCGGTAGCGGCCGCCGAGGCGTGCGTCCATCTCCCACAGGTGGATCGGGCAGGACGGGTTGGCGAACCATCGCTGGAGTTGCGCGGCGTCGGTGAGCGCCTGGAAGACGCGCTCTGGCGGAGCGGCGATTTGGATTTCGCTGACTAGGGCATCTTGATTGGGGGTGATGATGGCGGTTGTCATGAGTTCTCCACGATGTTGGCGAAAGTTCACGTGCGAGCGGCGGCGACTAACCAGGCGGCGCCGCCCAGGATAGCGGCCAGTACGGCCGCAAATATCACAGGCGGTAAGGCGAAAAATTTCCAGTTCATGCCGATCGACACAAACTGGAGAACGAATAATCCCCAGCCCAGCGGTCCGACGGCCTGCGGATTGTTTCGTGCCAGCGTGCCCAGGTACCAGGTAAGAAAGGCCAAGAACAGCAGAAACACAGATGCGGAGAGGCCGAAGCCAACGTAAAAGCGACCGTAGGTAAAGCTGGTCGCGCCTTGCTGGAATCGGACTTTGTTCATGGCCTCCCACACCGCGCGCCCTTCGGCGGACGCCGGTCGGAAACTTAAAAAGCCATAGGTGTGCCCCGCTGCGAAGAGAATGAAAATGATTGACGCAATTCGGTACAACCATACGGCTTTCATAGCGATCCTCCGTAGAAAATAACGACATCACATTTTGCGGCGCAGATCGAACATTTTTTTCATCTCTTTGCCGTGGTCATTGAAGGTCCATTCCTCGGTGTGATGATTATCGTCGAGCAGAGTCAGGACCATGCTTTGCATCCGGCCGGCGTCGGGCGTGGCGAGATTGGTGGCGTCGACGAAGTTGAAGGTCACCGTTTTGCCGTCGGCTGAGACGCTACCTTGCATGCGTGGCTGGTTCCCGACACTGCAGTAATGCGTGAGCAGCAGCCGGTTGGGCCCGTCCAGGTGGAAGACCGAAATCATGTCCTCTTTGCCCAGGATTTCGCTCATGACGGCGGCGCCTCCCGAGACTACTTTGAAGTCCACCTGGAAGGTGCGGCCGTCGGGCATCTTCCCTTCCCATGTGCCGGGCATGTCCTTGATAACGGTGAAAGCTTTTTGGGCGTCAGTCTGCGCGACGGCGGTGGTGGCGGCCAGGGCGAGGGCGGCGAGAATCACGGAGATGCGAGTCTGCTTCGTCATGACAATTTTCCTTTCTGGGGTTTGATTTCTGTTTTGCGGGATGCGGCTTCGGTTTCCCGCGCGTGCTCGGCTTCAACAAACGCTTTAAGGTTGGTGAGGCTGGTGCTCCAGAAGACGCGGTACTGTTCGATCCAGGAGTCTACCGCGCGGAGCGGCTCAGGGTTGAGCTGGTAAACGCGATGGCGGCCTTCACGATGCTCGCGGACAAGGTGAGCGCGACGCAGCAGGCGCAGGTGTTTGGAAATTGCGGGACGCGAGACAGGAAATGCGTTGGCGATTTGTCCGGCGGGTTGACTGCCGCGGCGGAGCAGATCCAGGACCGCGCGGCGAGTGGGATCGGCGAGGGCCTGGAAGGCGGCCTCGGTTTGCGCCGAAGAATATGTAACCGATCGGTGACGCATAATGCGTAACTATAGGGTTACGCGATTGGCTTGTCAAGAGTTTTTTTGGGGCGCCCAGCGCGTCGGCCAATATCAGTCGCCGAAGCGGGCGGCGCCGCGGGCTTTGGCTTTGGCGGCTTCTTCTTCGCGATTGCGGGGAGCGGCCGTGGTTTCGAGCGAATGCAGGAGGCGGGTCGAGGCGCCGGTTACTTCGTCGATGGCCGCGAGGAATGCGGCTTCGTTGGCCTTTGAGGGCTTGGTGAAACCGCTGATCTTGCGCACAAACTGCAGCGAGGCGGCGCGGATTTCTTCGTCGGTGACGGGAGGATCGAAGTTGAAGAGCATTTTAATATTGCGGCACATTTCGAAAACCTCAAGATCTAGTCTGCTGGCCCGTGGGCATGCCCTGCGATGAACCCAAATCGCAGACCGGAATGGTCACTGCAACCTTCTCGAAACTGGTAACGATCGCCCTGGCCAGAGGCATCGCTTTTTGCACAGACGGCAACCGCACCGAGGCGTCGTGGCTGGCGAGCGTGTCCCAGACCTCGCTGACCCAGATCGTATCTTCCTGAAAGGAATCTTGGGCGACGACGTAGCTGAAGCAGCCGGGCATGTTAGCAGCGCTCTCCCTCAGGATTCCAATCATTTCGTCGCGCTTGCCGGGAACAACCGTCAGCTTTGCAATCAATCCATACATGGCGACCCTCAATAAGATGGCAATCCTTTGGGATAGGGCGCGCTTTTTTGCACGAGATCCAAAAACGCCCGGTGGACGCGGGTGTCGGCCGAGAGTTCGGGGTGGAAGGTTGCGGCCATGGCTCTTCCCTGCCGAACCGCGACCGGATCGGTGCCTTCGGTGGCGAGCACCTCGACGCCATCACCGACGTGGACAATTTTGGGGGCACGGATGAAGACCATCTCCAGCGGATCCTCGCGGAGAGCTGCGTCGTGAGGATCGCCAGACCGATGGCGCGCCACGAATTTCCCCTCGCGAATGGAGCTGTCGATCTGGCGTCCGTAGGCGTTGCGGCGGATACGGATGTTGAGGGCGCCGAGACCGGACTGTGAAGGATTTTCAACTTCCGTGGCTAACAGGATCGCGCCGGCGCAGGTGCCGAAGGTGGGCTTGGCGTGGACGAAATCTTTCAGCTTGGCGAAACCTTGTTCGCCAAGGAGCGTTAAGAAGGTGCCGGACTCGCCGCCAGGGATGACGAGGCCGTCGATGTGGTCAAGCTGCTCGGGCTTTTTGACGAGCACAACTTCGGCCCCCAGCTCTTCGAGCCGACGGCGGTGGGCGTCGAAATCGCCCTGCAAGGCTAAGACTCCGATGGTCATGTTAGGCATCGGCCGATCGTCCCTTCGCCCCGCTCAGGGCAAGCTAAGAACGGTGGTTGGCCTGCTACCAAGGTACAACCTCTGATTCTAAAGGAAACGTACGGTGCAGGCAGTTGAGTCCCGCACATCCTTGACAGGTATTTCTTTCCTGTGTATATTACCAGTCGGTTATGGAACCCATTGGTTATACACAATCCTCGGCGCGGTTGGACGCAACCTTTGCGGCGCTGGCCGATCCGACGCGCCGGGCCATCCTGGCGAGATTAGCCAAGGGGGAAGCTTCGGTGGTGGACCTAGCGGAGCCGTTTGCGATGAGCCAGCCAGCGATCTCGAAACACCTCAAGGTACTGGAGCGCGCTGGGCTCATTTCACGGGGACGCGATGCACAAAGGCGTCCCCGGCGACTGGAAGCGCGGCCCCTGCGCGATGCCACTCAATGGCTCGAGAATTACCGTCAGTTCTGGGAGGCGCAGTTCCAGCGCCTCGACGCCCTTCTGCTGGACCTGCAAACCAACGAGCGGAAAACTAATCAGAAGAAACCGGAAACCAAGAAGCATAAACGTGTGCACTCAAAGTGATAAAGGAGATCGGCATGAAGAACAGTGGAACGTTTGACGTCACCGCGCACGGTGACCGCGAGATTGTGGTAACGCGGGTTTTTGATGCACCACGCCGGCTGGTATTTGACGCGTACACCAAACCGGAACTGGTGAAGAGGTGGCTGCTTGGACGGGGGGGCTGGTCGATGCCAGTCTGCGAAATTGATCTGAGGGAGGGAGGCAAGTATCGCTACGTGTGGAGAAACGATGCCGACGGACAGGAAATGGGGATGGGGGGTATCTACCGCGAAGTGGTGCCGCCGGACCGGATCGTGGCCACGGAAAAGTTCGACGAGGCGTGGTATCCGGGTGAGGCGCTGGACACGATCACCCTGACCGAACAGGAAGGCAAGACTACGCTCCGGCAAACGATTCTGTATAACTCGCGCGAGACGCGCGATGCAGTCCTTAAGTCACCGATGCAGTACGGCATGGCCGCCAGCTACGACAGGTTGGAAGGCTTTTTGTTTTCGCCGGGGCATGAAGCTTTGAGTGCGTAGTAAGGACGATAATCAAGGAGAACGAACATGCAGAAGATTACCCCGTTCCTGTGGTTTGACAACAATGCTGAGGAGGCCGTGAATTTTTACACCTTGATTTTCGAGAATTCTAAGATTGGGCAGGTGCGACGGTACGGCGAGGCGGGGCCGGGTCCGAAGGGATCGGTGATGACAGCCACGTTTCAGATCGAGGGACAGGAGTTCATGGCGTTGAACGGGGGGCCGGCGTTCAAGTTTTCACCGGCCATTTCGTTCTTCGTAAATTGCGAAACACAGGAAGAAGTGGACCAGTTGTGGGAAAAGCTGTCTGCGGGCGGAGAAACCATCCAGTGCGGCTGGCTGAAAGACAAGTTCGGAGTGACGTGGCAGATCATTCCGAAGGCGTTGGGCGAGTTGATGGGCGACAGGGATCCGCAGAAATCGCAAAGAGTGATGCAGGCGATGATGAAGATGGTCAAGATCGATGTGGCGGCGCTGAAACGGGCCTACGAGGGGAAAGAATAACTACGGCGACGCTGCGCTGGCGGTTACCAGGGATCGAAGCAGTCGTAGTTTCGTTGGGCGACGATCTTGCCGTCGCGGAACTCGAGGAACATGGCGGAGTGGCACCGCATCTGGCTCCCCGCGCTCAGCGTGCCGAAAGGGATGGCAAGGGTACCGGTCCAGAGGACTTCGAGGGCGACCATGTTTCCGCTCACGACTTCGTTAGTGATTTCGTAAGTTTGGCGGGAGAAGATCTGGCGGCCTTTCGCGAAGGCCTCGGGGACTTGGGCGACGCTGCTGCGGAGGCCTTGGGGATAGATGCGGTTGGGGAGCTGCTCCGGGACGGCATCGGGAGAGAAAAGGCTCAGGACGTACGTGGCGTCGCCGTCTTCGAGGGCTTTCAGGTAACGGCGGGCTTTGTACAGATTGGGGAGATCGGACATCGTGAAGCCCATTTCAAGACAGGGGACGCGGGTTTCGCAGAAAAAAAAGGGTCGGCGAAGACTCCACCCGGTCAATCCCTACGGAGCAACGATTTAGATGGCAGGTTTTCGCAGCGCGGCTCCCAGGACTTTGCCTCGGCCGGATTCCTGCACGAAGGCCATGAGTCTGAGGTTTTTCGGATCCGTTCCGGGCTTGAGTTTCAGCTCTACGTCTTGCGCAAAAGTTCGTCCCTTGGGCAGCTTTCCGATTCTGCTGAGTTCCTGCACGACCGAGACATGGACGAGGTTCCTGCCGCCGTTTTCTCCGCGCAGAACTTCCGATTCCACGCGGTCGAGCGCGACGGCTACATAGACGTCGGCATTGTGCTTGGCAAAGTTCTCGCCGGTCTCGATGTGAACCCGAAGCACGGAGGGATTTCCGCTGTTCACGGTCACTTCCCCGATGTGAACGGGGACCTTAGGCGCGGTCTTTGCTTTCTGCAGTACCTCCTCCACCTGTTGGGGCGTGTTGCCGTTTCGGATTTCCTCGGTTCCATCCACGATGATTTGCGGGGTGAAGGCGGTATCGCGGCCAAGGGCGCGCTCGTACTCACTCTGACGGTCGGTCAGCGCCGGCGACGAGTTTGGATCCTTCCAGCCATCGTGGTCCCAGTAGGTGACGTGCTCGCTAAGGACGATCAACTGAGCGCCGGGAATGGGCTGGCCAGCGTCCAGCTTCCGAACCAACGCGTCCGCCGCCGGGCAACTCGAGCAGCCCTCCGAAGTGAAAAGCTCGATCAGAACCGGACGGGCATCTGCCGTTGGCGCGACGGCGGCAGCTGTTTTGTTGTCGGCCTGCGGGACACGCCCTTCAGCGACCGCTGCTGGCGATAACAGACCGGCCAACAATACGCCCCAGAACGATAGCGACGAGCAGCAACGTGACACCGTCATACCTATCAGATGCGCGACTACGGCGAAAGTGACCCCGGCTGCGGTCTTGTTAGGACGGCAATGGATCTCTGGAATCCGTCCTCCGCAGTCAAGGAGTTATACAACCAGTGATACGGCAACTGATGCGCGTCAAACCAGAGTGTTATGGGTTACCATCCCCTGGTTTGCAGCATGTGGGCTTCGTCTAGTCCTGCGACTGCGAGGCCTTTCATCGCACCCTGCAGGTTTTCGCTGACTTCAAGTAACACTTTAGGGTCTTGATAGTGCGTGGCGGCTTGAACTATTGCCCTCGCGCGCTTGGCGGCTTCTTCAGGATCGGCGAACGTGGTCGAGTCCTTCATGAAAATTCCACTGCCGACGAAGACGGCCTCGGCTCCGAGCTGCATCACTAAGCTTGCATCGGCTGGTGTCGCGATGCCTCCGGCGCTAAAATTCGGGACGGGCAGCTTCCCTGCTTTCGCGACCATCCTCACCAACTCGTAGGGGGCCTGGTGCTCTTTGGCTTTGGCGTAAAGTTCTTCTTCGCTGAGCACGGTGAGGATTTTCATCTCCTGCACGATCTGGCGAATGTGCTTGACGGCGTGGACTACGTCGCCTGTGCCGGCTTCACCCTTGGTGCGGATCATCGCGGCGCCTTCGGCAATGCGGCGCAGGGCTTCGCCCAGGTTGCGGGCGCCGCAAACGAACGGGGTCTTAAAGGCGTGCTTGTCGACGTGGTGGGCTTCGTCGGCGGGGGTGAGGACTTCGGATTCGTCGATGTAGTCGACGCCGAGTTCCTGCAAGATTTGGGCTTCGGCGAAGTGTCCGATGCGGCACTTGGCCATGACCGGGATGGAGACGGCGGCCATGATCTCGCGAATCTTTTTGGGGCTGGCCATGCGGGCCACGCCGCCTTCGGCACGGATTTGCGCGGGCACGCGCTCGAGGGCCATGACGGAGACGGCTCCGGCTTTTTCGGCGATGACGGCCTGTTCGGCGTTGGTGACGTCCATGATGACGCCGCCTTTGAGCATTTCGGCGAGGCCGGTCTTGAGGCGGAGGCTGGTGTTGCTGCCGTTGTTCTGGGACATGATATCTACCCTGTGGGTACCTTTTCGCGATCGCGAAGGATGGGCCGTCCGCGGCGGCAGACGGTCTGCTTCTATCTTAACAGTGCGTTGCGGGTTCGCGGTACCCCTTGTCGATCTCTGATCGGACGCAAAATCAAGATCCCCACCCTCTTTCGCAAAGAACGCGAAAGAAGGGTGGGGCTCCCGGCCACCGATTATTTCATCGCTCTACAAACTTTTCGAACCCGCTTGATCGTCGCTTATTGCTTCAGGAGGGTCTTGACGGCCTCCGGCAAGTCGAATAACGAATCGGCCAGCGGGTCGTAGCTTATGGATTCGTAGATGAAAGTCCGCGACTGATCGGCGGAGCGCGACATATTTTTCGTTGCCACCAGAGGGCCGCCAAAGCTTTTGTAATCGTCGAACGTCACAATCGCGATCTTCTTCGAGGCGTTGTCCACTTGAAAGCGGTATCCGACCAGGAGTCCGGTGGGGAGGTCGTAAAACTGATTGTTGTCTTTGCCCCAATGGGTCGTGCCGTGCAACCAGTAGCACTTGTGGCCTTCAAAATCGGCAATGCCGGCGAATTGAAACTGGTTGAAATAGTCAGGTTGGTGGAGAGGATACTGTAGATCGGCATCGCGGCGGATGGCCTCGACGGGCGTGTCTTTGTCGACGCTCGTGCCTTCTGGCGTGATGCTCCAGGAAACTTTGCCGTCGAATCCCTGGAGGATCTCCTTGCCGTCGGGCGTTGTGACTTTCATCAGCGTCTTGAATGGCCTAGCGTAGTAAATGAAGGTCATTTTGCCGGAGATGCCGGTGCCTTCGATTTCCCCACGGACGGTTTCCGACTGGACTTTCGCGATGGCATCCGCGCCTCCCAAGGCTTGTTTGTAGCGGTCGAGAACGGCGGCAGCGGACTTGAGAGGCGCTTGAGGAGCCTGCGCTTCGAGAGGTGCCACAGAGACGACCGCAAGAACCGCTCCAATAATCGGACGCATGCATCTTGGACGGGGCATACGCCAAAAAGTCTATGAGGGAAATCCCCACTTAGTTCCGCGCGGAAGCTCTATCTTTCTACGAACTTGCCGAACATCTTTTCGGGATCGATGGCGATGAACGTGCCGCGACTGCGGGCCAGGACTTCGTTGTTATCGTTCAGGATTTCGGCCATGTTGATGTGCTGGCGGCCGTGGACGCTGACTTCCCTGCCCTCGACGCGTAACGGTTTGTGGAGCGGGACGGGCTTGAGGTATTCGACGGCCATCTCTTTGGTCAGGGCGATGACGTGGTGGAGTTTGTTGACCTTGCCCATGGCGTCATCGAGGATGGTGGCGATGATGCCGCCGTGGCAGTGTCCGGGCGGGCCGGTGTAGCGCTTGCCCAGGCGGAAGCGGCAGACGAAGGTTTGACGGACTTCGTCGAGGGTGAATTTTAAGTGCATGCCTTCGGGGTTGTCTGGGCCGCAGGCAAAGCAGTAGTTTTTTGGGGGCTTGTGGTGGGCGGTTTCGTGGCCGTGGATCTTGCGGGGCATGGGGGAGATTTTAACCTGTCCCGAAAAGGCTTTGTCCTCTAGGTGCGCGAAGCGCAAGCCACCAGGAACACACAGAAAACCTTGAGCTCGACGAGCGCTTCTTTCTGGAGCGGGATTCCTGTATACATATCGGTTTTGGGTTTGTTCGACCTCTGTTTGTTTGCGGGAGATCCCTTCGCTCAGCTCAGGGCAGGCTCTTCGCTCCGCCTGAAGAACGGCTGTGCTCAGGATGATGCCCGGAAACTTGATCTTTTTGTTCAACCATTCCAGTTGGGATTGGAGCCTCGTATGAAATTAGTCGCCATCTTCGTTCTCGTTTTGGCCGCCTTCTCACCACTCGTGATGCCTGCACAAGAGACGCAAGACAAAGACACAGCCAAACCGACTGCGGCGCCGCAGAAGAAGAAGCAGCAGGCAAAGAACGAGGTGAAAAAGGAAGAGAAGAAAGAAGAGCCCAAGGAGGAGAAGAAGGGCGGGATGACCGCCGATACCTTCTCGGGGCTGAAGTTTCGGTTGATCGGACCGGCGGTGGCTTCGGGGCGGGTGACGTCGATTGCGGTGAATCCGAAGAACAAGTTCGAGTACTACGTTGGCGTCGCGTCTGGTGGCGTGTGGAAGACGGTCAATGACGGGACTACCTGGACTCCCGTGTTCGATGGGGAGGGATCGTATTCGATTGGGTGGGTGGCGCTGGATCCGAATGATGCGTCCGTGGTGTGGGTGGGGTCGGGGGAGAGCAACTCGCAGCGCAGCGTGAGTTATGGCGACGGCATTTACCGGTCGGATGATGGGGGGAAGAATTGGCAGAATCTGGGGTTGAAGAAGTCGGAGCATATTGGGCGGGTGGTTGTGGATCCGCGGGATTCTAAGGTGGTTTACGTCGCGGCGGAGGGGCCGCTATGGGCGGCGGGCGGGGATCGCGGCCTCTTTAAGACTACTGACGGCGGGAAGAATTGGAAGGCCGTTTTGACGATCAGCGAAAACACGGGCGTGGCGGATGTGGCGATGGATCCGTCGAATCCGGACATCTTGTACGCGTCGGCTTACCAGCGGCGGCGGCATGTTTTTACTTTGATTGACGGCGGACCAGAGAGCGCGATTTATAAATCGACTGACGCGGGTGCGACCTGGAACAAACTCAAAGAGGGTTTGCCCAAGGTTGACATGGGGCGGATTGGGCTAGTGGTCGCGCCGGCGGATCCGAATGTGGTTTACGCCACGGTTGAGGCCGCCGACAAAAAAGGCGGAATTTACCGTTCGACCGATAAGGGTGCGACCTGGGAGAAGCGAAATGAGTTCGATCAGGGCGCGATGTATTACGCGCGGGTGGTGCCGGATCCTAAGAATGTCGACCGAAATTTTGTGATGAACGTCTTCCTGCAGGAGTCGCTCGATGGCGGCAAGACCCTGCACAAGATCAACGAGGTCAACCATCACATCGACAATCACGCGATGTGGATTGATCCGGACGATACGAAGCACTGGCTGCTGGGCTCCGATGGCGGGATGTACGAGACCTGGGATGACGCGAAGACGTGGGAATTCAAGTCCAACTTGCCGACGGTACAGTTTTATGACGTGGCGGTGGACAACGCGACCCCCTTCTACCATGTGTGCGGCGGGACGCAGGATAACTTTTCCTGGTGTGGGCCGGCGCGTACGCACGACCTGCAGGGGATTGCGAATTCGGATTGGTACGTAACTACGGGCGGAGATGGGTTCCGCTCGCAGGTGGATCCGGTCGACGCCAACACGGTGTATTCGGAGTCGCAGTATGGCGTGCTGGTGCGCTACGACAAGGCTACCGGGCAGGAACTGCTGCTCCAACCACAGCAAGGGAAAGACGAGCCTCCGCTGCGGTGGAACTGGGATTCACCGATCATCATTAGTCCGCATTCGCATACGCGGCTTTATTTTGCAGCGAACAAGCTGTTTCGCAGCGACGATCGTGGGGACACATGGAAGGAGATCTCAGGCGATTTGACGCGACAGATCGACCGCAACAAGCTGCCGGTGATGGGCAAGGTCTGGGGGCCGGATGCGGTGGCGAAGAATGCGTCGACTTCCTTTTACGGAAATATTGTGGCCCTGGCGGAGTCGCCGAAGAAGGAAGGGCTGATTTATGTGGGCACCGACGATGGGCTGATTCAGGTGACAAGCGACGGCGGCGCGACCTGGACGAAGTACGAGAAATTTCCAGGCGTGCCGGAGATGACTTATGTGAGCCGGCTGGCTGGGTCGAACTACGATGGAGGCACGGCTTACGCGGCGTTTGACAATCATAAGAACGGGGACTTCAAGCCTTATCTGCTGAAATCATCTGATACGGGAAAGACGTGGACCTCCATCGCCGGCGATTTGCCCGAGAATGGGCCGGTGCTGGCGTTCGCCGAAGACACGGTGAACCAAAATCTGCTTTTTGCGGGGACGGAATTTGGGGCGTTCTTCTCCATCAATGGCGGGCAGCATTGGGTAAAGCTCAAGGGCGGGCTGCCGACGATCGCGGTGCGCGACATGGTGATTCAGGCGCGCGAGTGTGATCTGGTGATTGCGACCTTCGGACGCGGGTTTTATGTGCTGGATGACATTACGCCGCTGCGGCAGATCAAGGTGGAGTCGGTGGAGCAGGCTGCGGCTACGTTCCCGGTCAAGGATGTGCTGCTGTATATGGAACGGCATCCGTTGGGCGGGCCAAGGAAAGGGTTTCAGGGGGATGCGTATTATGCGGCGGAGAATCCTCCGTATGGGGCAGTGTTCACGGCGTTCCTGAAAGAGAAGATCAAGACGAAGAAGGAGAAACGGCAGGACGCGGAGAAGGAGGCGGCGAAGAAGAACCAGACAGTTCCCTATCCGACGAACGATGAGTTGCGGGCCGAGGCAGAGGAGGCGAAGCCGGAACTTTATTTCGTGGTGTATGACGAGAGTGGGGCGGCGATCCGGCGGGTCGAGGGCAGTACGGATGCGGGCTTCCAGCGAGCGGCGTGGGATTTGCGATACCCGGCTTCGCAGGTGAAAGAGCACTCGGATGAGGTCGACATTTTCTTCCCGGATGCGGCGGAGCAGGGCCCGCTGGTACTTCCCGGGAGCTTTTCGGTGCGATCGTTTGAAAAAGTTGGTGGAGTGGTTACGGAAATGGGGACACAGCAGACGTTCAAGGTGGTGACGGAGGGATCGGCATCGATAAACGCGGCTGATCAGGCAGCGCAGGAGGGATTTCTGCGCAAGACAGCGCGACTGTATCGCGCGGTCTCGGGAGCGTTGCGCACGGCGCAGGAAGTGGAGTCGCGGTTGAAGACCATTCGCGAGGCGCTGCGAGAAACTCCGGCGGTCGAGAAGCAACTGGGGGCCGTGGCGGATGGAATCGAGCAACGGGATCGCGAGATTCTGCGGGCTCTGCGCGGCGACGTGGAGTTGGCGCGGAGGAATGAGAACGTGCCGACGTCGATCGGCGACCGGCTGAATGGAATCATGGACGGAGAGCGATTCTCGCTGGCCAAGCCGACGCAGACGCACCTCGACGGGTACAACATTGCGGCGGCTGAGTTTGCGGAGCAGCTGGCGAAACTGCATACGCTGGTGGAAGTGGATCTGGCCAAGCTCGAGAAAGATATGGAGGCGGCAGGGGCGCCTTGGACTCCGGGGCGGGTGCCGGAGTGGTCGGAGAAGTAGTGCTTGGATTTGCACGGAGTGCCACGATTGACGCCGCTTAGCCTGGTATTGTCGTTCTCAGTCGAGGTTCCAGCAGTGGTAGAGATTCTTCGACTCCGTTGTCGTTCGCTTCGCTCGCGACAACTCCGCTCAGGATGACAAACGGGCGGAATTCGCCCTAGACGTCGACGCCCTGCTCGCGGAGGAGGACGATCAGGCGGCTGGGGGGAAGTGCGGTGCCGAGGTTGTAGCTTCCGGAGATTCGCTCGGCGAAGAGCAGGACGGCATCGTTTTCGAAGGCGCCGGCATAGTTCAGGACGTCGTACTTGCTCACGTACTGCTGGATTTCGCGGTCGAGTAGTGGACGAAAGTGGATGTTCAAGGTTTCGACCGTCGATAGCATCCGGCTCGTTTGTGCGTTGAGAACTGCAATCGACGTGACAAATTAAAATTCATTGCTGGAGAATTCTCTTAGAAATTCCGCCGCTTCGGCTTTGCTGTCTGGCTTTTCGAAAATCCTGCCGCCTTTGGACGCCACGGCGTCGCCTGAGACGATCACCCCGTCGGGACATTCGCCGGCTATTTTTTGCGCCTTCGCTTCCGCCAGCTTCCGAGTCAATTGGGCGGGATCGTGATCGCGGATTGCTTTTTCATCGATCCGGGGGGGCCGGACTTCGTAGGGAAGTCCGAGCATGTCCATGGCTCGACGGCGAAATTCGGATTCAGAGGCAAGAACAATTCTCATGGTGGGCTCCGAGAAGAAGCTTAACAAATACGCCGAAGGACGCTCTCCCCCGACATAATTCGTTTATCGATGACGGATTTTTTCCTCAGGCACAGCTTGCTTTCTTTACGCAGGGCTGTGGTACACTCGGCGCCGACTGTTGCCTGCGCTGTGGGACGAGGCAACCGCCGTGGGGAAATCCTTTCGTGTCGTCCTTGGGTGGCTGGAGGGCTGGGGAATGGGCCTCGCGTTACTGATTCTGATCTGGCTGATCACTCTGGTCAGCACATACTTCTTCGTCGCCAAAACCTGGTGGCTGCCTGTGGGTGCGGCCGCAGCCGCGCAGTGGATTGACGGACAATTCGCACTCACCTTCGTCCTGATGGGGATCGTCTTCCTCGCGGCGCAACTCGGGCTCGGCTACATTGTGTGGAAATATCGCGAGCGGCCGTCGGCGCCGCCGGTGTCCTATTCCCATGGGAACACCACACTCGAAATGGTGTGGACCTTGCTCACTGCGGTGCTGTTCATTGGACTCAACCTAATGGGCAGCCGGGTGTGGGCCAGCCAGCGCTTTGCGCCGGCTGAGACGGGCGCGGTGCAGGTGGAAGTAACCGGAATGCAATTTGCCTGGTACTTCCGCTATCCGGGGCCGGATGGGAAGTATGGCGCGACTAGTCCAAAGCTGATGGATCCGTCATCCGGGGGCGAGGCCGCGGTGGGGCTCAATACGTCGGACGCGGCGGCGAAAGATGACGTGGTGACCGGAACAATGTATTTGCCGGTGAACCGCGAGGTCGACCTGAGCCTGCGCGCGGTGGATGTGATTCACAGTTTCTTTGTCCCGTCGCTGCGCTTCAAGCAGGACGCGGTGCCTGGACTGAACATTCACATGCATGTAAAGCCCACGGTGATTGGCGATTATGAGATCGCTTGCGCTGAACTCTGCGGGCTGGGGCACTACAAGATGCACGGTATGGTACACGTCGTTAGCCAGGAGGATTTTGATAAGTGGCTGGCGGCACGGGAGGCGGAGAAACAGTAAAATGGCGACCCCTGCTTCGGTCCACTCGCACGCTCCTCAGGGCTTTGTTCGGAAGTACATTTTCAGCCTCGATCACAAAGTCATCGGCATCCAGTATTTCTTCCTGGCACTCACGGCGGTGTTTGTGGGGATGTTCCTGTCGCTGCTGATGCGCGTTCATATGATCTGGCCGACCGCGGCGTTGCCGCTGGTGGGGGAGATCAAGCCGGAGACCTATCTCAGCCTGCTGACCATGCACGGCACGATCATGGTGTTTTTTGTGCTGACCACCGCTCCGCAGGGAGGGTTCGGAAATTACGTACTGCCCATACAGATTGGCGCGCCGGATATGGCGTTCCCGGTGCTGAACATGCTTTCGTTCTGGACGACTTTTGTCGGGTTCGTGGTGATCTTGGCTGCGTTCTTTGTGTCGGGCGGGGCACCGCTGCATGGGTGGACCGGATATCCGCCGCTGAGCGCAGTGCAGTCGGCCGGACCTGGCGAGGGACTGGGAGCGGACCTTTGGATTACGAGCATCGCGATTTTTTGTATTGCATCGCTGATGGGGGCGCTGAACTTTATTACCACAACACTCGATCTGCGGGCCAAGGGCATGACGATGATGCGGTTGCCGCTGACGGTGTGGTCGTGGTTCATCACAGCGATTTTGGGTTTGCTCGCGTTTGGCGTGCTGCTCTCGGCGGGAATCCTGCTGCTCCTGGATCGTAATATGGGCACCAGCTTTTATGTTCCGCTGGTGGTGGTGAACGGGCAGGTCCTGGGGCACAAGGGCGGATCACCTCTGCTGTGGCAGCATCTGTTCTGGTTTTTCGGACACCCGGAGGTGTACATCGCGATTCTGCCCGGAATGGGCGTCGCGTCGCAGGTTCTCTCGACCTTTTCGCGCAAGCCGATTTTTGGCTACAAGGCGATGGTCTATGCCATGTTGTCGATCGGATTCTTTGGGTTCATGGTGTGGGGCCACCACATGTTCATGAGCGGCATGAGCCCATACTCGGCGTTTGCGTTTTCGATCCTCACCATGGCGATCGGCGTCCCTTCGGCGATCAAGACGTTTAACTGGCTGGGCACAATGTGGAAGGGAAAAATACGCTTCCAGACTCCGATGCTGTACGCTATCGGGTTCGTGTCATTGTTTGTGTCGGGCGGACTGAGCGGTCCGTTTCTGGCGCAACCGGTACTCGACATTCAATTGCATGACACCTACTTCGTGGTCGGGCACTTCCATCTGATCATGGGGGTGGCGGCGATCTTCGGAATTTTCGCGGCGACCTATTACTGGTTTCCCAAAATGTTCGGGCGGATGATGAACGAGACCTGGGGACGAATCCACTTCTTCATCACGCTGGCGGGGACGTATGCCATCTTCATGCCGATGCATTATCTGGGCATGGCGGGGCAGACGCGGCGGTATTCGCAGTTCACCGAAGTGGCGTATCAGGCCAAGTTGATCCCACTGCAAACGTTCATTACGGTCGCGGCAATCATCACGATATCCGCGCAGTTCATTTTTGTTATCAACCTGTTCTGGAGCATGTTCAAGGGGCCGAAGGCTAGCGACAATCCTTGGGAGGCGACTACGCTGGAGTGGACGACGACTACCCCGCCACCGCATGACAACTTCGGCGGTGTGACGCCGGTGGTGCATAACGGACCGTATGAGTACGGCGTGCCGGGGGCGGCGAAGGATTTCGTGATGCAGACGGATCCTGCGGTGGGCACGGCGCATTGAGGTGTCGGAAATCCCGCTTCTCGCGCAAAGAGCGCGCGAGAAATAGCGCACCCGACGAATAAATACGTGCAACTAAGTAGTTATGGCGACTTACACACCAACAACTCCGATTGATCGTATTGGCCGCGGGCACAAACCGCCGGTGCCGCCTCCGGGTGGAGGGGATGACGGGCGCGGCGGCGGCGGCGCGGCCTTCCCGACTATGGAGCAAGGCTGCGGCGGGCGCGCTTGGGACTGATCTGCGCGATTGTCACCGTCTGCATGGTGTTTATCTCGCTGACCAGCGCTTATGTCGTGCGGCAGGGACTGCCTACGTTTGACGACGCCTCCAACAGTTACGTACGCGATTGGGGCGAGGTGCATCTGCCCTGGGTACTGCTGGCGATCAATACCGCGGTATTGCTCATCAGTAGCTTGACGATGGAATTGGCGCGGCGCGCCGCGGCGCGGCAGGCGGCGCTGGCTCCGGTGATGGAGATTCCGGGAGTGTCGCTTGGCAAGGAGCCGACGTTCCCGTGGCTGGGATTGACGGTGCTGCTGGGCTTTGGATTCCTGGCGGGCCAGTGGCTGGCGTGGGGAGAGTTGCATAATCGCGGGTTCTACATGAATACGAATCCCAGCAGCTCATTCGCATTTTTGCTGACGATCACTCATGCCGTACACCTGACTGGAGGCCTCATTGCGCTGTTGTGGGCGGCCAGCAGTTCCCTGCTACGGCGGCCGGTGGAGGCGCGACGCATCGTGGTCGACGTCACAGCCTGGTATTGGCATTTTATGGGAGTGTTGTGGATTTATATTTTTGCGCTGTTGGAATTCGCTCGATAAGGGAATTTCTTAAATGAAAGTCAAAATCCCCACCCTAACGTCGCAAAAGACGCGACGTTAGGATGGGGCACCCTCGCGGGTCACTGAAAGGGGAACTTGAGGAATGGCTGACGCCACGCTTCAACATGATGCGGTCCAACACGGAGTGGCCGGAGACTACGAGGCGCCGCTGTTTGGAGCTTATTCGAAGAAAGTGGGGATGTGGCTGTTTCTGGCTTCGGACTCGCTGACCTTCGGGGCACTGCTGGTTGCCTTCAGCTACAACCGCATTTCGATGGCGGCGTGGCCCACGCCATTCGGCAAAGAGAGCATCGCGAACGCGACCGTCATGACCGCGTGCCTGCTTTCGAGTTCGCTGACCATGGTGTTGGGCGTGTTCGCAGCGCAGCGCGGCGACCGGGCGTGGACGCGGAACTGGCTGCTGGCGACGATGGCGTTCGGCACAGCATTTATCGTGCTGCACGGGATGGAGTGGAGCAAGCTAATCGGCGAAGGGCTGACGCTGTCGGGTTTTCCAAAGGCGGCGGGGCCGGCTGGAGAGTTCGCCGCAGTGTCCCAGGCGGTGCCGCAATTTCCGGCGACATTTTTTGGGTTGACTGCGATGCATATGCTGCACGTGACCATCGGCGTGATTTATCTGGGTGTGGTAGCGCTGCGCAAGCTGTTCCTGGCGATTCTCGCCGTGATTTACATTGCAGGGTACTTTCTGATTCCGTCGGACAATGTTTTTCACTATGGCATTCACGCGCTGGGACTCGGGTTGATCCTGGCGGCGGTGATTTTATTTCTAAAGCCAAAGGATTATGACGCGCACGATGTCGAGGTGTCGGGGCTGTATTGGCACTTCGTTGACCTAGTGTGGATGTTCATCTTCCCGTTGGTGTACTTGATGTCGACCAGGATTTCGTAATCTGCCGCGGCCGCAGCCGCTGAGGGAAATCAAGATGCACGACGTGACGCATGACGACAGCAAAGGGCAGTACTTCTGGGTGTGGGGAGCACTGCTGGTTCTGACCGCGGCTGAGGTGCTGCTGGCCTACAAGCAGGTGTTTCAGCCGGTTCGCATGCTGGAGATTCTGCTGATTCTGTCGGTGATCAAGTCGGCGCTGATTATCGGGTACTTCATGCATCTGAAGTTTGAGCGGGCGCTGATGCGATGGCTGCTGGTGATCTCGGTGACGGCGTGCTTTGTGATCATGTATTTCTTTTTCTTTCCGGATGCGGACCGGATTTTGCAGTTGGGAGTGAAATGAAGAACTTAGGCGCCAAGGCGACGCTGAGCGCGCACAGAAAAGCTCTTCCGCGAGTGCTGTCGGCTCTTCTTCTGCTGGCGATGACGCTGGGGTTCTCGACTGCGCCAGCTTTCGCGCAGGGGTGTGTGATGTGTTATGAGAGCGCGAAGGGAGCGCCCAAGGACGGACAGCGGGCGCTCAGCCGGGCGATTTTGATTCTGCTGGTGCCACCGTTGGGTGCGATGACGATCGGTGTGGGGTGCGCGTTTCGGTATGGCAGGCGGCGTGATCTGGAAAATGAAAAGCTGCCCGACTGAGTAACTTCTTACTTTAGCTTTCTCTCTTCAATCGAAACTTGAAATGGCGGCGGCCGAGACGTAGCCAGCTACGTCTCTCGGAGCAGCGCCGTGCCTTATAATAGGAAACTTCGGCCAGTTCGTGATCTCAGTGAGCAAGCCCCACACCCGGTTGCGTGGGAGCTTGGTCTTCACGGAGTAGGAAAAAGCGGGCTCGTGCTCTCTGTATGTAGCTCAGTAGCCCGTGGGCTGCCTTCTGGGATCGCCGAAAAGCCCCAAGTACAAGTAGTTGACCGATAGCTAGTTGCACTTGCGCTCAGAGATTGAACGGCCAATCCGACTCACCCGAGTACAGGTCCAATAATGCTCTCAACGCAAGCGCGTTGCGATTGAATGTCGTGTTGCACTCGGGTCCGTAGTGCTCTATGAGCAGCCGCTCGGCCATCCTTCTTGCCGTTTCGTCGTCAATGGGGTGAAAAGCAACGTAGAGCGGTGCTCCGCCAGCTACGCGTTCCCACAATTCATAATTTTCGTGATCCTGACAGACGCCCTCTGCTAAGTTTCCTGTCTCACCCATATAGATTGAGCGATATGGCAATGGACGGCACGTCGCGTCGTAAATCATGATTGCATAAAGCCCACCTACGCTAGGCAAGTATGTGGGAGCGCCGCATGTCGGTCTTAACAGCTTGGGGCCGGTGAAAGGTAGATTCAGAAGCCGAATCTGCTGTTCCATGCGAAGACGGACAGGAAGCGGGGGGGCCATCGGTGATGCTCCTGGGGAAAAGGAATGCCTTGCCACAATGGGAACACCGTCCGCATCTTGAGGACAAGATTACGAAAGTAAGCAATGCAGGCGGCTGAATACTTTCTCCAACCCCACTTCCAAGGCTGAAATAGGAAATCACAACAAGCCGTGCGAACGGTTCGAACCGGCTGCGGGGATGGATCGGGGGACTCTTGCCTGGTGGAGATCGCCGAGCACCTGCTCCGCGCGCCTGTGGTCTCGTGCGCAAGGAGACCACGTGGCTGGGACTCGTCGCCGACTTTGACGGCCATTTCGGCTCAGAGATCGTCTCGACCTGTGGTCAGGGATGTGGCCCTTTTAGGAGTGCCGTCTCACAATACAACTACTTGTTCGGTCCTCGCGTTTCCGTATCGGTGGCGAAGATCCGTCCTTTCGCTGAAGTGCTGATCGGTGGGGGACACGTGAACGTCCATCTTCTTTCCTCGAACTCGTCGTTCGCGACCGCCGTGGGTGGTGGTTTCGATTACAAAGTCCTACGTTTGATCGGTTGGCGATTGCAGACAGACTACGTTTACACGAATTTCTTCAGCGCCAAGCAAAACAATGTGCGCGTGTCGACCGGAATCGTCTTTCGCTTCTAAGTAAGAACTGCCTAGGGAAATTTAAACTCTAGAAAGTCAACTGTTGAAATAGAGCGCCGTGAAAGGCGCTTGGACTCCAGCGGGTGCAACTCCCGCCCGGGAACTGGTTCGTTCCACCCGGTAGTAATCGAAGCGGCAGCGGAGGCAGCGAAGCTGTCGGAGCTTTCGATGGAAAGGGTCGCTACAGGACAGGGGCAACCAATCAGTCCGCTCCTGGCCAATATATTCCTGCACTACATTCTCGATGAGTGGTTCGAGAACGAAGTGAAGCCCCGGTTAAAAGGGGAAGCCTACGAGATCCGCTTTGCTGATGATGCCATCTTGTGCTTCCAGCACAAGGAGGACGCAGAAAAGGTGCTGGCTGTCTTGCCGAAGCGGTTTGAGAAATACGGTTTGACACTGCACCCGGAGAAGACGCGGCTGATTGAATTCGGGCGATATGCAGCCAGGAACGCAAGGAAGCAGGGAGAGAAACCTGCAACCTTCAACTTCCTGGGCTTTACGCATATATGCACCCGCAGCCGACAGGGGAAGTTCACAGTGCACGTGAAGACGATTGCCAAACGGTTCCGCAGAGGACTGCAGGCAGTCGGGGACTGGTGCAAACGGCATCGGCACGATCCTGTGAAAGAGAAGCAGAAAACCCTGAACGCCAAGCTCCGCGGCCATTACCAGTACTACGGACGTGCCAAGAACTACCGCAGTATCTGGCAGTTCTATCGCCGAGTCCAACGCATCTGGAAAGAATGGCTGGGTCGCCGTACACGTGGAAAGCGGCTGACGTGGGAGAGGTTCAAAGATATCCTGCGCCAGTTTCCGCTACTGCTACCTCGGATCACACATGCCTGGGCGGGCGCAGGGACTCACGCCTGAAGAACCCACTGCGGGAAATCTGCACGGTGGGGTCCGTGAGGGGGGAGATTCCCGATGAGCCATGGTGGACTTAAACGGGCACGAAGCTGGAAACGGCGGATACAGCCAAAGGAAGCCTACAGCTCACCGGATCTCCTCTACTCGGAAGGTCCCGCCAGCAGCAGGGGCTGGTAGCAACTACCCTCAATACGGAGACAGCAAGGAAGGCCGTCGTCTTCATTTACGCCCCTCAAGGATAACGGCGAGGTAGACGAAAAGAAACCGCTAGGCACGGGGTTCCTCGTGGGCCGTCTACTCGAAGCTCGATCCTAAGTCGGACATCTTGTGGCTTATCTCAGCCCGCCACGTCATCGACCCCAACTCGGCATTCTGTTCCGGACGTCGCTTGTAAGTGATGTGACGGAGATCACAGACTGGGCAGGGAGAGTGGGAGGACAATTTTCGGAACAGTCCTCCCCATCGCGATATGCGAAAGGCCGCCTGCGGCGGCGGCCTTTCTGCTGGCAGATCAGGAGTCCTTACAGCGTGGGACGGAGCGCCGCGGGGAACACGCCGCGCCGGATATGGCCCTCACGCGGATTTCCTGGAGAGACTTTCCGCACGGAAGTTGGTTTCAGATGAGCGCCCTCGATGCGGAACCCCGCTCCTGTTGGGAATGTACTCGTGGGACGGTTCGTTGGCTCCCCGGCGTAGGAGACATTGTGGATTGCCCTCCGGCTAACTGGAAGTGGGACTCTTGCGTGACGCTACTGCTGGATACGATAGAGCGGCCCCGCCGCTCTTCTCTGGGTGCAGGCCGTGATGGTCCCGACTGACTCGCTGGTCAGTGAGTGTCGTTGGACCTCGTAACGTTACTTCGATAACCGTCTTTCGGAGCCATACCCAACCTAGGGCAAACGTGTTCCACTGGAATAGCCTAAAACCCTTCCGAGAGCTGACCGACGAAGGTACTGGGGCTAGAGCAAAATCACCATGCCTAAAACGCGCCTGTACGTTGAATGCCCGAAATGCCACATGCAATACCTCGTGAAGGATTTCGGGTTGACTTACAGCAACGGGGCCTACATTGAGGACGTCGCTGGTTCGCCCGAATGGCAACGCTTGATTTGTCCTTGCCAACCTCACGAAGCCCACAAGTTCAAATTGAAGGAAAGAGCACGACTCCACGTTTTTCAAGAGAACGAGAGCGAAAAAACCCACTTCTTCTTGAAGGTCACAAAGCCGATGACTTGTTCCCTAGCCTCAGCAAAGTCGTAACAGACTTTCGGGGCATGGGAGTTCACTGCACCCGCCGCGTCGTACCGACTTCGGTCGCGCACCGTGCTCGCACGCCCACAACGTAGCCGATGGCGAAGGCGAGCAGGAGCCCGGAAACGATTAGCAGGGCAAGATCAACATATCGCTGGTGCATCGCCCGCAGCAGGTCGTTGAGCCTCTGGTCGCGAACGCTGGGATCATTCGTGAACGTCATGTCAGCCTCCGTGGGCGTGATGTGCCTTCTTGGCATCCGTCGTCCGAACCGCCGTGTCTAACCGGTGCATAAAACTGGCGGGAAAGCTGCGGTTGTCGCGGTTTTGGCCGTTCGTGGAATCAGTAAGTTACTGAATCCGCGTTGGCCGCTCAAGTTATAATAGAAAGATTCGGTAGGCCTCGCGGAGGCTGCTGGGCGCTTGCACTCGCCTGACAGCGGGGCTATCCGGCTTTCACCCTGATGTCTGAGACCCCTAAGCCTACGGAAAGCATTGTTGTACGCGGTGCCCGCGTTCATAACCTCAAAAACATAGACTTTGAGGTCCCTCACAATACGTTAACGGTGGTGACCGGGGTTTCGGGGTCAGGCAAATCCTCGCTCGCCTTCGACACCATTTACGCCGAGGGACAGCGACGATACGTGGAGTCGCTGTCGGCGTATGCGCGGCAATTTCTGGAGCGGATTGAGAAGCCGGATGCGGATACGATTGACGGGATTGCGCCGGCGGTGGCCATTCGCCAGAAGAATACGACGCGCAATCCGCGGTCTACCGTGGCTACGGCCACTGAAATCTACGACTACTTGCGGCTTTTGTTTGCGCGCGTGGGACGGACTTATTGCGCTCACTGCGGGCGCGAGGTGAAGAAAGACACAGTCGATGAAGTGGCGGATACCATTCTGGCGCTGGAGCCGGAGACGCGGCTACAGGTGTTGTTTCCTTTGCAGAGACCGGTTGCGAATGGGCAGGAACCGACGAGTAAGACGGATCGCTCCACGAAAACGAAAAAATCTCCACCCACTCGCGAGAAGCGCGAGAAGGGTGGGGCACCCACGGAGGCGTTGACGGAGGCCTTGAAGACGCGGCTGTTTGACTTGCGTAAGGCTGGGTTCAACCGGCTGTATCAGGCGGGGCAGATATTCGAATTCTCGACTCCGGAGTCTTTGCTTGATGTCAACTTTGATCGGCCAGCTTTTGTGCTGGTCGATCGACTGACCGTCTCTGCTGAGGCTCGGTCGCGCGTGGTGGACGCGATTGAGACGGCCTACCGGGAATCGGGCGAGGTGATCTTTGAGATTCCGGCCAGCGACTCGGAAGACGCGGCCGGGGGCGGCCGCGCCACACAGATGCGGTTTGCGCAGCGGTTTGAGTGCAAGATTTGCGGTCTGCGATATGAGGAGCCGGAACCGCGGCTGTTCTCTTTTAATAATCCTTATGGGGCGTGCCCGCGTTGCCAGGGCTTCGGAAATACGATCGACTTCGACCTTGACTTGGTGATTCCTGACAAGATGAAGACGCTCGGGCAGGGGGCGATCGAGCCGTGGACCAAGCCGAAGTATCGTCCGCTGTTCACGGATCTGAAGCGCTTTGCCAAGCAGGCGGAGATTCCGCTGGATGTGCCCTGGATCGAACTGGAGGAGGAGCACAGGAATCTGGTGCTCAACGGAGAGGGAAAGTTTCTGGGCGTGCGCGGGTTTTTCAATCACCTCGAGCGCAAGAAATACAAACTGCACGTGCGCGTGTTTCTCAGCCGCTATCGTGGGTATTCGTTGTGTTCGGCGTGTAACGGATCGCGTCTGCGGCTGGAGGCGCGGCAAGTCAAGATCAAGGGCCGGAATATTTGTGAGATCTGCGCGCTTACGGTGGAGGAAGCATTCCGGTTTTTTTCCGAGCTCGAATTGACGCCGCAGGAATCGGAGATTGCCGACAAGCTGTTGCAGGAAATCCGCGAGCGGCTGCGCTTTCTGAATGACGTGGGGCTGGAGTATTTGACGCTGGACCGGCTCTCGTCAACCTTGTCGGGGGGAGAGGCGCAGCGGATTCAGTTGGCGACCTCGCTCGGATCGCGGCTCGTGGGCACGCTCTACGTGCTGGATGAGCCGTCGATCGGGCTGCACTCGCGCGATACGCACCGGCTGATCAAAATCCTGCACGACCTGCGGAATTTGGGGAACACGATCCTGGTCGTCGAGCACGATCCCGACATCATGCGGGCGGCGGACCGGATTCTTGATTTGGGGCCGGGCGCCGGCGAAAACGGCGGGAAGCTGATCGCAGCGGGAACGTATGACGAGATCCGGCACAATCCTTCCTCGCTGACCGGACGTTATCTTTCGGAAGATTTGCGTATTCAGGCGCCGGTGGCGCGGAGCAAGCCGGGAGCGCAACAGATCACGATTCGCGGGGTTCGAGCCAACAACCTCAGAGGAATGGACATCAGTATTCCTTTGGGGATGATTGTCGCGATCACCGGCGTTTCAGGATCCGGAAAGTCAACGCTTCTGCACCATGTGCTCTACCGGGCGCTGGCGCAGGCCAAGCAGCAATCGAGCAACGGAACGGGTGGACCGGCAGCGACCTGGGAAAGCTTGACCGGCGACCAGTTCATTGACGAAGTGGTGCTGGTCGATCAATCGCCGATTGGGCGCACTCCGCGGTCGAACCCAGTGACTTACATCAAAGCCTTCGATGCCATTCGCGAGTTGTTTGCCTCATTGCCGGAGGCGAAGAAGCGCGGGTTCAGCGCGGGACATTTTTCGTTCAACATTCCCGGCGGGCGATGTGAAACCTGCGAGGGCGACGGAACGGTCACGGTGGAGATGCAGTTTCTGGCCGACGTCGAACTGATTTGCGAGGAGTGCAAGGGGACACGCTACAAACCGCAGGTGCTCGAAGTGCGATACCGCGGCAAGAATATTCACGAAGTGCTGAATCTGACGGTGAAGGAGGCGCTGAAGTTTTTTGCTGAGGCGCCCAAAGTCACCGAGAAACTGCGGTCGCTGGAGGAAGTGGGGTTGGGCTATTTGCGTCTGGGCCAGTCGGCAACGACGCTCTCGGGCGGCGAGGCGCAACGCATGAAGCTGGCGGCGCATCTGCAGCCGGCGACGCGGGAAGTGGGGCGGTCTGGCCGCGGTGGCGCAGAGCGCAAGCAGCGGTTGCTCTACATTTTCGATGAGCCGACGACGGGGCTACATTTTGACGACGTTAGCAAACTCCTAGCCGCGTTTCGCCGTCTTATCGAAGCGGGGGGATCGATTGTTGTCATTGAACACAATCTGGAGGTTATCAAGACGGCGGACTGGGTGATCGATCTCGGGCCGGAAGGCGGGAATCGCGGCGGAAAGATCGTTGGCGCTGGGCCTCCGGAGGCGATCGCCAAGCTGGCCGGCTCTTATACCGGGAGGTATCTGGCGCGGGTTCTGAACGGCGCAGGGACGTTGCGATCGAATGGGCATTCGTAGAGCTGCGATTGCGGTGCTGGCGACGGTGGTTGCCGCGCTTGTACTGGCACGAATCCCCTCTTCTCGCGCGGAGAACGCGCGAGAAATGGGGCACCCACAATCGCCTGAGGATCCGCAATCTGCGGAGGCTCCCGCCGGTAAGCTACCAGCTGGAACTTCCTCTTCCAGCCAAACAGTGCATCGCAAGACCGGGACGAACTCGAGCGAGACGGTCCGGCACACCCGTGTGGCGGAAAACGGCTCGGCGCCGCCCGAACTCACACAGGCGGAGGATTTGATTCAGAAACGCGATTACGCCGCGGCCGAACCGCTGTTGCGTAGGGTCGCGGCGAACGATCCTGCCAATTATGTGGCGTGGTTTGATTTGGGATTCGCCGAGAACGGCCTGGGAAAGACGGACGAATCGATTGCGGCGTACCGGAAATCGGTAGCGGCGAAGGCCGATGTTTTCGAGGCGAACCTGAATCTGGGGATTCAGTTGGCGAAGACTGGGCAACCCGATGCGGAAGAGTTTCTGCGAGCCGCCACTCGGCTTACCCCTACGAGTCAACCTGCTGAGGGCCGCGAGCGAGCGTGGCTTTCGCTGGGGCACGTGCTCGAGGCGACGAAGCCGGAAGACGCCGTTGCCGCGTATCGGCAGGCTGCGGTGTTGCGGCCGAAAGACCCGGAACCACACTTGTCAGCCGGCGCGTTTCTGGAGAAACAAAACAAATTTGCCGACGCGGAGGATGAATATAAGCAGGCACTGGCGCTTGATCCATCGTCGTGGGATGCGTTGACGGGACTGGCGAATCTTTGTATGCGCGGGCGGCGGTTTCCCCAGGCTGAGGAATATCTGCACAGGGTAGTGACAGCGCAACCGGGGCAGGCCGCGGCACATATCCAGTTGGGGCGAGTGCTGGCCGCTGAAGGCAAGAACGATGCGGCTGTGGCGGAACTACAGGCTGGGGCAAAGCTGGCTCCGGCGGACGTTTCTGTGCAGCGTGATCTGGCGGATCTGTACTCTAACGTGGGAAGGAATGATCTTGCGGAAGCGGCGTACAGGGGCTTGATCGTGGGACATCCCAACGACGCGGAACTGCACCGCGCGCTTGGGGAGAGCCTGCTGCGTCAGAAGAAGTTTCCAGCCGCGCAGCAGGAGTTTCTGGCGGCCGTGAAACTCAAGCCGGATATGGGAGAGGCGTACGGCGATTTGGCCTTCGCCGCCAGCGAAACCAAGGACTATGCGCTGACGATCAAGGCGTTGGATACGCGAGCGAAGTTCCTTCCGGAAATTCCGCTTACGCATTTCTGGCGGGCCTCGGCCTACGACCATCTCAAGGATTTCAAGCGGGCCTCGGCGAGTTATCATCTCTTTCTAAATACGGCCAACGGGAAGTATCCTGATCAGGAGTGGCAAGCGAAGCACCGGCTGATCGCGATCGAGCCGAAGAAGTAGTCGGGTTGAGATTCAGACTATGTGGGGCGTGCGGAATTCATTACGAGTGTGTGGTGCCTTCCTGTTGGCGGCCGCGGTCGCTGGGGTAACAGTTCAGGCTGCGTCCGGGCCCGAGCCTACGGTGGAAGAGTTGAAGGCGAAGCTGTCGGCGACGTCGATCGGCGACCGGCCGCGCTTGTGCTTGCAGATTGCTCAACGGCGGCTGATCGAGACCGCCTCGTTCTATGCGGCTGCGGACTACGCAAAGGGGCAGGCGACTCTGGTCGACGTCACCGCATTTACGGAGTTGGCCCGCGATTACTCGATCCAGTCCCACAAACATCAGAAGCAAACCGAGATTGCGGTCCGCGAGATGACGCGCAAGCTCACTGATCTTATGCATTCGTTGCCGCATGACGACCAGACGCCGGTGCGGGACGCGATTACACGTATGCAGCGGGTTCGCGACGATCTGCTGCTGGCGATGTTTCCCAAAGGCCAAAAATGAGCGTTTTCCTGTTTCGTGTTTTTATCGTAGTCATGTTGCTGATCGCGGCTTTGCCGGCACAGCGCCATCGCGATCCTCTGACGCAACCCGAGATTGACCAGGTTCGTGACGCTAGCTGGGAACCGAAAGAGCGGCTTGCACTTTACGTGCAGTTCGCGCGAGCGCGATTGGTGAAACTGGAGCAGATGCGGAGCGACCCCAAGACGAAGAACCGCCCGGGTCAGACGCACGACTTGCTCGACGATTTTCAGCTGCTCTATGACGAACTCAACGACAACATCGACACCTACGTCGACCGAAAAGATGACATCCGCAAGCCTTTGAAGCTGATTATCGAGGCCGATAACGAGTTCCAGGCCAAGCTGCGGGCGCTGAAGGACGCGGCCGACGTTCCACCCGACGAGGTGCGTGTCTACGAATTCGTGCTGACGAACATTCTGGAAACATTGGACACGTCGGCGGAGGACCATCGCAACCTGCTGGCCGACCAGGAAGACGCGGCCAAGCATAAGAAACTGAACTCTAATTCAAGCGCGAAGAGCGGGGGGAAGCCGGAGTAGGGGCGCCGCTAGTTCCGAGGGCGAGGCGGCCGCTCATTTCACCCGCGGGAGAATCTCGGATGCTAGCTTGAGTGCATCAAGCGGGAGATCCCTCGCTCCGCCTGAAGAACGGCTACGCTCGGGATGACGCCATTAGGAGAGGGTACGTGAACAAGCGACTTGGGCGTTCAGTTTCTGGAGAGCGGAGTCGAAGGGATGCCGGAGCTACTGTAGACGAGTCGTGCTAATCTGGCTTTACCGTGCGTGAAGGCCTGCTGGAAATCTTTCAGGAAACTTATGGGGAGCTGCGACCGGGGACTTCCCTGCCCCCGCTGAAGATTGAGTTCTTTGCTTTTGCCAACGTCAACAATACGATCCGGCTACGTGAGGGGCGGTTGCTGGTGCGGCTGTCGGATTTGTTGGAAGGGGCACCGGAAAATGTTTTGCGGGCGATCGCGCACATTCTGCTGGCCAAGATGTACCGGAAGCCGATCGATCGCGGCCATGCGGCGCGCTACCGAAAGTATGTGGGCAGTCACGAGATCGTGCGCAAGGCGCATCTGGTGCGGCAGATGCGGGGACGCAAGCGGCTGCGCTCTGCACGTGGGTATTTCTATGACTTGGACGGCGTCTTCGAGGAATTGAACACTCGCTTTTTTCACGGGCTGATGGCGCGACCGCGCATGAGTTGGAGCCAGACCAAGACGCGCCGGATTCTGGGGCACTACGATCCGGCGCATAACGCGATTGTCATCAGCCGCATCTTCGATCACCCTGCTATGCCGCGATTCGTGCTGGAGTACATCGTGTATCACGAGATGCTGCACTTGAAGCATCCGGTGAAGTTACGCGGGAGCCGGCGGTGCGTGCATTCGGCGGAGTTTCAGGCGGAGGAGAAGTTGTTTCCGCAGGTGGCCGAGGCGAACGTGTTCTTGAAGCGGCTGTAGGGGGAGGATTTGGGCGGCGTTCGTTTCGCTGGCGGCAGAGACGTAGCGAGCTTTGTCTCTACGACGGACGTCGAACTCTAGTGCTGCTTCGGTGGTCCGGGTGTCTACCTGGATTGCGGAAGGGTTGGTGGTCTTGCCCATGTCGACCCAAACTTCGCCAAGGCTTCCATTGGAGTCCTGAGTGAGGATCGTGCGCTTCTGTTCGGTGCCGCCGCTTCCGCCAGGTCGGACGATGTCGATGACTTCCTCGGTGACGTGGAGATCGTTGGTGGGATTCCCCGGGCTGGGGCGCTCGATTTGACGAATCGATCTCTGCTCGCCTGCGGCGGTGATGCGGCGAACGGTTGTCTCGCGCTGAACAAGCTGGAGGGCATCTGTGCCTGCTGTACCGGGAATGTTGATCGAATAAGTTTCGACTGTGTCTCGCTTTTCGCCTGTACCGGCTGCTGTCTGCTTGCTGATCGTGCGTTCAACTTCTGCGAGCTTGCCGTTCGAGTCGGGACGCTGTACGCGTTCTTCCCGAGTTTGTCCCTGGCCACTTTCCTCTTTGCTGGTTCCTTCGCGGACCTCGCTAAGCTGCCAGTGCCCCGCGCCGTCGGAAAGCAGGGTTGATTTCTTGAATTCGACGGCGCCGTCGCTGTTCTGCTTCTGTCGTTCTTCGATCTGAACGGCCGCGGTGAGACTTCCGTCAGCATCCGGTGTAAGGACCGTCGTTTTGGTCTCGCGCACTCCCGGAGCCGACTGCTTCGAGTCCTGTAATTCGCGCTGCACCACGTGCAGCTTGCCGTCGGCGTCAGGATTCAAGACGGTACGCACGACTTTCTGCTCGCCGCCGGGAAGACTGCGCGACTCTTCCTGCCGCTCCTGAATCAGAGCCCTCTGGCCGTCGGGCCCTCGGCCGAAGGTCCGCTCGATGCTGCGAGTCGCAGTCGCGTCGACGCGAACAGACTCTTTTTCCGTGTCCTGGTAGGGAATGTACCGGCCATCGGGACCAAGGGTTTCGACCGACGTCTTATCCACGATTCGACCGACGGATTCCGTGTGAGTTTCTCGAGTGCGGGTTGGATTTACAGTTCCGCCTGGGTTGGCATGCTGGCTGCTTTGGGACCAGGATTTATTTCCTGAATCATCCTGCGCTGAACAGTTTGGGGCAAGGCTGAAAGTAAGCGCCAATGAGATCAGCGAAGATGATTTCAGCAATCGCAGGGCAATCATAGGCGGTCTGCGTTCACTATATACCGCGGAGCCAGCACGAAAAAAGCTAGATCGTTGAAGGTCGAGAAGCCGATAACCCGGGCGACGCTTATTTGAAGTTGACAGGCTTCGTCGTAGATGGACAATAGCGTATCGAGGATCGGACGCTCTTCTTATGCGCAGAAGAATTTGGCTAGCCGTGCTCTTCATTGCACTCCTTACGATCTGGCTCTTCAGCCAAGACCAGCAGAAGACAGTCATCTCAGTCGATGCAGCGCACGCGGGAGCGGCGATCTCTCCCGCAATGTTCGGCATTTTTTTTGAGGACATCAACTTCGGCGCTGACGGCGGACTCTATCCCGAACTTGTCAAGAACCGATCGTTCGAGTTCCAGGAACCGCTGGCCGGCTGGCATGAAGTTATGGGTTTCAGCAGTAAGGGCCTGGACCGGCCAAAAGGCGAGCTTGGCATCCGCACCGAGGATCCTCTCAACCAGTTCAATCCCCACTACCTCAGGGTCCGCGTCTACGAACCTGGCTATGCATTCTGGAATTCTGGTTTCCGCGGCATGGGAGTGGAGAGCGGCGCCGAATACCGATTCTCGGCTTACGTTCGGAGCGGCGGACCGAACGCGATCCGCGCCACACTTACGGACGAGAACGGTCACGAAATCGGAAGCGGAAAGCTGGAAGGATTCGCCGGGCAATGGAAACGATACAGCACCGTCATCCGCACCAACACGACCGTGCAGCGCGCACGATTGAATTTGTTCGTTGACGAGGTCGGGCACCTCGATCTCGACATGGTCTCGCTGTTTCCCGTCGACACCTGGAAACACCGGGAGAACGGATTACGCAAGGATCTCGTGCAGTTGCTCTCCGATATGCACCCTGGATTCCTTCGGTTTCCGGGAGGTTGTATCGTCGAAGGCCGGCAACTGGCGACGCGATATCGCTGGAAGACTACGGTGGGTGACATCGCTCAAAGACAGACTCTCATCAATCGATGGAACGATGAATTCGACTTCCGGCCAGCTCCGGATTATTTCCAGTCCTTCGGCCTGGGCTTTTACGAGTATTTCCAACTGGCCGAGGACATTGGCGCCGAGCCGTTGCCGATTTTGAATTGCGGCATGGCCTGCCAGTTCAATTCAAGTGAGACGGCCGCGGTAGACCAACTCGACGAATATGTTCACGATGCGCTGGACCTGATCGAATTCGCCAACGGCACGGTGACCTCACCGTGGGGCAAGCTGCGTGCGCAGATGGGGCACCCGGAGCCATTTCATCTCACCATGATAGGTGTTGGCAACGAACAGTGGGGGACCCGCTACGTGGATCGCTACAAAGTGTTCGCGGCAGCGTTAAAGGCGAAGTATCCGGAGATCAAGCTCGTCGTCGCCGCCGGACCTTTCCCCAATGGAGAACCGTTCGACAGCATGTGGTCCACCTGGCGGACGCTAAAAGCCGACATTGTGGACGAGCACTACTACATGAATCCGGAGTGGTTTCTCGCGAACAGCGGGCGCTACGACCACTATGACCGGCTTGGCCCGAAAGTTTTCGCCGGTGAGTACGCCGCCCAGACTGCCGGGGTGACGAGTTCCGAAAATCGAAATAACTGGAAGACCGCCATCACCGAAGCCGCTTTCATGACCGGCCTGGAGCGAAACGGAGATGTGGTGCAGATGGCCTCGTATGCTCCTTTGCTGGCGCACGTCGATGCATGGCAGTGGAAACCGGACGCGATCTGGTTTGACAATCTACGTTCGTACGGCACCCCGGATTATTACGTTCAAAAAGTGTTTGCCAACAATGTTGGAACCCGACTCATCGCTGTCACAACGCAGGCCGAAGGCGGCCTGTATGCGAGCGCATCGCTAGACGAGGGCAACCATGAACTGATCGTGAAGGCGATCAACTACTCGCCAACCCCGAGACCGGCAGAGATCCGATTGAACGGAATCCATGTGTCGGGTGCAGCCAAGGTTACAACTCTGGCGAGCACTGACCTGAACGCCGAAAACAGTTTCGATCACCCAAGGGAGGTGGCGCCAGAGTCTTCCACGCTTGACTTGAGAGCCGGAACTAATGCGGTGTTGTTGCGCCCATACTCAGTGACTGTGTATCGCATCCCGGCTCAGTAGCGGCCTGGTCATTCTAGGCTCCAAATCCCCGCGCTGTGGGCCGTAGCTGCGCTTGTCGTCATCGGTGTTACCCTCATCGCGCTGTCTCCGGCAAAGCAGCCAGTGGAGCGGGCACCGGCAGTCGCTGCGTAACTGTTGCGCAACCGAGCACTTCGGTCTACGACAAGGAGTAAATTCGCGAGCCTGGGACAGAGGTCCTTCCGCAACGATTCTCAAGGCGGAAGGGCTTTTGCAATTGCTGCCACAAAAACAGGATTCAGACAAACCTTTCTTTGGCTTGGACAGAAGGCAGCGAAGATGGTATTCATGTGGGATTCTTCGTCTTCGCGCGTCGGTTGGGTGTCGAGTTTCGGCGGAAGATATGCCGGCCCACCGAGCGGAAACAAGTCCTCGACACACGCGCCTGTCGCGAGGCCATCCTGGAAAGGGGAATGAGCCAATGCGATTGTTGATCCCTGCGGTTCTCTTAAGTCTGTCCCTTAGCAGTCTCATTCTGGCATCTTCGGCGTCCCATCCGACGGAAGCGCCGACTGGTTTTGACGGCAAGAGCAACGGGGTCGCTGACGATGCGACACATCAAGCCGATCAGGCCAAATTCGATGAATTCGAGCAGCTCAGCGATGGCCTGGGACCGCTTTATAACGCGCAATCCTGCCGGGAATGTCACCAGAGTCCAGTTTCCGGAGCCGGCTCCCAGGTCTCGGAATTGCGGGTTGGGCATGAAGGGCCCGATCGGCACTTTCACAATCCGGACATCTCGATCGCTCATGGAACCGAGGTGATCTCTGGCCGGTCCCTGGTCAATGATCGCGCGATTTGTCCCAATGCTGCTTTTCCGAACAATGAAATTCAGGAGCGAGTTCCGCAGAGTGAGACGATTCGCACATTTCGCCTCTCCCTGAACCTGTTAGGCGATGGTTTCGTCGAGGCGGTCGCCGATCAGACTCTCATCGATCTTGCCTCGGAACAATGTAAGTCTTCTCATCGAAAAATCTGTGGACAGGTCCTTCAGGTTCCGATTGTGGAGGCTCCTGGGCAGATGGGGGTGGGCAGGTTCGGTTGGAAAGACCAGCACGCAAGCCTGCTGTCGTTCGCCGGCGATGCGTATCTGAATGAAATGGGCATCACCAACCGCCTGCAGCCGGATGAGGTTACCAACATCTGCAACACCGTGTCGGAGCCGAACGATACGCCGGGGGGGACGGTCTTTCCGACATCGATCACTTTGCCCGTTTCATTCGAGCCACGAAAGCGCCGGCGCGGGATTCTCAGGTCGCGAGCGGCGCCGTGGCAAAGAAGGGCGAAGGTTTGTTCGGCAAGATTGGTTGTGCGACCTGCCACGTCACGACGTTGACCACTGCTGCCGCTGGAACAAAGATCAATGGGGGAACGTTTACGATTCCGGACGCGCTCGGGTCCGTGATATTTCATCCCTATGGGGATTTCCTTATGCATGACGTCGGGACAGGCGACGGAATCTTGCAGGCGACGCGGGAGCACTACGGGAAAAAGGTGTTTGAGATGATGTCTGACTATATTTCTAAACAAGACTTCGAGAGCAGCCGTAACAAGATACGCACCGCACCGCTATGGGGAGTCCGGCTGCGTCCGAGGCTGATGCATGACGGCGAATCGCTGACGCTTCGCGATGCGATCATGCGGCACCGGGGCGAGGCAAGCCACGAAAGGGATCGATTTGAAGACCTGAAGAGGGAAGACCAGGAAGCCATCCTCGAGTTCTTGCGGTCTTTATAAATTCCCTATAAATTCCCTTTTTGCCAACCTGCCAATGCCGCCGAGGAGTTTCTCGGCGGCTTCTCCGGGGTCTTGCGTGGCGAAGCTCTCGTCCAGGATGTGGAGCGAGACGGAGGGATCAATTTCTTCTAACGCTTTGCGGGTCGGCCTGCCGTAAACAGATTGCATACGCGCGGAAACCAGCACCAGTTTCGCCTTGGTTGCCTTGAGCAGGATCTTGGCGTCGTCGATGCTGGCCGTGGTCAGCGCGTTGTACCCGGCGCCGCAAAGGATTTCGCGCAGGAAGGTGCAGACGTCGGACGACTCGTAGACGCACAGGATGCGCGGTCTGGCGTCCCCTGCTTTTCCTCGCGAGTAGCGGGACCCCAGATAGGCGGCTGTGATTGCTTCTTCGACCGAGTCGTAGGTTTCAAATTGCGCGAGGAGATGGGTCATCTCAAGGGTCTTGCGGATATTGGGCGGTACTCCACTGAGTTTGAGGTCTCCTCCCTTCGAGCGGGCGGCTTGCATCAGGCGCATCAGGGCTCCCAAGCCGCTGCTGTCGATGAACTCCAACTGGTCAAGTTGCAGTACGATGTCGCCATACTTGGCCAGGGAGTCGGCAACTTGGGCGTGCAGAGTCAGGACCTCGTTTCCTGTGACGATGCGTCCGACACACTGAACGATCAGGACCTCGCCCACGGCGCGGCTCTCAAGGCGCAAACGCATCAGCCTCCTTAAATCAGCGGAACGTTACTTCTTGAACAGAGCATCGATGCCCGCCTGCGCAATCTGTTCGTCGATCTCCGACTTGGCGCCGCTGCAGGCAATCGCTCCGATCGCCTGGCCGTCGACCTTGATGGGCAACCCGCCCTGCCCCGGGAAGAAATTCGGATACGAGAGTGCGGCAGTGTTTCCGGATTTCACTTGATCGGCAGCGTCTTTCGACGGGCTGCCGTACAAAGCGGCGTGGCGCGCTTTTTTCTGCGCCCATTCCTCGGTGTTGATGGAGACGCCATCCCCTTTCTCCAGAAAGAGCAAGGCGCCGTTCTCGTCCACAATGCAGATCGTGACCGACACGTTCTGGCGCTTGGCTTCGGCTTCGGCGCCCGCCACCATGGTCTTAATCGCGGCGAGGTTCAGGTATTTCTTGGTCGGCAATTGCGGGGCGTCCGGAGAAGATGCCCATGAAGTTATGGCGAAAAGGGCGAGCACCATTACCAGTCGTCTGAACATAGGAGGGGATGTTACCAGTTCGTTGAACGGTTTGGACATGAAAACGTCCTTGCAGCGTTAAGGTTGGAATCCTTCGGGTTTTCGGGGACTATTAGCCCGCCGCCCAGACCTGCGGTCAGCAGAACCGATACGGCTCCGCTGCATCCCAGAACCGTTCAACGCAGGAAATTACCGTTGTGATCCCAATCACACGCGGTTGTGAGGTTGCGGATTGACGGGTCCGACGGGGCGGGCATATCCTTGAAGTTGAAATTGAAATTCATTTTCAAAATCAAAAGGCGTTCCTAAAATGCTTCAGGCATTCATCATTACTCTCCGCGAAGGGGTCGAGGCCGCTCTGATCGTGGGGATTACTCTGGCCTACCTGACCAAAATCGGGCGGGCCGAGCTGCGCAAAACCGTCTATGCCGCGTTGGTGGCGGCGTTTCTGGGCAGTATTGGCGTAGCCATCGCCATTTCCCGCACCCATCTGAACGAAGACGTGTTCGAAGGCTGGATCATGCTGGTGGCCGCCTTCTTTGTTGTCACCATGGTTATTTTCATGATGAAGACGGGGCGGAAGATGAAGGGCGAAATCGAGGGCAAGGTCGGGCTGCTGGCGGGCAACGACGCGTGGTTCGGGCTGTTTGTTTTCATCTTTCTGATGGTGCTTCGCGAGGGTGCCGAGACCGTGCTGATGCTGGCCGGTGTGTCGCTCAACTCGTCTGCGCTAATGAGCTTTCTGGGCACTCTGGTGGGCGTAATTGCCGCGATTGCTTTCGGGGTGATGTTCGTTAAGGGAAGCGTGCGCATCAACCTGCAGAAATTCTTCCGTGTGACCACGGCCATCATGTTCCTTGTGGCGGCGCAGTTGGTCATCTCCGGGCTCCACGAGCTTTCCGAGAGCGGCGTGATCGCGTCTTCGAAGCGGGAGATGGCGCTTATCGGGCCGATCGTGAGCAATGACTGGTTCTTCTTTGTGACGATTTTCGCGCTGGCGGCGCTGATGGTGTTGTTCGAGGCCAAGCGGCGCGAACCGGTGCCTGAGTCAGCGTCTCCGGCCGAGAGGCGCAAAGCGGCCTGGAGCGCGAGGCGCGAGCGAATGTGGATGGTTTCGGTCTACACGTTTTCGTTTGTCTTCATCGCGATGGTGACTGCGGAGTTTGTATACGCCAAGAGCCAGAGCGCATTGTCACCGGCGACCGAAGTGACTTTTTCCAACGGGCAGGTGACGATTCCTCTGGCCCAGATTTCTGATGGCGACCTGCACCGCTTCCAGGCGAAGGAGAACGGCACGACAGTTCGCTTCTGGCTGTATCAGAAGCCGGACGGCAAGATCGCGACGGTGTTCGACGCGTGCGAGATTTGCGGCGCGGTCGGCTTTTACAAGAGCGGAAACGGCGTCGTGTGCAAGAACTGCGCGGCGCCGATCAATCCGCAGTCGGTGGGAACGGCGGGAGGCTGCAATCCGGTTCCGCTCAAGGCCACGCAGACCGCCGATGCGGTCGTGATTCAGGAGGCGGACATCGCGAGCGGAAGCCGCATGTTCGGGGCACAATAGCCGATGTTCGTGCGCCTGGTTTACGAATCGTTCCGGCGGCAGAAGCGACGCAAACTGCTGGCTGGCGCGGCCATCACGCTGGGCGTGACCGTCGCGACGGCGATGATCGGGGTGGCCACCGACATCGGTGACAAGATCAACCGTGAACTGCGGACCATCGGCGCTAACCTGATCGTCACTCCGCAGGAAGATACGCTCGACGTCGAAATTGGCGGTGTGAATCTGAAGCCGCCGAGCGATGGGGCGTTCCTCGACGAAGCTGACCTGCCCAAAATCAAAGGCACTTTCTGGCACAACAACATTACCGGCTTTGCGCCCATGCTGCCGGTGAACGTTGCGATCGAGCAGGACGGGAAACGGCAGGAGACGACGCTCGAGGGAACGTATTTCGCCAAGCCGCTTGCCTTCGGCAAGGAAGAGTTCACCACCGGGGTACGGACCACGCATCCGTGGTGGAAAGTTGCGGGGGCATGGCCGGATGACAATTCTCACGACGTTTTGCTGGGAGAACGGCTGGCTTCGCGCTTGGGCGAGAAGTCAGGTGACCAGGTCACGCTTGCAGGCCGCCAGCTGCGGGTGAGCGGGATTCTCTCTACAGGTGGAGCGGAAGACAATCAGATCGTAGGTCCGCTTAGTCTAGCGCAGGAGATCCTGGGTAAACCGGGCGCCGTTCGGCGGGTCTACGTGAGCGCGCTGACCAAGCCGGAGGATGCGCTGGCCCGGCGTGATCCGAAGAGCATGTCAGGGCCAATTTACGACCGCTGGTATTGCTCGCCGTATCCGCAGTCGATCGCGTTCCAACTGGCGGAGGCAATTCCGCATTCGCATGCGGAGCAGATTCGGCAGGTCGCCCAGAATGAAGGCGCGGTGCTGACGCGCATCGAGGGGCTAATTTTTCTGATTACGCTGGCGGCGCTGTTTGCGTCGGCTTTGGCCGTTTCGGCGGCGATGGCTACGGCGATTTTCGAGCGACGCGGCGAAGTCGGGTTGATGAAGGCGCTGGGCGCGGGAAGACTGGCGGTGGCGTCGGTGTTCTTCGCCGAGGCGGCGCTGATGGCGCTGATCGGCGGAGTCGTGGGCTTTGGTGCGGGTGCCCTGCTGGCTCGCCAGATTGGGCGATCGATCTTCAATTCGCAGATTTCCATTCAGCCCGTGCTGTTGCCGGTGATCCTGGCGATTGCAGTCATCGTGACGTTCGCCGGTAGCGCTATGGCGATCCGGCGGGCGGTTGGGCTTGATCCGGTGTTTGCGTTGCGAGGTGAACTGTGAACGCGCCGATGTCGCATGCTGCAGTCGATCTAGCGGCCAGGCGGGCGAGGGCTCCGCATTCGTCGATGCTGTTGCGCATGCTGGTGCGGGCGGCGATCTTGCGCAGAGGGCGCGCGGCTTCGGCGCTGTTTGCCATGGTGGTGGCCGCAGCGGTGGCGACTGCCATGCTGAATCTGTATGTCGATGTGCAAGCAAAGTTGCGTCGCGAGTTCCGCAACTATGGCGCGAATATCATCCTGGTTGGCAAAGACGGCGCTTCCCTTCCCGTCGGCTCGCTTTCGCAGGTGGACTCTGTTCTTGCGGGGCGTGGGATTGCGGCGCCGTTTGGACTGATCGTGGCCCGCACCGCGGATGGGCAGCCGATTGTCGTGGCGGGCACGGATTTTGGTCGGGTGCGGCAGCTGGATCGGTGGTGGTCGGTGAGTAACTGGCCGTCGGAAGTCCCCACCCTACCCGAAAAAAGCGCGGGTAGGATGGGGCACCCAGATACCCTCACTGCCAGCACACCCCCAGATATCGCCCCTTCTGGCGCACCAGAGTCGCCAGAGCTTGGTCACCCGGCGCTGGTTGGTGTGCGCGCTCTGGCGATTGTTGCTCCGAAGAATCAGGCGTTTGATTTGAGTTTTCAGGGGCACACTCTGCACGTTGAGCCGGTGGGCACTGTGCAGACCGGGGCGGCGGAAGATAGCCGCATCTACGTTTCGCTCGCGGACTTCGTAGCGTGGACGGGAGTGCAGCCGTCGACGATTGAAGTGGCGGCCAATGGGTCTCCGGAAGAAGTGGCGGCGATCATGAATCAGATGGAGCAGACGATTCCAGGAGCCGAGGTGCGGCCGGTGCGGCAGATCATGGAGGGCGAGGCGCGGGTACTGGGCAAGACGCGAGCGACTCTGTTGGCGGCGGCTGCTCTGATTATTCTCACAGCGGCCCTGTGCGTGTTGTCGACGCTGATGGGCTGGGTCTACGACCGGCGGCGCGATTTTGCCATCATGAAGGCTCTGGGCGCCTCCGGGCGGGTGCTCAACGGATTCTTCGCCGCCGAGGCTGCC
>CAVRCR010000036.1:0-29485 GCA_963719615.1 uncultured Acidobacteriaceae bacterium | reverse complement strand
CTCTTCAAGAATGCACTGGGAAATCTGTACGATTTCGATCCCCAGGTCCATGCGCTGGCATACGAGAAGCTGGAAGCGCTCGACCAGTACATGTTGCGCCAGACCTGGTCTCTGACGCGCGACGTGCGGAAGTGGTATGACGAATTTGCGTTCCACAAGATCTACCACCGCGTAAATCATTTCTGCGTGGTGGATCTGAGCGCGTTTTATTTCGATGTCATCAAGGACCGGCTTTACACGTACGCTGCCTTTTCCCCGGGGCGACGCTCGGCGCAGACTGCAGTATGGCGGATCTGCGAAGCGATGACGCGCCTGCTGGCCCCGATTCTGAGCTTCACCTGCGAGGAGGTGTGGGGGCACCTGCCGAAGACCTCGGGACGACCGGATAGTGTGCATCTGGCGCAGTTTCCCGATGCCGGAGAAGTGCTGGGCAGGGCTTCAGTTCCGGAAGATGACCAACAGCAGGCGCAGGATTGGTCCACCCTGCTCGCGGTGCGGGAACTGGTGATGAAGGCTCTCGAAGAAGAAAGAAATACCAAACGGATCGGCAAGAGTCTGGAGGCGCAGCTCGTCATCACGGCTGCTGAGCCGGCCTATTCCGTTTTGAAGCGGTACGCGGATCAGCTTCGCTATCTGTTCATTGTTTCGGCAGTCAGGCTGGCGCAAGGCTCGGGCAACGGTACGGGCGGCGTGCACGTTGAGGTCAAAAAGGCCGACGGCGCCAAGTGCGATCGGTGCTGGAACTATTCGACGCACGTTGGGGAAGACAAGACGTATCCGACGGTTTGCGAGCGTTGCAGCAGGGTGCTGAAGGAGTTGGAGGGCAGCTGAAGTTTTTGCCCATGAGGCCGCGAAGAAAACCAAGGGCCGTCCCTAACGGGACCTGTTCCCCTTCTCCGCCGCAACCCAGGACTTAGGTCCTGGGCTATCGTATTCCGCCCCTACGGGGCGGGAGTTGGAAAGAAAGGCTTTTACCATAACAAACGGAATGTCCTTTTATCGCGCACGCGCTGCACACTTCTGTCTGGCCGTGCTCATCGTACTCATTGACCGCTGGACCAAGTGGCTCGTGGCCACGCGCATCGCGCTTTATACGCACATTCAGATCATTCCGGGATTCTTTCGGCTCACCCACACGGAGAATACGGGCGCGGCGTTCAGTCTGTTTGCGGATTCGCCAGCACACTGGAAGACGGCGTTGCTGATTGGGTTTTCCGTGGTGGCGATGGTGATTGTCTCGGTACTGTTGTGGAAGCAACGGCAGGCGCTGACCATGACGGGAATCGCTCTCTCATTGATTCTGGGAGGCGCTGCGGGAAATCTCTGGGACCGTGTGCTGAGCGGGCGCGTCGTCGATTTTCTGCTCTTCTATGTCGGGCGGTACCAGTGGCCCGTTTTCAATCTGGCGGATAGCGCCATCGTTGTGGGTGCGGGACTTCTGGTCGTGGAGATCCTGTTCAGCTCGCCCAAGGGCCTCGCGCAAGAGCCCTAGCGGAGATCCAACTGCCCTGCCCCCACGTGAGCGTGCAGCCGATACTTTCCCGGACCGGTGTGGTCGAACGAGCGGAAGAGCCCGCCCTTGTTGACATTGAAGGCGGCCGCATCCAGTTCACCGGTGCTGACGGAGGCATCCACGCGGGAATAGTCGTCCGGTTCGCCGATGTCCATGGTGAGCTGACCAGCGCTCAGTTCCACATCCTTGTCGCCGGTCACGCCCCAGACATCCAGTTGTCCGGCGAACATTCGAACGTGAATTCCGGAAGACTTGGGTACCTCGACCGTGAGTTGGAAGTTATTGTGGGGACACCCCGTCACGCGCAACTCGGCTGCGCTCCCAGAGGTTTGAAGGCGGACCCTCACATTTTCGTTGGTGGGGTGGTAGGAAACTCGGAGCACACCGTCGTCCCGGCCGATCAACGAGACTCCACTCGGACAAAGACGCATTCGAACCTGACCATTGGAAGCGAACTTTGCCTCAACTGGGCTCTTGCCGGCTTCGTCGATTCTGGAGTCCTGGGCAAAGAGCAAAGCGGGGGTCAGACACAACATGGCGAACAGGATGGCTTTCATGGGCATACCTCCGGTGCAACACGACCCTGAAAGAGTTACGCATGTGGTGGGAGCAAAGTTCCCGAGACTGGGCCCAGTTTACGGCGCGCCGTAGAGCTGTTTGTAGACGCTGGCGTTGCGCATAATCGCCTGCACGTATTCCCGGGTTTCGGTGAAGGGGATGGACTCGACAAATTCCGGTGCGTCACGATATTTGCCCTGGCCTAGCCATTCCACGACGCGATCGGAGCCCGCGTTGTAGGCGGCGAGGGCGTATTCGAACGACCCGCCGAACTGGTCAACCATGCCCCGGAAGTAGCGGGTTCCGAGTTGCAGGTTCACCGGTGCCGTATATAACTGGCTGGCGTTATAGCGATTGAGTTTTGCCTGGTGCGCGACGAGCTTGCCGGTCTTGGGCAGCAACTGCATCAGGCCGACGGCATTGGCGCGCGATACGGCAACGGGGTTGAACTCCGATTCTTGGCGAATGAGCGAAGCAACCAGATAGGGATCGAGACCGTTGGCCACGGAGAATTTTTTCAGGTCGGTCCAGTACGGCCGCGGAAACAGCGCTTCCCAGTACTCGCGCGGCAGAGTCGGGATATCGACGGCGAAGTAGCTGGGCACGGAATGCTTCATGATCTCGATGGCGCGATCGTAGTGTCCGGTCTCGGTGTAGAGGCGAGCGGTCTCGGCCGGACCCCAGTTGCCGCCGTCGGCGTTCGCGGCGGCCTGCAGTTCGCGGACGGCCAGGTCGACCAAACCACCGTTGCCCAGCAGTTCCGCCTTTTGGAGGTGGAGGTCTTCGGCAGGCGGCTCAGCCAGCGTTACCTTATCGCCGTGCTCGAGCGGCGGAACGCGATCCAGCAGTGGATACTGACCCAACGCAACGCTGCTGGCGGGCAATTTGTTCAGCCGCTGCCGGCCTAGTTCGGCGTAGTAGTAGTTGCGATAACGGTCGGAAAGTTTTTGATAGTAAGCGCGCGCCATCTCCGGCTGGTTGTCTTCCTCGGCCAGCCGCGCACGCCAGTAGAGGGCAGCCGAGGTCTCGTTGCCGGCTGGGTACAGAGCAATCTGTTCTTCGAATTCTTTTTTCGCTTCTTCGTTGCGTCCCTGGCGCAGGGTCAGCCACGCGGCCTTCCAGTGAGCGTAGGCGGCCCGATTTCCATGGGGAAAGCGCTGCTGCAACTCGCGGTATGCGTCAAGGGCCTGGTCGTATTCGTGATGGACCAGATGGAGATTGGCCACCGAGAGCAGGGCGGCTTCCAGCCACTGGCTGGTGGGAGCAAGCGAACGCAATTCGTCGACGGTACGGTAGAACGTTTCGTTCTCGTCCGATGACCACGCCACTTCGCCGAGGATGTAAAGGCGTTGCGCGTTCTGCTCGGCGGAAGCGCCGGGCAGGGTCGTTAGTTCAGTCTTGGCCTCGCGGTTGCGTCCGGCACGATGCAAAGCGTCGGCTAGCGCCAATTCCGCTGCCGGGCGCCCTTCGGCTCCGGCTAGAGTGGCGAGTTCCCGGTACTCGTCGGCGGCATCGTTGTATCGGCGTGCCTTCAATAGCAAGTCACCGCGTGAGCGGTGTTGAGCCGGAGTGGCGGCCGGCACCTGCGGCAGCTTCCTCAATTCCGTATAGGCGGAGTCAGTATCGGGAGAGGTCGGCATGTTGTAGTAGACATTTTGCAGCGCTGCTGCCGCCTTCTCTGGTTGACCCAGGGCGGCGTACGCTCGGCCCAGGGTAAGCTCCAGGTCCGAGCGCGCGGGCAGTCGGTCTTTTTCGAGGAGAGGAGCGGCCTCCGACGCCCTGCCTTCAGTCAGCAGAGCCCCGGCGTAGTTGACGTCAGCATCCCGCACCAGCAGGGAGTCCGGATACGATGTGGCAAAGTTCGCCAGAGCGGCCAGGGCTTCCGCCTGGCGTCCGGTCTGGAGGTAGCAGGTTCCGAGGTAGTAGGCAACATAATCGCCGAGATCACCCGCGAGCGGCTTGGCACGGTTCAGCGGATCAATGGCCTTGGCGTAATCGTGATCCTGGACGTGGGCATATCCAACGGCTAGCCATGCCAGCGCGCCCGCATCTTCTTTGGCGTGAGACCGGGCGTAGGCTTCAACGCCGGCATATGCGGCGGGACTGCGATCCTCGAGCAACTGCTGAGCCATAGCACGCAAGGTCGTAGAAGCGACGAAAGCATTCCGCATGCGGCGGATGCGCGGAGAAACGGAACGTTTGCGCCGCTTCGCACTGGCCGCATGAGCCTTGCCCTGGGCGGTCTTCTTGGGAGAAGTCTTGTGGGCGGCGGTTTTGCTGGACGGAGTCGCGGCGGTGGATGGCTTCTTTGACGTCGCCGCTGGAGTTGCTGGTTTGTCGGAAGTTTCAGAGGAGGTCGCGGGAATTGAGGATTGCTGCGCGATAGATCGGGCAGCCGAAGATACGCTGATCAGCGATCCGCATAGCACTGCCGCGGCGAGTAGCCACCACCACTTGAGACCGAATCGAACCACGTTTTCTTTTAGCGTCTTCTTTTTGTGGGAAGGAGACGCGAATGCCAGAACCTGGAACCTAGTGGCGGAAGTTAGCGCCCATGATCGCGACGTCCTCTTCCGCCAAGCTGCGTACGACTTCCTTCTGAAAGTAATCGCCGTTTGCGGCTACCGTGCTGCCGTAACGTTTCTGATAGGTAGAGCGGCTCTTCTCGATATCTTCCTTCAGGCGATCGTACAGATCTTTGTGGCGACGGCCTTCTGCCACTTTGGCCTGGTTGTACAACTTAATCTCGTCCACCAGCAGGCGCGCGAAGCGCTGGGCTTTGCGGTGGGTATCGGCGTCTTCGGCCGACATTCCGGCGAAGGGGTCCGCGGCGGCGGCCGGAGCCGAGGCGGCAGCACTCGCGCCGGTATGTGCGGCAACTTCGACCACCTCCGCGGCTGCAGGTTCCGGCTCGGAAACCTTGGGTGCAATGTGTTTAGGAACGTGAGCCGCGAAAGGATCGGCAAACGAACTCACGGTCTGGACAGGTGCCGCAGGGGCGCGGTCGATGCTGGGTGCGGCGTCACTGCTTTCTTTCTGCGCCTGCTTGCGCAATGACGTCACTTCCAGCCAGGAACTGGTGGCCATCACAAGCAATTCCAAAGACGAAGCATCCAGCAGGCCCTCGGACCCACCGTCCGCATAGAGCAAGGCCGCGACTTTATCTTTGAGGACCAGGGGCAGCACCAGGATCTGTTCATTCGCGGGGCCGCCAAAGCGGTCGACGAAGCGGCCGTCCATTTCGGCGATGTTCCCGGGAGTAACGATGCGGTTCTGATAGGAATGAGCGACTGGCCCGGCGTTCAAGTCGAGGGCGAAATCCTTAATGGCGTCGTCATTCCCAAGACCCCGACATTGCCATCCGTTGGCCGTTCCTGCCTTGACCACGAAGAGGGCGAGGCGTGCTGCATACGAACTGCCGGCGTCCAGCAAGCTCGCAGAATTTCTTTTTGCGTGGTTCCGGCATGTATGTTGCCGACCGACTGAAGTAGATTCCCCGGGACCGGAGCTATTGAGGTGGGAGCGGCCGGAGTCGCTGTGGGTGCGGGGGGTGCCGCCAGACGCGCTCGACCAGTTCGCCTGCAACTTTGGGAGTTGGAGGTCTAGAACCTGCGCTACAGCGCGCTCGACGACTTGCCGAACTTCGTTGCTTTCCGCCATTCTCAGGACCATTTCCCCGCCCTGCATCATCGCGTAACCCAACCTCACAGTTTGGATCACTCCAAAGGACACTGCCCTAAACGCTGATTATACGGTACTTGTGCACGACTGCTAGGGTACGACAGGACGTGTTCGTCCGAGTATCGGCTGCTGCGACTACCCACTTGGACTCTACCGCAAAGCTTTCTCCGCGCCTAGCGCCAAAGCGATTCGTCAAACCGGCTGGTAACCAAGTAGAATAACAATTCAGCCGTACAAGCTCGTGATAAATAGCATCGCAAAATACTGCATCGCTTGAACCATGGGAGCCATCCAAAACAAACTGAGTGCACCTGTCAGTGATGAGCTGGCGCTGGTGCAGGCGGCCAAAGAGGCGACGATTCGGCTTTCGAAGAGCTGGTTCGGCGCTACGACCGCAACGTTTTCGCATCGCGCAACACATTACGCAAAATCGCGAAGATGCAGAAGACGTGGTTCAGGAAGCATTCCTGAAAGCGTACGGGAACCTGGCTCAGTTTCAGGAGCAGTCCAAGTTTTACACCTGGCTGGTCCGGATCGCGGTTAACGAAGCGCTCATGAAGTTGCGCCGCCGGCGGCCTGAGCGCACGGTTTCGCTCGATGAGGACATCAAGACTGAAGACGACTCCCTTCCCCGCGAAATCGCGGACTGGAGCCCAATCCTGAGCAGCAGTACAATCAGGCCGAACTGCGTGAAATTTTGAGTAAGACCATCCAGGGCCTTCCCCCGGGCTTTCGGACGGTGTTCGTACTAAGGGACGTGGAAGGACTTTCGACCGAAGAAACGGCAGCCGCGCTAGAGCCAGTGTGCCGGCGGTGAAATCACGATTGCTGCGCGCCCGGCTGCAGCTTCGTGACCGGTTGGGACGCTACTTCCAGAAACGTGAGAGTGGAGATGGCAATCGGTGAAATGCGCTGAGTTTCTAAACGAGTTGACGAACTATTTGGACGGCGTGCTCGACGAGAAAACTAAGGTCGAGCTGGAGAACCATCTCTCCTGGTGCCACAATTGTTACGTCGTTTGCGACACACTAAGAAGACCATCGAAATCTACCGCGACTCCCAACTCTACGAACTTCCAGAAGACCTCCGAACCGCCTCCGTTCCGCCATCATGACCAAATGCCAGCAGCATAAGAAGCGCGGGCCCCAGAGTGTGTGAAACGTTTTTCCTCCTCCTGTAACCATCACCAATAGAAGGATTTCTCGCGTTCTCCCGATTTGGGGCACGGTTGCGTGCTCAAAAGCGAAACCCTTTAGCTCGCAAATGAATCTAAATAGTACAGTAAGCGTGGTAGGAGGGGGCGCTTACAATTTAATTTGACAGGTTGGCGGGCAGATCCCGCATGTGGAAGGTGGGACCATGTTTGAGAAACTGTATGACGCGTTGTTTGGCTGCAGGCATTCCCGGTACAGCTTTCCGGTAACTGTTCGCCGTCTCACGCGCCGCCCCCAGGCCGCGGCTTTGACTGGCACCTACGTTGCTTGTTTGGATTGCGGTAAAGAACTGCCTTACGACTGGCAAGAAATGAAAGAAGTGATCACGTCGCCGGAGCAGCATCGCGCGCATTTGGCCGAACTGGCGAAACACGCAGCGTAAGTTTTGGCTGCCTGGTAGCGGGCTTCATCGCAAAGAAGGCGAAAGCCCTTCGTGAAATTGTCCCCCTTCCCCAAAAGTCACGAGTCTCATCGTGACTTAGCTCTTGTGCGGCCGCGAGCGGCGACTCCGAAGAAGAATTTCTAGTGGGCTGATAGCTTGGGTGGGCATTGTGTCCAAACACCGATCTGGATGATAACGAATTCCGCCGGGGTGACAGGAGCCACTCCCACGATGCACACGAGACGCCCGTTATCGAGGTCGTTTTGAGTCATGGTCGTCAGATCACAGCGGACAAAGAAAGCTTGCTGCTGGGTTGAACCCTGAAGCGCACCCTGCTTCCAAGCATTTCTCAGGAAATTCTCGATGGGACGAGCGAACAACGGCCCACAACGCAGGGCCATTGGGCTCAAAGACGACCCACTGCAAGCCTTTCACGATCGATTGTTCCAGGAAAATCATGAAGCGGCGAACCGGAACGTACTTGTAGTCCGAGTCCTGGTTGCTGGTGGTAAGGGAACCCCAAACCCTGATTCCCTGGGCGGGGAAAAGTACGAATCACATCAACGCCACGAGAGTTCTGAGTGTGTTGGACTCCGCCTGGAGTGAGGTCTTGAGAAAGGGCGGCGACCCTCGCGAGTTGCACGTTGGCGGGTGCGGCCCAGACTCCGCGGGTGGAGTCCGTTTGAGGCGTAGATCCCGGCGACGTGCCCGGAGGGGGGAATCGTGACTGTAGAAGATCCGTCGAGAGACCGTGACGGTGATCCAAGGGTAGTAATATGCTGCATAGGTAGAGCGCACCGGCGGTTGGTGCGTAGCCAACGGGAACGATGGGCTGGGGCGATTGAAGAATGCAGATGCGATCCTGGCGCTGCTCGCAATGGGCGGCCATGACTGCGGCCGAATTCTGAATTGTTGGGTCGTCGGGGCAGCAGATGATTGAAATTGCCTGCGCGTCCAAAGCCACCAGACCTGTTTCAAGGGGATCAGTGGCAGCGATTTGCGAAATGAAACATTGCTGTCCGCCGTTCTCGAAAAACCCGCGCACCGCCAGCGGGAGATTTACGCCGAGATTGGGAGTCGCGACCCGTTCGAAATCCAAAAAGCTGAAAAGTGGACCGAGGAGTGGACCTCGACCGGTGACAGCAACGAATCCCGCCGTGCTCGTCGATACTCCTTCAATCGGCGAGGACGCGAATTGCACCTCTTCGATGTACACGCCGGGAGCTAGACGCTCGGTCATGGGGGATGAGCTTAGTCACGTATTGGCTGGAAAGCAAGTCGAGGTAGTATCTATCGGGAAAAATTCAGCGCCATGGTGATCGCACAGCAGTGATGCACGGTTGGCCGCGAAAGCATCGTCTGACAAGGCATTCAGCGTCTCCGCCAGCAGCAATTTTCCTTGACACCCACTTTTTTAGGCATAGACTTATGCCGCTCAGCTGTACCCACCCTTCCATTCGTGGTGGTTCGACTGAACCGGCCCCTCAGCTCCCAGCCCGCATGCAGAGGAGGCAACATGAAATCCAGAACATTGATGTGTTGTAGCGTAATGGCGCTATTCGCTGCGCTGGCGATATCCGTTCGTCTAGCCGCACAGGAACAGAAGGCACAACAAAACGGAAATGATCCCAAGGCCGTTGTACCTGCGCGAGACAATCAGCGCCTTGTCAAGGTCAGCGGAATATTTTACTTGATCTTGCGGGCAAACCCTTGAGCGGCGAAGTACAAGTGAAATTTACCCTCTACAAAGAGGAAACGGATGAATAAAACTTTCTTGTGGACGGAGACGCAGAAGCTGGGGATCGACACTCGAGGCCGTTACACCGCTTTGCTCGGTGCAACTCAAACCGGTGGCGTCCCTGTGGAACTATTTGGGTCCGACGACGCGCGTTGGCTGGGTGTCGAAGTCGAGGGCGAGCCCCCACGACCTCGCTCGCTGCTGGTGAGTGTTCCATACGCTTTAAAGGCAGTTGAGGCAGAAAAGTTGGCGGGAAAGTCCGTCTCCCATTCCGTGCTGTCGGAGAATTTGGGGGAACAGGTGCGCCAAGTGATTCAGGCCCAGGGTCAAGTCGGAGCCCAATCAATGGTGACAAGCACGCCACAGCAGAGACAAGTCGGCACGAGCAGCACAGTGAGCTCTCAGGTGTTTTCGCCAGGGCCTAAGTTTCCGCCCAGCACGTTCAGTGGCACTACCAGTAACCAGATCGTGCTCGTTCAGCAGAACGGCAGTGGGCAGGGTTTGGTAGCGCAGACGCGCAGTAGCACTGGTGGAAGCGGCGTGGTTGGTATCGCTACTTCCACTTCCACTTCCAGCTTCCAGAACGGCGTGTATGGCCAGACTGCAGGAGCAGGTTCTGGTGTGGCTGAAATCGCCACCAACGCCTCTTCTGGCGTCGGTTTGTATGGTGAAAGCCAAAACTTCGCGGGGGTGTTGGGTAACGCTATCGCCACTTCCGGGTTCGCCAATGGGGTTTACGGACAAACAGCGGCGACTTCCGGCTTCGTAAACGGAGTCTATGGACACATCCAGCAGTGGCGGTAACGGCGTGCTCGGTATTGGGGACACCGCTTCCGGCTCCGCGAACGGTGTTTTCGGGCAAGCTGCCAGCCCATTGGGACTGGGGTGTTCGGAAACGCCACTCCGACGAATGGTCAAGCAACAGGCGTGTATGGGCAGACCGTCAATTGGGTCGGAGTTGGTGGCCAGGCTCTTGCCACTTCCGGGAGCCCCGCATACGGCGTTTGGGGCGACAGCGTCAGCACGAGCGGCGTTGGTGTGGCCGGATTTGAGGATGCTACTTCCGGCATCACGAATGGTGTGTTGGGACAAAGTGTCAGCCCAAATGGCAACGGCGTGATTGGAGTAAATAATTCCAATTCTGGAGATTTTAACAACGGTGTTTTGGGCATCAATAACGCCGCTTCCGGCAACGCTTATGGAGTAGCAGGCACAACAGCTACCAGCGGGTTTGGCGCTGGCGTGGTCGGTAGTGCACTCGCGACTAGCGGCACGGCCTTCGGCGTCTTTGGTCAGACCAATAGCCCGAACGGACCTGCAGTATTTGGACACGCCGCCTCGACCTCGGGTTTTCCCGCTGGCGTGGTCGGATTCCTCGACAGCAATGACGGCGGCGTTGCCGGTCAGTTCGTAGCGCATACGGGAGCAGGTCTCATTCTGCAAGGCCTCTCCGGGCCTAATTTCAACCAAGTCCTCAGTTTGGATGGAAACGGGAACCTGCACATTACGGGCAACCTGACGGTCGATGGCACCAGTCATCCACCGCGAAGCTCCCAAGCGGACGGGAGGTAGCGCTGTATGCCGTTGAAAGCCCGGAAAACTGGTTCGAAGATTTTGGGAGTGCTGAGCTGAAGGGCGGAGTTGGTTGGGTGTCGCTCGATTCTTCGTTTGCTGAGACGACAAACGCAGCGATCACCTACCACGTATTTCTGACTCCGAATGGGGATTCCAATGGACTGTACGTGGCGCGAAAGACTCCTACTGGTTTTGAAGTGAGAGAGCATGGGAGCAGCCGCTCCAACGTGTCGTTTGATTATCGGATCGTCGTAAGGCGGCGGGGCTATGAAACGATTCGCATGGCCGAAGTGCATGGCGACGCCAGGACGGTCGATTCGTCGCGCCAGCATCTCGCTCAGTTGGTAAACTCCGGCAATCTGAAGAAGGCAGGGGTCGTTACGGCTGGGCGGACTGGTTCGCTGCCAGCGATTCGGCCCGTGCCACCACGACTCAGCGTTCCTCAACTACCGAAGCCGAGTGTTCCGCAACCGTCGCCACCGCGGTAACTACCACACGCAGCCGTAAGGCAAGAAGGAAATCTCGAACAAAACTGTTTGGGAAGGTTCCTGAACTCAAAGGGGCGACAATGAAGGGATTCAGCTTCCGTCTCGGTGTTCTGGGCGCCATTACGCTGGTTCTACCTGTCGTTCTTCCGCTCTGCAACGGCGCAGTCTTATTGCCCCGGCTGTAAAGCTGCCATCGTCGGAGTGGGAGTTGGCATTGGAGCAGGAGTCGGCATCGGCATTTACCTGATACATCGCAGCCACACCTCCCTCACCGGCTGTGTCCAGCAGACCGACAATGGTCTCAGTTTGACTGCAAAGGATGGCAACGACTATGCGTTGGAGAACGCGCCGAGTGAAGTGAAGGCTCGTAAGCGTTTGTCGCTGCGCGGCCATAAAAGCAAAGCAACGTCCGGGCTTGTTTTTCGGGTAGACCACGTGTCCCGAGACTACGGTGCGTGCGGTCAGTAAGTCGCAGCGCGAAACTGCGTTAAGTCTTGCGTTCGTGACCCTGCTGACGAGCCGAGTCAAAACTATCTGAGGGATAGCCGAATTTTTCCCGAAAGATACCACCCCGAAGCAAGATGAGGAGTACCGCGTAGCCACCTGCTCTGGCCGAAAAAATAAGCGAAGGAAGGGATCCATGCATTTCTCCGCTGCCAGTAGAATGCATGGGTCCCTTCGCTTCGTTCAAGTCGACAAGCGACTCAACGTTGCAAGCCGCTCGTTACAACTCAGCGCGTAGGGTATTCGGCCGGGATCGGCACCGGAACGCGCTTATCCAGGGGTATAAATTCCCGCTCCCCATGGCCAGTGTAGATCTGCCGCGGACGCGCGATCTTCTGCTCGGGATCGGTGATGAGTTCCTGCCACTGCGCCAGCCACCCCGCCGTCCGCGGAATGGCGAACAGCACGGTGAACATCTCGGGGCGGAAGCCCATGGCCTGGTACATAATCCCCGAATAGAAATCGACGTTGGGATACAGTTTGCGCTTCACGAAATAGTCGTCTTCCAGCGCGATGCGCTCCAGTTCGAGAGCAATGTCGAGCTTGGGACTGCGGCCGGTCACTTCGAAGACCTGCTCGGCGCTCCAGCGAATAATCTTTGCCCGCGGATCATAATTCTTGTAGATACGATGGCCGAAGCCCATCAACTTCAGATGGCCATCTTTAACCTTCTTGATGTAAGCGGGGACGTTGTCCTTGGAACCGATCTCGTCGAGCATCTTGAGAACTTCTTCGTTGGCGCCGCCGTGCAGAGGCCCGGCCAAAGCCGAAGCCGCCGAGGCAACCGCCAGGTAAGGATCGGTCTCGGAACTACCCACCGCCCGCATAGCATTCGCACTGCAGTTCTGCTCATGGTCAGCATGCAAGATAAACAGAATGTCGAGCGCCCGTGCGATCGCCGGATGCGCCACATATTTGGGCTCGACCATCTTCCATAACATGTTCATGAAATTTTCGGTATAGCTCAGATCGTTGTCCGGATACACGTAGGGGAAGCCCACGTTGTGGCGATACGACATGGCGGCGATAGAGGGAACCTTGCCGATGAGACGGACGATCTGATGCATGCGATCGGTCGGACTGTGAACCAGCTTGGCGTCGGGATACACGCTCGACAGTGCCGCGATCGTGCTCACAAACATCGACATGGGATGGGCCGAATAGCGGAAGCCCTCCATGAACTTTTTCGTCGTCTCGTGCAGCATGGTGTGATGGGTAATGTCATGCACCCAGGTCTTCAATTCCTTTTCGGTTGGCAGTTCGCCGAACAGCAGAAGGTAGGCCACTTCGAGGAAGGTACAGCGCTCGGCCAGAACCTCAATGGGATAGCCGCGATAGCGCAGGATTCCCTTGTCGCCGTCAATAAAAGTAATAGCGCTCTTGCACGACGCAGTGTTCATAAACGCCGGGTCGTAGGTCATCAGCCCGAAGTCGTCCGGGCCGCTTTTGATTTGACGCAAATCCATCGCCCGGATCGTGCCGCTGTCGACCGGAACCGTGTAGGTCTTGTTGGTGCGATTATCCGTAATGGTGAGAGTGTTCTCTGGCATGGGACTGATCTCCCTCAGATGCGCAATGATTCCAACCTAGCCGAGCCTATGTCTGAACCCAGACCGAAGCTGTGACTAGGATCACAGGTTCTTGTGACCTAAATGTCAAACTCATCAGGCCTTGGTCCCCACAAAAAGAAAACCGGCGGCCGCAGCCGCCGGTCATTTTAGTCGGGTCTATCAATCTCCAGAGCGGATGCGGCCGAATCCGCTTTCCCGCCGCTCTTAGTTCGAGTCGTCGCGCCGCTTCAGGGTCGGACGATCGTCGTCGGGCTTCTGGTCGCCCGACTTGTCGGTCGTGTTCGAAGTACGACGCAGGCTCGGCCGGTTCGAATCCTTTTCGTCGAGCAGTTTGTGTTTGTTCTCGATCGCCGCCAGTCGCGCCTTCACCTCGTCAAACTCCGAAGTGGTCACGACGTACTGCTGTTTGGCGGGAAGAATCTTGCGAATTTCTGCCTGTGATTTCTCGATCCGGTCTGGAGTCTGCGGGTGCGTATCGAAGGCTTTCGACAGGGTACCCGGCTTCTTCTTCTCCATGGCCTGGATCTTTTCGAAGAACGATACGAAGGCCGACGGATCATAGCCGGCGCGGTACATGTATTCGATCCCGAGGTAGTCGGCTTCGGCCTCGAATCCCCGCGAGAAGTGCAGGAAGGTCAGGGGAATACCAAGACCCATGGCCTCGTATCCGGCATAACCAATCGCCCCGCCCATGAAGATGAAGGGGATGGACATCATCTGCAGGAGGTTGGCGCGGGTCATTTCGCGGCCGTAGTGGCAGGCGGCCACGTGGGCGATTTCGTGCGCCATAACGCCCGCCATCTCCGCCTCTTCGTCAGCGGCAAGAATGAGGCCGGAGTTGACGTAGAAGAATCCGCCGGGCAACGCCATCGCGTTGACCACGTCAGAGTCGATGACCTTAATGGTGAAGGGCACCTGGGCGTCAGAATTGCGCACCAGGTTCTGGCCGATCCGGTTCACGTATTCGGTGACCACGGGATCGTTGACCAGCTTGATTTGGGATTCGATCTGCTGGGCGTACACCCGGCCGCGAGCCACTTGGCCTTCAACCGAGTACCAGTTCCCCACACCGCGCCCGCAGCCTACGTTGCGGTTACCCACGGCATCGACGTCGGTCTTGCTGCCGTCGTGTTTGATCTGGCTGTCATCCTGCGAGGGCAGAGCCGCAGGCTTCTGCTGGGGCGCATTCTGTACGTCGCCGGATTTCGGCTGATCTTTATCCTGATCTTGAACCTGCGCCAACGTCCAGGGCCCTGCGCTGAACGCCGCCAATGCCACCGCGCTTGCCAGCCATCTGAGCTTCATAGGGTACTCCTTGCAGTGATTATACGCTCGGTCCAGGGACACCAAGACCCAATATTGGGTTCTAAGACTTAGACGCTGGCTAGCCCGGTTGGGGTTATCCGGATGCGAACGAGGCCCTTACAACCGGGGCACCTCAGCATAGGCGCTAAGTTGAGGTGTTTGGGTTTGGATGCCTGACAAACTTCCCGCAAGCCCGTTTGATAACAGGCTCACGCGATTTTGGGCTGGCCCTCGAACCAGCGCGCAGTGGCGGCTCCAAAGATAAAGCCGCCGACGTGCGCCAAGTATGCCACTCCGCCTGTCTGCACCTGCGCCACAGCTCCTGCGTGGAAGAGCTGAATGAGAAACCAAAGGCCGATTAAGAGTGCCGCCGGGATGAATCGAATCCGCGCGAACACGAATATAAATAGAAGGGTGCGAATTCGATCGCGGGGATAGGTAACCAGAAACGCTCCCATCACGGCCGCGATTGCCCCACTCGCGCCGAGGTTGGGCACTGTCGAATGAGGATCTGCGAGAACCTGGGCCAACATGGCAACCAGCCCGCCAACCAGGTCGAAAACCAGATACCGGCCCCGGCCCATGGCATCTTCGATCTCGGGACTGAAGGCCCAGAGGAAGACCATGTTGCCGATAATGTGCGACCAACTGCCGTGCATGAACATGGCGGTCAGAATCGTGATCCAGTGATGGCCGGAAACGATTTCGGCGGGAACCACCGACCACTGGGTTACGAACGATTCGCCACGCATCAGCTCAAGCACAAAAACGAACACATTCACCAGAATGATGCCAGCGGTGATGACAGGGATGCGCGCAGGCTGTCGAGACGCATCACCTAACGGAATCACGCTTGCCATTGCCGTCTTCCTTCGTTCACGCGGTCAATTATGAGGTTTCACCGGCCACACCTACCCCGAAGGTGTGGCATCCTTCCTCACGGCGAGGCAGTTCTACAGATGTTGCCGGACCTGCTAGGCAGCCAACTTCGTCGAGATCGTGTCGGTGGCCTTGCGTACCGCCAACGACAGCATCACCCGGGTAACGCCGCTGATGATCATGCTCACACCGACCAGCGTCCCGATCGCCCAGGCAGAACTCGACGGCCATTGCGCGTAGATCAACAGCCCTAAGAACAGCGTGACGATTCCGTCGATCAGGAGCCAACTGGACGCTTGCACGGAGCGCACTCTGAAAAAGTGGACGATGTTCAAGATGCCCTCAACCAGAAGAGCGATGCCAGCACCAAGGTGAGCGACGCCACACCTAGCGCTGGACGGGCGAGAAGGTACGCACCGAGGCACACATAGGCGAGACCTACAAGCAGTCTCCAGATCAGACTGCCCGCTTCGCGTGTGTGAAAAGCGACAGTCAAATGGACCACGCCGGCCAAAACGATGAGCCAAGCGATAAACGCGTTGACCGCGACGGCTGCGAGAAAGGCGATCCCACCGCGAGCATGCCCAAGACAATGAGGGCAATGCCCCAAACGGTGGACAATGTCGAAGCCTTCCGGACGATGCCAGTTCGAGTTTGCATAGACGCCTCCTCAACGGACGGAAGGAGTCTATCGCAGGAAACACAGGAGCGCCACTGAAGGGACGAGTCATGGTTCGGCGTCGGCAACCTGATTTAGAGGACCGCGACCAAAGCAGATTCCTCCTTTTGGTCGGGATGACAATGACGGGAGGGGCGGCGCCGGGCGGCTTCTATCATCCCGCTTGAGGATTGGGCGCTCGCGTCGTACCATGGCGCCTCCCGCTCGATTGGAGGCTCTTTGTTCGATCGCCGTCATTTTCTGTCTACCGCCGCAAGCGGAGTCGCCGCTTCCCTCGCCTTTCGCGGCAATCTGTTCGCGCAATTGGAAAAAGCCCGCCGCTTCCCGACCATTCCCTGCTCGACAAGAACGAAGACGCTTTTTGGGCTGAGATGCGCAAACAGTTCCTTATTCCCGAGGACGAGATTTATCTCAACAACGGCACAGTCGGTTCGAGCCCCGCGCCGGTGCTGCGCGCCATCTTCGACGGCTACACCACCACCGAAAAGATGGACCGCAGGATCCCGAAGACTATCCCATCTGGGGATACGCCGCCTGGAACGAATTCCGCGAGCCGCTGGCGTCGTTCGTAGGTTGCAATCGGGATGAGATCGCCATGCTGCGCAACGCGACCGAGGCGAACAGCTACATCGCCAACGGCATCGACATGAAGGCCGGCGATGAAGTGCTCATGACCGACCAGGAGCATCCCGGCGGCGAGCACCCGTGGAATCTGAAAGCCAAGCGCTACGGCATCGTGGTGAAGAAGATCACGCTTCCCCGTCCCGTTAAAGACGCTGCGCAGGCCCTCAATCTCTTCAACGATGCGATCACCCCGCGCACCCGCGTGATTTTTTTCAGCCACATCACGACTTTCTCCGGGGTCGTGCTGCCAGCAAAAGAAATGTCGCGCTGGCGCGCTCTAAAGGAATTCTCTCTGCTGTCGACGGTGCGCACGTGCCCGGCATGATGCGCCTCAATATCCGCGAGATCGGCTGCGACCTGTATTCCTCAAGCCCGCACAAGTGGCTGTTCGCGCCCAAAGGCTCCGGCTTCCTGTACGTGCGCGACGAAGTCATCGACCGTCTGTGGAATACCATCGCGACCGAAGGTTGGGACGACACCAAGCTGCGCGCCGAACGCTTTCAGCGCATCGGCAGCTCGAACGTTCCGGCCTTGTGGGGCCTGCGCGCCTCAATCAAGTTGGCGAGCGATATCGGCATGGAGCGCATCGAGCGCCGTCACCGCCAGCTCGCCGACTACATGCTCGACGAAATGAAGAAGCGCGGCGCCGAATCCTGGACCTCGCCCGATCGCGCCCTGCGCTGCGCCATCGTCAGCGTGAACGTTCCGCCCATCAAGCGCATGGAGCTGGAAAACTGGATGTGGAAGACCTACAAAATCCGCATCCGCGGCGGAGATCCGCACAAGCTCCGCCTCTCGACCCCGTACTACCTGCAGAAAAAAGACATCGACCGGTTTTTGGAGAAGTTCGATGAGTATCGGCAGAAAGCTGGCGTGTGTCTCATTTTTTTTTTTTTTTTTTTTTTTTTTTTTTTTTTTTTTTTTTTTTTTTTTTTTTTTTTTTTTTTTTTTTTTTTTTTTTATCTCTCTGATAATCGTAGTGGAACCATCGCCGATAATACTGAGGTGCCGTACGAGGGTCGATCTGGTACGTCTATTGGAAAGAATGGCTTGTGGCCGGCCACCCCTGCGAGATTTAACGGCACTCCTGCTCGTCATTGCCGCCGGAAGTTTGTCTGTTCGCGCACGTCGAAGCCCCGAGCCCGAGCGAAGAATTGCCACCGCAGCCCGCGCCGAGCACGCGCCGCGTATTGATGGAACTCTCGACGATCCGATCTGGCAGACTGCTCCGCCCCATCGTGACTTCCGCCAGCGCGAGCCGCTGGAGACTACCGCCGCGACGGAGAAAACGGAAGTTCGCATCCTTTACGATACCCACCACATTTACTTCGGCATCCACTGCTACGATCGCGATCCGCAAGAGATCGTGGCCACGCAGTTGCGCCGGGACCTGACGATGGACCTGGACGACAATTTCGCCATCCTGATCGATCCCACGCTCAGCCACAGGAATGGTTACATTTTCGAAGTGAATCCGCTGGGCACGCAGCGGGATGGCGAAGTCATCGAAGAGCAGGCGCCGCCGGGACTGACTCGATTGTGGATTAAGCTGGGACGGGCTGTGGATCTCCGCGGCCAAGATAACCAGTGATGGATGGACCGCCACGGTCTCCATTCCGTTCAGCACGCTGAATTTTCGCGGTGGGTCGGAGGTCAGCTGGGGCATCAACTTCCGCCGCTTCATTCGCCGCAAGAATGAAGAGGACTTCTGGTCGGGCTACCGGAGAATCTTTGGCTTCTGGCGCGTCCCTCAGGCCGGACGACTTCAAGGACTGAAGGAAATTGGCAGTGGACGCCTGCTGGTCATCAAGCCTTACGGGTTGCTAGGCGGACAGGCGTTTACCGGGCAGCCGTGGAGCGCACTGCACAGAGGCGGCGGCGATATTAAGTACGGGCTTGCGAGCAACCTCATCGCCGTAGGCACGGTCAATACGGATTTTTCTGACGCCGACGTCGATCAACAGCAGTTCAACTTGACTCCGTACCCGATCTTCGTGCCGGAAAAACGGCGCTTTTTTCTGGAAGATTCCGACGTGTTCAACTTTCTATTGTGGAATCAGGACCTGCTTTTCTTCACTCGCCAGATCGGCATCGATCCGGTCAGCGGGCAAGAGGTCCCGATCGACGGCGGCGGCAAGATCGCTGGAAGCGCCGCTGGCTTCGATCTCGGAGTGATGGATGTGAGGACGCGAAGCGCGGGATTAAATCCCGCAGCGAACTACGCCATCGTTCGCGTGAAGCGGCCGCTCACGCCCGGCTCCTACATCGGCTTCATGGCCACCGATAAGCAGTCCGGCAATCCGCTCGACCCCTACAACCGTTCCGGCGGAGTCGATGCCAAATTTATTCTCTTCCGAAATCTAAACTTGCGCGGATACTACGCCAAGACTTGGACTTCAGCCCTGCACGGCGACAACACGGCATTGGGCGGCCGCCTGACCTACGCTAATAACTGGTTCAACATTTACGCTGGCCACGGGGTTACGCAGAGGAATTTCAACTCGGAAATAGGATTTGTCACTCGCATCGACGATCAGCCCACTATCTTTCAGTTCAACTTCACCCCGCGCCCGCATGTTCTGGATATTCGGGAGCTCGATCTCGGTGGATTTGTCGGCCACGACCCGAACACCGCCGGCAAGCTGATCTACAAAGAGTGGACGCCCACTATTCGGGTTCTGTTCAACAGCAGCGCGGAAATCGATTCGTCTCCCTGGGATGTGGTCTATCAATTTCTCGCGCAGCCTTTGAATCTCTACAAGAATATTTCCATTCCCGTCGGGAGCTACCATTTCACTTCGCACAGCGTGACCTACCTATCGTCCGGCAACCACCGAATCACGTACACCGCCTTCGAGCAATACGGCACTTATTACTCCGGCCATCTCAACAGCGCCACTGTGACCGCGCAATATCGCCCCAACGCGCATATGGCGGTGGCCCTCAACGACACGCTGAATTCATTTCGCCTGCCGCAGGGAAACTTCGACATTGACCTGGCGGGAGTCGAGATCAGCTACGCCTTCAATCGCTTCGTGAACCTGACCACTTTCGTCCAGTCGGACACAGCGCAAAACCAGGCGGTAAGCGCCAACATTCGGCTGCGGTACACCTTCCGTCCCGATAGCGATTTGTACGTGATTTACAACGCGGGCAACCGGTTCCAAAGCCTGGCGGCGGGCAATCCGGTCGAGGTGCGTCAGCAGAAAGTTGCGGTTAAGGTGACCTATTCCTGGTCGCGGTAAAAAGCGCGGGCGTCGTTTGTGGCTTAGTGCAAACTAGCCAGCTTCCTAGCGCTACGAAAGAAAGCATCAATCTGTTCGTGAACTGCAGCCGGGGATTCGAGATCGGAGAAGTGTCCGCAGTCCTTCAACACCACCAAGCGGGCATTGGGAATTGCCTGAGCGATGTGCTCAGCCGTCGCCTCAGGGATGAACTCATGGTCGCCAGAGATGACCAACGTCGGAATCCTGAGGGTCTTGACCTTGGGAAGCAGATCGAACTCAGGCGAGGACCATGACTCGTTCATGAGCCGGGCTTCGATTGCTCTCGCCTTGAGAATGCCCTCTTTGGTAAAGCTTGCTCTCAGCCTTGCGATGATCTTTTCGTAATCCCGCGGTCGCGCCAGAGCCGGCTTGAAATGGATGCGATAGTACGCGGTGACCGCGTCGGGTCGCCTTCCTTGTAAGCTGCGGAGGCTGATATGACTTTGCGTCGCTCCATGTCGTCAGGCCGTTTCTCGAGCCATTCCTTCCTGAGTTGCTTGTAGTCGTCGGTGGAGGCAGGCGCGGGATTCATAAGGATCATGCGAGACACTCGCTCCGGGTAGCGAAGCGCATATTCGAGGGCAAGCACCGTACCCCAGGAGTGCCCCAGCAGTAGCACTGAGTCGAGGTGAAAATACTGCCTCACCTTCTCAATGTCCGCGATGTCGGATGCGAGCGTGACGTCTTCAGGCTCCACATGATCGGCGGATCGGCCACCCCCCTCTGGTCGTAGTAGATAGAGATGGAATGAGTCGGATAGGTGGTCTAATTCGGGCACGAGATAGCTATGGTCAAAATCAGGTCCGCCATGGAGAACGATGATCGGCGTGCCTCGCCCGACCTCGCGGGCGTACAACGCCGCGTTCCCGACCGTGATGCGGCTTTCACGCGGCGTGGCATTCCGCTCGCTTTCAAGCGTAGCGGGCGAGCCTGGAGTCGACCATGCTGCGTAGGTCCAGCCAAAGACGGAGAGGAGTAGCGTGGCCTTCATGGCGCCAAAGCTACATCAACCTGTTACCTGGCGCAATCTATCTGATTCGTGACCCGGCCTTAGTCGTAATACTCCAATCCCAAATGCGTAATCAGTTCCTCGCCCTTCAAGTGACGCAGCGTGTTCTTCAACTTCATCAGCTGAATGAACAGGTCGTGCTCGGGATAGAGGCCCGGCACGGTCATCGGAGACTTGAAGTAGAAACTGAGCCACTCCTGAATGCCAAGCCCCTTCAACTCCGAGCAGCGCTGGGCCAAGTCGAGGAACAGCACGAGATCGAGCACGATGGGAGCCGCGAGAATCGAGTCGCGGCAGAGGAAGTCGACTTTGATCTGCATGGGATATCCCAGCCAGCCGAAGATGTCGATGTTGTCCCAACCTTCCTTGTTGTCTCCGCGCGGCGGGTAATAGTTGATGCGGACTTTGTGGAAGATGTTCCCGTAGAGCTCCGGGTATAGGCCTGGTTGGAGGATGTGCTCCAGCACGCCCAGCTTGGCTCTTCTTTGGTTTTGAACGAGCCCGGATCGTCGAGCACTTCGCCATATCGCGGTTCCCAGGATGTAGGTCGGGTGCGAGCCGCTTGCGGCCGAGCAGGCGTGCCTTGAAGGCTGGGGCCAGCACTGTCTTCATCAGGGTCTGGCCCGTCTTGAAGTCTTTGCCGCAGGTGGGCGCCTCGTTGCGCCGTGAGAGTTCCAGCATCACGGGCAGGTCGACGGTCAAGTTCGGCGCGCCGTTGGCGAAAGGCACACCTTCCATCAGTGAGGCATAAGCGTAGATCATCGAAGGCGCGATCATCTCGTCGTTCTCGCCGAGGGCCTTCTCGAACGCCTTCACCGACTGATGGGCGGCGGTGGGCTCGATGTAGGATTCAGTGGAGCCGCACCACATGGTGATGAGGCGGCTGGCGCCACTGGTCTTCTTGAAGTCGCGGATGTCGGCACGTAACTGCTCGGCCAGATCCATCTTAGTCTTGCCCTTTTTTACGTTGGGACCGTCGATCTTCTTCACATAGTTGTGGTCGAAGACAGCGGCCCTTGGGGTGATGGAGGATAGGAACGGCTTCAACTGTTCCAGCAACCGGTGGTCGAGTACGCCGGCATTAGACGCGGCCTCGTACATGTTGTTTGGGAAGATGTCCCAGCCAGTGAAAACGAGGTCGTCCAGTCCCGCCAGTGGGACGAACTCTTTGACCTTGGGCGAGCAGCCTTCCGGTACGCTAGCCGAGGCGCACGGTGCCCATCTGGGTCAGCGATCCGAGGGCTTGGCCAAGCCTTTGCGGATAGCCTCGACGCCGGCGACGAACGTGGTCGCGACCGCTCCCATACCGGGAATCATGACGCCGAGCTTGCCTTTCGCCGCCTCCATGGTGCCGCCATCGCATCTTTTGGGTGTCGTCGTCGGCCAAATTTTATGGCCATCTTGAGTTCGCGGCTGGCGCGTTCGGCGTGGGCTAGTGCGGTTTCGCGGTGCTCATGTTCGCGGGCTGACTGCGCATTGGAGAACTGCTTGCGGTGACGGCGGCCGTCGGCATCCCACCAATCGGCCATGAAAACTCCTGGGCGTTTTTGATACATTGGTTCCCTCTTACGGTGGCGGTGGCTGGTCACCGCCACCGCACCCGGGAATCTTCCTATATCGGGTGCAGTCTGGGCAAATGCGGGCGGCCAAACTCGCATAATTTCGTTCCCAACTGCGCCGCTTGCTGATTGAACGGAGCCATGGCAGGTCGATCCGAGGCGACCCGCGCTTCGCACAGGCGCGCAACCGGCACTGAGGACTGTATGTGCTAGCTCGTTACCGCAATCACAGCGGCGCGGCGATTGAGCGGATCAGTTCTTTCGATTAGACTAGGGCGGCAGGTTGCGGCATAGTGGAATCACTTCGTAAACCAGCTCTGCAGCCGGTCCCGCGAAGCTGTTGTTTGCATGTCGTCCTTGTCGGCGCCGCTGCAAATCCTCTGACCCCGTTGATCTCCACCAAAATCTGAGCCCACGCCACCCGGCTTTGCGCGGGCAGCGTGCTCTTCAGACGTGTCCTTTCACGAGGGCAGAACAGGAGATTCCATGACTAACATTCGTAAATTGGTTTACGCCACGCTGCTGGCGCTCAGCGCGCTGAGCTTCGCGCCGACGCTGGCTTCCGCGCAGGAACCGGCGCGGGGTGAGTTCAAGCTACCGCACGATGTGCACTGGTCGAACGCGGTCGTTCCCGCTGGAGACTACCGCTTCTCGTTTGAGGCGGATGGGGCGATGGGTACGCTGACGCTGTCGAGAATCAGCGGCCCGCGTGCCGGTTTCATGTTCCTGGTGAGTAACACGGACGAGGTCAAGCCTTCGACTGACCTCAGCCGTCTGGTTCTGGAAACCACTCCCGCGGGCAGCTACGTTACCACCATGCAGTTGCCGGAGTTCGGCGTGACACTGCATTTCCCCTTGCCCACGCACGCTACGGAGAAACAGATCGCCAAGGCCGGAGCCGCGCCCCCGGCGTCGGGCCGATAGTTTTCTCCAACCCCAAAGCTGAGGGTGGATATTGAACCAGGTATCTGCCCTCGGTCTTTGGTTTGTGCTTGATCTTCGGCCTATTCGAGGACCGGCAGGTCAGCCCTCAGGGGCTAAAGCACTCATTGGTGGCTCTGAGCGGCACGGCTCAAAGCCGTGCCCTTCCCGTCCTAAGACATCGCGTCGCCGCTTTTCCCTAATGCACACCGTCCTTCCCAGCTTTCAATGCCGTTCCTGACGGGCCAAGTCCCGCACAACATACGTGCTCTTCACCGATTCGGTGAGATCGTTCAAAAGGTAGGGACACGGCGGACTGGGCCCCGCGGGACGCTGGCGAGTTACCGCGCACTTCATCGCTGAGGATGATGGCCTCGGCGATCTCCTTCATCGGCCTGCGCTTTTGACGGCTCTGCCGCTGCAGCGTCAGGTAAGCCTGCTCTTCGTTCAGTCCCAAATCGCGTTGCAGGATGCCCCTGGCACGCTCGACCACCTTGCGGGTCTGCAGTTGTTCTGCCAGCGTGGAGTTGGCTTCTTCCAGACGCGCCAGTTCGATCTCGGAGCCGACCAGAAATCCAATGGCCGAGATCATCCGAATCTCGCGGCGGCGGTACACGTGGTGTTGGCGATGCTGCAGGTTGATCACGCCAACAACGCGTCCTCGACACATCAGAGGAACCGAGAGGAACGCCTCGTAGCTATCCTCGGGAAGTTCGTGGAAGAACTGGAAGCGGGTATCCTGCGCGGCTTTTTCGGGAATGGACACGGGTTCGCGATGCTCCGCTACCCACCCGGTAATTCCCTCTCCGACGTGGAGTTTCAGACGGTCGACGACTTCGGGATGCGGGTTTTTGGAAGCCCCAGCACCAGTTCATCGCCTTCAAGAACGTAGATAAGACAGGAGTCGCATTTCACGAGTGCGGAAGCAAATTCAACGACCCGGTTGAGGACTTCGTGAAATCCGTCGCCGCTCCCCAGGCGAACGCTGATGTCATGAAGAACGTCAACATGCGAGTCTTCTACCGACATTAAGTGAGTCATGAGCTACCCTAGCGGATTGCGCAGGCGGGAGTGTGATTCCAAATTTCGATGGCGAGGATAAAGTATTTCCGTGGCGATTGTTACTAACGTTTCACATCTTTTGCGCTGCTGCTGCATCAACTGTGAGATGGGCGCACTGCTCCTCCGGTGCCGCGTGTCTCACCGGCCGTTTCTATCGAGCCGGGACGGCGAGGAACCACACCAGCAGTCCGAACATGATCAGAGCCCCGACCAAAGAGAACAGAGTGTGCAGCGGGTGAAACTGAAAGTAGGGGTTGCGATTGAACCGATGACGTATCGCCAGCATAGACCCTCCTTTGCACGTGGGACGAGTGCGAGTGGGCGACCTGTCTGCTTCTATTTTCGCACTAATTGAGGCCTCAGGAGCAGTTTTTCTGCGAGACTGTGGTACACCATGGCCATGTCTGACAAGATTGCTCTTATCACCGGCAGTTCCAGCGGATTTGGGCTGCTGACCTCCATTGAACTGGCGAAGGCGGGTTTCCGGGTCGTCGCGACCATGCGGGATCTTGGACGCCGGGAACGACTCGACCAGGCGGCTGGGGCGGCCAGTGTCGCGGACCGGATCGACGTACGCGCGCTCGACGTCACCCGATTTGACGGCCTGGCGGGATTCGTGGAGGCCGTAGTTGGCGACTATGGGCGGCTGGACGTGCTGGTGAACAATGCGGGATTTGCCGTTGCAGGATTCGCCGAAGACATCCAGCTCGAGGAGTTGCGGCTACAGTTTGAAACCAACTTCTTCGGCGCCGTCGCAATGACCAAGGCCGTGCTGCCTACGATGCGGCGGCAGCGGTCGGGGCACATCATTCAGATGTCATCGATCGGGGGCCTGCACGGTTCGGTAACGGTCAGCAGCTATTCGGCATCCAAGCACGCACTCGAAGGGTGGAGTGAATCGCTGCGCATGGAGGTCAACGCCCTCGGCATCAAGGTCGTGCTGGTGGAACCGGGCGCGTTCCAGACCGACATCTGGACGCGGGGCGCGGTCATGGGCAAGGCGGCGACTAAAGACAGCTCCCCGAACTTCCAGCGGAGCTTGCGCATGCGCGAGCGGATCGGGAAGATCCCCAAGGCGGATCCGATTGTGGTTGCGCAAAAAATCGTGGAGATCGCGCAGAATCCGAATCCAAAACTGCGATACCTCGTCGGCCGCGACGCGAAGATTCAACTGGCTATGAAACGCGTTCTGCCCTGGAAGTGGCACGAGAAGGTCATCGCCAATTTCCTAAAGATCGACTAATGGAGTTGAGTCATCGATCCTGTCATTTCGCGTCCAGGTCTACCGTCTTTAGCGGAAGGTCCCAATGCGAGTCGAGAATCTCGAAGCGGCGCTGCTCTTCGCGCTGGAAAGTATCCTGGTCGGGATAGAGCTGTTTCTGTAGCGCGGCTTCATCGAAGGGCTCGTTGGCGACAGTCGCGTTCTTGAACACGATGGTGACGCGGAAATCCCAGCGGCCGTCTTCGGTGGTGTGATAGCGCGGCTGGTCCATCCAGACCTTCACGATCCGGCCCATCTCGGATTCTTTCTTCAGCACGGGATAGTGGTTCTTCTTGAACAGCTTCAGGAATTCGTCGGCGTGCCCCCACTTCGTTTTGTAGTAGTACTCGACCACAAAAGGACGGTCGGGGGATTGAGCTTGGACGGAGATTGGTACGGCGATGGCGACCAATAGCAGAGCGGGGAAAATGCGGCGGGTGATCACTGGTTCCTCCTCGAATACGAGTGCTTTGCTTGTACACCAAGCGCGGGCTAGCATCAATAGGCCCTGAGGCGCTGGGCTCGGTGAATCGGGAGAACTCCCTGACGGAGCGGATGCGGTGCGGGCACGATGGGGATTCTTCGACTGCGTGGCCGTTCCCTTCGCGATCGGCCACTCCGCTCAGAATGACAACCGTGGTTTGAGGCAGCGGATGCAATCAAGCGACAAACCGGAGATCATCAAGCTCTTTGAAGACGGCGATCGGGCGTTGATCGCCGCCGACGTAGAGGAAATACGGCGCATCTACGCTGACGATTATGTGCAACAGGATGAAGCGGGCACGACCTCTACCCGGCAGGATGTGATCGACAGGCTCATTTCGGGCAAGGTTCGATTTGTTTCGATGACCTCGACGGGGCGGAGCATCCGGTTGCTGCGGGACGATGTGGCAATCGTTCACGGGTCGGAGGACGACGTGGTTGAGCAAGGCGGGAAGCGCTTCCCGGTTCGCTACGTGTATATGGACGTGGTGATGAAGCGCGAGCGGAAGTGGCAAATCGTGGCCTCTCAACTCGCAAGAACCTAGTTGGCGATGCGTGCCCGCCGCGTCCGCCCCACACGTCTACTGGCCGCTAACGCCTGCCGTCTGACGGCCGATCCTATTCTGCCAATGATGCCACGCGAACCACACCCCGCCGACCAGGAGCACGATTCCGATCACGGCATCGAACTTGTGGAAGTACTTGCCCAACTCGCGCCAGTTTTCCCCCAGCTTCATGCCGAGCCAGGCCAGGCCGAGGCACCACGGCCATGATCCCAGGAAGGTGTAGATGTGGAATCGGCCCCGGGGCATGCGTGCGACTCCTGCCGGTAGCGCAATGAAGGTGCGGACTACCGGCAGCAGGCGGGCGATGAAGACAGCGAGGTATCCCCAGCGGGCGAAGAAGCGGTCAGCCCAGTCCAATTCGCGGCGGCTCATCAGAATCCAGTGGCCGAAGCGCTCGACCAGTGGGCGCCCGCCATAGAACCCGATCTCGTAGGCGACGAGTGATCCCAGATTGCAGCCGATCGCGCCAGCCGTGGCCACCCAGAACAGTTTGAACGTGCCCTCGAAGACCAGGTAACCGGCGAAGGGCATGATCAGTTCTGAGGGCAGCGGAATGCAGGCCGACTCGATCGCCATCAGCAGGGTGACGCCGCCGTAGCCGGTCACGCCGATCACGGACTTGATGAAAACGAAGATGACAGCAAGAACTTTTTCGGTCATGAAAGAAAATAATTTTCAGTTCTCAGTTAAGACCGGGAGCACTCCGGCTGAGATGCGAAACTTTGCATTCCAGTGTAGCGGAAATCTGCGGGCAGAAGTGCGCGCCTAGAACGAGCCTTCCTGAGTAAAGGCGTAGCCAGGGAGGGTTGCTCCCTGTGGGCTCTTAGAAACTTTCACCCGCACCGTGGGCGCGTCGGGAGCGGTGATGCCGGCCGGACGCAGCATGGCGTACTGGCTGAAGACTTCGTTATAGACCTTGGTGACCAGGTAGTCCTGGCCGTCGGCTTCGCTTCGCCAAACTTGCCCGAGCTGGATGGAATTTACCGCCACGGCACTCTTCCTAATTCTAGCTGGAGTACCTTCAGACTACCCGCCGTTTGGGGAGGCGTCAATTCCCAGATAGGTTACCGAGGGACAGGCGGCGGGAGTGCCGATTTTCGGTCATCGACATTAGAAGATGTTCGCGCCCGATGTCACTGGCGCTAGAGCGCGGGTCCGTCTCGCCTTTGACGCGGCGCTGAAGCGCCGCTCTTCCACGTCAAGCGGGCAGCATCGCACAGACACTATCCAGCATATTCGATCAGAAAACGGCGGGATTGGAAACGGGCACTGGGCAATTGCTATGATGAGCGGCACCGTCCTGCAACAGGAAAGGATCGTCATGGCACGCGGAGTCGTTCCCCGTCGACCCGCCCGAACCGGGCGCCAAGATCGTGTTCAGAAGGTTCGCGTGTCGAGTGCTCCGCCCGCAAAAGTCCCGGCATCTGTGAAGCCGCGCCCGAAGGCCGCTGCCAAACCTACGCCTACTCGGGCCAGCAAGGGAAAAGACTACAACCCGGTGGCGCCGGAGCGCGTCGCGGAAATTTTGAAGCGCCTTGACCAGCTCTATCCCGACGTGACCTGCGCCCTTACGCATTCGAGCGCGTGGGAACTGCTGGTGGCTACGATTCTTTCCGCGCAATCGACGGACGTGAATGTGAACCGGGTAACGCCTGAACTCTTCCGCAAATATCCGACGGTTGAGGCCTTTGCCGCTCTAACACCCGAGCAACTTGAGCCAGACGTGCGGTCGACCGGGTTCTTCCGCAACAAGTCAAAATCCGTGGTGGGGGCGGCGAAGAAGGTCGTTGCCGACTTTGGCGGGCAGGTTCCTGAGGAAATGGAGAAGTTGCTGACTCTGCCCGGCGTCGCGCGCAAGACTGCCAACGTCGTGCTGGGCACGTGGTTCAAGAAGGCCGAGGGAGTCGTAGTCGATACGCACGTGCATCGCATCTCGCGCCGATTGGAACTCACTACGCAGGATGAACCACAAAAAATCGAGCGGGACCTGATGCGGGTGATTCCGCGCGAGAAGTGGATCCTGTTCTCCCACCAGATCATCTGGCACGGCCGCAAGTTGTGCTACGCGCGCAAACCTAAGTGCGCTGATTGCGCGCTGGAAAACCTCTGCCATGCAGCCGACAAGACCTGGAGCACGGTGGAAGTGCATAAGGACGCGAAAGCCTAGGAGAAACTCTTGCCCTTGCCGGCAGACGTTGAATCAATCGACGGAGCACAAGAACTACACGCCTGGTTTGGGTATTGGCCCGATTTCCATGACGCAGAGGTTGTAAGGTTCTACTTGGATTTAGGAACTCCGTCTACCTTGGTGATCCATACGTGGGAGATGACGAACCAAGTGAATACGTCCGGTTTTTACGAGTTGATAAAGCACGTAATGGTCGAGTTTGCCTTGATGGATGTAACGAGCCTGAACCTTCAGTATCCGTGGGAACACAGCATCTTGCTTGACCTTGGCATCAGCAAGACGGAGGTAGGATTTCGCATGGACCTTGCGTCTGCGTACGGACTTTGTGGAGACGATTGAAGCGAAGAAAATATCCCTGCGCATAACTCCCGGCGAGCCAACAAGCAAGGCCCCCTCCTCGTCCTGAGCGCAGGAATTCAGAAGACTAGCGAACGAGCACAAGACTGGCCTGACAGAGGC
>CAVRCR010000035.1:0-94712 GCA_963719615.1 uncultured Acidobacteriaceae bacterium | reverse complement strand
GACACTAAGCCGCGTGTCAAACTTGACTTGGCTAACGGCGCCATTCGTTGACTATCCAATTCCGCCTCCGTAAGATGAGGCCGTCTTTAGTCCATCATAGCAATGATCGGCCAGACCATCTCCACTATCGCATCGTTGAGAAGCTTGGCGGTGGAGGAATGGGCGTCGTTTATAAGGCTGAAGATACCCGCCTTCACCGTTTCGTTGCTCTCAAGTTTCTGCCCGACGAAGTGGCCCGCGATGCTCAAGCTCTGGCCCGCTTCCAGCGCGAAGCGCAAGCGGCTTCCGCTCTGAATCATCCCAACATCTGTACGATTCACGACATCGGCGAAGAGAACGGTATAGCGTTCATCGCCATGGAATACCTCGAGGGCGTGACCCTGAAGCACCGCATCGCAAATCGCCCGCTCGACCTCGAGGTTCTGCTCGCGCTGGCCATCGAGATCGCCGACGCACTCGATGCCGCTCACAGCAAGGGCATCGTCCATCGCGACATCAAGCCGGCCAATATTTTCGTGACCGATCGCGGCCACGCCAAGATTCTCGACTTCGGCCTGGCCAAAGTCGTACCCGCGACCAGTTCGTCCAGCCAGATGGCCGCGCTCAACACTCAGACCCGTTCCGTAAATGAGGAGTATCTGACCAGTCCGGGCACGATGGTGGGGACCGTCGCCTATATGTCGCCCGAACAGGTCCGCGGCAAAGAGCTCGATGCCCGCACCGATCTGTTCTCCTTCGGTGCTGTGTTGTACGAGATGGCAACTGGCGCGTTGCCGTTTCACGGAGAAACTTCGGCAATGATCTGCGAAGCGATCGTGAACCGCACGCCGGTTGCGCCCGTGCGACTGAATCCCGATCTCCCCGCCGAACTAGAACGGATCATCAACAAATCGATAGAGAGGATCGTGATCTCCGTTATCGCTCGGCCGCCGAACTTGAAACCGACCTCAAGCGCTTGCGGCGCGATACGGACTCGCGACGGTCCGCTGTGGCCGCCATCGTCACTCCGCCCTCAGCAGGAAGAAAGCGATGGCTGAAATGGGTCGCGATTGCGGTTCTCGCCGTATGCGCCACTCTGTTGTTGTGGCTGCGCGCGCCGCTTGCCCCGCCAAGAATTCTGGCTTCGAAGCAAATCACCAACGATGGCCTGCCCAAGCTCACCCTCGTGACCGATGGCAACCGTATCTATTTCACAGAGAACCCGCCCACTCGTTACTCCATCGCTCAGGTGTCTGTAACTGTCAGTGGTTGGTTTTCCCTGAGCGAGCGATCAGCTATTCCAGCTTCGCGTTCATCGTGATCTTGGCGTTCAGAACCTTCGAAACCGGGCATCCCTTCTCCGCCGCCTCGGCGTACTTCTGGAAGGTCGCCGCATCCGCGCCCGGAACTTTTCCTACCACGTCAATGTGACTCGTCGTGATGGTCCATCCCGAATCCAGCTTGTCGAGCGACAGCGTAACCGTGGTTGAAATGCTCTCTGGAATCAGTTTCGCCTCGCCCAATTGGGCCGACAGCGCCATCGAAAAACATCCCGCGTGCGCCGCCGCGATCAGTTCCTCGGGGTTCGTCCCGGGCGCATTCTCAAACCGCGTGGAAAAGGAATACTGCGTATTGTTGAGCACTCCACCCGGAGCCGAAATCGTTCCCTTACCATCTTTCAGCCCACCTTTCCAAACCGCGCTGGCCTTGCGTTGCATGGTCTTCTCCTCGTTATGATTTCCTGGAAATGCCCAACCATTGTAGACGGAACCGCGCAGACCTGTCAGGACAGGGATAAGGGCACGGCCTCGGCCGTACCGTCGGAAACTCAAAAAGGAATCGGGGCTTTAGCCCCTGAAGTCTTCTCCGTCGCGGGGTACAGCGGACCTCATTCAATAAAAATCCGAGCAGCTCAAATAGAATCCGCACTGCGGACACTTCAACTTGCACCGGCTCTCGCGTAGCTTTGCTGAACAGTTTGGACAATACTGGCCCGGATCGACTGACTTAGCTCCCGCCCCATGCCCGTGCTCGCTGCCTGCCGGTGCAGATTCCCGTTGTTCCATGTCCGCCGACCTTATCCTGGACTCCCGATTGCCGCAAGTGCAGAAGTCAGTTCTCGTTAGGCTGCGCGGTCGCTCATCGCCGGAATGGTCCGGCTCCAGCAGTCGGCCATGATCAGCCAGGCTCCCAGCCGCCGCCAAACCTTCACATACTTGCCGTGCTCTGCCGTCAGCGTCCCGTCGGCCTGCCGCACCACGACTGAGAAACGGCCCAGTTCCATCGCCATGTCGCCGGAGTAGTCCACGCGCGTCGTCTCCAGCCGCAGATCGCTGTATCCGGCGTCGGCCAACTGCCGCAAGGCCCGCTCCACCTGTTTTTGTCCATACGCGGCCTCGCTCTGCGGCACCATCAGTACGCCATCGTTGGCAAAAAGACTCGCGCCTTGATCGTAGTTTCCGGTATTAAAGGACATGGCAAAATCTTGAGTTAAATCGCGGAGTTGAGACTCCACATCGCGAAACGGACGAGTGCCCGCCGAAGAACCTGGGTACGGCTGGTACATCTACTACCTCCTGGGGGAAGGCACCGGGGAACGCTCCGTGGCTGGGGAGCCGATTCACCCGGAAAACCCGCTTATTCTAGCGCAAATTCCGTTGTGGAAAGTGAAAAGTTTTTCTTGCGCGAATGCGCAAATCAGATGGCCAAATTCAATGTGCGATTGTTATCTCTCGAATGGAACGGTGCGGCTGGGCAGCCTGGCGGAATCCGTCGTGATCGCGGCGACCGGACGCTTCGCCGATTCTCCCGGCTCTCCCACGTCTTTTTGCGCAGCGATTTGCTTCTTTACCCTATCGATCAGCACCACCAATTTTTTTGCTTCATGGTCTCTCTCTGCCTGTTTGCACATCTTCTGGAAATCCTGCGGCGCGTAGCTCACACGATTCGTCATTAGGGATTTTCCTTGGTCGACGCTGAAAGATGAATTCTACGAAGAAAGGGTAGTCTACTAGATCGGTCGTCGTCTGCCTAGTCCCCAAACTTCGGCTGAATGTCACATCAAACCCATGCGCTGGGGGGAGTCGCGCCGGTCGCGGTACGGCTGGGGCATTTTGCGCCGATGGCAGGCTTCGGCTCCGGCCGGCACACTGGTTCCTTCACTTTCCAGGGCGATGGCAACGTAAATATCCTCAAAAATCTGGCGCGGAGCAATACTGATGACCCCATCGGAAGATTCGACCAGGTAATCGCCCTTGCGCCCCGAGTGCTGCCGTCCGAGTGGATCGACGAAGCTGAGGTTGGAACTGAGTTGTTTGGCTTTGACTAAGAAACGTGTGCGGTACGTCTTCCATTCCTCTGATTTCATGGCGCGCTAACCCGAGTGCAGTTCTTGCGCTGCACTTATTTTCACCACTTCCCCCCGGCCCTCATGCAGTCGGGCCGACCTAGTGGTGTGTTGTGAGAGAGCGAACCTGACTTTACGTGCGAATGTGGCGCAGGTCAATTCAGTATTTTTGGTGCAATTGAGGAAAAGCCCCACGTTCCATTTGGCCGTGACAGAACCGCTCAAGCGTTGCCTGCGGATCACTGCTGCCCGCGACACAGCAACCATTTTCGCCGATTTCGAGTCCCGCTCGGAGAATCTGCTAGAGTGGGCAACCGGATTGTCCACAAGCTCTGCACAGGAAATACAGAAACGCAGTCACCGGGTTTTTCCTACAGGAGGGAATTCAATGCGCAAACTTGCCTGTATCGTTATCTTTTTGGCCGCGATCTCTTGTCCGGCGGAGACTGGAACGAAGCTCATCGCGCTGCGATGTGGCAGCGTGTTCGACGGACGCGGGGATTCACTGCGAACGAATGTAGTCATCGTCATCGAGGCTGGAAAGATCAAGGCCCTGGCGGCGGGTGCGCCCGATGCAGCGGAGGTGATTGATCTCCCGCACCACACTTGTCTTCCCGGACTGATCGATACCCACACGCATATTCTGCTGCAGGGTGACATCACCGCCGCCGACTACGATGAACAACTGCTGAAGCAGTCGCCCGAGTACCGCACGATTCTGGCGACCGTGAATGCCCGCCGCGCCCTGGAATATGGCTTTACATCGATTCGCGACGTTGAGACCGAAGGCGCAGGCTACGCTGACGCCGACGTGAAGAAGGCCATCAACAACGGAATCATTCCCGGACCGCGCATGCAAGTTGCCACGCGGGCGCTCGATGTAACCGGCGCTTATCCGCTTCAGGGATACGCACCGAATGTGCCCGTCCCGCACGGGGTGCAGCTCGTCGACGGCGCCGACAACGCGCGGCAGGCGGTGCGTGAACAGATCAGCCACGGAGCCGACTGGATCAAGGTCTACAGCGACCGCTCCTACCGCGTGCGCGAGGACGGCGTCCTCGATGGCATCCCGACGTTCACGCTCGATGAGTTGCGGGCTATCGTTGACGAGGCACACCGTCAACGCCACAAAGTCGCTTCGCACGCGATGGCACTCAACGGGGTGCACAACTCGGTCGAGGCCGGAGTCGACACCATCGAGCACGGAAACTACATCGCCGACGAAGATCTGAAAACGATGGCGGCGCGGGGGATTTTCTACGTACCGACAATTTTCGTGGGCGAGTACGTGGCCCAGGGCCGGGCCGCGGAGGGAGCTCCGGTGTGGGTGAAAATGATTCAGATTCACGAAGAGACGTTCCGCCGCGCCATGAAGGCGGGCGTAAAGATCGCGTTTGGAACCGACGCGGGTGGATTCGACTGGAAGATCAATCCCGCAAAAGAATTTTCGTCGATGGTAAAGTTCGGCATGACACCCGCCCAAGCCATCCGCTCGGCGACCGTAACGGCCGCCAATCTGCTGGGCATGCAGGACTCCCTCGGAACGCTTGAGCCGGGAAAGCTCGCCGACATCGTCGCCGTGCCCGCAGATCCCCTGGCCGATGTGAGCGCGATGGAAAAAGTGGATTTCGTCATGAAGGCCGGAGTCGTTTACCGCAAACCGTAATCTCCAGCGGCCCAGCAACTACCGCAGCCGCGTAGCGGCGGCATGAGAAAGCCCGGCACGGTAGTGCCGGGAAAGAGTTGTCAGTAGCACCTGAGTCCCGCGAGGGACGGCACCTGCTTGCTTAGTTCCTCTTACTAAGCAAAGAACGAGGCTGGAACCACCTCAGCAGTCTCTCGTCGAACTCCCGCGGCGCCGTGCTGACCGCTCCACAATGATCCGCCCCGGGAACCTCCCACAATTCCGCGTTCGGGGCGCGCGCGTGAATCAGCCTCGAGTGCCGCACCGGAATATTGCTGTCGACCTGGCCATGAATCAACAGAACCGGAATCTTGGTCGCGGCCACTGAATCTTCCGGCGAGATACGCTCCATATTGAGCCCGTACTTCCACCGAGCGCGCAAGAACGCAACTTCCAGCGTTGGGCGCAGCAGGATTCGCCCCACCCACGATCCCAGATGGAAGGGCTGCCCCATTCGGTCATAGGCTATCTCACGAAAATTTGCGAAGGGCGATTCCACAGCGACCGCGCAGAAGGGGATCCGCGTGTCCAGGGACTGCAGCAACTGGGACGCCCCCATGGATTCTCCGAAACCGAAAATGCACTGTGGATGCTCTTTCGCATTCAGGAAATCGAAGCACTGATGAACATCGTTCCGCTCGAGCAATCCATATGTCGCGAGTTCGCCTCCGCTCACGCCGTGAGCCCGGGCGTCAGGCATGAGGACGGTGAATCCGTGCGCAACCAGCAGTTGCGCATATCCAGTCATGCCGACGCGGTTGTCGCCAAGCCCGTGAAGCAGAATGACGGCATCTCCGTTGCCGTGCAGTGGACGAATAGTCCACGCGCGAAGTACGACACCGTCAGGCGTTGCGGCGGACATCTCCTCAAGATCGGCGTTCAGTGCGCCAGCGTGATGTCGCATGGCGGCAAGTTCGTCTTCGGTCAATGGCCGCCGCGCGGGATGCAGCGTCCCGTCGGCGAGATAAACACCGCCGACGGCGCAAAAATCGGCATACAGGAATAACCCGAGAAAAAGATAACGAAGTCTTCGCGCAGCGCGCATAAGCCCCTTAGCACAAAAGCATCAGTGAGTGGTACGCAAAACCGAAGGGCGCGGTTCAAGTCATCCGCAAGACCGCCATCCGGCGTGACGGTCTTGCGGGAACCAGCCTGTCGGCAATCACGCAAGGGCCCGCGGCGAGTACAAGCTGCATACCCCTGGGAAGAATTTTCCCTTCGCGCTCGGCCCGGCTTGATCGTGGAAAGATCCGTGGGAAGAAAGGCAAATGTGATCAGTCACTTGGAAACCATGAGAACGGAAGAGGTGTTGCTGACAAGTTGAAGCACAGCAGGCGAATCTCAACCATGGAGACACAAATGACAATCGATCCTGTTTGCGGGATAGAAGTCGACGAGAAGAACCCTGAATTCCAGGCGCAGTTTGCGGGGAAGAAATACTTCTTCTGCTCCGACGAGTGCCGGAAGGAATTCGAAACGCAGCCGAACGAATACATAGAGACAGCCGCATAGATCTTTGCCCGATAACCGCAAGCGCAAGAGTTAAAAAAAAAGGCCCCGCAAGTTTACGGGGCCTTGGTTCATTTCGCGTGCGCAAGGTTCCGAGCTTAACGGTGAGCCATCGCCGGCTCGTGCGCTTCTTTCCCCGCCTTGAAGGCGGCGTAGCGCTTGTTAATCTCGTCCCAGTTGACGACGTTCCACCACGCCGCCAGGTATTCCGGACGGCGGTTGTTGTATTTCAGATAGTAGGCGTGTTCCCACACATCGTTGCCGAAGATGGGATACAGGCCCTGCGAGATCGGGTTGTCCTGATTCGGCGTCGAAATGATCTGCACCTCGCCGTTGGCCTTGCCCGCCAGCCAAACCCAGCCCGAGCCGAACTGCTTCACGCCCGCGTCGTTGAACTTAGCCTGAAAGTCTTTGAAATTGCCGAAGGTTTTGTGGATCACGTCGGCGATTGACCCGTTGGGATCGCCTCCGCCCTTGGGCTTCATGATCTTCCAGAACATGGTGTGGTTGACGTGGCCGCCAGCATTGTTGCGCACGGCGCCGCGAATATCCTCCGGGACCGCGTTGAGGTCGCGGATCAGATCTTCCGCGGATTTGCTGCCAAGGTCGGGATGCTTCTCCAGCGCGGCATTCAGGTTTTTCACATAGGCGCCGTGATGCATGTCGTGATGCAGAGTCATGGTCTGCTTATCAATCGTGGTTTCAAGTGCGTCATAGGCATACGGCAAAGGGGGTAGTTCGTGAGCCATGATAGGTCCTCCAGGTTGTAGAGATGACGGGTAGCGCCGTTTCGATGCAGTGCTTCGAGGAAATGATTATAGCGCGCGGCGAGTTAGGGGTGTCCCTATGGGGACAGCGACAGCCGCCCTATAAGCGCTGAGTGAAGCAGAATGATCGAGTTGACCCTCCCGACCGGCCTCTGAGCGGCAAACTTCAGCCTTAGCGACGAAACGCCTAGTGGCGAGTGGACTCCAGGCTTGTGAGTGCGATTTTTCACCAATTGAGTGGTGAAATCCTTGTTGCTCAAGGCGGCCATTACCTCGCCAGGGATTGCGCCCAACCGGCAAAAGCGTGCCACGCTGCAGTTTTGCCGATAGGTATCCTTACTTGCTGCACGAAGATGAGGAAAGCGCCCGCCCACAAAGTTGCGCGATGAACTTTGCGCGTCGACCAGAAATCGTACGCAACTAGAATCACCAGAAAAGCGTAGGACGCCAACGCTGCCATCATCGGCTTCCTGTGGACCAGGACGAACGGCCAACGCGCGATTGCGGCAATCAATAACCCGGTCGTGGCGACAAGAATGAGACGCTTGTGCGCTGGAGGATTTGAGCGATAGCGGAAGGCACAGAAAACGAGGGTCGCGAATATCAGCATGTCCGTCATGGGGATGACGTAAAAAAACTGTGCATCAAGCCCCGAGGGCCCAGTTCCTCGGCCGAGTGAATCGGTCGCCGCCAAAACGCCCAGGGTCACCATGAGACAGGCCAAGAGGAAGCCTGCAATTCCTAGCTTGCGATGGATGTCCACGCGGCCCGTGGAGACGAAGGAAGTTTGGGCGACGAGCAGGAGAATCCAGCCGGAAAATGCCGCCCCGTGTAGATGAATGATCAGGCTGGGCAGCGGTGCATGGAAGACCCCAGCTAGATAGTAGGTGTGCGCGAACCCCACGAAAACCGTAGCCAACATAACCATGGCCATGGTTGAGAAAAAGAAGTGATCGTAACGGCTACCGGGCACGCCGATTGATACCTTCGTGGGATTGCTGGGGCGTGCCACAAGTGTGGCCATCGAACCTCCGAGAAAGAATCTGTCTGGGTTTTGCAGGGAACGGCTGCCCCGACTAGTAGGGCGCAAGGATATGCCACAAGAGACTGTTTGACTCTACTCCTTTGTGGGTAAAATTACTGCCCGTTCGGGCGAAGCTCGACTGCCGCCACTCTACTTCCGCCCCAGCAGCCTGATTCTCGACGTAAACGCCCGCCCCTGGCAGGCGCTGAACGTGGGCTTCGGATGGCTCACCGGATCGATCACACTGTTCACTACGAAAGGATTGCACCGCCCCGTGATGTTATCGAAGCCGCCGCGCAACGCCAGGTAGTACCCAAGCAGGTGGAAGCGTTTCTCAAGCTGCAAATTGAGAGAGAAATAGTCGGGAAAGCGCTGCGCCCCCGCCTTCCCGATGAGTTCCTGCTGGTCGGTGAACAAGCTGAACGGAAATCCCGTGCGCGTTTCCATGGAATAGGCAAGTTCGAGTTGACGAAACACCGGCAGCTTGAAAAAGGGCACATAACCCCAGGAAAGGAAGCGGTTGGGTGCGTCCCAGGAGTAAGGGCCCGACTGCTGCGCGCTCAGGATCGGGTTGTCGACATTGAAGTCGAGTGCCTGGTTCGAGGTGGCGCTCGATCGCGTGTACGACCCCATTACCGAATATGTTTCGCGGAAGTTGTGGCGCAGTGTGATCTGCAGCGCGGTGTAGTGATCGTCGCGCGTGTTCTGGAGAACGAAGTTTCCGCCCGTGGCTGAGTGCGGCGCGTCGTACACAAATCCGCGAGAGCCGCGCTTTTGCAGAAACTCAGCCTTGAGGTAAATCGCCGCGGGAAGCTTCTTCTCCAGCGCGACACTCCAGTTCACAAACCGCGGCACCACGAGCGCGCCGGGGTTGGAGCTGAACGTCGTCAGGATGGGACCGGTCGTGACCACGCAATTCACCTGACAGGTTGGGTCCGTGACGGAGTAGAACGTGTCCTGCCTCGTTCCCGCATACGGTCGCGCAATCAGATAAACCGGCGTCGCGTCATATACCAGCCCGATCCCAGCGGAGATCTTCGTGTTTCCCGCCTGGTCGAGCACGTACGTTCCCGCAAGACGTGGCGCGATCTCAGCGTGCCGGACAATTTCGTCCCAGTCGAGACGCACTCCCGGTTCGATCAACAGACGGTTGGTGACACTCCATCGATCCTCCGCGTACGCGCTGACCTCCGCGTTGTACTGCCAATGCAACGGCGCGGCGCTGAAGCTCGAATAACGCGTGCAGGGGAAGCTTCCTGTTTGGGTTGTCGTGAGGCATTCATCTGGTGAGTTCAACAGGTTGTTGCCGCTCAGAAACGAAATTGGTTGGCGCGCAAACTGCGCGTCATACGATATCCGGTCCAAATCAACGCCGACTTTGAAATCATGCCGCCCGAGCCATTGATGAGACGGCAACACGAGATTCGCCAGCCCTTGCCAGCGCCGAGCGTGAGTTTCATCGCCAAAGTAATAGCTTCCGCCCGCAGTATTCGGATTGGCGAAGTAGGAGAGCGTTCCGTAGGGCGTCATCTGCAGGTTGTACTGGTCGAACGCGAATCCGGCGTCGAGCAGCTGACCTCCGGCAAAGTAGTGCTGGTCCTTGACGCTTCCCACATACACCGACTCTACGTTTCTGGGATTGGAAAGTTGCGGGCTTTGCGGCGATAGAAACGCAAATTGATCGTGCAGATAATTCATCAGAAAACTGGTGGTCAGGATGTTGCGGCTGGAGAGGTTGGTTTGCACTTTGAACAGATCGCCCAACCGCAAAATATGATCGTTGTCGGAGCCAATGGGCAGCGCTGTGTATACGAGATTGTCGTACTCCCCGTCCCACGCGTTATAGAGCCACGCCTTCCGCTTACGCAGGGGCCCGGAAAATGTGAACCTCGGCAGAAATTGGTCGAATCTCCATCCGTGCTTGTTCTGCAATGACGGAACAAAGTCGGTACCGAAAAAGCGGAAGTGATCGTCGCCAATGCCGGTGTTCAGACTGAGCACGCCGCCCGATCCTTTGCCGTCCTCGGCCGGTTCGCGCGCCGGCTCGACCTGGATCGAGCGGAAGGCGTCGGTGCTGACGCGCACCAGAAGCTGTCCGTTGGCCGGTTGCGTGACGTTGAAGCCATCGAGCAAAGTCACGGTCTGGTAGGTCTGTGCTCCGGCCACGTGCGGTTGGCCGTTCTGATCCTGCACCACGCCGGGAATAAAATTGAGAACGTTGCGGAAGTCGTGGGTCGACGGATAGACCATGTCGATCACATCCAGCCCGCTGATGCTCTCCTGCGCTGAAACCTGCTCCGGGTCGATGGCCGGCGGCGACTCGCGCACGTCCACCACCTCCCGCACTTCCTGCTCGTGCGAAATGACGACCTCAATCATGGACGTCGGGGAGATTTGCAAACCGCTCTGCACCAGCGCATAGAAACCCTCTTTTTCGACGCGGAGCTGATACTGTCCGGCCGGGAGGAGAGGAAACTGGCAGCGTCCTCGAAAGTCGGTCTCGCAGTGCGATGGGGGCAGAGGGGCAGATTCCAGGAACACCCGGGCGGACGATACCGCAACTCCATTTTCGTCCGTCACCGTGATCGTGGGCGCGGATTGCGCCGCCGCGGTGGCCGCCAGACCGAGCGCAAGTAGAAGGGCACGCATGGCTTGGGTGTAGTCCTAAAAATATACGTTGGGATGCGCTCCGCTTGTCATGCGTTGGGTTCGGGATTTCAGCACTCTTTTGTGTCCGCGTGGACCGTTGCGAGAGAGCGCGGTCTGAAGCAATCCTACGCCTGGGTCGCCAGATACTCGCATACACGGCGAACCGTGTCCCGCTGCGCGTCATTCAGCGTGAGGAATTCAAATCCGTAGCGCAGCCCTTGCCGGTAGCGTACGATTGCCCGCACTTTGATGGGATAGGGTGTAAGTGGCAGTGGAATTTCCAGGGTTACGATCTCGCCGCCTTCGAGGCTGCCGGTGAGGGTGGCGCCAATTCCATCCTGGCCGAGTTCCGTGGAGCGTCCCCAGCAGGTTCGAAACTCTCCCTCTTGAAACATTTTGACCTGCAGGCGCACGTCAATGGCAAAGCGGGGGAACCGGCGCGTAAACGTGACCTTGCCCGCGGGGGTTTTTGCGCGAGAAGAGACATCGCCCGCAGCGGCAGCAGCTTGCGCTTTTTTTTCTGTTCCCATGAAATTCCGTAGAGACGTAGCTCGCCACGTCTCTGCCTGCAGCGTTCCTAATTCCCGTGGAGCAGGTATCCCGGCTCCAGCGGCAATTTCCCCGCAAGCTTCACGACTGCCACGCTGCTGTTAATGGCATACACATCCACCACGCCCACTGCCCCCGGAATCGACGCCACCTTGTTCACCAGGTCCTCATCGGAATCGGCCACGATAATCGCTGGATGATTCGTTCGCCCGTGGTTGGCCGACGCAATTAGTTGTTTCACCTGCGCCTCGGGAAGCTCGTAGACCTTTTCCAGAACCATCTTCATCTCCGGAGTTGCCGGGCCACGCATGATGAAGGTCACCGGCTTGCCGTCGGGCCAGCGGTTGGTCTGCGCTTTGCACACCTTCACCAAATCCGGGAGCGCGATTGCGTTCACCGAGTTGGCCTTGTTCGAGACCACTGCCAGATCGCGCGCCGTCGCCAGCGAAACGCTGGCCGCGAGAAATAAGAAGACGCTTGTCACTCGACCGTACGACACACTCTCTCCTGCGCGAAACTGGACTTGGGAATGATTTTCGTGCAATTCCCGTCCTGTCTCAACGGCCACTAAGGCCATGTACCTCTGGAACCACCCCGTCCGGGCGCACTGTGGCCTGGCCGTTTCACGGAACTCCTGGCAATTCCCTTCGTATTCTGGAGTGTGGAAGCGAGGGAGGTCTCATGTTCTGCAACCGCTGCGGCGCTGAAATTCAACTCGGCTCCCTCTTCTGTGCCAAATGTGTCCGCCGGATTGGCGATCCGGTGAGCGTGGTGACCAAATCACGACTGGAGCGCCATCTCCAAACCCTCGGTACACTCTGGATGTCGGTCGGCGGCCTGTTTCTCATTCCAGCCGTTGCCATTATGGTGTTCGGGCACGGCGTCCGCTGGGTGGTGCACAATCACGAGCCCTGGCCGGATGTCGTTCAGTTCCTTATCTATGTGGCGGGAGGCAGCCTGACGATTCTGGCCGCGGGCGGCGTCTGCGTTGGCTTGGGGCTGATCCAGCGCCGTCCCTGGGCACGGATTTCGGCCATCATTCTGGGAGGGCTCGCCTTGTTCCATCCCCCTTTCGGAACCGCCCTGGGCGTCTATACCCTGTGGGTTCTCCTGGCCGACGAACATGGCGAACAATACCGCTACCTGACCGACCAGACTTAGGCGCCCGCTTCCCACAGCTGTGCACAGGTATCTCGACTTTGGCACAGCCGATCAACAGGCCGTGGACGATTTTCGGTTGTGGCCAGTCCTGCGCTCGGTCAAACTTCGTTCGGCCTTACCCCAGGTGTCTCATCTATGACCTCCCGAGCCACTATCGCTGCCACAATGACCACCGCTGTCCCTCCTACGTCGATCGGGACGCCCGGATACCTTGCTTTGTGTGGAAAACCCGGCGTCAAAGGCCGCATCAAGCCCGTCATTGCTAGGGATACAACATATAGTGTTTCCCTCTTGACATGCACAACGGGCGGGAGTAACTTTGCAATCCCAAGCACTGAAATTCCGCCTCACGGGAATGGGGCGGAATTTAGACGATAGCAGTCAGCAATACCGCCGTGGATAGGCGCCAGGCCAGAGGTGACTTGGCCCCGTCCGTAGCAGTAGATAGGGCGCCCGGGCTTCTCGATCCGTAAGTCCGGCGCCCGCAACTTTGATCCTTGGCAACTAGCCTTCTGGCTTTTCAGAGCCGGAAGCCGAGCAGTGCGGTGGCCGTGCCCCGACCCTCCCCCGGGGTGCGACAACAACCGAAAGCGTAGCACTGTAAGCATCGCCTGCCCGCCGGCAGACTAAGGGAATTCCTTTTTCTCCGGCACGGTAGAAAGACCCAGGAGCCCAGAATGGAAGGTTTGACTCGTCTAGTTTCTGAATCATTGGCTCGGCACGGCTTCGACCGTCCTGTGGATTATCGCCGCCTGCACTGGTCCCGCTGGTTCCGCTGCGAGTCGCATCACAGCCTCCTGCTGGTCCCCAGCAAGCCCGGTGTCTTCGCCTTGGCCGAAGAGATCATGGATTTCGGTCCTCAGAATGTGTGGGACCGGGTCTCAGACCCGGTCAGGCCGAGCGCAGCTCGGCTCGGTCTCCCTGCCACGACCGCGGCCCCGACGCGCCGCATGCTCGCCGTCTCCCGATTCCTCGAAGATGACGACATGGCCTTCGTCCTCGACCGCATGCTGGCCGCTCATCATCCCATGCGCGCCCGCCTGACCTCGGGCCGATACTACGTTCGTTTCGTCGTCATCGAAGAGGAATCCCAGCGCCGCTCGATCTGCAACGCGCTCAATCAATGGATCGCCAATTCCTCGGAAAAGGCGAGCAGCATTGGCTCCCATTTCGCCAGTTTTCTGGAACTGACTCCCGCCACCGAGTATGTTCCGCAGCCAAACGAGGCCCAAGCGAGCCTTTTCGAAAAAGCAGGTGTGGAGCAGACACTCCCTTCGACAGGCTTAGAGCCTGCCCTGAGCCTGCCGAAGGGGCAAGCTCTGTCCGCTACTGTCGTCAGCGCCGCAGAGCCGAAGCAGGCACCGAACGCCAGCGTTAAATCGCCCCTGCAAGCAGCAGCCCCGCAGTTAGACTCCGGAGCCGCCACAAACATTCACTGTCCTTCCCCATTCCCCTCCGGTTTTTAACTGGAAGGGATGGATCGCGCCGCCCACGCTGGCGACCAGCAAGATAAGGGGCGCGTCGCAGAGCAGCGCAGAAAACGTCCCGTAGGGACGTCCGAAAATAGCCCGCCACTTCAGTGGCGGGAGAGAACGAAAGAAAGCCGAGCGTCCTGAAACTCACGGAGAAGGTTGCCGCGATCTGAGAAACAAGCCGCGAAGGGGCGGCATATTTTAGCCCAGGGCCTGCCCTGAGAGTTTGTGACTTTTTTGGTGCGTTTTATAGGCGCGCAAAGTTATAAGTGAGCATGAGCCATGATACCGAAAACCTAGAGCGAGCAGAGGCCCAAGGGGCGGTGCGGTTACGAGTGCCGGAGCGGCGGCAGATGGCGATGGTGGTGCAGTGTCCGGACGATTGGGTGGCGGCCCAGCATCCGGTGCGGATGGTGATGGCGCTGGTCGAGACGCTGGATCTGTCGCGTTTTTCCGAACCCATCAAGGCGCGGGAGGGAGTGGCGGGTCGGGACGCGACCGATCCGCGGTTGCTGGTGGGGTTGTGGTTGTACGCGTGTATTCGCGGGATCGGATCGGCGCGGGAGTTGGCGCGGCGGTGTGAGGAGAGCGCGGCCTTCCGCTGGCTGTGCGGCGGGGTGACGGTGAATCACCGGTTGCTGTCGGATTTTCGCGGCGATCACGGGGCGGCTCTGGATGAGTTATTTACAGAGGTGATCGCGTCGTTGGTGGACAAGGAACTGGTGTCGGTCAGTCGAGTAAGTCAGGACGGGGTACGGGTGCGAGTGAGCGCGGGGGCGAGCAGTTTTCGGCGGGAAGAGCGCTTGCAGAAGTTGTTGGCAGAGTCGAAGCAGCACGTCGAGCAACTGCGGCGGCAACTGGAGAGTCCGGAATCTTCGGCGGCGCTATCGGCGCGTCAAAGGGGGGCGCGGCGGCGGGCGGCACAAGAGAAGCAGCAACGGCTGGAACAGGCGATCGCGCAGTTGCCGGAGTTGAAACAGAAGCAGGGCGAAGCGGCGCGCCAGGCGGGCCGTGGAAAGCGCGGGCAAAAGATCCGCGACACGGAGCCGCGAGTGAGCACCAGCGATGCAGAAGCGCGGCGGATGAAGATGCCCAACGGAGGCTTCAACCCGGCGTGCAACGTGCAGTTGGCGACCGACACGAAGAGCCGCGCCATTGTGGGCGTGGAGGTGAGCTACGAAGGGTCGGACTCGTCGGGCTTGAGCCAGCCGATGCGCGCGCAGGTGGAACAGCGCAGCGGCGGCAAGGTGGAGCAGCACCTGCTCGATGGCGGCTACCTGCGTATCGCCGATATCGAGCAAGCGCACGAGCAGGGCGTGGAATTGTTGGTGCCGCCGAAACCGGCAAGACAGCCGCATCGGCAGGGCCGCGAACTGGAGCCGAAGCCGCGCGACAGCGAGGCGGTGTTGGCGTGGAAGCGGCGCATGGCGAGCGCGGAAGGCCAAGAAATTTACCGGCAACGGGCAGCGACCAGCGAAACCATCAACGGCGATCTGCGCTGTTATCGCGGGTTAACGCAGCTCACCGTACGCGGTTTGGCTAAGGCCAAGTGCGTAGCGCTGTGGTGCGCGCTGGCCTACAACGTGATGCACTTCGGCAAGGCGCTGCTGGCATGAGCGCGGCGAGGAATCGAACCGAGGTGCTGGCGACCAAGCCTGGGTAGAACAACAACGGCACTTCCTGGGCATCCGCGACTGAGGGTTGAGTACGACTCAACCGCTTTGCAACCAAGAACCTGATGGCTGGACACGAAATCTTAATTTAGTCACAGCCTCTGAGCGCAGTCGAAGGGACGTAAGTCCTGGGGAAAGCGTAAGTAATTGGAAAACAAGTCCCGCAGGGACGACAGAAGTCGCTCTTTCCCAATCCCGCACCTCCCCGATTCCCCGCCCGCCAGCCGGGCGCCCGAATCGGCGCAACACGCATAGAATCTAATTAATGGAGACCCCGATGCCAGAAGTTAAAACCGAAACCAAAAACGCCACGAACCCCGCCGTTCTTACCCCCGCAGTTCCGAAGAAGAAGGCCCCCGGCCTCTCCCTCCGTCGCCTCTTCACGAAGCCAGGTGTCTCCCCTTACTCCGAAGTCGAATGGGAACTCCGCACCGCTCAGATCACCGACGCCCAAGGCAACGTGATCTTCGAGCAGAAAGACGTTGAGATCCCCAAAGACTGGTCGATGACCGCCACCAACATCGTGGCCAGCAAATATCTGCACGGCAAGCTCGGCACTCCCGAGCGCGAAACCGGAGTCCGTCAGCTGGTCGCCCGCGTCGCCGAAACCATCCGCGACTGGGGGTTAGCCCAAGGCTACTTCCGCAATCCCGAAGACGGCGCCACTTTTCACGACGAATTGGTCCACATCCTCGTCCGCCAGTACGCGGCCTTCAACTCCCCTGTCTGGTTCAACGTCGGATGCGACCGCATCGAGCCCAACTCCGACGGCCAGAACTGGCACTGGAACCCGCAGACTCAGACCGTAGAATTCGGTGTTGCCGGATACACCAAGCCGCAGTGCTCGGCCTGCTTCATCAACTCGGTGAAAGATTCGCTCGACTCCATTCTCACGCTCGCCAAGACCGAAGGCATGTTGTTCAAGTGGGGAAGCGGCACCGGCACAAATCTCTCCCCGTTGCGTGGATCGACGGAAACCCTCTCCGGCGGTGGCACCGCTAGCGGCCCGCTCAGCTTCATGAAGGGATTCGACGCCTTCGCCGGTGTAATCAAGTCCGGCGGCAAGACCCGTCGCGCCGCCAAGATGGTCATCCTCAACGTCGACCACCCCGACATCATGGACTTCGTCGAGTGCAAGATGAAAGAAGAAGCCAAGGCCCACGCCCTGGTCTCCGTGGGATACGACGGCTCCCATCCCGACTCCGATGCCTATTCGTCCATCTTCTTCCAGAACGCGAACAACAGCGTCCGCGTGACCGACGACTTCATGTACGCCGTGGTCCGCGACACCGACTTCTCCACCAGATCGGTGACCGACGGATCGGTCGTCAAGACCTACAAAGCCAAAGACCTGCTCAAGAAAATTTCTGAAGCCACCTGGCACTGCGGCGATCCCGGCATGCAATACGACACCACGGTGAACCGCTGGCACACGTCGAAGAACACGGCCCGCATCAACGCCAGCAACCCGTGCAGCGAATACATGTTCCTGGACGACTCGGCCTGCAACCTGGCCAGCCTGAACCTGCTGAAGTTCGCGCCCAACGGCACGTTTGACGTCGAGTCCTACCGCCACGCGGTCGACGTGCTGATTACCGCGCAGGAAATCATCGTCGACAACGCCGGATATCCCACCGAACAAATCATGCGCAACTCGCACGACTATCGTCCGCTAGGCCTGGGCTACGCGAATCTAGGCGCGCTGTTGATGGCGGCAGGTCTCCCCTACGACTCCGACGCCGGCCGCGACTACGCCTCGTGCGTCACCGCGATCATGTGCGGCGAAGCATATCTGCAGTCGTCTCGCATTGCGGAGCAATGCCCGCCGCTAAGCCCAGCCACCGAAGCAACAAAGAAAAATCTCACAGAAACAAATCTGGGAGCGGCCATCGGCACTGCACAGTTGGGACAAGATGCTCGTGTGGGGACAGACGCATTCGTCCGTCCCGCGAGCGAAGCGAGCTCTCCAGCACGGACCATGCCCGGTGGAGCCTGCCCCGGCTGGTACATCAACCGCGAGCCCTTCCTGGACGTAATCCGCATGCACCGCGCCAGCGTGAACGGCATCAACAAAGCCAATGTCCCGCCGGCAATCTACGAGTCCAGCAAACAATGCTGGGACGAAGCCCTGGCCCACGGCGAAAAACACGGCTACAGAAATTCGCAAGTAACAGTCCTGGCCCCCACAGGCACAATCGGCTTCATGATGGACTGCGATACTACAGGAATCGAGCCGGATCTGGCGCTGATCAAGTACAAGAAGCTGGTCGGTGGCGGCATGATCAAGATCGTCAACAACACCGTGCCCACCGCGCTGTTCAAGCTCGGCTACACCCACGAGCAGGCCGACGCCATCGTCAGCTACATCGACGCCACCGGCACCATCGAAGGCGCGCCGCACATTAAAGACGATCATCTTGCCGTGTTTGATTGCTCGTTCAAGCCGGCCAAGGGTACGCGCTCCATCGCCTACATGGGACATCTCCGCATGATGGCCGCGGCGCAGCCCTTCATCTCCGGAGCTATATCGAAGACCGTCAATCTTCCCGAGAACGCCACGGTCGAAGACATCATGGAAGCCTACCTCCAGGCCTGGAAGCTGGGCCTGAAGGCGGTCGCCATCTATCGCGACGGCTGCAAAAAGTCGCAGCCGCTGTCAGCCGCCGGCACAAAGACCGCCGAATCCGGTGTGGGGCGGGCACTCCTGCCCGCCGCTGTTGCGGAAGAAGAGGACCTGAACGCTCCTCCCCGCGCCGTCCGCCACAAGCTGCAGGAAGAGCGCGCCTCGATCACCCACAAATTCAAAGTCGGAGACCACGAGGGCTACATCACCGTCGGCCTCTATCCCGACGGCGAGCCCGGCGAACTGTTCATCACCATGGCCAAGGAAGGATCGACCGTCAGCGGCCTGATGGACAGCTTCGCGCTAGCCGTCTCGATCGCGCTGCAGCACGGCGTTCCGCTGAAACTGTTTTGCGAAAAGTTCGCCCACACCCGCTTCGAACCCAGCGGCTGGAGCGGCAACCCCGAAATCGGCTACGCCAAGTCGATCATGGACTACATCTTCCGCTGGCTCCAGATGCGCTTCCTGACCGGCCAGCAGCAAATGCTGTTCGACAACCTCAGGCTGCGGCCCGCAGGCGTCAGTAGTCAGGAGTCAGTAGCCAGCAATGCGGAGGCCTCGACGCCGCAACAGAGAACCGAGAACCGCGACCTGAGAACCGGCTCCGTCCACGCCGCCGACGCGTTGTCGAGCATCGTCGATCTGGGCGACGCGCCCACCTGCAGCTTCTGCGGCAGCATCATGACCAGAAACGGCAGCTGCTACAGATGCATGAGTTGCGGCAGCACCAGCGGCTGCAGCTAGCCATCGCTGCAGACGGGACATTAAGGTTGTGCGCGAATCGACCTGCATCTGATTCAACGCCGGAGCCACCGTGGAAGAGCGGCCCTTGCAGGGCCGCGTAGGCGGACGGAAATGGATGCGGGCTTTAGCCCCTGTGGTCGTCCTCCGCTGACGACCACGAACCGCGAACCGGGGCTCAAGCCCGTCGCTTACGACGAGGCTGACGCGGCGCTGAAAGCGCCGCTCTTCCACGTCACTGCCAGCGGCGCAGTGGCACCCGTCCTCAACGTCTTCCATTGGAGAGTGACGAACTCGCTGTGCTCCCATCGACCACTGTGCTCCCATCGACCGCCGGCGCTACCGTGGAAGAGGGGCCCTTGCAGGGCGGCGTCAGTGTGCTGGAAAGGATGCGGGCTTCAGCCCAGTGGTCGTCTTTTGTTGTCACGCCAGCGAAACCACAATGAGGCGACGGCAACGCGCTTGGGGCTCGGACTTTTCTCACAGCCCGATGTGACATCTAACCTTGCCCTCAATAAACAGAAGGCAGATCATCGTCAAGGCGCGAGCGGTGCAAGCATCGCCCCGCCCAAAGGCCCGTAAGTTCTTTGCAATCAATATTTTAACCTCTAACCCCTTGCGGCTCAAGATCTTGCAAAGCATTTTTGCAAACCTCGCACCAGTCAAGGGTTTCAAAGAGGGAGGGGTACCCGACTCAACCAGATTTTTCCAAAACGAAACCTGCTCGAACGCACCCTCCGAGTCCACGCGTCCAACTTTGTTTCACGAGATTTGCACACCGCCGCGCGTCTATTTCGCGAAGCGCCGGACGCTATACGAGATCGGCAGGCCGATTACGACCATGTGTACAAGCAGCCCTAAAATCAGGTCGTGGAGTTTGTAAGGGCCTCTGGCGTGAAGGGCGGAGAGCGGCAGAACGACGAGATTCATCACCTCTTGAACTCCCGCGCCATAGGCCAAACCGCACACCAGCGGATACTCCTTCAGGAACGGCAGCCTGCGGCTGGCCGCGTAATAGAAAGCCGCAAACGAGAGAGCGATAAAGAAGTGCAGGAGGACGCCAAGAATGTAGGTCGCCACGCCTCCGTGGAAGGCCTGACGGCCCAGCAGGCCCGCCGCAATCGCGAGAGGAATGTCCCATCCAAACAGGATGCAGGCTTGGGTAAGGTCTAGAGTCCCGCCAATTAGGCCGCCGGCTGCGATTGCCAACAGGGCGTTCTTTCTCTCCAATGGCCAAGGTGCAGAATATGCAATCATCGGTTTCTCTCTTTCAACTCTGGTTTGTCTATTCGCAACAAGGTTGGCATCTTCTTCCAAGCCATTGCCTAAACCGAATGCAAGGTGCACGATACGCAGGTCAGACCCGGGAAGTCCTGAGGCTGGCCTGAAACACTCTGAATAGTTCTGAAATCGAGGGTAGTGACCGATTGCGGCATGGAACGTCCAAACCCAACAATGCTTCGCATCGGCACCTGGTGTGTCAATCCGACGTCCGGGCAGATTTCACGAGATGGAGAGACCGCTCGGCTGGAGGCGCGGACGATGCGCCTGCTGCTGTGCCTGGCCGAGCACGCTGGCGAGGTCGTCAGCATCGACGATTTGCTCAACCAGGTCTGGTCTGGGGTGATCGTCACTCCGGACTCCGTCTATCAGGCGGTGACCTCGCTGCGGCGCGTGCTCGGCGACGATCCCAAGCAACCTACTTACATCGCGACTGTGCCGCGACTTGGGTATCGGATGGTAGCAACTGTTAGTCCCTGGGAAGATCGGTCAGACACCCATCGTCCGACCAGGGCGACCACCAATGCGATGACGGGCGACGCATTAAGGTCCGGTCCGCATCTGAGAGCCCGTCTCACCCGGACTTTCGCGGCGGTTCTTTGCCTGGGGCTCGCATTGGTTGCGTTTCTGTTGTACGGGAAGGTCGCGAACAACAATAACAACTCGGCATCATCCGCACTGGCTGCGCAGCCACAGAAATCCATCGCGGTGCTGCCGTTTCTCGACCTCACCGAAGGGATGCACGAGGAGACCTTCGCCGACGGTATGACCGAAGAACTGATCGACAAGTTCAGCAAGATTCCGGGGCTTCGAGTGCCGGCGCCGACGTCGTCGTTCTATTTCAAGGGCAAACAAATACCCGTCGCCGATATTGCCAAGAAGCTAGGCGTCGTCTACGTACTCGATGGAAGCGTGCGCAAGTCCGGCGCCCGGCTGCGGGTCGCGGCGCGGCTGATTCGCGCGGACAACGGGTATGTCGTCTGGTCTGAAACCTATGATCGGCCATTCGATGACATTTTGATGGTGCAGGATGACATCGCCGGCGAAGTCACGAAAGCGCTGAAGGCATCCATTGAGGGCGGTCCTGGGCGCGAAGAGTCGCACTGAGGATTATTGATTCTCTGGATGCGCTGCTTGCCCAGTGTCGAAAAATGAGGAGTCTGCACTTAGGTCTTTGCTACAATTCCGGTTTAAAAGCAGGGCCAAGCTTAAAGACGGCGGACAGGAGTGCCCGCCCCACATGGTTGTTCTGAATTCGTAACAGAGAGAACGAATTTGCTACGGAGGGCAACGGCTCGTCCAGAGTTGTGCCTTCGGCCAGGTTCCGTCCTTCTCACTTATCCCCGGGAAACGTTTTTGAGATAAGCTGCACTACTTAATCAGCATCTGCAGGAGTGCGCCATGCCACCTGGACTCGACCAGCTGAAACATATCGTGGTGTTGATGATGGAGAACCGTTCGTTTGACCACATGCTGGGTTCGCTGAAGGCGGTGAATCCGGCGATCGACGGGTATATCGACTCCGATCCGTTCACCAACCCCGATGCGAACAACACTCCGGTGAAGCCGCAGGCTTTGGCTGAGTTTCAGGGACAGCTGAATCCTGACCCGGACCATCACTTTCCCGCGGTGGATGTGCAGATCTACAACGGCCAAACTGGCAATGGCCGTGTCGCCAACATGCAGGGATTCGTGACCAGCTACTTCCATCAGCGCGAGGACGTCGAGCACTCGCAGAAGATCATGTATTACTTCAAACAGAGCGACCTGCCGGTGATCACCACGCTCGCTCTGCAGTTTGCAGTATTCAATCGGTGGTTCGCGTCGATCCCGGGTCCGACCATCTGCAACCGCGCGTTCGCGCATTATGGGACGTCGTTCGGGCGAGTGGACATGGATCCGTTTGACGTGATTGAGCCCATCAAAAGCATCTACACGCGGCTGGTCATGGCGACTCCGAAGCACTCGGCGAAGGTGTATTACTACGACACGTCCAGCTCGACAATGGAGGTTGTGAACCTGCTGCAGCACCAGACCGAAGTGTTCGGCACGTATCCGCAATTTTTGAGCGACTGCGACAGGGGATTGCTGCCGGACTATTCTTTCGTCGAGCCGAACTACAGCGACCACGACACCGACGAAGGCGAGGAAGTGGCCAACGATCAGCATCCGGACCATGATGTGCAGGCGGGCGAGCAGTTGATCGCCGAGGTGTACATGCACATCAAGAATGGCCCCAACTGGGCCAACACAGCGCTGCTGGTGGTGTATGACGAGCACGGAGCAATCTTCGATCATGTCGTGCCGCCGGCGTGCAAGCCAGACAAGTTTTCCTCGTCGCAGGTGGATCCAGGCACGGGGCAGCCTTTCAAGTTCGACCGGCTGGGAGTGCGGGTGCCCGCGATTCTGATTTCGCCATGGATTCCGAAGGGAACAGTGGTGAACCGGGTGTTCGATCATGCTTCGATCCCCGCGACCATCTCGAAATTTTTCCTCGGAGGCTCTCCTGATGTGTCGCCACGCGAGGCCAATGCCGACGTTTTTATCGAACCGAATAACGGGCAAGGGAATCTGGCGAACAATCTGCTCTCGCTGGATGTGATGCGCAACGACTGCCCGAGCTTCAGGATCAGGAAGTGAACGGAGAGGAGTAGCGAGATGGATGTCATCGATGTTCCCCGCCCCAAGAGCGTGAGAGACCCGAACCGGCCTGTGTCGTCGCTGCTGCTGGCGCAGGTGAAGCATCTGCGGGAAGCGGAGAAGAGTCTGCCGCCACGTTACCAGAGCGGCATCTTCAGCCACGCCATTCAGACTGAAAGCGAGGCGGCGCGCTACATCCAGTCGGTCACGGAAGCGATTCACGCCGCGCACGACGACGCGGTGGCTGAACGCGTGAGAGGGGCGCGGAAGCCCAAGCGGGGTATCGAGATTGCCGCCGTCGCTGATGAAGCGTCCGAGCGGAGGGCTAAGAAAAAAAGCAGGTCGAAAAAGAAGGGCAGCCCGAGTAAGCGCAAAAAGTAGCGCTCGGCGGCAGGAGGCAGGGATGCGGTGGTGTGTCGTTGTGCTCTGGTTAGCATCGGTGGCGGCGCTTGCGCAAGAGAGCCCGCTGCACGCAGAACTGCGGCGCGAAGGGGAGCGCGTGAGCGAGGCCTGCAATTTCACGCTCAAATCCATCCCGATGTGCGGCTACACGCTGTTAACCGACCACCCGCTGCACATCGCGGCCGGCAGCATGCCTCCGCAAAATGGGTTTGGCCTGGGCAGCGCGTTCGTCTGGACCAAGAACACCAGAAATTGGCGACTCAGTTGGGACTTTGACGCCGTCGGGGCGACCAGCGGAGCGTGGCGGGCCGGTGGATACATGAAACTGGTTCATACGCCACACCCGAAACAGCCGACAATCGAGGCCGTTATTCCGACACCGGGAGAATCATCGAAGCCAAGCGACAACATGAAAGACACGGCGCCGTTTACGCATCCGTACGCGCTCTTCAACCTTTATGCGCAAACGACTTCGTTGAACAAGCTGAACTACTTCGGCGAGGGAAACGACACGACACTCGCCGGGGCGTCGCTGTTTGGCATGACGCAGACCATCGTAGGCGCCAACGCCATCAAGCCGGTGTATGAGTGGGCGGCCATCCGCAAGCTGAATCTGGCGCTGCTGGGGGAGATCAACGGGAGATTCGTCAGTATCCGGGGTGACCACGGGCAGTCGGTTCCGTCAATTGAGACCTTGTATAACAATGCGACTGCGCCGGGCCTGATCAGCCAGCCGGGATTCATGCAACTGGGACAGGGGGTTCGCATCAAGCCCGACACCGGCGACTACTTGAAACTGAACTACGCGGGGAGTTTCCAGGAGTTCTTTGCCCCCTCGAGTTCGACGAATTCTTTTGAACGCTGGACAGTCGACCTGAATCACACGCTCTATCTTTACGGCAATGCCAAGGCTGCCACGTCGAGTACCGATCAACATGGCCCCGATTCGTGTGCGCATGTGAACGATAAGTGTCCGGAGATCCCGCACACGCGGAATCTGAATGGTTTCATCACAGCGAGACTCCTGCTTTCGGAGTCGATCAATTCGGCGACCAGCGCGGTGCCATTTTATTTCCAGCAGACGCTGGGCGGGCAGGACATCAATAGCGCGATGGCACTTCCCAGTTATCAGGATTACCGGTATCGGGCGCCGAATCTTTTGCTGCTGCAGGAAAGCTTCGAGCACTCGATCTGGGGACCGTTTGGATTTAAGTTTATGGCTGACCAGGGCAGGGTTGCGCTTACGCGCGGTGATCTGGGATTCAGCCATTTGCGACACACCTATGCGGCGGGATTCACGTTGCGCGCGGGCGCGTTCCCCATGGTTCAATTGATGTTTGCCTGGGGCGGGCCGGAGGGGCATCACAACATCTTCGGCATGAACAACTCGCTGCTGGGTGGGTCGGCACGGCCCCTGCTGGATTAGGGATCGCGATCAGATTTCGCGCAAGATAAGTCAAAATCCCCATTCTAATGTCGCAAAGAGCGCGACATTAGAATGGGGCACCCGCTTCATTTCTTGCTTTGTCTCTTCTTCTTTTTTGCAGTGATCTTCTTCTTCCTGGTCTGTTTTGTTCCGCCGAACACGCGGGCGAAAATCTTGTCTACGTTAGTGAGCTGACGCTTGAGGTCGAAGGCGTATTCGATTTGCTGGCGCGGGACTTTGCCCGTGATTTCCTTGTCAGCTAGAACCAACTGATGGAAGTCGAGGCCTTCCTTCCAGGCATGCATGGCGTGGGATTGCACGAGGCGGTAGGCGTCTTCGCGGCTGACGCCGTGCTCGACCAGGTCGAGCAGAAGCTGTCCGCTGAAGATCAGGCCGCGTGTGCTCTCGAGATTGGCGCGCATGCGGTCGGGGTGGACGAACATGGTCTCGATCAGGTTGGCGGTCTTGCTTAGCAGATAGTCAGCCAGCGTGGTTGAGTCGGGCAGGATGACGCGCTCGACCGAGGAGTGGGAGATGTCACGCTCGTGCCACAGGGCGACGTTCTCGAATCCGGCCTGCGCATTGCTGCGGACCACGCGCGCCAGGCCGCTGATTTGTTCGAAAGTCACGGGATTGCGTTTGTGGGGCATGGCCGAGGATCCCTTCTGCTTTTCGCTGAAGAACTCCTCGGCCTCGCGCACTTCAGTGCGCTGCAGGTGGCGGATTTCGGTGGCGATCTTGTCGAGCGTGGAAGCGATCACGGCCAGCGTCGCCAGATACTGAGCGTGGCGGTCGCGCTGGATCACCTGCGATGAAACTGCGGCGGCCTTCAATCCCAGGCGGGCGCAGATCTTTTCTTCGAGTTCGGGCGTGAGATGGGCGAAGACGCCGACCGCACCGGAGAACTTGCCGACGCGCATGTCTTCTGCGGCGGCCATGAAGCGCGCGATGTTGCGTTGGGTTTCGGAATACCAGTTCGCGAGTTTGAATCCGAAGGTGATGGGCTCGGCGTGGATGCCGTGGGTGCGGCCGACCATGGGAGTGTCCTTGAACTCCCAGGCGCGGCGCTCCAGGACATCGGCCAGGCGCTGCAGATCCTGCGCAATCACTTGCGACGACTGGCGGATGAGCAGGGCCTGCGCCGTGTCGACCACGTCGTTGGAGGTGAGGCCATAGTGGAACCAGCGGGCGTGCGGGCCGACGATTTCGGCGACGGCGGTGGTGAAGGCGATGACGTCGTGGCGGACCTCGGCTTCGATCTCGTGGATGCGTTCGACGCGGAAGTCAGCACGCTCGCGGATCGCCTTGGCGGCATCTTTGGGGACCAGGCCAGCCTCGGCGAGTGTTTCGGTAGCGGCGACTTCGACAGCCAGCCAGGTGCGGAAGCGGTTTTCGTCGCTCCAGATGCGGGCCATCTCGGGGCGGGTGTAGCGCGGGATCACGGTGGGGGTCTCCTTGGCAGACTAAGGATTCTAACTGGATGCGGGGAAAGAGGCTAGCTGGGGAGTTGAGATAGCGCCTCGTGGCTTCGTTGTGCGAGATCCTTCGCTCCGCCTGAAAAACGGCTAAGCTCAGGATGACGCCCGAGTAGGGCCGAATTGAGCACAGACGCGGTGCCTCGCAGGGTGTCGAGCTTCGCTCGACTGGATAGCCAGGGCGGCTGTTCCCATATAGGCAGTGATCTCATTATATATCGTTGTACGATATAATATCTGAGAATTATCGCGGCACGATACAATCGCGGCATGAAGAGGCTCACCCTGTCGGACTATCAAGCCCTGGCCGAGTTCCGGTACCAGATTCGGAAGTTTCTGCATTTCAGCGAGCACGCGGTGCAGGCGGCGGGGCTGGAGCGGGGGCAGTACCAGCTCATGCTGGCCATCAAAGGGATACCGGAGGGGGTGCGACCACGGATCAGGGAACTGGCCAACCGGATGCAGGTGCAGCATCACAGTGCGGTGGAACTGGTGAACCGGCTCGAGTCTGGCGGATACGTCAAGCGCGAGCGTGCCCAAGACGACCGGCGCGAGGTGTTGCTGGCGTTGACACCCAAGGGCGAGCGTGTGCTGGCGGAACTGGCACTACATCATCACGAGGAGTTGCAGAGTGCGGCGCCCAGCCTGGTGGCGGCGCTACGGAAGGTGATGCGGCCAGATCAGGGGCCGGCGCGAGCCCGGAAGATTTCGTGATGGGTGGAGAAGCACTCTGCCCGGTCTCGCAATCGTCAGCGGTGCCGCCAACATAGACGTTGCAAGCAACGTCTCTACGACTATGAGTGATGAAGTTGCAACACAGAGCAATGTGAGCTTGACGCCTGCTACTCCGGCGCAGTTTCGGATTGTGCTGGTGTCGTTTCTGGCTGGTGGCATTGGGCTGCTGGGCGGGGTGGTGGCATACGCTCTCTACAAGCTGATTGGGTTGTTCACGAATCTGTTCTTCTTCCATCGCTGGTCGGCGGGGTTCACGAGCGTGGGGCAGCATCATCTGGGCGCGTGGGTCATTCTCGTGCCGGTTTTTGGCGGGCTCATCGTTGGAGTGATGGCGAAGTACGGAACTTCAAAGATCAAAGGCCACGGAATTCCTGAAGCGATGGAGGCGGTGCTGACCAACCGCAGCCGGATCGAGCCGCGAGTGGCGCTGTTGAAGCCGATTTCGGCTGCGATCGCGATCGGAACTGGCGGACCGTTTGGCGCAGAGGGACCCATCATTCAGACCGGCGGAGCCATCGGGTCGCTGGTGGGGCAGGCTCTGCATACGACAGCGGTGGAGAGGAAAGTTCTGCTGGCGTGCGGCGCGGCGGCGGGCATGTCGGCCACATTCAATACACCGATCGCGGGAGTGATACTTGCGATTGAGTTGTTGCTGTTTGAATTCAAGTCGCGGTCGTTTATTCCGCTGGTTGTCGCCAGCACCCTGGCGACGGCAGTGCACATGCAACTGCTGGGTCCGGGACCAATGTTTCAGGTTTCGGCGGTGGACTTCGGGATTCCGCACGCCTTGCCGTTCTATCTGGTGCTGGGCCTGGTCTGCGGGCTGGCGGCAGTTGCGCTGAGCAAGGCACTTTATTGGGTCGAGGACTTGTTCGAAAAGCTCCCAGTGGATGAACTGTGGTGGCCGGCGATTGGGGCGCTGGGGCTGGGTGTGATCGGGTTTTTCGTGCCGCGGGTTTTTGGAGTTGGATACGACACGATTGGGGATATTCTCAATGGACAGCTCGCGTGGAAGTTGCTGCTGATCGTGATGGCGGCGAAGTTCGCGGCGCTGGTGATCTCGCTGGGATCGGGGACGTCGGGCGGCCTGCTGGCGCCGACCTTTATGTGGAGCGCGGCCATGGGCGGGCTGTTTGCCATGGTAGGAAATCATTTGTTTCCGGGGGCACACTTGTCTCCGGGGGCGTTCGCGCTGGTGGCGATGGGAGCGGTATTCGGGGCGGCGTCGCGGGCGACATTTTCGTTCATCATTTTTGCGTTCGAAATTACGCGCGATTACAACTCGGTGCTGCCCTTGATGCTGGTGGCGGTGATCGCGGACGGAATCGCAATGCTGTTCATGCCCACGAGTTCGATCATGACCGAAAAGCTGGCGCGGCGCGGACTTCGCGTACACCAGGATTACGAAGCGGATGCGCTCACGCAGGCAACGGTCGGAGAAACCATGGAGCGGGAGGCGCCGGTGATTGCGGCCGATACGAAGGTTGGAGCGCTGGCGGAGCGGATTGCGCGGCATGATCCGGCGGTGGCGCGGCACGAGGCGCTGCTGATTCTTGACGATGCAGGGAAGCTTGCGGGCATCATCACACGTGGCGACATTGTGCGGGCGCTGGACAAGGATCCGTCGGGCGCTATGAGCGTACAGGAGGCAGGAAAGACGCACTTGGTGGTGACCTATACTGACGAACTTGTCTCAGAGGCAGCGGCGAAGCTATTGCGGTTTGATGTGGGACGCCTGCCGGTTGTCGATCGCGCCGATGAGCGCAAAGTGGTGGGTTACCTCGGGCGGGCTTCGATTCTGGCTGCGCGGTTGCGGCGATATCAGGATGAATATGTGCGCGAGGAGGGATGGCTCAAGGGATTCGCGCGCAATGCGTCGAGGTGAGAATATTAAGCGAAAACCGTGCCGTCCCTCCGAGGCTCGCGTTCCTTTTCTCGTTCTGTCCCGGCACTTCCGTGCCGGGCTTTCCTATGCCGCCGCTAGGCGGCTGGATCCTGGATGGTTTTGGTCCCGTTGTCCTGTGAATCTAGTTCTCACAACGCGTCACGGAGCTTTTGTGTGTTCGTACCAGGCGAGGAGAGAATCTGTTTGGAATCTGCTTCCTTTCAGTTTGCGCAGCAAGACGTACTCATTGACCGGACGGTCATCGAGCATGGCGGGAGCGTCCGGGTCGTCGGCCATCATCTGAGCGACTGATGTTTCTCTTTGCAGTACGAAGGTGAATTCCAGTTGCGCGGTCGGCTCAAACGGCCATTCCATAATGTCGCGGAGCGCGGGTTCGGGCATTCGTGCGACGAGCTCGGCGGGCATCCGGATGGGAATAGGCTGTTGGCTGGCCAGGAACTGATAGCCCCAGTTGGAGTGATACCGGAAAACGCGGACGTAGGGGAAAGACTCAAACAAGGCGCGAGCCACGGCGCTGCGCACCACGGGATCGCCTTCCGGCAGCCACTGCTGCAGGATTCCATCGGGCCGCAAGCGTTGGTTGAGGATGGCATAAAACTCTTTGGAGTAAAGCATGCTCGATCCGGCGGCCTCGATCGGAGGCGGGGGGTCGATGGCAATGACGTCGAACTGTTCGGAGGAACGCTCGAGATAGCGGCGCCCATCGTCGATCACGACGTGCGCCAAAGGTGACTGCAGGAGCTGGGCGCCGTCGGGATGGTAATACGAGAACATGCGAGGAACGCTCGGCACCAGCTCTACGGCCGTGGTGGGAACTCCCCAGGAGAGCAGCGAGCGAAAGGTTGTTCCCATGCCGAAGCAGATGGTCAAGGCATTTTGCGGCGGGCGGTTCAGAAACGCCATCGGCATATGCGCCATCATCTTGGTGATGGGAGTCAGAGAGGTGATTCCGACTCCGTTGACTAGGAGTTGCTTCCTTCCATCGTCGGTGGTGGCAACGATGGTAGCGGAGCTGTCGCGAAGCACGGCATGGTCGGGGAATTGGCTCTCGTAGTCTTTGCTCACCCACGCCAGTTGCAGGGCCAGCAATGCCATGGCATAGGCGGCCAGGCTGTGCTGACGTCTGCCGGCAGACGCCGGCAGCCATTGCAGACTTAATCCGAAGAGAAGCCAGGGGAAGGCAAAGATACAGATCACCCAGTGTTCGCTGGTAAACGGCAACATCAGAAAACCGGCGAGCAGCGGGCCGAGGATGCATCCAACGACATTGGTGGCGTAGGCTGTGCCCGCTCGGTCCGGATTTCCTTCTGACCATCGATCGACCAGCATGGGGGTAATGAAGCCCAGAGTCATAGAGAAGGGTGCAATTCCGATGATGGGACGGAGGAGGGTCAAGATGCGGAAGTGCGGATCGCTGGCCGCTAAAGACAGAAACGAGCAAAAGCCCAAGCCGAGCCAGATGAGGTCGGGTTCGCCGCCTTGCTTTCTGGCCCACAGGCGATAAATCTTGGAACCGATTAGCGTGGACACCAAGTACAGGGCGAGAATGGCGGCGAACGCATACACCATGGTGCCCAGGTACGGGGTGAATTGCCTGATCCACACGACTTCGAGACCCATGCTGGTCAAGCCGGTCGCAAACAACAGGACCAGCGGGCGCCGGCTCAGCGAGACTGGTGGGCGAGGGCTCTCAGGCGCGACTTGTTGGGAAGAAGTAGTGCTTTGCCCGGCACGAAACCGAGTTGAAAGCACGAAGGCGGAGACGGCCAGCGAGGTGTTTAAGGCAGCGCCAACCATGAGGGTTCCTCGAAAGCCGTAGAGTTCAATCAGAAGCAACGGGATGATGGCGCCGCCGGCCGCTCCGACAACGTTGGCAAGATAGAGAAAGCTGAAGGAACTGGACGACTCCTGCTGGAATGTGTTCTTGATCGACGCCATCGCCAGGGGAAAGGTTGCGCCCATGCAGGCACACCAGGGAATCAAGGTGAGGGCGATCCAGGCGCCGGACGCCAGGTAGTACGCTCCAGATGAAGGGAGGCCGGTTGTTTCCAGCAGGGCGCGTCCCCACTGCAACTGGAGGGGCACAAGCAATGCGGAGACGCCGATCAGGAATTCAGCCAGGGCATAGAGTCGAAGGCCGAAAATGCCGGCTTGCTGGCCATGGCGGCGCACCAAATATCCGCTACCCCATGAGCCCAAGCCCAATCCAGCCATGAACATGGAAAGCACAATCGCAACCAGGGCGCTGGTAACACCGAACTGGGCCATCGACAAGCGGAGCCAGACGATCTCGTAGAGGATGCCGCAAAATCCCGACACGAAGAAAAAAAGGAAGTACCAATTCATGAAGCAGACCTCAGGTCGTGGGCTGAAAAGAGTCACATCTGGGACTGATTCTTGCCCGACAGATTGATGACATCACAGGCAGCCGACGGTCACAATTACCAAGTACCGACGGACAATAACTTTAGTAACTGGGGTCTCCGCTCTAGGGAAGATCCATTTCTCCGTGAGATCCCTTCGGCTGCGCTCAGGGCAGGCTCTTTGCTCCGCCTGAAGAACGGCTCCGCTCAGGATTACACCCTACTTGAAATGGCTATTCCGTTTCCTTACGCAACACCCATCAAAACTGAAAATAGATAAAGGGATTTGTATTTACTGATGAGAACAAATAGAGCACCAGGAGCCAGAGGGTGATGATAAAACCACCGACAAAGCCAGGAAAGGGTAGAAGGATGTAATACCCAGCTGCGGAATGAGGCTTCAACGCCAACCGTTCCCCACAGTTGCGGTATAAGGACATGGCCCAATGTGGCGGGCGGATATATCTGGTTCCTTCACTCACGGCGGCGAGGCTTCCCACATAGTGACCCAGAGCGTGTGCTCCGACGACGAGTGGGATCGCAAGCAGCAAAGGAAGATACAGATAGCCAATGCCGGTCCGATCCGGCAGCACCAACTTTCGCAGAATCACAGCCGCGGTCGTGAAATTGAGTGAGCGAAAGAAAATCCAGCCGAAACATACGAAGACGTAGGTAGCCGCCCATGAGAGAAACCGCGGCATTTTGTAGCGGCCCTTGCTCGTCTCGATCCAAAGCTTGTGGGAAGCGAGCGCGAGACCGTGCAGGCCTCCCCAAATCACGAAGGTCCAGTTCGCGCCGTGCCACAGTCCACCGAGGAGCATCGTCATCAATAGATTGAAGTAGGTGCGGAAGCCGCCGCGGCGATTCCCACCCAGCGGAATGTAGAGCTAACTAATCCCGCAGCCACTTGGACAGTGTCATGTGCCCGCGGCGCCAGAGCTCCGTGATCGATGTGGACAAATAAGGCATATTGAAGTTCTCTGAAAGATCGAAGCTGATAATCCTCGAAACCCGATGGCAATATCCGAGTAGCCGGAGAAATCGCAGTAGATCTGTAGGGAATATGCGACCACACCACTGGCAACGGTCACACGAGAGAAAAAGTGGGGATGCTCAAAGACGGCATCGGCCAGGACGGCCATGCGGTCCGCGATGAGCAATTTCTTGGTGACACCAAGCAAGATCAGTTCAAGGCCGACGATGGCGCGCTTGCCCGAGGGCTTGAGGGATCACGTCATTTGCGGCAGAAAGACAGAAGCGCGAACGATCGGGCCGGCGATCAGCTCTGGGAAGTAGGTGATTTGGAGGCTCTCGACGAAGGAGTCCCCCATGATCACGATCCAAGGAGCGCTGGCGACGGGAGCCCTGCCAGTTAGGCTGGCGCGGCTCGGTGAGAAATGGGATGTGGCTATGCCTTCCCCGTAGTACCTGACGATTTTGGTTGGGGAATGGATTCGGTCTGCCGCGAGCGGCTGAACGTCGAAGCGGTACAACTGGCCGGCCCAGGGGCGCAATGAGATTTCGCTGAGCAACAACGCAAAGACGACGCCGGCGGCGGTCGTCAGGCCGACGCGAGGGTTGCTGCGGTTGGGCACGAACCCAGTTTATTTCGAGCCCATGGCAATCGCGATGAAGAATCAGCCGCCGACAACGACGCTATTCCAAAATGGGAGTAGGGTTAAGCGACCCAATCCTCATCCTCAAGTCGGCGTGCCAGCCAGGAACTCTCGAAGGAACGATGGTCCGCATGGTGTGACGGCAAATGATTCACAGCCTCGCGATCATCTTCCATCACTACGGTGGCGACGATGTCGGAAACCTCGAATTCTATCGCGCTCTCAGAGTCGGGGCTCGGATTTTCGAGGGCCAAGGTGTCGGTCGCATCGAGGGCGACGTTGCCCGTGCCCATTACGAAGATTTTGCGGGCCCGGCTTTTCTTCGTCAACCTTCTAAACTCGCGCAACGTGAATCCCAGGCCTCCTGCAAACAGCAGAGCCACGAACAGTTCCGCGACCAGCGGAACAGCAACAATTCTCATGCCGGCGTCTTTGGTGGACTGGAGAGCCTTCGCCGCTTCCGTGATCGGTGCAAAGGCCAGAACCGTGCCTGTTGCTGCCTGGTCCGGTTTAGGGGCGGGATTTACTGGATCAAGAACCGCGTACTGGTACGGCGGGTAGCGCTGCAGGTACAAGTAGACGTCCGCAGCTTCGTTTTCGCTCAGGTAGTAGAAGACTGGCATCCTGCCGCGGCAAGGTAGTGGCGGTGTTCCCATCACAATTGGTGCCCCGCTCCTAACTTTGCGGACGAATTCGGGCAGGGTTGTCCGCGTCGTCAGCGCACTAAGCGGTGGGATCGCGCCCTTCGAGATCTGCTCCGGGTTGGGGTTCGGCCCGGCCGCATTGTGGCAAATGTGACAAGTAGATTTGACAATGTGCTGGCCGACGCGGAAAGACGATTCTTCCACGGCCACTTGTTGCTTTTCCGCGCCGGGCACGCCCGCAAGTTGGTTCAGGTAGGCGAGGATCGCACGGACTTCTGGTTCGGTTAAGTGGGGGAAGGGCGGCATGTCCGTACCGCCATTGTGCAGCCGTTGCAGCAGTGCCGCCTTCGATTGGTTGGCAAGTTCCGCCGCGTCCGCACGGCTCATGTCCATTCCAACCTTTTTCATTCGCTCCATGATGAGGGCGACGGAGGCCGAACGGACTGGATTGATGACCGAATTGATTTCGGGGGGAGCGCCGAGGCCGGATTCGCCGTGACATCCCTGGCAGTTTAGGCGGTAGAGGTCCGCACCTTTGAGGGTTACAGCCTGCCCACTGAAATCGTAGGATAGTGCCCGTTGCCAGCTGGGGGATTCCTCCTCGGACACAGACGTAGGTAGTCCCAAGCGCCCGGTTTTGCCCATGCTGGTATCTTCTAACGTCCGCTGCAGGTGGTTGAGCCAGCTTTCGCCTGCTACGCCGGTCACTCGATCGTTAGGACCGGCGGCGTGACCCGGCAACGACGTTGCCAGCGCAAACACCAGCAGGAAGATCCTCAGGGCGTGAGGATGACGAGGTTGTAGCGTACCTGGGCAGAAAGTCGGGAGAAATGAATTCATAAAATCGTAACCTACCGCGTGCTGTGCGCATGTTCACCGTAATCACGTCTACGGTACTTGCCGTACCGCAACCTTTTTGTTTGCTGCTTGTAAACTCTTTGCAAGATCGCTGTAAAGTAGCCGCGCTTTTCCTCATGGGGGTACAGGCATGAAAGCCGCCGTCTATACCAGGTACGGCCCGCCGGAAGTTATCGAGGTCAAGGACGTCGAAAAGCCTGTTCCCAGGGACAGTGAAGTCCTGATAGAAGTTCGCGCTGCTTCCCTCAATCCACTGGACGGCGGCCTAATGAAAGGCAAGCCCTATACCTTTCGTCTCCTAAGCGGGCTGCTCAAACCAAAGATCACACAACTCGGCGTCGACGTGGCCGGGCGGGTTGAGGCGGTTGGCCGGAGCGTAACGCAGTTCAAACCGGGCGATGAGGTCTTCGGCGTCGCGATCAGATACCCGCAAGGTTCGGGTGCAAAAGTCTGGATTTGCCAGGGGGCCTTTGCCGAGTATGTGTGTGCTCCCGAGTCGACATTGGCGATGAAACCGCATAACGTCACGTTCGAGCAAGCTGCTGCTGCGCCCGTGGCGGCATTCACGGCATTGCAGGGTTTGCGCGACAAGGGTCAGGTTCAGCCGGGGCAGAAGGTTTTGATTAACGGTGCCGCAGGGGGTGTGGGCACGTTCGCGGTGCAAATCGCCAAGTCATTGGGTGCTCATGTAACCGGTGTATGCAGTACGAGGAACGTGGAGATGGTCCGATCCATCGGCGCAGACCGGGTCATTGATTACACGCAAGAGGACTTCACGAAGAGTGGGAGAAGTTATGACGTGCTTTTCGATCTCATAGGGAATCGTTCGTTGTCCGCATGCAGACGGGTTGTCAATCCCCAAGGAATATTACTGTTGGCAGGAGGGCCGTGGAGCCGGTGGATGATCGGTCTGATGGCGCGTCCGCTCAAGGCGCTTGTGTTGTCACCGTTCGTAAGCCAGAAGCTGGTCATGTTTCTGGCCCGACCAAACAAAGACGACCTTAGCGTGATGCAAGAACTCATGGGGGCGGGAAAAGTAACAGCGGTCATTGACAGGCGCTACAAGTTGAGTGAGGTCCCGGAGGCGATCCGGTATCTGGAAGCAAAGCACGCTCGAGGAAAAGTAATAATAACTTTTTGACGGGTCATGCGGTTGATACTTCACAAAGAGTTATGCGAAGAATTGTGATCCGTAAAAAGTCCGTCGACGCACACAAATGACGACCACGGGGGCGAAAGCCCGCAGTGCTTTCGGCCTTACGCGGCCCTGAAAGGGCCGCTCTTCCACGGAAAGGAGTGCATTCCGACTAGGAAACTAAAGCATTCCGAGTTTTTTGCGCTGCTTAAGCGATGCCCTGATACGAAACCACGGTTTTTTTCAGAAAACGGTAAACGGGCTTTATGAAAGGACCCTCGCTGGCTGGGCTCGAACTTCTGACTCAGGACACTACTGTGGCTTTTGAGCTTCCTGCAGTAGGGGGCGGAGCGACTCTACGGACACGCCCAGGGTACCGCCGGAGAAGCCGTCCATGTAAGCGGAGTTCACGCCGATCACTTCACCCTTGGCGTTGAACACCGGGCCGCCGCTGCCGCCGTGGGCAGTGGGCGCGTCGTAGATGAGCTTGTCCCCGACTACATCTCCGAGATGTCCCCAGGTCGCTGAAGGACGAATCAGCGACAACGCCGCAAGTTCGCTGGCGGCGCTGATATCGTTGTGGCGATAGGCAAGACGGTCGTAGATGCTGGAGGGAGATTTGGCTACCATGCCAGCAATTCCCATGGGATAGCCGATCACGGTGACATGCTCGCCGGGGGAACTGGGCGAACTAGCGAGGGGCAGAATCGGCAGGCTGCGGAGAATATCGGAGTTCTGGGCCTGCAGGATGGCGAGATCAGAGGTCTTCGACGCCGACGCGGGCGTCAGATTCACGGGAGTGGGAGATCCGGGGAAAAAGATCACGAGGTTTTCCAGCATCGCGGTTGCGCCACGATGGACAAGGGCTTGCGCCTCGGAGTCCCCAAACCAGGGTTCAGCGACGTGACGGTTGGTGGCCACCAGTCCATCGCCGACAAGGAATCCGGTGCCGGAAACTCGTGCGCGAAGTGCAGGACGCTGGTTGGGAAAACCAACCTGATAGACGCCGTAAATGTAGCCGATGGAGTTGCGATAGCGGCTGAGTACCAGGGCCGGCATCTCCTGTTCCTGCCGGAACTCTTCGATCTGTGCGGTGAGCGCGTGAACTTGTTTTTGCAGATCGTCGGGAGGGACTCCCTCGGCCGCCCGCGGGCCGTAGTAGCGCACCATGGCGAGGGCTCCCAGGAACATCACAAGGGCCAGGACCGCCTGCACCGTCTGCTGCCAGCTGTCGCAGACCGGGCTGGACTCGGGCGGGGCTTGAGCCTCGGCGGAGGCTGGCACCGTCGTCTTTGGTTCGGCGGGATCGGGTTCGGAGGTGCGAGATTCGTCCATAGGGTTGAGGCGATTGGTTCCGAGCGTTTTGTTTTCAGTCTCTTAGCCGGGGGACGCTGAGTGAGACCGAGAGCTTTGGAGTCCTTATGTTCGCCCGGTGGGCGCAGGGTTGGCTACGGTACCGAAGATGATGACCGTGCGGTATAGCGAAGGGCGTTCCTTGGTGCACGGCTTAACGGGGCGGCTCCCCGGGAGAGAGCCGGGTTTAGTCGGCGGTGCGAAGTTCTTTCAGCACGGGGGGATTGGGTGGCTGGACGTCATCTTCGTGGTTGCACTGCGCGTACGCGGCTTCGCCACGACACCAGGTGGTCGCGGACCATGGGGCCGGCGTGCCCTGATCGTCCATGGCGCCCTGGTCGTATTGCACGACCAGAGACCAGTCTCGGGACAGGGAGAAATCCTGAGAGGCGCCTGAGCCGTTGTCGACGATGCCGCCGAGGTGGAGCATTTCCTGCGCTTTCGCATCGGCGCCGAGGCGGAGAATGCGCAACTCGGTGCGAGGGCATGCGCCGCACGTCCCGGAGCCGAACTCGGAACCGTAGACGCGGGGACCAACTTTGATGAGCAAGTCGCCGCCGGGCAGGTGGCGGGCATCGAACCCGTCTTCATCTACATCTGCATCGAAGGTTTGCAACTTCTCGCCGCTACGATAACTGAGATGGGGTCCGCAGACCCATTCATTTTCGGCGATGCCGTGCCAGAAAAAGTGCACGGGGCGCGCCACAGGCGACAGCGCCTCGGGCTCGTATTGATAGCCGGAGCCATCGTTCACAATGATGAATGCATCGTGCTCGAAATCGATGGCCTGGTTGGATTTGGGAACGAACCAGGCTGCGCGCGGATCGCCGTACTTGTCCTTCGCCGCGAGGGGAAGATCGCATGGCGTCAGTTGGAATTGTTGCGGGGGATCGAGACGCAGATGGTTGAAGGTCTCCGGCTTCCCGTAGCCGCGAGACGGGGACGAGGTCGAATAAGCTCCAACTTTTTTGCCCGGTGGAGGGGGATTGAATACGTCCACCATCAGACGAAGGTCACGGAGATCGGTGGAGGAGAGCGGGGGAAAGGAAGTGAACGGGATCATGATCTCGAAGGTGTAGCCGCCGCGATTCTTACCAGGGCCGGGCCACATCTGCAATTGGCTAACCGGCAGCAGCGTGGTCGGGATCTCTTCATTGTCGGGGCGGTCACTGGCGAAGCGTGCGGTGATTCTGTCGTAGGCGGGTGTGGCGTAGGATTCGACGGCGTAGTCGGGCGTTAACAGCCATTGCCGTACAAAGAGGCGCTTGAAGAACGGCCGGTATTCAGTTTGGGTGGCGGCCCAAGTCCGGCAGCGCTTCTCGGCGCCCGAAGCGTCGGGGGCGGCGGGAGTGTCCGCTCGGCGAGCCCAGTCGGCGCATGAATCGGCACCCTTGGCCAAGGTGACCTGGTCGAACTGGTTGCCCCAGCCAGTCAGAGGCAGGTCGGGATCTTTGCCGTCGGCCAGCCAGATCTCAATGTGATCTTTCTCCAGGATCAGGTTCTTGTTGCGGGGGAACTCCGGACGCTCTCCGTCGACTTCACCGACGATGAGAAGACCCCAGCCGACGGTTTGCACCCAGACGAGCCCGTTGCGTGCACCTTCGCCGTGGGGGATCAGGGTTAGATCGGGAGGACGGTCGGTGTAGGCGCCGATCATTCCTCCGAGGCCGCGGTTGAGGATTTGAGGGACCTTGATCGACGAGGCAACCGACGCGGGAGCGGAAACAGGCTGATCCTGCGCGAGGACTGCGAAGGGAAGCAGGAAAGACGCAATACAAAAGAAAACTCTCAAATCTGGCTCCGTCCACCGAATAGTATCAATCTCACTCGCCGTCGTGAATGATAACGGAGAACCCGGGCGTCACAGTTGCTCTTGCGCTAACGGGCTATTACGAAAGTTGGCTGCTGGGCACATCGGAGGTGGGTCGCGGTTAGGAGTGCTTGATCCCGAGGCGTTTGGCCATTTCCTCGTAGAGGAAGCCTTTGCCAGGACGGTAGGGCTGGACCCATTCGCCGTCAATCACAAACTGCGGGATGGCGCGCTTGCCAGTGCGCTTGACAACTTCGTCAGCGGCACCGGGGGTGGTCTCGATGTCGACTTCTGTGTAGGGAATGTTGTGCTTGGCGAGAAAGCGCCTGGCTTCGCGGCACTCGGGGCACCAGAAGGCGGAGTAGAGGATGAGTTCCATGATCCTGCGTAGCGACGCAGCTTGCTACATCCTACACTCGCTCCAGTTGCGCCACGGTGCGCTCGTTTACGAGGTTGCCGGTGTTCAGGGTTCCGGCCGGTTCGAACAGGAGGAGCCAGCATTCCTCGTCGGCGACGGGGCGGTGCTCGACTCCGCGCGGGACTACGATGAACTCGCCTTCCTCAATCCATTCGTGGCGGTCGCGAAATTCCATGCGGAAGCGGCCTTTGACGACGAGGAACATTTCATCTTCGTGGTCGTGATGGTGGAAGACAAACTCGCCCTTGAGCTTGTCGAACTTCACCATCTGGCCGTTGAGCTCGGCGCCGACGTACGGCTTCCAGTATTCGGTGATCTTTGAGAATTTTTCGGCGATGTTGACTTTATGCATGAGTGGCTCCCCACAGTTATCGGGATAGCTAACGGATTCAAGCTCACCGCAAAGGTCGCAAAGAAAAGCTTCTTAGAAAAAAGAGCCGGGCGGGAGCGTCCGCTCCACACAAAACAAAAGCCGCCGGCTGGCGCTGGCGGCGGATTCAAGATCGAAACCTTTGAAGTTCTGCCTAAAGACCGGGAGTTCCTGCGTTCGCGTGCCCTGCGTGGAGGGTGACGCGGATGCCACGCTGGGCGTTGACGCGAGTGGTCGTGCTCCAGTCGACTTCATCGGCGTTGATCACGCCAGTGCCTCCCGCGGCCAGAGTGTAGGTGATGCGACTGTCCTGGTAGCCGTATCCGCTGACCGCCAGCACGGTGCCGGTGTTCAGGACGAAAACGGGCATGCCGGGAGGGGTCACGACTCCGGCCGTCAAATCGGACGCGGGCTTGGGCGAAACGTACGTTGCGTACGAGATCTGCGGATCGGTTGCGACGATCGGCGCGCGGCGATCGGCGCGTACAGCGAGCTGCGGACGGGCCGGTGCTGCCGCATCACTTCTTTGCGCGTCCTCGAATGACTCGTTCTGAGGGCGGCCGAAGAAGTGCCAACCGGGACCGAAGGTCTGTGCCAGTTGCGGGATTTGCACGTCGTTCATCAGGCGCAGACTGAGGACCGTTTCGCCCTTCAATTTCGGACGCGGACCGCGGGCGGGAAGCATGACCACCTTCCAGGGCCACAGGGGCGGCAGCATCCATTCGATCACATCGCGGCGAGGGTGGCCCTTGCCATCGATTTTGCCTTGTTTGTCGACTTTGTAGTTGCGGGTCGCAATGACCTTGGCCTCAAGGGGCAGGTCGCCCGAGGGGACGCCGATGCGGTCGAATTGCAGCTTCAGGTAACCCTTGCCCCAGAAGTGTCCGGGATCTTTGGCGTCTTCGAGGTGTCCGACAAGATAGCTTCCGCGGGGAAAAGCCTGCTGCCCGAAGACGGTTACGCCGCGAAGGTGGCAGAGGACCGGGTCTCCGACATCGACGCTGGCCGAAGAAAAGTTGGGTTCATTGAGCGTGCATTGCAAAAGAGTGCCGGCGGGCACGACGACATCGCGAGCGCTGGCGGTCAGAGTGAAAGCAAGAAGGGAAACCAGCAGGGTCACGGAGCACTTCATACGGCACCTCAGTCGCACGCCCCTGGGTTCAGTCGGGCTCCAGGCTAAGCCGCGACTTTGTCCCGGCATCTGATCACAGGTTGAACCCGGTGGTCAATTAGAAAGTTCTTTTCCCGGATATTTCGGCGGCAAGCGAATTGAACTAAGAGCCGGGATTGAACTCGGTTACGGATTCATTCGCGCCTGAGGTTTCTGTTCGTCTAATCGCTTGAGGTAGGGGAAGAATGGAGACACTTCAAACGGTCTTTTCTCCGATGCCGACAGCGGGGGTTGCGATTTGCTCTTGAGCATTTCGATCCGGTCCGACCACGGATCGACCTTAATCCGTGAACCCAGAGGCAAGGCGGCAATCTGATCCGACTGATTCATTCGGAGATGTTTGGGTGAGTTGACGAGCGCGGGCATTCCGACTAAGTGACTGCTCCCGAAATCATTGCTGAATCGCGCGTGCAACAGATTGGGTAATTGTGCCGAGCGGGCCTCCAAAGCTTGCAGAAAGAGTGCCACACTCGCGACCTTGTCTTTATACGGGGACTTGGAAAATAATTCCTGGCCCTTCCTGTCAGCATCCGATTCTTTTGCTGGGTCGAAATGGAAGTCCAGCTTGGCAAAGGTCTCGAGGTCCGAAAAGGGCAAGCTGAACTGCGACGAGTATTCGGCGCCCAGGGAATGCTGCAAAACGATGTGAGCGAGTTCGTGCGCCAGTACCGCGGCCAGACTGGCCTCATCGGGCAGCACGTCGAGAAGTGAGCGGCTCACCACGATTGTTCGACCGACGACGAACGATTCCAGCGGCGTGGTGAGCAATACGCGACAGCGCACCCCGGGGAGGTCCAGATTGTTCACAATTAACAGGTTGTTGACCACGGTTTCCAGGATGCGGTCGACTTCGCCGTCGGGCGCCATAAGTCCGGCAACTTGTAACCGCTCCACCAGGTCGTCTTCCGGGGTATATGTGGTTCTCCCCAGCGTTAACTGAGGGCTCAGATCTTGCGAAGCTTCGTGCCGATTGGGATCAACACCGGAGAGATCGTCCGTCAGCGGCTTCGCATACTCGCGGTGGTCTCCTGCATGTTCCAAGTCGTAGCCCCAAACCCGAGTCTGGGCCTTAAACCAGAGGCCGTGGCTTGAGGGATCGTGTGGATCTGACTCTTCGGTATAAACGTAGGCGGGCATCCACATCGTACCCAAAGTATTCAGCCGCCAACTGTCAAAGTGAAATGAACGCTTGGAGAACGCTTTCGAGGTGTATGTTCCCGTAAAGCGGACGATGTTGAAGTCCTGATCCTCCACCGAGATGCGCCCGACAAAACCACGATTCGCCGAATTCTCCCGCGGCGTCACATCGATAACCACACATCGCACCTCGCCCAGAGTCTCCCAGCGGACGAATTTGAAGGCGTAGTTCTGACGATCGAAGTGATCCAGGTCTGGGAACACGGTCTGTGCAAAGCCTCCCGCGGCGAAGGCTGCGGTACCCTTGGGCGATTTCTTCTCTCCCTCCAGCTTCGAGTGCTTCGGGTTTTCAAATTCTTGGGTGGCGGGAGCATTCCCAGTCAAATCCAGTCGGCTTAAGAAATAGTCGTCGTCCTTGGGCGAGGTCTGAAGGTCAGAGTCGTGCTTTTCTTCCTGTACGTAGGTCTCGACGACAGGCTTGAAGTAGCGCATCAGATTCGTCAGGCGGCGTTCTTGCACGATGGCCGAGTCGACAAACCCGTCAAAGGTGACACTTTTGCGTGCAAGACCTTGGGATGATAATTGGGATTTGTCCACCGCCTGAGGCGCAGGAGTCGCGTTCTGAGCTGCAACAGGCCAAACGAGCATTGCCTCGATTAGTGCGTGGGCTAACCAGGATGTCCTGCGCGCATACATGGAGGGATTATTTTATATCGTTCTGCTTGGCAACACGCCGATCCATCGGCAGACACTCAAGCGCGCTCGCACCCAACCGCGTAAATCCATCTTCGCTTAATTGCAGGTTGCTGTCCTGGAGGCAATACCGACGGGCATGGCTGAGGAGTGAGGCGAAGATGACGAATCGGATTGGGGTGGAACGGAATACGTAGCCCCGGACGCATTCGTCCGGGGCGTTCCATTCGACTTGGCTCAGGGTTCGCGGGGCGGACGAAATGCGTCCGCCCCTACGTGAGCTAGTTCTCGTACAACAAGACGCCTTCCGCCTTTTCGGAATCTACGGGGCGGTAGAAGAGCTTGTTGGCTTCTAAGAAGACCTCGATGAAGGCGGGGCGCGTGGTGATCGTGCCCTGGATCAGCGCCTCGGACAGCGGGTCTTCGATGTACTTTTGCAGTGCTCTGCGCAGCGGGCGCGCGCCGTAGCTGCGGTCGGTGAGAGTTTGGTTGAGAATCCACTTCTTGGCATCGTCGGCGACGGTGACGGTGATCGCCTTCTGCGCCAGGTTCTGGTTGAGCTGGTTGACCATGAGCTCCAGAATCTGGATGAGGTCGGTTTCGTTCAACGCCATGAAGATGATGATTTCATCCAGGCGGTTAAGGAACTCGGGATTGAAGGTACGTTTGACCTCGTTCTTCACGAGTTCTTCGACTTTGTCGGCAATCGCGTCTTCCTTGGTCGAGGCGAAGCCCAGGCCCTCCCGGCGCTGCAAATGGCGGGCGCCGATGTTCGACGTCATGATGATGATGGTGTTCTTGAAGTCGACCGTGTTGCCGAGACCGTCGGTCAGCTGGCCGTCTTCGAAGACTTGCAGCAGGATGTTGAAAACATCCGGATGCGCCTTCTCGATTTCGTCGAGCAGCACGACCGAATAGGGGGCGCGCTTCACGCGTTCGGTGAGTTGGCCGCCCTCTTCGTAGCCGACGTATCCCGGAGGCGAACCGATCAGCTTCGAGACCGAATGCTTCTCCATGAACTCGGACATGTCGAAGCGAACCAGGGCTTTCTCGGTGCCGAACATGAACTGGGCGAGAGTGCGGGCGACTTCGGTCTTGCCGACGCCGGTCGGGCCGAGGAACAGGAACGAGCCGATGGGGCGGTTCGGGTTCTTCAGGCCGGCGCGCGAGCGGCGGATGGCGCGGGCGAGAGCGCTGATCGATTTGTCCTGCGAGATGATGCGCTTGTGCAGTTCTTCTTCGATGCGCAGCAGCTTCTGGGTTTCTTCTTCCTTAATCGAAGTGACGGGGACGCCGGTCCAGCGCGATACCACGTCCTCGATGTCCTCCCGACCGACTACGCCGGTGGAGGATTCATCGAGGTGGTATTTTTCGCGAAGGGCGCGCAGGTTCTCGCGCTCCTTGCGTTCTTCGTCCGAGTAGAAGCGCGCCTTCTCGAACTCGTGGTTCGCGATGGCGTTCTCCATGCGGTGGACGATGAACTTGATGCGCTTCTGGACTTCTGTGATCTCTTCGGGCAGCGAAGTCTGGCGCAGCTTGACGCGGGCGCCGGCCTCGTCGACCAAGTCGATGGCCTTGTCGGGCAAGAAGCGGTCGGGGATGTAGCGGTTCGAATGCGAGACCGCGAAATTGATGGCGTCGTCGGTGTAGGTGACGGCGTGAAACTTCTCGTAGCGATCCTTGATGCCGAACAGGATCTTGATGGCGTCGGCTTCGTTCGGCGGCGGAACTTTGACGGCCTGGAAGCGGCGCTCGAGCGACCGATCTTTCTCGATCGACTTGCGATATTCTCCGGGGGTGGTGGCGCCGATGCATTGAATCTCGCCGCGCGATAGGGCGGGCTTCAGGATGTTGGCGGCATCGAGCGAGCCTTCGGCTGAGCCGGCACCGACCAGGGTATGCAACTCGTCAATAAAGATGATGGAATTCTGCGACTCCATCAGCTCCTTCATGATGGTCTTCAGGCGCTCTTCGAACTGGCCGCGATACTTGGTACCGGCCACGATGAGCGACAGATCGAGAGCGAGGATCCGTTTGTCAGCCAGGAACGACGGAACTTCGCCGTCGGCGATGCGCTGGGCCAAGCCTTCAACGATAGCGGTCTTGCCCACGCCAGGCTCGCCAATGAGCACGGGATTGTTCTTGGTGCGGCGGCAGAGAATCTGAATGACACGATCGACTTCGCCTTCGCGGCCGACCAGCGGATCGAGCTGGCTATCGGTGGCGGCCTGGGTGAGGTCGCGGGAGAATTCGCTGAGCAGCGAAGATTCGCGCTGGCGTTGCGGTTGCGCCTTCTCCTGGGTGGTACGGGCCAGTTCTTCGCGGATAGTGGAGAGGCGAAGGCCACGCTCGTGCAGGATTTCGGCGGCAAAACACTTTTCCTCTCGCAACAAACCTAACAACAGATGTTCCGTGCCGATATGGCGGTGCGACAGGCGCTCAGCTTCCTCAGCGGCATAAGCGAGGACGCGCTTGCACTCATTGCTGAGCGGGAGATCGACCGAGGTCGAGACTTTCTCGCGGATGGTGGTGTGTCCCTCGATCTGCTTGCGGATGGACTCGACCGAGGCGTGGGACCGCAGGAAACGATTCGTCAGGGCTTTGTCTTCGCGCAGGAGTCCGAGAAGCAGATGCTCAGTCTCGATGTAAGGAGACCCGAACTGGCTGGCTTCATAGCGTGCGAAAAAGATTACGCGCCTGGCTTTCTCCGTATAGCGTTCGAACATAGTGCCCTTCCCTTTGACCTTCCCGGTCGAGAAGAACTCGTCCTGCCCGACCTACCGAACCCTGGCCCAACCTGACTACATTATGCAATCAAAGGGCCGAGAAACCAAACGCCGAATCCGCCCCTTAACCCTTTGATCACGTTACCGAAGGAACCGCAAGACGTTTCCTTCGGGCCGTACCTGCCTGCTCACCCTGCTGCCATTTTCCTGCACTTTGTCTTACTTATGTTGCTCCGCGTCAAACTCCTGACACCGGAAGCGAATCCGGATGTATTTCTTCCACGCGCCCGCGCTGCAGCCTTAGTACACGATGGCAGCGGCGAGCGAATGACAAATTGTGCGTTGCGATGAGCGAGGTCAGTTGGTGCTCGCGGTGCAAACGCGCAATCAAGGCGAAAACCGCTTCCGCCGTCTGTCCGTCGAGGTCGCCGGTAGGCTCATCTGCCAACAACAACTTAGGCCCGGTGATGAGAGCCCGGGCCAGAGCTACCCGCTGCTGCTCACCGCCAGAAAGCTCGCCGGAGCGATGATGGGTGCGCTGTTCCAGTCCGACCTCGCGTAACCAGCGTGAAGCTTGGGGCTCAGCGTTCTGCCAGGTCTCGCCCCGCATTAGCAACGGCATAGCAACGTTTTCCGCCGCCGTGAACTCCGGGAGCAAATAGTGAAATTGCCACACGAAACCGGTTTCTCGGTTGCGAAAGTCGGCGGCTTGGTCGTGGGATAACGAATTCAATCGCAAGTTGGCGCAGTATACGTCACCTGCGGAAGCACGATCAAGAGCGCTCAAGATGTGTAAAAGAGTACTCTTACCCGCGCCTGACTCCCCTACGATGGCAAGCATTTCGCCTCGCCTCACGTCGAACGTCAAATTTTCAAAGAGCACCAGGTCCGCTTCACCAGATCGAAAAACTTTTTTCAGGCCTTCCACTCGCAACATTGAATCTTGCTCAATTAGATGCAATTGTTGTCTCTTTCGTTCCAACCCCGTCGTCGGCATGCAGTTTGCAGGATTCCAGCTTACAGTACCGGCAGTATCTCCCCTGCCCCAAAGATTAGTGCGCGGCGGAGCTAAATCGTTTCCCGGCGCGCCCTATACCAGAATCCATACATGCGAAAAACTGTACACCGGGGACTAAAACCGGCAAGTGACCTAAATCACAGTGGGTGTTGATGCACCAACTTGCAATGGAACTTGCGCTGGCTCATTTGCGATACCTATGCGGCAACTTTTGCGCCGGACTCCGCTACTCATAACGTAGCGCCTCGGCGGGAAGAATGCGAGAGGCCGACCATGACGGATACAGGGTGGCCACGAAAGAGATTCCCACTGCGACGAGGGCGACAATCGCTCCGTCGATCACCCTGGGCGCGAAGGGGACGTAGTCGATGGAGTAGACCTCGGGCGATAGCGAAATGATGTGGTAGTGGCCTCCGGCGTAGGAAATGGCGTAGCCGATCGCAAGGCCGATGACGGTGCCGACGATCCCGATCAGCACCCCTTGAGCGATGAAGACATTTCGCACTTGAGCTTTGCGCGTGCCCATCGACATGAGGACGGCAATGTCCTTGGTCTTCTCCATCACCATCATAATGAGGGAGATGAGGATGTTAAGGGCGGCCACGAACACGATGAGTCCGATGGTAATGAAGGTGACCAGGCGCTCGGTCTTCAGGGCCTTGAAGAGAGCACTATTCTGCTTCAGCATGTTGATTGCCATGAATCCCTTGCCGGCGGCATCTTCGATTTCGTGCGAAATTTCGTCGGCCCCGTCGAGATCGTCGACTTTGAACTCGAGGACGGAGACGAGGTTGCCCAGGCCGAACAGTTGCTGCGCGTCGGACAGGCTCGCGAAAGCCCAGGTGGAGTCGTAGTCGAAGAAGCCGGAGTGGAAGATTCCCACCACGCGGAAGCGGGTGTACTTGGGCACCATGCCGATGGGGGTCAACTCCCCCTGGGGACTTGTGACCAGCACAACCGAGCCGACGGTGGCGCCGAGGTTGTCGGCCATGTCTTTGCCGAGGACGATGGGGGGCATGGCGGCCTGTCGCCGTTCGAGCCCGGCGAGCGAGTCGGGAGACTCTTCGGCTTCCGAGGGTGTGGCTTGTGTGGAGCGGTCACTCCCTTTGGCAAGCTGAGGGCTGGCTCTGTCCGCTCCTATAGACTCTGGTTTTGACTTTGTTTGTGCGGTCGAGTCCTCCAGGGGTGCGGCCGATCCTTCTTTTACCGAGTTGAGAAGATCGCCGACTCTCCGCTCGTAACGGGGGATCATGCCTTTGAGAACTGCCCCGCGGGCCCGCGGGCCGCGGGAGATCAGGACTTGCTCGAAGATGGCCGGGGCGGCGGCGACTACGTGAGGCTGCTTGGAGAGTCGATCCATGAGCGGGGGCCAGTCCTTGATTCCGTCGTCGGCGATGCGTTGCAGGCTGATGTGCGAAGTCGCACCGAGCAACCGCTGCTGGAGGTCCTGGCGAAAGCCGTTGTTGATGGCAAGGGCGACCACGAGCGAGGCGACTCCTGCCGCGACTCCGGCGATGGAGATCCCGGTGATGATGCCGATGAAGGCTTGGCGGCGTTTAGCGCGCAGGTAGCGGCGAGCGATGAAGAGTTCGAAGCGCATGAAGGAGCAGCCGTCAGACAAGTCGGATTATAGCCGGGCTTGCCCTCCGCTCTCCGCTTGAACCTTTGTTTTTGCTAGACGCGAGGGAGAAGTGCAGGCACTGTCGTTCGGTACTGTCGGAACGCTTCCCCGAAACGCTTCTCTAACTCCGAGTCCTCCATGCGGATCATCACCGCTCCGGTGACGATCGCGAATCCGGTCAGGAGCCAGCAGACGAGGACGCCCGTGCCTAGGCTCCAGGCTAACATTTCGCAGAGGTGAGCCAGGTAGACGGGATGGCGTACGCGGGCGCGGATGCCAGTCGTCACCAGACGGTCGTCGTGATGGCCGGGGCGAATCTCCGGCAGACCGCCGAGTTGGGCCAGGCTGAAGTGGGCTCCGGAGTGGGAATAGATATAGATACCCACGGCAAAGAGAAGCGCCGCGGGAATCCAGCTCCAGAGGGTCGAATATAGCGCTACGCTTCGCCACGGGGCTGTCAGCGCTCCTATACCGACCCACATGACCATCCAGGCCGGGACGAGCACGCGGAAGGGAGAACGCTCCCTCTCCCGCCAGCGATGCGCCCGAGAGTGAACCATCAGCCAGAACGACGGGATGGTGGAATAGACGACGCAGGCCAACCATCCCAGGGTTCGCAGGAACTGCATGGGGCGATTTTACGCGCTCATCTGAAGCCTGCATGCAGGCGGCAGAGACGTCGCAAGCAACGTCTCTACGAAAGCAGTTCCTTTGGTTTCTTGCTCTGAGTACATCTTCTAGCCGATTCCGGGCTTCGGAGCGATAATGCAAAAATGGCTCGTGCTTTCCTTAATGAAAATTGGCTTCCGAAGTCTGTCCTCTGTTTGCGGGACTATGACCGGCACAAATTTCTTCTCGATGTAATCGCTGGGGTCACAGTGGGGCTGGTAGCGCTGCCACTGGCCATGGCGTTTGCCATTGCTTCAGGATTGACTCCTCAGGCGGGGATTTATTGCGCCATCGTTACCGGATTTCTGATCTCGGCGCTGGGCGGATCGAAGACGCAGATCGGCGGGCCCACCGGCGCCTTCGTGGTTGTCGTGGCAGGGATTGTGGCAGTGCATGGCGTGGACGGGCTCTTCATGTGCACGGTGATGGCGGGTGTGCTGCTGGTCATCATGGGACTCACCGGCCTGGGCACCGCCGTGAAGTTCATTCCGCGCCCGGTGGTGATCGGCTTTACCAATGGCATTGCGGTTCTGATCGCCAGCACGCAGGTGAAGGATTTCTTCGGGCTGCATCTCGACAAGGTTCCGGGCGTGTTTTGGTTGCGCATGGAGGCCCTGGCAAGCAACTTCCATACGCTGTCCTTCGAGGCGACCGCTCTCGCGGTGTTCACGCTGCTGACGCTGATCATCTGCCGCAGCCTTTCCCCTCGCATTCCTGGACCGATCGTGGCGCTGCTGCTAGCCACCAGCGCGGTCTATTTCTTCAGACTGCCAGTAGAAACGATCGGCACGAGATTTGGCGGGATTCCGGGAGGCCTGCCGCATCTACAAATTCCGAAGTTTCGCTCGGATTTGATCCATGGGCTGCTGGGGCCGGCGTTTACGGTGGCCATGCTGGGCGCGATCGAATCGCTGATGTCGGCGGTGGTTTCGGACCGCATGAGCAACGACCGGCACAATCCCAATGTCGAGTTGATCGGACAAGGCGTGGCGAATGTCTTCTCGCCGATGTTCGGCGGATTGCCGGCTACGGGAGCGATTGCGCGCACGGCGACGAATATCCGTTCGGGGGCGCAATCGCCAGTGGCAGGCACGATCCATGCGCTGACCTTGCTCTGCATCCTGCTATTTGCGGCGCCGCTGGTCAGCTATGTGCCAATGGCGGCGCTGGCCGGGATTCTGATGGTCGTCGCCTACAACATGGGCGAGTGGCGGGAGATTCCGCAGTTGCTGAAGCTGACCAAGACCGACATCAGCATCTGGCTGGTTACGTTTGCGCTCACCGTGTTCGCCGACCTCACGGTTGCAGTGGAGGCGGGAATGATCCTGGCGGCGCTGCTGTTCATCAGCCGCGTGGCTTCGACGACGACTGTGTCGCGAGTGACCGACGATTACGTCGAGGACGGGCGTGTACACATTCTGCAGGACAAGGACATTCCCTATTACGCGACGATCTTCCGCATTCACGGGCCGTTTTTGTTTGGCGCGACCGACAAGATCTACGCGGTAACGGAGAACCTGCACAAGCTGCCACCGGTGGTAATTCTGCGATTACGGAATATGACAGCGCTGGATGCGACCGGGCTGTTCGCCATGGAAGAGGTCGCCAAGCAACTGCACGCTACAAAACGCACGTTAATCCTGTGCGGAGCCCGGGAGCAGCCGGCGCAGTTGATTCACCAGGGGGAGTTCGCGGAGGTCATCGGCGAAGAGAACATCTGCGAAAACGTGCAGGAGGCGCTGCGCCGGGCGGAAGAAGTCTATGAGGGGTTGGAGCACAAGTTTGTGGGGGCGAAGAGCTAGGTGCCGACTCGTCGCTGCGCCGGAACCTGTGCCGTCCCTACGGGACTCGCACTCTTTCCGACTCTCACCCCGGCACTTCCATGCCCGGACTTTCACATGGCGCCGCTTCGCGGCTGGAGGATGGCAAGCTACTAGACTGTCATCTTTCAGACGTCTTCCTCTAGACTGTTAGGGACGGCCGCTCTCCTTCAATGATCGTCAACTTTGCCGAACGCGCGCATAACCACAACTGGGAACTGGATCCGGTAATCCGGTCGCTGCTGGATACGGATTTCTACAAGCTGCTGATGCTCCAGTTTATCTGGAAGCATTTCCCGGCCACGCGGGTGGAGTTCTCGCTGTTCAACCGGCATACGGCGGTGCGGATTGCCGACACGGTTCACATCGAAGAACTCAAGGTGCAATTGCAGCACGTGCGCGGGCTGCGTTTTCGTAAGTCGGAGCTGGTTTGGCTGGCGGGCAACACGTTTTACGGGCGGCGAGGAATTTTCGAGCCGGCCTTTCTGGAGTGGCTGGAGAACGACTTCCGGCTGTCGGACTATCACTTATCGGTGCACGATGGGCAGATTCATTTGACCTTCGACGGCTCGTGGACCGAGACCACGATGTGGGAGCTCTACGCCCTGGCGATCCTGGATGAACTGAAGACGCGAGCGCATCTGAAGACGCTCAGCGAGTTCGGGCTCGACATTCTGTATGCGCGGGCCAAGACCAAGCTGTGGAGCAAGATCGAGCGGCTGCGGGGCGTGCCGGGGTTGAGCGTTGCGGATTTTGGAACCCGGCGGCGGCACAGCTTCTTGTGGCAGGAATATGCGGTGGTGGCGATGGCCGCGAACCTGCGGAGCAATTTCATCGGCACATCGAACGCGTTCCTGGCGCACAAGCACGATCTGGAAGCGATTGGCACCAACGCCCACGAGATTCCGATGGTGATGGCGGCCCTGGCTCCGGACGACGTGGCGTTGAAGGCTTCGCAATATCGCGCGCTGGAGTTATGGCAGCAAACCTACGAAGGGGCGCTGCGGGTCATGTTGCCCGACACCTTTGGAACGACGCAGTTTCTCGCGGGAGCGCCGGAGTGGGTGGCGGACTGGACCGGGCAGCGCGTGGACAGCAAGGATCCTTATATCGCCGGGGATGAATATATCGAGTGGCTGAAGCTACACAGGCGCGATCCGCGGGAAAGACTGCTGATTGCGTCCGACACGCTCGATGTGAACCAGATTCTTGGATTGCATGCGTACTTTGGGGGTACGCTGGCCCGCAACCTGGCTCCTGCGGATTTTCGCAGCGCCGCTGATTTTGACGACCGTAAGAAGTGGACGCCGGGCATGCGTATCCGCTTCAGCGCGGGCTGGGGAACTCTGCTGACCAACGACTTTCGGGGATGCAATCCGAACGAGGGTGGCGGCTTCGATCCGATTAGCTTGATCTGCAAGGTTTCGAGTGTCGAAGGGCGGCCGGCGGTGAAGCTCTCCGACAACTATTCCAAGGCGCTGGGGCCGGCGTCGGGGGTTGAACGATACCGCCAGGTGTTTGGTACAGCTGGAATCGCGAATGCGCCGCTGGTGGCTTAAACGTTAAAAAGAGGTCCGGCTCCTGGAAAGCTCCAGGCACCGGACGTGTTTCGGGAACCCAGGGCATCAGGGTTGGAACGTGTTCGTGTACAGAATATTGTTCAGAAAGTCGGAACTGTAGCCATGGAATACGACCGCTGCCCGTCCGGAGCTGTTGACCGCTGCGCTATCCGGCTGACCGCCCGCGTCAAATGAGGTTCCGGCGGTAGCTGGGCCGTTCCAAGCCAGTCCCGCACCCTTGCGGGTGACGGCACGCCAGGTGGTGGTGCTGCCGTTGAGGTTCACCAGGGCGTAGAAAACAATCGCTGTGCCGCTGGAATTCTCAGCGAAGTCGAAATAGTTGGGATACTGGTCGGCGCCAGTGATGATGGCCGGCTTGCCCCAGGTGTTGGTGGCGAGGCTGCCATCGACCGCGGCAATGTTTGTGATCTGCTGGTTGCCAAAACCTACGATCGTGGCGTGCCCCGTCGAATCGCTGTGAAAGATGCGATTGTCGGTGTTCCCAGTCGAGTAGCCGAGCGACGTTAGCGGTGCGACCACGGCGGCCGAGCCCCAAGTCCCGTTGTGGCGGACGACGGAGACGATGTTGCCATTTTGAATGGAAGCGACACCCAGGTCGCCCGCACTATCGGAGGCGAGCTGGCCGAAATGCTGCGACGCGTCCGGGCCCAACAGCGCTCCGGAAGTCACCCAGCTCTGTGTGCCGGGGGCGTGGGTCGAGACTTTCAGAACCCAGTTTGACGTCTTACAAGTCCGCGATCCACAAGTCGAATCGAAACTCTCCCACGCGACGGCAGTGGAGCCGTCGGCAAGTTCTAAGGCTCCGTCGAATGCGAGGTGAGCTGCGCTGGCGATGGTAGTGGCGGCGCTCCAGACTCCATGCGCCGGGCGCGTCACAGCATTCACGGTGGATGACGTCCCGCGCGCGCCCCCCGTTCCCCAAGCTAGAGCCTGATCTCCGTTGTCGTTAATGGCGAAGAATTGGTTTACGCCGTTGGTGGCAGAAGGCGCGGTCCAGGAGCCGCCGGAGGGATGATCGGCAAATGTTCCGCCGAGCGCGGGGCTGATGTACGTCACGGTAGCATTGCCGGTCGCGCTACCGCGCACCACCGGGTTGCCGGAAGCCACGCCGATGTTGCCGGAAATGTTGACCGGCGCGGACCAAGGTTGGCCGAACGATGCGGTGCCGCCGTAGACGGCGTTCACCGAGTTCTGGTACCAGGCGCTAACCAGGTTGCCGGAAGAATCGATCGTGACGGTGCCGTTATAGGCGTTGGTCGCCAGCGTTCGCTGGGTCGACCACTGCCCAAAGGCGGGCACGCACGCAGCGGCAAGCAGGCATAGTGTCGCAACATACTTACGGTTCATGGCATCTCCTAAATTCCGGCAAACGGACGCCATCCATTTGCCAGGCTGGAACAACAGTGAATTTGGGGCCGGGTTTTTACGGACGGGTAGCGCGGGAGAATCTTGATTCTCGCGAACACTCACTCTATTGTGGTCGCGCAAAGGAATTGTAAAATCGGGGTAAAAACTTTTCCGAGTTCGAGGTTATGAAGGACTAATCAGTTCGTGACATTGTCAACGGCGCCAGTTCCGACCGGGAGCTCTGCACACCTCGTCCATTCTGTGTCAAATTAGAAGTTCATGCCCGCGCCGCCCACCGACTCGAGAGCCGGACGCGTTGCCTTCACGCATCCTGGGTTCGTACTGTTCCAGATTGCACGCGCCCTCATGGTGGCCGCAGTGGAGATGCAGGCGGTCGCCGTGGGATGGCAAGTTTACGAAATCACCAGGCAGCCGCTCGATCTGGGACTGGTCGGACTAGCGCAATTTCTGCCGGGAATTCTGCTGTTCCCGGTTTCCGGCCATGCCTCGGATCACTTTGAGCGCCGCCACGTGCTCTCCGCTTGCTATGGAGGATATGCCGTGTGTTTCGCTGCCCTGCTCGTGATCGCGCAGCGCGGTTTGCAGTCGGTGACTGAGATTTATGTGGTCCTGGTGCTGATAGGCGTGGTGCGGTCGTTCAACGCCACGGCGAGCCGGGCGATTTTGCCGCAACTGGTTCCGGAGGAACACTTCCCGAATGCGGTTGCGTGGAACGCGACGATTTTTCAGGCGGCCACGATTCTGGGGCCGTCGTTTGGCGGAATTCTGTATGCGGTGTCGCACGGTCCGTCCGCCGTTTACGTGGTTGCCATGCTGACGGCAATCGGGGCGACGGTTTCCTCGTTCCGCATCCGGCCGGAAGTGAAAGCGCGGCCGCGGGAGCCGATGAGTCTGAAGACGGTATTCGCCGGACTGCACTTTATCTGGAGCCGGAAGCTCATCCTGGGCGCAATCTCGCTGGACCTTTTCGCGGTGTTGCTGGGAGGAGCAGTGGCGCTGCTGCCGGTCTATGCCCGCGAGATTCTAAGGACCGGGCCGTGGGGGCTCGGTCTGCTGCGCACGGCGCCGGGCGTCGGGGCTGCGCTGATGGCCATCCTGCTGGCGCACCGGCCGCTGCGCGGACGATCCGGCGTGACGCTGCTCTGGGCTGTCGCGGGATTCGGTGTCTTCACGATTGTGTTTGGGTTATCGCATAACCTCATCCTTTCGCTGGCTGCGCTGTTGCTGGCCGGGGCCAGCGACATGATCAGCGTCATCATCCGCGCCACGCTGACACAACTGGCCACGCCCGATGCGATGCGAGGGAGAGTCACCGCTGTGGATATGATTTTCATCGGTGCGTCCAACGAATTCGGGCAGTTCGAGTCGGGCGTGACCGCACAATGGCTGGGGACGGTTCCCGCCGTCGTCCTGGGAGGAGTGGGGACGCTGGTCGTCATTGCGGTGTGGGCGTGGCTGTTCCCGGAGCTTCGGCACGCTGGCGAACTCAGTGAGATCAAGGCTCCGCAACTTGAGAATGCCGCTGGCGCTGGGGTCGACACAGACGGCATGGCTTCCTGACTCGTGGCGTCTGCTCCTCACGTCGGCAGATGTTTTTTGGCACTGGGCGATCGCGAATTCCGATGCTGGCTTTTCCCCGCCGCCGCGATGAATACCGTAGAATGTCGGCTTCATGATCGAGCGCTACTTCCGACTCCGCGAAAACCAGACCACCGTTCGCAGCGAATTTCTCGGCGGGGTCACCACGTTCCTGACCATGGCGTACATCGTCGTGGTGAACCCGCAGATTCTGGGGCAGGCGGGCATGCCGGTCGAAGGTGTGCTGTTCGCCACTTGTGCGGCGGCGGCCGTCGCCACGCTGGTGATGGGGCTGTACGCGAATTATCCGATCGCGCTCGCGCCGGGCATGTCCCTCAACGCCTATTTCACCTACTCGGTTTGCTTGGGGATGCATGTGCCGTGGCGGACGGCGCTGGGCGTTATTTTCTTTTCCGGTGTCGCATTCCTGATTCTTACCGTGACGCGCGTCCGCGAGCAGATCGTGAACGGCATTCCGGGTTGCCTCAAGCACTCGACCGCCGGCGGCATCGGGATGTTTATCGCCTTTGTGGGACTGCGCAACGCGAAGCTGGTGGTGGGGAATCCGGCGACCTTTGTGGCTCTGGGCACGTTCGCGAATCACGAGGCACAGCTGGCGTGCGTCGGGCTGGGGATCATGCTGGTCCTCATGACGCGCAAGATCACAGGGGCAATTCTGATCGGGATCCTGGCGACGACGCTGTTGGGAATTGCGCGCGGCATGGCTTCCTTGCCGCGGGCGATCTTTTCGCTGCCGCATCCGTCATTGACGTGGCTGCAGCTCGATTTGCGCGGAGCGTTGCATCTCGGCCTGTTTGAAATTGTTTTCGTGTTCTTGTTTGTGGATCTGTTCGATAACGTCGGCACGCTGGTGGGAGTTTGCGAGCAGGGCGGATTCGTTGTAGACGGGAAGATTCCGCGCGTGGGCCGCGCGCTGGTGTCGGACGCTATGGGCACGATCGTTGGGGCATTGACGGGAACGTCGACTGTGACCAGCTACATTGAAAGCGCGGCCGGAGTGGCTGCGGGAGCGCGGACCGGGCTCAGCAACGTGTTCGTGGCGGGGCTGTTCTTGCTCGCGGCGTTCTGTGCGCCGCTGGCTGCAGCCATTCCGGGTTACGCGACCGCGCCGGCGCTCATTCTGGTGGGGGCGCTGATGACGGAATCGATTGCGCGCGTCGAGTGGGCCGAATTCACGGAAGCGATTCCGGCGTTTGTGACGCTTCTCGCCACGCCGCTGACATTCAGCATTGCGACCGGGCTCAGCCTGGGATTGATCTCGTACACCCTTGTGAAAGTAGCAGCGGGAAAGTATAGGGAGATCAGCGCGGTGATCTGGATCCTCACGGCGCTGTTTATTTTGCGGTATGTGTATCTGGCGGCGGGATAGATCGGCACGCGCCTTTAAATGCAGCTCCGGGTAAGGAAAAGCGACCACGGGGGCTGAAGCCCGCAACCATTTTGTGTGGTTTACGCGGCCCTGCAAGGGCCGCTCTTCCACGGTACTCGAAACGTTTGTTTCCGCGTTCTGAAGCGCACAGTTCTTCCGGGGCTCCTAGGAGGCCCGCGAATTCTTCAACTACGGCACATTCACCGTCACGGTTGCGGTGGTGCGGCCGTATTGGTTCGTCGCATGGAGCGTGTAGGTCGTGGTAGTTGTGGGATTCACGGTTACGCTGGTACCGCGGACGGCTCCGGGCCAGGGCGATACGATCTCATACTGCATGCTCGATGCGTTCCACGACAGCGTGACGCTGCCGCCGGAAGCGACGTGCGTCGGGGAAGCGGTGAAGCTGCTGATCGTGGGTGCGGATCCGGTGGGATAGTTGGTATTCGTGTACACCGGATTCATCTGCACGACTTCGAAGGCCGAGGCGGGCACGGTCTTAAGCGAGTCTACGTCGGATCCCCAGCGGCTATCGGAAACTCCCGTGACAAACAGCGAGCTCCCGTTGTCAGCCAGAATAAGGCCATAGTGCTTCATCGCGGTCAGAATGACCTGCATCTGCGCTGAGAAACTGGAGATGTCATAGCTCGATTTCAAACGCAACCGCATGCCCATGGGCGGCGCCGTGGGATCACTGGATGTTGCCGCCCAGTGGGATGCGGGAGGGGTAAAGGCTGCGCTCGTTTTCGGCAGGGTGAAGCGGAAGGCGTGCTGAATTTTTCCGGCGGCCACTTCGTCGTAGCGAACCAGGCCAGGAAAAATTGGCAGACCGGCGGCGTCGGCGGAGGTCCAGGTGTAAGGGCGTTGCTCGTTGCCCAGCAAGTCCCAGACAGCGGTCGAATCGGCGTTCCAGCTTCCGTCGGAATTCGGCGACGCGTTATAGAGTTCGTAGAGAAAGCAGTTAGCGTTGTTGAGCACCAGAACGTGGCGATCACCGGTGCTCGACGATCCGCCTTCGACGGGGGCATTCGGAGGAACCGGCATGGGCCCGGGATCGCTTTCGTCGGGATATGCGCCCAGATTTACGTTCACCCGGGGCTGGCTTCCGTTGACGACGACGTAGGGAATTCCATAGGTCGGATCGGTGCCCCAGTCCGGATGCAAATTCACCGATCCCACCCAGTTGCTGATGATCGTGCTCGAGTTGGGGTCGAGGGGAGCGGAAGAAATGTCAGTGTTCCACAGGCTACTGCTGGAGAATGGAACGAACCCGCCGAGACTGGCTGTCTGGCCGAGATTCATCACGCTGCAGGCAGAGTTGCCGCTGGGGCCCCCGGAGCCGCCGTTTCCGCCTGAACCGCCGCCCGTGTTGCCGGTCGTATGCGATACACCCGAACAGGCGATCAGCGACAGGGCCAACACAAAGAGGATGGAAAGAAAAGGAAAGAGCTTCCAGGCTGAACCGGGACAGCGCGTCATTCAACTATTGTCCGTGCCCGGTTACGCTGGCGGAAGAGGCCTTTGGGACATGACCCGATTCCAGTGGACGATCCTCCCGCCCAACTGCTCACTTTCCTCGCAGGACCGTCTTGGCAGCTCCCATGTTGTCGTATTTGTCGTAGATCCTGACCACCACTACATGCTCGACCGCGGCGCCTTTGGCCGCGTCTGGCGCGACTTTGAAGTCGTAGTCCTCAGCTTTGGCATCAGAGAGTTGACCGACCGGTTCCACGTATTTCCAGTCGCCGGCGTCGACGGAATATTCCGCGCGCTTGATGGAGGAGAAGCCGTCTTCGGCACGGAAGCGGACATGAATCTGTGCGCCCTCGACGGACGCAGTCAGATTCTCGATCCGTGGGGGCGTGGTATCGACCTCAAACCGGCGGCTCACCTTTTCCGCGCTCAGCGCTTCGCCCGGGGAATGCGAAGGGGCGTCGGAGGCGACGACCTTCACGGTGTAGCCCCCATCGGGCAGCAGGCTGGCATCGAACGAATAGGCTTTGTCGGTGATGTTGTCTCTCAGCAGGAGCCAGCGAGACTCTCCGTCGCCGCGGTAGTAGACGGAATAGACCAACTGGTCGTCGTTTTCATCGTGGGCGGTCCACTTCACGCCGATCGAGTCGCGGTCGTGCGTGCTAGGCACAGGCGATTCGAAGTGCGGGCCTGATGAGGACCCACCGATGTCAGTGCTGATCCCAATTCCGGGCGTTTTGGGCAGGGGTTGGTAACGCAGGCCGACCTGCACCGTCACGTCGTCAATCTCCGGCGCCACGTTCTTGGAAAGATAGTTCAGAGTCACGCTGTCGACTGACGGCTGCGTACTACCGGAGTGCAAAACCGTCTTCCACTGGGCATAGCGTGCGGGAGGAACCGCCATCGCCCCATCTTTGCTCCAATCCACTTTTTTCCAGGCGCTCCAGTTGCGGTCGGGATTATCGACGTTGCCGCTACGCACGAGCAGATCCACGTTGCCCGCGCCGCGGAACTCGGCGCGTCCCCAGCGGGAAAAAATCTTGGCGTCGAACACGTCGCTCTCGTAGGTGCCGTCGTTTTCCGGACCCGGTCCGAGCACAAAAATCTTTCCCAGATTGCTGGTAGCGGCGTAAAGGCCGCCGCTGGGGGCTTTGGCGAAACCTGTCACCTGCGATGCCGGGGCTTTCAGCAAGTCCGAGAATTCATCCTGCGGGTCGATCGCGAAAATGTGGCCGCGGTTTCCTGTGCCCGCCAGCAGGCGATTGTTGGAATCGAAGGCGAGGCTGTACACGATGTCCTCATGCGAAGTCCAGACGCGTGAGGGAGAGCCATCGGGTGCGATGCGGTAAACGTCGGAGCCTCCAGTAGCGCCCCCTCCAGGAAATGGGAATGGCCCCATCTGGAGGTTGCTGGGAGTGGTGTAGGCCAATTCCTGGTCCTTGAGGGCCGGTTGGCGTGGGCGTGTTCGCCCCCATTGGCATCATGGACGAACCCGCGCCCATCATGCCGCCCGCCATTCCCGGCTTCTTCTCGCCGACGCCGGCAGCGTAGATGTTGCCCTCGCGATCGAGAGTCAGCGCCGTGATTTCTTTCTTGGGCGCGCTGTACAGGACGAATCCTTCTCCGGCCGGAGAAATCCGGTACACCAACCCGCTCCCGTCCGTGCCGGCAATCAGGTTTCCCGGTGCGTCGAGGGCCAGCACCCGAATGTGTGTTTCGTCGCTCTTGAAGAAGACGGAGTGATCGCCCTTGGCGGTGACTTTGTAAATCTCTCCATGATCGCCGGTGGCTACGTACAGGCTGCCAGCTTTGTCGAGTAAGAGGTCCCAGATATATTTCGTTCCCGGCGCAAAATAAACGGAGGAGCTCCATGAGGGATCGAGCGCCGGCTTGGCCGCATCTTTATCCGTACTCTTGCTTTCGGTTTTGGGCGCCTCAGTTTTTTCAGCGGGCTTGTGCTCGATTTTGTAGACCTTGCCGTCTGGGGCGGTGGCGGCGTAAATCACGCCGCCGGGGGCGACTTCGAGGGCTTGCACTTGCAGTTCCTGCGGCTCGAAGATAATCGTCGCTTTGCCGTCGGGCGTGATGCGGTACACTCGCGCCGGAGCTCCGGTCGCAGCGTAAATCGTGCCGGCATCATCCGCGACCACAGCCCAGATGTAAGTAGATGGGGTTCCGTAAAGCAACTTGAACACGGGAGCGAGTTCCAGGCCGCCGGAGCTGCGAATGGCGACGCCAGTGGCTGTGCCTTTGGTGAGATCCTCGAATTTGGATTGCTCCCATGTGCGCGTGCCTTGTGCGAGAGCGATTGCTCCGAGGCTGCAAAGGAAGAGTGGGAGAAAAACGAACACAAGGATGGAGCGGTAAATTCGTTGCCGGGTCAGCAATGTCTCACCTCGATTTCGGGGTCGTCGCAGAAATGCGGGTTGCTTACGCCTGCCCGAAGGAATTCAAGTTGAAGAATCAGGTTAACATGCGAGGCGCGCCGGCTGCCTCTCGGAAGGCCCTGAATCAAGGCGGGATCAAGCGGCGAAGCCGTGGCGAAAACGGGAACGGGAATGCCATGATATCGTAGATTTTTATGCACTCCGCGCGCCAGAAACTGCTGAGTATGCTCGCTCACAAGTCGTTTCGCCTGGGTGAGTTCAAGCTGTCTTCGGGGGGGACCAGCGACTTTTACATCGACTGCCGCACGACCACGTTCGACGCGAAAGGCTCGCGGCTTACTGGGGAAGTTTTCGCCGAAGAAATCAAGCAGCGAAATTGGAAGCCGCAGGCGATAGGCGGACTCACCATGGGCGCCGATCCGATCGTGGTCGCAGCTTCGGTGGTGAGCGGGGAACTCCACGGTTTTCTGGTGCGCAAAGCGGACAAGCAGCACGGCACAGGGCAGCGCATCGAGGGCTTCCGCGAGAAGGGCGCGCGGGTGGTCATTGTGGACGATGTCTGCACCACGGGGGCATCGACGATTCAGGCAATCGAAGCGGCGCGGGAATTCGGATTTGAAGTGGTCGGTGCGATGTGCCTGGTGGAGCGGGAGGAGGCCGGGGGACGGCCGAACGTCGAAAAGGCTGCGGCGCCCGCGCCGTTCATTTCCATCTTCACCGCCAACGACGTGCGCAAACAGCATGGGCTGCAGACCGACGAGACCGAGCCCAATATTTTCGTGGTGGCGGCGGCGTGCGAAGTGTGCGGGAAACCAGCGGTGACAAATAATCCGAGAAGTCTCTGCGCGGTGCACAAAGCCTGACGTCGTAGAGATGTAGCTTGCTACGTCTTGCCGGCGGCGCCGGGAGTGATGGCTAGAGAGACGTTGCAAGCAACGTCTCTACGAAAATTATGATTCAGACTCTGGAATGGACGGACCGCGGGGTGCGCTTCATCGATCAGACGAAGCTGCCGACGGAAGAAACCTACGTCACCTGCAAGACGCATGAGCAAGTGGCCGATGTCATCCGCAATATGGTGGTACGGGGGGCGCCGGCGATTGGCGTGGCCGCGGCCATGGGCATCGCGCTGGGCGTGAACAATTCCAAGGCCGAGTCCACCGGCGATCTCAAGCGGGAGTTCGATCAGATCTGCGACGTCATCGGCAAAACGCGGCCGACGGCGGTCAATCTTTTCTGGGCGATCCGGCGCATGCAGGAGAAATTCGAGCGGATCCGGATCCGTCCCATTCGACAGATCAAGCAGGATCTGATCGAAGAGGCGCAGCGGTTGCACGCCGAGGACATCGCCGCCAACCAAGCCATGGGACGCCACGGCGCCACCCTCATGCCCGCCGAAGGCGGGGTGCTCACCCATTGCAACGCCGGAGCGCTCGCCACCGCGGGATACGGCACCGCGCTCGGCGTCATCCGTGCGGCGGTCGAGCAAGGCAAAAAGATTCACGTGTATGCCGACGAGACCCGGCCGTTCCTGCAAGGTTCGCGGCTGACCGCGTGGGAGTTGATGAAAGACGGCATACCGACCACGGTGATTTCCGACAATATGGCGGGCGCGATTATGCGGCAAGGCAAAATCGGAGCAATCGTGGTAGGCGCGGACCGCATCGCGGCCAACGGCGATGTGGCCAACAAGATCGGCACTTATACGGTGGCCGTGCTGGCCCGGGAACATAACATTCCGTTTTACGTGGCGGCGCCGATTTCTACGGTCGACTTGGCCTGCCCGGACGGCAGCCTGATTCCCATCGAACAACGCAACGCTAAAGAAGTCACGCACATCGCCGGAAAGCAAATGGTGCCCGACGGCGTCGCAATAGAAAACCCTGCCTTTGACGTTACGCCCGCGAAGTACGTGGCCGCGATTATCACCGAGAGAGGGATCGCGCACGCTCCCTATGAAGACTCTTTGCGGAAGCTCGCCGCCGATGGGGCTGCCGCACATCCATAGCCGCGTCGCGTAAGTTTTTTCTTCCCCAGGGCGCTACTTATTCCCCAGGTTCGGGTTGGAAATCAAAGAATGGTCTCGTGCTAGGCTGAGGCCCAAGTCCGACTCCGCGCCGGATTTTTCCATCAGGGGGATCTTATGTTGTCGCGCAAGCCTGTGATCTTGGCCATTGTTCCCGTTTTCCTTCTTCTTGCTTTTCTGGTGGCCTGCGGGGGTAGCCCTGTTAAGGCCACGCCGCCTCCCACCGGCGGCTTCAGCAACAGCAGCCTAACCGGGACGTATGTTTTCTCGGTTGCCGGTTCTGACAGCCTCGGGAATTTTCTGGCAATAGCAGGCACCTTCACCGCGAACGGCACTGGCGGCAGCGGTGGCATTACTGGCGGCACGCTGGACATCAACGACTCCGGATTCACGGCTCCGGTCATGAACAATCCGATCACTGGTGGCACCTATCTCATTACCCAGGATGGGCGCGGCCAGGCCACACTTACGACTGCGACGCCGTTTGGGTCATCCATCGAAGTTGACTTCGTGCTGACCTCGAGCCAACACGGCTTGATCACCGAGTTCGACCACAATGGTACTGGAAGCGGATCCCTGGACCTGCAGAGCGCCGCGAGCCAGCCGGCAGCCGGCACATACGTTTTTGGTTTCTCCGGTGTATCCGGTGTCAACGTTGGAACGGGAGGCCTGATCCCGCTAGCCACGGCGGGTGCGATCACGCTCGATGCATCCGGAAACGGCACAGGTTCCCTGGACTACAACAACAACGCCACAGAGTCCCTTCTTTCGATCAACTCTGGCTCGACCGTGGCGGTGGGAGGCACGCCGGGCAAGGCCACGCTCGTCACCAGCGGGGGCACGTTTAATTTTGACATCTACGCCATAGATTCAACGCACCTGAAGTTCATTGAAACGGATACGTCCCCAATTCTTGCCGGGGACTTATTTTCGCAGACAAGCTCTACTTTGCCGTTAGGTCAGTTGGTCTTCACGATGGCTGGCTTTGATTACGGAGTTGGGGTTCCCCTCGCGGTTGGAGGGCTGATGACGTCGGATGGCACCAGCACGATTAGCAACGGCGAGGAGGACTTCAACGACTCCGGAACGTCGGACACTACTCCGCAAAGCTTTTCCGGGACCATCACGTCTTCGGGCGGACGGTACGTGCTCCAGCTGAATACCTTTGAAAATGGTGCGAGCGGGGCGATTGGGACCTTTACGTTTGCGGCCTACCCGTCGAGCGGCGGTATCGAACTGGTGGAAGTCGACGGAAATGGCGTCTCAGCGGGAGTGGCATTCGCACAGAGCAGCACGTCCCTGGCTTCCGGACAAGGGTACGGGTTCAATCTGTCCGCCGCGAACATCGGTGGAATCAACGGGGGATTCGAAGAGGATGACATCGCCGAGTTCGTTACAAATGGCGGTGCCTTCAGCGGCATCGTTGACGTTAATGATGAGGGGCAGCCGAGCTTCAATCAGCGACTCAACGGCAACTACACTCTGGACTCGCCCGCGACTGGCCGCGGGGTGTTGACCAGTAACCTATTCAACGGGGCGTTCTATATTGTAAGTGGCTCAGACGTGCTCTTCCTCGAAACCGATAGCACCCAACTCGGGGCGGGCGCATTTCAGGTGCAGAATTCGAGTGCCAAGTCGACTCTAACGGCGTCGCACCTGGCCATGTTGCGGTTGAAACCGGGGGCGAAGGGCGCTTCACGCCGTCGTTGATTAGGAATACGACCTTCCGGTATCGCATTCGCGGAAATTCCCATCCTAACGTCGCACAGAGAGCGCGACGTTAGGATGGGGCACCCACCTTCTGATGCATGCCGCATCCTAACCTTCGGCAGTTTCCAGCTTTCTTGTCACGGAAGCGCGAGAGGCGATCCAACTTAGGATTCGATACAACAATAACGCTCCGAGCACGGTGGCGTATACCAGGGGCTTCCTCAAATCTGCCTTGACCAGCCAGATGTAGTGGATGACTCCGGCGGCGGCACTGGCGTAAATCAGGCGGTGCAAAGCCTGCCAGCGCTTGCCGCCTAGCTTGCGAATCGACCACTTGGTGGAAGTAAGGGCGAGCGGGATCATCAGGGTGAACGCCGTCATGCCCGCCGTGATGAATTTACGCTTGGCGATGTCGGCCAGCATTTCATGGACGGCGAAGAATTTGTCGAGCCAGAGGTAAGTCATCAGGTGCAGCACGCCATAGAAGAACGCGAACAGGCCCAGCATGCGGCGCAGGCCGATCAGCCAGTACTGGCGGCTGACGCGGCGCAGCGGCGTGACCGACAATGTACCCAACAGGAACCTCAGGGTCCAATCGCCGGTGGCGTGGGTGATGGCTTCGATCGGATTCGCGCCCAGCGCGGAGTGGAACCCACGCCAGACGAGAATGCCCAGCGGGGCCAGGCAGGCCAGGAAAATCACGGGTTTAAAGTAGCGAAGCATGGACAACAGTGTCCGGTCACGACCGTTTCGTGTCCGGTTCCGAGTGTAGCGCAGCCGTCTCGGCAAGCTCTGTCGAGAATCCCCACTTCTCGCGCAAAGCACGCGGGAGAAATGGGGCACCCGCGACCTTCATCCGGTCTGGTCGGCCGAATTCAGAAATATTTCTTTAGATCCATTCCGTTGTACAGGCTGGCGACCTGGTCGCCGTAGCCATTGAACATCAGCGTGGGACGCTTGAAGAATTCGCCGAGTCTTCGTTCTTTCGCCTGGCTCCAGCGCGGGTGGTCTACGTTGGGATTCACGTTCGAATAGAAACCGTATTCCTGTGGCGCAGAAATGTTCCACGTATTCTGCGGCTGCTTTTCGGTGAAGCGGATGCGAACGATGGCCTTGGCGCTCTTGAAGCCGTACTTCCACGGCACGACGATGCGGATCGGAGCTCCATCCTGATTGGGAAGTTCCTCGCCATACATGCCGAAGCAAAGCAGCGTGAGCGGATTCATCGCTTCGTCCATGCGCAGACCTTCCACATACGGCCAGACCAACACATTTCGCTGCTGGCCGGGGTATTGCTTCAAGTCGTAGAGCGTAGTGAACTCCACGAATTTCGCCTTGCTGGTGGGGTTGACACGCTTGATGAGTTCGCTGAGCGAGAAACCGACCCAGGGTACGACGATTGACCACCCTTCGACGCAGCGATGGCGGTAGATACGCTCCTCGGGAGCGGCCATCTTGATGATCGCGTCCACATCCCATTCCTGCTTTTTGTCGACCTGGCCGTCGATCTTCACCTTCCACGGCCGAGTGCGGAAATTCTTGGCGAGTTCGGCTGGTCCATCCTTGTCAGTGGAGAACTCGTAATAGTTGTTGTAGTGGGTGACGTCTTTGTAAGGAGTGACGGTTTCGGTAGTACTGAAGGGGCTCTTTGTGATGCCGTCAATTTTGTTACCCGCATGAGCGACGGCGGAGGGTGCAACCAACTCGCGCACGCCGGCGCCAGTCGCAGCAGCGGCCCCCGTGATGGCGGCGCCGGCAAGGAATTTGCGGCGGTTCAGGTATAAAGTTTTCGGAGTAATCTCCGACGAACGAATATCTGCGGCTTTTTTGATGAGCATCTGATCCCCCGTCGCGTCGGCGACGTCCACCCACACCGACTTGGCTGCCTACATTTTCAATCAGATAGGACGCCGGTGGGAGAAAAAAGTTGCATGGGAATCGCTGGGAACAGGAAGGAATCGCAGGCCCGGCACTATCCCAAGACTTCTCTTACTTTCCGCGACAGATTCTGTAACGTGAAGGGTTTCTGCAAGAACGCGGTGCCGCTCTTAATGGAACCTTCGCTCAGAATCGCGTCTTCGGTATATCCAGAGAGAAACAGCACTTTGGCCTCGCGACGGGTCACGGAGAGGCGCTCAACCATTTCTCGGCCGCCCAGACCGGGCATGACGACATCGGTAATGATGAGGTCGATGTTTCCCATGTGGTGGGCGGCGGCTGCCAAGCCGGCTTCCCCATTCTCGGCATCCACCACTTTGTATCCCTTGGCCTCAAGCGTATCGCGCACCAGTTGACGCACTGACTCCTCGTCTTCGACCAGCAGGATCGTTTCGGTGCCGCCGGCGGTTGCGCCTGCGACTGGAGCCGCGTGTTTTTCGGTGGTCCCCTCAACCTGTGGCAGGTAAATATGGAAGCTGCTGCCGTGCCCTAATTCACTCTGCACGATGACGTAGCCTCCGCTCTGTTTCACGATTCCGTATACGGTCGACAGGCCCAGGCCAGTTCCTTTGCCCTTTTCCTTAGTGGTAAAGAAGGGTTCAAAGATGCGCGACTGGGTTTCCTTGTCCATTCCGGTGCCCGTATCGGTCACCGATAGCATTACGTAGTTGCCGGGGAGGATGAAGGTTTGCCCTCGGCGATGGCTCTCATCGAGCACAAGGTTGTGGGTCTGGATGGTGAGCCTGCCGCCGGCGGGCATGGCGTCCTTGGCATTGACGACCAGGTTCATCAGGACCTGCTCGAGCTGACCTGCATCGGCGCGGACGTGGCCCGCCTTGGGAGCCAGCTTGGCGACTAGCTCCACGTTCTCGCCAATTAGCGGCCGCAGCAGACGCTCCATGTCGGCGACGATCGCATTCACGTCCACCACTTTGAGTTCCAGCAATTGTTTGCGGCTGAAGGCCAGTAGCTGACGGGTCAGCGTGGTGGCGCGGTCGGAAGCCTGCTGGATGGCCGTGGCTTTCTCCCGCAAAGAATGATCGAAATCGAGGCCGGCGAGAATTACTTCGGCGTAACCGCTGATGACCATCAGCAGATTGTTGAAGTCATGGGCCACGCCCCCTGCGAGCCGGCCGACGGCTTCCATTTTCTGGGCTTGCCGGAACTGATCCTCAAGTGCGCGGCGGTCGGTGACATCCTCAGCAATGGCTTCGAGGACATCGGCCGGTTCGTCGGCGCTGCTGACCGCCCGCCCGCTGATCCGAACCGTGATCGCGCTGGCATCTCTCCGTTTCCATTTGACTTCGATCCCGTCCAGACGCCCAGTGCGGCGGAATTCTTCGATCAGGAGTGTGTGCTCGTCAGGGTTGGCGAAGATGTCCTTCTCCGGATCAAGGAGAAGCACTTCCTCCGCTGCGCCATAGCCGAGCATCGAGATGAGCGCCGGGTTGACGTCGAGGAATCTGCCTTCGAGACTGGAGCGGTAGATTCCGTAGACGGAACTCTGCACCAGCGAGCGGTAGCGCGCCTCAGACCGCCGCAGAGCCTGCTCGTTGTGCTTGATCTCCACGGCACTGGCCAGCTGGCGCGCGACGAAGGTGAGAATCTCCTTGTCACGCTCGCCGTAGCGAGTGTCCTTCGAATAGGTCTGCACCACCAGTGCCCCGAAAGTATGATGGCCAACCTTCAGTGGGACTCCCATCCAGTCCAGCGACCGCGAGCCGTTGCGCGCGACTTCCCCTCGATCCTCCATGGCTTCGAGCACTTCGGGCGTGGCCAACAGCGGCTCTCCCGTGCGGATGAGGTAGTCGGTCAATCCCTTTCCCATCTTCTTCGAAGAGGGCGCGGTGTCGAACTCATCGACAAAATATGGGAAACTCACCAACTCGGTGGCGGGATCGTAGAGGGCGATGTAAAAGTTCCGTGCATACATCAGTTCGTCGACAATGCTGTGCACGGCGGTGAAGAACTGTTGCAGATCGTGGGCGCTGCTGCTCTGCTCGGCGATGCGGTAGAGCGCGGAACTCAGCGCCTCCACGCGCGTGCGATCGCTAATATCGTGGTAGCCCGCGTAGAATCCCGCGATCTTGCCGTCGAGCAACAGCGGCGCGCACGACACGGAAACATCCAGCAGGCTGCCATCTTTCTTTCTGCGCTGGGTTTCGAGGGTGATGCGCTCGCCTTTCTGCAGCGCCTGGTTCACCCACTGGGACTCGGCCAGCCGCTCGGGAGGCACGACCAGACGTTCCAACGGTTGTCCAATCACTTCGGCAGCTGCGTATCCGAACATGCGGACGAACTGGTCACTGGCCCAGAGCACGCGCTGCTCGTTGTCGGCGATGCTTAACCCGTCCGGCGAGGCTTGAAACATCTGCTCCAGAAATTGGAGCCGAGTTTCAGCGCCCAGTTGATTCTTCCAGGAGGATTCGGAGAGGGAAGGGATGGGGCAGGATAGTGCCGAGCACGAACTTGCGGCAGGCGAGTCGGTTTCGGGCTGAACCCAAGTCGGAGGAACTCCAGCCTGGAGCGCCTTTTGCAGGCGCCGGGCGTGCCCGAGTTCCCGTTGTCCGGATTGGGTGACACGTTCACCCATACGCGAAGTCCCCTCTCAAAACAATTCGCCGCCGTTCGCATGGTAGAGTCCCAAGTACCCGGCCCGAAAGTTACGGGGGTAATCCCAGATGGGCCAAAACGGCACTGGGCGCGGGATTCCGGGTCCTTCGTAACTTGGAGTGCGGTGCCTTCCATCTTTATGCTCTACGCTGGAAGAGCGCGCCCCCGCGTCGAGTCATCTTCCCAGCGCAGGAGGACCATGTCTCCGCTTGTTCAGCGAACTCGCGCCGTACCCGCCCGGCAGCCCGACCCGACCGATCAGCACTGGAGCATGCTCGTGTTCGAAAGTTTGTCGGCTGGGGTTCTGGCGGTCGGGATTGGCCTCGCGGCGGTCCTGGCGGTGGTGGGGGTTTACCTGGTAATCGTGTGGCCGCTAACGTTCTGGGATCTCGCTAACCTCGGTCTGGAACAGTACGGATCCTGGACGGATACCATCTTGTGGTCGATCTTCGCGGGTGGATCGCTGGCCGGATATTGGTGCTTCAGCGGCGCCGCATTCAAAGACAAATCCAAGCGGAGGCCAGCTGCCTCCGCAACGCGAACCCGACGATAGCAGCTGGGGCATTTGTAATTTTTGGTTGGCTTTATCGGTCGAGCACCGGGTCTGACCCAACGGCGAACGACTAACCACCAACGACCAGTCGCACGGCGATCAACGTTACTTTGGTGAGGCTCCGTCGATACCTTCCGCGTGACACAATGGCCCCACTGAATCTCACGCTACGCGTTTTCACAAACTGGGGGAAGTTTTAGGCAAGTGCGGTGCGGCCCAGTTGCGAAAAAAATAACCTTTGCAGAGGGAAACGGATGAATGTTTATGGGGCGGGAGCGAAAGCTTTTTGTCTGCGCACTATGCTGTTGCTGGTCTTGATCGTTGGAATCACAGCCTCCTCCGCATTGGCTCAGGCTCCGGGAGTCAGCGATAACTCAATTCTGGTGGGATCATGCTCGGCACTGGATGGACCTGCGCGTTTTCTGGGAAACCAGACGGTGCTGGGAGCCACGACCTATCTTCACTCCATCAATGACGACGGCGGAGTCTTCGGGCGCAAGGTGCAACTGCTGGCCTTTGACGACGGCTACGATCCGGACAAGGCCCCGGCATGCTTCAAACGCATGACCAGGGAGGGAGTGTTCGGGCTGGGATTCTTCGTGGGTACTCCCACTGCCAAAGTGTATGTGCCGATGGCGCAGGACGAGAAGATCCCGGTCGTGGGCCTGTTCACCGGTGCGCAGATGCTGTACGAGCCGCTCAAGCACTACGTCATCAACGTGCGGGCGTCTTATTACGATGAGACGCGGGAGCAGGTGGACAAGTTGTGGGATGTGAACGTGCATAAGATCGGCGTTCTGTACCAGGACGATGCGTTCGGCAAGGCGGTGCTGGACGGAGTAAAGCTGGCGCTGCAGAAGCACAACTCCACACCGGACGGTTTGGGCACGTTCGCGCGCAATACCATGGACGTCGACAGCGGACTCAAAGAGGTGATGACGGCGCGTCCGCAGGCCGTGGTGCTGGTCGGACCTTATGCGCCGGTGGCGGCGATCGTGAAAAAAGCGCATGCCGCGGGATGGCGGCCATTGTTTCTCACTGTGTCATTCGTCGGGACCGAGGAATTCATCAAAGAAGCCGGGCCAGACGCCGAGGGCACGATCATCACGCAGGTCGTTCCGCCATACGATCGCACCGACTACCCGACGGTCGCCCTCTACCGGAAGTTGCTTGGGAAGTACTATCCGGACACGGCGCCAAGTTTCGTGAGCCTCGAAGGCTTTGTAGACGCGATGGTGCTGGTCGAGGGACTGAAGAGGGCAGGAAAGGACCTGACGCGAGAAAAGTTCATCACTGGCATCGAGTCGATTCACGAGATGAACGTTGGCCTGGGATCGAAACTAGTCCTGAAGTTCGGACCGGCGGATCACAAGGGTTTCGACGAAGTTTATCCAACCGTGGTGCACAACGGGCAGCCAGTCTTGCTGACGGATTGGACGTCGGTGGGGAAGTAAGCGAAGCAGACTTTTGAAACCCGCGCCCAGTCTTCTAAACTTGGCGCAACACCGTGACACAACTCGGCGCAAAAATGCGGCCCTCCTAGATAAGAACCCAACCCTGCCATAAAAGTTGCACGTCACGAGCCGCCTGCCGGGAGTCCGTCTTCAAGACCGCCGTACGTGCATCTTCAGGGCATCCCTCCGCATCGAAAGAATTAACCAGATGGTTAGTTCGTAAAATTTTGTCAACGGGTCGGAGGTGACCTCTATGACGATGACTAGCAACAAAAGCTTTGGAAGATTGGTGGGATCGCTTCTGGCAGTGGGGCTGTTGAGCATAGCGCTCGTGGCCCAGACGCCGGCGGCTTCCCGCTACGACAATCAAATTCAGCCTACGGTCACGCACAAGCTGGCGTCAAAGAACCAGTTCGGCGATGTCAAGGCGAGCGTGGAAGACGGCATCGTGACCCTCACGGGCACGGTGGATCTTTACCAGCGCAAGCTCGACGCCGCGAAGCTGGCGCGCAAGACGGCCAATGTGCAAGGAGTGCGCAACCTGATTACAGTGGCCGGTCCGAACGTGCCGGATGCGCAACTCGCCGAAAAGCTTGCCACGAAGCTGCGCTACGTCCGCGAGGGCTACGACAGCACGTTCGACTACTTCGCCCTGGGAGTGAAGGATGGAGTGGTCACGGTGGAGGGGCAGGATCGAACCGGGGTTGGGCGCGACGAAGCTTTCGCTGACATCGCAAATATGCCTGGCGTCAAGGACGTGGTCGACAATATCTCGATCGAGCCGGTTTCGATATTCGACGACGGATTGCGGCTGCGTGCGTTGCGGGCCATCTATCGCGATCCGGTGTTGAGCAAGTATGCCCTGGATCCGGGGCGGCCGATTCGAATCATCGTCGACAACGGTCATGTGACGCTCTACGGTTCGGTCGACAGTACGTTGGATAAGCAGGTTGCCGGAATAAAGGCCAACCAGCTTTTCGGCGCCTTCAGCGTGGACAACAAGCTGCAGGTCGAATCGAAGTCGAGTCAGCAGGGGATGTAAGTTGATGTAGCGGTGAGGAAGGGGGCGCGGCGAGGGGCCGCGCCCCTTTTCATTTCGCGGGATCGCCGATCTTCGTGTTGAATGCGAAAGTTAGAATTGTTTCTACTTGAACCGGGGCGCCATCCGCGGTGGCCGCCTTGAACTGCCAGCGCATGACCTGCTCGCGGGCTGCATCCTCAAGACCAGCATTGTCCGAATTCAGTGGCCAGGTTTCGCACACGTGCCCATTGCGATCAACGCTGACGTACATGCTGAGCACACCCGAAGTCTTGCCGCTCCGAACAGTCGGCCAGAGAATATCGGGCGTGGATACAGAAAGCTTTCTGGCGATCGCTTCATCTACGACTATGCTCCTTAGGCGCTCTGCGGGTGGCGTGGATTGGCTGACCGCAAACAGCTTTTCGTCAGGATTGCCGAGTTCAGCCAACTCAGTCACTTTCGCTTCGATGGTGGTTCCTGGCTCTGGATCAATCGTGATGCGATGAGGAACCTGCTTGCCTTTAAAGTTCGTGTAATCTTTAAAGTCTGCCTCGTAGCCAGGAGCTACTACTGACTGAAGCAGACCACGGCTCCCCTCGAAGCAAAAGACCAGGTACGCGCTGTTCTGCGCTGGTGGTGTGCCCACCTTCATTTGGAGCCGGGCACATGAATTAGAGTGTTCGCCGTCCGGTGGTTTCGGAATCTGACTATTCAGTTTCTTGAGGCTGTCGAGCATGGGTAAAGGGTCGAACAGCGCCGTTGCAAGGTCGTTCAGCCACCACGAGAAATAGTCTCCCTTGTTCTCTTCGGAGAGTTTGTCACCGTTTGCGATGAGCGTCTGGGAAAAGGTCGGCGAGGTGATGGTGCGCCTCCATTTCTCCGACGAGACCCAGTACTCTTCGATCTCCCCCTTGTAATCGGACGCAGGATTTGTTGTCTCACCGATTGTCGCCTTTAGGTGAAACGCAGCGCCTCCTGGCAACGTGATCTTCGACTGCTCAACCGCATGTTGCGCGACGTCCGCCAATGGGACACTCTTAGTCTCGCTGGCAAGCGCGGAGCAGATCAAGGCACATCCGGCCAATATGGTGAAACGACGTTTCATAGAATACTGCTCCTCGCCGTAAAGGCCTGGTTCTCCTTACTTCCCAGGCGCGTGCTCGAACGGCAGCTTGGTGTAGCGCTCTCTCTCCACTTCGACGATCAGCGACGCGCCCTTCTGGATTGCGGAACGGGAAGGGCTTGCCAGTGTACTTAGTGCGAGATAGGATCCATGATTTTCAGGTCAGGATCGGGACGGCGTCGATGACGCGGCCGCGGATCTAAACTTCCTTATAAGGATTGGTGAAGTCCACAATCGGCAGCGCCACCCGCGGGTCACGCCGCGTATTCTTGCCCTTGAGCGAGTTCTCGCCGGTGCAGATGACGATGTGCTCTCCCTCGCGGCCGATCCACACCGGAGTGGCATTCGGCGAGCCGTCGGGCCTGAGCGTGGCGAGGTGGGCGAAGTTGGGACGGTCAATGAGTTGCTTCACTTCCGGGGATAGTGCGATAGGCATGATGCCTCCTTGACGAGTGGTCAGTGACCAGTCACCAGTGGTCAGTGGTCAGGCAAAGCCCGAACTCGACCGGTCGAACGAGATTTTACTGACACTGGCCACTGACCACTCCTCACTACAACCGGTTGATGAGTGAGGCGACGTATCCGGCACCGAATCCGTTATCAATATTTACCACGCTGACGTTCGAGGCGCAGGAGTTGAGCATGCCGAGCAGCGCGGCGAGGCCCTTGAACGATGCGCCGTATCCGACACTGGTGGGGACCGCGATCACGGGAACTCCGACCAGTCCTCCAACGACGCTGGGCAGCGCACCCTCCATGCCGGCGCAGACGATCACCACGCGCGCTTTGGTCAGCGCCTCGCGATTCGCCAGCAGACGGTGAATGCCGGCGACGCCGACGTCATAGAAGTGTGCGACCTCGTTGCCCATCAGTTCGGCGGTGACGACGGCTTCCTCGGCAACGGGAATGTCACTGGTGCCGGCCGAGACCACGGCGATCGTGCCCTTGCCGTGTTTTGTTTGGTCTCGCTGAAGAACGATGGCGCGAGCGGGTTCACGATATTCGGCGGAGCGGACTTTTCTCTTCACGGCGGCAAACTGCTGCGCGCTGGCGCGCGTGGCCAGAATGTTGCCGTGATGTTTGGCCAGCCGGGAGAAGATTCCGGCGACCTGTGCGGGCGTTTTGCCTTCTCCGAGGATGACTTCGGGCATGCCAGCGCGCAGGGCGCGGTGATGATCGACTTTCGCGAAGCCGAGGTCCTCAAAAGGAAGGTGGCGCAGGCGGTCTACCGCGTCGTCAGGCGAAAGTTTGCCCGCGCGGACTTGCGCGAAGAGTTTGCGGATAGATTCGGCGTTCAAGAAGCACTCAGCGCTCGGCATTCAGCCAAGCCGCGTCTAGCTTAGCATTCGCGAACGATTGCGAACTAGGCGTGAGCCGCGCGGGAAAGCGGACGAGAGATCGACCGGAGCTTGCTGATGACTGCAGTGCAGACTTTGCGCGCCATTCCAGGCTCGTCAAGGTGGGCGAGGAACAGGCGGCGCAGGCCGCTGGGCGCGATTTTGCCGGCCAGGTAAGCGTCGTAGATCTGGCTGCCGATGCGGCAACCTAAATCACATGCAGCAGATTCACACTTGCCTGGTTCGACACGAACGGCTGCTTGCGCAGCCTTTTCGCAAACGGCGCGCGATATCGGTTCGGAGTCGGATGGACTCGGAGCGGGCCGGGAAGGATACAGGACGCGCGAACCGAAGTAGGCCACCGCGTGCTCGATCGTCCGAGCGTAGAACTCGTCGATCGCGATGCGGCGAGATCCGTTCTCAGGGTCGCCATTCGCGACCGTGGAGGTGCCGTTGAGCCGTCGCGGCAGACCCTGGCAGGCTTGATGCAGGAACCGCGCCGCATCTTCGGCGGCGTGCATCATCTGGAACTCTCGGATGTAGAACGCGTTCACCTGCGGCAGATAGGCGCTGCCGCGATTTTCGACGGCGGCGAGCATGGACTCTCGATCCTGATCGCCGATGCCGTGGCGCGACAGCAGACGGCGCAACATCGTGTCGGAGGAATTGCCATACACCTCCGGCAGCATGTCGACGAGAAATTTGGGCTGCGTTCCGTTGTGCGCCGCGTAGCGGTTGATCTCGAGGAAGCTGGCCAGGCTGTCAATCAGGTTGTAGATCGTGGGGGCGAAGTCGGGGCCGTCGTCCGCGCGGCTCCAGCGATCAAGGAAGAGGCGATAGCTCTCGTACTTTTCCAACGGTGTGGCATTGAAGACGCAGAGCACATCGTCGTTGACGCGAACGGCTTCTACTTTATCGGCGCGCTCGCCGGCGGCGCGCCAGTAGAGCGCGTCGATATTCTGCAGAACGGTCAGAACTCTTGTGCCCGGCATCTGCTTCTGCAGAACGCGCGGAAGGTGTGCGGGAGCGAGGTGGGACTCGCCGAAGAGTACGAAGATGACGGCGTTGGGATGGCGTTCGCGGATTTCCGCGATTTTGGCGGCGGCGTGGCGGTCGCGCGCTCCAATCTTGCGCAAGTTTTCGCGCGGCATGCAGTCCAGGCCGTAGAGGGCTTCAGCGTGATCGCGCGCGGTAACCAGCAAGTCGTGAAAGGGTGTCCAATCGTATCCCCAGTCAAGGTCGAACCGGATGCGCTGGCGAAGTTCGTTCTCGTCGATTTCGCGGCGCCACCATTCATCGAGGATGTGCTGGTCGCGAGCGAAGATCGTTTCGACGCCGAGCACGACGGGGCGGTCGCCGGCCAGGGCGCGTTGCTCGAGCAGAGAGGCGGCGTGACGCTGGGCCGCGGGCAAGGCGTGGTAGTCGCCGATAAGAACTATATCGGGCTCTCGGAGAGCGGCCTGAACCTGTTCGGAGTTCAGCAGCGAGTCGTAATCGCGAAAAGCCTGATTAAACTCGCGAAGATATTTACGGCGGCCGTGCGAATCCTGAGCGCGGATTTCACGCTCCACTCCAGCCAGCGCGTGCCGTTCGGCGGCGCTGCGGCGGTCTCGGAGATTCGTGGTCGAGGACATCAGCTTCTAGTTGCTGGCTCCTGGCTTTTAGCCCGTTCGTCTTGACTTCTGCGGCGCGGCATCCCTATGCTCCAGAATTCGGGCGACGTCGCCTCCCTGGAGCCTATTTGCCCAATCCGCCGCAAAACTTGACCGTGGCGACCACCGGGGCCAGCGGGTCTGTCTTTCTGCGGCACCTGCTGCTTACAGTCGGCCGTGACCAACGCGTCACGACCGTGAACTTCATCGCGTCCGACAGCGCTCTGCGGGTCATGGCTGAAGAGCTGAATCTGAAAGGACGATCCAGTCTCGTCGACCGCATCCTCGGTTTTCCCGGAGGCCGTTCCGCGCGCAAGATCCAACTGCAATCGAACGCCGACATTGGCGCGAACGTGGCCAGCGGGTCGTATCCCGCCGACGCCATGGTTGTAATCCCGTGCAGCGTGGGCACTCTGGCGCGCATCGCCAACGGTGTCGCCTCGCATCTGATCGAGCGCGCCGCGGACGTCACGCTCAAAGAGAAGCGTCCATTGGTTCTGTGTGTGCGCGAAACGCCGCTTCATAAGATTCATATCCGCAACATGTATCGGGCCGCCGATGCCGGGGCGACGATCTTTCCGCTCATACCGGCTTTCTACTACCGGCCTGCTTCTTTAGATGAGATGGCCCGCGAGTTTGCATATCGCGTGCTGGCTCATCTGGGGCTGCCTCAGGCCTCGGCCTTCCGCTGGAAAGGCTGACGGCTCAGCGACTTACTTCCCTCAGAAAAATCATCAACTCCACCTACAGTGATCGGCACCGTACCGCGAGGATTTAAGTGTAGAGAGCCAAAGGTGCTAGTCCCAGATGCCCGCCGGACATGTACGCCGGAATTTCCTCTGTAACGCCCATGATTTCCAGAGGGTCAGACGCATACGGCTGGCGTAGAATGCGTGGAATTTCGGAGGATGACTATGTTCAGGCGATCGCGCATGGGGTGGGTTGCGCTGATGGCGACGATTCTTGTGGGTGCGGCATATACGGCGGATGACCGCAATCCTTTGGCGGGCGATGCCAAGGCGGCGAAGGCCGGGGAGTACGAGTTCCGCATCAACTGCGCTCTGTGTCACGGCTTGGGTGCGCGCGGCGGAGGCCGTGGGCCGGATTTGACCCGGGCGCAGAAGAAGCACGCGCACTCCGACGCGGAGATGTTTCAGATCATCAGCAACGGCATTGCCGGGACCGCCATGCCGGCCAACGGGACCAACGGCCAGGGTGTGGGCATGACCGACGAGGAAATCTGGCAGATCATCACCTACATTCGCAGCCAGGAAGTGAAGGCGCCCGCGAAAGCGCTCGCGAATGCGGCGCATGGCAAGGATTTGTTTTATGGCGACGCAAACTGTTCGTTGTGCCACATGGTCTCAGGGAAGGGAGGACGGCTGGGCCCAGATCTGACGGCTGTCGGCGGTTCCCGGACGCGCGACGCGATCATTGATTCGGTGCGGAATCCGAGCCGGCGGCTGGCTTGGGGATTGACCGAGGCTACGAAAGAATTTCCGCAGGAGTATGAAAGCGTGACGGCGGTGACGGAGGACGGCAAGCAGATCAAAGGGGTCGCGCTGAACGAAGACAGCTTCAGTGTGCAGATTATGGATGCGAACGAGCGGATTTATCTGCTGAACAAAGAGAAGCTGCGATCGTTTCACAAGAGCCGGGAGTCGGCGATGCCGAAATACGACGCTAATGTCTTGAGCGACAAAGTTTTGGAAGACATCGTAGCTTACCTGATCAGCGTGGGGGTGAAATGATGGGGCGGCTGAACACAGCAGGCTACGAATCAGTGTGGAAGAGCGGCGCTTTAGCGCCGCGTCGCGATCATCACACGAAATTGGGCTTTAGCCGCAGTGGCCTACTGGGCCTGAACACCGCGTTGTTCCGAATTCGCAATGCGGCCCTGAAAGAGCCCACCCTGAGGCGAATGCCGAAGGGGCCGCTCATCCACGGTCCTGTCAGACTTGGGGCAGCGGTTCTGGTGGCTTGGGTGATCGTGGCGCTGTTCGCGAATTTCAGTCAGGCGCAGGTTACATTCGAGCGACTAGTGAAGGCTGCGAATGAGCCGCAGAACTGGATGACTTACTCTGGCGATTATTCCGGGAAGCGGCATAGCGGTCTCGACCAGATCACCATGACCAACGTGCGCACCATGGTGCCGAAGTGGGTGTATCAGACGGCGGCGACGGGAAAGCTGGAGACTTCGCCGCTGGTTGTTGACGGAATTCTCTACGCGACGGCGCAAGACAACCGTGCGTTTGCGCTCGATGCGCGCACGGGGCGGCCCATTTGGATATATCAGCGGCTGCTGCCTTCGGATATTCGTCCATGTTGTGGGCGCGTGAATCGTGGACTGGCGATTCTCGGGGACAAGGTGTTTCTGGGAACGCTCGATGCGCATGTGATCGCGCTCGACGCCAAGACCGGAGCCGTGGTGTGGGACGTGGTCGCGGCCGACTATCGGATCGGGCACAGTTTCACCGTTGCGCCACTCGCCCTCAAGAATCTGATTGTGATTGGAGTGTCCGGCGGCGAGTATGGCGTGCGCGGATTCATTGATGCCTACGATGCGGATACGGGCGACCGCAAATGGCGGTTCTACACCGTGCCCGGTCCCGGGGAACCGGGTCACGAGACATGGGAAGGCGATTCGTGGAAGGTGGGCGGCGCGCCGGCCTGGAACACCGGAACATATGATCCGCTGACGAATCAAGTTTTCTGGCCCACGGGAAATCCTTCTCCATCGAATCGCGGCGAGGGGCGAGCGGGCGACAATCTGTACAGCAATTCCTTGCTGGCGCTGAATGCCGACACCGGCAAAATGAACTGGTATTTCCAGTTCACCAAGCACGACGAGCATGACTGGGACGCGACCCAGGTTCCCGTGATGCTCGACGCGGGCGGCAAGCATCTCATCGCGCAGGCTGACCGCAACGGATTTTTCTACGTGATCGACCGCACGACAGGCAAGCTGATTTCGGCGACGCCATACGGGAAGATTACCTGGAGCGACAAGAAGGACGCGGAGGGGCGTCCGGTGGCGAACAATCAAGCCGCGCCCACGTTCGAAGGGCGCACCATCTGTCCGGGGGCGTTGGGGACGACCAATTTCATGGCGCCGACTTACGATCCGCAGACGGCCTTGTTTTACGTGACGGCGCGCGATCAATGCGACACCTTCAGCACAGCACCCCAGCCTTATGAAGCGGGGCACGCTTATTACGGGAGCGCGTATTTTCCTTCCGAAGAGGCCGAGCCTTACCTGGGATTTCTGAAGGCGATTGATCCCGCGACGGGCGAGGTGAAGCAGAAGTTTCAGCACACCTCGCCGACATGGTCGGGAGTGCTATCGACGGCGGGAGGGCTGGTCTTCAGCGGCGATGCAGAAGGAAACTTCATTGCCTTCGATGCCCCGTCGCTCAAGCCGTTGTGGCACTTCCAGATGGGCGGAGCAGTCTACGCACCGCCGATGGCGTTCGCGGTGGACGGAAAAGAATATGTGGCGATCGCGGCGGGCAGCGCGGTGTACGCGTTCGGGCTACCGTAGATTCTCGCGTTGCGGTCCTTGCGTTACGGGATTCGTGGCATGATTTTCCATCTCCTGAGCTACTCCCAATTCTGAACGAACTTTAATCTTAGTATTCGTCGATCTTTGATCCGGGCGCTCGTATAATTCGCCATTCGTTCGTTACCTTTTCGGGGAGGTGACTATGCGAGTCTCTTTGCGTTCAGTGTTTCTGTCCTTCCTGTTGTGCAATGTGCTTTGGGTTGCCGGAACGTCTGCGCAGGAACGCCGAGGAACCATTACGGGTCGCATCATGGACGCGAGCCAGGGTGTGTTGCAAGGCGCACGAGTTGAATTGGAGCCAGGGGGAATTGCCGCGGTCTCGGACGGCCACGGCGAATTCACCATCAACAACGTTACTGCGGGCAAGTACACCTTGACCGTGTCGTACGTAGGATTTGAGCCATTTTCCACGCAGGTCAACGTCACAGGCGAAACGGCACAACACGTCGACGCTACGCTTCAGGTCGGGAAGCAGAGCGAGATGGTCACAGTTCGTGGTGAGCGGGAGCGGGGCGAAGTGGAAGCGATCAACATCGAGCGGACCGCCGACAACATCATCCAGGTTTTGCCCAACGAGGTTATCACCAGCCTGCCCAACACGAATATTGCGGACGCCGTAGGACGGTTGCCCAGCGTTTCGCTCGAACGGGACGAGGGCGAAGGCAAGTACATCCAGATTCGTGGCACGGAACCACGGCTTAGCAACGTGACCATCGACGGAATTCACGTGCCTTCACCCGAAGGCGTGCGCAACGTCAAGCTCGATGTAATTCCCGCCGACCTGGTCGACATGGTTGAGATCAACAAGACCTTGTCGGCGAATCAGGACGCCGATGCCATCGGTGGATCCGTGAACCTTGTGACGAAGAGCGCCACCAATCAGCCATACGTCAGTTTGTTGGGAATGGGCGGTTACACACCTATTAGCGGCGGGCGAAACCAATACCAGTTCGCCGGAACCGCGGGCCAACGTTTTGGTCCAGACAAGAAAGTCGGCCTCCTGTTTGGGGGAAGCTATGACTACAACGCCCGGGGCATTAATGACATCGAGCCGGCTTACCCATCGCCGCCACCCTCGGTCCCTAACACTATGGACCTGCGGGAGTATCTCTACGATCGCACACGCTATGGTTTCGGCGGGGAAGCGGACTACAAGATTGGAGAGATGTCATCGGTATACCTGCGCGGGCTCTATTCCAAGTTCAAGGATTTTGGTGAGCAGTGGGCATACACGCCGGGGATCAATGCCTTCGTCTCTGGCCCCGCGGACCCGAACAATACTTGTGGCATCACCACCACAGGAGAAGCTCAGGGCTGCGGAAGTACCGGTTTACAGGATGTGAATCGAAAGCCCGGACAGACGATCTTTAGCGTTCAGACTGGGGCCCGGCACGCTCTCCGAAGCACGCTGCTCGCTTACCAGGTTGCTCTGTCGCAGGCCCACTATACCGGGGGCTTTCCGCGCATGGGGTTCAACGGACCAGGCGCCAACGATAACAGTGTTGCGTTCGCAGTGGATACGAAGGACCCTTTTACTCCCAAGTTCCAGGTTCTCAACGGAGTCAACCTTTACGATCCGGCTGCATACTCGCTCGGGTTTGGCTTCACGGAGAACAACAGTATTTTCGAGCGCGATATAGTGGGCGACATTTCGCTGAACAAACAATACTCGGTGGGCTCGCACTACAGCTCCTTTGAGGTGGGTTTTAAGGGTTGGGATGCGCAAAAGACGCAGCGTTACGACCGCGAATTCTATAACTCAGCCGGTGGCCAGCCCATGACTCAGTTCCTGAGCAACTACACGGACAAAAACTACTATTTTGGAACCTATACCTACGGGCCAGTCACAAGTTTCAGCAAGATACTCGCAGCGGTGCAAAGTGGCGGAACCAGTCCCGACTTGCAGAACAATCTCCAGAACGGTTTCAATATCGGCGAGCGCATCTGGGCCGGCTATGCGATGAATACGATCAGCTTCGGAAAGCTGAGACTGCAGGCAGGTGTGCGCATCGAATCGACCCAGGATTCATTGCTGGCCAACAAGCTCGACACGACTACCGACCCCATTACCGTTACCCCGCTTCACCAGAACAACAGCTACATCAATGTATTCCCCAGCGTGCAGGCTCAATACCGATTCGGATCTGACACCATCCTGCGCGGGTCTTATGGAATGGGCATCGCAAGGCCAAACTTCGGGGATATTGCGCCCTACTTTATCGATGACCCGACGTCGAATCCTGAATTTTCACGAGGCAATCCCAACCTCAAACCAACCCACGCCCAGAATTTCGACGTGCTGATCGAGCACTATTTGAAGCCGCTGGGCATCATTCAGGCCGGCTTTTTCTACAAAGCCCTTACTGATCCGATTTATAACGTCACGCTGCCTTTCGGGTCCGCAACGGAGGCGACCTTGACCAACGGCCCCAGCGCTCACATCACTGGCCTTGAGGCAGCATGGCAACAACGCTTGTCTTTCCTGCCAGGTGCGTTGAACGGAATTGGAGTGCGAGCGAATTACAGCTACACGACCTCGCGTGCCAGCTTCCCGAATGCCGTGGGAGAGCGCACCGATCACCCCTCGCTCGTGCGTACTGCTCCCAACAACTGGAACTTCGATGTGACCTACGACAAGAAAGGCTTCTCGGCACGGATGGGGTTGACGCATAACGACGGGTACATCTGGTCTTACGCCGGGGCTCCCAGCAAGTTGGCCGACGGGGATACATACCTTTATCCGCACACGCAGGTTGACGCCCAGGTGAGCTACTGGATTCCTCGCAGCCACGGACTTCAGGCGATTGTCTCCATGCTAAACCTGAACAACGAGGTCTTCGGCTTCTACAACGGCTCCGAGCAATTTCCTATCCAGCGCGAGTACTACAACCGGACGATCTCAGCCGGCCTGCGTTGGACTCCGTTTTACAAGGAGCCCCAATGACCCTGACCAATTGTTATCTGACCCGGTACACACTTTCGTGCCAGTTGACGCACAGGGCGATTTCGTACTAATGTGCGAATACACCGGAAAGGAGGTGGTCTGATGACAAGTTCTGATGGCAGTAGTTGGGATGTTCAAAGACCAGGTGAGGTGGCTGAGACTTAGAGCGGGTTGCTCTAAGCGGGGCTTCAGGGCCGCGGCTACGATAGCACGCCGCGCCGGAAGCTACAGCCCGCACACTAACCGGTGAGTAAGGATTGATTCCGCCTGACGCAGGTCGGTCAGGAACCCGGAGTTGCCGAAGAGGCCACGTAGAGTGACCACCTCTTGGTCAATCCCAAACAGTCCACCGGGCGGCCCCCAGGCTTCGTGCCTGCGGGCCGTTCTGTTTTATCCACAAATTTGGGACCGGCGGCTGACATCGAGGTCGCACTCTTCGAACCAGGCCACTTCCCGAGGTAATCAGGCAGCAGTTGCCTGTGGAGTCTGTTCAGCAGCCACCATTGGTACCTTAGCGAGCTTTTGCAATGCGATGGGCGTGTCCTGCTCGCGAACGAAAAAGAGTGTGCTCTTTAGCGCCCCCATCTTCGCTTTGATAGCGAACACAATGACCTCGCCTGGCTGAGCGTCGAATCTGGCTTCTCCCGAATTGTGCTGCACCCCGGCAAAGCCGCTCAGAGCTACAGTCAAGGTATGTGAACCCGGGCTGAGAGTCGTGTGGGTAAATCTGGGACTCCTGAGTTGCGCGAGCGCATTGCCGTCAAGGCACACATTCCAACCCACCACCTTACCGACAAATCCCTCGCGATAGACGTAGAGCAAGGCTTGCCCTGGCGCGGCGACCGCATTCAGGGAAGCTTGGCGATTGGCATCGTCAACACGAACCTCCTTGCGATTGCCGGACCTCATCTGCAGGGCGAAAAACGTTAAACCTGCGAAGACTACTGGCAAGTAAGAGGTGGTGGGCGATGGAGAACCGCTCAGGTTGTCATGAAATCCGAACGCCGCTCCGGCGACGATGGCAACCGCTAGTGCAATCAGAAAGTGTTTGATCGTTTTGCTCATTTCTCTTTATCCCTTACGGGACTGGCTTATTGCCCAGGCCGCGGAAATCGGGCGAAGCATGCGTGGCCTGACCACAGTTCAGGGCTCGCGTTCGTCCTCTCCATAGTGGAAGCAACCTAGGAAACATTTCATACGCCAGCAGCCTTTCTTTCGGATCGCGCTAGCCACGGATTGAACGGATCTCTCGAGTTTTGAACTGGAGTATGATTCCCTGCCATGGCGATGATCGATCCGGAGCAAGAGAGACTGCGTCTGGCTGAGTTCTACTCCGGCCAGATGGATGGGGAGTTAGAGAAAGTCGCGGAACAGGCCTACGAACTCACCGAACTCGCGCGGGAGGCTTTGAAAGCTGAGTTAGGCCGGAGAGGCCTCCAGACGAAACTGATCGAAACAGCTCCCGTCGTTTTTAAAAAGCAAGTGCCGGTCATGCCCGGCGATCCTCCGCCGCCAGCGCCAACCGCCCCACCTTCCGCGCCCGACGGCGAACTCGAACTGCGCAAGATGGTCGCGATTCGCCAGTTCCGGGACTTGCCCGAAGCTCTGCTGGCCAAGGGGAGTCTGGAGTCAGCCGGAATCGACGCGGTCTTAACCGATGACAACGTTGTCCGCATGGATTGGCTTTGGTCGAATCTGATGGGCGGGGTCAAGTTGCTTGTGGGCGTGGAAGATGCCGCGGAAGCGGATGAGGTCCTAGCCCAGCCCATCCCCGAACACTTTGACGTTTCGGGCGTAGGCGAATATGCGCAGCCACGGTGCCCGAAGTGCAACTCACTGGACGTCACATTTCAGGAACTGGAGCCGGCGGCCTATTTCAGCATGGCAGTGAGTGTTCCCATTCCGTTTCATCGGCGGGCGTGGCGATGCCGCTCGTGTGGTGCTGAATGGGAGGAGGATGGGGCTGATTCCGACCGAACGGAGTCGCATTCTTAGAACGCCCGTCAGAGGTTAAAGAAGCTCGCGACCGCAGTTTTGAATCGCTGCCAGAGATCCTCCATTTGGCTAGCAGACCGCAGATTTCGCTCGATGCGGTCCACGTGCCTGAATCCCGGAGGAATCTCGAAGAGGCCGGGATCGAGAGGCCCCTCTTCCAACTCTGTCACCAGCAGTTCACTGCTTGAATCGGTCTGTTTTCTGGTTCCGTCTGGCAGCGGATAGGTGATTTTCGAAGTCATCACAGAATGCACAGCGAAGCCGGTTTCCGGTTCACCAGTAGTGATGAGTTCAACCTTCTCTCTTGGGTGTCTGCCATTGACTGCGAGGGTGGTGTAGGCATGAGCGGTCTTTCCCGCAGCCCAGTTGCGATCGCAGGATAATCGCTGGTTCAGATCGACGTACCACGCATCCGTCACGCTTTCTTGAGGCTCAGTCATAGACCCCTCAAGCGGAATCTGCTTTCGTGTCGTGATGATGTGTCGCGCGATGTGCCCCAACATTTCTTTGCGCTCGCCTGTGTCGATCGTACTGACTTCTAATCGCAGGGTCGGTTTGTCCGACGTTATCGGGGGAAGTTGCAAGCCACGGGCCTCGATCTGCTCCTTGGTCAGCGGCCCTGGCGGATACGGCGCCGAGGTATATTCGGAGGCGTCAAGGTTCAACTCGAACATTTGCCCCAAGTCGCACCGGGTAATCGCAACAAGTCTTGGGCCATAGCTCAATTGCAGTGTGCCATCCGCCTTCTTCCCGCCCTCGGAATTCCGGAATTCCATGCGTTTCCGATCTCCCGCGACATAGACGGTATGCTCGCCCAAATTTCCGGCATGACCGTAGCGAATCGTCATTTTGATTCCGTTACTTCCGGAGGCCTGAGACATCGGGACGGCAAAGAGAAGTAACCACGCAGGTAAAGAATGCACGGCGCACCTCTGAGGCACGAGTTAAGGCTAGCTTTACGTGTTTTCCCAGTCAAGCCACACCCGGTCATCTTGACAATGACTGCGATGACATCAATGGCCGGTGCATGTACTATCGGAATCCCACTTGGCGAAGCCTTTGCCGATTACGTCGAACGTATCTTCGGCGAGATTCAGCGCTGGTAATTCTTCGCGCGTGAACCATCTGACTTCGACGGCATCGCTGGCGGCCAAGAGTTCCCCTCCAACCGCGCGGCAAAGGAAATCAACTAACACATAGTGATATTGCACGCGCTGTTCACGGTCGTGCAGGATGCGGTCGTAGACGCCGAGCAGTTCGGCTGGTTCAACGATGAGTCCGGTCTCTTCGCGGGCCTCGCGCACGGCAGCCTCGCGGACGAGTTCGCCAACCTCTAACACGCCTCCGGGGATAGACCACTGTCCCTGGATCGGCGGGTGGGCGCGCTTGACCAGCAGCACGCTCGCATTCTCGATGATGATGGCGCCGACGCCAACCAGGGGGTGCTCGGGAAATTCACGTTGCATGGAGGTTCAGGGGGATGAAGCCAACTTGTTATAACAGGAAAACTGGGGCAGCGCTGCGGGAGCTGGGCTCTCTAACAAGCAGACTTCGCGGCACCCAAGAAGACGAGTCTAGCTTTGCTCGACCGGACGGGCGAAGGCGCCCGTCCCCACACCAGCAAAACCCCCCAGACTTGCTAGAATGACGCTCGAAAAGAAGGCGTATGGCTCTTGAGGAGTACAAGCGGAAGCGGCGGTTTGAGGAAACGCCGGAGCCTCCTCCAAAAGTGGAGACCAAGCCGGGGAACCGCTTCGTGGTGCAGAAGCATGATGCGACGCGGCTGCATTACGACTTCCGGCTGGAGATGGAAGGGGTGCTGAAGTCGTGGGCCGTGCCGAAGGGGCCGTCGCTCGATCCGGCGGACAAACGGCTGGCCATGCAGGTGGAGGACCATCCCGTTTCCTACTACGACTTTGAGGGAAACATTCCGGAGAACAACTACGGCGCTGGGACGGTAATGGTGTGGGATGTGGGAACGTGGCAGCCGCTTTCTCCCGTTGCGGTGAACGGGAAATATCCGCCGGGCACGGAGGCCGAAGCGGCAGCGATGATCGCCAAAGGCGATTTGAAGTTTCGTCTGAACGGGAAGCGGCTGCAGGGAGACTTCGCGCTGGTCAAGATGAAGGGCCGGCGCCCGGGGAGCAAGGGCAACGAGTGGTTGATGATCAAGAAGCACGATGACCATGTGGTCGAGGGATACGATGCGGGGGACATCGACGAATCGGTGCTCACCGGACGGAGCCTGGCCGAGATTGCCGGGGATGCGGGATCGGCGGAGTGGAAGAGCCGTCCTGCTGGCAGAGGGAAGTTGAAGGCCGCCTGGCTGGCGGATGCGATCGCGAGAGTGGAGAAGAAGAAGTCTACCGCCGAGAGAGCAGAGGAACCGCGAGAAAAGAAACAGACAGCTAGAGACTTCAAAGATACGAAGCCCAAGAAGAAATCCAATCCCGCAAAGGAGAAAGAAGAGGTTATCTCCGCGGTCTCGGCGAGTTCGGCTGTGAAAACCATCGGCCCCGTGAAAAGACCGATGCCCACGGCGATTCATCCTATGCTCGCGGAGTCGGTCGACGAACCGTTCGATGGGCCGGACTGGCTGTTCGAAATCAAGTGGGATGGGTACCGCGCGATTGCGTTCATCGAAAATGGCAAAGTGCGGCTGGTGTCGCGGAATCAGAATGACCTCACGCCGCGTTATCCCGAGTTGAAGGATCTGCCGCAGTTCATCAAAGGCAAGAGCGTGATTTTAGACGGCGAAGTGGTCGCGCTCGATGAAAAGGGGCGCGCGTCGTTCAGCTTGATGCAGCAGCGGACCGGGTTTCGACCTGGAGGACGGCGGGCGGCGGCCAAGGCGGATGTGCCGGTGCTTTACTACGCGTTCGACCTGCTGTATCTCGATGGCTATGACTGGCGTCGCGTCCCCCTCGAGGAGCGGAAGGGCAAGCTGGCGTCGGTGCTGATCGCTGGGGATGCGCTGCGCTACTCCGATCACTATGAAACGCAAGGCAAAGCATTGTTCGAGATAGCGCGGCAGAAAGGCCTCGAGGGAATTCTGGCCAAGAAGCGCGCGAGCTTTTACGAAGAACGCCGCAGCCGGGAGTGGTTGAAGATCAAGATTCGCCAGCGGCTGGAGTGCGTGGTCGGGGGCTACACCGAGCCGGAGGGCAGCCGTGCGCATTTCGGCTCTCTGGTGCTGGGACTCTATGACCACCAACAGCGGCTGATTCATGTGGGGCAAGTGGGGAGCGGATTCGATCAAAAGCTGCTGGCCGAAATTTGGAAGCTGCTGAAAAAGCTGGAGACGAAAAAGAATCCGTTCTACGGGGACGTCGAGGCATTGCGCAAGACGTTCTGGGTGAAGCCGGAGTTGGTGGCGGAGATTGAGTATGCCGAGTGGACAGGCGGGACCAACGAGGGCAGCGGGCCGAAGCTGCGCGCTCCAGTATTTCTGGGACTGCGGGACGATAAAGATCCCAAGGAATGTCTGCTGGAGGAGTCTTTGAAGTAACTTCCCAGGGCGAAACTCAGAAGTGGTTCCGGCTACTTGATGTCTTTCATCGCCAGTAAGGTACCGTAGTCCCGGCCACCGGGATCGACGGCGCGGGCCACCACCGCGACAAAAGCATCCCTTACTTCCGGGTACTTCAGGACCAGTGCCTTCATAACGGCAACATTCGTCTGATAGGCCTGATTGGTATTGGAAGCATCGGCGGTTTGATACTTCACAATCAAGTCCACCTCATTGCCCACCGCCTCGGGAAAAATCGCAGTGAGTTTGTAAGTGACCGCAGCGGCCGTGAGGTCCACTGTCTTTCCGTTCGTGGGAACGTCGGCGGGTTGAGCGCTCTGGGATTCGTCGTAGAGCTTATCTGTGGCGGAAGTGCTCATGAAGGGCAGGGGAGAAACCAGGCTCCGGGCCTCAAGGTAGAAAAACCAGGCATTGTGCAACTGGCCTTTCGCTTTGTAGTCGCGGGCGCGGGCGATGAACCAGTTGCTGTCGTGTCCGGACACCTGAGTGGACTTGATGTACAGCCCGCCGAGTTTCCAGTCGGTGCCCGTCTGTTGCAGGATCAGCGAGAAACTGGCTTGCCCCTTGGACGAAGTGGCATCGAAAATAACGACCCCATACTTGCCGGGCGGGAGATTGTCGAGATAGAAAACTGCACTGTTCGCGGTCTGGCCACTTTTCCCGAATACTCCACAATAGAACTCAGCGTGAGGAAGCGGGGCGGGGCCCTCGGCCTGAAGCAGAAACGCCGATTTTAGCGTGGCCTGCGCACCGGCTAGATCCGGCTGATGGTCCTTGACCGTAGCCTCGATGCTGGAGAAATCGGACGCAAGGCTGGCAATAGCGTTTTGCCTCAAAGACGCCGAGTCGCCTTTGGCGGCCATGTCGAAGTAGCGTTGACCCCCCGCCGTGATGGCGCTCCGCGTGGCGTCGTCGAGATCGCCGGAGGTCTGGCAACTCTGCGCGGATGTGCTCGCAGTCGCGCCAGCCCAAAGCGCTAGCGCGATCCAAAATCCAAGCCGGGGCTGCGTCGTCTGTTTCGCCTTTACTTTCATGAGGTTGGAAACTGTGTGCCTCAAGTTTACGCCTGCGCCTCACTAGGCAGATGCGATTTTACGCCAGTTGAAGACGACGAACCATACCGACTCTTACGGATAGTTTTTTGTTCCGCAATGGCGCAAAAAAGTAAGCAAGGGGCGAACTCTGAAACGTTCGTATTACTGATGGTGTGCGGTTCTGCTATCCCGTGCCGCCGCGGTGTTAGAATTTAGGCAATTGTTGTTTCGCGCTGCCGCCTAGTGCCCCCTGGAGGATGGAAATGATCGCCGGAATGAGAATCGTGAAGTTCGCCGGGATCATTGTCCTTTGCTTGGGGAGCTTGAGTTCCGCCAGCGCTGCGCGTGCTCAAAAAAAGGTAAAAAAGCCGCCACTTCCACCCTTGCCCTCTGGGCCCACGGGACCCATCCAGCAGGTGCCGCTGGACCTGATGGCCCCTGTGGCTCCGCAGGTAAGTTATCAGAATGGTCAGCTGACGATCATTGCGCCCAACTCCACTTTGGGGGACATTCTGCGGGCAGTGCGCAAACAGACTGGGGCGGAGATTGAAGTCCCCGACGCCAAGGAACGGGTGGTGACGCATTTGGGACCGGCGCCGGCTGCAGAGGTCATGGCGGAACTGTTGAATGGTTCGCGATTCAACTACGTTTTGCTGGGTTCTCCGGATGAAGCACACGTGCTAACCAAAGTGGTGTTGGTAGCTAAATCGGGACCGGATAACGCCGGTGCGAATCGCCAGCTGGCCGGACAGCAGCCAGCCGCCGCCATGGCTGAGGCGCAACCGCCCGACCAGCAGGAAATGGCAGCTGACCAGAGTGACGCGGATGCGGCCGAAGAGCAACCTGTCGACGACAACGCCGATCAATCCGCCGCCGAAGCGGAGCAGCCGGTTGCACCGCCCGACCAGCCGGGCATAAAGACGCCGCAACAACTACTTCAGGAAATGCAGCAGCGCCAGCTGCAGATGCAGCAACAGCAGCAACAACCGGGACAACCACCAATCCCGGGGCCGGTGCAGCGACCGCAGGAGCAGTGAGTCTTCGATCCGATGGGAACCTCTTTTTGCAACCCGCGCGGCCGCGCGCATCAGGGGCAGCCTCAAAGCCCCGTGCAGTGATCGGACAGGGGGCCGTGGGAAGCGCATGCAGATCCACCTCCAGGGCTTCACTTGGTCATAACGTTTCAGGAAAGAGACGGAACCCCATGAGAGACTCGAGGCGTCGGAACATAAGCACATTGAGTGTTGTCGTTGGCGCTGTTCTCGCCTCGTGGGTGGCTGCGGGCCAGCAGGCTGCAGAACCTGCCGTCCAAAATTCTCTGCCCTTGGACCAGATCGTCAAGAATCTCGAGGAGAGAAACGCCGCACGAACCGCGGCGCTCGGACAGTTCGAGGGCAAGCGCGTGTATCGCATGGAATATCGCGGCTTCCCCAGTAATCGCGAAGCGGAAATGGTGGTCAAGGTCAACTACCGCGCTCCCAATTCCAAGGAATTCACCGTAGTCTCGCAGACTGGTTCCAAGTTCATCATTGATCACATTTTCAAGAAACTGCTGGAAGGCGAGCAGGAAGCTGCCAAAGGAGACAATCAACGCGAGACCAGATTGAGCAGCGAGAATTACGAGTTTGGATTCGCCGGGTTCGAGAACACTCCCGAAGGCGGCCGGTACGTCCTCAACCTGTTGCCGAAGTCCAAGAACAAGTTCCTCTACCGCGGAAAGATTTGGGTCGATGCGAAGGATTTCGCCGTGACTCGCATTGAGGGAGAGCCCGGCAAGAATCCGTCGTTTTGGATCAAGAAGACGGAAATCGCCCACCGGTATGTCAAGGTCGATGATTTTTGGCTTCCCGCCGAGAACCGCACGCAAAGCGTGATCCGTCTGGGCGGCACAGCAATCCTTTCTATTGAGTACCAGGATTACAAGATTCTGAAAGCATCTCCGCTAAACGCTGTCAAAAATCCGAGTCACGTCGTTGACCCCTCGGCCGGCAAACGCTCCACGATCGTCTCCGTCACCGAATCCCAATAGACCTTCCTTCCCGACCAGTAAGACTGCGCCGCCATTGTGCAGGCCACGGAGTGAGCGAATCCATCGTGCACGGTCGACGCTGGCTGGGTGCGCGTTCGCATGCAATCAAACCAGTTCGTCATGTGTTCGAGACTTAAATCATCAATTCCCATGGGCGGGAGCTTGTTCTCACCGGGCAAGAAGATGAACTTCGATTCTCGCTTCTGGTCAATGTCGGCATCGTCTTCGTGCGTGCCCTTCTCTTCAATCAATTGATACCGCGGGCTACCTTCGCCACCGATGTTGATCAGCGTTGCGTTCTTGCCCATGTAGCGCGTGAAACTGGGCGCATCGTTGCCGAAGCTGGTCGAATAACTCACCAGAAAGCCCTTCGGATACTCCAGCAAAGCCTGAAACGTATCTGCGTTCTCGCGGCCGTCATGCCAGGCCAGGACTCCGCCGTGCGAAACCACCGATTGTGGATGGTTCTCGTTCATGAACCAGTGCACCAGGTCTATGGCGTGGCTCATCCACTGATCCGGAATTCCGCTGGAAAATTCTTTGTACAAGCGAAACTCGAAATACAGCTGCGGATCGAAGGGACGTGCGGGCTTGGTCAGCAACCACTTGCTCCAATCTGTGTCTTGCTCGCGGATCTGTTTGACTTGTTCACGCCCGCGCCAGCGCGGACCGTGGTAGTTCCACACAATTTCAATTTTGCTGATGTCCCCCAGGGCGCCGCTCCGAACGACCTCTTGCGCCGCGCGCGGGTAAGGTTCACTGCGATGCTGCGTGCCGACCTGGACGACAGTCTTGGCTTGCAGCACGGCATCGCGCGCCGACTTCGCTTCGGCAATCACGTTTCCCATCGGCTTCTCGACATAGGCATCCTTGCCAGCCTCCGCCGCCATCTTCAGAATCGGTGAGTGCGAATGCTCCGGGGTGGAGATCAGCACGCCATCGACATCCTTCATCGCCAGCAAGTCTTCGACATGCTGGACGGCGCGCGGCGCCCGGCCGTAGTAGCCGGTATTGGTGGCGACAGCCTTCTCGCGGTTTCCCTTCCACAAGTCGCAGACCAAGGTCATCTCCACGTTGTGGGTGGACTTCAGCTTCGACACGATCAGATCGAGGTCGCCACCACGGCTTCCGATGCCGACGTGTCCCAGCGAGATCCGGTCGTTGGCGCCAATAATGTTCCCGTAGGAAAGCGCCGTGCGGGGCAGGATCGCGCCACTTGCCAGCGCCGCTGCGGATCCGCTCAGGAAGGTGCGGCGATCGATTTGTCGCGAAGAATCGCTCATAGTTCTCTCCTCATAAGAAGTCGTATCGCGCGGCGAACTAAAGAAATCCTGCGCCGCGCAACAGGTCATCCAACCCATCTAGCATTGTGTTCGCCAGCCCCGGTACAGGACCACAAGGCAGCGCCAACAAAACGGCTCTCACACGCTCGTCCATCTCCGTTGGCAACTTGGCGCACAAGGCTTGGGCGAATTGCAGCAGACGCTTCTCTCCCGGATGGGACTGGCCGTTCACTGCAAAAACAATGTCGAAGTAGCTCGCCAGCATGGCCGCCGTGCGGTGATTCACGCTGATTGGGTCATACCGCGCGAGCGCCAGTTCGATCTGGTGCAGGTAGGATGACATGGTATTGCGAAGGATCGGATGATTTTTCGCGACGATCGCCCGCTTCAACTGTTCGGGATAAGGCTGGCCCGCTCTTTCCTGAAGCGCCTTGAACCACCCCGCTCGGTCAAACAGCGCCCGCGAATTCCTGACGTTGTACCAGAAACAGGTCGAATACCCCACCGACGCTTCGTGCCACTGCAGAACGCGATCCAGTTGATCTTCGATCCATCGTGTCGTGCGAAACATTACGTCGACACCAATCCCGGTTTCGCCGTCGATCCACTCATCCCCTGGTTCCCAGAACGAGTTGCCGATTTCGGAACGTTGTGCGCCGCGGGCAATCTCGGCCCGCAACGACGTAGGAACAATCCCGCTCGCGTACACATACAAATCGACATCGGAATGATCGTCCGCGTACTGCGACAGTCGTGATCCGGCCAGGACTACGGCCTCGACCTCAGGAATTGCCGAGAAGCGGCTTGCGATCCCATCAGCCACAGCCGAGGCTGCAGATGAAGCGTTCCACTTGCTTGTCATGAGAGTCGTGGAAAAGTATAGACTCCTTTGGGCGGTGGCGAGCATAGCGCTCTGGTTTTCGAATCGCCGCTTTGCCATTGGCGCTCTGCCAGGAAGGCCTCGTGATGAAGATCGGCCGTCTTTTTTGCGTTGTTGTCGTGAGTTTTACTTTCCTGCTCTCCGCCTTTGCCGAGCAACCCGCGGCACACCCGCCCGCCGACTGGATCAAGTCAGGTGTCATCTATGAAGTGAACCCCCGCACGTTCTCCGCGGCCGGAGACTTCCGCGGCGTCGAGCAGCGCCTCGATTACCTTAATGACCTCGGCGTCACCATTTTATGGATCATGCCCATTCATCCCGTCGGACAGGCGAAGAAGAAAGGCAGCATCGGCAGCGCCTACGCGGTGCAGGATTACTATGCGATCAATCCGTCCTATGGCACGAAGGACGATTTAAAACATCTGGTTAACGAAACGCACAAACGCGGGCTGAAGATCATCATCGACATCGTGGCCAACCACACCGCCTGGGATAGCGTCCTCATGAAGCATCCCGAGTTCTACAAGAAGGACATTCAGGGAAACATCATTCCGCCCAACCCGGACTGGTCCGACGTCGCCGGGCTCGACTACAGACATCCTCAGCTTCGCACTTACATGACCGATATGCTGAAGTACTGGCTGAAAGAGTTCGACCTCGACGGTTTTCGCTGCGACGTGGCGGGAGAAGTACCCACCGACTTCTGGGAAAACGCCCGCGCCGAACTAACCAAGATCAAGCCCGACATCATCATGATCGCTGAAGCCAACAAGCCGGAGCTGCTGACGAAAGCGTTTGACCTCGACTACGCGTGGCCGTTTCACAGCACCATCACCGACGTGCTCGAGAACGGCGCGGCGGCGCAGGCCATCATCTTCAACTGGCGAACCGAGCACGAGCGCTATCCCAAGGGCGCTCTTGAGATGCGCTTCTCCGACAACCACGACGAAAAGCGCGCCATTGCCCGCTTCGGCGAGCGCGGCGCACTGGCTGCCTCCGCCCTGGTCTTTACTATGGATGGCGTCCCCATGCTCTACAGCGGGATGGAAGTAGGCGACACGACCGAATCTGGCGCCCCCGCCTTGTTCGAGAAGCTGCCGGTCTTCTGGCAGATCTCCGAGCGACGGTCGAACTTCCTGCCGTTCTATAAGCAGCTCATCGCGACCCGCCGCGCCCATCCGGCACTGCAGCAGGGCGAAACCGAGTGGGTCGGAAACGGCGCGCCCGATCGCGTCCTGACTTTCTTCCGCCATGGAGCTGGAGAAGAATATTTCGTCGCGATCAACGTCTCGAACCAGCCTTATGCCGGAGTGGCTGATGCTCCGGCGGGGGAATACGTGGACGAGACTCCGGGTCGCGACGATGCCGGTGGCAAGAAGATTTCGCTCCCGACCCTTGTCCTGAAGGCCTGGGACTTCCGGATCTACCGCAAAGTCCATTAGTCATGACGAGCCGCCGGTCGCCCTTGCGTCGGGCAAGAGAACTGTTTATGGTTCTCGCATGAATTTTCCCCGTTCCAGCGGGGTCCTGCTCCATCCCACGTCCCTGCCCGGTCCCCACGGGGTGGGTGATTTCGGGCCCGAGGCGTATCGCTTTATCGACTTTCTCCAGTCCGCCGGACAAAAGCTTTGGCAGGTCCTGCCTCTGAATCCGACGGGGTACGCCGATTCGCCTTTTCAATGCTTATCGGCCAGCGCCGGAAATCCGCTGCTCATCAGTCTCGATCGTCTCGCCGATCAGGGAATTCTGGATAAGAGCGACCTGCGGAGTGCTCCCCCATTCCTGCTTCAAA